>NZ_JBHSBA010000015.1:0-439981 GCF_042650365.1 Nocardia rhizosphaerae
GGATAACCGCTGAAAGCATCTAAGCGGGAAGCCTGTTCCAAGATGAGGTTTCTCTCCCACTTGATGGGTTAAGGCCCCCTACAGATGATGGGGTTGATAGGCCGGAGCTGGAAGCACGGTAACGTGTGGAGGTGACTGGTACTAATAGGCCGAGGGCTTACTATCGAAGGTGTTACGCGTCCACTGTGCGGTTTTGAAACAACACACGACTACAGCTGCAGGCCGTCAGGCTGGCGCGGTTGTGGATAGTTTCATAGTGTTACGGCGGTTATAGCGGTGGGGAAACGCCCGGTCCCATTCCGAACCCGGAAGCTAAGGCCACCTGCGCCGATGGTACTGCACTCGACAGGGTGTGGGAGAGTAGGACACCGCCGGACAAACTGTTGCGATAGGGGACCCAGAACTGGGTCCCCTATCGTCGTTTGTGGTCCGGAAGCCGGCCACACCACACCGGGCGGACACTGCCCCGTCCTCCGCCCGTGGTTGAATTCTCGTAGGCGGGGCCACGACAACACTCCCCGGCGCCGGGGAATCCAGAAAGGGAACGCCGTGTCGGAACACAACGACGGACGGAAGCCTTTCCGCAGGGACGGAGACGCCCGCGGTTTCGGCCGCCGCGGTGAACCGGCCGACCGACCCCGCAGCGGAAACGACGATACCCGTGGCGGTTTCCGCCGCAATGACGACACCCGCGGCGGTTACGACCGTTCCGAAGGCAAGCGCGGCGGGTCCGATCGTGACGATCGCGGCTACCAGCGTCGTGACGACACGGGCCACGGCGGTTCCGGCTACCGGCGTTCCGACGACGATCGCCCGCGCGGCGGCGATCGTGGCGGGTTCCGTCGCGACAGCGACGATGGCCGGCGCGGCGGAACCGATCGCGGTGACCGCGGCGGGTTCCGTCGTGACAACGACGACCGGCCCCGCGGTGGCTTCCGCAGGGACGAGGGCGACGACCGGCGCGGTGGTGGTTCCGATCGCGGTGGTTTCCGGCGCGGCGACAGTGGTGATCGAGGTGGTTACCAGCGTCGTGACGACGCGGGTCGCGGCGATCGCGGTGGTTTCCGCCGGAACGAGGGCGACGACCGGCGCGGTGGTGGTTCCGATCGCGGTGGTTTCCGGCGCGGCGACAGTGGTGATCGAGGTGGTTACCAGCGTCGTGACGACGCGGGTCGCGGCGACCGTGGTGGTTTCCGCCGGAACGAGGGCGACGACCGGCGCGGTGGTGGTTCCGATCGTGGTGGTTTCCGGCGCGGCGAGGGCGATGACCGTTCGCGTGGTGGTTCGGATCGTGGTGGTTTCCGGCGCGGCGACAGTGGTGATCGAGGTGGTTACCAGCGTCGTGACGACGCGGGTCGCGGCGATCGTGGTGGTTTCCGCCGGAACGAGGGCGACGACCGGCGCGGTGGTGGTTCCGATCGTGGTGGTTTCCGGCGCGGCGACAGTGGTGATCGAGGTGGTTACCAGCGTCGTGACGACGCGGGTCGCGGCGACCGTGGTGGTTTCCGCCGGAACGAGGGCGACGACCGGCGCGGTGGTGGTTCCGATCGCGGTGGTTTCCGGCGCGGCGAAGGCGATGACCGTGCCCGAAGTGGGTCGGATCGTGGCGGTTTCCCTCGTGATGAGGGCGACGATCGTTCGCGTGGTGGTTCCGGGCGTGGCTTCCGTCGTGGCGAAGGCGATGACCGTGGCCGCGGTGGTTCCGAGCGCGGTGGTTACCAGCGTCGCGACGATCAGGGGCGGGGTTTCCGCCGGGAGGACGATCGTGGGCGCGGTGGATTCAAGCGGGGCGCCGAATCCGGTACGGGCCGTGGTCGATTCGTCGGCGAGGACGGCGAGCCGCTCGACGGCACCTACCGTGAGAAGCGCCGCGAGCGCGACGGCGATGTACTCGGCGTTGTCGCGTCGGCAGCCGCTGTCGGCGACACCGAGGCCGAATCGGCTGACGCCGGCTCGGATGTGGTCGACCAAACCGCCACGCCCGCGTCCACTGAGCAGTTCGACGACTCGCCCGCGGACGAGGAACAGCCGGAGCCCGCGAACCAGGTAGCTACCGAGCCGGCGCCCGCCGACGCGGACGCAGACACGGCTGCGGCCAGCGAGAGCGAATCGGCGCCGGCGGCGGAGTACGAGGAGCGGCGACGCGGCGGTGAGGGCGCCCGTACTCCGGGCGGCCGGTCCACCGACCGGCGCGCGGCTCGTCCCGACGAGCCCGATATTCCCGAAGACGTAGAGCCCTCCGATCTGGACCCAGCCGTGCGGCGCGACCTGCTGACGCTGGACAAGAACAACGCCGAAACCGTCGCCCGCCACCTGGTGATGGCGGTCGAGCTGCTCGAAGACGATCCGCGGCTCGCCTTGGCGCACGCCAGGGCAGCCCGGCAACGGGCAGGCCGCATCGCCGTGGTGCGGGAGACCGCGGGCGTGGTCGCCTACCACGCCGAGGAATGGGCGGAGGCGCTCTCGGAACTGCGGACCGCGCGCCGGATGTCGGGTGGATCCGGGCTGCTCGCGGTGATGGCCGACTGCGAACGCGGACTCGGTAGGCCGGAGCGGGCCATCGAACTCGGTCGCAGTGAGGAAGCACAGCGGCTCACCGGCGACGAAGCCACCGAGCTGCGGATCGTCGTCGCCGGTGCGCGGATGGACCTCGGTCAGTTCGACCAGGCCGTGGTCACCTTGCAGACCTCCGACCTGGATCCGGCACGGACCGGTTCGAGCGCCGCGCGCCTGTTCTACGCCTACGCCGACGCGCTCGTCGCGGCAGGCCGCACCGACGAGGGCCAGCAGTGGTTCCTCAACGCCGCCGCGGCCGATCTCGACGGCGAGACCGACGCCGAGGACCGCGCCGCCGAACTGACCGGCGACGCACAGTAGCGTCCGCTCCGGTGGCGTGCCGTGGGCCGGGACCCGATCAGAGGCCCGGTCCACGGCTCGTCGCAGCCACATACCCGCCACGGTCCTGGCTTGCGTTCCGCCGCACGCGCTGCGTCAGCGCGTCTCCGGGCGGTCCGACACCGCAGGTGTGCCCAGATGAGAGCCGTCGCGTCGGCTGCGTCCCCATACTCTCCGCGCACTGTCGCGTCTGTCCGCGGTGCCGCCTGCCCCAGCTTCCGTGTTTCCTGGGCGGGCGGCCCAGCCTCGTCGCCGACGGTTTCGTCGCTGCAAGTCCGCGCTCGCTTCGTCGGGCCGAGCTGCCATGTGGTGTCGCTTGCCTCGCCTCCTCAGCTACCGTGCCTCGCGTCGGCCAGGTGGGTGCGCCGGTTGCTCTCATGGCGCGGCTGATCGTGATCGATACACGCACCGGTGCGGCAACGCGCGGGCGCACCCCGACACCTCTCGTCTGTGCACGACAGACGGCCGTACTGCCTGGCCACGTCGGGTACTTCGCGACGTACGCACGCCGGCGGCCTGCCGTGGTGCCGGCACCGGTGGTGCCGAGGAGCGGCACGGAGTGAGCCGGTGACGAACGGCTGGTGAGCTGCCTCACCGCGCGGGACCGAAATCGGGCACACCGTGCACCGGCATCCGCCGCATGCTCGATCATGAAGGGGCGAGCACTGTTCGGCGACTGCGGGAACCGAAGTTGTCGGTGACCTCGCCTAGGGTCGGGAGCTGTACTCGGCCGGCAGTGACGACGGAGTGAGGGTGTGTGAATCAGCTACGCGATCGATACGACGCTTTGCTGCTCGATCTGGACGGCACGCTGTACCGCGGGCCGGAGGTCATCGACGGAGGGCCGAAAGCGCTTGTTCCGAACGGTGATTCGGCGCAGCGGCTGGTGTATGTCACCAACAACGCCTCGCGCGGGCCCGATGCGGTCGCCGCGCACCTGGCCGAGCTGGGCTACCCGGCGAGCGCCACCGACGTGGTCACCAGCGCGCAGGCCGCCGCCAGGATGCTCGCGCACCGGCTGGAACGAGGGCAGCAGGTACTCGTGGTGGGTACCGACGACCTCGCCGCCGAGATCGCGGCTGTCGGTCTGGTCCCGATCCGGCGGTTCGGTGACACGCCGCCCGCCGCCGTCGTCCAGGGACACTCCCCGGCCACCGCCTGGCCCGACCTCGCCGAAGCCGCCTACGCACTGCGGGCAGGGGCACTGTGGGTCGCCGCCAACACCGACCGCACCCTGCCGAACGAACGCGGACTGGCACCGGGCAACGGCTCCATGGTCGCCGCCCTGCGGACCGCATCGGACTCGGAACCACTCGTCGCGGGCAAACCGTTCGCCCCGCTGATGGAGGACGCGCTCGAACGGTCGGGGACGCCGAACGCGCTGGTGGTCGGCGACCGGCTCGACACCGATATCGAGGGCGCCAACGGGCTCGGGCTCGACTCGCTGCTCGTGCTCACCGGCGTCAGCACGCTCGACGAGCTGCGCACCGCGCCGTCGGCGCGGATACCAACCTTCGTCGCCACCGGGCTGGAAGCGCTCAACGAGGAGCTCGTGCCGGGCGATGTCACCGTGCCAGAGGTCGCGGAGTTGTTGCGGCGGTATCCCGGCCGGGCGGTCCGGGTGCGCGCGGCCGATTCCGAAATCCGATAGCGTTGACCACACGATGAATACTCCGAGTTCACCGCCGACCGGCGCGTCACAGCCACCTCGCCCAGGGATTCCGCTGCCCGGCAGTCACCTGCCCGGAGCCCAGGGACGGCCGGAACCGGCCGATCCGAACCGGATCAAAGCCGAGGTCGACGCCCTGCTCGCGGAACTCGGGGCGGCCGCGGTACCTGGCCCGGCGGAGAACACCGAAACCGGTGCCGACATCACGCGGCGCGCCCGCATCCTCGAACAGGCGCACGACGTGCTGGTCGACGCACTCGCGACCGTGGACAAGATCTGAGGTGGCCAGGCGAGCGCGGGTGGACGCCGAACTGGTCCGGCGCGGCTTGGCTCGATCGCGAGAACACGCGGTCGAGCTGATCGGCGCGGGCCGCGTCCTGATCGCAGGCAGCGTCGCGGTGAAACCGGCGACGGCGGTCGAGGCGGGGACACCGCTGATCGTGCGGGCCGAACCCGACGAGGTGTCGTGGGCGTCGCGGGGCGCGCACAAACTGCTCGGCGCGCTGACGGCGTTCGAGCCGCGGGGACTCGACATCGCGGGCAAACGGTGTCTGGACGCGGGCGCGTCGACCGGCGGGTTCACCGACGTGCTGCTGTCGCGGGGCGCAGGCGAGGTGGTCGCCGTCGATGTCGGCTACGGGCAGCTGATCTGGCGGCTGCAGAACGACGAGCGGGTGCAGGTGTTCGACCGCACCAACGTCCGCACCATCACCCCCGACAGCATCGGCGGCACCGTGCAGCTCGTCGTCGGTGACCTGTCGTTCATCTCGCTCGGCCTGGTGCTGCCCGCGCTCGCGGCCTGCGCCGCCGACGGCGCCGACCTGCTGCCGATGGTCAAACCGCAGTTCGAGGTCGGCAAGGAACGTGTCGGCTCCGGTGGCGTGGTGCGCGACCCGGCACTGCGCGCCGAAGTCGTCGGCGGGGTAGCGGCCGCGGCGGCCGCGCTCGGCCTGCGTACCGAGGGCGTGGTGGCCAGCCCGCTGCCCGGCCCGTCGGGCAATGTCGAGTACTTCCTGTGGCTGCGTAAGGTCGGTCCGTTCGAGTACGACGCCGCGCGCGTGACGGAGCTGGTCGCCCGCGCGGTCGAGGAGGGTCCGCAGTGAACACCGACGACGGCGGCAGGGAGATCCTGCTCGTCGCCCACCCCGGCCGCGCGGAGATCATCGAGACCGCGCACCGGGTCGCGAAGATCTTCGCCGAGGCGGGTATCTGCCTGCGGGTGCTGGCCGACGAGGCCGACAGCACGCGCTTCGAGAACGAGCCTGCGGGCTATCCGGTGCGCGTGGTGCCGCACAGCCCGTCCGCTGCGCTCGGCTGCGAGATGGTCCTCGCGCTCGGCGGTGACGGCACCTTCCTGCGTGCCGCCGAACTCGGCAGACCGACCGGGGTCCCGGTCCTCGGAATCAACCTGGGCCGCATCGGTTTTCTCACCGAGGCCGAGGCCGAGCACCTCGACGAGGCGCTGGCCCAGGTGGTCGACCGGGACTACCGGGTGGAGGACCGGCTCACCATCGATGTCACCGTCCGGGTCGACGACACCATCGTCGAACGCGGCTGGGCACTCAACGAGGCAAGCATCGAGAACGCCCAGCGGATGGGCGTGCTGGAAGTGGTGCTCGAAGTCGACGGACGGCCGGTGTCGGCGTTCGGCTGCGACGGCATCCTGATCGCCACCCCGACCGGATCCACGGCCTACGCATTCTCGGCGGGCGGGCCGGTGGTGTGGCCGGAGCTCGAAGCGATGCTGGTGATTCCGAGCAATGCGCACGCCCTGTTCGCGCGGCCGCTGGTGACCAGCCCGGACTCGCTGATCGCGGTGGAGACCGTGGCGACCGGGCACGACGCCATCGTCTTCCTCGACGGCAGGCGCACCCTTGCGCTGCCGCGTGGCGGACGCGCCGAGGTGGTCCGCGGCGCCCGAGCGGTGCGGTGGGTGCGGCTCGATTCCGCACCGTTCGCCGACCGGATGGTGCGCAAGTTCCGGCTGCCGGTCACCGGCTGGCGGGGTAGACAGCGAACGGAGAACAGCCGCGATGCTGACTGAGATCAGGATTGACGGGCTCGGCGTCATCTCGACCGCCACCGCCCAGTTCCACACGGGACTGACCGTGCTCACCGGTGAGACCGGCGCGGGCAAGACGATGGTCGTCACCAGCCTGCACCTGCTCAGCGGCGCACGGGCCGACGCGGGCCGGGTGCGGCTCGGCGCGGCCAAGGCGGTGGTCGAGGGACGGTTCGTCGTCGACGACGTCAACGAGGCCGCGAAGGCCGCGGTCGACGAGGTGCTGGAGTCGGCGGCAGCCGAAGCCGACGAGGACGGCAGCGTGATCGCGGTGCGCACCGTCAACAGCGACGGCCGTTCGCGCGCGCACCTGGGCGGGCGCGGGGTGCCCGCCGCGGTGCTCGGTGAATTCACCTCGCGCCTGCTGACCGTGCACGGGCAGAACGATCAGCTGCGCCTGCAGCGCCCCGAACAGCAGCTCGCCGCACTCGACCGGTTCGCGGGCGACGGGGTCGCCGGGTTGCTGCGCAAATACCAGGTGCAGCGCCGGTCCTGGCTCGATGCCCGGACCGAGCTGCTCGAGCGCACCGCGCGGAGCAGGGAACTGGCACTCGAGGCCGACCGGCTCAAGCATTCGCTGGCCGAGATCGACGGCATCGCACCGGAACCCGGCGAGGACACCCGGCTCGTCGACGAGATCCGCAGGCTCAGCGACCTCGATTCGCTCCGTGAGGCCGCGGCCGCGGCACACGAGGCACTGTCCGGTCCCACCGACGCCGCCGCCGACGGCGGTGGGGTGCTCGATCTGCTCGGTGGGGCAAGGGCCCGGCTCGACGGTGCCGACGATCCGGCACTGAGTGGCCTCTCGCCGCGCCTGGGTGAGGCGATCGCGGTGGTCGTCGACGTGACCACCGAACTCAGCGGCTATCTGTCGGAACTGCCGTCCGACCCGGGCGCGCTGGACTCGATGCTCACCCGCCAGGCCGAACTGAAATCGCTCACCCGCAAGTACGCGCCCGATATCGATGGCGTGCTCGCCTGGGCGGCGGAGTCCCGTGCCCGCCTCGACTCCCTCGACGTCTCCGAGGACGCGCTCGCGAAACTCGCCGGTGAGGTGGAGACCGCGGCCGGGAAGGTGCGGGAGGCGGCCCGCAAGCTCAGCGCCGCGCGCGCGAAGGCGGCGGGCAAGCTGGCCGCCGCGGTGAGCACCGAGCTCGGCGGCCTGGCGATGGGTAAGGCCCGGCTCGAAGTGCGGGTGCGTCCGATGCAGGCCGGTGCGCAGGATTCCGCGCCGCTCGAGCTCGACGGCGCGACGCTGCACGCCGGGTCCACCGGGGTCGACGAGGTGGAGTTCCGGCTCTCCGCGCATTCCGGCGCGCAGTCGCTGCCGTTGAGCAAGAGTGCCTCCGGCGGTGAGCTCTCCCGGGTGATGCTGGCGCTCGAGGTGGTGCTCGCCGGGTCGGAACACGGCGCGACCATGGTGTTCGACGAGGTCGACGCCGGGGTCGGTGGCCGCGCCGCGGTGGAGATCGGCAAGCGGCTGGCCCGGCTGGCCCGCACCCATCAGGTGATCGTGGTGACCCACCTGCCGCAGGTGGCGGCCTTCGCCGACACGCACCTGGTGGTGAACAAGTCCGACGACGGAAAAGGCAAGGTGGACAGCGGAGTTCGCAGGCTGACCGACGAGGAGCGGGTGGTGGAACTGGCCCGCATGCTGGCCGGTCTCGACGACACCGAGACCGGCCGCGCGCACGCCGAGGAACTGCTGGAAACCGCACGGGCGGAGCGCGCCCCGGCCTGAGCGGACAGCTCAGGCCGGTATCGAGCTCAGCGCAGCGCCTTGCGCACGCCGCCGAGCAGCTGGTTGGTCAGCTGTCGCAGGCCGAATTCGAGGACCGGAGCGGGCACGGGCAGGGACGGCTCGGATTCCATCGTGTAGACCACGCGGGTGCCGCCCGAGCTGGTGTCGGCGAAGGTGATGATGCCGACGTGCCGCTTCACCGGGGCGCCCTTGACGATCTTGTATTCCATCCGCTCGCCGGGGACGAGCGCGGTGATCTCCTCGGTGACGCCGGCCTTGCCGAAGCCGAGCAGATGCTGGGCGCCGACGCCGGTGGCCGGATCGCCGGGCTTGATCAGCTTGACCTGAATCGGCAGATGCGGGCTCACGGCCTCACGCTCGGCGAAAAGGCGGTAGACGATGTCGCGGGGGGCGTCGAAGACCGTCTCGACGGTACTGCGGGGCATGGTGTCTCCTGTCCGAGATATCTGTGACCCGCAGCATACGGGTAGTCCCCGGTCCCGGGTCGATCCGGCCGTCGTCGACGGATCGCGGTGCGGCCAGCGGCCCGGAACCCGCGCCCCACCGGGCAGTGTTGTGATGCTGTGAGATAGCTGCCGTTCGGCGCGCCTCCACCAAAGGTTGAGGGTTTGCGCCCATCATCGGCACATGAGGATGCCGGCGTTGTTGTCGAGGAATACGGAAACGCTGCCCGGTGTCACCGGGATCGCTCGGGTGGATCGGGACACCAAACGGTTGTTGCGGCGGGTCAGTCCAGGGGACGTGGTGGTCCTCGACGAGACCGACCTGGACCGCCACACCGCCGACCGGCTGGTGGAGGCGGGGGTCGTTGCGGTGATCAACACCTCGCCGTCGATCTCGGGCCGCTATCCCAACCTCGGCCCAGAAGTGCTGGTGGCCAATGGGATCGTGCTGATGGACACGGTGTCCTCGGATGCCTTCGGCAAGATCAAGGACGGCACCAAGATCCGCATCGACGCCGGCATCGTCTACGCCGACAAACTGACCAAGAAGGAACCCGAGGTCCTGGTCGAGGGCATCGAGTTCGACGAATCGGCCATCGCCGACCGGATGATCGAGGCGCGCAACGGCCTCGCCGACCACCTCGACGCCTTCGCAGGCAACACCACCGAATTCGTCCGCGCCGAGAGCGCGCTGCTCATCGACGGCATCGGCGTCCCCGAGGTCGAGCTCGACCTGCGCAACCGGCACGTCGTGGTGATCGCCGACGGCCCGGACCATCTCGAGGAACTGCGCAGGCTCAAGCCCTTCATCAAGGAGTACGCGCCGATCCTCGTCGGCGTCGGCCGCGGTGCCGACACCCTGCGCAAACTCAAGTACACGCCGGACCTGATCGTCGGCGACCCGGACGAGATCAGCACCGCGACCCTGCGCTGCGGCGCCGAGATGATCCTGCCCGCCGACACCGACGGCCACGCCAAGGGCCTCGAGCGCATCCAGGATCTCGGCATCGGCGCCACCACGTTCCCGTCGTCGGGTTCGCCCGCGGATCTGGCGCTCATGCTGGCCGATCATCACGGTGCGTCGCTGATCGTGCTCGCCGGGGCCCCGGCCTCGCTGGAGGACTTCTTCGACCGCGGCCGCCGCGACAGCACCCCGGCCACCTTCCTGACCCGGCTGAAGGTCGGCGCCAAGCTGGTCGACGCCAAGGCCGTGTCGACGCTGTATCGGCACCGCTCCTCCGGTGCGGCGCTGGCGCTGGTGGTGCTGGCGGCACTGATCGCGATCGTGGTGGTGATCCTGGCCTCGCACAACGGATCCGAACTGCTGGACTGGGCGATCGAGTACCGGGACCGGCTGGTGCACTGGGGCCGGGGTCTGCTGTGATCTCCTTGCGTCAGCACGCGGTCTCGATCGCCGCGATCTTTCTCGCTCTCGCCGTCGGCGTGGTCCTGGGCTCGCAGACCCTGGCCGCGGACATGCTCTCCGGATTGCGGTCGGACAAGACCGATCTGCGCGGTCAGGTCGACACGCTCACCACCCGCAACGCACAGCTCGGCGCCGAACTCGACGCCGCAGACCGGTTCATCGCCGGGTCGGCGGGCCGGATCCTCGGCGGTGCGCTGGCCGGCCGCAGTGTCCTCGTGTTCAGCACCCCCGACGCCGATCCCGGCGATATCGACGGGGTGAGCAGGGCACTCGAGTCCGCGGGTGCCGCGGTGACCGGACGGATCGCGCTGACCGAGGCGTTCGTCGACACCGGCGAGGGCGACCGGCTGCGCTCGGCGCTGACCAATATCGTGCCCGCGGGCGCGCAGCTGCGGACCGGCGCGGTCGACCAGGGGTCGATGGCGGGTGACCTGCTCGGCCTCACCCTGCTGCTCGATCCGGCGACGAATCAGCCACGCAGCACCGAGCCCGAACTCGCGCTGGTGCTCGAGACGCTGCGCGGCGGCGGTTTCCTCGCCTACGGCGACTCCCCGGTCCGGCCCGCGCAGCTGGCGGTCGTGGTCACCGGCAACGGTGTCGCATCCGACAATGGTCAGGGCGCGACTATCGCCCGCTTCGCCGGTGCCGTGCGGGCGCGGGCCGCGGGCGGTGTGCTCGCGGGCCGGGCAGGCGCCGCCGCGGGCAACGGGGCCATCGCGCATGTGCGGGCCCAGGCGCCGCTGGCGACCACGGTGACCACCGTCGACAATATCGACCGCGAGATCGGCAGGGTGACAACGGCGCTCGCCATGACCGAACAGCTCGACGGCGGCGCTGGGCGCTACGGCACCGGCCCCACCGCGACCTCGCTCACCATGGTCGCGATGCCGCGCTGAGCCGGCCGTCCGACACGCGTCCGCGTTAACGACCCGCAAATAACTCGGTGTCCCCGGTCCCTGTTATCGTGGAGTTCCGTGGGTCAAACACGGAATCAGGCTCGAACGGCCACCAAGCACATCTTCGTGAGCGGTGGCGTCGCCTCCTCTTTGGGTAAGGGTCTCACCGCCTCCAGCCTCGGTCAGTTGCTGACCGCGCGCGGCATGCGGGTGACGATGCAGAAGCTGGATCCGTATCTCAACGTCGATCCCGGCACCATGAACCCGTTCCAGCACGGCGAGGTGTTCGTCACCGAGGACGGCGCGGAGACCGACCTCGACGTCGGCCACTACGAGCGCTTCCTCGATCGCGATCTGTCCAAGGACGCGAATGTGACCACGGGCCAGATCTACTCGACGGTCATCGCCAAGGAGCGGCGCGGCGAGTACCTGGGCGACACGGTGCAGGTGATCCCGCATATCACCGACGAGATCAAGAACCGCATCATGGCGATGCAGGGTCCCGATCTGCAGGGACACGTGCCGGACGTGGTGATCACCGAGATCGGCGGCACCGTCGGCGACATCGAATCGCAGCCGTTCCTCGAGGCGGCCCGGCAGATCCGCCACGACGTCGGCCGCGACAATGTGTTCTTCCTGCACGTGTCGCTGGTGCCGTACCTGGCACCCTCGGGCGAGCTCAAGACCAAGCCGACCCAGCATTCGGTGGCCGCGCTGCGCAATATCGGTATCCAGCCCGACGCGCTGATCCTGCGCTGCGACCGTGAGGTGCCGCAGGGTCTCAAGAACAAGATCGCGCTGATGTGCGATGTCGACGTGGAGGCGTGCATCTCCACCCCGGACGCGCCGTCGATCTACGACATCCCGAAGGTGCTGCACAGCGAGGGTCTCGACGCCTATGTGGTGCGCAAGCTGGGGCTGCCGTTCCGCGATGTGGATTGGACCGTGTGGGGCGATCTGCTCGACCGGGTCCACTCACCCCGCGAGACCGTCGAGGTCGCGCTGGTCGGCAAGTACGTCGACCTGCCCGACGCCTACCTGTCGGTGACCGAGGCGCTGCGCGCCGGTGGCTTCGCCCATCGCGCCAAGGTGAACATCCGCTGGGTGCCCTCGGACGAGTGCGAGACCGAGGCGGGTGCCCAGGCGGCGCTGCGCGATGTCGACGCGGTACTGATCCCCGGCGGCTTCGGCATCCGCGGCATCGAGGGCAAGCTCGGTGCCATCGGCTACGCCCGCCGCCGCGGTATCCCGCTGCTCGGCCTGTGCCTCGGCCTGCAGTGCGTGGTCATCGAAGCCGCGCGCTCGGTGGGCATCGAGGACGCCAATTCGGCCGAGTTCGAGCCGGAGACGAAGAATCCGGTCATCTCCACCATGGCCGACCAGGAGGACGTGGTCGCCGGCGAGGCCGACCTGGGCGGCACCATGCGTCTGGGCGCCTACCCGGCGACCCTGCAGAAGGGCTCGGTCGTGGCACAGGCATACGGCACCGAGAACGTGTCGGAGCGGCATCGGCACCGGTTCGAGGTGAACAATGCCTACCGCGACGCCATCGCCGAGAGCGGGCTGGTGTTCTCGGGCACCTCGCCCGACGGGCACCTGGTGGAGTTCGTGGAGTACCCGGCCGCGGTGCACCCGTTCTTCGTGGCGACCCAGGCGCACCCCGAGCTCAAGAGCCGTCCGACCAGGCCGCATCCGCTGTTCGCGGCACTGATCAACGCGGCGCTCAAATACAAACTGGCCGAACGGCTTCCCGTAGACTTCCCGGAAGACGAGCTGGCGGAGCAGGTCAGCGAGCACTGAGCGGTCCGAACGGAAGCAGGTTATGAGCGAACCCGGTAGGCACGAATTCCAGACGGTCGGCAGCCGGGTGCTCTACAGCGGCGCGATCCTGGCCCTGCGCCAGGATCGGGTCGTGATGCCGGACGGTCGGGTCGCCGACCGGGAGATCGTCGAGCATCACGGTGCCGTCGCGGTGCTGGCGCTCGACGACGACGGCAATGTCGTGCTGATCCGGCAGTACCGCCATCCCGTCGGCGCCAGGCTGCTCGAACTGCCCGCCGGGCTGCTCGACATCGACGGCGAGGACCCGCTCACCGCGGCCAAGCGGGAGCTGGCCGAGGAGACGGGCCTGGCGGCGGCCGAGTGGTCGGTGCTGGTCGATGTGGCACTGTCGCCCGGTTTCACCGACGAGGCGCTGCGGGTGTTCTTCGCGACCGGGCTCACCGAGACCGACCGGCCTGACCCCGAACACGAGGAAGCCGACCTGGAGCTGGTGCGGATGCCGGTGGCCGAGGCGGTCCGCGCGGCGCTGGCGGGGGAGATCGTGAACGCGACCGCGGTCGCCGGTGTGCTCGCCTACGCGGCGGCGACGGCCAGTGGCGTGCCGTTGCGCCCGGCCACCGCACCGTGGCCCGGTCAGCCGACGGCGTTTCTGCGGCGCAAAGCCGAACAGCGGTACTCGGGGGACACCGGCGGCGGCGCATGAGCCGGTGCGGCGAGCGGCGAAGGGCCGATGCCGAGCAGCCGGTCATGCCGGAGCGGAGTGTCTGCTGGGTGCGGGCATGAGTGCGCGGGGCAGCGACGCAGCCGGGCGTGCGGTCGTAGCGGAGCCGAGCGCAGGCGAGGGCACAGCTGTGCGGGGGGCGTTCGTCGTCGACCGGGCCGCCGTGGTCGGCGGAGACTAGGCGAGGCGGGCGTGCTCGCGCGCGAGATCGACGCCTACCTCGACCATCTGGCGGTCGAGCGCGGAGCCGCGCGTAATACCCTCGGCGCCTACCGCCGCGATCTGGCCCGCTACCGGGCCTTCCTCGACGGGCGAGGTATCGCCGCCCTGAGCGCGGTGGCCCAGGGTGATGTCGCCGAGTTCACCATGGCCCTGCGCTCCGGCGGTGCCGATCATCCGCCGCTGGCGGCCGGCTCGGTGGCCAGAGCACTGATCGCGGTGCGCGGGCTGCACCGGTTCGCCGCCGCCGAGGGGCTCACCGACACCGACGTGGCGCACGCGGTGAAGCCGCCGGCGCCGGGGCGGCGGCTGCCCAAGGCGCTGCCCTACGACCAGGTGCTTCGGGTGCTGGAAGCGGCGGGCGGGGACGGTGCCGACGGGGGACCGCGTGGTCTGCGCGACCGGGCGCTGCTGGAACTGCTGTACTCCACCGGTGCGCGGATCTCGGAGATGGTCGGTCTCGACGTGGATGACATCGACGTCGAACAGCGCTGTGTCGTGCTGCGCGGCAAAGGCGGCAAACAGCGCCTCGTCCCGATCGGCAGGCCCGCGCTCGCCGCCGTCGACGCCTACCTGGTGCGTGGCAGGCCCGCCCTCGCCGCGACCGGAAAAGGCGCGGGGCCCGCTCTTTTCCTCAACGCGCGCGGCGGCAGGTTGTCGCGGCAGTCCGCGTGGCAGGTGCTGCAGACCGCGGCCGAGCGTGCGGGCATCGGATCGGCGGTCTCACCACACACGCTGCGCCACTCCTTCGCCACCCACCTGCTCGACGGCGGCGCCGACGTGCGCGTGGTGCAGGAACTGCTCGGCCACGCCTCGGTGACCACCACCCAGATCTACACCCTGGTGACGGTGAGCACGCTGCGTGAGGTGTGGGCGACCGCCCATCCGCGCGCCAGATGACCTGTCATCGGTCATGTCCGGCGGGTATCGTGCGAACACGCCCGGCGTTGCCATGCTGTACCTCACCGGTCCGAGCGGTAGCGTCTACCAAGAGCTGGACCGTACGAAAGCGAGACCCGCGGCGAAGCGGGCTCGCTACCCTCGACAGGGGTTACCGGCAGGAAACGTATAAGGAGCAGCGGATCGTGACGACAGCGGAAACACCGTGGGACGGTGCACCGGACCAGGTCGCCGAGGCCGTCGAGATGGGCCCGACCGGTCGCCCGCTGCGTCTGGTGCCGGAGCCGCCGCGGGTGCAACGTCACGGTGACGCGCTGGTGGTGGCGATGTGCAACCAGAAGGGCGGGGTCGGCAAGACCACCTCGACCATCAATCTCGGTGCCGCCCTTGCCGAATACGGCAGACGCGTGCTGCTCGTCGACCTCGATCCGCAGGGTGCGCTGTCGGCCGGCCTCGGCGTGGCCCACCACGATCTCGACCTCACCGTGCACAACCTGCTGATCGGCGGGAAGGCGACCGTCGACGACGTCTTGCAGACCACCAAGGTCGACGGCATGGACCTGCTACCAAGCAATATCGATCTGTCGGCGGCCGAGATCCAGCTGGTCAACGAGGTGGGCAGGGAACAGTCGCTCGGCAGGGCGCTGGCCGGGGTGCGCGATCGCTACGACTACGTCCTCATCGACTGCCAGCCCTCGCTCGGCCTGCTCACCGTCAACGCGCTTGCCTGCTCCGACGGTGTGATCATCCCGATGGAATGCGAGTACTTCTCGCTGCGCGGGCTGGCCCTGCTCAACGACACCGTCGAGAAAGTGCGTGACCGGCTCAATCCGCGGCTGAGCCTGTACGGCATCGTGGTCACCATGTTCGATGCCCGGCTGCTGCATTCGCGTCAGGTGATGTCGCGCGTCGTCGAGGTGTTCGGCGACCTGGTCTACGACACCGCCATCTCGCGGACCGTCCGCTTCCCCGACGCCAGCGTCGCCGGGGAGCCGATCACCACGTGGGCGCCGAAATCGGCGGGCGCCGAGTCGTACCGGGCGATGGCGCGCGAGGTCATCCACCGGTCTGGCCGGTGATCGACGCAGTACCCGAGGTGCACGACAACGATGGAGCGAGGCCTCAGGGCCGAGAATCCGCGGCGCCAGCCGCCAACGACGCAGGATTTCATCTGCGGCTGAAGAACTTCGAGGGGCCGTTCGATCTGCTGTTGCAGCTGATCAGCTCGCGCAAGCTGGATGTCACCGAGGTGGCGCTGCACCAGGTCACCGACGAGTTCATCGCCTACACCAAGGCACTGACCGCCGAACTCGCCGAGAACACCAAGCTGCGCGCGGACAAGATCCTCGACCAGACCACCGAGTTCCTCGTGGTCGCGGCGACGCTGCTCGACCTGAAGGCGGCGCGGCTGCTGCCGTCGGGGGAGATGACCGACGCCGACGACCTGGAACTGCTCGACGCCCGCGACCTGCTGTTCGCCCGGCTGCTGCAGTATCGCGCGTTCAAGCAGGTCGCCGAGCTGCTCGGGGAGCTGGAGGCGGCGGCGCTGCGCCGGTATCCGCGGTCGGTCGCGTTGGAGGAGCAGTTCGCCGGCTTGCTGCCGGAAGTGACGCTCGGCGTCGATGTCGCCGCGTTCGCCGAGATCGCGGCCGCCGCGTTCCGGCCGCGCCCGATCGCGCAAGTGGGCCTCGGGCACCTGCACATGCACACCATCTCGGTCGCCGAGCAGGCAGAACTGGTGCTGGCACGGCTCAAGGAACGTGGCCCCGGCGGCTGGACGACCTTCGCCGAGCTGGTGGCCGACTGCACAGTGCCGGTGGAAATCGTGGCGCGCTTCCTGGCGTTGCTGGAGCTGTACCGCGGCAAGACCATCGCGTTCGACCAGCCCGATCCGCTCGGACCGCTCGCGGTGAGCTGGCTCGGTGAGCTGGACCCGGACACCGAAGCCGCCGCGTTGACCTTCGAGGAGGACTACGGATGATCGCGACGGGCCCGGAGTCGGTAGTGGTGGGTGTCGCGAGCGTCGGAGGAGGCAGGATATGACCGAGGTGGCGGAGTTCACGTCCGAGCCGCTGGAGGAGGCCGAACTGCGGTCGGCGCTCGAGGCGATGCTGCTCGTCGTCGACGCTCCCGCGCCGGTGGAACAGCTGGCCGCGGCCACCGATGACACCGCGGAGCGGGTCGAAGCCACCCTGCGCGCGATGTCGGCCGAGCTCACCGCGCGGGGCAGCGGCATCGACCTGCGTTTCGTCGGTGACGGGTGGCGCTTCTATACTCGACAGCAGTACGCGCCCTATGTCGAGCGGGTACTGCTCGACGGCGCCCGGACCAAGCTCACCCGGGCGGCCTTGGAGACCTTGGCGGTGATCGCCTACCGCCAGCCGGTGACCCGCACCAGGGTCAGCGCGGTCCGCGGGGTGAACGTCGACGGAGTGATGCGCACACTGCTGGCCAGGGGTCTGATCGCGGAAGCGGGTCAGGATCCCGAGACCAACGGCACGCTGTACCGCACCACCGAGTTGTTCCTCGAACGGATCGGGCTCGCCTCCCTCGGCGACCTGCCACCGCTGGCGCCGCTGCTTCCCGGCGTCGACCTGATCGACGAGATCAGCGAGAGCCTGGAGACCGACCCCCGGTTCACCAGGCTGCAGAAACCGACCGAGTCCGACATGGACCTCGGCACCGACGATTGACAGGACAGATGAATAATTCCGCTCGCCGAGATGGCACACCGGATCGAAGAAGACACAGCGACCAGCCCCGCGGCGGCGCGAACCGGAGCACGGGATCGCGCACCGGCGCCGCGCGCGGCGGGCAGGGCGCTCGCGGCGAGGCCACCGGCCGCCGCGGCACCAGCGCGGGGGGTTTCTCCCGCGATTCCGGCGGCAGGCACGGTACCTCCGCCGGTGGTTTCTCCCGCGATTCCGGCGGCAGGCACGGTACCTCCGCCGGTGGTTTCTCCCGCGATTCCGGCGGCAGGCACGGTACCTCCGCCGGTGGTTTCTCCCGCGATTCCGGCGGTCGCCGGGGTGCGTCCTCGGGTGGCTTCCAGCGCGACAACGAGTCAGGGGGCCGCCGCGGTGGTACCTCCGCCGGTGGTTTCCGCGACGGCGGCCGCAGGGGCACCGGATCCGGTGGCTACCAGCGTGACGATGCCGAACGCGGTGGATACCCCCGTGGCGGCGCGCCGCGCGCCGGTGGCACCGCCCGTCCCGCCAGTTCGCAGGCACCGGCCCGCAAGACCAAGTCGGCCAAGCCACAGCGCAAGGTCGTCGCGCCGACCATCCTGAACAACGCCAAGCCGGCCAGGCACCAGCATGCCGAACAGGCCGAGGGCCCGAAGAAGCTGCCGTGGGGCGAGGGCGAACGCCTGCAGAAGGTGCTCGCCAGGGCCGGGGTGGCCTCGCGCCGCGCGGCCGAGGACATGATCGCGGCCGGTCGCGTCGAGGTCGACGGCAAGATCGTGCGGGAGCAGGGTCTACGAGTCGATCCGGACAACGCGGTGGTGCGCGTCGACGGCACCCGTGTCGTCGTCCGCGAGGAGCTCGTGCACCTGGTGCTGAACAAGCCGCGCGGCTGGCAGTCGACCATGTCCGACGATCTGGGCCGCCCGTGTGTCGGCGATATTGTCGCCGAGCGGATCGCGGCCGGTCAGCGCCTGTTCCACGTCGGCCGTCTCGACGCCGACACCGAGGGCCTGCTGCTGCTCACCAACGACGGCGAGATGGCCCACCGCCTGATGCACCCGTCCTTCGAGGTGCCCAAGACCTACCTGGCCACCGTGCAGGGTGAGGTGAACTACCGGCTGATCGGCAAGCGCCTGCGCGAGGGCGTCGAGCTCGAGGACGGCCCGGCCAAGGTCGACAAGTTCGCGCTGCTGGAAGCCTACGAGGGCCGTTCGCTGGTGAAGGTCGTGTTGCACGAGGGCCGCAAGCACATCGTGCGTAGGCTGCTCGACGAGGTCGGCCACCCGGTGATCCGGTTGGTGCGCACGCACCTGGGGCCGGTGGCGCTGGGCGACCAGCGGCCCGGCACCCTGCGGGTGCTCGGCCGCGACGAGATCGGCAAACTCTACGAGGCGGTGCAGTTGTGAACAGGATGACCGGAGTCGGCACCCTTGTCGTCGCGATGGACGGTCCCTCCGGCACCGGCAAGTCCAGTGTGTCGCGGCGGCTGGCGACCCGGCTCGGTGCCCGCTACCTCGACACCGGCGCCATGTACCGGGTCGCGACACTGCGCGTGCTGCGTGCCGGGGTCGACCTGAGTGACCCGGTCGCCATCGCCGATACCGTTGCGGCGCTGCCGTTGTCGATCGGTACCGACCCCAGCCACGAGGTGATCGAGCTCGACGGCGAGGACGTCTCGGCCGAGATCCGCGGCGACGCGGTCACCAAAGCAGTCTCCGCGGTGTCGGCCGTGGCACCGGTGCGTGCGCAGCTGGTCGCCCTGCAGCGCGAGATCGCCGCGGTGGCGGGCCGGATCGTGGTGGAGGGCCGCGACATCGGCACCGTCGTGCTCACCGACGCCGACGCCAAGATCTATCTCACCGCCTCGGCGGAGGCGCGCGCCCAGCGGCGCAACGCCCAGAACGTCCGCGAGGGCCGCGGCGACGACTACGCGGCCGTGCTGGCCGACGTGCAGCGCCGCGACACCCTCGACTCCACCCGCACGGTGTCGCCGCTGCGCCCCGCCGCCGACGCGGTGCTCGTCGACACCAGCGACCTGACGATGGACGAGACCATCGACGAGCTCTACCGCGTGGTGGCCCAGCAGCTTTCGGCCACGACAGGAGGGTCGCGATGATCGACGAGGACGTACTGGTCGGCGACGGCACCTGGTCCGACGAAACCGACTGGGAGATCGCCGATCTCGAAGGTGAACACACCGACGGCGAGCAGCTCGCGATGCCGACGGTCGCGGTGGTCGGCCGTCCGAACGTGGGCAAGTCGACCCTGGTGAACCGCATCCTCGGCAGGCGCGAGGCCGTCGTCGAGGACATTCCCGGCGTCACCCGCGACCGCATCTCCTACGAGGCCAGCTGGGCCGGGCGCCGATTCCTGGTGCAGGACACCGGCGGCTGGGAACCCGACGCCAAGGGCCTGCAGCAGCATGTGGCCCGGCAGGCCGAGGTGGCGATGGAGACCGCCGACGCGATCCTGCTCGTCGTCGACGCGACCGTCGGCGCCACCGCCACCGATGAGGCGGCGGTGCGCAAGCTGCGCCGGTCCAAGATCCCGGTGATCCTGGTGGCGAACAAGGTCGACGACCAGAAGATCGAGGTGGAAGCGGCCACCCTGTGGTCGCTGGGTCTCGGTGAGCCGCGGATGGTCTCGGCCGCGCACGGGCGCGGCACCGGTGACCTGCTCGACGATGTGCTCGCCGCGCTGCCGGAGACCCCGCGCGAGGGGACCGGTGTGGCGGGGCCGCGGCGCGTCGCCCTGGTCGGCAAGCCCAATGTCGGCAAGTCGAGCCTGCTGAACAAGCTGTCCGGCGACGAGCGTTCGGTGGTCCACGATGTCGCGGGCACCACCGTCGACCCGGTCGACTCGCTGGTCGAGCTCGGCGGCAAGGTGTGGAAGTTCGTCGACACCGCCGGGCTGCGGCGCAAGGTGTCCAATGCCTCGGGCACCGAGTTCTACGCCTCGCTGCGCACCAAGTCGGCGCTGGAGGCTTCCGAGGTCGCGATCATGCTGATCGACGCCTCGGTGCCGATCACCGAGCAGGACCTGCGGGTGATCAGCCTGGTCGCCGACTCGGGTCGCGCGCTGGTACTGGCCTTCAACAAGTGGGACCTGGTCGACGAGGACCGCCGGTACATTCTCGAGCGCGAGATCGATCGGGATCTGGTGCGGGTGCCGTGGGCGCAGCGGGTCAACATCTCCGCGCACACCGGGCGGGCCGTGCAGAAGCTGGTGCCGCAGATGGAGACCGCGCTCGAGTCGTGGGACAAGCGCATCTCCACCGGCCGGTTGAACACCTGGCTCAAGGAAGTCATCGCGGCCACCCCGCCGCCGATGCGCGGCGGGCGCCAGCCTCGCGTCCTGTTCGCCACCCAGGCGAGCACCCGTCCGCCGACGTTCGTGCTCTTCACCACCGGCTTCCTCGAGGCGGGTTATCGCCGCTTCCTGGAGCGTAGGCTGCGCGAGGAATTCGGTTTCGACGGCTCGCCGGTGCGCATCTCGGTGCGCGTGCGCGAGAAGAAGGACCGCAAGAAGTAGCTCGTCCCGTGGGCCCTCGGCAATCGCCGAGGGCCCACGTCGTTTCCGGGTATCGTCGAGGAACAGGGAATGGAGAGCCTCATGAGTCTTATCGGCACCCTGATCGGCTACGTACTGACGGTGTTCCTGCTTCTGCTGCTGGCCCGCATGGTCCTGGACTGGGCGGATATCCTCGGCAAGCTGCCGCCCTTGGCACTGCGGGCCCGCTCGGCGGTCCACGCCGCGACCGAACCCGTGATCGCCCCCGTCCGCCGCCTCCTCCCGCCGATCCGTTTCGGCAACTCAGCCATCGACCTCGCCTTCACCGTCGTCTTCATCGCCGTCCTGATCCTGCGCGCCATCGCGTTCCGGCTGTAGCACCCGGTCGAGCATGTGCTCGACCAGCTGCGTCGCCCGTGCGGCCAGACCGTCGTCGGTCAGCATCCCCTGTGCGAGACCGCCGATCGCGACGACGAGCAACTCGGCGTCGGCGCGAATCGTCGAATCGTCGGCGGCGCGTAACGCTCGGACCTGGGCGCCCACCGCGTCGACGATGTAGTTCGGTGCCCCCGCTGTGTCTGCTGCGCCGAGGTCGGGGCCGGTGAGCGTGGCGGCATGAAAGATGCCCAGGACAACCGTGTTCTGCCGACTCGGTTCGTCCATCGGCAGGAGCCCGATGAGGATGGCGCGGATGACATCCCGCGGGCCCGCGCCGGGAGCTAGGGCGGCCAGTCCTCGGCGCAGCCGCTCACCCGAATCCTCGACGACCGCGCGGTGGGTGGCAAGGAGGAACTCGCGCTTGGTGCCGAAGTAGTACTGCACCGAGCGCACCGATACCCCGGCCTCGGCGGCGACCGACTGGAAGGTCGCCGCGTCCAACCCGCCCCTGGCGATGACCCGCCGTGCGGCACCCGTGATGGTCCGTCTGCGTTCGTCGTGATCGGCCAGCCGTGGCACGCTGCTCTCCTTCCCTGGGCTACCCACTGCGGTCTTGATGATACGACCATACCATCTTTGTGGTACGGTTATATCACCAACGAAGATATGGGGTGGAGATGGCCAAGCTCGGCAAGTTCAAGAACGACGCGGCCCGCGAGGAGTATTTGCAGGCCTATCGCGCACTGGAGCGGGGGTTGCCCGTGGAGACCACGACGTCCGATATCGAGACGTCGTTCGGCAGGACCCGGGTGCGCGCAGCGGGTCGCGGAACAGGTACTCCGATCGTGCTGCTGCACTCACTCGGCGGCAACAGCCTGTCCTGGAACCACGTGATCGCGGACATCGCGCGTGACCGCGCTGTCTACCTGCCCGAGATGATCGGCGTACCCGGGCTCAGCGTGCAGACCGCGCCGATCGATGAGAAGGGTTTCGGAACCTGGTTCGGGGACTTGCTCGACGGCCTCGGCGTCGATCGGGCGCATCTGGTCGGCTATTCGCAGGGCGGCTGGCAGGCGATGGCGATCGGGACCGAGCAGCAGCGCAGGCTGGCGAGCCTGACGGTGATCGAGCCGGGCGGCACCTTGACGAAGATCAAGTGGAGCGTGCTGTGGACGATGATCAAGGTCGGGTCCCGGCCGACCGACAAGAACCTGCGCAGGATGAATGCCTGGCTCAATCCCGGTGTCACGCTGACCGATGCGGAATTCGCCGGGGTCAAAGCGGCGCTCGGCTACGTTCCCGCGATCGGCTTTCCGAAGATGTTCACCGACGAGCGTTTGGCGATGCTCACGATGCCGTCGCTGTGGTTGTTCGGCTCCGAGTCGCTGGTCGTCGACAATGCCCTCGCCGGCCGGCGCTTGCGGGCGAATGTGCCCGCCGCTGAGGTCGAGGTCTTTCCCGGCGCCGGGCACGGCATCTTCCACCAGATTCCGGCCGAGGTCACCGCACGGGTTCTCGACTTCACCCGCCGCTACGAACCGAACGACGTGCGCCGCGGCGGGTGATGTCCGCCGCGGTGGTTCGGCAGGTCCCGCATCAGTTCGAAATGGCCGTTGCCTGGTGCAGGTAGGTGTGGTCGGTGAGCTGTTGCAGCATGAAGTCGGCGATATCGGCGCGGGAGATCTTCAGCGCCAGACCGGTTTCGGTGGCCGGGAAGCCGCGGCGGTAGGTGCCGGTGGCCGGGCCGTCGGTGAAGGCGCTCGGGCGCACGATGGTCCAGTCGAGACCGCTGGCCCGCACGTACTCCTCCTGCTCGACGTGGTCGGCGTAGGCGGGCCGCAGCAGCATCCCGAACATGACGTACTTCCAGACGAAGTTGAGGTTGGGCCTGCTGTCCCCGACGCCGAGGGTGGTCTGGCAGATCAGCCGCTGCACGCCGGTGCGCTGCATGGCCGCGATGACCGTGCGGGTGCCCTCGGCCCTGACCACACCCTTGCGGCCGTTGCCGAGGGCGACGAGCACCGCGTCCTGACCGGTGACGCACCGTTCGACGGCCGCCGGGTCGAGCACATCACCCTCGATCACCCGCAGGTCGGCGGATGTGGAGCCGACCCGGCTCGCATCCCGGGTGAGCGCGGTGATCTCATGGCCCTGTTTCAGCGCGTGCTCGACAATGTGCCGACCGAGGGTCCCGGTGGCTCCGAAGACTGCGATTCGCATGGTGTTCTCCTCGAACTCTCGAAAGCTGTTGTTTCGTTGGTGAATCCAGTACAACAACTTCGAGCTGGACGAACCATGGCCCACGGTCTCGCCGACATAAGTAGGCGTCTACCCGCTCGGCTCAGGCTCGCCCGAGCGCCAAGGCGACATTGTGCCCGCCGAACCCGAAGGAGTTGGTCAGGGCGTAGTCGATGCGCTGTCGGCGCGGCGCACCCGCGACGATATCGAGCTCGACGTCCGGGTTCTCCAGGTTGAGCGTCGGCGGCACGACCTGTTCACGCAGGGTGAGGGCGGTGATGACGGTTTCCAGCGCACCGACCGCGCCGATGGAATGGCCGAGGGCCGATTTCGGGGCGTAGATCGAGGCTGTCGGGGTCACCGCCATGATCGCGTTGGCTTCCGAGGCGTCACCGATCGACGTCGAGGTCGCGTGCGCGTTCACATGCTGGATGTCCGAAGTATTCAGTCCCGCGGTGGCGATTGCTGCGCGCATGGCGCGGGCGGCGCCGTTGCCCTCCGGTTCGGAGGCGACGATGTGATACGCGTCGGAGGTGATGCCCGCACCGAGGACTCGCGCGTGCGGGTGCGCGCCCCTGGCCCGTGCGTGCCGTTCCGATTCCAGGACGACCAGCGCCCCGGCCTCGCCGAAGACGAACCCGTCCCGGTCCCGGTCGAACGGACGAGAGGCGCGCTCGGGCTCGTCATTGCGCGTGCTCATGGCCCGCATCATGGCGAAACTCGCGATGGGCACGGCGTGAATGCGGCCCTCGACGCCACCGGCGACGACCACGTCGGCCTCACCCGTGCGGATCAACCGCCAGGCGTGCGCGATGGCCTCGGATCCGGACGAGCACGCCGACACCGGCGCGTACGCCCCTGCTCGTGCACCGATTTCGAGGCTCACCGCCGCAGCCGGGCCGTTCGGCATCACCATCGGTACGGTTGTCGGGGCCACTTTCCGGTAGCCACCTGCGCGCATCGCGTCCACTGCCTCGATCAGGGCGTCGCCGCCGCCGAGACCGGTACCGATGACGACCGCGAGCCGCTCACCGTTCACTTCCGGCGTGCCCGCCGCACGCCATACCCGTCGGCCGAGTACCAGGGCCAACTGCTCCACATACGAATGTCTGCGCCGCTCGACCCTGCTCAATTCGCCGACCGGATTCCCGGTCAGCTTGCCGCCGATCCGGACCGGGAGATCCGCGGCGAACTCGTCGTCGAGCAGCGTGATCCCGGTGTGTCCCAGTAGCAGCTCCGACCAGGTCGCCGCCATGTCGTCGGCCAGCGAGGTGGTGGTGGCGTAGGCCGTCATGACCACGTCGTCGGTCGACATGGCGCGAGTTTCTGAAGCGACTGTTACATTCACGAGGTCATGGATACCTGTAACAGTCGCTACAGTCAACTTATGGCCCGCCCTCTCGACCACGCCAAACGCGCCGAACTGCTGGCATCCGTAGTGCGCTATATCGCCGAGCACGGTCTCGCCGATCTGTCCCTGCGCCCGCTCGCCGCCGAACTCGGCACCAGCTCGCGCATGCTGATCTACTACTTCGACACCAAAGAGAACCTGCTGGTCCAGGCGCTGGCGACACAGCGGCCGGATATCGCCGCCGTGTTCGCCGGTGTCGACGATGCCGCGGAACTCCGGGAACGGGCCTGGAGCTTCTGGAAGGCGAACTCCGCGGGTGCGGACCAGACCAGCGTCAGGGCGATGCTCCAAGTCATCGGTGCCGCGTGCGCACCCCATGGGCCGTACGCCGACTATGCCAACGACGCGATCACGATCTTCGTCGAGGCGTTCACCGCCGGATTGCGCTCCATCGGCACCGACGACGAACCGGAAGTCGTGGCGACCCTGCTCATCTCCGGCCTGCGGGGAATCCTCCAAGACCGCTTGATCACCGGCGACGTCGAGCGCACCGACCGTGCGGCTCGTCGTTTGATCGACCGGATGGTGCGCTGAACCCGGCCGGTTCGCGATCGCGGTCGGCGACTGCTCGGTGCGGTGTCAGTCGTGGGTGCCTTCGACGCGCAAGCGGGTGGTCACCGCGCGGACGGCAGGAGCCTCGGTGAGGGCGTCGATGGTGTCGGTGAGGGCTGATTCGGGGGACTGGTGGGTGAGGACGATGAGGTGGGCGTCGGGGCCGTGGCGTTCCTGGCGGACGCGGGCGATGCTCACGTTGCCCGCGGCGAAGATCTCGGCGACTCGGGACAGGGCACCGGCGTGGTCGGTGACCAGGAGATTGAGGTAGTAGCGGGTGGGGGTGTCGCCGAGCGGGGCGATGGGGAGCTGGGCGTAGTAGGAGGCGCGGGGGGCGCGGCCGCCGTTGACGCGGTTGCGGGCGGCGGTGACGAGATCGCCGAGCAGGGCCGCCGCGGTGGCGGGGATGGTGGGGGCGCCGGAGAACATCAGCCTGCCCGCGCCGGTGGCATCGATGGCGACCGCGCTGAACGGTGGCTCCATCTGGGCGATGGGATCGGTCGCCGGGAGCAGGGCGGGGTGGACGCGCACCGAGATCTGCTCCTTACCGCCGGCTTCCGGCCGTTCCCCGACCCTGGTGCACACGGTGAGGGTGCGCAGGCACAGCCCGAGAGCGGCGGTGGCGGCCAGATCGTCCGCGGTGACCTGGGCGGGTTCGGCGCAGTGCACGTCACCGACCTCCACTCTGGTGTGGAAGGCCAGGGTGGCCAGGATCGCGGCCTGCGCGGCCGCGTCGGCAGTGGGCAGCACCGCGAGCACCCGCTCCACCCGGTCGCCGGACAGTGACTGGGTCAGTGGCCGGACCACCGGAACGCCACCGGCCACAGCGGCTTCGAAGAACAAGTCGCCCCCGCAGTGCTCCGCCGCCGCGGCGAGCCGGTGCCCGTGCTCGGCCACCAGCACGGTATCGGCCGTGACCACCGACGCGCCTGCCTCGAGCGCGCCGAGTACCGCCGCCGGATCCCCGGTGGTGTCGACAACCAGCTCCGCCTGGGCGCTCGACGGGACGACGATCAGCTCGGCTCCCGCGCGCTCGCACAGGTCGTCCGAGGTATCGCGCAGGATCCTGGTGACCTCGGCGCCGAGTCCTTCCGCACCGAGGACGGCGACCCGGAGCGCAGGTCGCGGGGAACGAAAGAGCTGATTGGTCATGGGAATTCGCCTAACCGCCGTGAGCTGCCGAGCCGGGAACCGGCGGCTGTGCCACCCCCGTGCAGCCAGTATCGCGGCCGAACCGATTCGGCGGCAGCCGTTTTCACCACCAATCTGCACAGCCGTGCCAGAAATCCCTGGATACTCGGAGTGGTCGCCCCGCCGATCGCGCGCGGGGGAGCAGGGGAGAGGACGAGGTATGGCCCTGGTTGTGCAGAAATTCGGTGGTTCGTCGGTGGCGAGCGCGGAGCGGATCCGGCGGGTCGCCGAGCGGATCGTGGAGACCAAGAAGCAGGGTCACGACGTGGTGGTGGTCTGCTCGGCCATGGGTGACACCACCGACGAACTGCTCGACCTGGCCGGTCAGGTGGCGCCTGCACCGCCGCCGCGGGAGATGGACATGCTGCTCACCTCCGGCGAACGCATCTCGAACGCCCTGGTGGCGATGGCGATTCACGCACTGGGCGCGGAGGCCAGGTCGTTCACCGGTTCGCAGGCCGGTGTGATCACCACCGGCGCGCACGGCAACGCCAAGATCATCCAGGTCGATCCGGACCGGGTCCGCCGCGCGCTCGACGACGGCGAGATCGTCCTGGTCGCCGGGTTCCAGGGCGTGAGCCAGGACAGCCGCGATGTCACCACGCTCGGGCGCGGTGGCTCCGACACGACCGCGGTGGCACTGGCCGCGGCGCTCGGCGCCGACGTGTGCGAGATCTACACCGACGTCGACGGCGTGTTCACCGCCGATCCGCGCATCGTGTCCGACGCGCAGAAGCTCGACCGGATCTCCTATGAGGAGATGCTGGAGATGGCCGCCTGTGGGTCGAAGGTGCTGATGCTGCGCTGCGTCGAGTACGCGCGCCGTTATCACGTTCCGGTGCATGTGCGCTCGTCCTACACCGACACCGTCGGCACCACGGTCTTCGGCTCCATGGCCGATATCCCGACCGATCAGGCGGTGCTCACCGGTGTCGCGCACGACCGGTCGGAGGCCAAGGTCACCGTGATCGGGCTGCCCGACGAACCCGGGTACGCGGCACGGGTGTTCCGCACCGTCGCCGACGCCGAGGTGGGTATCGATATGGTCGTGCAGAACACCGGCACCGGCCGCACCGACATCACCTTCACCCTGCCCGCCGCCGACCGCGCCCGCGCGGTGGCGCTGCTGCGCGAGCGCCGCGCCGAGATCGGTTTCGCCGATGTCCGCCACGACGATCGGGTGGGCAAGGTGTCGCTGATCGGCGCAGGCATGCGCGACCAGCCCGGCGTCACCGCGACGTTCTGTGAGGCGCTGGCCGAGGCGGGGATCAATCTGGACCTGATCGCCACCTCCCAGATCCGCATCTCGGTGCTGGTCCGTGACACCGATCTGGACGAAGCGGTGCGGGTGCTGCACCGTGCTTTCGATCTGGGCGGCGCCGAGGTCGCCGTGGTGCACGGCGGGACCGGACGGTGAGCATGGTTGACCGTGAACTGAATTCACAGTAATTTACCGAACAGTCAATAGTGGCTGTCGATCGGAGGTCGTTCCGTGCGCACCCGTCTCACCGCGTTCACCCGCGACGGATTCCATTTCGACGTGGTGGACTCCGGTCCGATCGACGGCCCGGTCGTCGTCGCCCTGCACGGGTTCCCGCAGACCGCGAGTTCGCTGGCCGAACTCGCCGCGCTGCTCGGAGCCCGTGGCTACCGGACCGTCGCGCCCGATCAGCGTGGCTATTCGCCGGGCGCCCGGCCGCGGGCGAGGTCGGCCTACCGGATGGCGGAACTGGTCGCGGACGTGGTCGCGCTGATCCGCGAACTCGGCCGCGGCCCGGTGCACCTGGTCGGTCACGACTGGGGTGCCATGGTCGCGTGGTCGCTCGCGGCGCGCCACCCCGACCTGGTCCGTACCCTGGTGACGATCTCGGTGCCGCATCCCGGCGCGTTCGCGCGGTCGCTGGTCACCGGTGACCAGCTGTTCCGGTCGTTCTACATGGGGTTGTTCCAGATCCCGGTGCTGCCGGAACGGCTGCTGACGTCGCGGCCCGCCGTGCTGGACCGGGCCCTTGCGACCACCGGTATGGCGCCGGACGTGCTCGCGCGGGTGCACCGCGAGATCGTCGCCACCGGCGCGCTCCCGACCGCGCTGAACTGGTACCGCGCGCTGCTGGTACCGGGCAACCGGGTGCTCTCGGCGCCGCTGGTTCCGGTGCCGGTGACCCATGTCTGGAGTTCCGGCGACACGGCGTTGTCGCGCCGCGGTGCCGAGCTGACCGGCCGCTTCGTCACCGGCGACTACCGGCTCGCGGTGGTCGAGGGCGCCTCGCACTGGTTGCCCGACGAACGCCCCGATGAACTGGCGGAGATCGTCGCGGCGCGGATCGCCTCGGTTCCCGCCTGACCGCGGTCAGCCGATCGGGGCGGCGAATGGGTGCAATGCCTCGGCGGTCGCCGGGATCAGCGGCGCGCGCCTGACCTCGACCCGGGCGGCCAGCTGTTCGGTGATCCGCAGGCGCACGCCTGCCCACTCGTCGCGCAGGATCGAGTAGAAGGCGGTATCGCGCACCGCGCCGTCGAGTCCGCGCGAATGTGCCCGGCGCACACCGTCGCTCACCGCGCCGAGCCGTTCGATCGCGGCGCGGGAACGCAGGTTGCGGGCATCGGCCCGCAGCGTCACCCGGCGCACGCCCCAGCCGTCGAAGGCGTGGGTGAGCATGAGCAGTTTGGCCTCGAGGTTCACGATGCCGCCGCGCACGGCCGGGGTCAGCCAGGTGTTGCCGATCTCCACCGCGTCCGGGATGGCCCGGCCGGGGTGCGTGACCACCGGCTCGGCCGACAGCGGCCAGGTCAGCGGGCCCTGCCAATACTCGAGCCGGGTGAATCGGGTCGATCCGACCACGCATTCGTCCTCGATGGTCACGATCGCGAAAGCCAGGGCGGTGCCGGCCAGCTGCGCGGCCTCGGCCTGGAAGACGTAGGTGCGCGCCTCCTGCTCGCCGTGCGGGACGATGGTGAACCCGGCGGAGCCGAACGCGGCGCCCGCCGCGACCAGACCGGGAACGTGGTGGGGCGCAAGGGGCTCCAGCCGAGCGATGCGGCCGTGCAGGATAACGGGTGCGGGCATGGTGACCGGCGTCCTTCGTCTGATGAGGGTCACCGGAGCACGAGGCGTGGATCTCACGCGGCAGGTGCTCGCGGCGAAGCGACACGAACGATCCAGCAGCATCGAAAAATAACTGGATGGACGATAGCCGAACGACGCGTCTTCTCCAGGATGAACGGACGACATGTCGTCGGCGAAGTTGCCCGCGCGGCTCCGGTCACGGCGTGGTGACGTGGACGTGCGTGTGATCGCGGCTGTGTCGCGACGCATTCGTGCACGTCATAGCCGTAACGGTTGGATAAATCACATGGTTGTGCGCACGCTGGACGAGCGCCCGATTGGTCTCTATTTCGCCAGGTCGACCTGGTATTTGCCAGAAGTGTGCGAGAGTTACCCACTCGTGTCGAACATGTGTTCTGTGTGATGCAAGTCACATGACACTGTTGTTCGACAGTGGAAGCTGGCACGCTCGTAATTGCTGAACGTTAACCGTTCGTGATCAACGGGTGGGATCGACGCCGACCCGCTCGCATGAACGAGCCGCCCTTCCGTTCCGGCGCGAGGGCAGAGAAGGATCCACGACGGATCACCTACCGGCCGCACGGGGACGGCTGCCCGGAAGGGGCCTCATGGTCATGAGCAGCGTGCACTTCGAATCGAATAGCAAACTAGCAGTTACCGGACGGGAGGTGCGTGAGCGCGTGTCGTCGGCCGCCGATGCGACGATCGCGCCGCTCGCGATGCCAGGGCTGATCCTCGGCCTGCTTCTCGTCGGACTCGGCCTCGCCGGGTTGCCACGGCTCGGCGACTGGGTGGGGAACTACGGCCCGGTGCTCGTCGGGCTCGCCTACCTGCTGTACCTGGGGGCGGCGGGCTGGCTGCTGCTGTGGAGTGCGGCCACCGTGCGGTCGCTGCACCGCCACTGACCGCGCTGCCCCTCGGTGTCAGTCCTGCGGCGGATCGACGAAGATGTCGTACTCCAATTCGCTGATGTCGCCGCCGTATACCGACAGATCGGTGACACCGTGCGCGCGCAGTACCTCTACGTCGAGGAAGGTGTTGCCCGTGGTGGTGCGGGCATCGCTGCCGAGGACGGCCACGGCGGCGTCGGCGACGATGTCGGGCGTGCGGGCCTTGGCGACCGCCTCGTCGCCGCCGAGCAGGTTCTGGACCGCCGCGGTCGCGATCAGGGTCTGCGGCCACAGGCAATTCGCTGCCACGCCGTGCTCGGCGTACTCCGCAGCCCAGCCGAGGGTGAGCAGCGACATCCCGTACTTGGCCACCATGTAGGCCGGATGCGAGCCGAGCCAGCGCGGCGCGAGGTTCAGCGGCGGCGATAGGCTCAGGATGTGGGCGTTCTCGCTGCGGCGCAGATGCGGCAGGCACGCGCTGGAGAGCAGGTAGGTGCCACGGATCTGGATCTGCTGCATCAGGTCGAAGCGCTTGACCGGCAGTTCCTCGGTGGGCGCGAGCGCGATCGCCGAGGCGTTGTTGACGCAGTAGTCGATCCCGCCGAACCGGTCGACCGCCTTGGCGACGGCGTTGTTCACCGAGTCCTCGTCACGCACGTCGCCGACCACGGCCAGCGCCTGGCCGCCCGCGGCCTCGATCTCGGCCGCCGCGGTGTGGATGGTGCCGGGCAGGCGTGGGTCGGGCACATCGGTCTTGGCCAGCAACACCACATTGGCGCCGTGGCGGGCCGCGGCGACCGCGATGGCCAGCCCGATGCCCCGGCTGCCACCGGACATGATCATCGTGCGCCCGGTCAGTGGGTGAGCAACGGTCATGGGGAGCTCCTTGTCGTCGGCGACGCCGGTGCGGCGGCTGCAGACCGTTGACGTTACATATTCGCCACGATTGTGGCAATAGTGAAATAGGTAGACTCGTCCCCGTGCAACCCCTCGTGACCGGCTCCGATACCGAGATCCGCGCGGTGTCGGCGCGCTCGGCGCTGGTCCGCATCCTCATCGCGGCGCGGTCCCCGACGATGACCTCGCGGCAGATCTGCGCCGCGACCACTGCCGTCGGCTACCCGGAGGCGACCGTGCGGGTCGCGGTCTCGCGCATGGTCGCCGCGGGTGAGCTGCGCCGGGAGAACCGTGCCTACACCCTCGCCCCCGCGCTGCGGGCGCGGCGCGCCGAACTCGCCGCACCACCGACCCGCGCGTGGCGCGGCGACTGGGAGCAGGTCGTGGTGACGGCCACCGGCCGCCCGGCCGCCGACCGCGCCACGCTGCGTGCGACCTTGATCTCGCTGCGGCTGGCCGAGTTGCGCGAAGGAGTGTGGATGCGGCCCGCGAACCTGGACCGGGACCGGCCCGCCGCGCTCGGCGAGACCACGCTGCACCTGCGTACCGCGCCGGTGGACGATCCCGGCGGGCTCGCCGCCCGGCTGTGGCCGCTGCGCGCGTGGTCCGCGCGGGGCCACGCCCTGCTGGCCGCCATCGAAACCGCCGACCCCACAGCGAAATTCGCCGCGGTGTGCGCCGGACTCGATCATCTCACCACCGATCCGGTGCTGCCCGCGGAGTTGCTGCCCGCGGACTGGCCGTCGGCGGAACTGCGCGCCGTCACCTCCGCCTACCTGACCTGGTTCGACACGCTGAGCGCGGCATCAGGATAAGGCGATCGCCGCGGTTGTCCGGGGTGTGGCTACCGGACGGACCGGGCTGCCGCGTCTACGATGGACCCTGCCGTGCGACGTGGCGGCGCCGCATGGTGCATGGGGAAGGACCCGCCCCGAGATTGTCGGGGCGGGTCGCACCATCTTTTCCGGGGCGATCCGAGAGTGCTGTTCTCTACTGTGGCGCACCGGATTCCGGCTCGGAAGTGATCACCGGATACCCAGCATCCCGAGTGCGAACCCGGCATAGTCGGTGGCGATCTGTTCTGGGCCGGCCGGACCGCCGAGCCGGAACCACTGGGGCAGTGCGGTACACATGGTGCTGATCGCGCGGCCCGCGGCGCGGGCGTGCGTGGTCGGCAGGTTCGCCTCGGCGAGCGCGGCATCGATGTCGGCGTCGAGCAGATGCTGGAGCTCGTTGCGTGAGAACGTGATCCGTTGTCGGTCCGGTGGGTTCAGGCGTCGACATCGGTGAAGCCGTAGTCGGTGGCCAGGTCGGCCACCTTCCACGCCTGTCCGGCGCGGGCGTGCAGATCCGGGGCGGCGGCCAGTGCCACCACGGCGCGACCGGCGAAACGAGGTGATTCTGCGGCGTTCAGGTCGAAAGTGCCCTCGCCGGGCAGGGTGACCTCTCGACGGCCGTGCTCGTCGGCCGGAACCAGTTGCAGCAGTTCGGTGTTCACGATGCCCGGCCAGATCGAGACCGCCGTGGCCCCGGTGCCTGCGAGATCGTGGGCCAAGTCGGCGGTGAGCCGGTCCAACGCCGTCTTGGCCACGCCGTACACGGCATTGTGCAGGTAGCGCTCGGCGCCGGGGGAGGAGACGTTGACGATCAGCCCGTCCGACTCGATCAGCAGCGGCGCGGCGAAGACAGCGGCCACGTAGTGGGAGCGCACACCGACATCGAAGGTCTCGTCCCACGCCTTCGGTGGCACGTCCCAGAACTTGCGGCCGAGCCAGCGGGCGGCGGCGGGGGAGTTGTAGACATTGTTCACCAGCAGGTCCAGGCGCCCCTGTTCCTCGCGCACCTGGGTGAAGAGTTTCTCGACCGCGGCGTCGTCGGTGTGATCGCAGACAACGGCCACGCCGTGCCCACCGAGCGCGGTGACCTCGGCCGCGGTGTCGTGCACCGTGCCGGGCAGCCGGCCCGCGGCGGCGCTGCGGCCGGTCACGTACACCGTCGCCCCGGCCGCGCCCAGTTCCAGCGCGATGCCTTTGCCGATACCGCGACTGGCGCCGGTGACGACCGCGACCCGGCCGCCGAGAATCTCGGGTGTTCCGCTCATGACCTCCAGACACTACCGTCAAAATAGGAACACGTTCTAGAAATGGGAGACGGTAGTGGAGCTGACCCGACGATTCCTCGACACCGGCGCTGTCCGGATGCACGTCACCGAGCAGGGGCATGGCTATCCGGTGGTGTTCTGCCACGGCTTCCCGCACACCTCGTTCCTGTGGCATCGCCAGCTGGCCGCACTCGCCGCGGCGGGGTACCGGGCCGTCGCGCCCGATCTGCGCGGCTACGGCCACACCGACGCGCCCGCCGACATCGCGGCCTACACCAACGCGGCGGTCATCGGTGACCTGTTGGCCCTGCTCGACGATCTCGGTGCCGAACAGGCGGTCTTCGTCGGCCTCGACTTCGGCGCCCAGCTGGTGTGGGAGCTGGCGCTGCGTGAGCCGGGGCGGGTGGCGGCGGTCGCGGTGCTGAACAATCCGTTCTCGCCACGCCCGCCGCGCGCGCCATCGGAATTCTGGACCGACGCGGCGCAACGGCACTTCCTGCACCTGGCCTACTTCCAGGAGCCCGGCGTGGCCGACGCCGAGCTGGCGGCCCGGCCGCGCGAATTCCTCGCGCGCGTCTACTATTCGCTCTCCGGTGACTACCACTACCTCGACACCTGGCAGAACCCACCTGGGCTCGGCTACCTCGACGTGCTGCCGAAGGCGCCGGAGCTGCCGTGGTCGTGGCTCAGCGAGGCCGAATTCGACACCGTGGCCACGGAATTCGAGCGCACCGGTTTCACCGGCGGGCTGAACTGGTATCGCAATCTGGACCGCAACTGGGCGCTCACCGAGGCGTTCGCCGCCGCGAAGATCGAGGTGCCGACCTACTTCCTGTACGGCGAGAACGATCCGGACATGGAGGGCTTCAGCGGGCGCGATCCGCTCGCCACCCTGCGCGCGAACGTCACGGATCTGCGTGCGGTCGTGCAGGTTCCGCGGGCCGGGCATCTCGTGCAGCTCGAACGGACCGACCTCGTCGACGCGTTCCTGCTCGACGCGCTGCGCGATCTCGGTGTGCCTGCCCGCACCCGCGCGTAGCGCACCGCGACCTCGCCGACCTCGTGGCGTTCTCCCACACCCTGGTCATGTGGTCGCGGGCGACCTCGACGGTGGTGGAACGGACGGTCGCGTCCGCGTCGGTCGAGCCGCCGGGGTAGCTGCCGTCGATGCCAGCGGCGTGGCCAGGCACTTCGGTCCTGTGCCATGCTCGAAAGCGCGCGGAAGCGAAGGAGTGTCCAGTGCCGATCCGGGGTGTGCTGTTCGATGTCGACGACACGCTGTTCGACTATTCGGCCTCCGATGCGGCGGGTCTGCTCGCGCAGTTGCGTCAGGACGACCTGCTCGCCCGTTTTCCCGACCCCGCCGCCGCGGTGGAGCTGTGGCACGGGATCACCGAGAGCGAGTACCCCCGGTTCGTCCGCGGTGAGCTGAGCTTCACCGGCCAGCGGCTGGCCAGGGCACGCGCCTTCCTGTCGCGCGTGTGGTGCACCGCGCCGGCCGACATCCCCGACGCCGAGGCACTCGCCTGGTTCGACGCCTACTCCGCGCACCGCCGAGCTGCCTGGGCGGCCTTCCCCGACGCCGCGCCGCTGCTGGAAACCCTGGCGCCCGCGTTCCGGCTCGGCATCGTCTCGAATGCGGCGGTGCCGCCGCAGCGCCGCAAACTCGAAGCCGTCGGCCTGCTGTCCTACTTCGGTGACCGGTTGGTGTGCAGCGAGGAACACGGCGCGGGCAAACCGGACGCGAGCATCTTCCACGCCGGATGCGCGCTGCTCGAGCTCGATCCGGGCGAGGTCGCCTACGTCGGTGACCGATACACCGTCGACGCGCTCGGCGCGCACGACGCCGGTCTGCACGCGTGCTGGCTGGATCGCGGGAATCTGCGGGGCCGCACCGATATCCGGCCCGGCGTCCATGTCATCGAGTCACTGGCCGAACTGCCCGGCACCTTCCCCGGTCACCGGATTCCCGGCGCGTAGTTCGGATTCCAGCATCGCGGTGATCCGGTCGAGCAGCGCCTCCAGCCGTTGCGGGATCCCGTCGCCGTTGCGCGCAGACACCGTGAGTTCGGTGTGCCCGTCGAATTCGGTGAGCCCGAACAGCAGTGGCATCGCGACACTGTGCTGCGGCAGCACGATCAACCCGGTGGGCCGGAAGCCGGGTACCGCGAGTTCGTCGGCGCCGCTGCGGCCCATGTGGGACACGGTCGCCGAGGCGAGGTTGCGGCCGAAACGCGCGCCGAGCCAGTTGGTGGTGTGCAGAATGCCCCGGTTCACCGCGTCGGGGACCAGGGTGATCCGGGTGTTCGCCAGCTGGTTGAGTTCGCGATCCGCCCCGAGCCCGGCCTTGACGCGGTCCTTGACCTCGGTCCAGTCCTGACCGGGTGCCAGATCGAGGAACAGCGGTAGCGCCAGGTTGGCAGTCGAGCGCAGCGCGGGATCGTGCCTGCGCAGGTCGACCGGCATCATGATCCGCGAGGTGCCCCTGGTCTCGGCGGCCAGCAGCGCGCAGACCCTGGCGAGCGCGCCCGGCCCCGCCGCCTCGATCCGCCGGTGCCGCAACAGATGCCGGGGCGCGCCCCGGCGCTGCCTGCCCGCGCCGACCGCGCTGCGGTACCGCGGCACCATCGGCGTCGGCTTGCCGGGAGCCCCGAGGCGTCCCACCAGCTCCTGGTCGGCGATCGGGTCCCGCTGGGGGACCGGGTCCTCGCCGCGCAGGGCGCGCAGGACATTGGTGGCCCACAGCACCATGCCCATGCCGTCCATCACACCGTGGAAGACCCGGAAGATCAGGGTCACCGGCGCGCCGGTGAGCAGCAGCACCTCCACGGTGGCCGCAGGGGTGGGACCGATCGGGCTGGTGAGCACGGGATCGGTCTCGAGCTCGGGCGCCCACAGCGCGTGCCCTGGCACCACCCGTACCGCGGGGGCGATGCCGCTGTCGACCCAGTCGGTGCCGCGCCGCACCAGGCGGGCGCCAGGGGTGACGGCCGCCGCGGTGGTCACCGCCCGGCGCAACCGCTCCGGGTCGATCTCCCCGTCCCCGGGAATGACCAGCTGCATGAGAAACGGCGGCGCGAGTTCCCGCATGGGGAAGTACATGCGCTCGGTGGTCGAGATCGGTCGACGGAAGATGTTGCCGCGGTTCATGTTTACCCTCCGGAGTATCGGGCGGTGACTACCGCAGGTCGGCGGTGAGCGACTCGATGCCCCCGCGTGCCGCCAGCCAGGTCAGGAATTCGGCGAGCCCGGTGTCCCGGTCGGTCACCGGCGCGTAGCCGAGATCGCGCCGCGCGGCGGTGGTGTCGTAGGTGGCGCTGCGGGTCATCAGCGCGACGGCGTAGCGCGACAGCGGTGGCGACCACCGGGTCGCCACCGCCGGGATCCGCCACACCGCCTCGATCACGGCGACCACAGCGGCGAGCACCCGCGGATTCGGCCGCCGCGCCGGCGGCTGGTAGCCGAGCCGGGACGCGACCTCACCGAGAAACCGCCAGACGTCGGTCTTCTCGGCATCGGCGATGAAATACGGCTTCCCGCCGACGGCCGGCGCGGTGAGCGCCAGCTGACACGCGCGCACGATGTTGTCGACATGGCACAGTGAAGCCTCCACCGTCCGCCCGCCGGACAGATCGGGCAGCCGGCCCGCCGCCGTCCGGCCGAGCAGCCGCACGATGGGGCCCGACCGGTCACCCGCGCCCCAGATCGCGCGCGGTCGCAGCGCGAGTGTGGTGAACTCCGGGGTGTTCGCCGCGAGGACCGCGCGTTCGGCGGCCGCCTTGGTCTCGGAGTAGTGATTGAGATACCGGCGCGGATACGGCAGCGACTCGTCGACGTCGAGCTGGTCGCCGCCGTCGCGGTCCATCAGGGCGCTGGGGCTGGAGATGAACACGAACCGGCTCGCGCCGCCGCGCCGGGCGGCGGCGAGCAGTTCCTCGGTGGCGCGGACGTTCTCGAGCAGGAAGCGGGCCCGCGTGCCCCGTTCGTCGACGCGAGCCGCGCTGTGGACCACCACGTCGACGCCGTCGGCGGCGTGGTGCAGCGATGCGGGGTCGGCGAGATCGCCGTAAACCAGCCGCACCCGCTCGCGCGCTGGGCCGAGGTCGGCGAGCACACTGGTCGGCCGGACCAGGACCGATACCTCGTGTGTCCCTTCGGCGACCAGCGCGCGCACGATCGCGCCGCCGAGGAAGCCGGACGCGCCGGTGACCAGTACCCTCATCGCTTCGCCTCCAGCTGTTTCGCCGCCCAGCGGGCGAGTTGTTCCCGCCCGATCTTGGCGTTGTGCCGGATGTCGACCGGGAATCCCGGATGCGTCAGGAACTCCGCGATCGGCGCCACGGTCTCGAATTCTGTTGCTCGCGTGCGTAAACGGGTGAGAACGGCGTTCGGCTCGGCTCCCGATTCCAGCTCCACACACAGCACCGGACGCTGCGCGCCGCGCGAGCCGAGCCCGACCAGCGCGCTTCGTGCCACGCCTGGTATCGCGTTGAACACCTGCTCGACCTGCACCGTGAACATCGGTCCGGCCGCGGTCTGCACGCGCTGGCTCTTGCGCCCGCAGAACCAGATCCGGCCCTGCTCGTCGATCCAGCCGAGATCGCCGGTACGGTGCCAGATCCGGTCGCCGTCGGCGATCTTGCCCGCCGTGTTCGCCGCCGCGGGCCAGTAGTAGCGGGTGCTGACATTCGGTCCGGACACGGCGATCTCGCCCACGTCCGACGACCCGGCCGCAATCTCGACACCGTCCCAGGCGGGTACCGGGTCGTCGGTGATGGTGAGCAGTCGCACCGACACCCGGTCGGCGGGGCGGCCGATGCAGGTACCGTCGCCCGCGTGCGCGCGCTCGACCAGGCCGTCGAGCAACTCACGCGACTCGATCGTCGACATCGGCAGCGCCTCGGTGGAACCGTAGCCCGCGTAGATCTCGACGTCGGGGTGCAGCACCTCGCGCAGCCCGGCCACACACCAGTCCGGTACCGGGGCGCCGCCGGAGAAGATGCTCGCGAGCGAGTCCAGTTCGGCGGGCTGGGTGCGCAGGTGGGTCAGCAACGGGATGAGCACGGCGGGGGAGGCGAACATGGTGCGCACCCCGAAGGTGCGGATCGCCTCGACCACCTGCGCGGGATCGGTCGAGCCGACCCTGCTGGGGATCAGCGGTGGCAGCACGCACCGCGCACCGAGCAGCAGATCCAGCACACCCACCAGCGGCAGGGTGATCAGTGAGGTCTCGGGCGGGGTGTGCCCGCGCGCGGCGTGCACCTGCTCCACCATGGCGGCCAGATTGCCGTGGGTGAGCTCGACGGCCTTGGCCGGGCCGGTGCTTCCCGTGGTGAACGCGATGATCAGCACGTCGTCCGGGTCGGCGGGCACCCGCTCGGGCAGCACGCCCGCAGGCGTGCGGCCCCAGTCGCGCAGCGTCGGACCGCCCCAGAACCAGCGCCGCCCCACCGTCACCGCCGTGCGCACATGCCGGAAGCTGCGCGCGAACAGCAACCGCACCAGGTGTGCCTGCGGAATGCCGACGAACGCCTGCGCCTGCACCGCGCGCAGGCAGTGCACCATCCGCCGCACCCCCATGCCAGGGTCGATGACCACCGGAACGGCGCCGATCTTCAACAGCGCGAACAGGATTGCGTACAGCTCCGGGCTCGGCAACACCAGCACGATGGTGCGGGTGCCGCTGCCGACACCCGACGCGGTGAGCCGCTCGGCGATCGTGTCCGACCACCGATCCAGCTCGCGATAGGTGATCCGCCGGTAGTCCGGTGTGCCCGCCGCGGTGGTGCCGTCGGGGTAGATGACCGCGGGCCGATCGGGCTGCTCGGCGGCGAAGCGCCGGAACTCGTCGATGGTCTGCCAGTAGGTCGCCGTCGTCACGCGATGGTCTCCGGGAGGTGGTACAGCGCGGCAGCCGCCGACGGTCCGGCCCCGGCGGCCACGAACAGTACGTGCGTGCGGCCCGCGAGGGTGCCCGCCGCCAGCGCCCGATGGAAGGCCAACGGCAGCGCGGCGGTGTGCGGGTCGCCGTCGGTGAGGTCGGGTAGCAGCACCGCGTCCTGGTCGATGCCGAGCGCGTCGGCGAGCCGCTTCGGGAACTGCGGCGCCGGTGTGGAGGCGATCAGCGCGATCCCGGCGGGATCGATCCCCGCCTCGGCGAGTGCGTTCCGTCCGGCGTCGGTGGCGACGGCCAGGATCCGGTCCTCGAAATCGGGATCGCGGTCGACGGTCATCAGCGAGCGGCCGACGGTGCCCATGGTCGCGATGTCGACGTAGGCCTGTTCGGCCGGGCTGCCGCCCGACCTGGCGGTGCGCACCGGCCCGAAACCCTCCGGACCATCGACCTGCTCGAGCAGTAGCGCGGCACCGGCGGTGGCGTAGGGGAATTCGGCGTCGGCCGTGGAACGGGCCAGCGACGGATGGGTGTCGCCCGCCACGATCAGCACGTGTTCGGTGCTGCCGGTGGCCAGGATCGACCCGGCGACCTGGACGGCGTTGAGCACCCCGACCGCGCCGTTCATCAGGTCGAAGGAGAAGGTCCGCCGATCGCCGCGGGTGTAGTCGAGGCCGATGCCCGCGGCCTTCTGGATCAGCGCCGAGACCGCGGGCTCGACCGTGTTCGAGTCGCGGAAGATGCCGGTGTTGATCAGCACGCCGACCTGATCGGGCCGGATTCCGGCCTGGCGCAGGCTGTCCCGCGCGGCCTGCCCGCTGAGTTCGACGATGCTGGTGGTGTCGGCGGCACCCGCGGTGCCGGTCGATCGGATACGCACGCCCATGACGAAACCTCAGACCTTCAGCGAAGAGATGGTGGTGGACAGGAATCCCGCGACGACACCGGAGGCGGCCGGGACCATCAGCAGCTTCGAACCCGCCTCGATGGTCTGCTCGACGAGCCGGTCGTGCAGGACGATGAAATGCGATGTGGTCGAGGTGTTTCCGTACTTCTCGATCACGTTCAGATCCGGCGGCATCGGGGTGCCGAACTCCCTGGCGGCGACACCGTTCATGTACGGCACGGCCGCCGCGCCGAACTGGTGATGGATGATGTAGTCGAAGCCCTCACCGGCGAAGTCGGCGCCGTGCTCGTCCAGGAAGTCGCGCTGCGCGTCCGGCCACAGCACGAACCTCGCCTCGTTGTGCATCTTGCGGTTGTCGGTGTAGAGCGCCACCCCCGCGGACTTGTCACTCGGCATGCCGAGGCACAGGTGCGAGTGCTCGGCGGCGGTGAACAGTTCGACGTAGTGGATCATGTCGGACTCGTCGGTGGCCTGATCCAGTACCACCGCACACCCCGAGTCGCCCACCGACAGCGAGGCGAACTGCAGGTCGTACTTCTCCGAGATCTCGTTCACCGCGGTCTCGGCGATCGGGGTGATCGCCTCCCCGCTGACCACCATGCCGTTGCGCACCACCCCGGACCGGATCATCCGGTCGAGCAGGTAGGTGCCGGTGAGCATGCCTGCGCAGGCATTGGACACGTCGAAGGTGATCGCGCCGTCGGCACCGAGCGCGCCGGCGATGGTCGAGGCGAACGAGGGCTCCATGTACATGCGGGTGCCCTGGTTGCTGCGAGTGATCGAGCAGGAGATGATCACGTCCAATTCTGCTGCGCCGTACCGGGATCGGGACAGGCAGTCCTGCGCGGCCCGCATGGCGAGGGCGAACGAGTCCTGCGCGCGGTCCGGATGCGTGTCGCGCACCCGTCGTTCCTTGATTCCGGTGATGCGTTCCAGATCGAACGAGGGCGGGACTTTCAGACGCGAAATCAATTCGGCGGTGGACACGATATTCGACGGAAGATATGCGCCGATCGACTCGAAACGCGAATGCAACACGGGAACTCCTGAATACGTCGGACGTCGCGCCAACCGCGTCGGTGGCCGGTGATGAACGGGGACGTTACCGGAGAGTAGGGGTGTCGCGGCTGTGGCGAAAGTCGCTCGCGCGCTGAATCTTCTGTGCGAGTTCACAACGGTGTTCCGGGCCTGGAGCGAGATCGGCAACTGTGCTGCGGCGCACATGTGGGCCGGTCATGTGCCGGTATCCCGCGCTGGGCGAACGATCAGCTAACCGCTGGGCCTGCGCCGCGCGATGACGTGGAGCCACCGCATCGATAGCTCCGGCGTGAGAGACGTCACGTGACCGATGCCGGACGAATTTCCGTCGAATTCCGCGCAGGTTGTTGTGCGAGACAAATGGTCTGGACGAATTTCGTCGCGGCGAATGATCGGTTGGCGGGATCGCCCGGCCGCTGTCGGCCGTGCGATCCGAGAGCCGGATTCCTGGTCCGGGAATCGGTGCGGTGGCTCCCCGGTTCGTGGGCGGTGATCGGTGGTCGCAGCGGCGGGATCGCCCGCCGCTGCCCCCGGTGGGCGGGCTGGTATCGGTCGCACTCGGCACGCTATGGTGCTCGGCAACTCGGAACCGGTGAAATGTCCACTACCGCAGAGGAACCGCGATTCCACACCAACCCCGGACCAACCTTGTCCACCCATAGTGTCTGGCGAACACGACGAGCCGTCGATCTGCAAGGAGCGCACCATGCCCAACCACGCCGGGTCCGCCCACCGCGAACGCCCACCGCACATCCATCCGCTCGCCCATCGGCATCGGGCGGTGGCCACCACCGACGACGCGAGCAGGCTGCTGCGGCTGCTGGCCGAGATGCACGGGCCTGTCGTGCTGTACCTGCCCGCCGACTCCGCCGGGTCGACACCGATCTGCTTGCGCCGCAGTGACTTCCATCCCGACGTCGACGACGTGCTCGCCGGGCGGACTTCGGCGAAGGCCGAGCTCTGGCTGGCCGCCAAGTTCCGGGACGGGCTCGACGACCTCGATCTCGGCGTCGACGTGCGCACCGACCTCGCCACCGACCGCGATTCCGGCTCGCTCGCCACCGCGTGCGGCTTCCGGTTCGCGCTGCGCATCCGGGCCGCGAGCGAGGCCGCCGAACTCGTCGAGGAAGCCTCGTAGCGGTCGCTCCAGCCTCCTGGACTGATCAGTCGTGCCGAACCGGCCCGACTCGCTGCGGTAGCAGACCTCGGCCGGTAGCATCGCTAAGCGAATCGGAAGATTCAAGTACTGCAAGATGTTTCGATGCGATCGCCTGGACTGGGGTCGGAGGAAACACCGGTGATCGAGAGGTTTCATGGTGGAATCGGTAGCGAATCGGCTGGTAATCGACCCGACAGGGGAGGACATCCAGGGCGAGATCACACGCATCAGGGCGCAGGGGCCCGCCACCAAGGTGGAACTGCCGGGCGGTGTCGAGGCGTGGTCGATCACCGACGCGGCTCTGCTGGAGAAGCTGCTCATCGACCCGCGGGTGTCCAAGGACGCCTCCCAGCACTGGCCCGCGTTCGTCGCGGGGGAGATCCCGCCGGACTGGCCGCTGTATCTGTGGGTGGCGGTGTCGAATATGTTCACCGCCTACGGCGCTGACCATCGCAGGCTGCGCAAGCTGGTGGCACCCGCGTTCACCGCGCGACGCACCGAGGCCATGCGCGCCCAGGTCGAGCGGATCACCGGCGAGCTGCTCGACGCGCTGGCCGCCACTCCCGCGGGGGAATCCGTGGATCTGCGTGAACAGTTCGCCTACCCGCTGCCGATCCAGGTGATCTCGGAGCTGATGGGTGTGCCCGAATCGCTCGGACCTGGTTTGCGCACCTGCGTCGACGGCATCTTCGACACCACGCTCACCCCCGAGCAGTCGCAGGCCAACTACATGGAGATGTACCGAATCCTCGGCGAACTCGTGGCGTTGCGCCGTGAGCAGCCGGGTGACGACATGACCAGCCTGCTCTGCTCCCAGAAGGACGAGGACGAGGACGGCAAACTCACCGAGGAGGAACTGATCGGCACCCTGCTGCTGGTCATCTCCGCCGGCCACGAGACCACCGTCAACCTGCTCGACCAGGCGATCACCGCGCTGCTGACCAGGCCCGAGGTACGCGCGCGAGTCACGGCGGGCGAGATCACCTGGGCCGATCTGGTCGAGGAGACACTGCGGTTCGAGTCGCCGGTGGCGCACCTGCCGCTGCGCTTCGCGGTGTCCGACATCGAGATCGACGGTGTCCGCATCGCCCAGGGCGAGGCGATCCTGGCGAGCTACGCCGGGGCGGGCCGCGATCCGCGCAGGCACGGCGAGACCGCCGACGAGTTCGATCCGGCCAGGGCCGACAAGTCGCACCTGGCCTTCGGGTACGGCGCGCACCACTGCCTCGGTGCGCCGCTGGCCCGGCTGGAGGCGCTGGTCTCGCTGCCCGCGCTGTTCGAGCGGTTCCCGGACATGAGCTTCGCGGTGCCGGTCACCGACCTCGGCACCGTGCCGAGCTTCATCTCCAACGGGCACGCGCGGCTGCCGGTGCACCTGCACGGGAAGTAGGCGGGCGCACCCTGCTCGGCCGCTCGCGCCGAGCAGGGTGCGCGCTCAGCCCAGCGGCGGCGTCTTCGGGAAGCGCACCGGTAGTCCGGCCAGCGCGCGGTGGAACGGGCCAGGGCGCCACACCAATTCGCTCTCCGGCACCGCGAGCTCCAGCTCGGGCAGCGCGTCGAGCAGCTGGTCGATGGCCTCCTGGGCGATCAGATAGGCCGGTGATTTCGCCGGGCAGCCGTGCGGGCCGGTGCTCCAGGCCAGATGCGCGCGGTTGTCCAGGAAGTCACCGCTGCCGATCGACGGGTCGTTGTTGCAGGCGGCCATGCTGATCACCACCGGCTGATGGGCAGGCAGCCACACGTCGTCGACCAGGATCGGCTGGCGCGGATAGGTGGTGCAGAAGTTGGCCATCGGCGGGTCGGTGTAGAGCACCTCGTCGAGGGCGTCGCGGGTCGACAGGCTGCCGCCGAGCAGGCTGCCCGCGAACCGGTGGTCGGTGAGCATCAGCCGGACCGTGTTGAGGATCAGGTTGAGCATCGGCTCGATCCCCGCGCCGTACATGGTGAGCAGCTGGTTCATCAGCTCCTCGTCGGTGAGCTGCTGCGGATGGTGGACCAGCCGGGTGGCGATGTCGTCGCCCGGCTCACGCTGTTTGAGCCGCACCACGCCGTAGAGCGCGTCCTCCATCATCTGCGCCCCGCGCACCGCGGTCTCGCCGCCCTCGAACATCTGCGCCATGCCGGTGGCGATATCGCCACCGAGCTCGTCGGGGACGCCGAGCATCGCGTTGATCGTCGCGAAGATCACCGGAAAGGCGTACTGGCTCAGCAGATCCGCCGACCCGTCGGTGCAGAAGCTGTTGATCACCGGCATGGCGATCTGCTCCACCGTGCGATGCAGCCGGTACAGATCGACGCCGGCGAGCCCGGCCACGGTCACCTGGCGGTAGCGCACGTGTTCGGCGCCGCTGGTGCGAATCGCGTTGGGGCGGTACCGCATCATCGGATAGACCGGGCAGTCCACCGGGATCTCGCGCTGCCACATCCGCGGGTCGGCGGGGAAGTGATCGGGGTCGTTGAGGATCTGCACCGCGGTGCGATAGCCGATCACCAGGGTCGCCGGGACGCCGGGAACCAGATCGACGGGGACCAGCGAGCCCCAGCGGTCCCGCATGGCGCGGTAGGCGCCCTGCGGGTCGGCGGCGAACTCCGGCGAGTACAGGGCCACCCGCTCCTGTCCGTCGCGGGAATCCGGGGTCACCGGGAAGCGGGTTGGTTCGAGGTGCAGTGAGGCATCCAGCGGCACGGCGTGTTCTCCTCTCGGTGGAAACAGGACGGTGGGCGCGAACTCGGCACTCACGACGCGCCCTCCTGGCGCGGTGCCGTACCGAGTTCCCTGCCGACCCTGGCGGCGAGTTCGTTCATCCGATGGGCGACCAGGGCGAGGTCGACGTCGGTGGTGGTGGCGACCCCGAGGTGGGTGCCCGCGCCCGCCGAGGTGATCAGGATCATGCCGTCCTCGTATTCGGTCATGTTCTGGCGCACCGCATTTCCCGGAGCTCCGCAGAACTCGCCGAGAGCCTTGCCGAGCGAACGCAGCCCGGAGGCGGCCGCGGCGAAGCGTTCGGCCTCGTCACGGGTGATGCCGGGGGAGTGGGCCATGCGTAATCCGTCGTCGGAGAGCAGGACCGAGAAGCGGACGCCGTCGAGGGCGAGGCCGTCGAGTAGCCAGGCCAGGCGGTTGCTGCTGTCGGCGATCGGCGTGCTCATCGGATGTCCTGTCCTTCCGTCGAGTGCTCGGCCGCGGCGCGACCGTGTCGGGACCCGGTGTGCCAGGCGGCGGCGAGCTCCGGCCTGCCCGGCAGCTGACCGGTGTCGGCCCGCTCGTCGAGCGGGGTGACCACGCGGCGGCGGCGCTTGGGCAGCCCGCCGCTGGTTCTGGCGTAGTCCTCGGTGTCGGCGTGATCCGGGGCGTCCACCGGCGGTCGGTGCCTACCGGTGGTCTCCGGCCCCGGCAATGCGGCCGTGGGCGGCGGCGGTGCCGCGGTCGGCTCGGGTGCCGTCGCCGCGTGCGCGGCCACCACCGCGGGCGCGGCGACGGGTTCGGCCGGGGCCACCACCGAGGAGGCGGCGACGGCGGGTTCGGGTGCGGCGACCGCCGCGGGCTCGGCGGCGAGTTCGGGAGCGTCGGGCTCGGGCTGTTCGAGCTCCGGTCGGCGCAGGTCGGCGGCGCTGACCAGCAGCGCGGTCGGGATGAAGACCATCGCGCGGGTGCCACCGTAGATATTGGGCCCGTCGACATAGGCGGCGAATCCGTAGCGGCGGGCCAGGGCGGCGACGCCGGGGAACCCGACGCGCGGTGACGGACCGAGCGAGTTGATATCGACGACGCGCTCGCCGGAGAGTACCTGCCTGGCCTCCTCCATCTGTTCCTGGCTCATCCGCACGCCCGCGTCGTCGATGATCAGGGTGACGCCGTGATGGCCCTGCTGAAAACTGATGTCGACGAACGACGAGGGCGGGGAGTAGCGCAGCGCGTTGTCGAGCAGGGTCGCCACGGTGTGCACCAGCGGCTCCACCGCCCGGCTGACGATCACCTGGTCGCAGTGACCCGCGCGCACCCGCAGATAGTCGCGCACCCGGCTGGTCGCGCCGCCGATCACCTCGGTGACCGTCTGCTGCGGCCAGCGTCTGCCGGGCAGGCCACCGGAGACGATCACGTAGGACTGGGCCTGCCGGATCATCTGCTGCACCGTGTGATCGATGCGGCTCAGCACCGCGTAGACCTCGTCGTTGCGGTTCTCCCGCAGCGCGTTGCTCACCACCTGACCGACATCGGCGCCGAGGCTGACCACCGTGGTACCGAACGCGCGCACCGCGCTGCTGGTGGCCGCGCGGGCATCGGCGGCGACCTGGGCCCGTGCCGCCGCCTCGGCCGCCTCGACGCGGAGCACGGCGCGTTCCTCGGCCACCCGGTCGACGGCGGTGGCGGTGTCGTGCCGGATCCGGTGCAGATCCTCGGCGTGGGTGACCGCGATCCCGGCCAGCTTCCGCGCGAACGGCGAACCCTGGAGCAGGGCGGGCACTTCCGCGGTGACCACCGGCTCGACCTGCTGGGCGACGGCCTCGGTGATGCGCGGCAGGGTGAGCTCGGCGAGCCGGGTCATCGCCTCCTCGTGCGCGAACAGTTCGCGTTCGGCCGTGTCGAGCCGGGCGCGGACCCTGCGCTCGTTGCGTAACGCCAGTACCGCCACGCTCACCGCGCCCAACAGCACCAGGGTGGCGATACCGAACAGGAGGACCACGAGTGTCGGAGTCATCGGTTCCTTAAGCCGTCACCGACCGTAGATCCCAGGTGGCCGGTATCCCGCCGGTCCCTCCGGCGAGCCGTCTCGCCGCGGTGACCTGGCCGAAATGGTTGTACCGCTCCACCATTCGACATCGACACCTGCGAACCCGGCCGATCCGGGCTCACCTACCTGCGCTAACCGGCGATTCCGGACACCGTACCAGTGTTTCGTTATCGTCTCGAAATGTAGCGCCACCGGGGCGGATTCGTCTCGATCACGAATTATGGTGGGGGGCAACATTATTGATAGTGTTCGCGGCGGTGGTGTGGCGGATGGGCCCCGCAGACCTGTTCGCCGCATCACCTCCGCACCCGCCCCCGGCGTGGCCGTATTGCCTGCGAAACGTCCCGATCAGGTGAAACTCCGCGATTCCCGCGTCGGCTCGAGCTAGCGTCGAGGCAGCGGCCACGACGGTGTGGCGGCGCGGAAGGGGACATCCGGCGATGCCATATCTTCAGGTCGACGGCAATTCCATCGCCTACGCCGAGGCGGGCTCCGGGCCGCCGGTCGTCCTTCTGCACAACCTGGGCGGCGACCGCACCATCTGGCGGCCTCAGTTCGAGCACCTGCGGGCCACGCACCGCGTCGTCGCGATCGACCTGCTCGGCTACGGCGAATCGGACACCCCCGACGACGGCTACACCATCGAACGGCAGCTGGCCGTGGTGGCCGATGTCGTCGCGGCGCTCGAGCTGCGGGAGATCACCCTGGTCGGGCACTGTTTCGGCAGTGCGCTCTCGCTGCTGTTCGCCCGGCGCGACCCGGAATCGGTGCGTTCGCTGGTGCTCAGCAGCCCGCTCACCCCGGCCACGCTGCGGCCCACCCGCACCGGCCTGGCCGCCGCGCTCGGTACGCGGCTGCGGCTGGATCCGGTGCTGTCGCCGGTGCGGATACCCGGCCCGCTGGCCGGACTGATCGTCGCCGAGCAATTCGGCACCGGCGGGCCGCACACCCGCGAAACCGCGGCACACCTGCGCACCCGGTGGACCGAACCGCGCCGCCTCATGGTGACCGCCGCCCTCGCCAGGCAGATCCCGCGCCTGGCCGACCTGGACAGCTTCGCGCCACCCGCCGGGTTCCCGCCGATCACCACGATCTGGGGCGGCCGCAATCGAGTGCTGTCGGCACGCGCCGGTGCCACCCTGAACGCGACGCTGCGGCCGGTACGTGAGATCGTCGTCGCGGACGCTGGCCATCTGGTCATGGTCGAAGCTCCCGAGACGGTCACCGCCGGAATCGTCGCCGCGATCGACCATGCGAAGAGGGGCGCTCGATAAGCCCTGGGGTGCCGAATTCCGATGACGCCGCCGACATCGTGGTCGTGCGATCGGTGGTCGAGCAGCTCATCTCCGGTCTTGCCATCGGCAGAAGGGCGTAGCGACCCCTGCGGATCTAGGTTAGCCTTACCTAATGACTACTGCTGTGCAACGTCCGACCATGGCCTATGCGACGGTCCGGGTGCGTCGCGTGGTGCGGCTGACGCCGCGGATGGTCCGCGTGACGCTCGACTGCGCCGATGCCGCCGCGCTCGGTGACGTCGGGCCGGACCAGTACACCAAGCTGTTCTTCCCGCTGCCGGGGCAGGATCGACCCGTCGTGCCGCCGCCGCCCGCGGCGGCGGGCAGTGTGCTGAGCTGGTATCAGCGCTATCTCGCCATGCCCGACGAGCTCCGGCCGCCGATGCGTACCTATACCGTGCGGGCGCAGCGGCCCGGCCTCGGGGAGCTCGACATCGACTTCGCGCTGCATCCCGAACATGCAGGTCCGGCCTCGGACTGGGCGGCGCGCGCTGTCCCCGGCGCGGAGATCGGTCTGCTCTGCCCGCCGCACGCGCTGTACAGCCCACCGCCGGACCCGGCGTGGCAGCTGCTGGTCGGGGACGAGACGGCGATCCCAGCGATCGGCGCGATCGTCGAGCGCCTCGCCCCCGGCGCGGCGGTGCGGGCCTTCGTCGAGGTCGCGGGCCCCGACGACGAGCAGCGGTTCGACACGGCGGGTGAGGTGCACATCGACTGGGTGCACCGCGGCGCGCGGCCGCACGGCGACGCGGTCGTCGACGCGGTCTGCGCCGCAACGCTTCCCGGCTCCGTGCCGTACGCGTGGATCTCCGGCGAGGCGAACCTGGTGAAGCTCGTGCGCCGCAACCTCGTGCGCGAGCGTGGCGTGGACAAGCGGGTCATCACCTTCACCGGCTACTGGCGGCGGGGGCGCAGTGAGGAGGACAACGGCCGCGAGAAGGTGCGCAGGGCGGCCTCCGGCGCACCGCTCGTCGAGGAGGACTGAACCCCGCCGCCCGCACTGGTGACGCCACTAACGGTTAACGCACTAACTATTAGTGGCATAATCCTGTGGGGACGAAGGAAGGTGATTGTTCATGACGGCACTCGACGATCCGCTGCGGCTGGACCGGCAGGTGTGTTTCGCGCTGGCGGTGGCCAACCGATCGGTGCTCGCGGTGTACCGGCCGCTGCTCGAGCCGCTCGGACTCACCCACCCGCAGTATCTGGTGATGCTGGCGCTGTGGGGCGAGGCACCGATGTCGGTGAAGGCGGTCGCCGAGGCGATCCAGCTCGACTCGGCGACCCTGTCCCCACTGCTCAAGCGGCTCGAATCGGCCGGGCTGATCACCCGGCGCCGTGACCCGCACGACGAGCGCACCCTGCTGATCGACCTCACCGCGGCCGGCGCGACGCTACGCGAGCACGCCGAACGGATCCCACCCGCGGTCGTCGAACGGCTCGGCGTGAGCCTGGCCGATCTCGAGGAACTGCGCGATGTGCTCACCCGGGTGAACAACGCCGCCCGGCTCGCCACGGAATCGGAGGCCCGGCGATGACCCGAACCACACCCACCCTGTGGCAGCGCCTGCGCTACCTCACCGGGGCGACCCTGCCGCCGTCGATGTCGGACTGGGTACTCGCCGATCTGACCGGCCCCGGCGCCACCCGCCGCTATCTGCTGCGCTTCCTGGTCCCGGTGCTGCCGGTGCTGTGCCTGTTCCTGCTGGTGCCGGGCCCGCTGTGGATGGGGCTGTCGATGATGGCGCTGCTGTACATACCGCTGATCTACTTCACCGTCGCGCTCACCTATGTGTACCGCAGGCACCGGCTGGTCAGCCACGGTCTCGACCCCGCCCTCGCCGACGCCGAGGAACAGGCGCGGGCCGAGGCCGAACGCGCCGCCTACGAGGCCCGTCACCAGCGCGGCTGATCCGAGTCCCTGTCGATCCGGCCGGATCGGGAGTAGCGTCCGAGCTGTGGCTGAGGGCGACCTCGCGCGGGTGCCGACGGTCGGGGTCGAGGAGGAGTTCCTGCTCACCGACCCCGGCACCGGCGCGCCGGCACCCGAGAACGCCAGGGTGGCCGCGGCCGCGCGCGCGGCAGGCATCGATCTGCAGCTGGAACTGACGCGCTGCCAGGTGGAAACCCGCACCGGCGTGCACTCCCGCATCGACGACCTGCTCGCCGAACTGCGCGCCACCCGCCGCCGTGTCGCCGAGTGCGCCGCCGCGCACGACGCGCGGCTGCTCGCGGTGGCGGTGCCGCCGACCGTGCCCGACGGCTACCCGGTGACCGATACACCCCGCTATCAGCGCATCGCCAACACCTTCGGCATGCTCGCCCACGAACAGGGCCTGTGCGGCTGCCACGTGCACGTCGCGGTGCCCGACCGGGTGCGCGCCGTGCAGGTGAGCAACCATGTGCGGCCGTGGCTGCCGGTGCTGCTGGCGCTCACCGCGAACTCGGCCGTCTACCGCGGCAGTGAAACCGGCTACGCCAGCTGGCGCAGCATCCTGTGGCGCCGCTGGCCGAGTGCGGGGCCGCCGCCGTACTTCGCCTCGCTCGCCGACTTCGACGCCACCGTGTCGATGATGTTCGCCAGTGGCAGCATCCTGGACAAGAAGATGGTGTACTGGGACGTCCGGCCGTCGGAATCCTTTCCGACCGTGGAGATCCGGGTCAGCGACATCCCCGCCACTGCCGCCGAGTCGGCGCTGCTCGCCGCGCTGATCCGCGGCATCGTCACCATGGGGCTGCGGTCGATCGCCCGTGGTGAACCCGCGCCCTCGGTCTCCGGCGAGGTATTGCGCGCGGCCTATTGGAACGCCGCGCACACCGGTCTGGACGGGCACCTGCTGCATCCGATCCACGGTGGCGTCGTCCCGCACTGCGAACTGCTCGGCGACCTGCTGCGCCGGATCGAACCAGCCCTGCGTGACTGCGGCGACGACGCGTTCGTCACCACGGCGATCGCCGGCCTGCGGGAGCGGGGCAACGGGGCGAGGCGGCAGCTGCGGGCGATACGCACCCGACATGAGGTGACCGATGTGGTCGCCGAACTGGAACACGCGACGCTGGAGGGATGCTGAGCGGCGACCCGATCAGCCGGGCGGGCGCAGGATGTCGAGTTGCTGCTGCAGCCGTTCCAGCGCCGCCCGCGCCGCCTCCAGCTCCGCCTGCAAGCGGGCGATGGCGGCGTCGTCGACCACCGGCGGTTCCGTCTGCGCCTGCGGTTCGCCGGGCGCGGGCCGCGACTGCCCAGGGGGCGGCGGCGCGCCCGGCCCGCCGCCGGGCGCGGTGGCCATGTTGCCGGTCTCGGGACCGAAGACCTGATCGAGCGCCTCGGCCAGGGTCGGGGCATAGCCCACCCTGACCCCGCCGGTGCCAGGCTCGCGATAGCTGACGAGCACCCGCGCCAGCTGGGGGAAGGTCGAGCCGTTCGGCGTGGTCGAAATCCGTTCGGTGAACAGCGGTTCCACATAGAGCACCCCGCCGTTCGCGATCGGCAGCGTGATGAGGTTCCCGTACTGGATCCGGTTCGACCGTTCGAGCAGCGTCCGTTCGGAGGCGACCCTGGTGTCGGAGATCATCGAGTTCTGGATCTGCTGCGGGCCCTGGGTGAGGGTGTCGGTGGGCAGTTGCAGAATATGGAACCGGCCGTACTCCTCGGGGTCGGACCGCACGGAGATGTAGGCGGACAGGAACTCCCGCCGGAACCCCACCATCGCGCTGGCCAGCCGGAACGAGGGTTGCGCGGTCTCTGGATCGCCGAGCAGCACGTAGAACGGCGGCTGCTGCGGGTTCGCGTCCACCGTCGGATCGCTCGGTACCGACCAGAAGGCGTTGTTGGTGAAGAACTCCCGCGGATCGTCGACGTGGTAGCGGGCCAGCATCTCGCGCTGAACGACGAAAAGGTCCTCCGGATAACGGAAGTGGGCGCGCAGATCGGGACTGATCGCCGACTCCGGTTCGACCGTACCGGGGAACACCCGCATCCACGCGGCCAGCACCGGATCGGTCCGGTCGACCTGATACAGCGTCACCGTGCCGTCGTAGGCGTCGACGGTGGCCTTCACCGAATTGCGCACATACGAGATCTCGGCGCCGAATTCGGTGGGCGTACCGAGGGTGCTGCGCGCGGCGTAGGGGTAGCCGTCGATGGTGGTGTAGGCGTCCACGATCCAGACGATCCGGCCGTCGACCACCGCGGGATACGGATTGCCGTCCACGGTCAGCCACGGCGCGACCAGCTCGACCCGCTCGCCGGGCGCCCGGTGGAAGATGATCTTGGAATCGGACCCGATCGCCCTGGCGAACAGGATGTTCCGCTCGGTGTAGGCGGTGGCGAAGGCGAAGCGGTTGAGCCAGTTGCCGATCGGCACCCCACCCGCGCCGGTGTAGGTGTACTTGGTGGTATCGGTGTCGTATTCGCGTGGGTCGCCACCGCCACCGACGATCGCGTAGTCCGGGTCCGTCCGCGAGATCACCTCGCCGTAGTAGATCCGCGGCTGCGCCACCGGGATGACCTGCCTGCCCCCTGGCAGGGAGGCGATATCGCTGACCGCGTAGATCGGATAGCCGCTGTTGCTCGCCGAGCTGTCGGCGGTCGCGTCGCGGACCGCGGCGTTGACCCGGTTGGCGGGTGCGGCGACGAAACCGTCGCCGTGGGTGTAGACGGTGTGCCGGTTGACCCAGTGGGTCTGGTTCCCGCTGAGCGCCTCCGGGGTCAGCTCCCTGACCGCCACCACATAGTCGCGCAGCCTGCCGTCGATGCGGTACCGGTCGAGGTCGAGATTCTCGGGGAAGCTGTAGAAGTTCTTGAGCTGCTGCTGCTGGGTGAACGTGCGCGAGAGCACCGCCGGGTCGAGCAGCCGGATGTCGGCGATCGTGGTGGCGTCGGCGGGAACCTGCGGCGGCGGGGTGGCGCCGACACCGGGATATGGCTCGTACTCGACCCGATCGGCGCCGATTCCGTACGCCTGCCTGGTGGCGGCGATATTGCGTTCGATGTAGCGGCTCTCCATGTCGGCGGCGTTGGGGCGCACTGAGAACTGCTCGACGGCCAGCGGCCAGACCCCGCCGACCACGATCGACGACAGCAGCAGCAGCGCCCCCGCCATCGCGGGCACACGCAGGTCACGCAGTACGACCGCGGAGAACACCGCGGCGGCGCAGACCAGCGCGATCGCGAACAGCACCAGCCTGGCGGGCAGCACGGCGTTGATGTCGGTGTATCCGGCACCGGCGAACGTCGGCTCCCGCCGCCTGCTCGACAGCAGCTCGTACCGGTCCAGCCAGTAGGCCACCACCTTCAGCACCAGGAACAGCCCGAGCAGCACCGCCAGCTGGACCCGGGCCGCCACGGTGATCTCGAACGACCCGCCGCCCACGCGCAGCCCGCCGAAGAGGTAGTGGGTGGTGAGCGAGGCGAGGAAGGCGAGGATGACCAGGGCGAAGCACCAGCTCAGCAGCAGCCGGTAGAACGGCAGATCGAAGACGTAGAACCCGATGTCGTGCCCGAACTGCGGGTCGTCGACGCCGAACGAGCCGCCCCGCAGGAACAACTGGAACGTCTCCCACCGCGAGCGCCCGATGAGGCCGCACAGCAGGCCGATGCCGACCGCGATCCCGGCGCCGAAACGCCACGGCCAGCGCGCGACCACCGTCCTGATCTCGCCGATCGGGTCCTCGCCGCGGGTGGCGGGCAGGAACACCGGGCGCGCGCGATAGGCCAGCCACATCGCGAGGAACAGCACCGCGCTCGTCAGCACGGCGAACAGCCCGAACAGCGCGATCTCGGTCAGCAGTACCGTCGACCAGACCCGGCGATAGCCGACTTCGCCGAACCACAACCAGTCGATGTAGGTGTGATTGAGCCGCGGCAGCACCATGAGCGCGAGCAAGAAGACCGTGGTCGAGACCAGCAACAGCCGCATGCGGCGGGGCAGCCGCCCCGCTGCGGTGTCGTCGCGTGTGCTCATCAGCCACTCCCGAGACCGGCCGGGCCCCCGCACCGGCGTAGGTCGTCACCCGCGATTCTACGCGGCGCGATCTTTCCCTCAGGGAATTCGGGCGACGGCGCCGAGCATCGAGACCGCTTCCTTACGCGGATGCGGGCGCCACTCGGTGGGCCGCCAGTCGATCACCGAGACGATGCCGGGATCGACCAGCTCGAGACCGTCGAAGAAGCGGGTGAACTCGGCGGTGGACCGGAGCCGGAACGGGACACCGCTGCGCTCGTTGGCCTCGATGGCGGCGTCGAGATCCTCGGCGGAGAGGTGGTCGTCGGTCGCGTGGGTCATCGTCAGGTAGCTGCCCGAGGGCAGGGCCGCGCAGAGTTCGCGGACAACGTCGTAGGGCCGCATGTCGTCGGTGAGGAAATGCAGGACCGCGCACAGCATCAGGGCCACGGGCTGATCCAGGTCGAGCGTGCCTGCCAGCGCGGGGTTGTCCAGGATCGAACCGGGATCGCGCAGATCCGCGTCGATGTAGGCGGTGGCGCCCGCCGGGGTGCTGTCGAGCAGGTCGCGTGCGTGGTAGAGCACCATCGGGTCGTTGTCGACGTAGACGACCCGGGATTCCGGCGCGATGTCCTGGGCCAGTTCGTGCACATTGCCCGCGGTGGGCAGCCCGGTGCCGATATCGAGGAACTGCCGGATCCCCGCGATGGAGACCAGATACGGCACCGCGCGCCGCAGGAAGCTGCGGTTCTCCAGGACGGCGAAATGGATGGACGGGAAGGCCGTCGCGACCGCGTCGGCCGAGGCGCGGTCGGCTTCGAAATTCGCACTGCCACCGAGCCAGTAGTCGTATCGGCGGGCCGGGTGCGGTTTGCTGACATCGACCCGGTCGGCAGCGGATTCGAAGTCCACAGCGCATGTCCTTTCTCTCGGCTACGGTCGTGCCATGCCCCTGCAGTTCAGCCCTTACGACTTCGCTGTCCACGCCGATCCGTACCCGTACTATGCCAGGTTGCGCACCGAGGCCCCCGTCTACCGCAACGACACCGACGACTTCTGGGCACTGTCGCGACACGCCGACGTCCACGCTGCATTGCGCGATTCCGACCGCTTCTCCAGCGCCAACGGCCTGCGGATGGAGCAGACGTTCTGGGGGCCGCAAGCGGAGAAGTTCTTCTCCTTCGTGGCGATGGACCCGCCCAAGCACACCAGGATGCGCGGCCTCGTCGCGCGGGCGTTCACCCAGCGGCGGGTGCAGAGCCTGGAGCCGCGGCTGCGGGAAATCGCACAGCGCACACTGGAACCGCTGCTCGCGCGCGGCAGTTTCGACATGATCGCCGACTTCGCCGGACCGTTCCCGACCGACGTCATCTCCGAACTGGTCGGCGTGCCGGAGGACGATCGGGAGCTGCTGCGCAAGCTCGGCATGGAGATCATGTACACCGACGCCGAATCCACCGAGCTGCGGCCGGAGGCGATGCAGGCCATCGGCGCGCTGGTCGGGTACTACACCGAACTGACCATCGCCAGGGCGGGCGACCGGACCGGCGATCTGCTCTCCGGGCTGCTCGATGCCGCCGACGGGGACGACCGGCTCACCCCGGAGGAGATCGTCGGCGTGCTGATCCTGCTGGTCGGCGCCGGGATCGAGACGGTGATGCTGAGCCTGGGCAACGCCTGGCACAGCGCCGCGCTGCATCCGGATCAGCGCCGCGCGGCCTTCGACGGGCGCATCGACGACTGGATCGCCGAGTCGATGCGCTGGGACCCCGCCACCCAGGCCCAGCTGCGCACCACCACGGCGCCGATCACGCTGCACGGCATCGAGATCCCGGCCGATGCGAGGGTGCTGCTGCTCACCGGCTCAGCCCATCGCGACGACGCCGTGTTCGACGACCCTGACGTGTTCGATCTCGATCGTGACACCAGTGCGGCGCTGTCCTTCGGAGCGGGCCGTCACCACTGCCTCGGCATGAACCTGGCCCAGCTGGAGATGCGGGTGGCGTTGCAGGAGATCGTCGCCGCGGTGTCGGACTACGAGATCGACACCGACAACCTGGTGCGGATCCATTCGTCCAACAACCGCGGCTTCGCCGCCATGCCGACGACGGTGACGCTGCGCTGATTCCGGCGCTCAGACCCGGTCGCGGACGAACTTCGCGGCCTTGTCGGCATGGCGGGCGTAGCGCAGGTGCACGTTCCAGTCGGAGCCGTCGGGATCGCAGACCGGATCGTTGTCGTTGCAGATGTCGAGGGTGCGCCCGGCATAGGTGCCGGTGATCGCGCGGCCGAGTTCGCGAATCGGGTTGCCGAACAACAGGACCGCGACGATCCGTGGCTCCAGCTCGTCGGGCAGCGTGGCGACGATCGGGCCGCCGACCTTCGCGCCCTCACTGCTGAAGCCGAGCGAGTTGTCCACCACGTTGGCGCCCTGGGAGTACCCGACCAGCACGAACCGCTGGTCGGGACAGGCCGCGGCCTGAGTGGTGACGTGCTCGACCAGATCGCGATTGCCCGCCTGGACCGAGGCGGGCTGATTGTGGTCGGCCGGGTAGTCGACGCGATAGGCGTCGACTTTCTCGTCCAGGGTGTCGTTGATCGCCTTGTACACCGGATTACCGACCACGGTGCCGAGGTGGTATTTGCTCCACCAGCCGCCGGGTTCGCCGGTGCCGCGGGCCGCGACCACCCGGATATCGGCACAGCCTGCCGCGGCGGCTGTGCCGGTCACCGGCGGGGCGAGCGTCGCTGTCGCGGCGCCCACCGTGACGGCCGCTGCCAGGGCGGCGAGCAGGGTGGTGCCAGGAGGGTGAGGGTGCATGACGGCCTTTCCGTTCGATCGGTCGACCCGGACGCTAGCCCGCGTGCGGTCCGCCGAGCCGTTGCCGAACGGGATCGCTGGGGCAGGTCACCACCGCTTCCGCGTGGCCGCTGTGCCCTGCCTCGGTAGGATGGTCGCAGTTCCCGTGCCGAGCACCCGAGCTGTTCGCCGAGGTTCCCGGCGTGGTCGCCCGCGGGGAGGGCGGGCTGCTCGGGCTCGCCATCGCGCCCGATTTCGCCGATACCGGGCTGGTCTACGCGTATTTCACCGCGGCCGACGACAACCGGATCGTCCGTTCCGTTCCGTTCCGGTGCGGCGCCCGTCTTCGCCGGAATCGCGACGGCGGGCAATCACAGTGGTGGCCGGATCGCTTCGGTCCCGACGCAATGCTGTACGCCGCAAACCGGCGACGCCGGTGACCGCGCGCTGTCGCAGGATCCGGCGAGCCCCAACGACAACATCCGGCCCGCTGAGGGGGTGGGTGTGAACAGCCGGTCCGGTGTCGCCGATACCGGAATAGGCACTGTCGATCGGGCGGATCCCATCGATACGTGCGGGTAACCCCGATCTGCTGTTCACATATACATGAGACACGTGCACACTGCGCAGGACCGTATTCGACAATCGCACCCGCCCGGGGGCAAGACCTTGGAATGGAAGGAGTCGGCGAGTGTTCAGCCGCATCGCCATCGTCAACCGGGGTGAGGCCGCCATGCGGCTCATCCACGCCGTCCGAGATCTGGCTGCGGCGACCGGGCTACCGATCGAGACGGTCGCCCTCTACACCGACGTCGACCGCAACGCGACCTTCGTGCGCTCGGCCGATATCGCCTACGACCTCGGTCCTGCGGCCGCGCGGCCGTACCTGGATCTGAAGGTGCTCGAGCAGGCGCTGGTCGCCACCAAGGCCGACGCGGCCTGGGTCGGCTGGGGCTTCGTTGCCGAGGACCCGGCCTTCGCCGAACTGTGTGAGCACATCGGCGTCACCTTCATCGGTCCCAGCGCCGAGGCCATGCGCAAGCTCGGTGACAAGATCGGCGCCAAGCTCCTGGCCGAGGAGGTCGGGGTGCCGGTCGCGCCGTGGAGCCGCGGCGGTGTCGACACCGTCGAGGACGCCATCGAGGCGGCCGAGCAGATCGGCTACCCGCTGATGCTCAAGGCCACCGCCGGCGGCGGCGGGCGTGGTATCCGCAAGGTCTCCACCGAGGCCGAGCTCGTCGACGCCTACGAGCGCACCAGGCAGGAGGCCGCCCGCGCCTTCGGCAGCGGCGTGGTGTTCCTCGAGCGCCTGGTCACCGGCGCCAGGCACGTCGAGGTCCAGGTCATCGCGGACGGCCAGGGCAGCGCCTGGGCGCTCGGCGTGCGCGACTGCTCGGTGCAGCGCCGCAATCAGAAGGTCATCGAGGAATCGGCGTCGCCGGTGCTCGGCCCCGAGCAGACCGCCGAGCTGAAGGCCTCCGCCGAGCGTCTGGCGGTCGCCGTCGGTTACTGCGGCGCGGCGACCGTCGAATTCCTGTACCACCCGGGTGAGCAGCTGTTCGCGTTCCTCGAGGTGAACACCCGGCTGCAGGTCGAGCACCCGATCACCGAGTGCACCACCGGTTTCGACCTCGTGCAGGCCCAGCTGTCGGTGGCCTCCGGCAACAAGCTCACCGGCGAGCCGCCGGTCGAGCGCGGTCACGCCATCGAGGCCAGGCTCAACGCCGAGGATCCCGACCGCGACTTCGCGCCGGCCCCCGGCCGTATCGTTCGCCTCGATCTGCCCGCGGGCCCCGGCATCCGCGTCGACACCGGCGTCAGCGAGGGCGACACCATCCCCGCCGACTTCGACTCCATGATCGCCAAGATCATCGCCTACGGCCGCGACCGCGACGAGGCGCTCGGCAGGCTGCGCAGGGCGATGGCGCAGACCAGGGTGGTCATCGAGGGTGGCGCCACCAACAAGAGCTTCGTGCTCGACCTGCTCGACCAGCCCGAGGTGATCGACGCCAGCGCCGACACCGGCTGGATCGACCGGGTCCGCGGCGAGGGCCGCCTTGTCTCGCACCGGCATTCCGCCGTGGCGCTCGCGGCCGCCGCGATCGACGCCTACGAGGAGGACGAGCGCGCCGAACGGCACCGCCTGCTGTCCACCGCGTCCGGCGGCCGTCCGCAGGTGCAGCACGAGAGCGGGCGCCCGCTCGACCTGAAGCTGCGTGGCGCGAGTTACCGCGTGCGGGTGGCCCGCATCGGCGCGCACCGGTTCCGGGTCGGCATCGAGTCGGGCGCCGAGCTGGTCGCCGCCGATGTGGATCTGGAGCGCTTCGACGAGCACACCGGGCAGCTGGTGGTCAACGAGACCCGCTACCGGCTGATCACCGGCACCCACGGGCCGATCCACCTCGTCGATGTCGACGGCGTCACCCACCGGATCAGCCGCGACGAGGGCGGTGTCGTCCGCTCGCCCGCGCCCGCCCTGGTCGTCGGCACCCCGGTCGAGGTCGGTGCCGAGGTCGAGGCCGGTGCCGCGGTTCTGGTGCTGGAGAGCATGAAGATGGAGACGGTGCTGCGCGCGCCGTTCCGGGCGCGGCTCAAGGAGTGCGCGGTCTCGGTCGGCACGCAGGTGGAGACCGGTGCGCCGCTGCTGCGCCTGGAGCCGCTGGCCGATGACGACGCGGCCGCCGACACCGAGGCCGTCGGCGCGGTCGAGCTGGATCTGCCCGGTGAGCCCGCTCCCCGGCAGGCCCACGAGCGGCTCGCGCGCGGGCTGCAGGACCTGCGCAGCCTACTGCTCGGCTTCGACGTGGACCCGCACGACGAGCGCCGCGTGCTCGAGGACTACCTGGCGGCGCGCCGCGACTCGGTGGCGGCCAACCACCGGCCGCTGGCCGAGGAGCTCGAACTCGTCCAGGTCTTCGCCGACCTCACCGCGCTGAGCCACAACCGCTCCGAGGACGAGCAGGGGCAGAGCCATGTGCACAGCGACCGCGAGTACTTCCACACCTACCTGCAGAGCCTCGACGCCGACCGGGCCGGACTGCCCGAGTCCTACCGCGCCAAGCTCACCCAGGCGCTGAGCCACTACGGCATCACCGAGCTGGATCGGACCCCCGATCTCGAGGCCGCGGTGTTCCGTATCTTCCTGGCCCAGCAGCGCCCGTCGGACACCGTCGAGGTCATCACCACGCTGCTGCGCGAATGGCTGCGGGAACCGATGCCCGATCAGGTGCTGCGCGAGCCGGTCGGCCTGACCCTGGAGCGGCTGGTCGTGGCCACCCAGGTGCGGTTCCCGGTGATCGCCGATCTGTGCCGCGGCCTGGTGTTCGGCTGGTACGGCCAGCCGCTGCTGCGCCGCAACCGGGCCAGGGTCTACACCAATGTCCGCAGGCACCTGACCTACCTGGACGCCAACCCCGACGCCGCCGATCGCGCCGAGCGCATCGCCGACATGGTCCGCAGCACCGAACCGCTGGTGCGGCTACTGGCCCAGCGCCTGGAGCGCAACAAGCCCGACCACACCGCCATGCTCGAGGTGCTCACCCGGCGCTACTACGGCAACAAGGGCCTCACCGGCGTGCACACCGAGCAGGTCGGCGGCAGCACTTTCGTCGTCGCCGAGCGTGACGGTGCGGGCCTGGTCTCGGCAGCTGTCGGTTTCGCCGACCTCGCCACCACGCTGCGTGGCCTCGGCACTTTCGCGGGCGGTGCCGTCTCGATCGACGCCGACATCTACGTGAGCTGGGAGGACCAGCCCACCGACACCGACGCGATGGCCGCCGCGCTGCAGGAGATCCTCGGCGCCGAGCAGCTGCCGCAGCAGGTGCACCGCATCACCGCCACCGTCGCGGGCAGCGGCGGCGCGGTCATGCACCACCACTTCACCTTCCGCCCTTCGGCCACCGGCATGGCGGAGGAACGCCTGATCCGTGGCCTGCACCCCTACATCGCGCAGCGGATGCAGATGGAGCGGCTGCGCAAGTTCGACCTCACCCGGCTGCCGTCCTCCGACGACGAGGAGGTGTACCTGTTCCGGTGTGTCGCCAAGGGCAACCCGTCCGACGACCGGCTCATCGCCTTCGCCCAGGTGCGTGACCTGGCGGCGTTGCGCGATCAGGACGGCAGGCTGGTGGCCCTGCCGACCGCCGAGAGCACCATCGCGACCTGCGTCGACTCGATCCGCCGGGCCCAAGCCCAGCGGCCGTCGGCCAAGCGGCTCAGCACCAACCGCATCGTGATGTACATCTGGCCGCCGATGGAGGTCACCCGCGCCGAGCTGGAGACCATCGGCGCGCACGTGCTGCCGAACGCGGCGGGTGCCGGGCTCGAGGAGATCCTGCTCATCGCGCGTCAGCGCGATCCGGAGACCGGCGAGCTGAGCAAGGTGGGGGTGCGGATCAGTTTCGACGCCACCGGTGGATCCACCGTGACCGTCGGCGAGCTGACCGACGAGCCGGTCGAGCCCGTCGACGAGTACCGGCAGAAGGTGCTGCGGGCCGCCGCGCGCAACACCGTCTACCCATACGAATTGACCGGCCTGCTCGGCGATTTCGCCGAGTACGACCTCGACGACGCCAACAAGCTGGTGCCGGTCGACCGGCCGAAGGGCCGCAATACCGCGGCCATCGTGGCCGGTGTGGTCACCACGAGGACCCCGCGTCATCCCGAGGGCGTCACCCGAGTGCTGCTGCTCGGTGACCCCACCAAGTCGCTCGGCGCGCTGTCGGAGCCGGAGTGCCGCCGGGTGATCGCGGCGCTCGACCTCGCCGACCGGCTGCGGGTGCCGCTGGAGTGGTACGCGCTGTCCTCGGGCGCCAGGATCTCCATGGCTTCCGGCACCGAGAACATGGACTGGGTCGCGGCCGCGCTCAAGCGGATCGTCGAGTTCACCCAGGACGGCGGCGAGATCAATATCGTGGTCGCGGGCATCAACGTCGGTGCCCAGCCGTACTGGAATGCCGAGGCCACCATGCTCATGCACACCAAGGGTGTGCTGGTGATGACGCCGGAGTCGGCGATGGTGCTCACCGGTAAGCAGTCGCTGGACTTCTCCGGCGGCGTGTCGGCCGAGGACAACTTCGGCATCGGCGGCTACGACCGGGTGATGGGCCCCAACGGTCAGGCGCAGTACTGGGCGCCGAACCTGCCCGCGGCCCGCGACGTGCTGATGGCGCACTACGAACACACCTACGTGGTGCCCGGCGAGCAGGCACCGCGCCGGACCAGGACCGTCGACCCGGTGGCGCGCGATATCTCCACCTTCCCACACACCATGGCCGAGAGCTCCTTCAGCACCGTGGGCGAGATCTTCTCCGCGACCGCCAACCCGGATCGCAAGAAGCCCTTCGACATCCGCACGGTGATGCGGGCGCTGGCCGACCAGGACCACGCGGTGCTGGAACGCTGGGCGGGCATGGCCGACGCCGAGACCGCGGTGGTGCAGGATGCGCACCTGGGCGGAATCCCGGTGTGCCTGTTGGGTATCGAGTCGCGTAGCGTGCCGCGGCGCGGTTTCCCGGCCACCGACGGCCCCGACACCTACACCGCGGGCACCCTGTTCCCGCGGTCGTCGAAGAAGGCGGCGCGGGCGATCAACGCGGCCAGCGGCAACCGTCCGCTGGTGGTGCTGGCCAACCTGTCCGGCTTCGACGGTTCGCCGGAGTCGATGCGTAAGCTGCAGCTCGAGTACGGTGCCGAGATCGGCAGGGCCATCGTCAACTTCGACGGTCCGATCGTGTTCTGCGTGATCTCGCGCTACCACGGCGGCGCGTTCGTGGTGTTCTCCAAGGCGCTCAACCCGAACATGACCGTGCTGGCGCTGGAGGGTTCGTTCGCCTCGGTGCTCGGTGGCGCGCCCGCCGCCGCGGTGGTGTTCGCCGGTGAGGTCAAGGCGCGGACCGCCGCCGATCAGCGGGTCCGTGACCTGGAGACCCAGGCCGCCAACGCTTTCGGCACCGATCGCGCCACCCTGTCCGCGGAGCTCGACGAGCTGCGATCCTCGGTCAGGGCGGAGAAGCTGGGTGAGGTGGCCGCGGAGTTCGACGCCGTGCACAACATCCAGCGCGCGGTCGAGGTCGGTTCGGTCGACGCGATCGTCAGCGTCGCCGAGCTGCGGCCGCGGATCATCGCCGCGATCGAAGCACATCTGGCGCGCTAGCAGGCCGTACGCGGTCGCCCCGATGGCTCGGGGCGACCGCGAACCGCCGCGGTGTCGGCACTGGAGATGCCGACCGAGTTGCCCTCGGATGCACCGGTGCCGACGTCGGTAGCAGCCGGCCCTTCGGCCGCTAAGTCGGCGCTGAGCCCGTGGTGGCGTCGAAGGGCAGCCGGACCAGCCCGAGCCGTGCGCACTGCCGGCGCAACGGTGTGAGAATCCCCTGCGCGTCGTTCGTCCGGCCTGCCACGCGCAGCGCGTCGCCGAGCAGGAATCCGGCGCGCAACGCGGCCATCGGCCTGCGCTCGGCATCGATCGCAGCGACGATGGCAGCGGCTCGTGCTACCGCGGCCTGCTGTCCGGCTGCCGAAGGTCCGGCGAGCAGCAAGCGGATCGCGGAGTCCTCGTCGAGCTCGTCGGCCAGGGTGTCGACGCCGTGGTCACGGCGGATCTCACGGTCGAGGAGCATTGCCGCGCGCACCGCAGGGTCGAGCGCGAACCCGAGCCGGACGCGTTCGTTGCGTAGGCGCGCGGTCAGGCGCGGCAAGTCGAGCCGTTCGGCGTGTGCGGCCCCCTCGTCGAGCAACGCGAGCGCGCCGGTCCGGTCGCCGCGCAGGATTCGCACGCGCGCGCCGGTACCGTAGGTCGCCAGCATGAAGTCCACCCCGCCACCGCCTTCGGTGGACAGCTCTCTGCCCCGGTCGAGCAGATCGGCCGCGGTATCGAGATCACCGGTCTCATAGCGCAATTCACCAAGCAGGGTGGCCGCGAGACGGGTGGCGTGCGCGGACGGTCCCATGGTGGCGCGCGCGTGTTCCACCGCCGTGCTGAACAGGTTGTCCGCGGCCGCGATGTCGAGCTGTTCCTTCGCCGCGAGTCCGCCGAAGCAGTGACCGTACACCGAAAGGAACGGGCCGACCGCCGCGTGGTAAGGCCGCGCCCAGTCCTGCCAGCGGCGCGCCGCGTCGAAGTCGAAACGCTGGATCGCCGCGAAGGACGCGATATTGGCGGCGACGCCGGGCACACGCGGCGAGAAGTCCTCGGGGCGCGCCAGCGCGTCGCCGAGCAGGCGGTCCACGTCGGGCACGCGGTCGGCGAACATCTCCCGCACACCGATCGCCACATCGGCCTCGGCGCGCAGATCGGCGCGCTCGGCGGCGGGCAGCTCGACGGCGGCGGCCAGGGCGGACTCGAACCGGGCCAGCGCGGCAGTGGTGGCCGCCGTCCGGCGGAACAGCAGGTCGATCCACACGCTGTACAGCTGGATCCGCGGCCGGTCCCGACAGACCCGCGTGGGCAGTTTGGCCAGGATGGCCTGCATCGGCACCATTCTCGACCGTTCCAGCAGATAGCCCGCCCCCTCGCCGACGAGCTCGGCCGCCCGCTCCGGCACGCCCGCCGCGAGCGCCTGATCGACCGCCTCGTTGAGCAGGTGGTGCCGTCCGAACCAGTCCGCCGCCCGCAGGCGCAGCTCGGTGACCTGCTCCGGCCGTTCCTTGGCCAGCCTGCGGCACAGGTAACCGGCGAACAGCTGGTGGTAGCGGTACCAGTCGCCGTCCGGGCTGTCCGGCCGCAGGAACAGGCCACGGTCGGTGATCTCGGCGAGCAGGTCGCTCGCATCGGCACGACCGGTCAGCGCGGTCGCGAGGCCACCGCAGAGCCGTTCGCAGACCGAGGTGGTCATCAGGAACTCGAGCGTGCCGGGATCCAGGGTGTCGAGGACGTTCTCGGCGAGGAAGACCCCGATGTCGGGGTGGGTGGCCAGACTGGCGAGCAGGCGCGCGGGCGCCTCGCCTGCGCGTAGCGACAGCACGGTCAGCTGGAGGGCCGCGACCCAGCCTTCGGTCGCGGTCGCGACTTCGGTCATCTGCTCGGTGGTCAGGTGCACACCGCCCGCCTCGGCGAGAAAGGCCCGCACCTCCTCGGGATCGAAACGCAGTGTCGCGGCGTCGATTTCGGCGAGTTCGCCCTGTATTCGCAATCGGCTCAGCGGGAGTTCGGGACGGGCGGTGCTGGTGAGCACCACGGGCAGGTGGTGGCAGCCGTGCTCGAGCAGGAAACGGACCGTCGAGACCGAAGCCGCGCCGGTCACGCGCTGCCAGTCGTCGAGGATCAGCGTCACCCGCCGATCGCTGGTGTGCAGGCCGTCGACCAGGGCCGTCAGCACCGTGCGGGCCGGGTCGCTCGGGTCGGCGTCGAGCAGCCGGTCGAGCTCGTCGGCGAGGTCGCCGACGGCGGGCCGCACGGCTTCGACGAGGTGGCTGAGGAACCAGGCGAGGTTGTCGTCGTCCTCGTCGACGGTCAGCCAGGCCACCGCGGCGCCGTGCTCGACCAGCTCGTCGTGCCATTGCGCGGCCAGCGTGGTCTTGCCGAATCCGCTGGGCGCGTGGATCACCGAGAGCCGGGTGCGTTCGTTGGTGCGCAGCTGCTCGAGCAGCCGCTTCCTGGCGAGGGTCGCCCTGGCCGGGGTGGGCGGGCGGTACTTGGTAGCCGGTGTCGGTGGCGCGGTGGTTCGTTCGTGCGGGCGCGGGGCAGGCGCGATGGGCGGTGCCGCGGGCTGCTGGGTGACCGGGACACGCAGGATGTCGACGGGAACGCCGGTATCGCGCTGCGCCGCAGCCAGTTCCGCGCCGAGCGCGGCGGCGCTGTCCGGACGTTCGGCCGGGTCGGCGGCCATGGCGTGTTCGATGACGGCCCGCACCTCGTCGGGGACGTCCTGCTCGGTGAGATCGGGGCCGGGCCGCGCCGAGACCCGGAGGAACTGCGACAGCACCTGCTCACCGACCTGCCGCTCGTAGGCGACATGCCCGGTGAGCGCGCAGAACAGGGTGGCGCCGAGCCCGTACAGGTCGGCGGCCGGGGTCGCGGGCGACCCGCGCAGCACTTCGGGCGCGGCGAAGGCGGGTGAGCCGGTGACCACACCGGTGGTGGTGCGGAATCCGCCCTGGATGCGGGCGATCCCGAAGTCGGTGAGTTCGGGTTCGCGATAGTCGCTGAGCAGGATGTTGGACGGCTTCACATCCCGATGCAGAATGCCGCCGCGGTGGGCTGTTTCCAGTGCGCCCGCCATCTTCACCCCCAGCCGCAGGACGGCGATCCAGTCCAGTGGTCCGGCGGTGTGGATGTGGCGTTCGAGCGAGCCGCGCGGGTGATACTGCATCACCAGGTAGGGGTGCCCGCCGTGGGTGGTGCCCGCGTGGAACACCGCGACGATGTTCGGATGCCCGGACAGCCTGCCCATCGCCTGCTGTTCGCGCACGAAACGCTGCAACCCGTCGGGATCCAGTTCGGCGGTGAGCACCTTCACGGCCACGACGCGATCGAGATCGGGCTGCACGCACCGGTACACCACGCCGAACCCGCCGCGCCCGATCTCCTCGGCGTCCTCGAAACCCTCGGCGGCCAGCTCCGCCGCGATGCCCGAGGTGGAGCTGCGCTGTGTCGGCGGGATGTCGGCCATGTAGGGCTCGATTCGGTGAAGACCTCCCGGCGGTGCGTTGCTGCGATCGCCTCTACCGAGAGTAACCCCGCCTGCTCGGCGATCGCACATGTGCGCGCCCGTGTCCGCTGCCGATTGCCGACGGGTCGCCCACGGGGTATCGCACCCCGAACGTCGGACAGCTGCTGACCGTGCCGGGCGATGCGGAAACCGGCGAGCTGGGGACGGGCGGCGCCGGGGACGGGCGGCGTCGTCGGTGACGGCCGCCTGGCGACGTCGGGTCTAGCCGCCGCGTATCCGCAGGTCGCGGGCGAGGTGGTCGCGTTGTTCGAGGACGAGGCGGCGCAGCGCGCCCGGCGCGTCGGTGTTGTCGGCGAGCCAGGCGTCGACGAGGTCGAGCGACTCGGTGGCGGGGAACAGGCCGAGCACGATCCGGCGCGCGATCTCGATGCTGCGCCGATCCCACACCGTGCGCAGCGCGGCGAAGTACCGCGCGTCGTAGCCGGCGATGAGGTCACGGCGCGCGCCGGCGCGGAAACCCGCGATGGTGGCGTCGAGCTGATCGTTGCTCAGGGCGGTGTCGTCGAGGATCGCGGCCCACGCGTCGGCTTTGACCCGCGAATCGGGTCGCGCGGCGAGCGCCCGGCGCAGCGCGGTCCGGCCGGAGGCGGTGTCGTCGTTGCCGAGTTCCGCGTCGAGGTCGGCGCCGGTGGCCGTGCCGGTGGCCGCCAGGGCCGTCCAGAACAGCCAGCGCAGATCGGGGTCGAGCGGAAGTCCCGCCGGCCCCGCCGATTCGCCGCGTAGGAGCGCGATGATGTCGGCGGCGCGCCCGTCGTCCAAGGCCGCGGCCTGTGCGGCGGCCCGGGCAAGCGCGAGTTGCGCGCCGGACCCCGGCTCGGCCGAACACATACCGGACCAGCACGATTCGAGCCAGTCACGCTGCCAGCGGGCGCGGGCGGGCGCGGGCAGGTAGTGGGTGATGGCGAACGCCGCGTTGGCCAGGACCGCGCCCTGCAGCGCGGTATTCGGTTCGGCCGCGGCGAAGGCGCCTGCCATGCCGAGATAGCGGTCGACGGCGAGTTCCCCGTCGCGCGTTGCGTTCCACAGGGCCGACCAGATCAGGCCACGGGCGAGCGGATCGGTCACCCGGTCCAGCGCCCGCTCCACGGTATCGAGGGAGCCGGTATCGAGGCGGACCTTGGCGTAGGTCAGGTCACCGTCGTTGAGCAGCCGCAGGGGAGCGGCGGGCAGGACCACCGCGGTGCGTTCGGCGGAGAGCTCCAGCTCGATCCGCTCGCGGCGCACCAGCTCGCCGTCGGCCGTGAAGTCGTAGAGTCCGACATCGAGCCGGTGCGGTCGCGGGTCGGTCTGCACCACGGTGTCCCCGTCGAAGAACACCGTCGACACCCCGGAGGTCTGCAACCAGGCCTTCGCCCAGCCGGTCAGGTCGCGGCCCGAAGCCGCCGAGAGCTCGGCGAGGAGGTCGGCGAGGGTGGTGTTGCCGAACGCGTGTGTCCGGAAGTACCGCCGCACCCCCGCGAAGAACTGTTCTCGGCCGACATAGGCCACCAGCTGCTTGAGCACACTGGCGCCCTTGGCGTAGGTGATGCCGTCGAAGTTGAGCTTGGCCGCTTCCAGATCGGTGATGTCGGCGACCACCGGGTGGGTCGTCGGCAGCTGATCCTGCAGGTAGGCCCACGTTTTGCGGCGATTGGCGAACGCTACCCAGGCATCGGTCCACTCGGTGGCCTCGGCACTGGCCAGCGCCCCCATGAAGTCGGCGAAGGACTCCTTGAGCCACAGATCGTCCCACCACACCATGGTCACCAGATCGCCGAACCACATGTGCGCCATCTCGTGCAGGATCGTGTTCGCCCTGCCCTCGTACTGGGCGGCGGTGGCGGCGCCGCGGAACACGTAGGCCTCGGTGAAGGTGACCAGCCCCGGATTCTCCATCGCGCCCAGGTTGTATTCGGGCACGAAGATCTGGTCGTACTTGCCCCACGGATACGGGTAGCCGAACTGCTCGGCGAAGAAGTCGAGGCCCTGCTTCGTCACGGTGAGCACGGTGTCGGCGTCGAGGTGGCCTGCCAGCGACGCGCGGCAGAGCACACCCAGTTCGACGGTGAGTTCGCCGCGGGTCCAGACGGACTCGACCCGGTGATACGGTCCCGCGGCGATCGCGGTGAGATAGGTGGAGATCGGCAGGGTGGGGGAGAACTCGACGGTCCGGCTCCGCCCGTCACCGGTGATCCGGTCGGCGGGCCGGTTCGACAGCACTTCCCAGCCCTCGGGCGCGGTCACCCGGAACGTGAACGGCGCCTTCATGTCCGGCTGCTCGAAGCAGGCGAAGACCCGCCGGGCGTCGGCGGGTTCGTACTGGGTGTAGAGGTAGGTGGCGTCGTCGACGGGATCGCGGAACCGGTGCAGGCCCTCGCCGGAGCGGCTGTAGGCGCCCGTCGCGCGCACGACGACCACATTGGTCGCCGCCAGACCGCGCAGGATGATCCGCGAGCCGTCGTATTCGACCGCTGCCGCCCGCCCGTTCACCGTCACCGATTCGACCTCGCCACCGAGGAAATCGAGCCAGGTCAGTTCCTCGGTGGCGTCGAACACCACGGTGGTCGTGGTGGGGAATCCGGGCAGGTCGTGGTCCCCCGCCGAGGAGAGATCGAGCTCGACGCGGTACTCGCGGACGGTGACCGCGGCCGATCGCGCTGCGGTCTCGGCACGGGTGAGATTGGCGGTGCGCACCATGCGATCCTGCCAGTCCGGCGGTGGGCGAGCGAAGCAGAACCCCTCCGGCGGGCGCCGAAGGGGTTCCGGTGGGGGGATATCAGGCGGCGGGCGGATGCTTGCGGGCGCCGACCGCCTCGGCCGCGAACAGCAGCACCACCGCGGCGATCACCGCGATGACGAAGCCCCAGAAATTGAGTTCGGTGATGGACCCAACGCCGATCAGGCTGGCGATCACGCCCGCGATGAGCGCGGCCACCATGCCGAGCACCAGGGTCATCCCCATGCTCATGTTCTCCTTGCCCGGCTTGAGCATGCGGGCGAGCACGCCGATCACCGCCCCGATGATCAGGAACCCACAAATCTGAACAATCGCGTTGAACATCGCTCGAACCTCCACGTTGTGCCGGTGCCGGGAAGTGCCGGTCACCTTCGATCATTTCTCCCGACTGGCGGTTGAGCCAGCATCGTGTCCCCGGCGTTGCCCAACCGTTGTCGACCCGACGCCGGATCACATCGGGTACACCGGGTGTTTGCGCGGGTTGAACTCGGGCTTGGTCGGGTGTTTGTCGCGCAGCAGGCGCAGCGCGTGCCGGATCTCGAGCCTGGTGGTGGCAGGTTCGATGACGGCGTCGATATAGCCACGTTCGGCGGCGACCCACGGGGTGGCGACGGTCTCGTTGTACTGGTTGATCAGGAATTCGCGGGCGGCGGCGCGCTGGTCGGCGGGCACCGCGGCCAGCTGCCGCTTGCCGATGAGGTCGACGGCGCTCTCGGCGCCGATCACCGCGATCCTGGCGGTGGGCCAGGCGAAGCTGATGTCGGCACCCACCTGCCGGGCCGCCATCATGCCGTAGGCGCCGCCGTAGGACTTGCGCACCACCAGATTGACGATCGGCACGGTCGCCTCGATGATCGCCCGTGGCACCCGCCCACCGCGGATGATCACCCCGGCGGCCTCCTGGTCCAGACCGGGCAGCACGCCGGGGGTGTCGACGACGAACACCAACGGGATGTTGAACGCGTCGCAGAGCCGGATGAAATAGGTGGACTTGTCCGAACAGGCCGCGTCGATCGAACCGCCGAGTACCAGTGGCTGATTGGCGATCACCCCGACCGGATGGCCGTCGACCCTGGCGAAGCCGGTGATCAGGTTGGGCGCGAACGCCGCCCGGATCTCGTGGAATTCGCCGTCGTCGAAGATCCGCAGCAGGATCTCGTGCATGTCGTAGCCCGCGCGGTCGGAATCGGGGATGATCGCGTCGAGTTCGCGATCGGTGGCGGTGATCTCCGGCTCCAGGCCCGGATTGACGATCGGTGGCGGTTCCAGGCAGCTGGTCGGCAGGTAGCTCAGATAGGCGCGGGCCCAGGCGTAGGCGTCGCGTTCGGTCTCGGCCACATGGTGCAGGGTGCCGCGTTCGGCCTGCACGGCCGCGCCGCCGAGTTGCTCGGCGGTGATGTCCTCACCGTTGACCGCCTTGATCACCTCGGGACCGGTGACGAACATGTACGAATCGGTGGTGCCGATGAGCACATCGGTGTTGATCGGTCCGTACACCGACCCGGCCGCGCACTTGCCGAGAATGATCGACACCTGCGGCACATAGCCCGACAGCTTCTCCAGCACCCGGGAGATATCGCCGAACGAGGCGATCGAGCCGACCGCGTCCTGGATGCGGGCCCCACCGGAATCGTTGATCGTCACCACCGGGCAGCCGGTGTCGAAGGCGAGTTTCAACGCGCGCATGAACTTGCGCGCCGAGGTGACCCCGACCGAGCCGCCGTACACGGTCTGGTCGTGCGCGATCACCACCACCGGCCTGCCGTCGATGAGCCCGCGTCCGGTCACCAGGCCGTCGCCGTAGAGCGCGTCGGGCCGATCGGGCTGGCGGGCCAGCGCCCCCGTCTCGACGAAGGTGCCGGCGTCGAGCAGCATGGTCAGCCGCTCGCGCACGCTCGGCACGCCCTTGCGCTCCCGCTTGGCGATTCCCTCCGCCCCCGCGGGTTCGGCCGCGACCGCGAGAATATCGACCAGCCGCGCCAGTTTCGCCTCGGTTCCGACCACGCCCACTGCCACCTTCCTGCTGTCCCTCATAGGTGACGGTAAGCGGGATCGCCGCGCGGGCAGCCTGATGCGGCGGGCCCAGGGACAGGTCACAGTCTTCGGCCGTCCGGCGCTCCGATGTGGAACAAGATCGACACTCGGGCCGAACCCGCCGCCACCGACCGCGTGCGGATCAGTGAGTCAGCGAGCGGAACGAATCTCGCCCGCGCTGCGGTAGTACTCCTCGAGCCGGGCGCGCACGGCGGCGCGAGCCCGGTGCAGGATCACCCGCTGATTGCCCGCCGAGATACCGAGCAGATCGCAGACCTCCTCGGCGGTATAGCCTTCGGCGTCGCGCAGGGTGAGCACGATCCGGCCGCGGTCGGGAAGCGCGGCCAGCGCCTGCGCGAGTACCGCGCCGATCTCGCCGCGTTCGGCGGAGTCCTCCGGTTCGGACCAGCGCTGAGGCTTCGCGTCGTGGCGCCAGTGCCCCGGATAGGGATCGTCGGCGGGCCGGAACAGGTCGGGGTCGACGGCCGGTTCGCCGTCCTCGGGCAGACTGCCGAAGAGCACGATCCGGTGCTCTTTGATACCGCGCTTCTTCGCGGTGTTGACGAGGATGCGGAACACCCAGGTCTTGAGCGAGGACCGGCCTTCGAAGCGGTCCAGCCCGCGGATCACCGCGATCCAGGTGTCCTGCACCACCTCCTCGGCCGAGGCCGCAGTGGTGACGAACGACCTGGCCAGTCGCAGCATCGAGCCGGACCAGGCGGTGAGCACCGCGGCGAACGCGGAATCGTCACCGGCGCGCAACCTCCGGACGAGCTCGGCGTCGGTGGGCAGGGGGTAGCGGCTGCTGCCCACGTGCTGTCCTCGCTCTCGTGCCGGCACGGTGTCGACGGCCCACTCTAACGTCGGCACGGCATCTCCTTCAGCCCCGGCGCCGGGTCGCCGCACGCCACCCGACCGTGCCGATACCGACGAGCACCCACACCACGACGACGGCCGCGAGCAGCCCGGCCGGGTAGTCGCGGTCGAGCACGGTCGGATTGGCCGCGACCGCGAGTTCCCGGCCGAGCACCGGAACCGAGATCAGCACCAGGGTGACCGTACAGACGGTGCCGACGGCGACGGGCGCCGCCGATGTCGGTGGCAGCAGGCGCTTCCCGCCGACACCGAGCGCCGCGCAGAGCGGGGCGAACACGCCGTCGTGCAACACGATCGCGCCGACGAACCACAGTCCGGCCGAGATCAGGTCGATCCGGCTCTGCCCGAGCAGCAGGTCGATACCGATCCAGGCCAGCCACAGCCCGGCCAGCCCGAGCACGATCCGCACCGCCGTCATCGTCGCACCTCGATCGCCGACAGCCATTTGGTCTGCAGGACACCAGGCCGGTTCGGGGTGATCAACCGGCACGGGAACCCGTGGTCGAGATCGAGTTCGGCGCCGCCGATGCGCAGCGCGACCAGCGAATCAGCCGCCCGCACATGGGTTTCCGGCAGCACCGACCGGTTGAACAACCCGCCCCGCTCGAGTGAACGGAACTCCACATCGCCGCCGCCGTAGTCGCCGACCGCGGCCAGCAGGTCGCGCACCGCCACCCCGGACCAGTCGGCGGCGGCGCTCCAGCCCTCCACACAGGTGATCGGCAGGGTGGCGGTGGTTTGCGGTAGCGCGGCCAGCTCGGCGAGGGAGAAGGCGCGGGTGCGCTCGCCGACGGTCACCGTGAGCCGGTAGGCGTTGTCACGGGCCGATTCGGTGACGCCCGCTTCACCGGCGGTCCGGTTGACCGGAAGTCCCTGCGGCCCTTGCCCACTGCGCGGCGCGAGCACGGCGAGCCTGCGCAGCGGGGTGACGGTCTGGCCCGCGACCGCGAGTCCGGCGACCGCGGCCGCCGCGATCGCCGAGCCGAGCACGACGCGGCGGGACACGACCGCGCGCTCCCGCTCGGCCGGTGTCGCCGCGGCGGCGTCGGGACGGGCCAGCGCGGCCCGCACGACCGGCAGTTTGACCGCCAGATGCACCGCCAGCGCCCCGATCGCGACGAAGGCCATCGCGTAGTGGGTGGTGGTGAAGAAGAACCGCCACGGGTAGTACTGCGCGGTGTTGAACAGCCCGGTCACCAGCTGGAAGAGCATCGCTCCCACCAGCACCGCGATCGATCCGCGCTCGACCGCGCGCAGCGGGTTGCCCAGCAGCGGGCGGGCGAACAGCCGGGGGAACACCGACCACAGCTTCACCATCAGCAGCGGGATCGCGACAACGCCGGAGATCACATGCGCGCCCTGGGTGACGCGATACAGCCACACCGGGTGCGCAGGCCACCAGAACCAGCCGGGTGGATGCTGGATCCAGTGGCTGATCAGGCCGGTGAGGAAACAGATCGTGACGGCGACGCCGAGCATGATGCCGACCCTGGCCGCGACCGCGGCCGATCGGGCGGGCGAGATCCGGGTGCGCACGGCCGCGGGGAGCGCGAGCTCCGGATCGGGTTGCGAGTGCTTGTCGTTCATTGCCGATTCGCTCCGGTCGTCGTACTGGTCAGAAGCGGCCCGCGGCGACCAGCGGCGCGAGGCGGGCGGCGACGGCGGCGAACCGTCCGGTGGACGCGGCGGCGACGGGGGCGATATCGGCGACGTGGTCGACATCGGTCAGCACCGGTAGCGATCGGACCCGAAGACCGCAGCGGTGCAGGGCGTTACGGGTCAGCTCGCCGGTACGGTCGGTCGACATCGGCACCTCGGCGAGCAGCCGGGCGGGCCGCGGATCGGTCAAACCCAGTGCCCACCAGCCACCGTCGGTGGCGGGCCCGAGCACCGCGCCGCCACGGGCGATGAGCGTTCTTGCCGAGGACGCGAGCAGGGCTGGACCGGCCTGGGGCGTGTCCATGCCGATCTGGAGTACCGGAAGCCCGGTCCGCGCGGCGTCGGCGTGCGCGCAGGCGAGTCGCTCGCCGAAACCGTGCCCGCGCTGCGGCACCACCTCGAAATCGGCCAGCGCGGCGGCGATCTCGGTCGCGTACTCGGCCCGTGCGAGCTCGCCGGTCCAGGCGACCACGCCGTGGCGCGCGCCGCTGTCGCGCACCGCGGCGAGGGTGTCGAGCAGGGCGGCGGCGGCGAGTTCGGCCGCGGCGGCCGGGCGCAGCGGCGGGGTGAGCCGGGTCTTGGCGAACCCGGCGACGGGAGCCTTGGCGACCACGAGCAGGGTGGCGTCGACAGGTTCGCTCATCGCACACTCCAGAAGTCCCGCGCCGCGCGCAGCGTGCCCCGCACCGATCCCGACACCTTCGACACCCCATGGCTTCTCGGCCGATACGTGACATCGTGTTCGCGTACCTGCCAGCCCGCGCCCGCGGCTCTGGCCAGTAGCTCGAGCGGATACCCGGAACGTGGGTGCAGCGGGCCGAGCGCGACGAGGTCGGCCCGCCGGATCACCCGCATGGCGGCCAGATCGTGGACCTCGAGGCGATAGCGGCGGCGCAGCCAGGTCGCCAGCAGCCAGTTGCCCGCCCGCGCGTGCCACGGCCAGGCGCCGGGCACCGGCCTGCGCCGGCCCGCGACCATGGTCACCCCGTCGGCCAGCGTGTCGACCAGAGCGGGCAGTTCGGCCGGGTCCATCGAGCCGTCCCCGTCGAGCACCGCGACCAGTTCGGTCTTCGCGGCCTCGACGCCTGCCTGCACCGCGGCGCCGTAGCCAGGCCGTTCCTCGGTGAGCACGGTGGCGCCGTACTCGGCGGCGACGGTCGCGGTGCCGTCGGTGGAACCGTTGTCCACCACCAGCGCCAGATAACCGGCGGGGACGGCGGCGAGGACGCCGGGCAGGGCGCCCGCTTCGTTCCGGCAGGGGATCACCACGGTCACCCGTGGGATGTCGTCGTCTACGGTCACATGTCGACCGTAGAGCCGTCGAGCCGGAAAAGGCCTGATCGAGACGGTGACAAAAGTGTGACGGCGCGGCGGCGGGGGTGCGCACCCGGTCGGCGGACTCCTACGGTGGGGGCGTGCGGAATACCTCTGTCTCCGGCGCGCGCCGGGTGCGTGCCGATCGGGCCGATCTGGCGTGGGCGGCCGGTGCCGCACTGCTCGTGGCCGTCGCCGTCGCGGTGCCGGTGCTGATCGGTGGCGGCTGGCGCGACCGGCTCTACGCCGGGGCCGCTCCACTGTTCGGCACCTGGCTGCCGCACGTCGGCACGGGGACGGTGCCCGCCGTCGTGCTCGCGGCGGCCGTCGTGCGGTACGGGCCCGGACTGGCCGCGCGGCTGCCGTGGCGGCGCCTGCTGCTCGTCACCTGGGTGACCGCGGTGGCCTGGGCATTCCTGCTGGCCATGGTCGACGGCTGGGAGCGCGGCTTCGCGGGTCGCCTCACCTCCGAGCACGAATACCTGCACGAGGTGGACGGCGTCACCGATATCGGGGCGATGGTGCGTGGCTTCGCCGACCGGATCCTCGATTTCCAGCCCGACTCCTGGACCACCCACGTGTCCGGGCATCCGCCGGGCGCGCTGCTCACCTTCGTGCTGCTCGACCGGATCGGCCTCGGCGGTGGCGCCTTGGCGAGTCTGCTCTGTGTGCTGGTCGGCGGGAGTGCCGCGGTCGCGGTGCTGGTGACGGTGCGGGCACTCGGCGCGCCGGACCGGGCCAGGTCGGCCGCCCCGTTCCTGGCGCTCGCGCCCGCCGCGATCTGGCTGGCGGTCTCGGCCGACGCCCTGTTCGCCGGTGTCACCGCGTGGGCGGTGGCTCTGTTGGCGCTCGCGCTGGCACCCGGCGGACGTCCGCTGCTCGGCGTCGCGTCCGGCCTGCTCTTCGGCTTCGGGCTGTTCCTGAGTTACGGCCTGGTCCTCATGGCCGTCCCGGCGCTCGCCGTCCTCGCGCTGCGGGGGTGGCGGGGTGTGTGGCCGACGGTCGTCGGCGTCGCGCTGGTGGTCGGTGCGTTCGCCGCGGCCGGATTCTGGTGGTACGACGGCTATCAGCTGGTGGTCCAGCGGTACTACCAGGGCATCGCCGCCGAGCGGCCTGCCGCGTACTGGGTCTGGGCGAATCTGGCGGCCACCGTCTGCGCGATCGGGCTCGCGGGCGCCGCTGCGCTGCACCGGCTGCCCGGCGCTCTCGCGGTGCCGTCACCACGCGCGGTGCGCGCGAGTCCCGGTGCGGCACTGCGGGCGTGGCGTGACAGCGTCGATCCCGCCGCGCTGCTGGCCACCGCGGGTCTGGCCGCCCTGCTGCTGGCCGATCTGAGCCTGCTGAGCAAGGCCGAGACCGAACGGATATGGTTGCCGTTCGAGATCTGGGTGCTCGCGGGCACCGCCCTGCTGCCGGCCGAGACGGCGCGCAGGTGGCTGACGGTGCAGGCGGTCGGCACACTGCTCGTCGTCCATATCGTGCTGACCGGGTGGTGAACCGAGACCATGCGCATCCTGATCGCCGACGACGACCCCGTGGTCCGTGAGGTCGTCCGCCGCTATCTCGAACGCGACGGTTTCGACGTCGTCGAGGCCGCCGACGGGGTGTCCGCGACGACAGTGCTCGCCGACGAGACCGTCGACCTGGCGATCCTGGATGTGATGATGCCCGCGCCCGACGGCATCACGCTGTGCCTGCGGGTCCGCGCGGGCCCGCGGCCCGACCTGCCGATCATCATGCTCACCGCGCTCGGCGAAACCGACGACCGGGTGGTCGGGCTGAGCGCGGGCGCCGACGACTACCTGACCAAACCGTTCAGCCCGCGCGAGCTCGCCCTGCGGGTGGCCTCGGTGCTGCGCCGCAGCCGCCCCGCCGACACCGTCGGTGACCCGGCCCTGCGCAGCGGCCGGGTGGAACTGCGGCGCGCGGCCCGCACCGTCACCGTCGACGGGACCCCGATCGACCTCACCGCCCGCGAGTTCGACCTGCTCGCCTTCCTGCTGGCCAATCAGCAACGCGTGTTCAGCCGCACCGAGTTGCTCGAACAGGTGTGGGGCTGGACCTTCGGCGACCAGTCGACGGTCACCGTGCACATCAAACGCCTGCGCGCCAAACTCGGTGCCGCCCACCGCATCGACACCGTGTGGGGCCGCGGCTACGCGTGGGGCAGGGCCGGGAACGGGGACGACGATGCCCGCTGACGATATCGCCGGGCTCATCGGTCTCGCCCTGCTCGGGACCGTCCCGGTGGTGCTCCTCGGCGCGCTGGCACTGCGACTGGTCCGCAACCGGCTGCTCGGCGCCAGCATGGTGATCCTGGTTCTCATCCCCACCGTCGCGACCCTCACCGGGTTCGTCGCGGTGAGCAGACTGATGTTCACCGATGAACTGAGCCGTGTCGCCGTGGTACTCGGCGTGGTCACCGCGGTGACCGTGCCCGCCGCGGTGCTGCTGGGCCGGGTCCAGGCCAGGCAGTTGGTGTGGGAGAAACAGATGCTGGAGCAGGAACGGGCCGCCGAACGTTCCCGCCGGGAACTGGTCGCCTGGGTGAGCCACGACCTGCGCACCCCGCTGGCCGGTATCCGCGCGATGGGCGAGGCACTGGCCGACGGCGTGGTGGCAGGCGAGGACGATGTGCGCCGCTACGGCAACCAGGTCGTGCGCGACACCACCCGGCTGTCCGGCATGGTCGACGATCTGTTCGAGATGTCGAAGATCAGTGCGGGCGCGCTTCGCCTCACCATGGAACCACTCGACCTGCGCGAACTCGTCGACGAGGTGTACGCGGCGAGCGAACCCGCCGCGCGGCGCGGCGCGCTCACCGTCACCGCGCGGCAGCCACCGGACCGGATCCAGGTCAGCGGCAGCGATCAGGCGCTGACCAGGGTGCTCACCAATCTGCTCGCCAACGCCATCGCGCACACCCCGCCCGGCGGGCGGATCGAGATCACCGCGGGCACCGGCGCCGGGCAGGCCTGGGTGCGGGTGGCCGACACCGGTCCCGGCATCGCCGAGGCCGATCTGCCCCGCATCTTCGAGGCCGGGTACCGCGGCAAGGCGGCCCGCTCGCCGGACGACACCGGCGGCAGCGGCATGGGTCTGGCCATCGCCGCCGGGCTGATGGCGATGCACCACGGCACCATCACCGCGCGGAACCTCGAGCGCGGCACCCGTTTCGAGATCCGGCTACCGCTGCTGGCCGTGGCGTCACCAGGTCGGTGATCCGGCACTGGCCACCGCCCGCAGCGGCGCCGCCGCGAAGGCCGCGAGCCCCTGTTCCGGGGTGATCGCGGCGGTGAACCCGAGCAGCCGCCCGGCCCGGTCCGGGCTGGCGACGATGTGGCGGACATCGCCGGGCCGGTACCGGCCGGTGACCACCGGCGCCGGGCCGTCGTGCGCGGCGGCGAGGACGTCGGCGACCGCGCCGATGGTGATCGGATGTCCCGAGGCGATATTGACCGGGACGAATCCGCCGAGCGGAGCGTGTACCGCCGCCAGGTTGGCGGCGGCGACATCGTGGACGTGCACGAAGTCACGCAGCTGTCTGCCGTCCTCGAACACCTGCGGCGCCGTGCCCGCTTCCAATGCCGACCGGAAGATGGCCGCCACTCCGGAATAAGGTGTGTCCCTTGGCATCTCGGGGCCATAAACATTGTGGTAGCGCAGCGCGGTGACCGTCGCGTCCGTCGCGGTGGCCCACGCCGCGGCGTAGTGCTCCTGGGCGACCTTGCTGGCCGCGTAGAGGCTGCGTGGGCGCAGCGGAGTGTCCTCGTCGACGGGCAGCCAGCCCAGGCTGGCCCCGGATCGCGGGTCGAGGTGGTCGAATTCGCCCCGCGCGAGGTCGGCGGGATCGCGCGGCGGCGGGACGACTTCGGCGTCCGCGGCGCGGTAGCGGCCCTCGCCGTACACCACCATCGAGGAGGCCAGCACCAGCGTGCGGCAGCCTGCCCGGTCCATCGCGGCCAGCAGCATGGCCGTGCCGAAGTCGTTATGACTGGCGTAGGCGGGCGCGTCCTGCGCGCTGACCCCGGCCCCGACCACCGCCGCCTGATGCGAGACCACATCGATGCCGCGCAGAAACGCGTCGAGTGCGTCGGCGTCACGGATATCGACCTGTTCGACTCCGTCCGGGGGTGCGGCGTCCGGCCCATGGGCAGCGGGGAGCATGAGGTCGATCGCCACGACCTCGTGCCCCGCGTCGGACAGTGCTTGCCGGACGTGGGACCCGATGAATCCGGCGGCGCCGGTCAGCAATACGCGCATGCCGTCGATTCTTGCCCGTCGGCCGCCTGAATTCCCGGCATCTCCGGCCGGTTTTCGCATTCGGTCAGCGTTTCGTCATATTCTTCGCCGTCCGCGCCGGATGTCAGCGTTTCGTCAGAATTGACCCGGCATTTCCGGTGCCCCGGTGCGGAATGCTGAACGGGTGGCCGGAACAGATCTGGGAATCAGTCGCACACTGACGGTCGCCGAGCGGGTGCGGGCTCGCGTCGAGCGGGCCCGCCGCGCCCGGCTGACGGATTGGGGTGGGGCGGATCCCTTGCGCTCCCGCTGCCCCGCGCCCGGCGATATCGCGCTGACCAGCAACGACTATCTCGCGCTCGGGAGCGATCCGTGGATCGTCGACGCCCGGCGGACCACCGGCGACGATCCCGGCGCCGCGGCGGCGCTGGAAGCCGGCCTCGCCGCGCACCTCGGCGCGCCCGCCGCCGTGCTGTGTCAATCCGGCTGGGCCGCCAATACGGGACTCATGCAGTCGATCGCCGACCCCACCATTCCGGTCCATCTCGATCGCCGCGCGCATATGTCGCTGACCCACGGCGCCCGCGCGGCCGGTGCGCCGGTGCATTTCTTTCCACACAACGACCTGGCCGCCCTACGGGCCCGGATCGCGGCGTTCGGGCCGGGAATCATCGCCGTGGACGCGATGGACAGCGCATGGGGTGGCCGGGCCGACCTCGAGCAGCTCTGCGCGGTGGCCGAGGGCACGGGCGGACTGCTCGTGGTCGACGAGTCGCACACGCTCGGCGTCGACGGACCGGCCGGTGCGGGCGCGGTGGTCGGCCTCGGCCTGACCGATCGGGTCGCGTTCCGCACCGCGAGCCTGGCGAAGGCCTTCGCGGGCCGGGCCGGGGTGATCGCCGCCGGTGACCCTGACTTCGCGGACTACTTCCGGCTGGCGTCGGCTCCCGCCGTATTCTCCTCGGCTGTTCCCGGTCACGAGGCCGCCGCCCTGCGCGCTGCTCTCGCTCTCGTCCGTGGTGCGGGCGCCCGGCGCGACCGGCTGCGCAACACCGGTGATGTTGTGCGAAAGGGGCTGCGCGACATGGGATTCGACCTGGGCGGCGCAGCAGGGCAGATCGTCTCCCTGTCGACCGGGCCCGGCCGCCGTGCGCTCGGTGTCCGCGACTACCTCGCCGACCGTGGCATCACCGGATCATTGTTCTTCCCGCCCGCCGTCCCCGGCCAGGGCACCCTGCTGCGATTCTCCCTGCACGCGGCATTGTCCGGCGATCAGCTGGCACACCTGCTGGCCGCCTGCGCCGCCGTGGCCGACACCTTCGGTCCCACCCCGCCCGACCCGACCGCGTCATGAGCGCGCCGAGCCCGGCGGCGGCCGCGAGGTTCGAGCACGCGTCCATACCGTCATTTCTGGAACACGTTATAGTTCTGTTCGGGTGTGTGCGATGTGGCCGCCCCGGAAGGTGAGGTCGGTGCGGACCAGGGAACTGTCAGCCGAAGTGGTCGTCGTCGGGTACGGCGGTGCCGGAGTGAGTGCGGCACTGGCCGCGCGGGAGAGCGGGGCCGAGGTGCTCGCGCTCGACCGGTATCTGGGTGGTGGTGCGACCGCGCTCTCCGGTGGGATCGTGTACGCGGGCGGCGGCACCTGGGTGCAGCGCGCGGCCGGGGTGGACGACGATGTCGAGAACATGCTCGCCTATCTGCGCGCCGAGGTCGGTGACGCGGTGAGCGCGGAGACGCTGCGCCGGTTCTGCGACCAGTCGCCCGCGATGATCGACTGGCTGTCCGGGCACGGTGTGCCGTTCCAGCCGTCGCTGTGCCCGTACAAGACGTCCTATCCCACCGACGACTACTACCTGTACTACTCGGGCAGCGAGAACTCCGGTGGCTACCGTGACCTGGCGACGCCGTGCCAGCGCGGCCACCGCGCGCACGGTCCCGGTGTGTCCGGCAAGGCGCTGTTCGGCCCGCTGGCCGCATCCGCGGCCAGGAACGGGGTCCGCGTACGCACCGGCACCAGGGTGACGAATCTGGTGGTCGAGGACGGCCGGGTGACCGGGGTGGACGCGATCACCCTCGACAGCGCGCCCGCCGCGGTGCGCCGCCGGTTCGCGGCCCTGGCCGGGATCTCGGCGAAACCCGGTGTGTACCACCAGGGTCTGCGCCGCGCGATGGAGGCGCTGCTCACCGGTATCGAACGCAAACACGGCCAACCGCTGCGCGTCCGTGCGACCTCCGGTGTCGTACTCACCACCGGCGGGTTCATCGCCAACGGATCGATGGTGGCCAGGCACGCGCCCACCTATCCGTGGGCGCAGGGCCTGCCGCTCGGCACCGCCGGTGACGACGGCAGCGGTATCACCATGGCCACCGAGATCGGCGCGGCTACCGGCAAGATGGACGCGCTGTCCACCTGGCGGTTCATCGCGCCACCCGCGGTGCTGTTCGGTGCGATCGCGGTGAATGCCCTCGGCGAGCGCATGATCGACGAATCCCGGTACGGCGCTGCGCTCGGCGCGGCCATCGCCACCAGCCCCGGCCACCGCGCCTGGCTGCTGGTCGACGCCGAACTGGAGGCGCAGGCCCGCGCGCAGCTCGGCCCGCAATCGGTGTGGTTCCAGCGCATGCAGACCGAGCGACTGCTGCGGTTCGGGCGCATCGCCGGTGCCTCGGTCGATGAGGTCGCCGCTCGCGCCGGGATCGACCGGAGCGTGCTGTGCGCCACCGTCGACGCGCACAACGCGGCCATCGCCGAGCAACGCCCCGACCCGTTCGGCAAGCCCGACGACCTGCGCCGCCCGATCGGCGCGGGTCCGGTCGCCCTGCTCGACATCTCCTTCACCGCCCGGCTGACCTACCCGATGCCCATGCTCACCCTGGGCGGCCTTCTCGTCGACGAGCGGACCGGTGCGGTGCGTGCCGAGTCCGGTGGCGTGATTCCCGGTCTCTTCGCGGCGGGCCGCGCGGCTGTCGGCGTCTGCTCGAACTCCTATGTCAGCGGGCTCTCCCTCGCCGATTGCGTGTTCTCCGGCAGGCGCGCGGGCGCCTGCGCCGCTCAGCCGGGCTGAAGCGGCAGTGCGGGGATGGTGAGCCGGTCCCGTTGTCGGGCCCAGGCCGGTGAATTCGGGGCGGTCGCGTCGTCCTAGTAGTCGACCGCTCACCTCGCGAACGGAGAATCGCTCATGCCGACCGTCCAGTCGAAGGACGGCACCACCCTCGCCTATGACGTGCTCGGGTCGGGCCCGGCGCTGGTCTGCCTCACCGGCGCCACCTGTTTCCGCACGTTCCGGCCCGTCGCGGCCGACGCGAAGGTGTTCGCCTCCGCGTTCACCGTGTACAACTGGGACCGGCGCGGCCGCGGCGACAGCGGCGACACCCCGCCCTACGCGGTGGCGCGCGAGGTCGATGATGTCGAGGCGATGATCGACGCCGCGGGTGGGCACGCCATCCTGTACGGGCATTCCTCTGGTGCCGCGCTGGCCCTGGAAACCGCCGTTCGACTGCCTGCCAAGGTCGACGCGGTCGTCGTCTACGACGCGCCGTACGTGCAGGACGAGACCGCGCGAGCCGAGTACGCGCGACTCGCGGCGCGGGTCGATGCGCTGCTGGACGAGGGCTCGAATGCCAAGGCGTTGAAGGCTTTCCTGCGCGGCATCGGCATGCCGCGCGCCTTCGTCGGACTGCTTCCGCTGGTTCCCGGCTGGCGCACGATGAAGGCGCTCGCCCCGACCCTGCGCTACGACATCGCCCTCACCGAGAACCTGCCGCCGTTGGCGCGCTGCGCCGGGATCGAGGTTCCGGTGCACGTGGTGGTCGGGGAGAAGAACCCACCCGGCCTGGCGGTGGTGGCCCGGCAGCTGGCCGACGCCATTCCGAACGCCACCCACCGGACGCTGGCAGGCCAGAATCATCTGGTGAGCGCGAAGGCGTTGCTGCCGATCCTGTCCGCCGCGGCAGCGCAGCGCCGCCACCGCTAGCGCCGCAGATCAGAATTGAACGAATGGCGGTGTTTGGTAAGTTACCGCCAGTGCAGCGGCATCCCGGACCGCCGCGACGGCGAGTGACAAGGGGGGCGGCATGCCGCGCACGGTGGGGACGAAAGGGATGCCGAGAGCGCAGCGGGAGGAACAGATTCTCGACGCCGCCGCCGAACAGATCGCGCACGTCGGCTACGCGGGCCTGTCGCTCGGCACCGTCGCCGAGCGAGTCGGGGTGTCCAAACCGCTGGTCTACTCGTATTTCGGGACCAAGGACGGCCTCTATTCGGCCTGCGTGCACCGCGCTGGCCGGACCATCGCCGACGCCATCGAGCCGGTCCTGGCCGGGCCGCCGGAATTGGCTATGGCCGAGGCCACCCTGGCCGCGATCTTCGGGGTGCTCGCCCGGCGCCCACACGACTGGAACGTGCTGGCCGACCGTACCCACCCGGTCGACGGCCCCGCCGCCGAGGCCGCCCGCGCCGCCCGCCGCCGCATCGCCGAACAGGCGGCCACCGGCAGCGGCGCCGTCCTGACCGCCCGCGGCGTCACCGACCCGGTCGATCTGTCGATCATGGCCGAGGTCTGGATGGGCATGGTCGGCGCGATGGTGGCATGGTGGCAACGACACCCCGAGGTCTCCGCCGAAACCATGGCCGCCCGCACCGAACGCCTGATCGCCGCCTTCGGCTGAACCGGCGCACCGCCTGTCGGTCGGGTTCACAGCGCCCCGGTGGTGGTTCTGTCACCCGGGACAGTGATCAGGGCGACGGAGGTCGAGTCCGGCTCCGCGACGCGGATCGTTCTCCTAGGGTGGGGAGCGGTTGACTCCAAGGCGCTGGTTTGGAGGTTGCGGTGCCGGCACGAACGACGAATCGACGCAAGCAACCCGCGCAGGCGCGGCGGCAGCCCTCGCAGGACCGGGCGAGGGAAACGCGCGAGCACATTCTCGACACCGCCGCGGCGCTGTTCGGCGCGCACGGGGTGGAGCAGACCTCGACCAATCGCATCGCCGCCGAGGCGGGTGTCAGTATCGGCACGCTGTATCGGTACTTCGCGGACCGTTCGGTGATCGTCGACGAACTGCTCGACCGGCTGCTCGGCGATCTGGAACGCGGGTTCACCGCCCGCGCGTTCGAGTTCGCCGGTCCGCGTACCGAGGTCACGGTCGAATACTGCGCGGGTATCGTCAGCGAGATCCTGGCGATCTTCGCCGACATCCTGGTGGCGAACGCGGCTCTGGTACGCGCGCTGATCGGGGGCGTGCAGTTCTACAGCACCGGACTGCCCCAGTTCGAACAGCGGCTGCGGCTGATCGTCAAGGTGGTGCTGATCCAGGGCCTCGGCCCCGCCGACGACCGCTATCTCGACACGGTCGCGTTCGTGTTCATCAACACCGGATTCGCCGCGGTGGTGCGGGCCGCCGCCGACGCGGTGACCGAGCGTGAACGGGTCGACGCCATCGCGATGACCGCGCGGATGATGGGTACGTGGCTCGCGGCCGAGGTCGCGGCCCGCACCGCGCAAGCGACCGATCCGCGCTGAGCCGCCGTCGTGATCGGTCACAGAAGTCCGCCGATCCGGCCCGGATCGGCGGGCCAGGGGCCACAATGTGGCCCACCGAGCAGTCGGAGGAGGACAGATGGCGGAGCGGCGGGTACCGACGGGCCGGGTCTCGCGCGGGTCCAGGCTCGGCAGGCTGGCCGCCGGGCAGGCCGCCCGTGGGGTCGGGACCCGGCTGGCGATGATCGGGCGCACCGAGCAGGCGCGGTCGGTGATGGCCCAGCGGTCGTCGCTGCGGGCGGCACAGCAGATCGTCACCGTGCTCGGCGGGATGAAGGGCGCGGCGATGAAGCTGGGCCAGATGGTGTCGGTGCTGGATCTGGACCTGATCCCGGAGGACTACCGGGAGATGTTCCGCGACAAACTGGCCGAACTGCTCGACAGCGCACCGAAAGTGCCGTTCGCCGAGATGCGGGCGGTGATCGAAGCCGACCTCGGCAGGATGAACGGGGTGTTCGCCGAGTTCGATCCGGAACCGGTGGCCTCGGCCTCGATCGGGCAGGTGTACCGGGCCCGGCTGCACGACGGCAGGCTGGTCGCGGTCAAGGTGAAGTATCCGGGAGTGGACCGGGCGGTGCGCTCCGACATGCGTAATCTGCAGTTCTTCAGCGGGCTGTGGAAATCGTTCCTGCCCAGCGCCGCCGACACCGACGTGCTCGACGAGATCGCCCGCAACATCACCGCCGAACTGGACTACCGGCGCGAAGCGCGTACCCAGCACCGGGTCGCCGCCCGCTACCGCGATCATCCGCTGATCATGGTGCCCGACAGTGTCGGCGAGTTCTGCACCGACAACGTGCTGGTGACCGATTTCGTCGAAGGCAGGTCGTTCCAGGCGATCCGCGCGCTGCCCGCGCCCGACCGGGACCGGATCGGGGAACTGGTGTACCGCTTCTACATCAGCGGCATGTTCGCCGACGGCGAGTACTGCGCCGACCCGCATCCGGGCAATATCCTGCTGGCCGACGACGGCCGGGTCGCGTTCGTCGACTTCGGGCTCTACAACAGCATCGGTCACGCCCACCTCGCACTCGAACGCCGGGTGCTGTGCGCTGCGGCGGACTTCGACGCCGACGAGATCTATCAGCTGTGGTCCGAGCACGGCATCGTCGACCCGCGCAGCGGGGTGAGCGCCCAGGACTGCCTGGAATACGTGTGGTCGGTGACCGGCTGGCATCTGCTCGACGAGGAGGTGACGATCACCCCCGAGATCGCCACCAGCGCCGTCGTTCTCGCCACCGATCCGCGCGCGGACGAACACCGAGACGTCCGGCACCTGCTGTTGCCACCCGAGCACGTGTTCTCCCGGCGCGCTGACCTGTTCACGCTCACCGCGCTCGGCCAGATCGAGGCGACGAGCAACTGGCACCGGCTGGCCCGTGAATGGCTCTACGAGGAACCACCGACCACCGACCTGGGCCGCCGCATCGCGAACTGGCAGGCGCAACGCCGCGACGCTGTCGCGGCGCGGGACCGGTAGCGCGCGGCCCTGCGCCCCGGTGGCGGGTCAGCGCGTCCGCACGCCCGCAGCGCGGCGCTGCGGTCTGCGCCCGAAACTGTGGGCGATCATGGCCGAACGCAGGTGCCACAACCCCGAGCACTGGGTGGGGTCGAGGCCGGTGAGCTGGGCGACCCTGCGGATGCGGTAGTCGACGGTGTTGGTGTGGATGTGCAGCACATGCGCGGTGCGCTGCCGGTTCATGTTGTTGGCGATGTGCACGCGCAGCGTGTCGTACAGTTCGGGGTGGTCGTCGAGGGGACGCAGCAGTGCGCCGAGTTCGGCCCGGCCCGGCCCGGGACGGGTGAGCTGGTATTCCAGGGCCAGGTCGGCGAAGCGGTACAGGCCGGGGGCCGAGCCGAGGCGTTCGACCATGTCGAGCAGCTCGTGTGCCTGCTCGGCGGCCGTCGGGATGTCGGCGGTGCGGGCGCCGACCACGGCCGCGGTGATGTCGGCGCGGGCGGCGCGGGCCAGCGCCTCGACCAGCCCGTCGAGGTCGGAGTCGGCGCCCAGCTCCGCAGGCACGAGCAGGGTGCCGCCGTCGACCGAGAGCAGCGCCAGTATCCGGTCGCCGCCGCGCTTGGCGAGGCAGGCCTGCACCCGGCGCAGCTTGCGCCTGGCGACGACCGCGCCGTTCATCGCGCTGTCGTGCTCGTCGGGGTGTTGCCCGATCCACAGCGCCAGGACCGAATACGCCTCGGCGATCGGGATCCCGGAATCGGCATCGGCGCCTGCCGTGCCCGCGAGCAGGGCCGAGGCGAGCGAGCCCACCGAGGTGTGGTGTTCGCTCACCACGGCACGATGTTCCCCGATGTAGGCGCGCGACACCGTGGTGCACAACAGATCCGAGGTGGCCATGGCGGTGCGGAAGCCGTCGAGCAGGAGGGTGTCGGAGCGGGCACCCGCCGCGTCGAGAGCGCGGTGAACTCCCGTGTGGACGGCGTGCAGGATGGTGTCGACCGGAACACCGTCGTGCGCCCAGGAGGCCGCCCGGGTCGCGAGCCGGGCCAGCTGGTCGCCCGGGTCGGCGCCGTCGATGGCGTCGCGCACGATGGCGGCGCAGATCCGGGTGGCGGTCTCGGCCACCGTGCCCGGCGACGTCGCCGCAGGGGCGGCATCGTCGGTGGGGCGGGCGATGGACCGCGGGCCGACCTGGTGGATCTCGCGCAACGGGTGTGTGGGCACTGGGCTTTCGAGCTGGACAGTCATCGTCGACTCCTTCTCGTTCGGTGTTCGCCACGACGGTAGATCGAGCGACTGCTCACCTTCTACTCTTCTTTCGCAGCCGGGCAGTCGGCGGAAAATGTGCCTGTTACCTGGGGATACATCTCAAGAGTCCGGGTGTGCCGGAGATTGATCGCCAGTTCCGGTCGCAGCTGCTCATTTCTTCGGTCGGCCCGGCGGCGGCCGGAGTTGTGGTCGATCCCAGTGGGGTGTGGCGAGCGCATGGGAAGCTGCGCAGAACCGCCTGGTCCCCACCCGGATCCCGGCGGCCGACTCCTACGTTGACGACACCCACCGACTCCGCCAGCGATTCGAGGAGCCATGGAAGTCGACCCCGCCGCGCGATCCAGGACCCCGGCGGTGACGCGGGCCGCCGTCCTCGCCGTCACCGTGCTGCTCGGTGTCTGCGGCGGCCACGCGGCCGCGGCGCCGCCGCCGGACGCGCCGATTCCGGTGCGCGCCTTGGCCTCCGCCCGCCCCGCGGCCAACGGATCACACCTGGCCACCGCGCACCAGGGGCCGGGACGCCAGGTCGAGCTCACGGTGTACTCCCAGGCGATGGGCAGACCGATCCCGGTGCAGGTGCTGCCCGCCGCCGACAGTACGCGGCCCGCCCCGGTGCTGTATCTGCTCAACGGTGTCGACGGCGGCAGCGATACCGAGCGCTGGGCCGAGGGCAGCAACTGGCTCACCAAGACCGATGTCGCAGAGTTCACCGCGGACAAGCAGGTCACCCTGGTGATGCCGGTCGGCGGTGGCGCGAGCTTCTACACCGACTGGCTGGCCGACGACCCGCGGCTCGGCCGCCACCGCTGGACCACCTTCCTCACCGAAGAGCTGCCGCCGGTGATCGATTCGGCGTTCCACGGCACCGGCGCCAACGCGGTAGCCGGCCTGTCCATGGCCAGTGCCGCCGTGTTCCAGCTGGCCATCGAGGCGCCGGGCAAGTTCCGCGCGGTCGCCGCCTACAGCGGGTGTGTGCGCACCAGCGATCCGGCGGGGCAGGCGCTGGTCGACGCGGTGGTGATCGGGCGCCAGGGCAATCCGCTCAATATGTGGGGTCCGCCGACCGATCCGCGCTGGGCGGCCAACGATCCGTATCTGCGCGCGGCCGAACTCCGCGGCACCGCGGTCTATGTGGCCACCGGCAACGGCTGGCCCGGCTCGCTGGACACGCTCGCCGGACCGGGCATCGGGCACAATCCGGTGAAGCTGGCCGATCAACTGCTGATCGGCGGTGTGCTGGACGCGGTGGCCAACCTGTGCACCCGCCAGCTGCGGGACCGGTTGGCCGAACTCGGCATTCCGGCCACCTTCGACCTGCGGCCGAGCGGTACCCACTCCTGGGGCTACTGGGAGCGGGATCTGCACCGGTCGTGGCCGCTGCTCGAAGCCGCGCTCACCCGGTGACTCAGCGGGCTGTCCCGTCGACCAGCGGCAGCGAGCGCAGGCCCGGCCAGACGGCCGACCACGGTGCCGACGGTTCCTGGCACAGCCAGATGCCTACTCCGCGGTTCACTCCGGGAAAGCCGAACGGTTCGTCGACGACAGCCAGCCGCCGCACGTCACCGAAGCCGTTGTCCAGCACGGTGTCCGGCCCGTCGACACCCACATAGAGCACCGTGGTGGCGTGGTCCGGCGGTGCGGCGAAGTAGCCGTACCCGCGATTCGGGCTGAACGCGGCGGGCAGTCCCCGGTCCGGCCCGAAATAGTCGAGTGCGGCCGCCTGCCAGTAGTTCTGGGTGAGCACCACCAGCTCGGACCTGGTCGCCGCCGGGAGCCCGTGATAAGCGATGTCCACCGCCGCTACGAGCTCGTCCCAGCCGCTCGGACCGAAGTACACACTGCGGGTATGGATCTGGGCGTAGCGATCGGTGGGCTCGGCGAGCCGGGACGGCGGCAACGGCAGCACGACCACCAGGGCGACGCAGATCGCGGCCGCCAGCCCGGCGAGGCCGGCACCGACGATCCCGATCCGGCGGGTGACTCCGAGATCGGCCAGATACACCGCGCCTGCGGCGAACAAGCCGGGGAACGCCGCTGCCACGAAATAGGGCCGCAACCCGCCGAGCACGACGCCGCCGAGCCCGAGCCCGATCATCGGGATCAGGAAGAAGTACGGACGCAAGCGCGCCGATCGCAACCCACCCCACATCCCGGCGAGCAGCAGCAGCCCCAGCGCGCCCGTCACCTGGATCATCGTCCACGGCATCGCGAGCAGCCCGGCGGTGGCCAGCTGCTCGTCCCGCACGACGGCACCCATGGCCAGCTGCGGCCAGCCGTTGACGTGCTGCCACCACAGGATCGGCACCGCCGCGGCCCCCAGCAGCGCCGACCCCGCCCACCAGCCCCGCGCGCGCAACATCGCGCGCGGACCGAAACAGAGCACGCCGAAGGCCAGCCCGGCCCACACGATCGGGATCAGCCACTTCACACCGAAATCCACGGCGGCCACCAGCCCCGCGGCCACCAGCAGCAGGTCGTGGCGGGTGCGCACCCAGCGGACCAGTAACCAGACCACCACCGCCGTCAGCGTGATGTCGACGGCGAAGGTGCTGAGCATCGCCGACTGCATCACCGCGAGCGGTGTCGTCGCGTAGGCGAACGCGGCGCACACCTGCGGGCCACGCCCGCCGCCGAATTCCCTGGCCATCACCGCCGCGAGCACGACCGCGAGCACCGTGCACAGCACGGCCGGAAAGCGCAGGGCCAGCAGCGATCCCGGGGCGAGCTGATCCGACAGCGCGGCCAGCAGCGGCACCAGCGGACCCTGATCGGCGTAGCTCGGGGACGGCCGGTGCCCGGCGGCGACGAAATACAGTTCGTCACCGCCGATCAGGTAGCGATCGGCGCGCACCAGGAACAGCGCGCCCGCGACGGCGGCGACCGCCCACACCTCGCGCCACGCGAACGGCGGCAGGATCCGCGCCGGCACCGTACGCAGTCCGGGCAGCTCGGAGCGGAAGATCATCGGGCGCTCCGCGGTTCGCCGTGCGTGCCGGACATCGCGACCTCGGCCGGCGAACGTTCGTCCCGCTCGGCCCGCGTGCGCAGCGGCAACCAGGCGGGCGCCCACCAGCAGGCCTCGCCGAGCAGCCGCATGGCCGCCGGAACCAGGACCGCCCGCAGGACCGTCGCGTCGATGAGCAGCGCGGCCACCAGCCCGAACGCGATGTACTGCATCATCAGCAGATCCGAGATCACGAACGACCCGGTGACCACGAGCAGAATCAGGGCGGCTGCGGTGATGATCCGCCCGGTTTGGGCGACGCCGGTCCGCACGGCGTCGGTGGTACTCGCGCCCGCCGCCCGCGCCTCGACGATCCGGGAGAGCAGGAACACCTCGTAGTCGGTGGACAAGCCGTAGATCACCGACACGATCACCACCAGGATCAGGGCCATGATCGGCTGCGGCGTGAAGCCGAGCCGGTCGGCTCCGTGCCCGTCGACGAAGATCCAGGTGAGGATGCCGAGAGTGGCGCCGAGTCCGAGCAGGTTGAGCGCCGCCGCCTTCAGTGGCAGCACCACGGACCCGAAGGTGAGGGTCAGCAGCACGGTGGTGGACAGGAACACCAGGGCGATCATCAGCGGCAGCCGTCGCTCCAACGCGTCGATACTGTCCAGCTCGACCGCGGGCTGGCCACCGACCAGCAGGGTGGTGCCGCCGGGCAGCGCCATCGACCGCAGGTAGCCGATGGTCGCCTCGGCGTCGCCGCCCTCGGCGAGCACGGTCTGGGAGGTGAGCACCTGCGGTTGGAACGGGGATTGCAGCAGCGACGGGAACGGTGCGGCCAGCCCTGGTGCGTGATTGGCCGCGGCCAGCACCCGATCGGCCGCGGCCGTGTCGAACGAGACGACCACCAGGTCGATCGGATCGATCTGCCGGAGCGGGAAGATCTCGTCGAAATGCTGCTGCGCGAGCCGCTGTGGATGCTCCGGCGGCAGGAACCGCTCGCTGATGGTGCCGAAGGCGAGGTGCTGAATCGGCAGGATGAGCAGCAGCAGCCCGAGACATACCGGAAGTGCCGTCGTGAGTGGACGTTTCATCACCGCACCGGCGACGCGGCCCCACGGGTTGCGCACGGCGGCCGCCGGGGTGGCCGTGCGGCGGAACCAGTCGACACCGAGCAGATCGACCCGCCTGCCGAGGACCGCGAGCACCGCGGGCAGCAGCGTGATCGAGGTCAGGGCCGCCAAGGCGATGGTGATGATCGCGCCGTAGGCGAACGACCGCAGGAAGCCCTGCGGGAACACCAGGATCCCCGCCGCGGCCACCGCGACGATCGTCGCCGAGAACAGCACGGTGCGGCCCGCGGTCACCACCGATCGGCGCACCGCGACCTCGACCTCGTGCCCGCACGCGAGTTCCTCCCTGAACCGGCTCAGCACGAACAGCCCGTAGTCGACCGCGAGGCCGAGCCCGATCATCGACACCACCGGTGCGACGAACGAGTTCACCTCGACCACCGCGGTGAGCAGACGCAGCAGACCCAAGGCGCCGAGCACGGTGAGCCCGCCGACCAGCAGCGGCAGTGCCGCCGCGACCACCCCGCCGAACAGGAAGAACAGCAACACCGCCACCGCGGGGATCGCCAGCAGTTCGACGCGCCGCTGATCCTGGGCCATCGTGTCGGTCAGTGCCGCGGCGACCGGCTGACCGCCCGCGACCTCGGTGTCGATCCCCGGCACCGGCAGGGCCTCGGCGACCGCGCGATAGTTGCGCAGCTGGGTCGTCGGGTCCTCGCCGCGGATGGCGACCGAGGCGAACGCCTGCCCGCGATCGGGCGAGCCGAAGACCTCGGGCATGGTCAATCCGGTGTCGGTGGGCCAGTAGGCGCCGTTGATCCGCTCGATCTGCGCCGGGAAGTTCCGCGGCAGCTCGTTCAGATGCGCGACGACGGCAGCGCCGAACGTGGGATCGTCGATGGTCGACCCCGGCGGGGCGGTGAACAACAGGATCACATCGGCACTGTGATCACCGCCGAACGCGCGGTCGCGGACATGCGCGGCACGCACCGATTCCGACGCCGGATCGTCCCAACCGCCCGCGCCGAGCCGGTCACCGAGGCCCATTCCGTAGGCGCCCAGGGCCAGCAATCCCGTCACCAATACGACGATGACGGTGTATTTGCGCCGCACCACGGCATCGGCCCACTGCGTCAACTCGGCGAACACGATCGCCTCCCGCCTGATCTGTCGAAGATTCGTCGGGTCGAACATGGCACCGGGCGTGGACACCGAGAAGGTGAAAAGGCAAGGTTGCGGCCGGTCACAATACTTCGCGAATTCCGTTGTGATGTGTGCCTTTTCCGCGGCGGCGCATCGGAAGAACCGGAACTTGGGCACGTTCACAACACTTCGCGCCCTGATCCGTCGGAGTTTCCAGAGGTCGGATTTCGGGCCGTCGCCGCAGCGCCACCCTCTTACGTTGGGCACAGCGGTCGGATCCGGGAGGCCGCGGGAATTGTGGCCGTGGCGCCGGGAGGTAATTGCGTGTCGGATATTGCCATCGTTGGTATCGGGTGTCGGTTCGCGGGCGGTATCGACTCACCGGAATCGTTCTGGGATTTCGTCGTCGGAAAGCGTGACGGCGTCGTCGACATTCCCGCCGACCGGTGGGACTATCGCCGCTACTACGATCCCGAGCCGCGCACACCGGGCCGCATGTACACCAAGCGTGGCGCGTTCCTGACCACCGATCCGTGGGAATTCGATCCCGACTTCTTCGGGATCTCCCCGCGTGAGGCCACGGTGCTCGACCCACAGCAGCGACTGATGCTCGAGGTCACCTGGGAAGCCCTCGACGACGCCGGGATCGCGGGCCGGGCGGCCGGGCGGCAGGTGGGCGTGTACGTCGGCGGATTCGTGGTGGACCAGTCGGTGATCGGGGTGGTCGGGCCCGCGCTGTTCCACACCGACATGCACACCCCGGCCAGTGCCTCCTACACCATGCTGTCCAACCGGATCTCCTACGCGCTCAACCTGATCGGACCCGCGATCACGGTCGACACGGCGTGCTCGTCGTCGCTGGTGGCGTTCCATCTGGCCTGCCAGGCGCTGGCGAACGACGACTGCACCGTCGCGCTGGCCGGCGGCGTGAACGTGATGCTGCAGCCGGAGACCTTCGTCCTCATGTGCAAGGGCGGCTTTCTCGCCGCCGACGGGCGCTGCAAGTCCTTCGACGCCACCGCCGACGGCTACGGCCGGGGCGAGGGCGCGGGCATGGTGGTGCTCAAGAAGCTCGACGACGCGGTCCGCGACGGCGACCGGATCTACGCGGTCGTCAAGGCCACCGGCTCGAACCAGGACGGCCGAACGACCGCGATCACCGTGCCCAATGTCGACTCCCAGGAGGGCCTGGCCAGGAGGGTCTGCCAGCGCTCGGGTCTGGCCGCGTCCGACATCACCTACCTGGAGGCGCACGGCACCGGAACCCTGGTCGGCGACCCGGTCGAATTGCGGGCGCTCGGCAAGGTCTTCGGTGCCGCTTCGGGCCGTACCGGCACCATCGGCGTCGGCTCGGTGAAGGCGACGCTCGGTCACACCGAGGCCGCGGCGGGTGTGGCCAGTGTGATCAAGGCGGCGCTGGCGATCCGGCATCGGACGCTGCCGCCGCAGGGCTGGCTCGACAACCCCAACCCCGACATCCCCTTCGACGAACTCGGTCTGCACGTGCAAACCGAGGCGCAGCCGTTGCCGTCGGGCACCGGCCCGATGTCGGTGGCGGTCAACGGATTCGGCTACGGCGGTACCAACGCGCACGCCATCCTCACCGAGTACGCCGCCCCGGTTCCCGACCGGCCGGCCGGGCAGGCACAGCACCTGGGCATCCTGCCGGTCTCCGCGCGCAGCACCGCCGCGGCCAGGGCGCTGGCAGGCCGATTCGCCGACCTGATCACCGCGGGTGCCGACCCCGAGCACCTGGCCGAGGCCGCCTGGACCAGGATGGCGCAGCACCCGTTCCGCACCGGCGTACTGCTCGGCACGAGCACCGAGGACCTGGTTTCCGAGCTGCGCAAGTACGCGGGCGGGGAGGGGCGCGATGCGGCCCGGACCGTCGTGTCGGCGGTGCCCGAACCGGTGTTCGTGTTCTCCGGGATGGGCCCGCAGCACTGGCGGATGGCCCGCGACCTGCTCACCGCCGACGGCGTGTTCGCCGCGGCCGCCGCCGAGGTCGACGCCGAGTTCCGGGCGGTCGCGGGCTGGTCGATCATCGACGAGCTGCTGCGCCCCGAAGACGAATCCAGGGTCACCAGCACCGAAGTGGCACAGCCCGCGAACTTCCTCGTCCAGGTGGGCCTGGTCCGCGAACTCGCCGCCCGCGGCGTGCTGCCCGCAGCCATCGTCGGCCACAGTGTCGGCGAGGTGTCGGCTGCCTACGTGAGCGGGATGCTGACGTTGCGCGACGCCGTGCGCGTGGCCTTCCACCGGGCCAGGCTGCAGGCCACGACCGCGGGGACGGGCGGCATGCTCGCGGTGGGCCGCTCGGCCGCACAGGCAGGCGAGCTCGTCGCCGATATCGACGGTGTCGATATCGCCGCGATCAACAGTCCCACCGCGGTCACCCTCTCCGGTGACCCGGATCGCTTGGACGAGATCGCCGAGAAACTCACCGAGGACGGCATCTTCGCCCGCAGGCTGCGCGTCGAGGTGCCTTATCACAGCCGCCTCATGGACCCGATCGAAGCCGAACTGCGCACCGCGCTCGCCGATCTGGCGCCGCGGGAGCCGGTGGTGCCGCTGTACTCGACCGTGACGGGCGAACAGGTCACCGAGACGCGGTGGGATGCCGAGTACTGGTGGTCGAACGTGCGCAACCCGGTGCGCTTCCACAACGCGATCCGGGCGCTGCTCGGGCGCGGCAGCCGGATCTTCGTCGAGGTGGGCCCGCATCCGGTGCTGTCGGGCAACATCCGCGAGGCACTGCTCGACGCCGACGTCAACGGCACCACCGTCGCCACTCTCGATCGCGAGCAGCCCGACTCGATGAGCCTGCGGCGCACGCTGATCGGCCTGCACGCGGCGGGTGTCCTCGACACCGAGCTGCTGTTCCCCGCGGATCGCCCGGCTACCCCGCATGTTCCGCTGCCGCGCTACCCGTGGCAGCGCACCCGCCTGCACACCGCGCTGCCGCTGTTCGAACAGGCGCGTCTGGGCACGCCCGACGGCTATCCGATGCTCGGTGATCCCGATGTCGAGGGCAGGCCGGAGTGGCTGTTGCAGGTGGGCGGGCAGTTGCTGCCGTGGCTGGCCGATCACGTCGTCAACGGCGTGAAGATCATGCCGGGCGCCGCCTACCTCGACGCGGCATTGAGTGCGGCGGCGTCGCGCCTCGGCGTGAAACAGGTCGCGCTGGAACAGGTCAGGTTCGTCGCACCGCTGATCATGGGCGCACCCGATGTGCCGCTGGTCTCGCTGAGTGTCGAGGAGGCCAGCGGTCGCTTCCTGATCCGATCACGCAGCGCCACCGGCACCGCCTGGACCGTGCACGCCTCGGGGCGCACCCTCACCGGCGGGCACGAGCAGACCACCGTCGAGCTGCCCGAGATCGAGGTGGGCATCGACATCGATCCCGCCATGTTCTACGCCGGGCTGGCGGCGGCGGGCCTGAAGTACGGCCCGTCGTTCCGGCGGGTCACCTCGGTCCGGGTCGGCAAGGACGTCGTGCTCGCCACCGTCGACGGCAGCATCGCCGCGGACTCCGGTCACCTGGCCCACCCCGCCGTCGTCGATGCCGCCATGCAGTGCGCGGCCATGCTGTTCGCCGACGAGCGGATCACCGAAGGCATCATGGTGCCGGTCGGGGTCACCGCGGTGCGGCTGCTCGCCGAACTGCCCGAGACGATCACCGTGGTCGCGCGCAAGGACCCGAAAGCCCGGCTGCGCGCCGACGTCGACCTGCTCGACGCCGACCGCAACCTGGTCGCCCGGCTCACCGGCCTGCAGATCGGCGCGCTCAAACCCGGTGACGACCCGATGCACCGGATGGCCGACTTCTACTACGCCGACACCATGGAGGAGCGCGACCCGATCGACCCCGCCGCCTTCGCCGACGCCGGCCCGGCGGCGACGCTGATCGTGGAACTCGGCGAAAGCCACCACGCGCTCGGCATCGCGGCCGCGCTGCCACAGGCCCAGGTCTATGTCGCCCACCCCGACGATCCGGCGCTCGAACAGGGCCTGCTCGCCCGGTTGCGGGAACGTCCGGCGGACACCCGGCTGCACGTGTGCGTGGTGGCGGGCACGGTCACCGACGATGTGGCGTTCCTGTGGGCGCTCAAGCGCATCGCGGTGACCGTGGACGAGTTCGTCGATCCGCCCGTGGAAGGCGCTGCGCCGCAATCGGTCTTCGGCGACGGCAACGCGCACGCCACCCTGGTCACCGAGCGCGCGTTCGCGCTGCCGGACAGCACCGGGACACCCGATCCCCGCCAGGCCGCGCTGGCAGGCGCGCGGCGCGTCCTGCTCAACGAGCAGACTCCGTTGCGGTGGCGCCTCATCGACACCACCCCCGACACCGCGATCGCCGACCTGGTCGCCGAGCTGGCCGTGCCGGGCGCGTTCACGGCCGACAACTGCGACGAGGTGGTGTTGCGCGATGGCAGACGCTGGGTGCCGGTGGTCACCAAACCGCTGCCGGAGCGCCTCGAGGAACTCGATACCGCCCGTCCGCTCACCGACCCCGAAGCCAACTTCGCCCTCGACGTGCCGCGCACCAGGCTGCTGTCGCAGGTGGGCTGGCGGGCCTGCGAGCGCCCGGCCCCCGGCCCCGGCGAACTCGAGGTCAGGATGGCGGTGATCGGCCTGAACTACAAGGACCCGCTCAAGATCATCGGACTGCTCGGCGAGCGCGAACTCGCCCCCACCTACTTCGGCACCGTGCCGGGGATGGAAGGCGTCGGCACCGTGGTGCGGGTCGGACCCGGTGTCACCGACGTCGAGGTGGGTGCGCTGGTCGCGGTCGCCGCCAAGGGCATGATGCGCCGATTCGCCGTGGTGGACCGGCAATTGGTGGTCGCGCTGCCGCCCGACACCGACCCGGGCCACTGCACGAGCACCATCGCCTTCGGCACCGCCGAGTACGCGCTGCTCGATCTGGCCCGGCTCGAACCGGGGGAGACCGTGCTCATCCACGGTGCGGCGGGCGGTGTCGGCACGGCCGCGATCCAGGTGGCCAAGGCGTGCGGTGCCCGCATCATCGGCACCGCGAGTACACCGGAGCGGCGCGAGCACGTGCTGGCGATGGGCGCCGACCACGCGGTACATTCGCGGTCGCTGAACTTCGTCGACGACGTGCTCGCCCTCACCGGCGGAGTCGGCGCCGATGTGGTGATCAGCAGTGCGCCCGGGGAGATCCTGCGGCAGAACTTCAACGCCGTCGCGGAATTCGGCCGCATCGTCGAGGTCGGCAAGGCCGACATCTACACCGGCGGGCTGCTGGAGCTGGCGAACTTCGACAAGAACCTCGCCTACTACTCGATGGACCTCGACCGCCTGGTCGCGGTGCGTCCGCAACGGCTGGCCCGGCTGCTCGAGCGGGTGTTCGAGAAGGTCACCGAGGGCACCTACACCCCGCTGCCCTACCAGCTGTACGAGACCGCCGAGGTGAGCAAGGCGTTCGAGGAGACGCTGCGCTCGTCCCGGCCGACCCGGATCGCGTTGCGGATCGACGGCCCCGAACCCGAAGTGCGCCCCGGCCTGCCCGACCTCGACATCGACAGTCTCGGAAGCTATCTGATCACCGGCGGCTTCGGTGGTTTCGGCCTGGCGATCGGCCGCTGGCTGGCGCTGCGCGGTGCCCGCAGGCTGGTGCTGCTCGGCCGCGGCGGTGCGACGACCGAGACGGCGGTGCGCCAGCTGGCAGCCTGGCGGACACTCGGCATCGAGGTGGTCGAAGAACTCGTCGACGTCACCGATCCCGCCGCCGTCGCCGCCGTGATCGCCAGGGCGCACGGGCCGGAGCATCCCTTGCGAGGGGTGTTCCACGCCGCCGGCGCGGTGGCCGACAACCGGGTCTCCGCCATGACACTCGACGAGCTCGACCGGGTGTACCGGCCGAAGGTGCACGGTGCGCAGGTGGTGCACCAGGCCGTCGCCGACGCGGGCATCGACCTGGACATGTTCGTGCTGTGCTCCTCCGGGGGTTCCATGTACGGCATCTACGGCCAGTACAACTACTGCGCCGCCAATGTCGCGGTGGAGACGCTGGCCGAACAGTGGGCGCGGGCAGGGGAGCGGGCGCTGTGCGTCGGCTGGGGTCACCTCTCCGGTGCCACCGGCGGCATGGCCGCCGACGAGACCGCCGAAAAGTACTTGGACCTGGTCGGTTTCGGCCCGATCGACATGGCCGACGCCACCGCCTACCTGGAACAGACGCTGCGACTCGGCGTCACGAGGGCCGCGATCATCCCCACCGATTGGGCCAAACTCACCGGCACCTTCCCGCAGCTCACCCGCACCGGCCGCACCGCGGGCCTGGCCAAGGCCGCGGCCAAGGACACCTCCGAGCTGGCCCGGCTCCGTAGCGAACTGGCCGCCATGGACGAGCCGAAGCGCGGACCCCACATCGCCCGCAAGATGGCCGAGGAGCTGGCCGTGGTGATGGGTGTGCCGGTCGAGTCGATCGACATGACCGTGCCCGTCCCCGAACTCGGCCTCGATTCGCTGATGGCGGTGGAGCTCGGTGCCCGCGTCACCAAGACGCTCGGCATCGACCTGATGTCACTGCAGATGGGCCGCTCGTTCAGCCTGGAACAGGCCGGGCCCAAGGTCGCGGAACTGATCCTGGCCCACGAGCCGGAGGCCGCGACGCCGCTGCCCGACCTCGCCCCCGCGCAACCGCAGGCATCGGCCGAACCCGCCGCGGACAAGACGCTGGCCGCGGCGCACTGATCCTCGAATTCGGAAGTGGAGCAACGACAGTGGTCGACTTCGGACTCATCGACGAATGGGAACCGGCACCGGGCAGGCTGGTGACCTGGTTCGCCACCCCGGAATCGTCCCGCCGCGCGGCGACGGCGCCGGTGCACCCGGCGCCACCGTCGCTGCAACAGGAGCAGTATCTGCGGCTGGCCGACCGGCACTCCGCCGCCGACTTCCGGTTCTCCGGACTGTGCCTGGTCACCGCCCGGCTGCCCACCGGGCAACTGGACCGGGCCGCGATGACTCGGGTGATCCACAAATTTCTGATGCGGCACAACACCTTCCGCACCTGGTTCGACATCGACGCCGGCGGCACGGTGCGCCGCCACCTGGTGCCGGAGGCCGACATCGACTTCCAGCCGGTCGACTACGGGCGGATCGACAACCCCGAAGCCATCCGCACCCACGTGGAGAAGACCACGCCCGGCCCGTTCGACTGGGACTGCTTCACCTTCGGCGCCATCGAACACGGCGACTCCACCACGGTGTATCTGGCCGTCGACCATCTGCACACCGACGGCCTCGGCCAGTACCTGTCGGCTGTGGATTTCGCCCACCTGTACGCGGCCGAGATGTGGGGGGAGCTGGAACCGCCCGCACCCGCTGCCAGCTACCTGGACTACTGCGTGGCCGAACGGGCGCTCAGCGACCAGCTCACCCTCGCCTCGCCCGGCGTGCGCAAATGGCTGGAGCTGGTGCGAGGCAACGACAACCGGTTGCCGTCGTTCCCGCTCGACCTCGGCACCGGCACCGACGGCTATCACCGCAGCGCCCACCGGACCCTCCAACTGCTCGACCCCGACCAGGGCGAGCGGTTCGAACAGGTGTGCCGCGCCACCGGCGCCGACTTCGCCGGTGGGGTTTTCGCCGCGGCCGCGCTGACCGAACGCGAACTCACCGGCACCGACTACTACTTCGGCATGACGCCGCTGAGCACCCGCACGTCGGCGGCCGAGAACAACTCCGTCGGCTGGTATGTCACCCTCGTGCCGGTGGCCTTCCCGCTCGGCCCGCGCACTCCCGCCACTCGGGTGATCAAGCTCGCCCAGCACGCCTACGACAACGGACTCCTGTTGGCGCCCACCTCGTTTCACCGGGTGCTCGACCTGCTGCCCGCCGACTCCGAGATCAAGGTCGAACCCGGCTGGGTGACGCCGATGATCTCGTTCATCGACGCTCGCGACTTCGCCGGGCACGAGCTCTTCGACGAGGTCTCCGCGGGCGTGTTCGCCAACCGGGCTGCCTCCGAGGAGGCGCTGATCTGGATCAACCGCTTGCCGAGCGGCACCACGTTGAGCGTGATCTACCCCGACACCACCGTCGCGCACGAGTCGGTTGACCGCTATCTCAGCGCCATGCGCTCGGCGTTCCTCGCCATCACGGCCGAATCGATCTCACCTGGAGGTGTCGCACGTGCACACCGCGTTCCGTGACCCGTTCATCCCCGACGGCGAGAAGTCGGTCTACACCGTCGGATTGCTCGGCCAGGCACCGGGTTTCGAGATGGCCCACCATGTCGCTCGCGAAAAGGGTGGCTACCGGACGACACTCGACGCCCGCCCGAGCGGCCCACTCGGCGACAACGATCTCACCATGACCATCGAACAGCGCTTCGGCCGGATCGGCGGTCGGCTGCGCGCCGAGCACTACCGCGCCGAGACCCGCAGCGGCGGCACTGTCGTCTCCCGCGAGGAAGCCGCGTTCATCGACACGATGCACCTGCAATTCGGCGGCGCCCCCGCGCCCTTCCCGCTGAACGTGATGCCCATCGCGGGCGGGCTGACCCTGTTGCGTGGACTGGATTTCGCCGAGGGATTGGTGGAGACGGTGCACGTGTGGCTGGCGTTCTCGGTGCACTGGCCGCTGATCGCCAGGGTCGAGAAGCAGTCCACCGTCGAGGTGCCCGCCGGGTCGGTGCCCTGCTGGCAGGTGCGGATGCGGCCCGGCTTCGCGCAGGTGAACTCCCTGCTGGACAAGGTGATCGGCTCCGTGCTGCCACCGTTCGTCGCGCATTTCGAACAGGAGGCGCCGCACCGGCTGGTGCGGATGACCTTCCCGACCCAGCTGTCGCTGTCCGCGCCGCGCGCGGTGATGGAGCTGCGCGCATGACCGTCGCCACCGCCTCGGCCCGGCTGCGCGCGGAGTATCGGGCCTGGCTGGCCTTCGCTGCGTGCTTGATCGCGGTTTTCCTGCAGATGATCGACGTGACGATCGTCAACACGGCGCTGCCCGCGCTGACCGCCGATCTCGGGGCGTCCAGGTCGGCGCAGCTCCTGGTGATCTCGGGGTATTCACTGGCCTTCGCGATCACTCTGCTCCCCGCCGCCAGGATCGGCGCGATGGTGGGCAGGCGGGCGATGTTCCTCGGTGCGGTCGCCGCCTTCACCGCCGCCTCGCTGTGGTGCGGAACCGCCGGTGGGGCTACGGAACTGGTGCTGGCCAGAATCGTGCAGGGCGCGGCTGGCGCCGGGATGGCCGCGCAGACGATCGCGATCCTCACCGCCGGGTTCCCGCGGGAACGGCATCCGCTGGTGTTCGCGCTCTACGGTGGCATCGCCGGCTTCGCCGGGATGCTCGGGCCGATCGCGGGCGGGGTGCTGCTCACCGTCGATCCGCTCGGGCTCGGGTGGCGTTCGGTGTTCCTGATCAATCTGCCCGTCGGGGTGTTCGCGTTCGTGCTGGCGTGGCGCTATCTGCGGATGGGCCGCTCCGGGCAGACACAGCGCTTGGATCTCGGCGGGGTGGTGCTCTCGGCAGGCGGGTTGTTCGCGCTGATCTACGCGCTGTCGGAGATCCAGCAGTACGGCTGGCGTCCCCACCTCGTCGCGCTGCTCGGCGCCGGGCTGACGACCACCGCGGTCTTCCTGATCCATCAGCGGCGCCGTGCGGACCCGCTGGTGCGGCTCGACCTGTTCGCCGACCGCCGGTTCCGGATCGGGTCGGTGCTCGTGGGCGCCTTCTTCGGCCTGTTCACCGCGTTCGTCTTCGCCGCGTCGATCACCCTGCAGGACGTCCTCGGCTATTCGCCGCTGGTGACCGGTCTGGTGATGACGCTGTTCGCCCTCGGCGCCGGAACCGGAGCCGTCGCGTCGCTGATCCTGGTGCGGCGCTGGGGTGTTCGCGCGCTGGCCGCCGGGATGGCCTGCTACGGCGGCTGTCTGGCCGCGGGCGCGATCTACCTGTACCTCACCTCGGGCCACCCGAACGCCCTGCTCGTGGCGGGACCGGTGTTCCTGTCCGGCGTCGGCGTCGGCGTCTTCGGCATCCAGCTCCAGCCGATCATGCTCTCCGGTCTGGCGCCCGACCTCATGGCGGAGGCCTCCGGTGTGCTGCCGACCGTGGAGCAGATCGGCAACGCCGTCGGCCTCACCGTCCTCACGACGATCTTCTTCAGCGCCCACACCCTCGGCGGCAGCATCACCATGACCGCCGCCGTCGCCGCCGTCGCCCTGCTCCTGGCCGCGATCACGCTGCGACTCCCCGAACCCGCGACCGCCGAGCACTGACGCGGGCAGGCATCGGCCCCGCCCCGGCGTGCCGGACGCGCCGTGGCACCGGGCACAATGTGCGCGGTGAACAGCGAACTGGTCATCCTGATACTGGTGATCGTCACGGCACTCGCCTTCGATTTCACCAACGGCTTCCACGACACCGGCAATGCGATGGCAACCTCCATCGCGACCGGTGCGTTGCAGCCGAAGACCGCCGTCACGGTGTCCGCGCTGCTGAACCTTGTCGGTGCTTTCCTGTCGGTCGAGGTCGCCCTCACCGTGACCAACGCGGTGATCAAGATCCAGAATCCGGACGGTTCACCGAAGGCGGAGTTCACCGCGGACCACGGCCGCGCGTTGCTGATCATCGTGATGGCCGGTCTGATCGGCGGCATCATCTGGAATCTGCTGACCTGGCTGCTCGGCCTGCCGAGTTCGAGCTCGCACGCGCTGTTCGGCGGCATGATCGGTGCCGCGCTGGTTTCCGGCGCCGGCGTGGTGTGGATCGGGCACGGCAAACTCGACGGCGTGATCGGGAAGGTGATCATGCCCGCGCTGTTCTCGCCGGTGATCGCGGGCATCGTCGCCGCGGTCGGCACCTTCGCGATCTTCCGGATCGTGGCAGGCGTGGCGGTGCGGTTCACCGAGGCCGGATTCCGGTGGGGGCAGATCGGCAGTGCCTCGCTGGTCTCGCTCGCGCACGGCACCAACGATGCGCAGAAGACGATGGGCGTGATCACGCTCGCCCTGATCGGCTACAGCGCAGGCACACCCGACTCGACCGGCTTCTTCGCGTGGCACGACACGCAGGCGGTGCCGCTGTGGGTGAAGGTGGCCTGCGCCGTCGCGATCGCGGCAGGCACCTACCTCGGGGGCTGGCGGATCATCCGCACGCTCGGCAAAGGCCTGGTCGAGATCAGCTCGCCGCAAGGTATGGCCGCCGAATCCTCGTCGGCGACCATCATCCTCGCGTCCAGTCATCTCGGCTTCGCGCTGTCGACCACCCACGTCGCCACCGGCTCGATCCTCGGTTCCGGCGTCGGCAAGCCCGGTGGGCGGGTGCGCTGGAACGTCGCGTTGCGCATGGTCTCGGCCTGGGTCATCACCCTGCCCGCGGCGGGCCTGTTCGGTGCCCTGATGTGGGTGATCGCCGCGAAGATCCCCACGTTGGCCGGCCCGCTCGTCGCGTTCGCGATCCTGTGCGGCCTGGCCGGATACATGTACCTGCGCGCACAGCAGCAGAAGGTAGACCACACCAACGTCAACGCGGACTGGGAGGGCGAGCCAGATCCCGCCGCACCGTCCGCCGACACCATCGCGAGGTCCGAAGCATGGAAACTCTGAAACTCGTTCTCGAATCGGTCTGGCGAGTCCTGCTCGTCGGGCTGCTGCTCGGGGCCGGGCTGCCCGCGCTGTTCGCGGTCGGCGTGCGCGGCGCGGCGATCGGCAACGGCTACGAGGCCACCGACGGCACCACCCACCGGCCGAACCCGCTCGGCACCGTGCTCGCGGTCGTCATGTTCGCTGCCGTGATCGTCGCCGTGATACTCGGCATCACGGTCATCGTGGCCTCGGGATTCGGCTTGCGGGTGAGCTTCGAGAACATCTACCCGACACTGGTCGAGAGATAGGAGTGCGGCGATGTCTGAATCCGACCACAACGACAACCTGCTGACGCAGATCCTCGGCTGGCTGCGCGGCGGCTACCCCGACGGTGTACCGCCCAAGGACTATATCCCGTTGCTGGCCCTGCTCAAGCGCTCGCTCAACGAGCACGAACTGCATCAGATCCTCGGAAAGCTACTCGCCGAACGGCCGGACGCGGTGGATCGCCAACAGGTCGAAGCAGCCATCGCACAGGTCACCCACTCCGAGCCGAACGATGCCGAACTGCGTCAGGTGGCCGCGAAACTCGCCGCGGGTGGGTGGCCGCTGACCGGCTTCACCGGTTGAGCGGCCCGGACATGGGAGGGCCGGGCGATGCCGCCATCGCCCGGCCCGGCGCACCGGTCAGTCGCGGAAGGCGTCCTTGACCTTCTCGCCTGCGTCCTTCAGGTTCGACTTCACCTGTTCGCCACGACCTTCGTTCTCGAGATCCTTGTCCTCGGTGGCCTTACCCGCGGCCTCCTTGGCCTTTCCCGCGAGCTCCTCGGCCTTGTTCTTCGCTTTGTCCGCCAGGCTCATGTGGTATTCCTTCCGTCAGATCGCTCGGCCACCAGCGGTGGCCGTGGGCCGTCCGGTGGACCCAGGACGGCGGTACCCGGGCCGGTGCCGGACAAACGGCGCCCGCCGTGGCGATCATGTGTCGGCCACCACCCGGACGGTCCGCCGGCTCCGGTCGCCGGTGGTGGGCACACCGATGCCGCGGTCCCGCGGTGCGCGGGTAGCCGAACGGCGATTGCCCGGCGCCGGTGCGGGTACGCGCGGGATATGGAGATTCTGATACTGATCGCGCTGGTCGTTGTGGTCGCCGCGGTGATCCTGGTCCGGAAGTTCCGGGGAACTCCGCCGGATCATCCCGAATCCACGGGCAATCCGCGATGACCGGCAGGCGTGCGGGCAGGCGCGCTGGGTATTCTGCGTCCCAGCGGTGGCGGTGAGTCGGGGAGGCGGCGTGTGGGCAGATGATCGTGACACCGCGCCTCGGACGCGCACGGTCGGGTTCCAGGTGCCTGCCGAACTCGGTCAGCTCGCCATGGCTCACGCCCTCGCCGAGACGGTCCTGCTCGTCGAGGGTTTCGCCCTCGACGAGGTGACCGATTTGCTGCTGGCCGTCGACGAGGTGGTGACCGCCCTGGTACTGGTCGCCGTTCCGGGTGCGCTGATCGACTGCGCGTTCACCGCGGGCGAGGGGGCGCTCGGCGCCCGGATCAGCACCTCGGCCCGCGGTCCGGCGAGCATCGACGAGGACGCCTTCGGTTGGCATGTGGTCGCCACCCTGACCGATGCCTTGCATACCGAATACGGTGCGTTCGACTCCGCTCAGGACGGCTATCCGACGACGGTCGCCTTCGGCTGGATCCGGCGCGCGCCGGGGCCCGCTGCCGCCTGAATCGGCGATCGGTCCGAACACGGGGTATCGGATCGAGGGCGAATGGGTACCCAACCGGTATCCGACTCCCGCCCGGAAGCGAGGCACCTGGCGATGACCGAGGAAGTACGAACACATTCGCGCGGCGACAGCTACGACAACATCGAGCCCTGGTTCGAGAAGCTGCGCGACACCCCACCAGGCGACGAACACGCCGCGCTGCGCGCCCACATCATCGATCTCGGCTTGCCGCTGGCCGACCATATCGCCCGCAAGTTCACCGGCCGCGGCGAACAGTTCGACGACCTGGAACAGACCGCCCGGGTCGGGTTGGTGCTCGCGGTGGACCGCTACGACGTCAGCCGTGGCTCCTCGTTCCTGTCGTTCGCGATCCCCACGATCATGGGCGAGGTCCGCAGGCATTTCCGCGACCGCACCTGGGCGGTGCATGTGCCGCGGCGGCTCAAGGAGATTCAGCTGCGCATCGGGCCGGCCACCGAAGAGCTCTCGCAGCGGCTCGGCCGGATCCCGAATGCGCGCGAGCTCGCCGAGGAACTCGGCGTCGAACTCGCCGAGATCACCCGGACGCTCGTCGCGGGCAACGGATATCAGACCAATTCCATCGACGGCATCACCGACGACGACCGGGACAACGCCACCCCCGCGATCACCGAAGTCCTCGGTGCCGAGGAACCCTGCTACCAGCTCACCGAGGACGCGATCGCCGTCCGCCCGCTGATCGCCGCGCTGCCCGCCGAAGAGCGGGAGGTCCTGGTCATGCGTTTCTACGAGAATCTGACCCAGAGCGAGATCGCGGCGCGGCTCGGCGTCTCACAGATGCAGGTATCGCGCATCCTTGCCCGCACACTCGCCGGTCTGCGCGAGCAGGCGCTGGCCGACCCGGCGCGGGCACGGTGACGGCGGCCGGGTGCGGCGCGTGGTCTGCCGCACCCCGCGTCCGGCTCAGCGACGGTTTCCGGCACGCTCCCTGACCCGGCGGTGCTCGGCGACGACGAGTCCGATCCCGGTCAGTAGGCACGCCGCGCAGGCCAGGCCTGCGACGACGGCCCAGCCCGCGAAGCCGTATCCCGCGGCGGTCAGGGTCAGGCCGAGCAACACCAGCCCGATCGCGGCCAGGATCAGACCGGGCCAGTTGCGCACGTCCTCGATGGATTCACCCGCGTGCGGGCGTGCGGTGCGAGCGGTGTCGGGGAAGCGGTCCTCCGGCGAGGTCATCGCGGAGCTCCTTTCGTCGACGGTGTCCTGCCGACGTGATGCCCGCTCTCGGCCGGCCTAATCAGCGGTCGTCGAAAGGCATGGGACGCAACCGGATCGGCTATCCTGCTTGGAGCGATTCAGGAAGGCTCGGTATGCCCATCAGGTTCCGTCAGCGCAAGTCCTTCGGCCCGCTGAAGTTCAATTTCACCCAGAACGGCCTGTCCTCGTGGGGCTTCAAGATCGGGCCGTGGAGCTGGAACTCCCGCACCAGGAAGAACAGCGTCGATCTGCCGGGACCGCTGAGCTGGCGTCAGCGCTGAACCCGGCTCAGGACAGCGCGGGGACCTGTTCGGCAGGCCGGGGTGGTGGGGGTGGGGTGCCCTCACCGAACGGGCGGCCGCCGAGCTGTTCGCGGTGGTGCGGAGTGAGCCAGTTCGACAGGTCCGGTCCGGCGGGGACGATGCCGGTGGGATTGATATCCCGGTGCACCATGTAGTAATGCTCCTTGATCTGCCCGAAGTCGATGGTGTCGCCGAAACCGGGCGTCTGGAACAGGTCGCGCGCGTAGGCCCACAGCACCGGCATCTCGGTGAGCTTGCCGCGATTGCACTTGAAGTGGCCGTGGTACACGGCATCGAAGCGGACCAGGGTGGTGAACAGCCGCACATCGGCCTCGGTGATGGTGTCGCCGACCAGGTAACGCCGGTCGCGTAGCCGCTCGCTGATCCGGTCGAGCGCGGCGAAGAGCCGGGCATAGGCGGCGTCGTAGGCGTCCTGCGAGCCGGCGAAACCGCAGCGGTAGACGCCATTGTTGATGTCGCGGAACACCTCCCGATTGATCTCGTCGATCTCCGCGCGCAGCGGTTGCGGATACAGTTGCGGCGCGCCGGGACGATGGTGGGCGGTCCACTCGGTGGCGAAGTCCAGCGTCATCTGCGCGTAGTCGTTGGTGACGACCTGCCCGGTCCGCACCTCGACCAGCGCGGGCACGGTGATCCCGCGCGGATAGTCGGGGAACCTGGCCAGGTAGGCGTCGCGCAATCGGTGGATACCGAGGACCGGGTCCACACCGCCGGGATCGAGATCGAAGGTCCAGCTGAGCTTGTCGTGGGTGGGTCCGCACAGACCGAGCGACAGAACCGGTTCCAAGCCGAGCAGTCTGCGTACGATCAGCGTGCGATTGGCCCACGGACAGGCACGCGCGGCGACCAGCCGATACCGGCCGGTCTCGACGGGATATCCGTCGCGGCCGTCGGCGGTGATCCGCGTGGTGATGTAGTTGGTATCGCGCCGGAACTCCCCGGCCTCGACGTAGCTGCCCGCCTCGGCGTCCGCGCCGCTCATACCGCCGCCTCGCCGGGCTGCGGCACGAGTGCCGCGCATCGGCACCTGATTCGCTCACTACGCTCGATCATGCCGCCAGTCTGGCAGACTCCGGCGCCGCGGTGCACGACGCGGCGGCCGCCAAATCCCGCAGGTCGGCGCCGATGTGCGCCAGAATGGCGGTCATGCGGACATTTGCCAGGGTGTTGCATGTGGCCATCGCGTGCGTCCTGCTCGTTTCGGCTGGTCACGGCATCGCCGCCGCGGCTCCCACCGCGAGCGCGGTGCGCACCCAGCTACCGTGGACCGCCACTGGACCCGACGGCCTGCGGGCCCAGGGTGCGGCGCTGGCCGACGGTCTCACCGGCACCGTGCTGTGGTCACGCGAGGCGCACACCCGGCTGCCGATCGCCAGCATCGCCAAGGTCATGACGGCCGTCGTAGTCATCGCGAGCAACGATCTCGAACGGCCGGTCACCGTGCCCGCCGAGGCCGCGGGCTACTGCGCCGGGCACAACGGCAGCACCGCGGGCCTCGCGGCGGGGGAGGTGCTCACCGGCAGGCAGCTGCTGTACGGGCTGCTGCTGCCCTCGGGCTGCGATGCCGCCTACGCGCTCGCCGAAGCGTACGGACCGGGGCAGCAGGGCTTTCTCGCCAGGATGAACGACACCGCCCGCGTGATGGGTCTGGGCAATACGCATTTCGCCGACCCGAGCGGCCTGCCGTACCCCACCGACCACGCCACCTTCTCCACCCCCGCCGACCTCGTCGCCCTCGGCGTGCGCGCGATGGCCCTGCCGGTGTTCCGCGAGATCGTCGCCGCCCGCGACTTCGTCGTTCCCGCCGGTGCGGCCAACCGCGAGCACCACTGGTCGACCACCAACCGCCTGCTCCGCGAATACCCGGGCACCATCGGCATCAAGACCGGCAACACCAACGCCGCGGGCCACTGCCTGCTCTTCGAAACCGTCCGCGCGGGCATCCCCCTCGTCGGCGTCGTCCTGCACAGCTCCGACACCAGCAGCGTCGAGGCCAAGAACGATGCCGAACGCATGCTGAACTGGGCCTACGACCCCATCGTCGGCGCCCTGGGTTCCGCGGCACGCTGACCTCCTGCCCGTCAGCCGCGCGGGTTTGCCGGTAGGTACCAGCTCAGGGCAGCCGGATCGGGCCGCGGAACTGCCTGGCCACCGCGCCGAACCAGCCGAGATGATAGTGGCCGCCCTCGGTGCGGAAGCGGGCGCGCAGTTCGTACCAGCGCAGGCCGGGGTTGCGGTGGTGGACGTCGTGCAGATTGAAACTGAGGGCGAAGTGTTCGAGCGTGCGGGGTAGGCGCAGGTTCATCGCTTCGCGTGGTGCGTTCAGGTCTGTGCCGTAGTGGTAGGCGTTGTCGGACAACGAGATGATCAGGGCGCGGGCGCCGATCGCGGCGAGCAGCATCCAGCCGTGCGGGCCGTAGGCCAGGAAGGCGGCGGCGTGCACGGTGACGATCAGCAGCGCGTCGGTGCGGAACCTGGCCAGCACCTTCGGCTCGGCGATACGTTCGAGTAGCAGGCCGCCGACCGAATCGGGTGCCTCCACCCGCCGCGCGAGCGCCCGGATCAGCCGCGCGGGCAGTACCGCGAGCAGCAGCGCGATCACCTCGAGCAGATAGAGGCCACCGAGCAGGGTCAGGTAGAACGCGGGTGCGGCACCGCGCCAGGTGGTGTGGGCTGGATCGTAGATCTCGGCGCGTTCCCTGGTCCGGCTGTATCGATGGTGCAGCAGATGACCGGCCTTGAGCATGGCGAACGGCGACCCATAGCACACCGCGAGCAGCCGCCCGGCGCGGTCGTTGCGGGTCCGATCCCGCAGCAGCGCACCATGGATGGCCTCGTGGATGAGGGACCAGAACGGGGTGGTCGTCAGGGCGAGCGGCACCAGGATCCAGCCGAGCGCCGGGTGCAGCGGCAGCAACACCAGCGGAACGAGAAACAGCTGCGTGGCGCCGATCGCCACCGCGATCACGATGAGCCAGGCATTGCCGAGATCATCGCCTGCGGCGCGGGGGGTTCGAGTCGGTCGGGGGGTGCGGGTCTCGGTCATGCTGCGGTATCGCTCCGGGTAGATCAGCCAACTCCCGTGGCTCATCCTGCCATCGCGATGCGGCGCGCGACAGGGCCGCAAGTCCAACGCGGGTACCCGGATCGGTCGCGTCGATCACAGCGGCGCGGGGCCGCGAATCACCGGCCGGTCAGCGCGCGCCGACGATGCGCAGAGCCATCTCCGCGTAGGCCTCGCCGATGTCCTCGGGGGACCAGTCACCCTCGTCGCGGTACCAGCGGGAGATATCGATCCCGAGCGAGAGCAGGGCCACCGAGGCCATCCTCGGGTCGGGGGCATCGAAGACACCCTCGGCGACGCCACGCTCGACGAGTTCGCGGATCTCGCGGTCGATGCGCTGGCGCAGTGTGCGGATCTCGGCGTGGTGCTCGGGTGTCAGGGCGGCCAGCTCGTAGTTCACGATGCGGGCGCCGGTGTGCCCGCGCGCGTGGTGAGCGGCGAAGGCGCGGATCACCGCGCGTAGCGCGGTCGCCGGATCGGGCGAGGAGCGAGCCGCGTTCTCGACGAGCTCGACGACCGCCTGGTGTCCCGAGCGCGAGATCAGGTACAGCAGCTCTTCTTTGGACTTGTGATGCACGTACACCGCGGCCGGGCTCATGCCTGCGGCAGCGGCGATGTCGCGGGTGGTTGTGCCGTTGAAGCCCTTCTCCGCGAAGGCGGCCACGGCGGCCTCTAGCAGGCGTGCGCGGGTGGAGTCACCGCGAAGTTCGGTGGTTTCGGTCATGTCGGACGCCATTATCTCGCTGCGGGAATACCGCACCGGACCCGGGCGGTCGTGATGTGGATAACACGGTTGGTCACGGTGCGGTACTTGACGGGCCGGTGTGACCTCCTGCACTATACACACCTAAGCAAGCGCTTAGTTACCGAAGGAGTTTCCATGCCGGAAGCCGTGATCGTCGCCGCTGCCCGCTCCCCGATCGGGCGCGCGGGGAAGGGCTCGCTCAAGGAGATGCGTCCCGACGACCTGACTGTCCAGATGGTCCGTGCGGCCATGGCGCAGGTGCCGGCCCTCGACCCCGCCGAGGTGGAGGACCTGGTGCTCGGCTGCGGGCAGCCCGCGGGCGAATCCGGCTTCAACATCGCCAGGGTCGTCGCGGTGCTGGCCGGGCTCGACGCGGTGCCGGGCACCACGGTCAATCGCTACTGCTCGTCGAGCTTGCAGAGCACCCGGATGGCCCTGCACGCCATCAAGGCAGGCGAGGGCGACGTGTTCATCAGCGCGGGTGTCGAAACGGTGAGCCGCTTCGTCAAGGGCAACGCCGACGGCATGCCCGACACCCAGAACCCGATCTTCGCCGATGCCGTGGCCAGGACCGCGCAGCGTGCCGAGGGCGGAGCCGCGACCTGGACCGACCCGCGGGCGGGCGGCACGCTGCCCGATGTGTACATCGCCATGGGCCAGACCGCAGAGAACGTCGCCCAGCACACCGGCATCACCCGCGCCGAGCAGGACGCGTTCGGGGTGCGCTCGCAGAACCTGGCCGAGAAGGCGATCGCCAACGGCTTCTGGGCCACCGACATCACCCCGGTCACCCTGCCCGACGGCAGCGTGGTCGCCGCCGACGACGGCCCGCGCGCCGGGGTCACCCTGGAGGCGGTGAGCCAGCTGAAGCCGGTGTTCCGCCCCGACGGCACCGTCACCGCGGGCAACTGCTGCGCGCTCAACGACGGCGCCGCCGCGCTGGTGATCATGTCCGACACCAAAGCCAGGGCGCTCGGCCTCACCCCGCTGGCGCGGGTCGTCAGCACCGGCGTGTCCGGCCTGTCGCCGGAGATCATGGGCCTCGGCCCGGTCGAGGCGAGTAAGCAGGCGTTGCGCCGGGCCGGGCTGAGCATCGACGACATCGATCTGGTCGAGATCAACGAGGCGTTCGCGGTACAGGTGCTCGGCTCGGCCCGTGAACTCGGCATCCCAGAGGACAAGCTCAATGTCAACGGTGGCGCCATCGCGATCGGCCACCCGTTCGGCATGACCGGCGCGCGGATCACGAGCACGCTCATCCATTCGCTGCGCTACCACGACAAGCAGTTCGGACTGGAGACGATGTGCGTCGGCGGCGGCCAGGGTATGGCCATGGTGCTGGAGCGGCTGTCGTGACCGGCCGGTTCGCGGGCAAGACCGCGATCGTTACCGGGGCCAGCCGCGGAATCGGCCTCGGCATCGCGCAGCGGCTGGTGGACGAGGGTGCGAAGGTCGTCATCACCGCGCGCAAGAAGGACGCCCTCGACGCGGCCGTCGGGCAGCTCGGTGGTGCCGAGCACGCGCTCGGTGTGGCCGGGCGTTCCGACGACGTGGCCCACCAGATCGACACCGTCGAGCGCGCCGTGGCCACCTTCGGCAGCGCCGACCTGCTGGTCAACAACACCGGCATCAACCCGGTCTACGGCCCGATGATCGAGCTCGATCTCGACGCCGCCCGCAAGATCGTCGAGGTGAACTGTCTCGGCTCGCTGTCGTGGACCCAGCAGGTACACAAGCGGTGGATGGGCGAGCACGGTGGCGCGGTGGTCAACGTGTCCTCGGTGGCGGGTGTGAAGCCTGCGCCCGGCATCGGCTTCTACGGCGCAAGCAAGGCGATGCTCACCCACATCACCCAGGAGCTCGCCGTCGAGCTCGGCCCGGACATCCGGGTCAACGCGGTGGCACCGGCCGTGGTGAAGACGAAGTTCGCCACCGCCCTGTACGAGGGACGCGAAGAACAGCTTTCCGCGACTTACCCGCTCAAGCGGCTCGGTGTGCCGGAGGATATCGCCGGAGCGGTGGCGTTCCTGCTGTCGCCCGACGCCGGCTGGATCACCGGGCAGCTGCTCGTCCTCGACGGCGGCATCACGCTGACCGGCGGCGTCTGAACCATCACCCGCGAGAAGGAGAATTCCCATGAGTAACACCAGGACCGCCATCGTCACCGGTGCCGCGCGCGGGATCGGCGCCGGCGTCGCCCGCCGCCTCGCCGCCGACGGGATGGCCGTGGCCGTGCTCGATCTGAACGCCGATGCCGGTAAGCCGGTCGTCGCCGAGATCGAGGCCGCAGGCGGCAAGGCCATCGCGATCGGTGCCGACGTGGCCGACGAGGCCGCGGTCGAAGCCGCCGTCGCCCAGGTGGCCGAGGAGCTGGGCGCGCCCACCGTGCTGGTCAACAATGCCGGTGTCCTCCGCGACAACTTGCTGTTCAAGATGTCGGTCGACGACTGGGACACCGTGATGAACGTGCACCTGCGCGGTTCGTTCCTGATGACCCGCGCCGCCCAGAAGCACATGACCGCGGCCGGTTTCGGCCGCATCGTCAACCTGTCGAGCACCTCGGCGCTCGGTAACCGTGGCCAGGCCAACTACTCGGCGGCCAAGGCGGGCCTGCAGGGCTTCACCAAGACCCTCGCGCTCGAGCTCGGCAAGTTCGGTATCACCGCCAACGCCGTCGCGCCCGGATTCATCGAGACCGAGATGACCGCCGCCACCGCCGCCCGCATCGGCATCCCCTTCGAGGATTTCAAAGCCGGTGTGGCCAAGGAGATCCCGGTGGCGCGCACCGGGGTTCCCGCCGATATCGCGCACGCCGTGTCGTTCTTCGCGAGCGAGGGCGCGGGCTTCGTCTCAGGACAGGTGCTCTATGTAGCGGGAGGGCCGAAGGCATGAGGACCTTCCACGGCATCACCGAGCTGACGGCCGCCGTCGGCGCGCACGTCGGCTACTCGAACTGGCACGAGGTGACCCAGTCGCAGGTGAACACCTTCGCCGACGCGACCGGTGACCACCAGTGGATCCACGTCGACGCCGAGAAGGCCGCGCAGGGGCCGTTCGGTACCACGATCGCGCACGGCTATCTGACGCTGTCACTGGTCCCGATGCTGGTGAGCGAGATCTACCGGGTGGACGGCGTGAAGATGGCCGTCAACTACGGGTCCAACAAGGTGCGATTCCCGGCCCCGGTGCCGGTCGGCTCCAAGGTCAGGGCCGGTGTCGAGCTGCTTTCGGTCGCGCCGGTCGCGGGCGGGCAGCTGGTCACCGCCAAAGTCGTCATCGAGCGCGAGGGTGGCGACAAGCCGGTCTGCGTGGCCGAGACCGTCGCACTCGTGGTGGCATGATGACCACCGGCACCGAGCTTCCCGGGCTCGAGCTCGAGCGGTTCACCCCGTGGCTGCGCGCGGCGATCCCCGGCGCGGGCCCTGACCTCTCCGGCCGGGTCCTGGCAGGCGGCAAGTCCAATCTCACCTACGAGGTGACCGACGGCGCCACGGCGTGGATCGTGCGGCGGCCCCCGCTGGGCCACGTGCTGGCGACCGCGCACGACATGACCCGCGAGTACCGGGTGATGGCGGCCCTGCGGCAGACCTCGGTGCCGGTGCCCGCGATGTACGCGCTGTGCGAGGACCCCGAGGTCCTCGGTGTGCCGTTCTACGTGATGGAACGGGTGGAGGGCCGCCCCTACCGGCGGGCCACCGAGCTCGCCCCACTCGGACCGGGACGCACAGGGGCGATCTCGGCGGCGCTGGTCGACACGCTCGCCGACCTGCACGCGGTCGACCCCGCCGCGGTCGGCCTCGCCGATTTCGGCAGGCCTGCGGGTTTCCTCGCGCGGCAGGTGCACCGGTGGAAGAAGCAGCTCGACGCGTCGTACACCAGGGACCTGCCGCTGGCGCAGGAGCTGTACGCGCGGCTGGCCGCCGCGGTGCCGCCCGAATCGGCCGTCGGCATCGTGCACGGCGACTACCGGCTCGACAATGTGCTCACCGACGAGCGGGATCGGCTCGTCGCGGTGATCGACTGGGAGATGGCGACCCTCGGCGACCCGCTCACCGACCTGGCCCTGATGCTCGTCTACGCGCGCCTGGCCGGGCAGCTGGTCGGGGGCGCGGTAGTGGCCGATGCCAGCGAGGCGCCCGGCTTCCTCACCGAGGCCGAGATCATCGCGCGCTACACCGCGCGCAGCGATCGGGACATGTCGAACTTCGGTTTCTATCTAGGGCTCGCGGCCTTCAAGCTGGTCGCGATCCTTGAAGGCGTGCATTACCGCTACCTGCGCGGACAGACCGTCGGTGAGGGTTTCGACAGCATCGGCGCGGCAGTGCACCCACTGCTGGAGACCGGTCTCACCGCGCTGGAAGACCATCGCTGATTCGCCGCGCGCACCGAGTACCGGGAGCGACCCTGCCGGATTTCCTCGGCAGACCCGGCGACTCGGTGACGAGCCTCCCCGGATCGGCGGCCTGATTCTCGCGCTGACAGGATTCGCCTATCGACGCCACGGCGATTCCTGTTGGACAACCCGGCGTGACCTGGGAAGACTGACGTGGGTATCCGTTCTGCCCACGTCGTCGAAGGGATCTGTCATGGCGGTCGAGACCACGAACGCGTTCGACCCGGACAGCGGACCGAGCGCCGCACGCGACGCGGCCGCGGAACCGGAGTTCACGCCGTACCACCACCCCGCGGCGGGGTGGGGTGCGGCGAAATCGGTCACCGAGTTCATGATCGGCAAGGAGCGGGAACCGATCCTCGGGCCGCGCGCGATCATGAAGATGAATCACGAGAACAGCGGGTTCGACTGCCCCGGCTGCGCCTGGCCCGACTCGATCAAGGGCATCCATCTCGACATCTGCGAGAACGGGATCAAGCACGTCACCTGGGAGATGACCCACAAGCGGGTCGGGCCGGAGTTCTTCGCCGCGCATTCGGTGCGGGAGCTGACCACCTGGAGCGAGTTCGATCTGGAGAACCAGGGCAGGCTGACCGAGCCGATGGTCTACGACCCGGAAACCGACCACTATGTGCCGATCAGCTGGGCCGACGCGTTCGAGCTGGCGGGCAAGGCCCTGCGCGAGCTGGCCGACCCGAACCAGGCCTCGTTCTACACCTCGGGCCGCCTCGGCAACGAGGCCACCTTCCTGTACCAGCTCATGGCGCGTGAACTGGGCACCAACAACCTGCCCGACTGCTCGAACATGTGCCACGAGGCGAGCGGGCGCGCACTGCAGGCCGCACTCGGGACCGGGAAGGGCACCTGTGACCTGGAGGACTGGGAGACCGCGGACGCGCTGTTCATCATGGGCGTCAACGCCGCCTCCAACGCCCCGCGCATGCTCACCGCGCTGGCCGAGGCCGACCGGCGCGGCGCGGCGATCGTGCACATCAACCCCCTGGTCGAGGCGGGCGCGACCCGCACCATCATTCCGCACGAGTTCCTGCAGATGGCGACCTTCCACGCCACGAACACCAGCACCATGAACCTGCAGCCGCGCATCGGCGGCGACTTCGCGGTGATCCGTGGCATCGCCAAGGCCGTGCTCGAGGAGGCGCGGACCGACCCGAAGGCGGTCGACACCGAGTTCATCGACCGCTACACCACCGGTTTCGACGCCTACCGTGCCGTGGTCGAGGCCACGTCGTGGTCCGAGCTGGAACGCCAATCCGCGCTCACCGAGGCCGAGATCCGCAGGGCCGCAAGGATCTACTGCGACGCCGACCGGTCCATCATCAGCTGGTGTCTCGGCGTCACCCAGCACGAACACGGTGTCGACACCATCCGCGAGATCGTGAATCTGCTGCTGTTGCGCGGCAACCTGGGCCGCGAGGGCGCGGGCCCGTCGCCGGTACGCGGGCACAGCAATGTGCAGGGCAACCGCACCTGCGGCATCGACCACCGGCCCAAGCCGGAATTCCTCGACCGGCTGGCCCAGGTGTGCGGCATCGACCCGCCGCGCGAGCCCGGGCTCGACACCGTGGCCACCATCGAGGCCATGCGGGCGGGCCGGGTGAAGGTATTCGTCGGCATGGGCGGCAATTTCGCCCTCGCGGCACCCGACTCCGCCTACACCTACGAGGCACTGCGCAACTGCGACATGACGATTCAGGTGAGTACGAAACTCAACCGCAGCCACCTGGTGCACGGCAGGGCGGCGCTGATCCTGCCGTGCCTGGGCCGCACCGAACGTGACGAACAGCGCGGCGGTCTGCAGGAGACCTCGGTCGAGGACGCGATGGCCATGGTGCACCTGTCGCGTGGCATGAAGAAGCCCGCCTCCGGGCACCTGCGTTCCGAGCCGGCCATCATCGCGGGCATCGCGAAAGCGGCACTCCCGGACAGTGATACGCCGTGGGACCACTACGTCGACGACTACGACCGGATCCGTGACACCATGGCGAAGGTGATCGACGGCTTCGAGGACTTCAACCGCAGGGTCCGGTTGCCGCTGGGATTCCGGATCAAGCAGCCCGCCCGCGAACTGGTGTTCCTCACCTCGTCGGGCAAGGCCGAGTTCTCCACCGCCGACCTGCCCGACCTCACCCAGGAGGCGGGCACCCTGACCCTGGCCACCCTGCGCTCGCACGACCAGTGGAACACCACCATCTACTCCGACAACGACCGCTACCGGGGTGTGAAGAACCTGCGCACCCTGGTGTTCATGCACGAAGACGACATGCGCGAGCGCGGCCTCGCGCTGTTCGACGAGGTCGACATCACCAGCATCGCCCGCGACGGCAGCACCCGGTCCCTGCACCGCTACCAGGTCATCCCGTACGACATCCCACGCGGCTGCGCCGCCGGATACATGCCGGAGATGAACGTGCTGTGCGCGATCGGCGACTACAGCACCCAGAGCGACCAGCCGATCATGAAGAACCTGAAGGTCCGCATCGAACGATCGGTCTGAGCGTTCCACCACACTCGACTGTGACCGGCGAGTCGCCGCCGAGGTGGGCCGCCACTGTGTCCGGGGTTCCGCACCTGTCAACCGGCGCTCGGTGCGGACGGCTCGATCGCGGGCGCGTAGAGCTCGGCGATCTCGGCGGCGTACTTCTCGGCGATGATCCGGCGCTTGAGTTTGAGGGTGAGTGTCACCTCGTCGCTGCCCGCCTCCCAGAAGGTGGGCAGGATACGGAAGCGTTTGACCTGTTCGACCCGAGAGAGTGCGGTATTACCCTGTGCCACACCGGCTTCGATCGCCGATACCACCGTTGGGTCGATGGCGAGAGCGGCGGGGGAGGCGTCGGGCAGCCCGTGCGTGCGAGCGTACGGTTCGACGGATTCGGCGTCGAGGACGATCAGCGCGGTGTTGTAGGGCCTGCCGTCGCCGATCACGGCGATCGCGCCGATCAACGGGGTGGCGGCTTTGATGGCGTTCTCGACATTGGTGGGCGAGATGTTCTTGCCCGCCGCGTTGATGATCATCTCCTTCTTCCGGTCGACGACGGTGAGATAGCCCTCGGTGTCGATGTCGACGATGTCGCCGGTGTGCAGCCAGCCGTCGGCGTCGACCGCCTCGGCGGTCCGATCGGGCATCCCGCGGTAGCCCTTCATCACCAGCGGGCCGCGCACGTGCAGCTCGCCGTCCTCGCCGCGCCGGGATTCCATGCCGGGCAACAGCTTTCCGACGGTGCCGAGCTTGGCGTCGCGCGGATGGCTGACGCTGCAGATGCAGGCCAGTTCCGACATGCCCCAGATCTCCGCGATCGGGACACCGAGCCCGGCGAAGAAGCCGAGAGTGCGCGGTGGAATCGGGGCCGCGCCGGACAGTGCCCAGCGCACCCGGTCCAGGCCCAGCGCGGCGCGGATCCCGCTGAGTACGAGTTCGTCGGCGCGGGTCCACTCGGCCGCGACCTCGGCGGGCACCGGTTCGCCCGCCAGCAGGAACTCGCTGCGGGCCGCGGCCACCGACAGCGCCCACCGCATGGCCGTTCGGCGGGTTTCGTCGGGCTCGCCCGCGACCCGGAATTCGATGGCGGCCGCCAGCTTCTCCCACACCCGGGGGACCGCGCCCCAGACCGTCGGGCGCAGGTCGACCAGCGCCGCGGCGATCTGGGTGGCATCGCCGACACACGTCACCTGGGTGCCGAGCACTTCCTGCACATAGAGGGCGGTGAGCCGATCGGCGATGTGCGCGGTGGGCATGAACGAGGTGATGGTGTCGCCGAATTCGATACCGAGCACCTCGGCGATCCCCGCGACCTGGAACAACAGCGCGGCGTGCGTGGTCTCGACGCCCTTGGGGGCGCCGGTCGTGCCGGAGGTGTAGATGAGGGTGGCGACATCGTCGGGACGGACCGAGCGCCAGGTGGTCTCGAAATCGAAATCGTCCGATGCGGCGGCGAGCAGGTCGGAAACCGAGAGTGCGCCCTCGGGTGCCTCGTCGACACAGACGATGTGCTCGAGCCCCGTCCCCGCGGCCGCGAGGGCCGCCGCGTATTTCGGCTCGCAGATCGCCACGCGCGCACCGGCATTGCCGAGGACGTGGGCCAGCTGTGCGGGCGCCAGCGTGTTGTACACCGAGAATGCCGTGGCGCCCAGATGCTGCGCGCCGACCTCGAGCGGGTAGAACTCCACCCGATTGCTCATCATCAGGGCGACGGTGTCGCCCCGCCGCACCCCGAGCCCGGCCAGCCCGGCCGCGACCGCCCGCACCCGGTTGGCGTAGTCACCCCAGGTGAGGGTGACCCCGTCACCGGGGGTGCGCAGCGCGACGGCGCCGGGCGCGATCGCCGCGGTCCGCTGGAACGCGGCGGGCAGGGTGTCGACGACGGGAATGCGCATGAGACAAGGACTTTCTGATCGACCGCGGACGCGGTGGGGAGGGAGTGGCGACGATTCCTGCCGTCGCGGGCAGGCCGGGCATCGGTGTGGGAGATCGGCTCCCGACGGTCACCGGCGTCGCTCGATCGCGTGGATCAGTTCGTGCACCGTGGGATTGGCGGCCAGCGCGCGATCGAGGACGACATTGATCGCGCCGCGCAGCAGGGCGTAGGGTTCCCAGCCGCGCGGTGCGATGGTGCGCGGCGCTCGCCGGGCGATGCCGTCGGCGATGGCGCAGGCGGCGTGTTCGGCGCTGATGCGGATGTTCAGCGGCCACGGCAGCAGGCCGTCGAGCGCGCGGCCGAGGTCGTCGGTGTCGAGCATGTCGTGGGTCATGGCGGTGTCGACGATGCCGAAGTAGGCCACGCCCGCGCTCGCGCCGTGCGGGGCGAGTTCCACACGGAGTGCCCGGCCGAACTGTTCGACGGCGGCCTTGCTCATCATGTACGGCGAGCCGCCCATGCCTGGCGCGAACGCCGCGCACGACGACACCACCACCACATGCCCCGCCGTCCGCACGATGTGCTCGAGCGCGGGATGGACGGTGTTGAAGGCGCCGGTGAGATTGATGCGCAGGACCCGGTCGAAATCCGCAGGGTCCATGGTGCGCACCGTCGCGGGCACCGGGGTCACCCCGGCATTGGCGACGACCACATCGAGCCGGCCGAACCGGTGCACGACCTCGTCGATCGCCGATCTCATCCGCTCCCGGTCGGCGACATCGGCGCCGAGGGCGAACGTGCCGGGCCCGAGGGCGGCAGCGGCTCGCTCGGCCGCCTCGGTGTCGATGTCGGCGACCGCCAGCGCGGCACCGCGCCCGTGCAGGATGGCCGCCAGTTCCCGGCCGATGCCCTGCCCGGCGCCGGTCACGAGAACGACCTTGCCTGCGACCTCGTAGGTCGGTCCGAAGCACCCGGCCGGGTCGAGCCCGATCACGCCGACACCTCGTAGGCGTCGATATCGAATCGGCGCGTGCGCCTGCGATATTCGAAGCTCCACCCGGGATAGAGCCCCGCGTTCCCGCCGTCGGCGGTGGTGTAGTAGCTGTCGCAGCCGCCGGTCAGCCACACCGTGTCGGCACTGCGCCTGCGCATCTCCTCGACGAACTCCGCCTGTGCCCGCGCGCGGACCTCGACGCGGTGTTTGCCCGCCGCGCGCAGGGTGCGCAGCGCGTCGACGACGTAGGCGATCTGCGCCTCGATCATGTAGACGGCCGACTGGTTGCCCGCGGCGCCGAACGGTCCGAGGGTGCAGAAGAAGTTCGGGAAGCCCGCGACGGCGGTGCCGAGATAGGTGCGCGGGCGGACGGTCTGCAGGTCGGCGACCGACTGCCCGTCGCGGCCGACGATGCGGTCGAATACCGCGGGGGCGGAGGTGAATCCGGTGCCGAAGATGATCGTGTCGACCGGGATCTCGACGCCGGCGCCGGTGCGGATCGAGTGTGGGCCGATCTCGGCGATGCCGTCGGTGACCACCTCGACATTGTCCTGGTCGAGGGCGGGTAGATAGGTGTCGGAGAAGATGGCGCGTTTGCAGCCGATCATGTAGTCCGGTGTCAGCGTGGCGCGCAGCCGCGGATCGCGGATCTGGCGGTGCAGCTGGAGCCTGCCAAGGAGCTCGTACGGGTGCCGGAACCGGTTGTCGACGAATCCGACCAGCCCGAATCCCTCGATGAGGGAGTACCAGGTGCCGCGGACCGCCTTGCGTGCCAGCGGAAGCCGCCGCAGCGCGAACCGTTCCACGCCGAGTGTCGGCCGGTCCAGCCGTGGCACGATCCACGGCGCCGACCGCTGGAAGACGGTGAGGGAAGCGACTTTCGGCTGGATCCGCGGCACGAACTGAACCGCGGAGGCGCCGGTGCCGATCACCGCGACCCGCTTCCCGGTGAGATCGTGGTCGTGATCCCAGTGCAGGGAGTGGAACGTGGTGCCGGTGAAGGTGTCGAGGCCGGGCGGCGACGGATACTTCGCTTCGGCGAAAACACCGGCGGCGCACAGGAAGTAGTCGGCGGTGAGTTCGCCGCGGGTGGTGCGCAGCCGCCATACCTCGGCGGCCTCGTCCCAGCGCGCTTCGAGCAGTTCGGTGTTGAGTCGCACGTGCCGGAGCACATCGTGACGCGCGGCCACCGAACGCAGGTAGGCCAGGATCTCGGGCTGCGTGGCATAGGTTCTCGACCAGGCCGGATTGGGGGCGAAGGAGTAGCTGTAGAGCTGGGACGGGACATCGCAGGCGCACCCGGGATAGGTGTTGGCCCGCCAGGTGCCGCCGATGTCGTCGGCGCGTTCGAGGACGACGATGTCGTCGAACCCCGCTTCGCGCAGCTTGATCGTCAGGCCGATGCCGCCGAAGCCTGCACCGAGCACGACGATAGGGGAATGTTCACCGGGCATGGGAGATCCAGGCCTTTCGTGGTCAGAGGTCGAGCGTGAGCGCGTCGCTCGCGGCACGGGACACACAGGTCAGCAGGTGGTCGGGGCGTTCGCCCTGGACGAGTAACCGGTCCCGGTGTTCGATCTCCCCGGCCAGCACCCTGGTCTTACAGGTGCCGCAGAAGCCCTGCCTGCACGAGAAGGTGACATCGGGGGCGACCCGGCGGATCGCGTCGAGAGCCGTCTCGGTGGCACCGACCCGGACGGTTCGTCCGGTGCGGGCCAGGGTGAGGTCGAACGCGCGGCCGTCGGTCACCGGTCGTGCGGAGAACCGCTCGGTATGCAGCGAGGCGGTCGGATTCACGGCGAACACGGTGCGCTGGGCGAGCTCGAGGACCGGGGGTGGGCCGCACACGTAGACGGCGGCGCCCGGTGCCGCACCGGCGAGCACGGCGGCCAGATCGGTCGGGCCGGTTTCGTCGTCCGGGCGGATCTCGGCGTTCGCCGGGAGCTCGGCCAGCAGCGGCATGGTCTCGCGGGATCTGCCCAGATACACCAGGCGGCCACGGGCACCGGCCGCGCGTGCCATCGGCAGGATCGGCGTGATCCCGATCCCCGCGGCGACGAACAGATACGACGGCGCGGTCGTCACGAGGGGGAACGCGTTGCGCGGCCCTCTGATCCGGAGCGCGTCGCCCGCCCGCAGCGCGTGCATCTCGCGTGATCCGCCGCCACCGTCGTCGATCCGGCGGACCGCGATCCGGTAGCGGTACCTGTCGAGGGGATCGCCGCACAGCGAGTACGGCCGTTGCCGCCCGGACGGCAGGAACACATCCAGATGCGCGCCGGGTCGCCAGGCCGGAAGCGGCCCGCCACCCGCGCGGCGCAGCGAGATCCCCACCACTCCGACGGCTTCGGCACGCACGTTCTCGACTACCGTGTCGAGGTCGAAACCGCGGTGCCGCACCGGATGTGGTCGCGCGACGGCGGGCCGGGTGACGACGCTCTTGTAGGCGTCGACCGCGACGCCGAGCGCGCGCAGGCCTGCGGCGGCGCTCACCCGCGCGCCGCCGGGGAGTGCGCCAGATACCGCAGGGCGTTGTCCATCGAACCCAGCTGGGAGGGATGGAATCCCGGCCGCAGATACCGCGGCATCTCGGTGACGAAGGTGGTGAAGCTGGGGATCACGCCCCGCGCGGTCGCGCTCACGAACTGGGTGAGCCAGGAGCGTCCCTTGTCCGGGCTGGGATCCTGGCGGTAGAGGTACGCGGTCGAGACGACGAACAGCGGGAGCAGGGTGGCGGCGGCCATCAGTCCGGTGCGCGCCCGCCGTGCGTACCCGCCGTCGACATGCATGTACGCGTCGAACACCACGCTGCGATGCTCGACCTCCTCGGCGCCGTGCCAGCGCACCAGATCGAGCATGGTCGGATCCATCCCGAGCTCGGCGAGCACCTCCGATTCGAGCAACCACTCGCCGATCACGGCGGTGAAGTGCTCCATCCCCGCGAACAGGCCGAGCCGTTCGCGCAGCCACTGCTGCTTGGCCCGCCCGGTCAGGCCCTGATCGCCGAGCACCCGGTCGACCAGCCATGCCACGCCCGCGACGAAGGCCTCCACCTCGAGGCCGAGGGATTGCAGGTGCCGTCGCGCGCCCTCATGGCTGCCCGCGTGCATCGATTCCTGGCCGATGAAGCCGGTGACCTCCTCGCGCAGCCTGGGGTCGTCGATGTGGGGCAGCGCCTCGGCGAGGCAGGCGGCCATCGCCCGTTCGCCTTCCGGCAGCACCAGGTGCATGACATTGGTGACGTGGGTGGCCAGCACCTCCCCGGGGATGTAGTGCATCGGAACCGACGCGAAGTCGAAATGTACATCCCGGGCATGAATCGCGTGCGCCTCTTCCTGATAGGAGCGCGCCGTTGCACTGTTATCAGCCATGACCCGACCGTACAGTGCAACAAAAAACATCGCAATGTTGCACGGAGAATTCGCTCGGTGGTGGCTGGGTGTGGCCTGCTACCGTCGGGTTGTGCTTTCCACCGCGACGACCTCGGGAGATTCGTCAGGCATCGATGCGGTCGAGGAGCGGATCCTCGACGCGGCGCTCGTCCAGTTCGAGCGGGTCGGTGTGCGGAAGACGACCGTCGAAGACATCGCCAAGTCCGCCGAGGTCGACCGCGCGACCGTCTACCGGCGAGTGGGTTCCCGCGACGACGTCGTCAGCGCGGTGTTCGAGCGCGAGGTGCGCAGATTGCTCGACGACCTGCGGCAGATCCCACGGCGCCACGATGCCGTCGACGACATCGTCGTCGACGTGTTCACCACCGTGGTCACCCGCTGGCGGGAGCATCCGCTGGTGGAACGGCTGCTCACGCTGGAGGCCGACCGGATCCTGCCGCAGCTCACCGTCGACGGCGCGTCGTCGTTCGTGCTCGCGGTCGCGGTGTCCACCGAGATTCTCGGAGAAGCGATGGCGGCGAACCGAATTCCCGTCGTCGACGATCTGCCCGCGCGGGTGGAGGTCGCCTGCCGGATCGTGCACTCGCTGATCCTGCAACCCGGCGGCGGCATCGCCACGAGCTCGCCGGCGGAGCTCGCGGCCTTCGCCCGCGCCTACCTGGTCCCGATCATCACCCGGTGACCGGCGCGGACGTGCCGGTCAGAGGAAACGGGCGATGAGGTCTTTCATGACTTCGTTGGCGCCCGCGTAGATGCGGGAGATGCGACCGTCGGCCCACATGCGGGCGATGGGGTATTCCTCCATGTAGCCGTAGCCGCCGTGCAGCTGGACGCAGCGGTCGATCACGGCGGATTGCTGATCGGTGGTCCAGTACTTGACCATGGCGGCGGTTTTCACGTCGAGTGCGCCCCGCAGATGCTTGTCCACGGCCGCGTCGACGAAGGTGCGCACGACCTCGGCGATGGTGGCGCATTCGGCGAGTTCGAACTTGGTGTTCTGCATCGCGAACAGGGGTTTGCCGAAGGCGTGGCGTTGTTTGACGTAGGCGAGGGTTTCGCTGACGGCGGCCTCGATGGCGGCGGCCGCCGCGACGCCACAGATCAGCCGTTCCTGGGGCAGCTGCTGCATGAGCTGGATGAAGCCTTCGCCCTCGGCGCCGAGGAGGTTGGCCTGGGGGACGCGCAGGTTGTCGAAGAACAGTTCGGTGGTGTCCTGGCCCTTCTGGCCGACCTTCTTCAGGATCCGGCCGCGTTCGAAGCCGGGGGTGTCGTCGGTGACTTCGGCGACGACCAGGGAAACGCCTTTGGCGCCCTGGGTGGGGTCGGTTTTGACCGCGATGATGAGCAGGTCGCAGTTGTGGCCGTTGGAGATGAAGGTCTTGGCGCCGGTGACCAGGTAGTCGTCGCCGTCCTTGACCGCTTTGGTGGCGATGTTCTGCAGGTCCGAGCCGGTGCCGGGTTCGGTCATGGCGATGGCGCCGATCCATTCGCCGGAGGCGAGCTTGGGCAGCCAGCGCTTCTTGTTCGATTCCGAGGCGTAGGCCAGCAGGTAATGCGGCACGATGCCGGTGTGCACGCCGAGCTGCATGGCCGAGTCCCCGCCTTTGACCTGCTCGGTGAACAGGACGGCCTCGTGGGCGAAGGTGCCGCCACCGCCGCCGTATTCCTCGGGGATCGACATGCACAGCAGGCCGAGCTCACCGGCTTGCCGGTAGACCTCCCGGCTCGGGAAGCCCTGTTCGGCGAACTGTTCCCGTTGTGGCGCGACGGTGGTGGTGAAGAAGGTGCGGGCCAGTTCGGCCAGGTCGGATAGCTCGCTGTCGATATCGGTCTTGCCTGCGGTGGTCATCGGTTCCTCTCCCTGCCGTCGACGGACTCGGACCAGAGTGGGCGTTCTGTTGGCATTCTGTCAATAGTGCCCGATGTCGGTCTCGCGGGCTCGTGGATCGGGCATGAAGGTGTCGCTCGCGGCCGCCCGATTCCGGCGGATCGGTGAATCTCGCTGGTACCCGGCACAACCGATGCGACGGCGGATCGTGTGGCCGGGCCAAACCTTGTGGAAGATGCCGGGGACCGGTGCGCGGAGCTGTCTATGGTGGCGCGATGTTCGCCGCCCTGAGTGTCTGGATCAGGCTGCTGATCCTCGGGCTCGTCCCCAGCGTGACAACGCTCGTCGTCGGCTCGGTCCTCGCGGCAGGCTCGGTGCGCGACAGCGCAAGGATCGACGCGTGGGCCGCCGATCTGGAGCTGATCCGGCCCGCCGCGGTCGAGCCCCCAGCTCCTCGACACCTTCTTCCGCCTCGATCACCTGGTCACCAGGGAACGCCGCAATGTCGAGCAGCTGCTCGTACTCGGCGGCGGGTAATCGGCCCGGACCGGCCGTTGTGTGACCGCAGGTGTGCACGCTTTCGACGACTACGCCCTGGAGTACCAGATCACCCGGCCCCGCCCCGCCCGCGACGCGCTGGCCGAGGTGCTGCGCCCGCTCGACCACGTTGCGACCCGTGTACGCGTCCGTATCGAACCCTGGCGGGCGTCCACCGCAACGCCCACGACGTTTCCGGTTGATGAGCTGGTCGGGCCTTTGCGGGATCACTGTCTTGATCCGCTTGTCTCGCAACAACGCTCGATTCGCCGTCGCGGCATACGCCTTGTCGGCCAGGACACGCTCGGGTTCCGACGCGGTGGGCCACCGACCAGCCTCGGGGCCGCGATCGCATCGAGCACCTCCGGCAACATAGGCGAGTCACCGGTTTGGCCCGCGGTGATCAACACCGCCAGACCACGACCGTTGCCATCGGTCGCCAAATGAGCTTTGGTGGTCAACCCGCCCCGATGAACGGCCTGTCCCGCGATCAGCCGGCTCATGACTCACCATCCGGGTCGGGAACCCTGCCGTCACCACCACGGGTGTTGGCGCCGTGTAAATGCGAGTACCGGCGAGTGTCAGTGGGAGCCTTCGCGGCGTGCGCAGCCCGTGCGGGTCTGAAGGTGGCGGACCCGATCACCGGCATGAGTATCCCGGGCTGCTCGTCGGATCGACCGCCCTTGACCAACTGGGGCGTCCTCGGCGTCGCGGCGCTGACGACCGAACGGTCGAATAAGCGGTACGCATCGGACTGCGAACCCGCGCCCTCGCGACGGGAACGGGACGGTCGCCCGGACGGAGACCGGCGGTCGGGGATGCCGTGGCACCGCATTCCCGGTATGCCAACCTTCCATTCTTCGAACATCAAGAACTCCTGCAATTTCATTTGCGCACCGCTGCCATGGTCGCAAGAGCTGAATGTCCCGACTGTGTGTGATGTGATCCACAGTCGATTTACGGAATTGCTGATGCGTCGGCGCGTTCCTTTCGATGCGTGACGATACCTGTGCACCCCTGCCGATAGGCGAGCCGACTTCCTGCGCCTTTGCCGGTTGGATTCGGCATCGCAGCGCTCCACGGCTCGACTTCGTGGTGTCACACATTCACCGGCTCGATAACGGATCCCGGCTGCACTCGACCGCTCCTCGTCGTTGTTCTATATCACATAGTTTGCGTTGCTAATAAAAAAGTGCGACGCTCTTATAGCGGAAGTGCATCAAACCAGAAAGCGAAACAATGTCCTCACGAATCACAACGATCGCAACCTCGGCGACAGCCGTGCTGGCCATGATGGTCGCAGGCCCGGCCGTCGCCGTCGCCGCCGCCAGTCCGGGTTCGATTCCCGTCGAAGCTATGCCCGTCGTGTCCGCATCGGCCCCGGACGTCGCGGCGGCACCGCCTGCGCGCCAACCCAGCGCGCCGGTCAACTTCCCCGACTTTGCGCCGGGCGCACCCGAGTCCCAGCAGGCACCGATCATCGACCCAGAATTCCAGCCCTTGGTCGACCAACGCCGACGTGACCTCATCGGTGCGGCGGCGGTCGAGGGCGCAGCCGAAGGCGCGGCCAATGGCGCCGCGCAGGGCGCGCTCATCGGTACCGGGGTCGGCGTCGGCATCGGTGCGACCGCAGCGGCGGCTACCGGAGCGACCGGTGCCGGAATCGGCGCGGCAGCGGGTACCGCGGCGGGACTGGCCATCGGTCCGCCGATCGGTGCGACCGCCGGTGCGACGGTCGGCTGCATCGCCGGAACGCCCGTGCCCATTGTCGGTTGCATGATCGGCACCGTCGTCGGCGGGTCCGTCGGAGGCGCGGCCGGAGCGGTGATCGGCCCGGTCGCGGGAGCCGGCGCGGGTGCGCTGGCCGGCGCCGGTCTCGGAGTCGGCGTCGCGGCGCTTGGCGCCGTTCCGGTCACCGCGATCACCGCCGCTGTAGGCAGCGGCCTCGGTGCGGGGGCGGGAGCCGCCGCCGGAGCCGCGACCGCGGCCGCGCAAGCCAATTCCGCTTTGGCACAGCAGAATCTCGACGACCTCGATCCCTTCGCTTACAGCTATCGGTGACCATCGCACAACGGTCCCGACACAGTCCGTCGTGCATGACGCGCGACCCAGCTACCCGTCCAGGGCGGCCTCGAGAACGGCGAGGTCTCCGTCACGCGGACGGTTGAGCAAACCACCGCGCGTGGTCCGCTTCGCCGCCACGTGCTCCGGCTCGACCGTGGTCGCCGTCAGGTCGACCGTGCCGGCCCGGACGGTGAGTATGAGCCGGCTGATCACGGGATAGGCCGGTCTCGCGGTGGGTTGACTACCAAAGCCCATCGGGCCACCGCCCGCAACGGTCTGATCAGGTCGCCAACCGGAAACGCCGCGGGCGTGGAGGTGGACGCCCGCCCCGCTTCGACTCCGGTGTCTACAAGGGCCGCAATGTGGTCGAGAGGGCGTTCAACGAGGCCAAACACTGGCGCGGCGTCGCGACCCGCTACGACAAGCTGGCCTGCACCTACCGGGTCGGATCGTCATGGCCCTGACCGTCGAGTGGCTCAAGCTTATTGGGAGACATGACCTAGTCGACGATCGCGGCAACGGCCTTGCCGAACAGAATGCCGTTGTCGGGGTTGCTGGTGCTGGTCAGGGCCGCGGTGAGGTTGTTCGGGTCGACCGTTGTCGGCACACCCATCCGGACGATCACCAGGTCGCGGCTGGGAATCATCACGACGAACTGGCCGAGCGCGCCGGCGAAGGCGTAGGCGTCCGCGGGTAGCCCGGGAAACACCCGGTGCTGGTAGTGGACGGGGTCGGGGACGTTCACGCCACGGTAGGTCTCGCCGGAGTTGAGCCACCACAGGAACCCGTAGCCGCCATTGGCCGCGGTCGGGGTGGTGCCCTGCCGGATGAAGTCGGGGTCGACGAGCGGGCGGCCGTTCCAGCTTCCGCCGCGCAGCAGCAGTTCGCCGAACCTGGCCAGATCGGTGGGCCGCATCGACAGCCCGCCCGCGACCGAGGTCAGGTCGTCGCGGCCGCGCAGCCAGATCCAGTCCGCGCGCTCGATCCCGAGCGGGCCCATCAGCTCGTCCTGCACGAACTGCTGGTAGTCGACGCCGCTGGTCCGCTCGATGATCGCCGGGAGCAGGCCGAGCACGTTCTGCGCGTACTGGAACGTGGTTCCCGGCGCGAATTCCGGTGTCGCGGACAGCGCCTGCTCGACATTGCCCTCGGTCGCGGTGATGTCGCCGGCCCAGCTGAACTGCAGCCCGGTGGTCTGGTTGAGCACCTGCCGCACCGTGATGGCGGCGTGCGCCGCGTCGGCGTCGGGGAAGAACCGGCCCAGCGGGTCGTCGATACCGAAGAGGCCGAGGGTGACCGCCCGGCCGACCGCGACCGCGGTGACCCCCTTGCTGGCGCTGAACAGCGGCATCGGCACCGATCCGGTCACCGACTCGGCGCCGACCAGGCAGCCGTGCCGGTACAGCTGCACGGTGTGCGCACCGGCCCCCATCCCGAACCGGATGGCCTCGTCCACTGCCGCCGGATCCATCCCCACCTCGCCGGGATCGCGGAGTTGGGGCTCCTGCCCTGCCGCTGGTGCGGCGCACCGGATCTGCTCGGCCGCGGCGCCGGGCTGCGGCGTGGCGAGCAGCGCGACGACCGTGAGGCCTGCTGCGGTGACGATCGTGCGTCGGGCGGTGCGCATCGGCGAAGTCTCCTGTCGGGGAAGGTTTCCGGTCCGGTCGACGGATCCATGCTGACTCGAGGGCGGACAAGTCTCGCACCCGGTACGGCGATCCACAAGGAGTGGCTGTCGGACGCCGGGTGACCTCACAACCGCGCGAGCGTCCCGATGACCGGGAACGCCCACCGGAACCCCGGCCGTTCCGGTCGTAACGTGCGGGCGACAGGCCACAACGTGAGAGGAATCTGAAAATGGATCTTTCGGGAAAAGTCGTGCTGGTCACCGGTGGGGCCCGCGGACTCGGCGCGGCGTTCGCCCGCGGGATCGTCGCCGCGGGCGGCAGCGTCGTGATCGGTGACCTCCTGGCCGAGGAAGGCACGGCGGTCGCGAAGGAACTGGGGGAGCGCGCCCGGTTCACACACCTCGATGTCACCGACCCGCAGTCGTGGCAGCGCGCGGTGGAAACGGCGGTCGAGGCTTTCGGGTCACTCACCGGCCTGGTCAACAATGCCGGGGTCACCGCGTCGGGGGTGCCGATGGTCGAGGAGCCGCTCGAGACCTTTCAGCGGGTCATCCAGGTCAACCTGGTGTCGGTGCAGATCGGGATCAGCGCGGTGGTGCCCGCGATGCGCACGGCGGGCGGCGGCTCGATCGTCAACATCTCCTCGGCCGCCGGGCTGGTCGGTCTCGCCCACACCGGCGCCTACGGCGCGGCCAAGTGGGGCGTGCGCGGACTCTCCAAGGTGGCCGCGATCGAGCTGGCCGGTGACCGGATCCGGGTGAACTCGGTCCACCCCGGCATGGTCCTCACCCCGATGACCGCCCCGACCGGAATCAGCCCGGCGGACGGTGGTTTCCCGAACGCCCCGCTGGGCCGGGTCGGCGACCCCGGCGAACTCGCCGGCGCGGTGACCTACCTGCTCAGCGACGCCGCCTCCTACACCACCGGCGCCGAACTGGCCGTCGACGGCGGCTGGACCGCCGGCCCCCCGATCGTGCGGGTGAACGGGTAACTCGCGGAGTGCGGCACCCAGGTCACGGCATCACCTCCGCGAAGGTGCCTTCGACGATCACCGCGTCGGCGGGGAGCGGACGGGTCAGCGACCAGGTCGGGGTGAAGTGGCACTTCGACATCCGCCACCGGCCGTCCTCGATCACGTACTCGTCGTCGTACTCGCCGGTGGTGAGGGTTTCGGTGCGTTCGATCAGGTTGAGCTGACGGAAACGCAACGTCCAACGGCCGATGGCGGTTTCGGGCCCGGTGCGGGTGATCTCGGGGTGCATGCCGTGGTGCATGTCCAGCACGGTGTGCTTGCCGTCGACGGTGTGCAGGGCGATCCTGGTGAAGATCCGCACCATCGGCTCTACGTCGTCGAAGGCGCCGAGTGGGCCGTAGTCGATGCGGGCACCGGACCGGATGAAGCATTCGCGGAAGGTCTTCGGGTCCTTGGCGTCGCAGGCGCGCCAGTAGCGGTATTTGAGGCGTTCGATCTCGGCGATCTGCTCGATCGTGTCGATGCGCTGGGCGAGGTCGTCCACTATCACTCCTTGGTCGTGCGGTGCGCGGTCAGTCGATCACGGCGGCGGAGAACTCCGGCGGGTTTCCGAGCATCGGCCGGTGCGACGGTGGTTGCCTGTCGTCGGTGTCGGTGACGCCGAGCTCCACGGCGAGCTCGGCGCCGATGAGCACCCTGCCGGTCCTGGTCATGAGCTGAGGGTCACGGGCGAGCGCGTCGATGACCCGGCCGACGAATTCCGGCGACTCGGCGGTCGCGGCGAGGCCGTCGTAGGCGCCGGGATTCGCGGCGAAGGCGGCGAGCGTGCGTTCGGTGGTGAGCAGCCCCATCCACAGCGACACGACCGCCACGTTCGCCGGGCGGAAATCCACGGCCATGTCGTGTGCCATCTTGTCCACGGCCGCCTTTCCCGCGCCGTAGGCGGGGCCGTGCATGTAGCAGGTGCCGCCGAACGAGGAGGTGTTGACCACCAGCCCACCGCCGTCGGCGACCAGCAGCGGCGCCGCGAAGTAGGTCGAGACGTAGGTCGAGCGCATCCCCACGTCGAGCAGGTCGAGCAGGCCGAGCGGCTTCTCCCAGAACGGGCCCTTGTCGGTGAGCCCGTCCGGCAGCGCCAAGGCGTTGTTCACCAGCAGGTCGAGCCGCCCGTGCTCGGTCCGTACCCGCTCGAACAGCGCCTCGACCTGGGTATCGTCACCGTGATCGAGCACCACCGGGACACCGTTGCCGCCGCGGCGGGTGATCTCCTCGGCGGTGGCGTACACCGTGCCCGGCAGCGTGGCGTCGCCTTCGTTGCGGGTACGCCCGGTGACATACACCGTCGCCCCGGTCGCCCCCAGCGCTGTCGCGATGCCCTTCCCGGCGCCGCGGCTGGCCCCGGTCACCACGACGATCCGTTCCGAACCCGATCCCATCCCCGGCTCCCTCCGCTGTCGCGGACCCCTGTGGTCCACGTCGCACCCAGGTAACCCGGCGTCGGGATCGAAAGGGCGCCCGCGGTCCACTGACCGGGAGCTTCTGGACTAACCGGAACTACGTCGGTCGCCACCGCGCGCGTTGCCGCTCAGACGAGGGCGCGGGCCATCTCCTCGCCCGCGGCACGGCGCCCGCCCGCGTCGGCGACGATCAGGTCGGCGACGAGCAGCCCGTCGGTGCGGTCGTCGAGTGGGACAGCGAGGTCGTGACCATCGGGGCCGAGGATGCGGGCGACGCCGCTGCCACCACGGAGCAGCCTGCGGCGGTCGGCGTCGACGACCTCCCAGCCGGTCACCGGCACTACCGCGGTCGGGGATATCACATAGCCGCCGCTCGCTCTGGCGTAGCCGCGGGTGATCGAGGTGCTGACGTCCGGCCCCGGCATCCGTGGTGTCCCCGCGTAGATCGTGAAGCCGGGCCAGGACGCGATGTGGATGCCGGCTCCGGCCCTTCGCATGTTCTCGCGCACCGCCGTGCGCAGGTGGTCGGTACCACCGAGCACACCGATCCGGCCGAGCGCGGTGTCCCGGATCAGCGGATCACGTCCGGGCGCGGTGCCGAAGACCGTGCGTTCCACCGAGGTCGGCGCACTCTTGCGGGACACCACGAACCCGCCCTGGTCGTCGATCATCGCCTGGGACATGAAGACCTGGTTCCCGGCGCGCTCGGCGAAGCCGAGACACACGTACACACCCCGACGTCGCGCGGCATAGCCGACGGCCCGCAGCTCCGGCCCGTCCACGGTCATCGCATTGGCCCGGTACCTGGCCAGGATGTCGTCGTCCCAGGCGACCGAACTCAGCCACATCCACCACGGGAACCCCGGCACGAACGTCTCGGGAAAGGCGACCAGGCGCGCGTTCTGGTCCGCCGCGGCCTCGATCCACGCGATCACCTGATCCACTCCGGCGGACAGGTCCAGCCACTTCGGCTCGGCCTGCACCGCCGCCACCCGCACCCTGCTCGACATGGTTCTCCTCGTTCCCGCTGTGACACCGTGCATCAGGAAAGACACCCGACACTCCCGGACCTCACGCAGCCACGGATGAGACGACGATCACCGCATAATCTGCGTGAGTTCTGCCCACGCACCGTGTCCATTCATCGAGTACTGGCGGAGGAGGTGCGGTGTGACCACGACACCGGCGACCGAGGCAACGCTGGACGACGCGACCCTCGCCGGACGGGCGCGTGACGGCGATGTACGGGCATACGAGCAACTGGTGCTGCGCTACCAGGGGCCCATGTTCCGGCTCGCGGCGAGAATGCTCGGCGACCGGTCCGAAGCCGAGGACGTCACCCAGGAGGTCTTCCTCAACGCTTGGCGCAGCCTGACCCGGTTGCACGACGACGCCGCGTTCGCGGGCTGGATGTACCGGATGACCACCAACCGGTGCCTCAACATGCTGCGCGGGCGCCGCCCGACCGCCGATCTCGATCCCGAGACCACGGCCTCGACCCGGACCGAGACCCGCCCCGACCACGCGACCGAGGTCAGCAGCCAGCTGGCCGCCCTGACCGACGCCCTGCAACAACTGACACCGCAGCAGCGCGCGTGCTGGCTGCTGCGGGAAGTGCACGGCCGGTCCTATGACGAAATCGCCGAGATCGTCGGCGCGAACAACACCGCGGTACGCGGGCGGATCGCCCGGGCTCGTGCGCAACTGGCAGAGGTGATGCAACCATGGCGATGACCACCGACGACGACTACCTGCTGCCGTGCGGGCGCGATGTCGAACAGATGTGGGAGCGGCTGGCCGAGCCGGACGCCCATGAGCAACGGTGCCCTGACTGCCGGGCAGCGCGCGAGAGCCTGCTGACGCTGCGCGGGGCCACCCGTGCCCTGATCGACGAGCCGGATCCACCCCCGCCCGATCTGTTCGGCCGGATCATGTCCGCGGTACGGGCCGACGTCCGGCGGGGCAGGGCGCTCACCGTGGACACCACCGAACCCGGCTCCGTCCAGGTCAGCGCGGAGGCGGTCGCGGTGGTGCTGCGCTACGCCGCCGATACCGTCGACGGCGTACGCGCCCGGGGTTGCCGGGTGCGCGGCGTCGACGGCGACGACGGTACGGACGGTCTCGCGGTGTCGATGACGGTCGCGGTGCGCCATGCCGCGCACCGGATCGAGGACCTGGTCGCGACGGTTCGCGAGCGAGTGCACGCCGCGGCGAGCGCTCGGATCGGCGTGCGCGTCGTCCGCCTCGACATCGTGGTCGCCGACCTGTACGAGGAGGATACGTGACCGGACCTGGCCTGGACGCCGAGCTCGTCGTCGGCACCCCGGTGATCGCCGCCGTCGCCGCCGCGACCGCTGTCCGGGTGCCGGGCGTGGCCCGGTTGGAGCCCGGTGTGCTCGGGGTGCTCGGTCACTACGCGGGGGCCGGGAGCCAGCTGTGGAGCGGGCTGCCCACCGCGCCGACCGCCGGTGTCCGGGTGCGCCGCGCGCAGGGCAGGCTGACCGTGCAGATCGACCTCGCGCTGACGAGCGACGCCGAGGTGGTGCGGGTGGGCCGCGCCGTCCAACGCGCGGTCGTCCGGGCTGTCGCGGACGCGACCGGTGAACAGGTCGATTCGGTGACGATCTCCGTGCTCGACATCGACCCGAGGTGACCCGTGAACTCAGCAACCGAAGACCTGCTCGCGGGCATCGTCGCCGTGCTCGACGAGCTGCCCGACGTTCATCCCGCGGTGCCGATGGGGGTACGTCCCAGCCGCTGGTTGCCGTGGGAGCCCTACCGTTTCGCTGTCGACCTCGCCGCGCACGGAGTGGAGATCCGGATCGTCGCGGCGTCACTGCCGCTGTCGGCCCTCACCGACCGGATAGCCGCGGCGATCCGGCCGCGGCTCGCCGGCAGCGCGTGGGCCGAGGCGAGCGTGCGGGTGCATGTCGTCGCGCTGCACGCCGACGCGGTGTCCACCGGATGCGACCCAGATCACGATCGTGGGCCGTGAGGTTCCGGGCCCGCCGGTGTCCTACTTGATGTCAGATCGTCCGTCGTTGGAGCACAACACAATCGGGAGACAACATGAGCACCACTGTCGAGAACACCAAGACCGTCGAGAACACCAAGACCGTCGAGAAGACCGCGGCAGGCCGCAACGCGACCGATCGCGGGTCAGCGCTGGCCACCGAGCAGGGCACGACGACCGTCGCGGACACCGTCGTGCAGAAGATCGCGGGCCTGGCCGCGCGGGAGGTCCGTGGCGTGCACGACCTCGGCGGCGGTACCGCACGCGCCATCGGCGCGCTCCGCGACCGCATTCCCGGTGGTTCCTCCAGCATCGGCCAGGGTGTCTCGGTCGAGGTCGGTGAGACGCAGGCCGCTGTCGATCTCGAGATCGTCGTGGAGTACGGCGTCTCCATCGCCGAACTCGCGAAGGCGGTGCGCCGCAACGTGATCACCGCGATCGAGCAGATGACCGGTCTGGAAGTCGTCGAGGTGAACATCAACGTCAACGACGTCTATATCGAAGACGACACCGAGCAGCCGTCCCGCGACCGGGTGCAGTGATATGAGTGCCACCGCGATCTGTCTGGCCATGGGCCTGTCGCTGGGATTCGCCGCCGCGTTCGGCGGGCTCGGCGCGTTCGCCGTCGTGCTGATCTTCGGTGGCCTCGGACTGCTGATCGGCCGCTGGCTCGACGACACGATCGACCTGGCCGAGCTGGTTCGTTCGGCCCAGGATCGGGGCAGACGATGACCGCCGCGGTCGAGCTACCCGGGCGGACGACGGTCGGCGAGCGCGCGGTCCGGCGCATCGCGGCCGCGGCCGCGGCCGAAGTCGACGGCGTCGTCCCGGACGTGCGGGTCGACGCCGAGGTCGCCGGGACCTCGGCGGGCCTGCGGGTGCGGTTGCCGGTGCGGTATCCGAGTCCGGTCGCCCGGGTGGCCGAACAGTGCCGGGGTCATCTGATCGCGCGGGTCACCGAATTGACCGGCCTCGCGGTGCCGTTCGTCGAGATCGAGGTGACCGCGCTGGTCGCGCAGACCGCGCAGCGGAGGGTGCGATGATTCGCCGTCCACGCCGCGTCGTGCCTGCGGTCGTCGTCGCATCGGTACTCGCCACTGTCGCCGTTCTCGTCGTGGTGTCGCTGGTCCAGCGCCTCGCCGGCCGCGCCGAGTTGGTGTCCTACGACAGCCTCGCCGCCCGGTTGCACGCCACGACCTGGGACAGTGGCTGGGTGCTCGCCGTCGGCATCGCCGCGGTGGTGCTCGGCGTGATCTTGCTGTCGATCGCGGTGGCACCTGGCCGCGGGGTGGTCGTGCCCCTGGAAGCCGGTGACGGGATCGATGCGGGCATCACCAGACGCAGCCTGCGGGCCGCGATCGCAGATGCCGCGCAGAGCGTCGACGGGCTGGAGCGGGCCAGAATTCGTTTGCGTCGCAAGAAAATTCAAGTGAGCGGCCACACCGGAAACCCGGTGCCGCAGACCGCCGCGGAGATCGGAACCGCGGTGGGCGCCCGACTCGACCGGATCAGGCCGGGGCATACCCCGAGATTGCGCACCAGTCTGCGCACACGGACACCGGGAGGTCGGCGATGACAGTGGCCAATCGACCGGCCCGGCTGAACCGTGGTGTGCTCGGCATCCTCGGCCTGATCCTGGTCGCCGGTGGTGCGGCGGTGCTCGCCGTGCACCTGGGCGCGGTCGACCAGGTGGACCCCAGCGCTGCGCTGGTGCCAGGCACCGACGACCCGCCCCGGTGGGTGCAGTTCGTCGTGCTGGCCGTCGCCGTCGTGGTCGCCCTCGCCGCACTGCGCTGGCTGGCGGCGCAGTTCGGTCGGCTGCCCAAGCACGAGACCTGGCGGCTCGGCGGACCGGGCGAGCGGGGCGACACCGTGCTCGGCTCCGGGGCAGCAGCGGCCGCAGTCGCCGACGACGTGACAGCCTATCCGGGTGTGCGGGCGGTGACGGCTCGGTTGACGGGCGGTCCAGCCGCCCCGGACCTGCACCTGGTCGTCGAGGTCGAGCCGGAGGCCGACCTGCCCGAGCTCCGGCGCCGGATTCGCGACCACGCGCTCGTCCGGCTGTGCTCGGCGCTGGAGCTCACCGCGGTGCCGGTGTCGGCGGAGTTTCGGATCGCGGACCGAGCAAGGGCCGGGCGCACGCGCTGACCCGACGCGCGGGCCGGGCTCGGCGCTGTCCGGTCACCGGGCGGCCGGGCGACCCGCTCGGCCGCCGAGCCACGCCCGCCACCCGGCATCGAGCACGAGCGCGGTGAGCCGCTCGTAGCCGCCGCGCCCCGGGTGGGCGCCGTCGCCCGCGGTGACCTCGGCGATCCAGGCCGGATCGGCGGCGAGGGCCGCGGTGATGTCGACGAACGGGACATCATCGACGGCGCACAGCGCGGCCATCTCGGCGGCGATCTTCATAGTCCGTTCCAGATGTGCCGCACCGGCATCGAGCACCGGCGGCGGGCCGACCACGAGCATGCTCAGCTGCCGGTCGCGGCTTTCCGCGATCATGCCGGCGAGGTTGTCGACGCACCGGGAGAGCTCGACGCGCACCCGGCCGTTCTCCTCGATCGCGTCGTTGCTGCCGAAGGACACCACCAGTCGATTGTCGGCGTCGGCCACGGTGCGTGCGTCGAGCTCCTGGCGATATCGCCGCACCACGTCGTCGGAGGTGTCGCGCCGGACACCCAGGTTGAACGCCGTCACGTCGGGACCGGTCACGGCCAGCACCCGTCCGACCCAGCCTCGATAGTCGGGATCCCCGATGCCCTGGACGAAGGAATCACCGAAGAAGCACACACGTAGATCACCACTCACCGGGTCGATCGTAGAACCCATGGCCCGTTGTCGCGGTGGCGCGTTCGATCGTCCACCACCGGAGCGGGGGTCGCGCCGGTACGCACCGTGTCGGACCGTCGTCGCGCGCTGTCAGCGGTCTTTCGCCGGACAGGGCGACCAGTGTTCGTTGCTGAAAGTTTGCGGATGGCGAGATTTTCAGTTGTCCGGCCGATCCGCGCCCCCGGCGGCGCCGAACATGTGACGAGTCAGCGGAACCCGTTTTCCGGGTTGCTGGTCCCGGTCAGAACCGCACCGCACCCCCGGAGGACACGATGGTCGCCGACCGCACCCCGACAGCCGCCCAACCCGTGCCCGCCGCCGAACCCGAGGTGGCACCGTGGGTCGCTCCTGCGCTGCTGCTGTCGATCCTGATGCTCGGCTTCGACCTCGTGGCGCTGATTCCGCTGGGAGAGTGGATGGCCGAGTACGGCATCGGCCTCGTGTGCACGGCTTATCTGCTGCACGTGCTCGCCTCCACCGCGCTCGCGGTGTGGACGGTGATCAGGCTGCCGCTTCTGCATCTGGACACCGACCACGGCTCCGGCGAGCGATTCGAGAACTGAGTTGCGGATCGCCGCCGATGCGGTCCGGTGCGAGTCATCGAACGCACGCTGTCGGCGTCAACGGACGGTCACCACCCTGGAGTGCCAACCGGTGGCGCCGTCGGGGAACGGTGGTGTCCTGACATCGGTCTGCACGGTGCCGGTGGCGTCGACGGCGCGGACCCGCAGCGCGTGTGTGCCGGGCGTGGCGTTCCAGCTCCAGGTCCATTGGCGCCAGGTGTCGATGGAGTAGGCAGCGGCGAGGGTGGCCCGCTCCCACGGGCCGTCGTCGACCTGGACCTCGACAGCGCGAACACCTCGGCCCTGCGCCCACGCGACACCACCCACGACGACCGGTCCCCTCGGCAGCTGGGCGAACGCGGACGGGACGTCGATGCGTGATGCCGTCTTGACGGGTGCCTGTGCGGCCCAGCCGCGTTCGGTCCAGTAGGCGCTGGCGCGGTCGAAGCGGGTGAGTTCGAGGTCGATCACCCATTTCGTCGCCGACACGTAGCCGTACAGCCCTGGCACGATCATCCGGGCCGGGTAGCCGTGCTCCACCGGTAGCGGCACGCCGTTCATCCCGACGGCCAGCAGCGCGTCCGGATTCCCGAGCACCGCCGCCAGCGGAGTGCCCGCGGTGAACCCGTCCACGCTGCGCGACAGGATCATGTCGGCCTCCGGCGCGGGGCCCGCCTCGGCGAGCAACTCGGTGAGCCGGTAGCCGACCCAGGTCGCGGTGCCTGCCAGGGTCCCGCCGACTTCGTTCGAGACGCAGGTGAGGGTGATCGTCGAGGCGACCGCGGTCCGGTCGCGCAGGTCGTCGAAGTCCACGGTGATCTCGCGGTCGACCAGGCCGTGGATGCGCAACCGCCACTGCGCACGGGTGAGGGCAGGCAGTTGCAGGGCGGTGTCGATCCGGTAGAAGTCCGCCGTGGGAGTGCGAAATCGGGTCAGGCCGGGCACCGCGAGGTCCATCTCCGGGGTGACCGGTGCGGCAGGCGCGGCCACGCGGGGAAGGACGAATGCGGACCGGTCCGCGCCGATATCGCGAATTCTGTTGCCGATGATCCGTCCTGCCGCACCCGCGGCGGCGGCTCCCGCGGTGACGGCTGCCAGCGTCAGCAGGAAACCGCGCCGGGTCGGTCCGGTGCCCGCCGTGGCGGCTGGGCGCCGGACCAACCAATACAGCGCCGCGGCGCCCGCACCGGCGCCGACCAGAGCGGGAACCGCCCACAGCGGTGTCGCGACCGGTCTGAGCAGCGCCAGCGAGGCGACAACGACGCCGAGGCCGCCCAGCAGGCCCGCGGCCAACACGACGTTGCGGCGGGCGAGCAGCCCGATCAGCGCGGCCACGATCACCATGACCACTCCCATGGTGATGGCCAGCGCCAGCTTGTCGTTGGTGCCGAACCAGCGGATAGCGCTGTCCTTCAACCACTTCGGGGTGTGGTCGACCACGGTGGCGCCGAGCACGAAGAACGGCGAGGCACCAGGCGCCACCACGGCGGCCACCAGGTGGCCGACACCGAGCACGGTGCCTGCCGCCGCGGTCGCCGCGACCATCGCGGCTGTGGGGCGCAATCGTTGATCCGGGGTGGTGCTGTCGCGGGTCATCCTGTCACTCCTGTGGTGAGTGCCGGGCTGACCCGCGGTGGGCGGGTCAGCCGACGGTCATGCTGACGATCGGTGGGCTGGTCGGCCCGGCGGAGCCGCCCGCCGGTTCGACCGTCACCGCGAGCGTGTCGGCGGTGTCGACGGTGGTCACCACGGCGGCCGGGCCGTCCATGACGGCGACCGACTTCGGGTCGGCGCCGGAGTGCAGCAGCCACAGCTGATAGCTGCGGTCCGCCGGTAGCGCGGGCATATCGTGAAAGGAGACGGCGGCCGCGCCGAGTTCGCGGGACTGATGGACCGTCATCGCGCCGCCACCGGTGATGGCGACCGTGGATTCCCGGCTGTCCGGCTGGTCGAGCACCTGCTGCGCGGTGATCGTCGCCGGGCTCTCCGACCGCTCGACCACAGTGATCCCGACCGCGGCGCCGACCGCGACCAGCACCGCGGCGGCTGCGGCCAGCCACCGATGCGGCAGCCGACGGGCCCGGTGACCGCTGGGCGGATACCGCTGGTCCAAGGCCCGCATCAGGGCGGCTTCCAGGTGGGCGGGCGGCGGCACAACGTCGACAACGGTCAGTTCCGCCAGCGTTTCCCTGATCCGGCGCACGGCCGCGTGGAATTCCTCGGTGCGCTCCGGTCCCGCGGCTGTGAGCCAGTCGTCCACCGCGCGGCGCTGGTGCGGGTCCAGTGCGTCGAGGGCATAGGGATAGGCTTCGTCGAGCCAGGACCAGGGGGTACGCCGATCCGTCTCACTCATCGGGTGTTTCCTCCGGTCAAGCAGTTCTCGAGTCGTTTCAATCCGTCTCTGATCCGGCTCTTCACGGTGGGCAGCGGCACCTCGAGCGTCGCGGAGACCTCGGCATAGGTGCGCCCGCTGTAGTAGGCCAGCGCCACCGCCTCCCGTTGCAGCCGGGTCATGGTTTCCAGGCAGGCCAGGACCGACTGTTCGTCGAGCCGCTGGGAAACCTCCTCGGCCACGATGTCGTGGTCACGGCCGAGATGGGCGTGCCCGAAAACCAGATCGCGGCTGGTGGCCGACTGCTCGGCCCGCACCCGGTCGACCGCCCGGCGATGCGTCAGCATCATCAGCCACCCGATCGGGCTCGCCTTGGCCGTGTCGTACTCGCCTGCCAGCGACCACGCCTGCAGGAACACCTCCTGGGTGATGTCCTCGGCGGCGCCGTGATTGCGCGCCACCCGCAGTGCGAGGCCGAACACCCGCGGGCTGGTGACGCGGTAGAACTCGGCGAAAGCGTCGCGGTCGCCCGCGGCCACGGCTCCGAGCAAGGTGCGTAACCGGTCTTGGACGGCACGGTCGGGCCCGGCGCCGGCCGGACAGGCCGGCGCCGGATCGGCGACCGCTTGCAAGCGGATCGGTGCTGAGCCGGAACGGTTCGTCATGGTGTGGTCCCTGCGTGCATCGGCATAAGAGGGATTTCGGTAGGCACGCACGGGTGGATGGGCGCCGCCGGGAAATTTCCGATCCGACTCTACGGTCCCCGGCGGCGCGGCCATCGCCTGACTCATGCCGCCGGTGGCATGAGCACGCTGTCGATCATGTAGACGGTGGCGTTGGCGGTGCGCACCCCACCGCAGATCACGTTCGCCTCGCCGACCTTCAGCGTGTCGCCGGAACCGGTCACCGTGACCGCGGATCCCTCGACCGTGTCGTGGTCACCCGCGATGTCGCTCGGCGCGATCTGGCCGGGTACCACGTGATAGGTGAGGATCGTGGTCAGCGTGGCCGAGTCGGTCTTCAGCGATTCGATGGTGGCCGGATCGACCTTCGCGAACGCCGAGTCCACGGGCGCGAACACGGTGAACTCGCCGCCGTTGAGGGTGTCGACCAGATTCACCTCCGGATTGAGCTGCCCCGAGACCGCGGACACGAGCGTCGTGAGCATCGGGTTGTTGGACGCCGCGACGGCGACCGGATCCTGTGCCATGCCGCTGACCGAGCCGGGACCGCTCGGTACCTGGGCGGCGTACTCCGCGCAGCCCGGTCCGACCAGCCCCGACGCGGCATCGTCGGTGGTGGCAGGTGCTGAGGTCATTGTGGTGGCCGAGGTCGTGGCCGCGGTGGTATCCGCCGCCTCGTCCGAGGAACACGCGGCGGCTCCGAGTGCCGAGCCGAGGAGCATCGCCGTCACCAGGGTGCTGCGCAGGTATCGCATGATCGTCCGTCACTTCCGTCTTGCGGCGAGGTGCCGCGCTGAGTGGATGTCACGGAGTTCGGCTGGATCGGCCACCCGGATGGCCGCGGATCCGAACTTTTCTCGCGCCGGACGTCGGATCGGTGCGCGCGGCGCCGCATGCCATCGTCGCCACGGGACACACGGTATGACCGGCCGTAGGCAGGCGCGGTCGCCGGGACGCGATCAGGTGGCTGGGTCGGGTGCCGGAGTCACCGGGATCTTGTCGGCATCGGGTTCGGCGTCCGGTTCTTCGGCCGCGGGCCCGCTCCCCGTGGCCGCATCGATCTGCTCGCCGATGTAGCGGATCACCACCGCGATCATCGCGACGACCGGTACGGCGAGAAACGCGCCGGTGATCCCGTAGAGCGAGCTGCCCGCGGTGATCGCCAGCAGCACGATGGCGGCGTGCAGTTCCATGCTGCGGCTCTGCAGTACCGGCTGCAGCACATTGCCTTCCAGTTGCTGCACGGCGATCACCACGCCGAGCACGATCAGCGCGGTGACGAACCCGTTGCCGACCAGCGCGACGAGCACGGCGAGCGCGCCCGCCACGAACGCACCGACGATCGGGACGAATCCACCGATGAAGGTGAACACCGCGAGCACCAGCGCCAACGGGACATCGAGGATGAACAACGCGGCACCGATGAATACGGCGTCGACCAGGCTGACGACCGCCTGCGTCCTGATGAAGCCGCCGAGGGTCGCCCATACCCGTTCCAGCACGGCTTCGAGATGGCGGCCGCTGCGATCGCCGCACACCCGGTGCATCCACGGCACCAGCCGCGGGCCGTCCTTGAGGAAGAAGAACACCAGTACCAGCACCAGGAACACGGTGATCAGCACCGAGGTGGCGGTGGACACGCCGGTGAACACGCCACCGGCGATCTGCGCCCCGCTGGACTGCAGCCGGTCCACGATCGCGGCGACCGCGGAATCGAGCTGTTCGTCGCGGATGCGCAGCGGTGGACCCTGGATCCAGTCACGGACCTGGTTCACCCCGGCGGTGGCCTTGTCGGCGAGCTCGGGTGCCTGGTCGGCGACCGAGGGCACGATCGAGGCGATGACACCGGCCAGCACGGCGAGGAAGCTCAGCAGGGTGATCGTCGCGGCCAGCGCGGGCGGGAACTTGCGTGCGGTGAGCCAGCGCGTCGCCGGCCACAGGATCGTGGTGACGACGACCGCGAGCGTCACCGGCAGCAGCACCACCCACAGTCGGGCGGCCACCGATCCGAGCACCCAGGCGCCCGCCGCGATCGCCACGACGCACAGTGACCACTTGGCCAGCCACAGCAGCCCACCGCCGATCACGTCGCCACGGTCCCGCCGCGGTGTGCTCTCATCCGTTTTTCTCTCCGGCCCGCTCACCCTCGCCAGTCTGGCATGATCGGCGGTGGGCGGAGGGGTGACCGGCCGGTCGCCGGCCGGGGTGTGACCGCCATGACGTCGCCCGCGCGGCGGCGTACTGTGCGAAGGCGATGTCCGCGTGTGGATTCGCAAACGCCACAGATGTGAATCTTGTACTGTCACAACCGATCAGATGCTGTGCCGCTGCTGGTGGGTTCTGCTCCGGGGGCGGCTGCCGCCGTACTTTTTCCGTGAAGGAGCCGGTCACATGGCCGATGTGCAAACCCCGTTGATCCGTACCGATATCCCGCATTCGGCGCGGATCTGGAACTACTGGATGGGGGGCAAGGACAACTACGAGATCGACCGCGTCGCCGGCGAGGCGGGTAAGGCCGTCGATCCGGATATCTCCACGATGGCCGTGCAGTCGCGGCAGTTCCTGATCCGTGCCGTGCGCTACCTGGCCAGCGAGCACGGCATCCGGCAGTTCCTCGACATCGGCACCGGCCTGCCGACCATGCAGAACACGCACGAGGTCGCCCAGAGCGTCAACCCGGACGCGCGCATCGTGTACGTGGACAACGACCCGCTGGTGCTCACCCACGCCCGCGCGCTGCTCACCAGCACCACCCCGGAGGGCGTCACCACCTACATCGACGCCGACTTCCACGAGCCGGAACAGATCGTCGCCGACGCGCGCAACGTCCTGAATTTCAACGAGCCGATCGCGGTGATGTTCATGGGCGTGCTCGGCCATGCCCGCACCTACGAGGACCTGCTGCGGATCGTGCGGACCGTGGTCGGCGAGGTGCCCTCGGGCAGCTACCTGATCATGTGGGACGGCACCGACGACAGCCCGGCCTATGTGCGGCTGTGCGAGGAGTACACCGGCACCGGCGGCACCCCCTACATCCCGCGCACGCAGGCGCAGATCCGCGCGGTCTTCGACGGCATGGAGCTGGTGGACCCCGGCTTCACCTCCATCACCCAGTGGCGTCAGGAGACCGCCGAAGTCGGCCGGGTCGAACCGATCTCGGCCTACGGCGCCGTCGCCCGCAAGCCCTGACCCACGCCGGTCCCGGTCGCAGGCACCAACCCGCGACCGGGACCCGGCTCCGGGCCTCGCGGTACAGCACTTCGGCCCCCGCAGTGAGGGCGTTGGACTGTCCCGAACCAGCCACGCGGGGATGATGATGGAGTGGTCGGGTACGTCAGCATCGAGGTCGACCATGAGTGAGCTGCATCCCCTGGACTGGGGGTTCATGGAACTGGAGAACGCCGATCCCCACGTCAGTCTCGGTATCGGCGCCGTGGCGATCATGACCGGGCCCGCGCCGAGCCGGGCCGGGTTCGCCGGATGGCTCCGAGAACGCGTCGACCGGTACGCGCGGCTGCGGCAGCGGGTGCGCCGGATACCCCTTGATCTGACCGCTCCGGTCTGGGAGGACGACCCCGATTTCGATCTCGCGCATCACCTGCGCTGGACCGCGCTGCCGGAACCGGGCGACGAGCCCGCCCTGCGGGAGCTGATCGCGACCGAACTGGAACAGCGACTCGACCGGGACTATCCGCTGTGGCAGTGCGTCGTCGTGGAGCGGCTGGCGGGCGGGCGATGGGCGTTGCTGGTGAAAGCGCATCACAGCATGGTCGACGGCATCTCGGGAATCACGCTGTTCGAGCAGCTGTGCGTCCCGCCACCGACGACCGGGGCCGCACCAGCGAACGACCCAGGCATGGGCAGTTCGGGCGGCGGTCTCGTCGACCGGGTGCGCAGGGGAATCCGCCTTCCGGTGACGGCACCACGGTTCGCTGTCTCGCTGTTGCGCAGCCTCGTTCCCGTGATGGCCGCGGCGATCACGCCCGGTGCGCCGTCCTCGCTGAACGGGCCGATCGGCAGGCAGCGCCGCTACGTCGTGTCCAGGGTGTCGATGGCCGAAGTCGCAGCGATCGATGCCGCGTTCGGGACCACGGTCAACGACGTCGCCCTTGCTGCTGTCACCGCCGCCTACCGGTCGGTCCTGCGTGCGCGTGGCGAGGAGCCGAACGCGAGCAAGCTGCGCATTCTGGTGCCGGTGTCCATGCGCGCCACCGGTGCCGAATCCACGATGGACAACCGGGTTTCGGCGATTCTGCCGTTTCTGCCGGTGGACCTCGACGATCCTGTCGAGCGCCTGGCCGCCGTCCACGACCGGGTCGCACATCACCGCGTGCGCGGGGAAGCCGAGGCGGAGCGGTCGATCCTGGCGATGGCGGACGTCCTGCCTTTCGCCATCGGAGCGTGGGCCTTCCGCCTCGCGGGCCACTTTCCGCAGCGCAGCGTCGCCGCCTTGGCCACCAACGTTCCCGGCCCGCGCGATCAACTCATAGTGGACGGTTGTCCCGTGCTCGAGATCTGGCCGTGTATCCCCCTGGCGATGCGCCTGCGTACCACGATCGCGATCCTGAGCTATCGCGATCACCTGACGTTCGGCATCACCGGCGACTACGACTCCACCCCCGACCTGGATCTGATCGCCGCGGGCATCGAGCACGGCATCGCCGAACTACTCGCCCTGGCGCGGTGAACCCTCTGCCGCCCGGCCCCGCCGGGGCCGGAACCCGGCCTCACCGCGGATGAACGATCATGACCGGGCAGAAGGCGTGCTGAACAAGAGCATTGCTCGTCGAACCGAGCAGCAGGCCGTGGAAACCACCACGGCCACGGCTGCCCGCCACCACCAGTTGCGCGGTCCGCGACCACTCGACGAGATGGTGTGCCGGCCCGTGACGGTACACCTGTGTACGCACCGGTACGTCGGGAAACTTCTCCGGCCAGCCGTCGAGCTGTTCGGCCAGCGCGGCCGCGGCGGCGGCCTCGACCTCGGGGTCCTCGTCGACCACATCGAGCAGACCCGCCAGCCGTTCGAAACGCAGATCTGTCCAGCAGTGCACCGCGACGAGTGCGGCGCCGCGTCTGCTCGCCTCGGTGAACGCGACTTCCACCGCCGCCTGCCCGAACGCAGACCCGTCGACACCGACGACGACCGGACCGACGGGCGGGTCCAACGGGTCGATGCTGCGCACCACGGTCACGACGCCGTGCCCGTGCGCGGTGACGGCGAGCAGGGTCGACCCGAGGTGGCGCAGGGTACCGCCGTGCCCTTCGGCTCCGAGCACGGTCATCCGCGCGTGCGCCGACCGCGCGATGAGAGCCGCGGCGGGAACCTCCTCGGTGAGCTCGATCTCGACGGGAACCCGCGGGTCGACCTCGGCCGCGATGCGGCGGGCGGAGTCGAGAACAGCAGCGCCACGGGTGCGTAAGGTCGCGGTTACCGGGGGAACATACAGGTCGAACGGTCCGAACGCGGTGCCGGCGGCGAGATCGAGGGCGTGCACCAGGTGCAGGGGGCAAGCCGTGGCGGCGGCGTTCCGCGCCGCCCAGCGTACGGCGGCTTCGCCGTGATCCGAGCCGTCGACCCCGACGACGATCGGGGCCGTGCGGTCCTCGGCGGGCGGTCGTGGGTGCGGTGTGGTCATGGCTCGGTCCTTCCGATCGCGGCTGCGCTGGTGGATCCAGGCTAGGAATCCGGCGCGGCGGCACGCGCTGGCCGTAGGTCCCCAGGTGCGGGGCCGTAGGACACCAACGTGGCGATGTCGGCCCTGGTGCGCGGGCCAGGTGACTTGGGATCATGGAGGAGGACAAGCGACACACCAGCACGGAGGTGAGCTCATGCAGGCGAAACCAGGCGACTGGCTCATCATCGAAGGGCGGACCGTCGGCGGTGCCGTCCGGCGGGGGCTCATCGAGGAGGTGCACTCGGCCGACGGATCCCCGCCGTACATGGTGCACTGGACCGACGACGGTCACCGCGCGCTGACCTTCCCCGGCCCGGACGCCTATATCCTGTCCGACGCCGAACTGCGGGCCGAGGAGGAGGTTGCGGCCGCGCGCTTCTCCTCGATGCAACACGAGCCAGGACATCCGGGCTGACCTGGCGGCAGATCCTGGTGCAGCGCGGCGGAGTCGGCCGCGCCGCACCCAGGGCCACCGTGTTCCGCGCAGAGTTTCGAGACGGTTCAGGTATTCGTCACGCTCGATGTCGTCACGGGCGAACCGTTCGGTGAGGATCTGCTCGGCAGTCGGCGGTGGGGGACCGGCGGCGGTCGTCCGGTCCGGATCATGCCTCGTCGGTGCTGACGGGCAGGTGCTGGTCGCAGACGACCTCGACGAACTCGCCGACGACCTGCACCGGCAGATGCCTGGCGAGATCGGCCTCGGTGATGATGCCCGCGATGGTGCCGTTCTCGGTAACCGGGAGACGCCGGATCTGATGCCGCTCCATGACCGCGAGGACGGTGTCGATGCCGGCGCCGATATCGACGGTGCACAGACCGTCGCCCTGCGCCATTTCCCCGGCGGTGGTGGTGGCGGGATTGCCGCCTGCGCCGACGATCCTGGTGGCGATGTCCCGGTCGGTGACGATGCCGACGGGATGGCCTTCGCCGTCGCAGATCGGCAGGGCACCGATATCGAACATGAGCATCCGGTGAGCTGCGGCGGCCATGGTGTCGCGCACGCCGATGGTCTTCACATCCGGGTGCATGACGTCACGCGCGGTGGTCATGGTTGGTCCTTTCGTGGCCGTTTCCGGTGGGAGATGTGGTGAGGTCGAGAATGTCGGTCAGCGGCAGCCGAGGTGTGGCTGCCCGGTCGGCGGCGAAGGGGGACAGCCCGACCCGGATCAGCATTTGCGGTCGAACGTCGCGACCGGTCATCTCCCGGACGAGCGTGCGGCTGCGCGGGACTTCGGTGAGATGCGTGAGTGGGCAGGTCGCGAACCCGAGCAGGGTGCATTCCAGCAGCACCGTCGAGATCGCCACACCACACCGGAGCAGCTGTGCCGGTGTGTCCTCGCTGGTGCCGAGGACGAGAACCAGCGCGTGATCGTCCTGCGGGCTGTCCGGCGTTTCCGGACTCCCAGGAAAGTCGCGATCGATACCGACCCCGGCGTTCTCGGCGCGGGAGGGCAACGCGGCCGCGGGGACACCCGCTGTGGGGAACGTGTGTCCCGTCCACCACCGGAGCTCGGCCTGATATCCCGCGTCGTATCGGCGCTGGGCCGCTGTCAGGCGGGTGGCTTCGGCCAGACCGGGACGGTCGGTATCGGCCAGCACGTCGATGGTGGCGTCGCCGGGGTCTACGGCCGAGCACAGGACGGTCGCGAGGTCGGTCCGATCCGGCGGTGCCGCGAACGGGTGCCGGTCGGTGTGGCGACGCGAGATCGCGTCCGCGCGGACCCGATCGGCGTCGGTCACGAGCTCGGCCCGATGAAAGGTGATGGTGGCCAGGTGAGTACGGCGGTTCGGGTCGGGGGCGTAATCGGTGTCGCACCGCCAGCCTTCCGCCGCCAGTGCCACCCGCAGGTGTCCGAGCGCGATCCCGCAACTCAGCACCATCTGCCTACCGGTGGTGTCGGTCGACGGCAGCATGCGCCGCGGCTCCGCGAACAGGTACATGGTGTGCCCGTCGAACGTCCACTGCCACGGCTGGGTGTTGTGCAGTGACGGTGCCCGGCCGGCCAGGCGGACGGCCTTCTCGATGACCTCTCCGGTCGGTCCTGTGTCCATGATCCGACCGTATGCCGAGGTAGAGCCCCGGCGAAGGTGCCGTTGGTCCCGAGCAGTCGGGCCGTTGGCCCCGCATCACCGGCGTACGCGTGGTACGCCGGTGATGTCGTGTTTCCTGGCGGCGAGGTGGTCCGCGTCCCGCAGGCCGGGCCCGGTCTACTTGCGGACCGGCGGTGCCGCGGTGGGGGTTCGTGCTTCGGTACGGTGCTGGTCCCACCAGGCGGTGCTGCCGCTGCCGCTGTCCTTCGCCGGTCCGGGAGCCGGCGGTATGCCGAGGACACGCAGCCGCCAGTCGTCCTCCCGGATCGTGGCGACGATCCGGACCGGAACGACGGCGGCGAGCAGCAGATAGTTGCCGACGCAGATCATCAGGCACAGCGGGGGCACCGAGATCACGATGGCCGTCTCCAGTGTTCCCATCGCCAGCGGATCACGGGAGAGGGCGAGCATGTTCCCCGCGACGCTCGCGAGCACGGCGGCGACCAGCAGCAGCTCGTAGACCCGCACCAGCGACGTGGCCTTCTCGTCGCGGATCCCGACCAGCGTGATGAAGGTGCAGGCGAGCAGGGCGACGGTCAGTCCGACGACCACCGGCCACAACCACGCCAGGTGATCGGGAACGCCGGTCGCCTGCGCGAGCGGGGAGGTGAACGCGAACGAGGCGATCGCCGCCGCGACGACCAACGCCGACCCTAAGCCCACTAGCAGCTTCGGCACCGTGAACGGAACAGGGCGGGGGAAAGGGTCCGGGTGGTCCATCGGTCTCCATCCTACGGGCAATGGCTGCCAAACATGCAGGCACTCAACAGAGTACGGACATGACACGGCACCGTCCCGACGACTTCGTCCCGGAGTGGGGTCGCCGGTAGCGGACCGGTGTCGAGCAAACGGTGGATCTCCGCCACTCGCCGCCCGGCCCACGTGCGCTCCGGGCCGTTCGGGCAGGTCGGGCACCCACCGCTGTCTCGCCACGGCGGTGAGGCACCATGAATCATCGGGTGACTCGAGTGAACGGGGAGACGGCGGTGTCCGAACGCACAGGGGAGACGGCGCGGCAGTCGCCGCCGACCGATCGGGTCGTCGCCGTCGTCGAGTACCTCGCGGCGCTCGGGAAGCCCACTGCCGCCGCAGATCTGGCCGACGGCCTCGGTCTGAGCCGCTCGACGGTCGGCGCCATTCTGAGCTCCCTGTGCTCGCATCGGTGGGTCAGCCGTCTGCCCGATCTCCGTTACACGATCGGACCCGCGGTGTTCGCCACCGCCGCGCGGGCGAGGGCCGCCTCGGATCGCCCCGCCGATCTGGTGGCCTTGCTCGACGGATTGGCCGCCCGGGTCGGCTGTGGGGCGGCGCTGAGCCTGGTCGATGCCGGTCAGCTGGTCTTCGTCGCGGTCACCCGCGGCCTCGGCCGGATTCCCGCGGGCGTCGAGGTCGGGCTTCGGCTCCCGCTGCAGGCGCCCGCCGGTGCCGCCGTCGTCGCGTTCGCCGACCCGGCGGTCCAGCGGCAGTGGCTCGACACCGCACCTGCCGGGCGACGCGACGAGCTCGGCCAAGGTTTGGCGCAGATCGCCGAGCGGGGTGTGGCCGTGTGGGGCGCCCGTGTCGCGGATCTGCCGCGCATCGATGTACTGGGCCGGGTCATCGCGCACCTGTCCGCCGACACCGCGAACCAGCCGCTCCGCGATGAGGTGCACGCGCTGATGGTGCAGACCAGCGGACACCTGCATCCTGCGCCGGCACTGGATGCCGATGCGCCGCTGCCGATCAGCTACCTGTCCGCGCCGGTCTTCGATCGGCAGGCACGTCCGCTGTGGGAGTTGCAGATCGGCCCGCTTCGCCCGTCGGTCCCGCTCGCCGAGCGCACGCACTATATCGCCGAGCTCGTCTCGACCGCCAAGGAACTCGGCGATTACGTATCCGGTGATTGACAGTCCGCGACCTCTTGCCATCCCATGGCCGCTCTTCTAGCCTGAACGGCCAAGGTGAATATTCGAATCGCTTGATACGAATATTCGCACACTGCAGGGCATTCCCGTCCGGCGTGCCCGTGCCGCACAGGGAGTGGCCCGTGTTCTGGAGACCCCGTCGTGCCGTCGCGATCGCCGCGGTGGCGCTGACCGCGACGCTGACCTTCACCACCGGCTCGGCCACAGCCGCTTTCGGCTCGCTACCACCGGCCAATCCGCACCTCGGCCCACTCGGCACCGCCACCATGCACGGCGACGCCGAATCCTCCGACGCCACACCGTTCGCCGGTCCCGGCACCGGCGACGTGGACAGCGACTTCCGCGAGCTCGCCGCCGCGTGCCCGACGATCCTGCAGGGTGCCGACGGCATGCCGCAGGCGCTGTGCACCGAGATCATCGACCGGGCCCCGAAGGTCTTCCTGCTCGATCCGCGTACCGCGCAGCCGGTCGCGTCGCTGGATCTGGCCAAGGGCAGCCTCCTCGGCGGTGTGTACGCCTATCTCGACAACGCGGACCGGATGGTCACCGTCGACGGCAGCGGCGACCTGCTCCGCATCGGCCACCGCCGCGACGGCGAGGACTGGACGCTGGAGATCGAGTCGAGAACCTCGCTCGGGCAGGCGGTGACGGGCCACTGCGGTGGCGGTGACTGCGATGCGGTCAGCTCCGTCATGGCCGATTTCGCCGGGCGGGTGTGGTTCGCCACCGACAACGCCGCCGCAGGCTACCTCGATCCGGCCACCGGTATCGCCCGCTCGATCGTGCTCGGACCCGGCGAACAGGTCGCCAACAGCATCTCCACCGCACCCGACGGCGTCGCGATCGCGACCACCCACGCGCTGTACCTGGTCGACGTGGACGCTTCGGGCGCGCCGTCGGTGCGCTGGCGTCAACCCTACGACCGTGGCCCCGCGCGCAAACCCGGCCAGCTCAGCTGGGGCACGGGCGCGACTCCCACCTTCTTCGGCCCCGGCTCGGGCACCGAGTACCTGGCCATCACCGACAACGCGGTGCCGCGGGAGAACCTGCTGGTGTTCGACACCGCCACCGGCGGACCGGTCTGCTCGGTACCCGCCGTCGACGGCACCGAGAACTCACCGATCGGCGCCGGTTCCAGCCTGTTCGTCGCGAGCACCTACGGCTACCCGTACCCCGCGGTCCCCGAGGGCGCAGGCCCCAGCGAACCCGCCGGCGCCGACTTCACCGGTGGAATGGTCCGTATCGACGTCACCGGCGCCGGCTGCCGGACCGTGTGGACCAGCAACGCCAAGTCGGCAGCGGTCCCGCGACTGTCGGTGGCCGACGGCAAGATCTACACCGTCACCCGCCGCACCCTGCTCCCGACCGGAAGTGTCGGGCTCACCGACACTTTCCGCTACACGGTCATCGACGCCGCCACCGGCCGGACCGAGCAGGAGAAACTGATCGGCGGTACCGCGATCCACAACACCCTGCAGATGGTCGGCACCATCGCCCCCGACGGCACCCTCTACCAGGGCACGATGTCGGGCCTGTTCCGCATCGCGCCGCGCTGATGGTGTTCCGGCCCGGGGCGGGCAGGTGATGGCGGTCAGTCCTTGCGGGCCAGACCGCCGTAGGCGCCGGAGCGCTCCGGATGCTCGCCGACATCGCCCGGCTGCTCGGGCCGCCACAACGGGATGTGCACCAGGCCGGGTTCGAGCAGCGGCCACCCGGCGAAATACCGGGCGATCTCGTCGCGACTGCGCAGGTGGATCTCGGTGGAGGTGCGGCCGGACAACTTCTGTGCCTCCAGCACCTCGGCAGGCTGCCCGTCGGCGGTCGCGTGAGAGATCGCCAGATAGCTACCTGGCGCGACCGCATCGGCCAACGCGGCGACGCAGCCGGCCGGGTCGGCCTCGTCCGGCACGAAATGCAGGACGCCGAGAAACAGCACCGCCACCGGCCGATCGAGATCGATCAGCTTGCGGACCTGCGGATCCGACAGAATGGCGGCCGGGTCGGCGGCATCGGCGTGAACAACTGCGGCGCCCGGATTTCCGGCCAGGATCGCCTCGCTGTGCGCGACGGCGACGGGGTCGATATCGACGTACACGACACGGGCCGCGGGGTTGCGCGACTGGGCGACCTCGTGCACATTGCCGACCGTGGGGATGCCCGAGCCGATATCGAGGAACTGGTCGATCCCCGTGTCGACGAGGAAGCGCACACACCGGCGCAGCAGATCACGGTTGGCGCGCATGGTCTCGGCCACGCTCGGGGTGAACTTCTCGATCTGCTCGGCCAGCTGCCGGTCGATCTCGAAGTTGTGCATACCGCCCACGAAATAGTCGTAGACGCGCGATGCGCTCGGGCGATCGAGGTCGATACCGTCGGGAGCCCAACTCGGCCTGGTCATCGGTCCCGTATTTCCTTTCGCAGCAACATGTTCGGCACCGGCACACGGCGCGAATGCGGTCATCGTAACCGAGCGGCGACGGAAGTGCCGGTAGTTCACATCTGTCGACGACCCCGGCTAGCATAGGAGCCCATGGGTTGGGATACCGGGCCCGGGGCAGTGCCTGACGGCTCGGACGCCGACCTGGCAGGCCGATGGATGGCAGCGCTCCGGGAGGGGGCGCGCGACCACGTCGTGCCGATGAGCGGGACCGAAGCGCGGCTGCTGCTGACGCGGCTCGGGCGCGAGCTGCTGGCCGCCGTCACCGTCGAGCCGCCGGCGCTCGCGCGGGTCGAGCGGGTGGGTGCCGAGCTGGCGCGCGCTCACTTCGTCGGCGAAGAAGTGCTCGGCCGCAGTCTCGATGTGCTGGGGGCGCGGTTCGCGTCGATGGGTGTGCCGGTCTCCCGGATGACCGCGGCGCTCGGCGCCTTCGCCAACGGTTATCTGCGGGCATTCCGGTCCTGGCTGCTGTCCGAGCAGGAAAGCGTCCGCGCCGCGGATATGGCGGCCAGGGCCGCGATCGAACGGCGGTTGCGTGCCAGCGAAGCGCGGATGCGTGGTGTGTTCGCGCAGGCCGGAGTGGGCACCGGGCTGTCCGATATGACCGGTCGGATCATCGAGGTGAACGCGGCGTTCGCCGAGATGCTGGGATATCGGCCCGAGGAGATGTACGCACTGTCGGTGACCGACCTCGCGCATCCCGACGACGATCCCGGCATGTGGGAGCTGTACGGGGCGGTGATGCGCGGCGAATGCGACAGTGTGCGCTTGGAGAAGGCCTACCCGCACCGCGACGGGCACACGGTGTGGACCAATCTCAACGTGTCGCTGATCCGGGATGAACACGGCGCCCCCCAATACACGCTGGTACTGGTGGAGGACATCTCCGAACAGCGCGCCCTGCAGGAACGCCTGCGGTACCGGGCCCACCATGATCAGCTGACCGGGCTCGCCAACCGGTCCAGGTTCTTCGATGCCCTGTCCGCGGCCTTCGCCGACCACACCTCCGGTGTCGGGCTGTGCTACGTCGATCTGGATCACTTCAAAACCGTCAACGACAGCTTCGGGCACGCGGTGGGCGATGAACTGCTGACCCTGGCGGCAGATCGACTGCAGGGCTGCCTCACCCGGCCGGGTCAGCTCGTCGCGCGGATGGGCGGCGACGAATTCGTGGTGTTGATCCCGGACCCGGTGGACCAGGGGGAGGTGGCGCGGATCGCGGACGCGGTGCTCGCCGCCTTCGCCGAGCCGTTCGAGATCAACGGGCACCGGATGCGGGTCGGCGCGAGTGTCGGTGTGATGGCCGAACGCGCGGACCGGGCAAGCGCGGACGAATTCCTGCAGGCCGCCGACACCTCCATGTACTGGGCGAAAGCAGCCGGACGCGGCCGCTGGGCCGAATTCGACCCGGCGCGCGGCAGGCGCGAACATGTCCGTGCCGAACTGTCCGCGGCGATTCCGGAGGCCTTGTCCGGCGGCCAGTTCTTCCTCCACTATCAGCCGATCGTGGAACTCGCCGGTGGGCGGATAGGCGCGGTGGAGGCACTGGTGCGGTGGCAGCATCCGGAGTTGGGCCTCTCGCCCGCCGAATTCATCGATCTCGCCGAGGACGACGGACATATCGGTGCGCTGGGCGCCTACGTCCTGGAACAGGCATGCCGCGCGGCGCGCCGCTGGTTCGACCGGAATCCGGACCAGGCCCCGGTGATCAGTGTGAATGTGTCCGCGACCGAGGTCGCCGATCCGGCGTGGTTGACTCGCGTGCTGCGAATCCTCGCGGCGACCGGGCTCCCTGCCGACCGGCTGCAGCTCGAACTGACCGAACGGGTATTCATGGCCGCCGACGACGGCCCACTGACCGCGCTGCGGACACTGGCCGCGGCGGGAGTCCGGATCGCGCTGGACGATTTCGGTACCGGATACTCGAACCTGGCCTACCTGGGCCGGCTCCCGCTGCGGGTGGTGAAGCTGGCGGGGCCGTTCATCGAGGGCATCGAGCTCTGCGAAAGCGTTTCCGCCACCGACATCGTCGTGCTGGAGACGATCATCGGTCTGGCCCACACGCTTGGCCTCACCGTCACCGCCGAATGCGTCGAAACCCCGTTCCAGGCTGAGCAATTGCGCGCGCTGCGGTGTGATTCCGCCCAGGGCTGGCACTTTCACCGCCCGATGCCGGAAGAGCGGGCGAGCGCACTGCTCGAACAGGCGACCCCGGCGGACCCCCGGTGAGCTGACGCTATGTTCGCCCCGCCGGTGGTCGGTTCGCTGTCCCGCCCGATCGTCGTCGAACCGCCCGCCGAGGCCGAAGGGGATCGGGGCAGCGGAGGGGAGCGCCGACGCGGTGCAGGTGCCGCAGCGCCTCGCGGTACGAGGTGACCAGCCCGGTCTCGTGGTACGGCACGCCGATGTCGGCGCAGTGGTCGCGGACGATCACCTGGGCGTGGCGCAGATTCGGCGTCGGCATGCTCGGGAACAGGTGGTGCTCGATCTGGTAATTGAGCCCGCCGAGGGTGAGGTCGGTGAGCACCCCACCGCGCACGTTGCGGGAGGTCAGCACCTGGCGGCGCAGGTAGTCGGGGCGGTCGTCGCCGGTCAGGGTGGGCATACCCTTGTGGTTCGGCGCGAAGATGCACCCCATGTACACGCCGAAAAGGCCCTGGTGGACGGCGAAGAACACGAGTGCCTTGTCCACGGGGAGGACGAGGAACAACGCGCCCAGGTAGAGGGCAGCATGGCCGAACAGCAGCGCGGCCTCCAGCCCGCGGTGCTTGATCGCGCGATTGCGCAGCGCCCGCACCCCGGCCACATGCAGATTCAGCCCTTCCAGCAGCAACAGCGGGAAGAAGAGCACGGCTTGGGCCCGCCCGACGAAGCGAGGCAGACCACGGCTCGCGCGCGCCTGCCGCTGTGACCAGACCAGGATGTCGGGCGCCACATCGGGGTCGAGATCCTCGTGGTTCGGATTGGCGTGATGGCGAGTGTGCTTGTCCTGCCACCAGCCGTAGCCGAGGCCGATACCGAGATTGCCGACCAGCCGCCCGGTGAGTTCGGCCGATTGCCGCAGCCGGAAGACCTGCCGGTGCGCGACATCGTGCATGACCAGTGCGACCTGTGCGAACGTCACCGCCATGAACGCCGCGACCAGCAGGGTCCACCACGAATCACCGACCAGCACGAAGGATGCCCAGCCCGCGATGAACGCGCCACCGACGAGGCCGAGCCGGGCGGCGTAGTAGCCGGGACGGCGGTCCATCAGCCCCGCCTCGGAAACCTGGCGCAGCAGCCGGGCGTAGTCACTGTCGGCGCGGCGCCGCGGTGCGGGAGGAACGGGTTCGGGAACGAGCGCGGATGTCGTCATAGAACTTCCTTGGAGGGGGAATCACGACGTCACCGCCGCCGTCCGAGGAGTGGTCCGGTCGATCGCGGTGGTGCGCCGATGTCGATGTCGACGACGCTATCGGCGGAAATCTCGTCGGCGGTAAGCCCTTGGTAGGGAAGGGGAATGAGACTGCGGTATGAGATCCTCAGGCGGATCTGCGCACCACCGAGAGCGCGAGCTCGGTGCACAGCGCGGCGACCTCTGCGGTCGGCTGACGGGGGTCGCGCAGCCAGGCATCGACGAGCTGGTTGATCCCGCCGACGACGAACAGCGCCTCCCTGCGCCGGACATCCGGGTCCGCGGGGGCGTCGAGGAACTCCGCGCTGTACCGCAGCACGAGATCGGTGACGATGTCGATCGCGCGGACCCGCAGCTCCTCGAGTCCGGCGACGCTGTGCACATCGCTGGTGAGGATCCGGTAAACGCTCGGGTCGTCGGCGATGGCGTCGAGGTAGGTAGTCAAGGCGCGCAGCAGTTTCCGCTTCAGCGTGCCCGGCTCGGCCTGACTGGCCGCGACCAGCGTGGCGAACAGTTGCTCGTGCACCTGCTCGGCGACGGCGAGCACCAGCGCGTCCCTGGTGCTGAAGTGCTCGTAGAAATAGCGCGGCGTCAGCCCCGAGGCGGCACACACGCGGCGCACGGTGATCTCGGCGGGCCCGGCCTCGCCCCAGATCCGGCGGGCCGCGGCGAGCAGTTTGTCGCGGCGTTCATCGCGTCGACTGGCCGCGCTGACCCCCCGGTAGGGCCGAACCACCTCCGCACGCGCCATTGACAGCACTCTAGCAGCCGACCACACTTGGACATCAGCTGTTATCCAGTTTGTGTCGCTCAACGAGGAGTGCCGATGGCCACCATCCCCACCCGTCATCCCGATCGCCCCCACCGCACCCCGGCGGTCGTCGGCGGCTTCGCGGCGCTGCTCGGTGTCCGCCCGCCCGACCGGGATCAGTGGCGGCACCTCGGCGAGGGGCTGCTGATCGGCGACGCCGCGATGGACGACCTCGTCGACTGGATGGTCCGCACCGGCACCGCGCAGACCCGCCCGCTGTTCGATCGCGCGCTCACCCACGGCATCGCCGCGGTTCCCGAGGCGCCGGAACCGTTGCGCGCGTTCTTCACCGAGGTCGAGACCGTGCCGGACTGGGTGGATCACGAGACCCTGACACGCGCGGCCAAGGTGCTGCTGTGCAGCGGCGCGGACGGCATGTACATCGCGCGCGACGTCGCCATGCTCGGCGGCTACCAGTTCTCCGGTTTCAACAAGACACTGCTGCGGACGGGCGCTCTGGAAAAGGGCTCCAATCAGCGGTGGGCCGAGACGATGCGGTGGGCGATGGATGTCGTGGCACCGGACGCGCTCGCCCCGTCGGGTCTGGGCCACCGATCCACGATCCGGGTGCGCCTCATCCACGCGTTCGTGCGCCGCCACGTGGCCGCCATGCCGGACTGGCGCACCGAGGACTGGGGCCTGCCGATCAACCAGACCGACATGGCGGCGACGCTGGTCGGCGCCTTCATCGCCCCGGCGGTGGGCGGGCTAGGCATGGGTCTGCTGCTGCGCCCCGCCGAAGCCGACGCCGTCGCCCACCTGGTCCGCTATGTCGGCTGGCTGCTCGGTGTCGAGGAGCAGTGGCTACCGCGTTCCTTCCGCGACGGAGTCCGGGTCCTCGTGCACACGCTGTCCGCCCTCGCCGACCCCGACGAGTCGACCACCGCGCTCGCGGTGCCGATGTCGCGCGATCCGCTGTCCTGGAACTTCGAGCGGTTCCCCGCGCTCCGGCGCCGCCTCGCCTACGCCCAGCACCTGTCGGTGACCGGCACCTTCCTCGGTCGCCGGACCATGCGCGCGCTCGGCCTGCCGACCGTGGTCGTGCCGTGGTATCCAGCGTTGCGTATTCCCACGAATACGATGCGCTCGGCGACCCGGCAGCTGCCCGGCGGCCTCGACCGCGCGGCGCGTCGCGGTGCGCGGGAACAGGAACGGTTCATGCGCACCGTGGTCGAGACCGGACCGACGATCGGCGGTGCGGCCGCGCGGCTCACCGACGCCGCCTGACCGGCGGGGGTGTGGCTATGCCGCCTTGACGGTGACCATGGTGTCGGCGCTGCGGAAGTAGAGCACCCGCAGCCGACCGGTGACCAGATCCGCGGTATCGGCCACGACCCGCCCGGCGCGCCGCGCGTCGCTGAAGCTCGTGCTGATCACCCGGTAGCTGCGTGTGGCATCGAGTACCACATCGCCCGCCCTGAGCCGCCCAGCCGGCGTGGACGCACCGTCCACCACCTCGGACGCACGTGTTCCCCGGATGAGATCGAGCACGTTCAGCAACCTGTTCTCCGCTCCCTGGACATCAGCGACGTGCCGCCGCGCGGAACCGCGAACAAGCAACAGGCTATTTCTGCCCAGTCCCGGCCCAGTCCAAACCCTCGATTCGCGGTGATATGCCTGGCTCCGGTTTACGGCGCCGACAACGCGGTACCGCCACCGGAAGAGCAGTCGAGCCGAAACGGAGGGAACCCATGGTCGACCGGGACATGATCGCCCAGTTGCGACAGGACATCACCACCGCGGGTGACGCGGGGGACGAGGCAACCGTGCGGCGGCTCCGCGGTGAGCTGTCGGAAGCGCTGCGCGACGGTGACGACGAGACCGGTGCCGCCGCGATCGTGACCGAGGCCGACCTCCGCGAGCTTCTCGCGGTGACCTCGCCCGATGCTCGGCTGGTGATGTCGCAAGGCCGTCTCGGCGTGCACACCGGACCAGGCGACGGCGATGGCCTGCTCGTCATCACCAGGGCCGATCTCGTCCACCGCGTCGGCGGGCAGAGCGATGCCCGCGGGCTCGCCGAGCTCGCGGCGCTACTCGACACCGACATCCGCCTGCTCGGCGCCTGACAGCGGGCAGGGCATCAGGCCGGCGAGGTGTCGAAGCGGAACCCCGCCGGCCCCGGCCCGTGCGTCAGCCGGTACAGACTGAAGCCCGTCAGACCCACGAATACGCCGAGCAGGCCGAAGGCGAGGTGCAGCCAATGAGCCTGGCCGACGAGCAGCGGCTGGATCGCCACCCAGCCAAGCAGGAGCAGCCCGCTACCCATGCCCGCGCCAGCGGCGCCGGTCCGCCCCCGCAGCGCGAGTTCCGCGGTCGTTGTCATCGGCACGCCGATGACAACGACCAGCAGGAGCCCGACCAGGACGGGACTGACGGGTAGCTGTGGGGAGCCGAGTTCGGCGCCGCGGCCGATCAGGTCGACTGCGCCGACAAGGGACAGGAAGGCGACGAAACCGGCGCCGCCGACCAGGGCCGCGCGACGGGCGCGCTGGGCCCGGCGTTGCTGAAATGTCGACATGAATCCTCCGCTGTCGTCCGGACCGGTCGAACCGGGATGCTGTGGCGGATTCACCGCGTGCGCTCCTGCACGACAGGTAGGTGCCTCCGCGCGGCGGTGATGGGAACCAACGGCAATCTCATCAGCCCTGCCGCCTCGAACATCTGCGCCGACGGCGGCGGAGCCTTGTCAATGCCGCAGGGCGAGCCTGCGCAGCCGCTCGTGCTCGACGACGAAAACGGTGATGCTGGCGACGAAGAACACCGCCGTGACGATCGCCCCCACGGCAGCCCAGCTCCCGAAGCCGTAACCAGCCGCGGTCAGGGTCGACGCGAGTCCGACCACACCGGCGAAGAAGAACAGGATGCCGGGGATATTGTAGGGATCGGCCAGGCTCGTGCCCGGCGCACTGTGGTACACCTCATTGTTCGTGCTGTCGCTCACGGCCATGCCTCCGACGTCGTGCGAACGAACCGGCGGTTCGCGGTCCGCCGACAACTTTCCCGCGTCACCCACACTGAGGTGAGAGCCCTTGGTCCCCACCGCGTTCGACCAAGGTCCCCAGAGATACTCGTCCTCACCGTGGAAGCTGACGGCCCGGCACCCACTGGCCGGCTCCTCACCACCCCGCTCCCACCCCCAAAACAGTGCATCTACCAGGCGATTAGTACCTGCGAACCTCGGTGCGGTAACCTTTTCGAGCACCCGGAGACGGGGGCAAGACGGGCTGTGGCGCAGCTTGGTAGCGCACCTGACTGGGGGTCAGGTGGTCGCAGGTTCAAATCCTGTCAGCCCGACCATGCAAAAATCCCCTCCGACCTGCTTCGGAGGGGATTTTGCTGTCACTGGACCAATCGAAGCTTGGGACCAATTTGGGACCGTTTCGGCGATCTCAGGTGCGCGGAGAGCATGTCGCCGTCGGCCTGCAACGCCACGATGTCCGGATGTAGGTACCGCTGCGTGATCCGTGGGTCCGTGTGCCCGGCGATCTGCTGTAGCCGATGGATCGGCACTCCGGCGTCGGCGAACCATGTGAGCCCGGTGTGCCGGAGGTCGTGCCGCCGTAGGTGCTCATAGCCGAGTGCGGCCACGACCGCATCCCAGTGCGTCGCCTTGCGCAGCACGCCGGTTTGGATCTTGCCGCCGCGCGGCCCGACGAACAGACGAGCATCCGGCTTGTCCTTGCGCGCTTGAATCCGATCGAGCAGCATCGGCCGAATTGGGCCGTCCCCGGTGAATGAGACCGCCCGGCATTAGAGTCCTGTTTGGCCTGGTGAGGGCCGAGAAGGGACACTGAGGGACATGGCTGGACGCAAGCGGCACTCCGCGGAGGACATCGTGCGGAAGCTGCGGCGAGCCGACGAGCTGACCGCCGCCGGGAAGACCGGCGAGGAAGTCGCCGCCGAGATCGGGGTATCGACAGCGACGCTCTACAACTGGCGTCGCCAGTACGGCGGTGTGGACACCGACGCGGCGAAGGAGCTCAAAGAGCTGCGCGAGCAGAACGCCCGGTTGAAGCGGCTGCTGGCCGATGCCGAGCTGGAGAAAGACGCGCTGCGGGAGATCGCGAAGGGAAAATTCTGAGCCCGGAGACCAAGCGCCGCGCCGTGGACATGCTCACCCAGGTCAAGAGCATGTCCGAACGGTTCGCGTGCAAGGTCGTCGGGCTTCACAGATCGACCTATCGGCGGCTACCGGCCGCGCAGACCCCGGCCGATCCGGACGCCGGTTTGCGGACCTGGCTGCGCGCCTACGCGGTGAAACACCCCGGTCATGGATTCCGGCGCGCCTGGGCGGCGTTGCGGTTCGACGAGGGCGCGGGTGTCAACATCAAGAAGGTGCACCGGCTCTGGCGTGAGTAGGGCCTGCAGGCCCGCGAACATCACCCCCGAAAACGGGCCGGTGTCTCCTCCGTGCCTGCCGTCGATGCGGATGCTCCGAAAGTGGTGTGGGCGTTGGATTTCCAGTTCGACTCCACCGTTGACGGAAGGGCCGTGAAGATCGCGTCGATGATCGACGAACACACCCGCGAATCGTTGCTGCACGTGGTGGAACGCTCGATCACCGGTGAAAGGCTGGTCGCCGAGCTGGCGAAGGTGTTCGTCACGACCGGCGGGCCGCCGCGGGTGCTACGGATGGACAACGGTCCGGAGATGATTTCGGCTGCCCTGCAACAGTTCTGCGCCGACCGGGTCGGAATCTCCTACATCCCGCCGGGCACACCCTGGAACAACGGTTTCGTCGAGTCGTTCAATCGGCGGTTGCGGACCGAGTGCCTAAACCGCAACCACTGGACCAGCCTGCTGGAAGCCCGCGTGGTAATCGGAGATTTCAAGGCCGATCACAACCAGCGGCACCGGCATTCGGCGCTGGGCTACATGACGCCGGCCGAGTACGCTGCGGCCTGCACCCACACCCACCACCCGGTGGTCTGCGGGACCAACTGAACACCGAACGAAATCACCTGGCTCTATTACCGGGTGGGCTCGTCATCGGGGACCGCTCACTACGGTTACGCGTTGCTCGGAAGTGGGATGCGCCTTATCGAGGCGGAAGGATCTCGCGAGCTCAGCCGACGCGCCTTCGAGAATGCGGCGGTAGCGATCGAGTCCGTGATTGCGCGAGGCCCCCAGACAGATGATCGAGAATTCCACCGCGTGGTTGCGGCTGCGGCTTACCACTTGGGAGGGTTTTCTGCGCGCGCTTACTCGCTCCTGTCGAAGGTTCGGAACTCGGCGCAGACCACAGCAAGCGAACAGTGTTTGGTCCTGCTCATGCTCAGGAGCCTCGACGATCTTTCCGCTCTGATCTTTGGGTGGCGGGCCGAATCGAGGGCGTCGGATGCTGAACTTGTGACTGTGCTCGAGCGCTCCTACACAGCAGTCGGTATTGACGACCTCGCCGAGGAAGATGCACCTGACGTCATCGATGTGATAGATCTGGCGCTTACCGATGCTTTCATGGCTGCGATGAGCGCTGCGATGCTCGCCTTCGAGCGAGGTGATGCCGAGCTTCTCGACGATGCCGTGCACAGATTGAGAACTGGGCTTGATACTGCTGGCGAATTGAATCTGGTTCCCCAGTGGTGGTGCCACCGGCTTGCCATTCATCTACTGCGACAGCGCATAGCAGGCTGGCCCCGGCTTCGCGGAGTACCGAACCGCAACCAGAGGTTGTCCGAACCGCGCACGGGCGCGGTGTGGAGTGCTGTGCGCGCGAGCTACACACGCGCCGCGACACGACCGCGAGCTAGCTGAGCCCGGCTGCCCGCCAGCACATACTGGTCGGATGGCCCAACCTGAGCACAGCGCCGAGGAGCGGCGCGCGAACTGGACCGAGCTGTTCTTCGACCTGGTGGCGGTGGCGGGGATCGGCCAGCTCACCCACCTGTTGCACCGCGGCCCGTCACTGGGCGAGTTCGGCTTGTATATGGTGTTGTACCTGGCATTTTGGGTGGCGTGGGCGTGCGTGACCGTGTACAGCAATGTCGCGGGAGAGCAGGCACGCACCACGATGGTGTTGGGGTGCATGTTCGGGTTGTGCGTGATGATGGCAGCGGTCGGTGGTGCGCCCGACAAGCACATGGATGTCTTCGCGGCGATCTATGTGGTGGTGCGGGTGGCGTCGTCGGTGGTGTGGAAGCGCGGCCAGATCGTGGTGGATTGGCCGATCGCGCAGATCGGTGCGGGTGCCGTGCCGTGGCTGGTGTCGTTGTGGGTGCCCGCGCCGTGGAAGTTCGTGCTGTGGGCGGTGGGGTTGGGGATCGATCTGTGGACCATGTTCGCGATCGACTCCGAACGGATGATGGTCGGTGCCGAGCAGCAGCTGCGTGCCCGGTTGCGTCGCGGTCGCGGCGGGCCACCGCGTGGTGGTCCGGGTCGGCGGTCCGGCGCACTGGAACCGCCGAAATTGCAGGCGTTGCATGCCGATGCGCCGCATCTGGGGGAACGCCTCGGCCAATACCTGATCATCATGCTCGGTGAGGGGGTGATCTTGGTGATCGCGGCGATTTCCGTGGAGGAATGGACCCTCCCGGTGTGCGTGGTCGGGGCAGGATCGTTCCTGTGTCTGGTCGCAATGTGGGCGTTGAGCTTGCGTTACGGGTTCGTGCCGCGCCTGACGGGTGAGGCGCCGGACGCGGTCGGTCTGCCTTACCAACGGGTGATGGCGGCCCATTGCGGGGTCAGCGGCGCGATCGCCACTGTCGCCAGTGGGTTGGGTTTGGTCGCCGCGCACCCGTCGGGTCATCTACCTGCAGGGCTGGGCTGGCTGCTCGGCGGTGGTGCTGCCGCCTTCTTCGTGGTGTGTGGAGTCAGCGGCATGCGCTATGCCGGGGCCAAATGGTTGCTGCGGTGGTCGCTGCCGTGCTCGGTCGTCGCACTCACGCTCGGTTGGGCTGCGCCCCATATCGGCGGGGTGTGGCTGGTGCTCGGTGTGATGGTCACTCTTGTGGGCGCGGTGGTCTCGGAGGCTCTCCGCACGCGGCACGCATAGTGGTCAGAAGACCAGGTCACGCAGGGCCAGGAACCGGATGCCGCCGACGATTGCGGTGATGGTGAGCACCGCGAGTGCTTGGGCGATGTCGCCGAGGCCGGGCGCCCAGACGCCCAGAGCGGCCAGGGCTGCGGTGGTGATGGCCAGTCCCAGCAGCGCCAAGCCGCCGCCTTCCCATTGTGTGGTGAACCAGCCGACGCGTTCGGCGGCGTGAAAGGTGAGCTGGCGGTGCAATTCGTTGGCGATGATGGTGCTCACCACGGAGCCGACGATATTGGCGATCAGCGGTCCGACACGATGGAGAGCGAAGAACAAGGCCACATAGGCGATATTGCTCGATCCGCCGACCAGCGAGAACCGTATCAGCTGGGGCAATACGCGGTCGCCGCGCAGATAGCCCACGGCCCGCTGGATCCGCAGTGTGGACGATGGCAGGCGAGTGCTGGTACACGACACGCGTGGCTTGGGTCGAGAGCACCCTGGTTGGCCGCTGGATTCACGCCGCACCGTCGAAGTTCTCACCGCAAGGATAGAAGTGAGAGAGGGCGTCCAATCTCACCCAGTATTTTTTCTATGGAACTATTCTTTCATGGAAATGGTTGGTGGCGGGTTAGGTGACAGAGCTGAAGAGTCCTACGTGTACGCGGCACTGTCGCTGAGAGCGGATTGCTGACTTCTCAGCGCACGTGGCGTTGGCCGGCAATGCGTGAGGTCAAGCGTTCGCGGTCGAGTTCGGCGATCGCTGCAGCCGCCGAGCAGTGCCGACTGTGGGGCGGTTCGGCGGGCCGAGTTGTGATTTCGGAAGCGTGGCAATGAGGGCGAGCCGAGCGGTCTGGTGCGCGTCCGATCCCACAGATACTGCGAATGCAGTACGAGCAATGTCCTCCGTGTGCACGATGCTGACTACGGAGCCGCCGAATCAACATGGTCGTATGGCGAAATTACTGTACCGGTTGGGCCGGTTTGCTTTTGAGAAACGGCGACTGGTCGTCGTGTTGTGGGTGGGTATTCTGGCCGCGCTCGTAGTGGGGGCGGCCAGGGCGCCGACCCCTCCGCCGGATTCGTTCTCGATCCCCGGGACCGAATCCCAGCAGGCATTCGATCTGCTCGGCGAGCGATTCCCCGGCGCGAAAACCGATGGTGCCGAGGCTCGAATCGTTTTCGTCGCACCTGAGGGTCAGTCGATCGGCTCCGAGTTGAACAAGGCCGCAGTGGGCAAGATCGTCGCCGATGTGGCGAGCGGTGCGCAGGTGAGCAACGTGCTCGATCCGTTCGAGACCGGGGCGGTCAGCGAGAACGGAACGACCGCCTACGCGACCGTGAGCTACAGCGAGACCCCCGACAACCTCACCGATGCCAGCAAAGCAGCCCTTACCGACGCGGTAGCGGTTGGCAAGGCGGCCGGGGTAACCGTGGAGATCGGCGGGACCGCCGTCGAGCTCCAGCCTGAAATCGGCGGAATCACCGAGCTCATCGGTATTGCCGTCGCGGCACTGGTCCTGATGATCACTTTCGGGGCGTTGGCAGCGGCTGGTCTGCCGCTGCTCACCGCGTTGATCGGCATCGCCGTGGGCATCGCCTCGATCGTGGCGATCGGGATGTCCACCACGGCAACAACTCTCGCTGTGATGCTCGGTCTCGCAGTCGGCATCGACTACGCACTGTTTATCGTGTCCCGTTATCGATCCGAACGCGCCGACGGATACAGCGCTGAGGAAGCCGCGGGCCGGGCCGTCGGAACCGCCGGATCCGCTGTCGTTTTCGCCGGACTCACCGTCATCATCGCGTTGACCGGGCTTTCCGTCGTCGGCATGACAGCCCTGACCCAAATGGGTCTGGCCGCGGCGGGCACCGTCGCCATCGCGGTGACAATCGCCTTGACGCTGCTGCCAGCGATGCTCGGGTTCTTCCAGAACGCGGTCATGCCACGCGCCGCACGCAAAGCGGCGTCCGCCGACACTCCGTCACATGTCGGCGGAGATCCGATGCCGTCCGATCCGATTCCGGTGAAGAAGCCCAGCATGGGCGTGCGGTGGGCCGAGTTCGTCGTCCGGCGGCCGGTCGCGGTACTGCTGATCGGTTTGCTCGGCATGGGCGCGCTGTCCTTGCCAGTACTGAGCCTCGAGCTGGGTATGCCCGGCGACGAATCACAACCGACGTCGACCTCACAGCGCCGTGCCTACGATGCGTTGGCCGCAGGGTTCGGTCCCGGCTTCAACGGGCCGCTCACCATGGTGGTGGACGCGCGCGGTGTCGCTGATCCCGACGCCGCATTGGATCAGGTTTCCAAGACCCTGGACGCAACCGACGGTGTCGTCTCGGTGTCGCCCCCGATATTCAATGAGGCCCACGATACGGCCTTGCTGACCGCGGTGCCCGCCACGGGACCGACCTCGACCGAGACCAAAGATCTCGTGCATGCACTGCGCGGTGAGGCGGGCGATCTGAAGACAGCGACCGGTGCCAGCGTGCTGATCACCGGTACGACCGCGGTGAACATCGACGTCTCCCAGAAGATGTCGGACGCGGTGTTGCCCTACCTCGCGATTGTGGTCGGGCTGGCGATCCTGCTGCTCATGATCGTGTTCCGCTCGATCGCGGTACCGATCAAGGCAGCGCTGGGATTCCTGCTCTCGGTGGGCGCGGCATTCGGCGTCATCATCGCGGTCTTCCAATGGGGTTGGCTGGCCGGCCTGCTCGGAATCGACCAGACCGGACCGGTCATGAGCATGATGCCGATCTTCCTGATCGGGGTCGTGTTCGGACTCGCGATGGATTACGAAGTCTTTCTCGTCACCCGCATGCGTGAGGCTTTCGCGCACGGGGAAAGCTCCCACGACGCGATCGTTACCGGATTCCGGCACAGCGGACGCGTGGTGGTGGCTGCTGCGGCCATCATGATCGCGGTGTTCGCCGGGTTCATCGGCGGTGACGCGCTGATGATCAAGATGATGGGCCTGGGCCTTGCCTCGGCGGTTTTCTTCGATGCCTTCGTCGTCCGCATGACGCTGGTCCCCGCAGTGCTCGCACTGCTCGGCGACAAGGCATGGTGGATGCCGCAGTGGCTGGCGAAGATTCTGCCGAACGCGGACGTGGAAGGGGAGAGCCTGAACCGAGTCGAAGCCGCCGAGGCTGGTCCCCAGCTCGAATCCAGCCGAGTCTGAATCGAATCACACGGGTAGGCCGTCCTGGAAGGGTGCGGCCTACCCGTCATTTCGAAACCTGCCGATTAGGCTTCGCACAGGCGAGAAGGAGCCCCTATGAGCGACGAATGGTCGCAGTGGTCGCGACGGCACCGCCGCGTCGTCGATCTGGTCGTCGCCATTGTGCTGTGCGTTGTTGCCACGTTTGTGAGCACGCTTGTCGATAGCGATAGTGGGCACACGTTGGCCGACAGTAATAGCGCGCAAGCGGTAGAGATCGGCCGACCGGTATCGCTCGCGGTGTTGGGCTGGTCCGCGCTGGCGTCGGTGACACTGTTGTGGCGGCGGCGGTTTCCGCGTGCGGTGCTCGCGGCGACGACCCTCAGCGGCGTCGCGATCGGCATGCTTGGCTTCCAGGTTTCGATTTTCACGGCGGGTGCGGCCGTCGTCGCGGCGTATTCGATCGGGATGTGGTCACCGCATCTGCGTACGGCCATGTTCGCACCCGTCGTGTCACTCGGCGCGCTGCTGCTCACCTCGCTTCTGCACGACTTCGCGCCGGTGCTGACCGGGGAACGCTTCACGCTGATCGCGGCGTTCCTGGTGGCGGGGGCCTTCGCCGACGCCGGACGCAGTCGGCGCGACTATCTGGCGGCCCTGCACGCGAGAGCCGAGTTGGCCGAACGCACGCGGGAGGAGGAGGCCCGCCACCGCGTCGGGGAGGAACGAGTCCGGATCGCGCGCGAACTGCACGACATCGTCGCCCACCATATGGCCCTGGCGCACGCCCAAGCCTCCACTGCCGCCTACCTTTTACAAAGCAACCCAGAACTGGCTCGGGAGATGCTCGATCAACTGGCCGGTAGCACCTCCGCGGCACTGCGCGAGCTCAAAGCCACCGTGGGCCTGCTCCGCGAGGACGACTCCGACGCCCCACTGGAACCGACGCCGGGCTTGGCTCAGTTGCCCCGGCTGATCACGTCTTTCGAGGCGACCGGCCGCACGGTGTCGCTATCCGTTACGGGTGTACCTCGATCGCTTTCACCGGGCGTCGACCTGACGGCGTACCGGATCATCCAGGAGGCCCTGACCAATGTCACCAAACACGCGGGCGCCGCGGCGGCGAAGGTGCGGCTCATCTATTCCCGGCAACTGCTGACGATCAGCGTGACCAACGACGGTCCCACCATTGTCGAACACGGTCGCGGAGAACCGGATCCGGACAGTCAGGGCTACGGTTTGATTGGCATGACCGAACGAGCTGTCTCAGTCGGCGGTCACCTGAGCGCGGGCTCTCTCCCGGACGGAGGCTTCGAAGTCACCACCGAATTGCCCCTCGAACTGCCCAAGCCCTGACCCAAGGAACGAACTCATGACTATTCGGGTACTACTGGCCGACGATCAAGCGCTGCTGGCCGGCACCTTCCGGCTTCTGATCGATTCGGCACCGGACATGGAGGTCGTCGGTATCGCCGCAACCGGCCGCGAAGCTATCGAACTCGCTCAGGCGACCAATCCGGACGTTGTCGTGATGGACATCCGCATGCCCGACGTCGACGGCATCGCCGCGACGCAGACGATCTGTGCCGACCCAGCGCTGCGCGAAACCCGAGTGCTGATTCTCACAACGTTCGAACTCGACGAGTATGTCGCACAGGCCCTTCGTGCCGGAGCCAGCGGGTTCCTCGGCAAAGACGTGGGCCCCGAAGATCTCCTACGCTCGATTCGTGCCATCGCGGCAGGTGATGCCCTGCTCTCGCCTACCGCGACCCGGACGCTGATCGCCCGCTATCTCGCCCGTCCCGAGAGTCGCCTCGGTGCCGCCGAATCTCTCGAGGTTCTCACCGCCCGCGAACGCGAAGTTGTCACCATGGTCGCGGAAGGTCGATCCAACGACGAGATCGCCGAGACGATGTATGTCAGCCCGCTGACTGTACGCACCCATGTCCAGCGGGCGATGACGAAATTGGACGTGCAGAACCGCGCTCAGCTCGTGGTGCTCGCCTTCCAGTCGGGGCTGGTACGCGTCGAACCGCCCCGATAGAGAGGCAGGGCCCTGCGCCGCGCGGAAGTTACGCGGCATTCATGGACCACCATATCGTCGGCCGGCAGGGCGATTCGGACCCGCAGTATGCCCTCCGCGGTCGGTGAATCGACGTCAGTCAGTCCGCTCACCCGTTGCAGGCGGCAATCGATGGTGTTGGGATGCACATGCAGTGACTGGCCGGTGGCTTTGTTATTGAGACCGGTCGAAATATGGGCGCCATATAGGCCCGCAGCGTCTCCAACAATTCCGGGCGGGGGCGAGTGGGACTCGATCCAGACCGGCCGCCGGCGGAGGTGGTCGGGGTTCACTCCGTCGTGGCAGAGTCGGTCAGTCAGTCAGTCAGTCAGTCAGTCAGTCACGGCTCGGTGCGAGGTGGCGTGGGGTGGCGCGGCTGGTCGAGTTGGACATGCATCGCGGTGAGAAGTTCGGCGAGGAAGGTGTCGAACTGCTCGAGCTGATCGCTGGAATACCGTGCCATGACAGCGCCGACCTTTACGCCGAGCGGGCCGAAGAACTCATCGGCGAGTGTGTGGACCTCGGGGCTGCCGCGCAGTGTGACGACGCGTCGATCATGGTGTTCGCGGGTGCGTACGAGATGTCCGGCGGCTTCGAGGCGGTTCAGTAGGGCGGTGGTGGCCGGGTTGGACAACCCAATGCGTTCACTCAGTCGCGCCGGAGACAGTAGCTTGCCGTGCTCCTCGGCAGACAGGATCTCGATCAGGGCTTCGGCGTCGGTGGAGTGCAGGCCCAGGAACTCGGCAAATCGACGGCTGAACTCGCGAAACGTCGCCCCGTAGGTGCGTAGTCGTTCGGTCACCTGGTCCTGCCTTTTCCGCGTTGCCAAGTCGTTCATCGTCGTTGACCTCCCATTTCTGCCCGCCGCAGCGGTGCCGACGACATCAGTTGACAATGTACGTGCCTCCCAGCACATTTCGCCGTAGAATTATTCTACCGTGGAAGGAGTTGCTGTGGACGAGGCGCAGCCTGAGGCCAAGCCTTCCATGCTGCGTTGGTTCGGCTTGCTCGCTATCGCAGTCGGTGTCGCGCTGATCGTGGTCGACACCACGATCGTGAACGTAATCATCCCGTCGATCATCGAGGAACTGAACACCGGTTCGACTGAGGCGCAATGGATTCAGGAGTCCTACGCGATCGTGTTCGGGGCGCTGCTTCTGGTGGTCGGACGCATCGCCGACATCATCGGGGCGCGACGGGTGAAGTGCTGCACCATCAGTGTCAGGTTGCGGGTGCAAAAGGTGCGGATCGTCTCGAACGGAACCTGGTTCTCGTTGCGGTAGGTCTCGAGTTCGTCGACGAAGCGCCGGCCTTGGCGATGATGGTGCTCACCGCCGAGCCGACGACGTTGGCGATCAGCGGGCCGACGCCATGTAGGGCGAAGAAGAACAGCACGTAGGTGATGTTGCTCGACCCGTTACCAGGGAAAGCTGCATGAGCTGGAAAATCACGCGATCGCCGCGTAGAAACTCACGCCCTGTTGGGCCGTGATGCAGACGATGGTGGGCGCCGCGGTGAGTAGGGCTACGCCGGGCAAGCGGTCACCGTGATCCTCGAGGATCTCGAAGCGACGACCGGGTGGAACGAGACCGGGATTGACCGAGCTATTGGCGCGGGCCCGCCGGACCAGAGCGCGATAGGCCTGATCAGCGCTGAGTACCGGTTTCTTATGGATGTCGAGATGTCACGACAAATGTGCCTTCAGCCACGCCGCGGTGAGCTCGATGTTGGCTCTGGTGTCGAATTCATGGCCTTCGTGCCCTGCGTTTCCGAGTACACAGAACGTCGACGGAACTCCTGCCCGAGTCAATGCGTCGTGCAGGTATCGCCCTTGCGATTCGGGAACAATTCTGTCGCGGTCGCCGTGTGCGATGAGAAATGGCGGTGCGTGAGGGTGTACTCGGTGCACTGGGCTCGCTGCTCTGACGCGCTCGTCATTGGCGGCGATCGGCCCGTGGCCGAAGAGTGAGTCCTCAACGGGCGGTTCGAGGATGAGCTGTTCGAGCCATGAGCGCCGACTGTTGGCTATCAGGTCCGTCGGTGCGAACCAGGTGGCTACCGCCTGTACCGAACTCCGCTCTTGAGGGTGGTCACCGACATGACCGTCGAGATCTGGGTCGTCGGCACTGAGCGCAACCATCGCTGCCAAACAGCCGCCCGCCGAGGCTCCCCACAGTCCGATGTTTTGCGCGGCCAGTCCGTAGTGGGATCCGTGTGCGCGCAGCCAGCGCACCGCGGCCTTCACATCGTGAACCGGCGCCGGGTAGGTCGCTTCGGGTGCGAGGCGATAGTTCACCGAGGCGACGGCGATTCCTGTCCGAGCCACCGCCGCCGATCTGTCCTCGGAGTTGTCGCGTTTGTCGCCGGCTTTCCAGCCGCCGCCGTGGAGGTAGACAACGACCGGAACATCGGTATCCGACTGCGGTCGATACAGATCCAATGCCAGCGTCGTCTCGTCGACGACGGCGTAGGGAATGTCGTACTCGGTGGTGCTGGGGCGCATAGTTGTCCTGACTGGTTCGTCGATGCCCAGATGCCTCACGCGGAGGTTTCCTCGAGCGAGCGGTTGCGGGTTTCGATGGCGCCGAAAGCGACAGCGGCAAGTGCTATCGCGGCGGCGACACCGAGGGCGGTGAATACTGCTGGTGTGCCGCCGTGCCCGGAGAGCATGAATCCGAAGATCGTCGGGGCGATGATCGATGCGAGTTTGTTGAGGCTCGCGGTGGCAGAGGTGGCCCAGCCGCGCATGCGGGTCGGGTAGAGCTCGCTGGTGTAGAGGTAGAGGAAGACCGCGGGCACGGTGGTGCCGACGACCATGGTGCAGCCGCTGACGAACATGATCTGCCAGGAGGTGTGGCCGAGGAGTCCGATCGCGATGAAGCCGTAGAGTGCGCCGATCGCTGCGACGGCTAGACCCGCGATCAGTAGTGGCCTTCGGCCGACGCGGTCGATCAGGGATACCACGATGTAGATGACGACCAGTTGCAATCCGCTGGTCACAATGGCAAGCAATAGTGACTGTGATTGAGGCAGTCGGCCGACCTGGACGTACATGGTTGGCAACCAGCTGAGACATCCATAATTCACGAAGAAGGTGGCGAACCAGACGACGGCCAGCATGAGCGTGCGAGCGCGGTAAGCAGGGGAGAGCAGTTCGCTGAATCTGAATGTGTCCTCGGTTTGGGTCGACGGTTCCTCCGGCTTCTGGAGTTCGGTGCCGTGCCTGGCAGCGTCGTCTTCCATCGCCCGCACGTAGCTGTCGGCCTCGGCGGCACGACCTTTGACTGCCAGCCAGCGCGCGGACTCGGGCAGTGCGAAGTAGGCCCATGCCGCGATGACCAGGGGGAGCGCGCCGATCGCGAGCAGCACCCGCCAACCGGTTTCCGGTCCGAACGCACTGGTCGCGGCGAGCGCGGTCAGCGGTGCGAAGAAGATTCCCCAGGCAAACAGTGACTGGTAGATCCCGAAGGAGCGACCGCGACCGTGTCGTCCGAGATACTCGCTCAGCAGGATCGCAGCGATCGGGATCTCCGCACCGAGGCCGAGTCCCTGTACCAAACGAAAGACCAGCAGGCTTGTCTCGTTCCACGCGAAGGCGCATGCGAGTGACATGCCGCCGAAGAGTACGAGGGAGATGATGAATGGTCGGCGCCTGCCGACTCGGTCGGCGAGGGCCCCGGCCAACAGCATTCCGATCCACTGCCCGACGTAGCCGGCGCTGATGATCAGGCCTGCTTCGGCGAGGCTGATGCCGAAGGACTTCACGATCAGCGGTAGAACGACGGCGATGGTCATCGCGTCGAAACCGTCGAAGAAGGTGCCGGCGCCCAGTTGACTCATCAGCCGAGTGTGGAAGCGGCCGAACGGAATTCGGTCGATCCGTGCAGCGATCAATGAGGGACTCGATGGCGGGGTGATAGTGACGGTATCTGTTGTGGAAAGTTTCGGGTCGAGCATGGTGGTCCTCCAGAGGGCGTGCGTGTGGCTGGACTCGTGGCGCTACGCGCGTTGCCGAGCCGGCGGCCGGTTGCGGGCGAGGATCTGCTGCTGGGATTGCCGAGCCGAATCCATCAAGGTCGCGGGGTCGATATCCGTGAGGTGGCCGTCGCGTTTGACGACACGTCCTGCCACGAGGACCGTGTCGACATTGCCCTCGTGCGCGGCGAGCACGACCGAGTAGACCGGGTTGGTCACCGGTCCGAGATTCAGGTCGTCGGCGCGGAGTAGGACGATGTCGGCTTGCTTACCCGGGGTGAGGGAACCGATCTTGTCGCTCATCCCGACCGCTCGTGCCCCTTGGACCGTGGCGAACTCGAGGACATCACGCACCCGTAACTCGGGCACACCGTCCACCGAGGAGTGTCCGCCACCCATCCAGGAGCGGTGGTAGGCGTAGAGAATTCGCATCTGGGTGAACATGTCACCGCTGCATTTGGTTTCGGTGTCGCCGCTGAGGCTGGGCCGGATGCCGCGGGCGAGGAGCTTGTCGAGCGGGATATCACCCATACCTTGGGAATTGAGTTCGCAGTGCACGCCGAGCGATACGGTGGCTCCGGCGTCGGCGATCATGGCGAACTCGTCGTCGTGGCTGCGGCTGCAGTGCACGAAGGTCATGTCGTCGCCGAGCAGGCCGAGGCCGGCGTACTGGGCGACGGCGCGGTGGGGAGCGTTGTGGGGGTAGGCGCCGACGTGCACCGTGGTCCGGATGCCGAGTTCCCGTGCGAGCCGCAGATCCGCGACCCAGGTTTCCTCGGCTGCCATCTCGGGGCCGCGAGCGGCCATCGCGAGCGTCAGCAACTGGTCGTCGCTCGCGAAGTATTCGGTGCGCAAGCGGCGAATATCGTCAGGATGGCCGAGTCCGCTGCGGTTGGTCCAACGGTCATCGGTCAGCAGTGGCCAGCCGTGGGCGAACACCGCGCGGATGCCGGCCTCGCGCAGACCTGTGATGGCGGCGTCGGAGTGCGCCGGGGTGTTCTGGATGTGGGACCAGTCCACCAGGGTGGTGGTTCCGGCGCTCAATGCTGCTGCTGCGCCGAGCTTGTTGCCGATATGGACGTCATCGGGCTGGTAGGAGGCGCCGATGCCGACCAGCATCTCGGCGAAGTACCGTGCCGGATCCATATCGGCGTAGCTGTGGCGCACCGCGCTCTGCCAGGTGTGGCGATGGGTGTCGATCATTCCGGGGATGGCGATCATGCCGGTGCCGTCGATCATCTCGGCGTCGGTGACGTCCAGGCGCTCGGCGATGGCCGAGATCTGGGTGCCTTCGATGAGGATGTCGCCGACCAGGTCGCCGAGATCGTCGTCCATGCTGACGATCTGCGCTCCGCGCAGGAGCAGCCGCGCGGTCATCGCTCGACCTTCAGCCATCGCTCGATCTGCGCCACGGCCCGTTCGGGGGTCGGCGTGGCGGTATCCGCCCACGCTACATAGCTGTCGGGGCGCAACAACAGACTGCGCACATCGTGCAGTCCCGCCGGTGCGGGGGCCATAACCCCGGATACGACGCGGACCGGTGTCCGGCCGAATTTCAGTTCGTCGTAGTGGTTCTCACCCGTGCAATCGATGAGCACGAATTCGTGGCCTCGGAGCAATTCGCCGGTCCTGACGAGGCCGTCGCGGGTCTGCAATACGAGGTCGGGTGCGCGCTCGCCGACGAACGGATGATCGGTGGCCTCGCGCGGATAGGGAAAACTCAGGCCGTTCAGATCGCGAACCAGCGTCCGACCCACCTCGGGCAGGGGGAAGAGGCGCTGTTCGAAGAAGCGTCGGTAGGCAAGTCCCTCGGGGCTGAAATCGAACTGCATAGCGCACTGTGCGGCAACGCTTTCCAGCAGCGCTTCGGTCACCGGTCGTCGCTCGGCTTCGTAGGTGTCGAGCAGCGATTCCTCGGCGACGCCGTTGATCACCGCGGCCAGCTTCCAGCCCAGATTGAACGCGTCTTGCAGGCAGAAGTTCATGCCGACACCGCTGGCCGGGTAGTGCACCCGGGTGCTCTCACCGACCAGCACGATTCTGCGGTCCCGGAAGCGCGAGGCGGTACGGGTTTCGTCGGTGTAGCGCGAGCCCCAACGCAGTTCGGCGAAGTCCAGGGATTCTCCGAAGATCTCGCGCACGCACTGGTGAACCTCGGCGACGGTGACCGGCTCGGATTTGTCGGCGTGCCGGCGTTGCTCGTGCACGATGTTGAACCGGGTGATGTGACCGGTCTCGTCGAAGGGAAAGGCCGCGGCCCAGCCGTGCTCGTTGTGCCCGTTCGCGCGAGGTGCGTCCCACGGGAAGTCGAGGACGACGTCGGCCACCATGCCGGTGAATGTGGCGTCGTGACCGTCGAATTCGATACCCGCCGCCCGTCGGACGATGCTGCGGGCACCGTCGGCCCCGACAACGTATCGGGCGGAGTAGGTCTGTTCGGTGCCGTCGGTCAGCCGTGCTCGAACAGCGACGCCCGCATCGAACTGCTCGATGGTTTCGACCGCTGCCCCGCGCACGATGCGCGCTCCCTGTGCGGATGCGTGTACGGCGAGCAGTTCCTCAGTGATGTTCTGCGGCAGGATGAGCCGGTAGCCGAACCGTGATTCGAGATGGCCCCAGTCCAGCGGCTGGAGCCCGGCCCAGATATGGAACGGGACCAGGGGATTGTCCCGGATCGCCCGTGCTCGGTCGATGAAGGTCTGTGCCAGATCTCTGGTGTCGAACAGTTCGAGCACGCGGGGCAATATGGTGCCTGCCCTCGATCCCACCGGTTCGGTCCGGCGTTCCAGAACAACGACATCGACACCGGCCGCCGCCAGTTCGGCAGCCGTCATCAGTCCAGATGGGCCGCCACCGACGACCACTACGTCCACGTTCATGGCTCTTCCTTAGATTGGTGATTGATGGAATCGGCTCAGCGGGGGTCGGCGGGCGCTCCGACATCGAACAACCCCATGAGCTGAGCCAGGATGCGGTAGTAGCCGACCAATGCCGTCACCTCGGCGATCGATGTCCGGTCGAGCGGCTGTGCCGTGATGCGGTCGATCCCGGTGAGCGTCGGCTGATCCACCGCCCATGCGGTGAACATCGCGACGGCGGCCTCTCTGGCGTCAGCCGTGACGAATGTTCCGGCATGTAGTCGGGCGAGTTCCGTCTCGTCCAATCCGGCCGCGCGACCGGCAGCTTCGTGCGCGTACCGTTCGAATGAACTCGCGGTACAGCGTGCGACGGTGAGGATCGCGATTTCGCGCTCTCGGCCGGTGAGTGTGGTCCGGTAGCGCAGGGCGGCACCGAGCGCCTGCAGCGGTCCGCCGATCTCGGGGAATTCGACCATGAGGCCGAAAGGGCCCTGGAGGTGACCGGCGGTATCGACGAGTGGAAAGTGCTGCGGCCCAGAGCCTCTCGGTCCGTTCACGATCGCGTCGTACACCGCTCGCTGCTGTCGGCTCAGTTCGTCGGTGTCCACGGGTTCAGTCCTGTGCAACGTAGGTGCGATGGAACCAACCACTGGGTGCCGATCCCTCGACGACAATGGCGCGTTCCCGAATGAGCCAGCTGGTGTCGGCCTGCTTGCGGAAGGTATCCCGCCACACGCCCCAGTGGTCGGGGGCCGCTTCATCGGTGATGGCGAAGAAGAAGGTGTCCACCTGTGCTTCGGTGGGGCCGGTGAAGCAGATGTCGACAGTGGTGATGTGGTGGCGAATGTAGGCGGCCTCGCCGTCGCGGACGACTTTGCCGAGTTCCGACGGTGGGATGGGTGTTCCGTCGGGCAGGACCAGCACGGCGTCGGTGGTGAACAGTGCCAGCATGTCGGCGAAGTCCATCTTGTCGCGGGCGGTATGTGCGTAGCGGTGGACTACTGCGTGGATGAGCGCCCGGTCATCGGTGCGTGCGCGGGTAAAGCTGCGTTCGGTCATCGGGGTTGTCCGTTCAAGAGATTTGTGCTGAGTGAGTGTGTGTTTCGAACGTTGAGCCACTGTTCGAGCCGGCTCAGTACGTCGGCCGGGTCGGGCGGCAGTTCGGTCGTCCAGGCGAGGTAGGTGTCAGGGCGGACAAGCAGGCACATGGCCTTGTCCAACGCTTCCGGGAGCTTCGCGGGGTGTGCTTGCACCAGACGGACCGCGGGGGAGTCGAGGTCACCAAGTGTCCCGGTGCCGCTGAGGTCGAGCAGCACGAATTGTCCGTCGCGCAGCAGCTCGTAGAGGCGGACGGTGGATCCATCGCTGCGAAGCAGTTCGAAGTCGGGCACGGGGTGCCCGACCATGGGGTGGCCGGGCCGCACCGACGGATAGGGAGTTTCGAGGCCGTTCAGCTCGAGCTGCAAGAGGGAGTTGACCGCCGGCATCGGGAGCAATTTCTCTTGCAGGGCGGTCGATAGTGTGAGGCCCTCGGGGCTGAAGTCGAACTGGATCGCTACCTGCGCGTCGACGCTGCGCAGTAGGTCGAGGCTGATCGGTCGGCGCTCTGTCTCGTAGGTGTCCAGCAGCGCTTCATCGGCGTGGCCTTGCAGGACGGCGCCGAGTTTCCAGCCCAGATTGAACGCGTCCTGTAGGCAATAGTTCATGCCCATTCCGCTGGCGGGGTAGTGAATTCGGGCGGATTCGCCGACCAGGAATACTCGGTCGCTGCGGAATCGGGTCGCGATCCGCTGTGCGTCGGTGTAGCGGGACGACGCCCGCAATACGGGGATGCTCACGGTTTCGCCGAGGATCTGGCTCACGCATTCGGTCAGGCCGGCGAGGGTGACGGGGGCGGACTTGGGTTCGGTGCGGTCGTCACGGTGGACCATCACGAACCGCGTGAGTCCGGGACCGAAGGGAAACGTGGTGAGCCAGCCGTATTCGTTGTGCCCGACACGAAGTCCGCCCGGCCAGGGAAAAGCCATTTCGGCATCGGCGATGACGCCGGTGAACGTGGCATCGCGGCCCTCGAAGGCGATGTTCGTCAGTTTGCGGACCGCGCTGTGCCCACCGTCTGCGCCGACGACATACCGTGCACTGGACTGGCATGGGTGCCCGTCGGAGTCGAGGGAGGTGACCAGCACCCTGTCTGCGTCGTCGTACTGCAGGTCGACGACTTCCTGGTGGAACCGGATGTCGACACCCTTGTCGGTCGCCCAGTCGTGCAGGATCAGTTCGGTCTCGTGTTGCGGGAGGAACAGCGTGAACTGGAACCGTGAGTCGCGGGTCGTCCAGTCGATGGGGTGCATGCCGCCCCAGATGTGCCAGCTTTGAAAGGGGTGCGGATTGATCTCGCAGGTCCGGCTGATGAATCGGTCTGCGATGCCGCGGGCGTCGAAGAGTTCCAGCGGTCGCGGCAACAGTGTGCCCGCCCGCGACACCGGGTCGCTGCTGCGCTTTTCGAGGACGAGAACCTGCGCGCCGGTGGCCGCGATCTCCGCGGCGACGGTCAGCCCGGAGGGCCCGCCGCCGACTACGATCACGTCGACGTCATTGTCGGTCATGGTGTCTCCTTAGAGACGAGTCGTGCACCCGGACAGCAGTGCTCGACGTCGTTGGATATGTTTCGTTGGATGGGCATCGGGTCGATGAGGCCGACCCGGCGGGTGGGCTCAAGCGTCGTAGAGTCGGTCCGCGAACCAGTCGGCGACGATGACATGCTTTTCGTGCGAGTGGTTGTAGAGGCAGTGATCGCCGTCGGCCCACTCGTCGAACCGTTTGTCGACACTCGCGGCGCCGTCGTATAGCGCGCGTGCGCTCTCGATCAGGAACACTTGGTCCGGGGTGCCGTGCAGCACAAGCAATGGGCAGGTGAGGTTTTCGAGCAGAGCCGGTGTCAGCCGGAACTCCTCCATTGCCTCGCGGGCATTCACGGGATCGTCGATCCCGGTGACCGCGGTGATCTTGGTGATGAAGCGGCGGTAGCGATCCAGGATTTCGGCAGGTCGCACGGTGCCACCGTTGACACAGCACGCCGCGACGCGGTCGTCGGTGGCTGCTGCCAGCGCAGCCAGGTAACCGCCCATGCTGTTGCCCCAGATGCCTACTGTCCCGGCGAGGCGCCGGTCGTCGAGCAGATGGTCGATCACCAGCGAATATGCCTGTGCGACATCAGAATCCATATACAAGCCCTGGACCAGGCGGGTCTCGCCTTGGCCCGGGCCGTCCACGAGGAACACCGCGACGTTGCGTTCGAGCAGGTATTGCGCGCCGACGTGGTACTCCTCGCGCCAGCCGTCGAATCCACCTGTGACGATGACGACCGGCGGAGCGGGGACATCCGGCGGTCGCAGCAACCAGCCACACACAGCGCCGTCGCGGTACGGAATCTCGACATGGTCGACCGCCGGCTCGCTGAGCGCACCCGCGCGTCCGAAGTGCTCGATCAGCAATCGATACATAGCCAGCTTGCGCGGGTCGTTGTCGGGCAGTGGAACTTGGCCTACCCGATAGCAGGCCGAGGAAAGCAGGTGCCACTGCCGTGCGCTCTTGGTATATCCCCGGGACAGAGCCACCGCGGCGCGCTGACCGTTGATCGCGCCGAGTTCCGCCGCGGCTTCCGCCCACGACTGCCCGGCGTCGACACGGGCGTACAGATCGACGACATCCGCGTAGTCCATGCCGTTGCCGGTGAGTCGTTGCAATGGCATGGCGCGTTTGTGCGCCTCGGCCTCGGCGCGCCACGCAGGCTCGGTCATCGAGCGACCTGTGCCGGAACGACTGCGCCGAGGCTCGTCTCGATTTGATCGACGAGCGAGGCGATCGCCGCGAGTTCATCGGTGGCCGCGAAGATGTAGAAGTCGGGCCGGTACAGGATGGCGACCACTCGGTGTTCGGCAAAGTAGTCGGCGTAATAGCCGTCGATATCGACGACCTCGCCACCGGATCCAGGTGCCGACAGCGTCACTACCTTGCCGCCGAGATGTTCCAGCACAGCGGTGCGATGGGCGTCGATGTCGACGTCACTGCCCGGCGCCAGCAGCAGGACCCAACCCGAGCCGAGCACGTCATCGAATCGCCCGATGGTTTCCCCGATGGCGATGCGGCCTTGCGGGGCAAGGGTTCCCGCGATATCCGTACCGGCGTCGGTGCCGAGCAGTCCCGCCTCGATATGCGGGAAGGGCGGCGGCGGTGGTACATCGCCCCGACGGAAGGCTTCATCTCGTGCGGCCGCTGTGTCGGGATCGAACGTGCAGGAGACTCGCCCTGCCTCGATGGACATCCCGATCAACGTGGCCACGTGCGGTGCGCGCTCGGTGCGGTAGGAGTCCAGCACATTGGTGCCGCCGATGCCACGCAAGGCGAGATCGAGGCGCCACGCGAGTGCCTTGGCGTCGCGTACTCCGGAGCACATGCCCTGCCCCATGAACGGGGGCATGACGTGCGCCGCGTCGCCGACGAGGAAGATCCGGCCGTTGTGCCAGCGATCGGCGAGCTTGGACTGGAAGGTGTAGATCGCCTGTCGAACGAGATTCGCGTTCTTCTCGGTGACGCCATAGGGCGCCATCAATTCCCATGCCACTTCGGGGCTTTCCATCTGTGCGGCAGTCTCTCCCGGCAGCAGGGCGAATTCGAAGCGTCGGTGGTTCTTGCCCAGCTGGAACAGACAATGTGGGCGTGCGGGATCGCAGATCTGGCCGTTGTCGAAGCCGAAATCGAGCGGTTCGAGCGGCTCCAAATCGCATACCAGCCAGGTTTCGCGGAAACCGAAATCTTTTTGCCCCGAACCGATCTGGCCTCTGACGAAGCTGTTGGCGCCGTCCGCCCCGATCAGATATCGCCCTCGAACGATCCGGACATCGTCACCCAGGACCTTCTCGCCCTCGGCGCCGAGGCGCACCGAACGGAACTCCACCTCGACGTGGTCGGCGTGGCGTACCAGCGCGACGGCTTCCCATCCCTGATGGATGCTGACCTCGGGTAGTGCTCGTACGGCGTCATCGAGAGCGTCCTCGATCAGAGGCTGGTACATGATGTAGTCCGACGGCCACCCGGAGATGCCGTCACGGTCCCAGTCGAAGGTGATCAGTGTTTCGCCCGCGGCGTTGCGGAATACGTACTTAGTCGCGCGGAACATGTCCTCTTCCAAGCGTTCGGCGATGCCGAGCGATTGGAAGATCCGCATGATTTCGTGGTCGATGTGCCCTGCCCTGGCCCGCCCGTACAGCGTGGGCCAGCGCTCGAACACTGCCACCGAGTACCCGGCCTTGCCGAGCAACCCGGCCATGGTCTGGCCGACCGGGCCGTAACCGACCTGTACGAAGTCGTAAATTTCTTGCTGGGACATCATCGTCTCCTGGATGGATGAATCGGGATCAGCCGACGTGGTGTGCGCCGGTCATCAGCGCGGCCAGGTCTTCGGGATGCAGAAACGACGGCGGCGGTGGCGGTCCCCAGTTGAACAAGCCTTTAGCGCCTTCGAAGGCTTGCGGCGTCCACAGTTGGTCATCGACGATGCAGTCCATGTCGGAGTAGTACTCGGAGAAATTGCCCGCCGGATCTTTCAAGTACCAGAAGAAGTTCGATCCCGCGTGGTGGCGACCGAGCCCCCATACGTGCCGTTCGGGGTTGCCTTCCAACATGGCGGTCGCGCCGCGCCCGACGTCGTCGATGTCGTCGACTTGCCAGGAGGTGTGGTGGAGGAAGTTGACCGGTGCCTTCAATACGAGCACGTTGTGGTGATCAGTCGAGCACCGCAGAAACGCCCCGTGGCCCTTGATCTCGTCGGAGAGCTTGAATCCCAGTCCGTCGGTGAAGAATCGGCGGGTGGCGTCGAAGTCGATCGTGCCGATCACGACATGGCCGAGTTTGCGCGGACGTACCGGATCTTCCCGCAAGACACCAGGGGCGCGGAGGTTACTACGTTCGATCCGGCCGGGTCCGTTGTAGGCGGTGGCGGGTTGCACCGACTGCGCCAGCCGGTCGTCGACTCGAATAACCGCCCGGAAGCCGGCGACCGGTTCCAGCGCGGTGACGGACCCACTCGTCAGGTCCACCGGCAGTCCGAGCCCCCGCAACCGGATGGCTGCCGCGGCGATATCGTCGGAATCGTCGGCACCGATCACGATCTCGACCAGGCGGCGGCTGGGGGCGGTGACCAGCCGCAACTGGTCACCGGCGTCTCGGGTCGTCAGCCAGCCGTCGTCGGCGGGGGCGAGGCCGAATTCGGTGTAATAGTCCCGAGTGGTCGTCGGGTCCGGAACCCCGATGGTGACCGAGGACAGTCGATGCAGCGCCATTGCCTGCTCCTTCGAAACGTTGTGCGGTCAGTGACCGGCGACCAGGAGGTGCCGCATCTCGCCGACGCCACGGACATAGCTGGTCAATTCGTCGTTCGGTGCGAGAAACCGTTCGGGAGTGCGCCCGAGACCGACGCCGGCGGGAGTGCCGGTAAAGATGACATCGCCCGGCAGCAACGGCGTGATCGCCGACAGGCGTGCGATCAGTTCCGGCACCGGGAAGACCATGTCGGAGGTCTTGCCCTTCTGCATCTGTTCGCCGTTGATCAGGCAGCCCAGTTCGAGGTCGTCGGGGTTGTCGAATTCGTCCGGGGTGACCAGCAGTGGGCCGATCGGGCCGAACCCGGGATGCGATTTGCCCATGCTGAACTGCGGGGCAGGGCCCACGCGCTGGCGGTCACGCTCGGAAAGATCCTGTCCTACCGACACGCCCGCTACGTAACGCCAGGCGTTGTCGGCCGGAACACGGTGTGCTTCGCGGCCGATCACGACCACGAGCTCGACTTCCCAGTCGACCTTCCCCTCGGGGAGCTCGATGGTGCCGTACGGGCCGGCGAGTGAGGTCACGAACTTGGTGAAGACCGGTGGTTCCTCGGGCACAGCGAAAGATGACTCGGCTGCGTGATCGGCATAGTTCAGTCCGATCGCGAAGACCTGACGCGGCTGTGGCGCCGGATTGCCGAACGCCGACGAGGGGATATCGGCGAGTGGTCGACCCGAGTCGGTGACGGTGGAGCAGAAGGTGACCAGTTCGTCCCACCGGCCATAGGCTTCCTGCATCGTCGAGCTGAACCGGTCCGAGCTCGCCTGCGCGATATCCACGACGGTGTCGGATGCCGTGACCAGTGATAGTCGGTCGGAGATGTTGGCGAATCGCACGATGCGTGCTCCCTGGTTCAGGCGGAGGGGCTATGCCATCCCCGCGCTTTGTTGTGCCTTGAGTCACTTTCGAAAGTAGCAACCTTGTTTCGATAGTTCAAGTGGCTTTCGTAAAACTGGCACGTGTTGCCGCAAGGTTGCGGGTAACCCTGGGCCTCCAGGTTCGCTCGGCGCCGGGGATGTGGAGAGGTTACTTTCGAAACTATCGATCGAGTTTCGATACCTTAATGGTGTTTCGTATGGTGCTACCGTGGTCGCATGGTGAAGAGCAGCGGAACGACTCGCACAGACGGCGTCTACCAGGCGCTGCGGGCCGACATTCTCGGTGGGCGGCTGATTCCTGGGGCGCGGCTGAAGTTTCCGGAGCTGTCGGAGCGCTACAAGGCGAGCGTGGGTGCCACGCGCGAGGCACTGACAAAACTGGCGGCCGAGGGATTGGTAACGACGAAGGCCCATCAGGGTTACCTCGTACGGCCGCTGTCGCATCAGGATCTGGCCGATCTGACCACTGCTCGCGTCGAGATCGAATCCCTGGTGCTGAAGCTGTCGGTGCTCGACGGCGACATGCACTGGGAGGCGGATGCCCTTGCCGCACACCACCTTCTGGAACGAGCGCAGTTCCGAGACCCTGCTGACCCGAATCATCCGACCGATGAGTGGTCGACAGCGCACGTCGCATTCCACAATGCCCTCTTGGCTGGCTGTGGCAACCGCCGGTTGCTCGACACCGCGCAAGCGCTGCGTCAAGAGGCCGAACTTTACCTGCAATGGTCGGTGTCCTTCGGCAACGAACCGGACCGCGACCTGGCGGGCGAGCACCGCGCGCTGCTGGACGCCGCCTTGTCCCGCAAGGCCGACCTCGCGCAGGAACTTTTGCGCGATCACATCGCACACACCGCCCAACTGCTGATCAGGTGTGCACTGGATGAACCGAATTCGGCGGTGGTCGAGCCACGGTAGGAAGTCCCACACCAAGGGGCAAGACGGTGGCCGGTGGGGGCCGGCCGTTCACGAGATCGGTTCGGCGTCCAAGAGTGCGAACAGCACTCGGCAGGCTCGGTCCGAGCGATTCACCCATCCGTGATTGGTTCCCCGCTGTATCAAGACGTCGCCAGCGTGCATCAATGTCGAGTCGTCGTCCATGACGGCGTAGATCTCGCCCTCGATGATGTAGGCGTAGTCCAGCGACGCGGTGCGGTGAATGTCGGGTGCGGATTCAGTTTCCGCCGGTGGGAAGTTGACAATTCGCAAGACGGTGCCTCTGTCGGGTGGTTCGAGCGGGACAGCTGCGATGACAGGGTCTGCGTACTCGCTGGTGTTGTCGGGAGCGCCACGGTGCAACCACAGGTTGGTCGTCTCGACGCCGCGGGTCAGTTGCGGCCGGGCTTTGCCGTCGGCAACGAAGACTGCTCTGCCGACCTTGTCGTGACCGGTGACGATTCGCCGAATGTCAGACATGAGTTGTTGCCTCCTATTTCGTTCGCTGCCACAGGATGTAGCTCGCCAGCGGCTCGCCGCCGAAGTTCATCGGTGGAGTGTCGAGTTTGAGCGTGTCTGCTTCGAACACGCACGTGCGTCGCAGGTCCCGGCCGACGAAGTTGGGAAACGTGGAGAACTGCACGTGGTGGATTACGGTGCCGGTCGTTTCGTCGACGTCGAACGTCGCGCAGTAGTTGATGATCGACTCGTAGGCCCTGCGCTTCTCGGTCGCAGTGCCACCGTCGAGCGAGTCGTCGATGAACGGCGGACGGTCCACGGCGGACAGGGTCGTGCTCATCAGCCCGCCGTCTGTGTAGAACAGCAGGCCTCCGCAGGCATCGACTGGACCCAGTGGCGGGTGCCTCCACGAAGTCGATCATCTTCCAGCTCCCCACGAGCTGCTGGCGGACTGTGGTCATTCGATCTCCTCGGTCGGTCATGTCGGTTGGTGCACTTCGGCGGCACCAAACATTCGAGCAGAAGCTTCTCATGCGAAAAGCTATTGATATGTCGAATCTCGCATGATACTTTCGAAAGTGATTCGGGACACATCAACGACCCTCTCCTGGACCCGCGGCGACTGTGCACCACGACCGCTCTCGGAAGGTGATGCTCAGCCGCGGCGCAAGTCGTCGCGATGCTGAAGGCGCGCGCTCTGCTCAGTCGAAGCGCTGACGCTGTCCGGACCCGAATCCTCTGCTCTGTTCTGGGAAGGACACCTCTGCGATGACGCAGCCCACCGACCGCCTGGCGGCTTCAACTCCCCGCTGGGCGTTGCCCATCGGCGTGTTGATCCTTTTCATAGATGGCTACGACCTATTCGTCCTCGGGGCGGTCGGTCCATCGCTGCTCGACTACTCCGACTGGGACGTCAGTTCGTCCACGCTCGGGCTGCTCGGCAGTGTGACCGCGCTCGGCATGCCGCTAGGAGCGTTCGTCGCCGCTGTCCTCGGCGTCGTCGCCATCAGCCTTGTACCCGTTCGCCATCGCGCGCAGCAGCAACCACAACGGACGACAGGCGAACTTGCCGTGGAAAAGCGTTGAACCACAATGCATTTGGAGACCGTCATGAATTCGATGAGACCGAAGACGTACACCACTGACGTCGTGATCGCCGGCGCCGGACCGGTCGGCCTGACATTGGCCCATGAACTGGGGCAGCGTGGTATCGCCTGCGTTGTCATCGAGCCCCGCATCGTGGAGGGGGCCGCGTCGCCGAGGTGTAAACAGATCAACCCCGTGTCGATGGCTACCTATCGTCGGCTCGGCGTCGCGGACGCCATTCGTGCCAACGCGCGCCTGCCCTTCGGCTGGTCGGATTCCGCGGTCTTCTGCACCAGCCTCACCGGACACACCATCGAACGCTTCGACGGCGTCTTCGCGCTCTCGGATATCCAGCGCGACGCTCTTGCCGAACCTGCTCAATGGTGTGCACAGAACCGGCTCGAAGAAGCACTCCGAGACAGCCTGGGCGTCCGCCAGTCGGTGACGACCTGGTGGGGATACGCACTCGACGAGCTACGTCAGGATGATTCCGGAGTCGACGCCGTCGCTGTCGGCCCAGGTGGGGAGCGTCGGCAGATCCGCGCCAAGTACCTCGTCGGTGCGGACGGCAGCCGTAGCCGCGTGCGCCACGAGATCGGTGCTCAGCTCTCCGGCCGCGGCCACGAGGTGCAAAACGTCCAAGTCATCTTCGACGCCCCGGAACTCTCGCAAAGGCACCCGCAAGGCCGCGCCGTGCAGTACTGGGTGGTCAATTCCGAAACCAACGCACTCATGGGGACGTTGGACACCGAAGACACCTGGTGGGCCATCATCGTCGATGCGCCACCCGATCTCACCGAGGAATCTGCCCGCCGCGCCGTTCACGCCATGATCGGCGAAGAATTCCCGATCAGCATCCGCAGCCTGGACCCCTGGCAAGCTCGGATGCTCGTCGCCGATACGTATCGAAGCAGTCGCTGCTTCTTGGCCGGCGACGCCGCACACCAGAACCCGCCCTGGGGTGGATTCGGTGCGAACACCGGCATCGGAGATGCCGTCGACCTCGGTTGGAAGTTGACCGCTGCCATCGAGGGCTGGGCAGGTCCACATCTGCTCGATTCCTATGAGATCGAACGCCGACCTATGGCAGTGCGTGCGATCGCCGAGGCCGAACGCAACATGCAGGTACTCACCGGCGAGCTGGTCCGGCCCGGGCTCGACGGTGACAGCGACGATGGCATACAAGCCCGGCTGAAGACTGCGGAGTTGATCCGGCAAACCAAAACTGCCGAAATGTACACCCTCGGTTTCGTACTCGGAGCGACTTACCAAAGACTCGCCGATGATCGACTCACCGAACACGATCGTGGACGAGGGCCCGACGTCCAACTATCGACCATCCGGAACACCAGGATCCCGGCTGCCGCATCTGTGGCTGGATCGCAGTCGGTCGCTATACGACGTCCTCGGACCGGGGTACACCCTGCTCGAGATCGCCGCGCCTGCCGTACCGGAATGGGACGCCGCCGCGCAACAGCGGCGGCTCCCGTTCACCCGATATCGGCTACACCGACCTGACCTGCACGGCTACTTCGGTGCTCGATTCGTTCTGGTTCGCCCCGATCTTCATATCGCGTGGCGCGGCGACACAACCCCGAACGCAGGGTCGGTACTGGACCGGGCTCGGGGTTTCTGACTCGACGGCTCTCGAAACGTTCCACTCGGAGTGCAAGCAGCTCGGTCGACCTGGACCGATTGTCATCGCACCAACCAAATACTTCGTCCGATGCGCGCGCTGGCTTGGGGCGACGTTCAGGCGCGGCCGAAAGACCGTGCAACACCATTTCAGAGAAAGTAGTCATGATGAGGAAAGTTTTGGCAGCGTCGGCGTTGCTCGCCACCGCCATCTGCGTGAGCGCGGGCACTGCTTCGGCGGTGCCGGGTAACCAGTCGACCGTGAATTACACGCTGAGCGCGACTGATCGGTCCACCCTGATCAGTACCGACGCGGGTTCAATCACTGCTGATGACGGGGTTCTTGCGATCAAGGCAGCGAATGGGGCGGTGCTCGGTGGAACCGAGTTGTCGTTCAGGGTCGATGATTTCGTCTTTCCCATTGCCGCGGAGGTCAAGGACCGGACCGCGACTTTGACTCCGCAGTTCGACGTGGCGCACGCTGTTTACAAGCCGGTCGCGTTGCCGTATGAGAACCAGGCGCCGTGGAAGTCCGAGTACGAGCGTGAGCAAGCGGCGTGGTCTCGGTTGACGAGCACTATCGCGTTGGGTGCCTCGGTCGGGACCACGGTCGGTGGTCTTGGTGGTGCGGCGATCGGTTGTGTTCTCGGTGGTATCGCCGGTGCGACTGTTGCTTCGGCCACGATTATCGGTTTGTTCGGTGCGTTCATTCCGGCTGCTGCGGTTGGTTGTATCGGTGGGATTGTGGCGATCGGTGCGCTCGGCACGGTGTTGGGGCAGCTCTTCGTGACTGCTCCGGTCGCGATCATGGCTGCGGTGCAGTACTTTACGACGATCAACGCCCCAGCCCCGGTCCCCACGAAGTGAGAAACAGCCCTGCGGCATGGCTAGGTTAGCCGTGCCGCAGGGCTGTTCAATCGCAGTCGGACGCTTCATCGGGTCGACTGGTCGTTCCTGTCGACCGCTGCGGGACCACCACGCGATGGTCGCCAAGTTCGGTCGGTCGCAGCTACGTCACGGCCGGGAGATGCCGCATGCCTCGAAGGCTGCCTTGGCCGACGCGATCTGCTCGTCCGAGGGCTTGCCTTCTGGTCGGTTCTCGCGAGTGAAACCGGCGTCGCTGAGGCACTGCTTCTGCTCGGCGGTGAGCTGGGGCCGCTCGGGCATGGGGATCCCGCACGCGGCCAGCGCCGCCTGGATCGCATCGATCTGTTGCTGAGAGGGCTTGCCTTCCGGCCGGTTCTCCCGGCTGAGACCGTGGCCGGCCAGGCACTGCTTCTGCTCATCGGTGAGCTGCGCATGGTGGCCTTTCCCTTCGCCCGGCGCGGCCGATGCGGATCCGGCACCCAGACCGGCAGACAGAGCCATCCCCATCATGGCGATGGCCACGAACGAATTGCGGACGATACGCATACCGACGATTCCTTTCCTCGACTCAGTCGCCGCGACCGCGGCGACTGCCTGAGTCTCGACGGCGCGGCTGGCGGGCTCTCGAGGAGTTCCTTGCGGTTTCCTGGGCACCGGTTCACAGGAGATCGCCAGGAAACCTCGAGCCACCTCACACCGTCGACGGGCATCCTGTCGCTATGCCCGCGACACCGACGCCACTGCCCGCAGGCGAGTCATTGTCGACGCCACCGCGGGTCCTCGTGGTCGACGACGAAGAGAACATCGCCTATCTGGTCGGCACCGGTTTGCGCATGGCCGGGTGCACGGTGGAGATCGCGTCGACCGGCCGGGAAGCGCTGGCGCTGGCGGACAGCTATCGTCCGGACGCGATCGTGCTCGACATCATGCTGCCCGACGACGACGGCTACGTGGTCCTGACCAAACTGCGCGGTCGCGGATGCGACGCACCGGTGCTGTTCCTGACCGCGCGATCCGATACCGCCGAACGAGTCCGCGGATTGACCAGCGGCGGTGACGATTACATCGTCAAACCGTTCGTCCTGGAAGAAGTTGTCGCCCGCGTCCAGGTCGCGCTGCGCAGGAGGGGCGCGATCACCGAACTACCCGCGCAATGGCGGGTGGCAGATCTGGTGCTCGACGACGAAGCACACCGCGTGTGGCGGGGTGACGAGGAAATACATCTGACGGTCACCGAATTCACCCTGCTGCGATGTCTCATCACCAACGTCGGCCGAGTGGTCACCCGAGCACGGATTCTGGATCATGTGTGGCAGTACAACTTCGACGGCGAGTCCGCTGTCATCGAAACATTCATCAGCAGCCTGCGTAAGAAGATCGACCGCGGCGGCCCGAAGCTCATCCACACTGTGCGCGGGGTGGGTTACTGCATCCGGGACGTCTGATGTCGCTGGCGAGGCGGCTGATCCTGGCGCTCATCGCATTGACCCTGACCATGCTGGCCGCCGGTGGCGCGGTTGTCGTGATCCAGCGCCACTACCTCGTGCAGCAACTCGACACCCGACTGTCGCAATTGGCAGAGAATCCGGTGGTGCCGCTATTGCTGAGCCAGCGGTCGAGACAGGTCAGCAGATTCCCGGCCGCGTTCGGCGACATCTACCTCGGGATTCGCAATGCCGACGGCACACTCACCACCATTCAGGCGCCCACTGACGACCCGAGCGTGGAGCCGAATCTGCAAGGCGTGCAGTCACTTCCCGTGCCGTCAGGTCGCCCGACTACGGCGGGAGTCGCGTCGGAGATGCGGGTGATGACAATCGAATCCTTCGGTGCCACCGCGGTCATCGGGATCTCGGCCCAGAACGCACGCGATGCGACGTCGCGGTTGATCCTCGCCTTGGCGGCGGCCGGTGTCATCATCGGACTGGTTGTCGGTTCGGTCGTCTGGTGGGTGCACCGTCTCGGCTTGGCGCCCATCGCCCGGATGACCGAGGCCGCCGATGCGATCGCCGCCGGAGCCACCGATCGTCGTGTCGAGGCGTACCGGCCGGGGACCGAGGCTGCCCGGTTGAGTCAGGCGTTGAACACCATGATCGACACCATTCAGGCCACCGAGGACCGGATGCGGCGATTCGTCGCCGACGCATCCCACGAACTCCGCACACCACTGACAACCCTGCGCGGATACTCGGCCCTGTACTCGTCCGACGGGCCTGTCGATACGGACGGGGTTCAAGACGCGATGCGCCGAATCAACGACGAGGCCCGTCGAATGGGGGGCATCGTGGAAGCATTGCTGGACCTGAACGATCTGGACGAGCACGGCATTGCAGATCGTGAGCTGGTCGACATCGTGCCCCTGGTCGCTGCCGTCGTCGACGATCTGCATGTCATCCAGCCCGAGCGTTGCATTCGTGTCGAAATGCCGTCATCCCTCTGCGCCGCAGCGGTTTCGGATCGGGTGATCCAAGCGGTGCTGTCGCTGGCTACGAACGCGCTGCGGCACACCCCCAGTGATGCCACGATCACCATCCGCGTCATCGTAATCGACAATTCGGTAAGGATCTCGGTCGATGACACCGGGCCGGGTATCGCGCCCGAGCACCTTCCGCACCTGTTCGACAGGTTCTATCGAGCCGACAGCGGCCGCGCGCGCAGTCGGGGCGGCAATGGTCTGGGTTTGGCGATCGTCGCCGCGATCATGCACGCGCACAACGGAACTTTTGGAGTCGACGCCCAGCTGGGTCGCGGTAGCAGCTTCTGGATCGAATTCCCCCGAGGTATCCCGGAATGCGGCGATGTCGGTCAGCGTGGTCGTTCAACGCGCACCAGGCCCGACGCGATCGCTACCAGTTGAGTACGGTGGCGGACAGCCCAGTTTTCGTCATCGCCCGCTGGACCTGAGTGCGTGCAGTCAGCGGGGCTCACCCACCTCTGTTCGGCTCGGGTCGATTCTTCACCTACTCGGCGTCCGCGTCGAAGGTCTGTTGCACGATGCGCATGGCTGAAAGTGCCGCGGGGGCACCGCAATACCCGGCGGTGTGGATGATCGCTTCGACGATCTCTTCGCGCGTGAGGCCGTTGGCGAGTGCGCCACGTACATGGCCGGCGAGCTCCTCGTGCGCTCGCAGCGCAGTCAGCATCCCGAGATTGAGCAGACTGCGGCTGCGGCGGTCCAGTCCGGGGCGAGTCCACACCGCGCCCCAGACGTGTTCGGTGACGAACCGCTGCAGTTCGGCCGACTCGGTTCCCTCGGTACGGGCCAGCGCCTGGTCGACGAACGAATCGCCCATCACCTCCCGGCGAACCGACATGCCTGTCTCCGACAGCGCGGATTCGCGTTGGGAGCTATCGGGAAACGGCACTGCTACCTCCTGGTTGGATAGGGCGAGTCCTCAGCCGAGGACTGTGCCGATGGTCAGTGGCGATCCGGTGGCGCGGCGCACTTGCTCGACGCTCACCCCGGGCGCGGTCTCGCGCAGACTCACCTGGCCTTCGCCGATATCGAGGACAGCGAGGTCGGTGATCACCCGCTGCACAACGGCTTGGCCGGTGAGGGGCAGGGTGCAGGTCTCGACGATCTTGGGGGAGCCGTCGCGGGTGGTGTGCTCCATCAGCACGATCACCCGGCGGGCGCCGTGTACGAGGTCCATCGCGCCGCCCATGCCTTTGACCATCGCGCCGGGCACCATCCAGTTCGCCAGATCACCGTGACGGGAGACCTGCATCCCACCCAGCACCGCGGTGTCGATGTGCCCGCCCCTGATCATGCCGAACGAGAGCGCCGAGTCGAAGAACGAGGCACCGGGTTCGACCGTCACGGTCTCCTTGCCCGCGTTGATCAGATCGGCGTCGACGTCGTCCTCCGCCGGGTAGGGGCCAGTACCGAGGATGCCGTTCTCGCTGTGCAGCACCACCGCTACTCCGTCGGGTAGGTGGTTCGGGATCAGAGTGGGCAGGCCGATGCCGAGGTTGACGTACTCCCCGGGTGAGAGCTCCTGTGCCGCGCGAGCGGCCATTTCTGTGCGCGTCCAGCTCATCGGGTGGCCTCCTGTCGAACGGTCCGCTTTTCGATGCGTTTGGCCTGGGTGCCGGTGTGCACGATCCGCTGCACGAACACCCCCGGCAGATGAACGTGTGCTGGGTCGAGTTCACCGGCCGGGACGAGCCGCTCGACCTGGGCGATGGTGATCCGACCGGCCATCGCGACCAGTGGGTTGAAGTTCATGGCCGACTTTTCGAAAACCAGGTTTCCCTCGGTGTCGCCGACCGCGGCGTGAACGAGGGCGAAATCGGCGACGATAGATTCTTCGAGGACGTAGCGGCGGTGTCCGAACTCCCGGACTTCCTTCGGTGGTGAGGCCAGCGCCACCGACCCGTCCGGTGCGTAACGCCACGGTAGGCCGCCGTCGCTGATCGGGGTCCCGACACCGGCTGGGGTGTAGAAAGCGGGTATGCCCGCTCCGCCGGCCCGAAGGCGTTCGGCGAGTGTTCCCTGCGGGATCAGTTCCACCTCGAGCTCGCCGCCGAGGTATTGGCGCCCGAACTCCTTGTTCTCACCCACATACGAGGCGGTCACCCGTGCGATCCGTCCGGCCGACAACAAGATTCCCAGGCCGTAGTCGTCGACGCCGCAGTTGTTGGAGAACACTGCGAAGTCGGTAGCCCCGCCTTCGGTGATCGCCGCGATCAGCGCGTCCGGGACACCACACAACCCGAACCCGCCGACTGCCAATGTCGCCCCTGAGCCGATATCGGATACGGCGGCGACTGCCGTATCCACCACTTTCGAGTTCATCCGGGACCCACCTTTCGTCTGACCGTCCATTCTTTGGACGTCTGGTTCCGTCGTCCTCACAGAACACTCCTGCACCTCATACTGACAAGATGGATATCCATCGGAGGTGAAATTGCTCGGCGAATGGACAGGTTGAGGGCATGTCGTCCATTGAGTGGACGTAGGATGCGGGCGTGAGTGGAGAACTGAATCCATCTGTGCTCGGGCGCGCGGCGTCGCTGCTGCGTGCGATTGCGGCCAGCGGTGATGTGGGAGTATCGACCAGTGATCTGGCACGGCGGGCCGACCTCGCGAGGCCTACCGCGCATCGGTTGCTCTCTTCGCTGGCCGAGGAAGGTTTTCTCGACCGCGACGTGGGCTCGGGTCTGTGGTTTCTCGGACCGGAACTGTTTCTCATGGGCTCGCTCGCGGCGGAGCGTTACGACATCACCGACGTGGCTCGTCCTGTGCTGCGTGAGCTAGCCCGCGAGACCGGGGAAAGTGCGTTCCTGTCCGCCCGGCGCGGCGACGAGACAGTGTGCCTGGCGGGCGAGGAAGGCAGCTTTCCGCTGCGCTCGCACGTGCTGCACGTCGGCATTCGGTTCCCGCTCGGTGTCGCCTCGGCAGGCCTGGCGATTCTCGCCCATCTACCCGACCGCGACATCGAGGACTACCTCGGACGCACGGACCTGAGTGCGCAATGGGGTGCGAGTCATGCTCGTGACGAGCTCGTTGCGCGTATGGACGCGATCCGAGAAACCGGCTGGTGCGTGAACCCGGGCCTGCTTGTCGAGGGAAGCTGGGGGATGGCAGCGGCGGTGTTCGACCGCCGCGACGAACCCCGGTGGGCGTTGAGCCTGACCGGGGTCGAGAGTCGGTTCCGCGCCGAGCGTCACGACGTGCTGGGTACGCTGTTGCTCCGCCACGCCCACGCACTCTCCGTTGCGCTGAGCCGTCGCAGGTCCGGATCATCTACTCGATGAATCTGCTGATTGCGCCGCGTCCCGAACCGACACCACTGGGATAGGCACATCAGCTTCCTCTGAAGGAGTCATGTGTGGCTGAGGTTGGGGGAGCGAGCTTGGAAGCGCCCCAGAGAAACTCCACACTTTTGACCGGAATCAACGCGAATTCATGCGAATCGTTGAGAAGAACAGTTTCGTGAAAAGCCCTGGTGTTGAGCACTATTGGGTCCTGACGGGTAGCTTCTGGACAACTGGAACGCGCGCCAGGTGGTCGCAGGTTCAAATCCTGTCAGCCCGACAGAAGAAACCCCTCTGACCTCGGTCAGAGGGGGTTTCTTGTTCCCGGAGATTGACGTGGTTTGGCCGAACTCCACAGTAAGTCAACAGTTTCGATTCTGATCAGTCGTCCAGTGTGTCGCCGCCGCTCTCTCTCGGCCACGGTCAAGATGCTGTGTGAACAGGGGCGGCCGTGCACATCGTGCGGAGGGGCCGGCTGGTGCCGGCTGCTGGCATGCATCCCGGCGTCCGTGCGCTTCGCGAAGTCGTCTCGCGACACGGTGGCTGCAATCGGTTCTGAGTGTGGCTCCCGCATCCGTGGGCTTTCGGTGCACAGCTGGATGGCGCCTGCGCCGTGTGGGAGCAAGAGACTGGCCTCGCCTCCGTAAGTAATTACCGCCACGACGATGGTGCGGCGGGGACGACACGATCGTGATCGGTGCCTGGCTCGGCGGCATGACCAACGCCGCCTCTGTAGGCAGCCGACGGCGGCGCGTGGTGGTACGTGATCGGGGACAAGACGTCGGTAGTTCTCGGTCGGATGCGGGCGAGGCCGGCCACGGTCAATTGCGCTGTTCTCCACGTTGGGTGGGCCGCCGGAATTCGGTGTCGGTGCGATGTAACGCGGCATTGCAGGCGTTGCAGGTGTATCGGGGCTCGAGTAGATGCCCACCGGTGTTGTGGACGATGGTCAGGCCGGACCGTCCGTCTTCGGCCAGGTGCCGCGCCGCCCACGCGTTCAGTGCGGCGAACACGGGAAAGAAGTCGAGGCTCTTGGGTGTGGTGCGGTACTCCTGCCGCCGCGCGCCGTCGACGATCGGTGTGCGAACCAGCATTCCGTTGTCGACGAAATACGCCAGGCGGTCGGTCAGGGTGACCGGTGAGATCGGGCCGAGCCGGCCCTGGAAGTCGCCGAAGCGGCGATTGCCCTCGAGCGCGGCGGCCAGCAGCAACGTCGACCACCGATCGGCGAGCACGCTGCTGGAGTCCATTCCCGTCGCGTCACTCTTCGCCGTGCGCCGGGACCGGCGGTCGGCGACATCGACCAGAAGCGGCGCGTCCACCTCGGTCCGCACGTCGCGGGCGGTCACGCCGATCGCCTGACACCCGCCGCACCCGAACACCGGGGCGATGACGTACCCGCAGGCGCGGTGATGCAGCTGAGTGACCGGCCTGTCGGGTGCCCACGGGGCCCAGTGGCGGTCCCAATTCCACAGGGCGACGAAGACGAGCCACAGGTCGTCGCCGAGCTCGGTGAGGCGGTAGTCGTTGCGCGGCGGTGCGGTCGAGTACGGGTGCGTGTCGAGGATTCCGTCGTCGATCAGCCGGCCCAGGCGCTGCGACAGAACGGCGTCCGAGATCCCCAGCTCGTCACGCAGGTGCGCGAAACGCTCGGCGCCGTCGAAGACGGCCCGCACGATCTGCAGATTCCATCGGTCGCCCGCGATGAGAAGGGCGTGCCCCAACGCGGACGATGCCGGAGGAGCCGGTGTCGCCACGGTTCGGGGCGGGACTGTGGGCATGTCGTCCATCATCGCAAACCGGGCGGGGCCGGGCGCCACGGCGATGCCGCCCGCGACACAGTTCCAGTGACTCTTTATTCAGTAGTTACTTCAGGTGCTTGCACTCCGCTCGAACGCCAAGCCGCCGAACAAGGTGACTGAACACGCTGCTTCCGGTGGCCATCACATCGCGCGCCTGCGCCCGACAGTGACTCTTTATCTTGTAGTAAACACTTCACGTGATTAGCCTGAGGAGGGGTCAACAAGGAGGAACAGATGACGAATCCCGTGTACGTACTCGGCGGCGCCCAGACCGACTTCGCCAGGAATTGGACGAAGGAGGGGCTCGGACTGGTCGACATGTTCGCCGAGGCCGTGCCCGCCGCCCTGGCCGACGCGCGAGTCGACGACCACGAGGTCGGCGTCGTCCACGTGAGCAACCTGGCCGGCGAACTCTTCGCCGGCCAGGCCCAGCTCGGCGGCATGGCCGTCGCGGCGGTGCCGGGGCTCGACGGGCTGCCGAGCACGCGGCACGAAGCGGCGTGCGCCTCGGGTAGCACCGCCGTCCTCGCCGCGTGCGCGGACATCGAGTCGGGCCGATACGACGTCGCGCTGGTCGTCGGGGTCGAACTGATGCGCAACGTCTCCGCGCAGACGGCCGCCGAATACCTGGGGACCGCGGCGTGGGCGGGCCGGGAGGCCCTGGCGGCGAAGTATCCGTGGCCCGCGCTCTTCGCCGAGATCGCGGTGGAGTACGAGCGGCGCTACGGTCTCGATCACGCGCATCTCGGCCGTTTCGCCGAGATCGCGTTCGGCAACGGTTCCCGCAATGGGCTCGCGCAGACCCGGAACTGGGACTTCCCCGCGGGATCCTTCGACGAGAACGACGAGGTGAACCCCCTTGTCGAGGGGATGCTCCGCAAGACCGACTGCGGCCGCATCACCGACGGCGCCGCCGCGGTCGTGCTGGCCGGGCCGAAGTTCGCGCGGGCGTGGGCACAGCGGACCGGAGCGGACCTGGGCCAAGAGGCGACAATCGCCGGATTCGGCCACCGCACCGCGACTCTGCTGCTCGCGGACAAGCTCGCTCAGAGCGCCGACCAGGACTATCTCTTCCCGCACCTGCGAGGAGCCGTCGAGGACGCCTACCGGCGCGCGGGGATCTCGGGGGTCGCGGATCTGGATGTCGCCGAGATCCACGACTGCTTCACCATCAACGGGCTGGTCACTCTCGAGCACATCGGGCTGGCCGATCCCGGCAAGGGCGGCGAGGCGGTGATGGACGGCTCGATCGAACTCGGGGGGCGGCTGCCGGTGAACCCCAGCGGTGGGCTGATGTCGCACGGTCACCCGGTGGGTGCCACCGGCGTCCGCATGGTGCTGGATGCGGCTCGTCAGGTCACCGGCCGGGCGGGGGATCACCAGGTCGACAACGCCCGGCACGCCCTCACCGTCAACATCGGCGGATCCTTCACGACCGCGGTCTCCACGGTCGTCACCAGGGGCGCCCGGACCTCCGCCTAGCCGAAACGACGAAAGTCTCCTGGGCGGAAGCTGTTTCGCCCAGGAGACCCTCGGATCGCCCTCGGCCCGCCGACGCGGACCGAGGGCTTCGACCACTACCCGCGGGCCTCGGCCAGCTGATCGGCGCGCACCCAGGTGGCATGGAAGCCGGAGGGGACCCGGCGTGGCAACAGCACCCGCGCGATCGGTCCCGCCGCGACGTCCTCGGCGTCGAAGATATTGATCTCGCCCCGGTCCTCGGCCTCGTCGTTGACGAAACAGACCAGATAGCCGTCGGTCTCGCCCGTCGATCCGTCGCGCGGCGCGAACGGCGCTTCCGAACCCCAACGCCCGGAACCGAATTTGTGCTCTTCCTTGGCGCCCGTCTGCGAATCGAAGCGCACGAGTCCGTCGAACAACAGGGTCGGTTCGTTGCCGAGGCTCATGCTGTAGGAGTACCGATGCGAGCGGCCCATCACCCGCGAATCCACACTGGGGAACTCGATATTGGCGTTGTCGAGCTCGGCCTCGATGGTGGCGCCGGTGCGCAGGTTGAAGCGGTATCGGTAGAGCTGCGCGTCGAGTCGCATGTACGCGAGCATGTTCGACAGCGGCGACGCGAAGGTCGTCTGGTGCTGCGGGTTCTTCACCCGGCACACATCCATGATGATCTCCTCGCCCACTTCCCACGCGTTGACGACGTGGTAGATGTAGCAGGGCTTCACCTCGAACCAGCGCACCTCGCTGCCCTGTCCGTGCCGGGGAATGACGGCGAATCGAGCGGGCAGCTCCTGGTCGTAGAAGATCCGGTACTTGCCCGCCCGGCGCGCGTCGTGGTCCTGCACCAGCGGCAGGTCCATGAGGATCGAGTAGTTGTCGGTGATCCCGATATCGTGCGGCAGTCGCGGACCCGGCAGGTCGATCTGGGTCAGGTGCGTCTGGCGGCCATCGGCGCCGATGATGCCGTAGCGCAGGAAGTCCTGATCGGGGCCGTAGTCGAACCAGATCAGCTCGCCGGTGGCCTCGTCGACCTTCGGGTGCGCCATCATGTCACCCGCGAGGGTGCCCAGGAAGTCCTGCGCGCCCAGGGTTTCCAGCGACAACGGGTCGACGGCGTAGGGCGTTCCGCAGAGGTACCAGGTCGCCAGGACCTGGCCACGGTGATAGATGACGTCGGTGTTGGCGGAATCCTTGATCCCGAGACCGTGTCCGTTGCCCCACGGATTGTCCCGGGGGTTCTCCATGAGACCGGTCCACAGGGCGCGGCCCGCCTCGGACTCCTCGTGGAAGGCTTTGGTCCGGACATACCGATTGCGGTACCTCACCTTCCCGTTCTCGAAGTGCGCCGCGTGAATCATGCCGTCGCCGTCGAACATGTGATAACGGCCCGGCGCCTCGAACTGCCGGTTCGGGCCGTTGCGGAGATACACGCCGTTGAGGTCGGCGGGGATCTCCCCGATGACGGTGAGATCGTCGAGGGTGAGTTCGTCGTGGACGGGCGCGAACACGCCGAGGGTGTACGGATTGTCGGTGGTGTCGACCGGGCGAGCGACGGCGATGGGGTCGCCGTTCGCGCGGGGTTGGGTGGATGTCATGCCTGCTCCGTTTCGGTGTTGTCGTGGCGCTGTGGCGCGGTGGGGTAGAGCACCAGTTGGGTGCAGCGGAAGAGCGCGATCGCCTGTCCGGAGTCGTCGCGGACGGTGGCGTCCCACACCTGAGTGCGGCGCCCGCCGTGGACGAGCGTCGCGTCGACGGTGACCGTCCCCGACCGTGCGGTGCCGAGGTAGTTGGTCTTGAGTTCGAGAGTCGTGAAGCCGGACGCTCCGGCGGGAAGCGCCAGCCGCGCGCCGACACCGCACACCGTGTCGGCCAAGGCGACGACGGTGGCCGCGTGCAGATATCCGTTCGGCGCCAGCAGCGCCTCGCGAACGGGCAGTTCGCCGGTGACCGCCGCGGCCGTGGCCGCGCGCACGCGCATGCCGACCAGGCCGGGAAACCGCCCGTCCAGCATCGCGTTCAGCTCGTCGACGAGGGGCCGGGCCGACCCGGTCGGCGTCTCGCGTGGGCTGCCCACCGGTGCCCGGTCCTCGACCGAGGATCCCATGTCAGCCGACATTCTCGATCGAGTTGCGGATGTCGCGCCGTTGCAGCTTCCCGATCGGGTTCCGGGGCAGCTCGTCGACCGTGACGATCCGCTCCGGCAGCTTGAACGACGCCACCTCCTTCGCCCGCAGGAAGCTCACCAGGTCCTCGAGTTCGACCCCGGCCGCGGTCGCGGGAACCACGACCGCGCAGCACTTCTCGCCGAGCACGTCGTCGGGGTACCCGACGACCGCCACGTCGGCGACCGCGGGATGCTCGATCAGGATCCCTTCGATCTCGGCCGGAGCGATGTTCATCCCGCCGCGGATGATGATCTCCTTGCTGCGATCGACGAACCGGAGGTACTCGCCGTTGTCGCCGCACAGCTCGAAGATGTCACCGCTGCAGAGGTATCCGTCGTCGTCGAACGGGCTCGACGCGGCGGTTCCCGCGAGGTAGCCGGCGAAGATCGTCGGGCCCTGCAGGCGGAGTTCGCCGCGCCCGCCGACCTCGGTGACCTGCTCACCGGTCGCGAGATCCACCAGCCGCACCGAGGTACGCTCGGCGACCTCGGTGACCCAAGTACGCTCCGGCGCACCATAATTCGGCAGGTACTCGGCGCGAATCATCGGGTCCGGCGTGTCGGACGGGGCACCGAGCAGGCACACGCCCTCGTTCGACCCGAAGAAGTTGAGCACCTCGACGCCGAGCGAGTACTGCCAATCGCGCACGACACCCGGCGGCAGCGGAGCGCCGCCCGACCCCACCCGGCGCAGCGCCGACAGGTCGTGCGCGGCGCGCAGGTCCTCGCGCTGCAGCAGCATGGTGAGGATCGCGGGCGGCATGCTCGTGTGGGTGACCCGGTAGCGCTGGAGCTGATCGAGATACACGGCCATGTCGAGCGGGTGGTGCAGCACCAGGTGGCCACCACCGAGCAACCACGGCAGCAGCGAGGTCGCGAACCCGGCCATGTTCACCATCGGGAACGGGTTGAGCATGACCGAGGCAGGGTCCGTCTCCAGACCGTCCTGCACCGCCTGCCCCACCGCGATCCAGTCACCGTGGCAGCGAGGCACGCCCTTGGGCGCGGCCTCGGTGCCGCTGGTCCAGCAGATGGTGACGCAGTCGTTCACCGATCGGGGCAGTGCCCCGTAGGCGCGGCGCACGGCCTCGCGCGATTCCTCGGTGGCGGGCGCCGCGTCCAGGGGCCTGCTTGCGTTCGACGCGGCCGCACCGAAGGTGAACACGGCGCGCAGCGAGGGTAGTTCGCCGATCAGGCTGAGCGCTTCCTCGGACGGCGCCCGGTCGCCGAGGACGGTGACCGTGACCACCGCGACGGCCGAGGCGGATTCGACGATCCGGGTCAGTTCGTGCCGTCGATACGAGGCGGGCATGGGGGCCGCGATCGCGCCAAGGCGCCACAGCGCGAAGTAGGTCGCGGTCAAGGCGACGGAGTTGGGCATCAGCACCGCGACGACGTCGCCGGGACCGACACCCGATTCGTGCAGTTGGGCGGCGAGGTCGTCGACGCGGGCATCGAGTTCCCGCCAGGTCAGCTCCTCGGGCTCGAGCCCGCACAGCTCGGGCAGGTTCGTCGGATCGGTCACCGCGCGAGCCTCGCCGCGGGTGCGGACGTGGCCGTCGAGGAGATCGAGCACGGTCAGCGGTGACCACCACCGGCGTTCCAGGTAGTCCGCGACACGGTGATCGGGATGGCAGGGGCGTAAGCGGTCGGCGGCGGTGCCGTCCGGGATGGCGTTCATGGTGTCTCTTTCGTGCGGTGATCTGGGTTGCCGGTCAACGGTGCCGACGGACGACGACGGCGGCGCCGAGCCCGAGCGCCGCCGGGATGGTCACGAGGGCGTATTCGCCGTCGACGTGGGCGAGCTGGTCGAGGGCGTTGACGAGGAGCGCTCCGCCACCGGCACCCAGCGGATGGCCGGTAGCGAGCGATCCGCCGCGAGGATTGACCCGGAGCGGATCGAGTCCGAGCTCGCGGATCATCACCAGGACCGACGCGGCGAAGGACTCGTTCGCCTCGATCACGTCGAGCTGTCCCGCGGTGATCCCGGCCTTCTCGATGGCGCGGCGCGAGGCGGTGACCGAGGCCGTGAGCAGCGGCGAGCGCACGGCGGCCTGGGCTACGCCGACCACCTCCCCGATCGGCTCGCCGCCGATTCGATCACCTGCGGCGGCGGATCCGAACACCGCCAACGCCGCACCGTCGGCCATCTGCGGAGCGGTGGCGGCGGTGTGCAGCCCACCCGCAGGCCGCGCGAGCGCGGGCAGGCGCTTCGCGACTCGGCTCCACGACGGGTCCTCGCCGAAGAGTGGCGCGAGTTCGCCGAGGGATTCGAGGCTGACGTCGGGTCGGGGGCCCTCGTCCGAATCCAGGATGGTGGTGCCCTCCGATCGGACCGCGATCACCGAACGCGACGGCGGAGCCGCAGCGGCGCGCTGGTGCGAGGTGACCGCGTAGGCGTCGAGATCGGTTCGGGTCAAACCGTATTCGGCCGCGGTGAGGTCCGCGGAGACCCCGATGGTGACGTAGCCGGTGCGGTCGCCGAGTTCCTCGTCGCCGACGAAGGCCGGCCGGTCCGACAGCATCGGTACCCGGGACATCGACTCGACGCCACCGGCGACGACGACATCGGCGATACCGGAGGCCACCTTGGCCGCGGCGGACTCGATCGCGTCCAGTCCCGAGCAGCACAGTCGCGAGACCACGCCCGCGCCGACGTGGTCGGGCCAGCCCGCCCAGAGCACGCCTGCCCTGGCGACATTGCCGCCCTGGTCACCGACCGCGGTGCTGGTGCCGACGATGACATCGTCGACCGTATCGGCGGGGAGACCACGTTCCCGCAGGGCGGACAGCAGCTGGGCGAGGAGTTCGTGCGCGGGGACGTCGGCGAAGGTGCCGCCCTGACGCCGGACCCGGGCCTTCGGTGTGCGGACCGCGTCGTAGATGTAGACGCCGGAGGAGAACTGGGACATGGTCACGCCCCCTCGACCTGGCGGCGGTCCTGGACGACGCGGAAGCGCCCGGCGACGAACGACTCGTCGGTGAGGGTCGCGTTGCCCGCGGGGTTGAGCCCGGTGACGTGGTAGTCGCTGTAGGCGGCCGCGAACTGCATGGGCATCGAGGACACCAGGTTCGCCGAGAGGGAGGCGCCGGCATCGGCGTAGGCGTCGGCCACCTCGTCGACGACGGCGTCGTCGGTGCAGTAGAGGTAGGAGCTGATCGCGCCGTGGCCGCGGACGCTCGCGGTCGCGTGCGCCACCGCGGCCGCGGTATCGGCACAGTCGATGAGGAAGGCGACCGGACCGAACTGCTCGCCCTCGGGAAGCGTGTCCCCCCGACGGGGATCGACCCGCACGACCAGTGGGGTCACCGCCCTGGCCTGGGGATAGTCGGGGTGGACGTACGGTACCGGCCCGCGCAGCAAGCTCCCGCTCGCCTCGGCCGCGTCGGCGAGCTCGGTGATCGAGTGCAGCGTCGCGTCGGACTGCAGCGCGCCGCAGACGGCCGCCGCGCGGCGTGGCACGCCTGCCAGGTCGTCGATCGCGGACAGGAGCGCGGCGACGACGTCGTCCCGGGCGATCACGCCCGCGTCCGTGCGCACGCCCGCGTCGGGGAGGTAGATGTTCTGCGGCGTGGTGCACATCTGGCCGCTGAAGAGCGAGAGACCGCCGGCGAGCGTGCGCATCGCCGCGGACAGATCGGAGACGGAATCGAGGACGACGGTGTTGACGCCCGCGGTCTCGGTGAACACGAGGGTGTTCGGGACGTTGTGTTCCAGCCACGACCCGAAGGCGGGACTGCCGGTGAAATCGACGATCCGCACCTCGGGGCTGGTGGCGAGCCGTCCGGCGACGGGAGCCTCGGCGGTGTCGACCACCAGCTGGACGGCGTCGGCGGGCAACTGCGCTTCGGCCAGCACCTCGCGGATCACGCCGACCGCGAGCGCGGTCGCCAGGACCGAGCGGGGGTGCGGCTTGACGAGGACCGGGTTTCCCGTCGCGAGGTTGGCGAGGATCGCCGGGTAGGCGTTCCAGGCGGGGAACGAGGCGCAGGCGATGACGAGCGCGGTACCGAGCGGGCGGACGCGGAATCGCTTGCGCAGCGTCACGTCCGACTTGCCGAACCGCTGCCGCCAGGTCACCTGTTCGGGTATCCGGGTCATCGCCGACCAGGCCATCGCCACCGCTTCCAGGCCGCGGTCGAGGGCGTTGGTCCCGCTGCCGCTGCAGGCCATGGTGAGGCTCTGCCCCGTGGTGTGCGCGGTGACCGCCGCGAACTCCTCGCCGCGCTGGTGGATCCGGTGCAGCGCCTCCAGGCACACGCCGACCCGGCGCTCGATGTCGGCGTCGCGAAGGGCGGGCGCGCTGGACGCCGCGCCGGCCAGCGCCTCGTCGACGGATGGCGCGTGGTAGCTGACGTTGAGCGCCTTCCCGGTGTACGGCGAGATCTCGTCGGCGGTGATCACCGAGTCGGTGGGCGACGAGAGCGTCAGGGTGGCACCGTCGAACCTGGCGAGGACGGCATCGGCCCGCGCGACGTCGGGCGGGGTGATGGGCGCATACCCGGTCCAGGCGGCGCGGGTGCGGTTGGCCTCCGCCGCCGCTCGCAGCTGTTCGAGGTGGGTTTCGAAGAACATCGGCGCTCGTTCCTGTGTCAGCAGATGTGTGGCGAGATCAGTCCGTTGTCGGGAGCGCGGAGGTAGGTGTCCGCTTCGGCCGAATCAACTACTGTTATTGAAGTGAAGCAGGACACAGCGGGAATTGTCAACGGCCGATGGCGGCCGGACCTTGTGAGAGGAAGAGCGCGTTGCGGCTAACGCGGGAACTGAGCGCCGAACGGGAAAGGTTCGAAGCGCACGGAAGTGCGCTCCATCGCGACCTCGCAGCCACGGCAGCGCAGCGCGGGCAGCAGCCACGAACCGCACTCGGGGTGGCGGAGTTTCGGCCCGAGTGAGAGCGCGTCGGGGTGCGCGAGCTCCGTCCACGACAACAGGAAGGCGAAGATCGGGAACAGTCCCCGGCCGCGCGGGGTCAGCACGTACTCGCGCCCGCTACCGCGTTCGCTCCGGGCGAGGATCTGCATCTCGGACAGCCGTCCCAGCCGTTCGGTGAGGGTTGTCGGCGAGATGCTCAGGATGGACTGGAATTCCCCGAAGCGGCGCACCCCGGACAGCGCCAAGCCGGTGACCATGGCGCTCCACCGGTCGCCGATCGCCTCCATGACCTCGGTGAACTGCAGGTCGGCGCGGCTCACGGACGGGGCATTGCGGGTCGATCGCCGTCGCCCGCTGCGCGCCACCAGGACCAGCGATGCCCGGTCCAGTTCGAGCTGGGCATCCCGGGTGCCGACGGTGCGGCCACAGTGGCCGCACATCAGCGCCGGCGGCCCCCGATGGCCGCAGTCGATGTGCACCAGCTCCGGTTGCAGCAGCCCTTCGGGGGACCACTCCCGCTGCCACGCCCAGACGCTGGCCAGGATCTCCCAGGTCGCCATGCCGAGCTCGGTCAGCAGGTAGTCGTGGCGGTCGCCGCCGTTGGGCTGCGGCCTGCGCTCCATCAGATCCGCCTCGACCAGCGCGTTCAGGCGTGCGGTCAGCATGGCGGGCGGGGCGCCGGTGCGGTCGATCCACTGACTGAAGCGGCGCGCGTGATCGACGAACGCCTCGCGCAGGATGGCCAGGGTCAACCGGTCGCCGAGCAGGTCGATCGTCTGGGCGACCGGGCTCTGCGGAGCGGTGGTCCCGGATTCGGTCACCTCATCCACCTCCCGGTCCCGCCCTCGACGATCGCCTCCCGCGCATCGTTCGCTCAGGCCTCCAACACAATAGCGATGCCTTGCCCCACGCCGATGCAGGCCGCTGCCACGCCGACGCCGCCGCCGAGCCGACGCAGGTGGCGCAGGCAATCGACCACCACTCTGGCCGCCGACGCGCCCAGTGGATGACCGAGGGCGATGGCGCCGCCGAAGGGATTGACCCGATCGACCCCGATTCCGGGGAGTTCCCGCAGGCACGACAGGACCATCGCGGCGAACGCCTCGTTGAGCTCGAGCACCCGGACGTCGGCGAGCTCGAGCCCCGCGCGGTCCACTGCTTTCGTGATGGCGGCCACCGGCGCGAGCGCGAATTTGTCGGGTTCGGCGCCGACCACCGCCGAGCTCAGCACCCGGCCGAGCGGCTCCACGCCGAGCTCGTCGGCGACGGCTCCGGTGCCGATCAGCGTCGCGACCGCGCCATCGCTGATCGGCGACGAATTTCCGGCGGTGACACTGCCGTCGCGCGAGAAGGCCGGCCGCAGTGCGGCCAGGGTCGCGGCGTCGGTCACCCGGATCGGTTCGTCGCGGTCCAGGTCCGGGTGTGGCGTGACGAAGCCGTCGTGCACGCCGCCCGCCCACGCCCGGCCCGCCAGCTCATGGGACCGCAGCGCCCATTCGTCCTGCTCGGCGCGCCCGATACCCAGCTGCTCCGCCACCAATTCCGCCGACCTGCCGAGCGTCTCGATCCAGGTCGCGGGGAAACGTGGGTTGGGCATGCGCCACCCGACGGTGGTGGGGATCAGTTCCATCCGCCGTGGAAACGCGGAGTCCACCGGCGGGAGCACGTACGGCGCGCGGCTCATGCTCTCCGAGCCGCCCGCGATCACGACCTCGGCGTCACCGACGGCGACCCGCCTGCCTGCGGCCAACACCGCCTCGGCGCCGGAGCCACACAGCCGGTTGACCGATACACCCGGGATCGTGTGGGGGAGCCCCGCGAGCAGCACCGCCATCCGCGCGACATTGCGGTTGTCCTCGCCCGCGCCGTTGGCGTTTCCCCAGACGACGTCGTCGATTCGACCGGGGTCGAGGGTCGGATGCCTGCCGACCAGCTCGGCGATCGGCAGCGCGGCCAGATCGTCGGCCCGGACGTGGGAGAGCGCGCCGCGGACCGCGCCGAACGGCGTGCGGACCGCGTCGATCACCCACGGCGCGCGTCGGTCGGCGCGGGGATGGCGTTCGGTCATGGGACTCCTCCTGGGTGATCGGCACGGCCCTTGCGGAAATTCGCCGGCCGTTGTCTACTTCAATAACTGTAGCGAATGAAGGGAGCCTCATGTCGATAGCCGACGTGGTTCGTACCGCGGCCGATCGGTACGGACCCGCGACCGCGATCGAGGACAGCCGCGGGACTCGGACGTTCACCGAACTGTCCGACCGGGCACACGCGCTGGCGGGAGGCCTGCGCGGCCTCGGCATCGCGGCGGGCAGCCGGGTCGTCGTCCTGGTCGGCAACTCCGTGGCGGCCGTCGAAGCCGACCTGGCGCTGGCGATCGGCGGCTTCGTCCGGGTGTCGCTGAACCCGCGGGTGGGCCCGGCGGAGTGGGAACGTGTCGTCACCGACTGCGCGCCGGACGCCCTGATCGTCGACACCCGGATCGACGGGGCGGCCGAGTTCGCCGCGCGGACGACGTCGACCGTGATCGCCGTCGACCCGACCGCGTCGGCCGGACTTTCGCTCGATGAGCTGGTGACCGGTGCCGCCGACTACGCCGGGTGGCCGACGCCGGAGCCGGATTCGCTGTGCGCGCTGCACTATTCGTCCGGGACCACCGGCCTCCCGAAGGGCGCCGAGCGGACGCATTCGAACCGGCTGGCATCGCTCGCCGCGATGCGCGACCAGGTGCTCGCCGGCACCCTCGACGGAGCCGAGCCCGCGGTGTTCCTGCACGCGGGCCCCGTCATTCACACCAGCGGGCTGTTCGTGTTGCCGTTCCTCGAGGCGGGCGGCCGCCAGGTACTCCTCGAGCACGTCGGCCCCGCGGGTCTCATCGAGGCCGTCGAGGCACACGCCGCGACCCATACCGCCCTGGTGCCGACGGTCATCGCCCGGTTGCTCGACATCGACGACGACCGGCTGTCGGTGCTGCGACGCCTGCGCATGCTCGCCTACGCGGGCGCTCCCATGCCCGTCGAACACATCCGGCAGGCGTATCACCGCATCACGCCGAATCTCGTTCAGTACTACGGAATGGTCGAGGCGATCCCGCCCCTGACGGTGCTGACCGCCGCGGACCATCGCCGCGGCGTGATCGACAACGCCGGACTGCTCGGGTCGGTGGGGCGCGCCTGCCCGGCCGCGGCCATCGTGTTCGGTACCCACGACGACCCGGTGCCCGACGGCGAGATCGGCGAGCTCGTCGTCGCCGGACCCGCTGTCAGCCCCGGCTATCACAACGCGGGCACGCGAACGGATCTGGGCAAGAGCCACGTCGACGGCCACCTGTACTCCGGTGACCTCGGCTACCGGGACCCGGACGGCTACATCCACCTGACCGGCCGCAGCAAGGACATGATCATCACGGGCGGGTACAACGTCTATCCCCGCGAGGTCGAGGAGGCGATCTCCGCGATCCCCGGAGTCGACGACGTCGTTGTCGTCGGGCTGCCCGACGAGGTGTGGGGGCAACGCATCGTCGCCGCGTACACCTCGGCGGCCGGCGTGCGTGTCGAAGGCGACGTCGTGCTGGCGGAGAGCCGGACCCGGCTGCCCGACTACAAACGCCCCAAGGCCGCGCACCGCATCGACCAGCTGCCACTGACCGCGCTGGGGAAGGTCGATCGGGCGGCGGCGGCAACGCTGCTCGACGCCCTCGTTCGCGCCGCATCATGAACTCGCCCAAGCACTTACCGCTCCCCGCCGAAGGAAACACCATGACCGACTCGTTCCTGTCCACCCTGCGCCTGCCGGTCGTCGCGGCGCCGATGTTCCTGGTGTCCGGCCCGGAGCTGGTCATCGCGGCCTGCACCGCGGGCGTCGTCGGATCGTTCCCGACGCAGAACTGCCGCACGGCCGCCGACCTCGACAGCTGGATGGGAACGATCACCGATGCGCTCCGCGCGGCAGCGGCCACTGAGCTCCGGGTGGCCCCATGGGCGGCGAATGTGATCACGCACAGCAGCAACGCCCGCCTCGCGGACGATCTGCGCCTCATCGCCGAGTACCAGCCGCAGATCGTCATCACTGCCCTAGGTTCGCCGAAGCCCGTGATGGACATCGTCAAGGGATACGGCGGCACGGTGATCGCCGACGTGGTCAACCTGCGCCTCGCGCACAAGGCCGCCGCCGCGGGCGTCGACGGCATGGCCTGCGTGTCGGCGGGCGCGGGTGGCCACACCGGCCACCTGTCGCCCTTCGCGTTCACTTCGGCCGTGCGCGAGTTCTTCGACGGGATGATCATCATCGGTGGCGGCATCAGCGACGGGTACGGCGTAGCCGGCGCGATCACCGCAGGCGCCGACCTGGTCTACATGGGTACCCGGTTCCTGGCCGCGGCGGAGAGTATGGCCGTCGACGGGTACAAGCAGATGGTCGTCGACCACGGACCCGACGACCTCGTGATCAGTTCCGCCATCACCGGCACCCCCGCCTCCTGGCTCAAACCCAGCCTCCTCGCCTGCGGCCTCGACCCCGACAACCTGACCGCGCCGACGGGCGAGAAGAACTACACGGCGGGCACCGAGTCCATGAAGCGATGGAAGGACGTGTGGGCGGCAGGCCAGGGGTTGCAGCCCATCCGCGTCGTCGAACCGGTGCACGCCATCGTCGATCGGATCGAGACGGAGTACGTCGCGGCGCTGCGACGGTCGAGCCGGATCATCGCCGCCGTCGCGCGATGAGGGTCGACCGGCGCAGCCCGTGCCGGGCGATCAGCTACCGATCAGATTGCCCAGCACGTCGGAGAGGATCTCGCTCAGCGAACCGGTGGAGCTGAGCTGGCCGTCGGAGGAACCGAGGCCGTTGTCGCCGAGGCTGCCGATCACGGTCTCGCCCGCGTTGGCGCCGCGCGCGGTGAAACAGGCGGTGAGCCCCGGCATTTCGTTGCTGACGCCCACGGTGCCCGCGACACCGACGCCACCGCTGGTGACCTGCTGGCCGACCTTGATGCTGTCGGGCACCGGGTAGGTGATGGTCAGGGTGACCGGGTTGCCGGAGTTGACGAACCAGCCGGTGCTGGTGACCTTCCAGCCGCCGGCGTTGGGCTCGGCGGTGACGTCCTCGGTGACCTGGCCGCCGATGGCATGGTAGGCGGTGATGGTGGTCTTGGTGGGCGCGCCGAAGCCGACCGGCGGGAAGTCGGTGATGGTGTTGACATAGGGGTTGCCGATCCCGGTGGTGCCGACGATGACCTTGTAGGTGACCGAGGTGCCGACACCGATCTGCTCCGCGCTGGCGATCTTGTCGTAGACGTGGGTGACGCCCCAGGTGCTGACGTCCTGTTTCTCGGCGTGGCTGCTGACCGCGCAACCGCCTTCCGCGGCGGCGACGCCGGGACCGAGGCCGACACCGACACCGGCGACGACCAGTGCGGTGGTGGCCACGCCTGCGGCGATACGGGAAGTCCGGTACATGATTTCCTCCAAGCCCCGGCGAACTCGGCCGGGACGATTCTCTTGTCGACTGGTCCGTTCCGGCTCGGATTCGCGCCGGAATGGACTGGATTCCCAGGGAACTAGTCGGTCCTGGGAAGATTCGATGCCACCACCCGGGTGGGCCTGTCGTCATCGATCACCGGGCTTCCTCCCACATGCGCAGGTAGATCTCCGCGCCGCGGAAGACATCGGCCATGACCTCCGGGCCGCCGAGTACGCGGACCGCTTCGAGCCAGTCGGCGTAGGACCCGTAGGTCGCGGTGCCGTCGGTATTGAAGTCGAAGACACGGTCGCCCCACCGTTCGCGGTCGAAAGTCACTCGGCCGTCGTGTGAGGTGAACGGATACCGGATCGTGCCCGGTCCGGGAGCGGCACCCTGGCCGGCGATGCCGTTCATGTCGGAGCCGAATCCGAATCCGAACTCGCTGTCCGGACGGGGGAGCGCGCGGGCCTCACGCCAGGCCCGGACGAAGGTCGAGGGTTCACTGGCATAGGGCGCGGCGAATCCGCCCGCGGCGTAGACGCGCGCCGTGGTCTTGTTCGAGTCCCAACCGTGGGAGGACACGACACCGGAATAGCCACGCTTCTCGATGATGGACATGACCTCGTCGGCGGTGGCCTCGCTCAGATGGTCCACCTCGATGAGGAATCCGTGATCGATCATCCTGTTGATCAGATAGCTTCCGAGGTCGGTCAATCCGCGCGCATTGCAGTGCGGTCCAGGCGGATACAGCGGGAGCGGCGCGCCGCCGATCAACGGACCGGTCAGGTTCGAGAGGAACTGATTGACATCTCCGGCGACCGGTACCGAGAGCTGAGTGCTGTCGTGTTCGGGACCGGGACAGTCCTGCACATTCCAGAAGGTGCCGGTCTGCATGAAGTTGCCCGCGTTGACGAGCAGGCCCGTGACATCGTGATCCATCTTGGTGCCGCCGAAGGCATTGTCGAACTTGTGTACCGGGAAGAAGCTGCTGACGCCGATTTCCCGTAGGTCGACCAGCCATCGATCGATATCGGCCCGCGTGCATTCCGGCTGCCCGAGAAACACTCCACATCCCAGCGGGTCGGACAACTCCATGCCCAGGACAACGGCGAGTTTGCCCGCCTCGGCGATCCGGCGAGCCTCACCTGGGCTGGTGGCGATGCGGAAGAAGCCTTGACCGGGGCCGCCGTACTGGGCATCGATGTAGTCCTGCAGCGCGCGGAGTCCTGTTGCTTGGAGCCGCGCGGAGGCCATGTCGTCGCACGGGTTTCGTCGATCGGTCATCATGGCGCACAGCGACTCGTTGTCCACGAGGTCGACGGTCATGACGCGCAGGCCTGCCTTCCAGGACCGCTCGATGCTGGTCCAGTAGGCGCCTTCGGTGGTGAGCACGGACGGCTTGGGCCAGTCGCGGAAGGTGGGCCAGCCGCCGGTGTCGGAATCGTGGAACGGTTCACCGTGATCGAGGAAGCTCGCGATCAGGCCGTTCGTGCCGGTGCGGTACGGGGCGCAGTCGGGCAGTGCGTAGGCCACACCGTAGGGGTGCCACGGGCGCCCGCAATGAAAGTTTCCGCCCATGAATTCGTAGGCGGTGATGTGCGCGTGCGCGTCGATGACGCCCTGGATCGATCCATCGGAGCCGAGCTCGGATCCCGGCGTGCCGGTGGTGCCGGACTGCGCCTCGGGAAAGTCAGCGCAGCCCGTGTCCGGGATGAAGGTTGCGGGTACGGTCGTGCCGGTCGCGACGTTGGTGATGGTGAATCGGTCTGGGCCGGAACCGTCCACGGTCCACACCGCGGCATCGGTGGGGTCCTCGGCCGGCTGGATCGACTCCGCGGTGGCTTCCAGGAACTGGTGAGTGCGCCCGTAGAGCAGGTACTCGCCGAGAGCGGTTGCCCGCAGCCGGTACGGGCCGGACGCGGGAACGAGCGGCCCGGCCGGGGTGTCGATCCGGTAGCAGCCGTTGACCAGTGAGTAGCGCGTCTGTGCGGACTCGGCCATGGCGGACCCCGTGGTGGATCCGGCGAGGCCCGCGCCGACCAGGGCCACGGTGACCAGGACCGAAGCCGGTCCGCGCAACCTGGGGGCACTAGGAATAGTGGTGGAACGCAAGGGTTCTCGATTCTGAAATAATGCCACTTCACTTTATGGGCGTGAGTGGCCGCCTGGGGCGCCGACTCTCGCTCGACGCCAAAATACTATGGCGCATAGTTTTTTGGGGCGTTTTCAGATCAGGGCCAAAGATGCTGCCACCGAGCCGAGCCCGACCGCGAGCGCCGCGGTGATCGGCACGAGAAGGACCGTGCCCACCAGCGCCCCCGCCGCTCTACGCCGGGCCGCCGAACGTGACTCCGGCGCGGCCCCGAGACAGGCCAGGCGAACAGCCAGCGAATCAGGCGCCGGCTCGACAGCCGCGATCGACATCCGGGCACCGTGCCCCGCCACGGTGCGCAGCGCCGAACCCAGTGAGTGCGGGTCGGTGCGAATCGCGGCAGCGCGATCCGCTGCGAGCTCGACCAGGGTCGTCAGCGCCGACGGCGCTGCGGCGAACAGCGGAATCCGAGGGAAGGCGCCGGCGAGTACCTGGCACACACCGAGGATGTGATGGTGGTGGGCGCGCAGATGCGCGTGCTCGTGCGCGAGCACCGCACGCCATTGTGTCTCGGTCAGGCAGCGGGCCAGACCGTCGGTGACTACGATATATCCGCCGTGTCCTGAGACGCTGTATGCCAACGGCACCGGGTGATCGAGCCATACCAGGCCGGTGCCGGCTGGATCGACGCGACCGAGTAACGCGAGCAGTTCGGTGTGCCGCTGACGATGAGCCGACCATTTTCGCGCGTGGATGACGGCGACACGGGCGACGAGTCCCACCGGAAGGATCGATCCGGCCATAGCGGCCGGCAAGATCAGGTCCGCTGTCCAGGTGACGACTGTGGGCTCGATCTCGGCGAGACTCTGTGCGACCGCACCCACGGATGAGTTGCCGGGCGGGTCTCCCGGCCACGCCAAGGCCGTCAACGCCAGCGCACCGACCGCGATCGTCGCCGACACCGCGCCCATCCAGGCCACGATGCCCACGACCGGCGCGCCGCCGAAGTCGATGCGCCGCAGCACCGTGGGCGTGCCCAGGGCCAGGATGGCGCCGACGGCCAGCAGGGCGATGAGCAGGATCACGGTCCGTCCTCGCCGGCGGACAAGCCCTGTCGCAGCGCCTGGACCTCCTGCGCGCTCGCGGTGCGCGCCAGATGCAGCAATGCGCCGGGCGCATCCGGGCTCGCGTCGAGAATCTCACGCAGCAGATCGGTGGTAGCTTCTGCGCGGGAGCGGCTGGGGCGATAGCGGTACCGTCGGCCGATCTTCTCTCGCTGAACCCAGCCCTTTTCCCAGAGATGCGTCACCACCGTCAGGATGGTGGTGTAGGCGGGAGTTCGTTGCTCCCGGCCCAGGCGATCGACGAGATCGTGCACCGACAGCGCGTCGGGAACCTCCCACAGCACCGTCATCACCTGGTTCTCCAGCGCACCCAGGCCTTTCACCATCGCTCGTCCCATCTCGCCGCTGCGCATAAAAGATACTGTCCCTTCGCCGTCTCCGCGGTTCGAATCCGGTGAAGTGCTGGAATGTATCGTGAGGTATCTCCTTTGCCGGGGGATCAGCGTCGCCACGACAGGAAGTCCGTCGGCAACGGACCTTCTCCGGCGGATCGTGTGGTCGGCGGCCCGAGCGCCCGTCGGATCCTGCCGGGCTTCTCGGGTGCCGCCTCGTGAACCTCCGCAGACGCGTCCGATCGCGGACGACGCCGCCGGAGATGGGCATCTCACATCGGCCCAGGGCTGGATCGTGGGTCCGCGCACCCCGCTGTGGAGTGGGAAGCGCGGGTCCGAAGGCGTCAATCGGGCAAGGGCACCGACCAACGCAGTGTGGTGCCGCGACCGCGGGCAGTGCCGGCGGTGACGGTCCCACCGTGGCGTCGTGCGCGGGCGGCGAGGTTGGCCGGGCCGCTTCACTGGCAGCTCGCGCGAGTCTCCGCAGAGGTAGCGTCCGTCCTGGGAGCAGAGGCAGAGTAGAGAAGTTGGGCCCCGGCATGAGGTCCAACCGGCCTGGGTTGGCGCGGTGGCCGAGGCGTCAGGGCAGGGGAGCTGTCCAGCGCAGGATGGTTCCGCCTTCGGGGCGGTCGACGAGCTGGAACGACCCTCCGGCTTTCTCGGCGCGGACGGCGAGATTGGACAATCCGCTGCGGCGCGCGAGGTCGGCGGGGACGCCGATGCCGTCGTCGGCGACTTCGATCGTCACCTCGTCGCCCACCCGGAGTTCGACCGCGACCAGACTCGCTCGCGCGTGCCGCACGACATTGCTGACGGCCTCGCGCAGGACTGCTTCGACATCGTCGGACAAGGGGGGAGCGAGCACCGTGACGGGTCCGGCGAGGCGGACCGTCGTGCGCAGCCCGATGTCGGCGGTGGTGTCGACGATGATGCCGTGCAGGTGTTTGCGGTACTTCGAGGAATCCGCCGTGTTGTTGCTCTGCAGGTCGAAGATCGAGTGACGGATGTCCTGGACAATGGATTGGATATCATCGATGGTCGCCATCAGCCGGTCCTTGACCTCCGGTGTGCGCGCTCGCTGGACGGTGCCCTGCAGAGAGAGGCCGACCGCGAAGAGCCGCTGGATGACGTGGTCGTGAAGGCCTCGGGCGATCCGGTCGCGGTCGGAGAGCACGTCGAGTTCGCGCATGCGGCGCTGTGTGTCGGACAGCTGCAGGACCAGCGCGGCTTGGTCGGCGAACGCGGTGAGCATGGTGGTGGTCGGCTCGTCCATCGGTTGTGTGTCCGCGGGCCGAATCGTGGTGAGTACGCCGATGACCTCCGACCCGACCCGCAGCGGGACCACCACTGCGGGCCCGGACTGGGCCCTGGTGTGCGAGAAGAGGTTATAGGGCAACCACTCGGACAAGACCGTTTTCTCGGAGCGGTACGCGGCGACGGACTGCGAGTCCTCGACGGTGAGGCGCTGGCCGATGATCACCTCTGCGTCGACTCCCGCCGCGGCGATCACCGCCAGCTCGGTTACTTCCTCGCGGGGCACGTCGGGATCCTCGGGGAGCGCGACGAACGTGCAGGCCGACTGGGTGAGTGTGAGGGCCCTCTGGGTGACGAGGTCGAGGACTTCGTTGGGTTCGCCGCCGGCGAGCAGTTCGGTCGCCACGTCCCGGGTCGCTTCGAGCCATTGCTGGCGGACACGGGATTCCTCGTACAGGCGCGCGTTGGCGATGGCGATACCGGCCGCGGCGGCCAGCGCCTGCACCACGACCTCGTCGTCCTCGGTGAACTCCTGCCCCCCGGCCTTCTCGGTGAGGTAGAGGTTGCCGAAGATCTCGTCGCGGACCTTGACGGGGACGCCCAGGAACGTCCGCATCGGGGGATGATGCGGCGGGAAGCCGACCGAGGAGGCGTGATCGGACAGTGACTTCAGCCGGATGGGTGTCGGCTCTTGGATCAGCAGTCCGAGCACGCCGTGGCCGCGGGGGAGGTCGCCGATGAGGACGCGGGTGCGGTCGTCGATGCCCTCGTAGACGAACTCTGCGAGCTGGTTGCTGTTCTTGTCGGTCTCCCGGACGCCGAGCGCGCCGTACTGGGCGTCGACGAGTTCGATGGCGGTGTGCACGATCGAGCGCAGCGTGTCGTCGAGGTCGAGCCCCGAAGTGACGACGAGCATCGCCTCGACGAGCCGGTCCATGTTATCGCGCACATCGATGATCTGGGCGATGCGGTCTTGAACCTGGCTCAGCAACTCCCGCAGCCGCAGCTGTGACAGTGTCTCGGTGACCGCGGGCTGCCGACCCTTCGCGGAGTCTTTGCCGTGTTCGCCCACGGGGGACATTGTTCCATGGTCATTCACGAGGGCGGTCCCGGTGTGCGCGGAAACCCCTCATGATTCGTCGAGCTTGGATGCCATGACCGCCGCCTGCGTGCGACGTTCGACGCCGAGCTTCGTCAGCAGCCGGGAGACATAGTTCTTCACGGTCTTCTCCGCCAGGAACATACGCGCGGCGATCTGCCGATTGGTCAGGCCCTCGCCGAGGAGCGCGAGCAGGGTTCGTTCCTGCTCGGTGAGCGTGGCCAGTGGTCCCGTCTTGCCCGCCGCCTCGGTGCGCAGCTTGGCCATCAGCGCCGCGGCGGCACGGTTGTCCAGCAGGGACTTCCCGGCGCTGACATCACGGATGGCGGTGATGAGCTCGAGGCTCTTGATGTCTTTGATGACGTAGCCGCTGGCTCCGGCGAGGATGGCGTTGAGCATGGCCTGCTCATCGGTGAACGAGGTGAGGATCAGGCACCGGAGTTCGGGGTTCGCCGAGAGGAGTTCGCGGCACAGTTCGATGCCGTTGCCGTCGGGGAGCAGGACATCGAGCACCGCGACCTCGGGGCGTAGCGCCGGGATGCGGGCCAGGGCCTGTGCGTAGGTACCCGCCTCGCCGATCACCTCGAGGTCGGGCTCCAGGTCGATGAGGTCGGCTACGCCGTGCCGAACGATTTCGTGATCGTCGACCAAAAAGACCTTCACCATGAGCGCGGACCTTTCGTTTCCTGTGGCACTACCAGCCTACGGCGCGGATCCGCGCGTCGCCTGACACTGCCCGATAGATTATTTGTGCCCGCCTGCGGGTGGATACTCCTGGGGGTAACCTGCCATGCCCGCCGACAGGCTGGCCTGTGCCCACTGGGCGTCATACTCCGCCAACGCCTCGCCGCGCACGGCACCGTGAAAGTCACGGAGGTGTCCCTCAGCGCACGAAGATCACGTCGACGAGGACGAAGGCCGCCACCGTGAAGATCAAGTAGGCGAACCACCGCTGCAGGCGCGCGACGTCGATTCGTTGTCCGTATCGGCCCGCGACGAGCGATCCGCCGATGGCCGTCGCGGCGAAGACCGCCGCTACCCGCCAGTCGAGGCTGAGATCGCCCAGGTAGGCGAGCAGTCCCGAGGCCGAGTTGGCGGTGACGATCACCAGGGATGTACCGATGGCCACCGGCATCTCGATGCCGAGCAGCAGAACGAGGCCGGGGACGATGAGGAAGCCGCCACCGACTCCGAACAGCCCGGTCAGGAAACCGACGCCGAGGCCCACCGGAACCGCACGCGAGGTGCATCGACGCCAGTCGACGGTCGATCCGTCCACCCGGCACGCGGTACCGATGCTGTCCTCACCCGCGAGCATCCGGGCTCCGGCGGCGATCATGACGAGCGCGAAGCCGGCGAGAGTCAGCGTCGGCGGGAGGACGCGGTTGGCGGCACTCCCGGCGAACGCGGCGGGCAGTCCGGTCACGGCGAACACGCCCGCGACCCGCCACTGGACCCGACCGGAGCGCATCTTCGGGACGGCGCCCACCAGCGCGGAGAGACCGACCACCAGGAGGGACATCGGAACCGCCTGCCCGAGCGGGGTCCCGAGTCCGTAGACGAGCCCGGGCACGGCGAGGATCGACCCACCGCCGCCGAGCAGTCCGAGCAGGATTCCGATGACAGCACCCAGGAGCGCGGCGACGAGGATCGTCATCGGTGTCTCCTTGCGGGATCGGGCAGTGCGGCGTCATCGTTGTGGCTCGGAACCGGTCAGTTTTCGGTGGTCAGCGCATCGATCGCGGCCTGCAGGCGGGCGCCCGCGTCGTCGGCGATCGGTGCGAGCGCGGCTTCGTCGGTGACCTGCACGAGCAGTTGCGGATTCATCGCCTCGACGCGGACCGCACCCGGCGCGGCCGGGTCCTCGCGCACCACGACATTGCAGGGCAACAGCAATCCGATCTGCCGGTCGACCTCCACCGCGCGGTGCGCGAGCGGCGGGTTGCAGGCGCCGAGGATCAGATACCGCTCCATGTCGGCGCCGAGTTTGGCCTTCATGGTGGCCTGCATGTCGATCTCGGTCAGTACTCCGAAACCTTGTTCCTGCAACGCGGTTCGGGTCCGCGCGACGGCGTCGTCGAACGAGGTCGTCAAGGTCGTGGACAGTGCGAGGTTCATCCGTGGTCTCCGTTCTCGTTGGTCCAGGTCTTCGTGAGTCAGCGGCTGGTGGAGCGGCCGCGGCAGTCGATGCGGGCAAGTCCGGCTCGTTCCATGACCAGGCTCGCCGGGCACCAGCCCACGGCGGCATAGAAGACGAGATCGAGGCCGACGAAGGTGGTGAGCAGCAGCCACCAGGGCGTGAATACGAGGGCCGAAGCGACACTTGCCAGCACGACCACCCCGGCCATGAGTGGTACCACTCGTTCGACAGTCCAGCCCTGATGGCGGGGAAGATCACCCATCGATTCGGCCTCCTCGTGGTCAGGCGAGGGCGAGGAAGAGCTTCTCGAGCTCCGCTTCGCTCATGGGTTCCTTGCCGTCGGCGGCGTCGCCGGACAGGCATTCGCGCAGTCCACTGGCGACGATCTTGAATCCCGCCTTGTCCAGTGCCCGCGAGACCGCCGCGAGTTGGGTGACGACATCTTTGCAGTCGCGCCCGTTCTCGATCATCGAGATCACCCCGGCGAGCTGGCCGTGCGCGCGGCGCAGCCGATTGAGAACCAGCGCGATACTCTCGTCATTTCCGACCATGGCGATTCCTTTCTCGAATCTCCCGCAAGTATACCCTAGGGGGTATGTGTGGCGCGGTAATCAGCGCCACACATACCCCGACCACCTCAGCCGTGCGAGAAGGTGATTTTCGGTAGCGCGCGGCGCAACCAGGCGGGTGACCACCAGGCGGCGTGCCCGGTCAGGCGCAGCAGGACCGGCAGCAGGATCAGGCGGATGAAGACCGCGTCCAGCAGCACGGCGACGCCGAGGATGATTCCCATCTCCTTGGGCGGCAGCGGCTCCGCGAGCGCGAAGGTGAAGAACACCGCGACCATCACCGCCGCGGCAGCCGCGATGATGCGGCCCGAATGCGCCAGGCCCATGACATGCGCGACGTTCGGATCACCCGATTCCTCGTAGTGCTCCTTCGCGGTCGCGAGCAGGAAGACCGTGTAGTCCATCGCGATGGCGAAGATCATCGCGAAGAAGAACACCGGCCCCCAGCCGTCCAGGAAGCCCTGCGGGGTGAAGCCGAGCAGGCTAGCGCCATGGCCGTCCTGGAAGATCAGCTTGGCCACGCCGAACGCCGCCGCGGTCGAGAGCAGGCTCACCACGGTCCCGAGGACGGCGATGAGCGGAGCCTGGAGTGCGACCAGTAGCAGTGCGAAACCGAGCACGAGGATCACGCCGATGATCACCGGCAGATAGTCGTCGAGCGCTTGCTGAAGGTCGAGGTTCTCCGCGGGAGCGCCGCCGACCAGTGCCTGCGCCGGCAGGTCGGCGCGCAAACGGTCGAGGATCGCGCCCATCGCCTCATCCGAGGGGTCGACCGCTGGAATCGCCTGGAGCATCACGTGATCGGAGCCGTCCGCGCTGGGCATCGGCGGGGTGATCATGGCGATACCCTCGGTCGTTCTCGCGGTCGCGGCTGTCGCCTCGGCGTCGGCCGTGGGGGCGATGATCTGGAACATGCCCGGCGCTCCCTCGCCCATCTGGGCCTGGATCAGTTCGTAGCCCTGGCGCACCGCGGCGTCGGCGGGCACGACCTGGATCGAGGGCATGGCGACCTTCAGGCCGAGTGCCGGGATCGCCAATGCCGTCAGCACCAGCAGGGAGCCGATGGCGAACGGCCACGGGTGCCTGTGCAGCAGGTTGCCCCAGGATTCGAACCGGGGGGACCGGTGCTGCTGCCGGGTGGCGTAGGGCAGCGACCCGGCGTTGATCTTCGGCCCGAGCGCGCCCAGTGCGGCCGGAAGCAGCGTCAGCGTGGCGGCGAGGACGAACGCGACGGCGAGCATGATGCCCACGGCCATGGTCCGCACCGCGGGCGCGGGGACGAGCAACACCGCGGACAGGCTCACCAGCACGGTCAGGCCGGACAGGACCACCGCCTTGCCCGCGGTGTCCATCGTCTCGGCGACGGCGGCGCGAGTATCGGTGGTCTTTCGCAGCGCGTCACGAAACCTCGCGACGAGGAAGAGGGCGTAGTCGATGCCGAGCGCCAGGGCGAACATCATGGCGAAATTCATCGCCCACACCGAGATCGGGGTGACGGAATTGAGCAGCACCAGGCCGCCCGCCGAGGCGACCAGGCCCGCGAGGGTCAGCAGCAGCGGCAGGCCCGCGGCGACCAGTGATCCGAAGGCGAGCACCATGATCGCCAGTGTCACCGGCCAGGAGAGCATCTCCGCCTTGATCATGGCGTCGTGGTTGGCCTTGTTGAACTCGCTCCACAGTGCGGACGCGCCGGTGGGGTAGACCTCGATGTCCTCGGTGGACAGCGCGGTCAGTTCGCTGCCGAGGTCGTCGACAGCCTTGACCATCTCGTCCGTGCTCGCGGCGGCGCCGGCGATCACGACGCCGGTGTGGCCGTCGGGGCTGATCGTCATCCCGGGTTGGGGGGCGATGACGTCGCCGAAGCGGTCGTCACCCTGGAACAGGGTGGTCGCCTCGGCGATGACCTGCTGCACGGCGGGATCTGTAACCTGTGCCGAATCCGAGTGCACGACCACCTGCACCGCGGCGGAGGAGTTCCCGCCGAAATGCTGCTGCGCCAGCTCGCGTGCGCGCACCGACTCCGAGCCGTTGGCCTGCCAGCCGGCGCCGGCGAGAGAATCGAACACGCTCGGCGCCGCGGCGCCGAGCGCGACCAGCGCGATCAGCCACACGCCGAAAACCCACTTCGTGTGCGTGGCCATCCGCGCTCCCCAGCGAGCCAGCGCCCCGCCTGGCACCCCCGGTGGGGCTGATCCGTGGCCGGGTTTCGATGTCGTCGGCGACTGCTCACCGAGGGAGGTGGTGTTGGTGCGCAACGGGAAGCTCCTTATACGGGTGGGGGTATATTTCGGGCGAGATCAGCCCTGGGGCGCGGGGAGTCGGAAGAGGTGAGGTGGCCGGCGGCGCCGCCAGCGGCCACCCGGCCGGGCGGCTCAGCGGCCACCTGGCCGGGCGGCTCAGCGGCCACCTGGCCGGGCGGCTCAGCGGGCGCCCGGCCAGGTGTTCAGCGGCCCAGGATGCGGCCGAGGATTCCTCGGTTGCTGGTGTGGTCGGGTCGCGTATCGCAGGTGCACTGCCGAGATGCGGGCACCGAATTCATCACGCTGGCGATGTGCGATCCGCAGCCGCCCCATGTGGTCTTTTTGCAGGTCGAACAGGTGACGGGATAGCACATGAACTCCTCCTCGGAGATGTAGAGATTCGATCCAAGATACCCCAGGGGGTACTTGCATACCCTAGGGGGTATGTGTCAATCTGTCCACAGCGGCAGCGCGAACGTGTCGTCGGAATGGAGGAACGTGATGATTCTCGAGCAGTACTACCTCGAATGTCTGTCCCATGCCTCGTACCTGATCGGAGACGAGAGCACCGGCCGGGCCGTCGTCGTCGATCCGCGGCGCGACGTCACCGAGTATCTCGACGACGCGCGGCGACTCGGGCTGACGATCGAAGGGGTGATCAACACGCATTTCCATGCCGACTTCGTCTCCGGCCATCTCGAGTTGCTCGCCGCCACCGCGGCGTGGATCGGTTTCGGCGAGGCGGCCGAGACCGCGTATCCGATCCGTCGGCTCACGCACGGCGAGCGTGTTTCGCTGGGCGAGGTCGAGTTGGAGGTGCTGTCGACTCCCGGGCACACGTGGGAATCGATCAGCCTGGTGGTACGCGAAAACCCGACGGCCCAGCCGACGGCGGTGCTGACCGGTGACTCGCTCTTCATCGGAGACGTGGGCCGACCCGACCTGGTCAACCTCGGCGACGGTTCCACCGCCGATCTCGCGCGGGCCATGTACCGGACGATCCACGAGACGCTGCTGGCACTGCCGGACTCGGTGATCGTCATGCCCGCGCACGGTGCGGGCTCGTCGTGCGGGAAGAACCTGTCCGCGGAACTGACCTCGACGATCGGGGAACAACGCAGAACCAATCCCTCGGTGCGGCCGATGGGTGAGGAAGCCTTCGTCGCCCTGATCACCCACAATCAGCCGGCCGTCCCGGAGTACTTCCACGTCGACGCCGCCCTGAACAAGGGCAACCGCGCGGTGCTGGATCCGCGCCGCGCGATCCCGGCGTTCACCGCGCGACAGATTCGAGACGAAATAGCTTCCGGCACAGTCATTCTCGATGCTCGTACCCCCGAGGATTTCGCCGCTGGGCACCTACGCGGATCGGTGAATGTCGGTTTCGACGGGCGCTTCGCCGAAACCGGCGGCATGGTGGCCGAGATCGGCGACCGGATCGTGCTGATCGCCTACCCCGGCGAAGAGCAGGACGCCGCGCTGCGACTGGCCCGCATCGGGTCCGACGAGGCGGTCGGATACTTCACGATCGACGATGAAGGGATCTTTCCCGCGGAGCTGGCGGATCTCGTGCAGGCGGCGCCGCGGACATCCGTCGAGGAACTCCGGCAGCTGCTGGAAGCCGATCAGGTCGCCCTCGTCGACATCCGCAATCCGGGCGAGCGCGAGTTCGGCTACATCCCCGAAGCGAAACCCATTCCGCTGGCGCAGTTGCGTGCCAGGATCGGTGAGCTGCCCAGCGGGGTACCGATCGTGGTGCACTGCGCGGGCGGATGGCGCTCGAGCGTCGCCGCGTCACTGCTCCGATCACTGGGCGTCGAACAGGTCAGCGACCTGGTCGGCGGCTACAAAGCATGGAATGATCACCAGGCGGCGGCAACGTCCTGACCTGCGTTGAATCAGCGGCCCTCGCCGCCTGGGCTGTTTCGAAGAGCGATCCGGTGTGATCCCGCGTGCGTGCTCGACCTCAGCACGTCGGTGCGGACCCTGGCGCCGCGGGGCAGTGGCATGTCCCAGATCTGCCCTGGCCCCATGGTGCGCTCCACATCCTCGACACACAGGCGGATGGGTGGTGCGGCGCTGGGGTGCAGGCGCAGCGTGGCCCGGCTGTGGGTGACGGTGATGGTGATCGGTTGCCCACGGTAGGAGACCGTGAACTCGGTGCTGTCGAGTTCGGCGGGGAGCACCGGATGCAGCCGCAGCGTGTCGTGGCGGGTCTCGATGCCGCTGTAGCAGCGCAGCACCATGTCGGCGGTGCCCGCCATCGCTCCGATGTGCACGCCCTCCCTGGTGGTGCCCCGCTGGGTGTCGGCCAGGTCGGCGCGCAGGGCCTGCGCGAACAAGTCCCATGAGCGCGTGCGGTCGGTGCGCGCGAGCACCCAGGCGTGGGCCAGGCGGCTCAGCGTGGAGCCGTGACTGGTGCGCGCCATGTAGTAGTCGACTGTGCGCGGGATGAGCTCGGGCGGCAGCGCGTACCCGAGGTGCTCGAAGCCGTCACGGAGTTCCTCGGCGGAGAACAGGTAGAACAGCATGAGCACGTCTGCCTGTTTGGAAACCTTGTAGCGGTTGGTCGTGTCGCCTTCCGCCTGCAGAATCAGGTCGAGGCGTTCGATGTGGCCGTAGGCGGTTCGGTAAGCGTCCCAGTCGAATTCGCGAAGTTCCTCGTAGCCCTGGAACTGACTGATGACCCCGTCCTGATGGAAGGGCACGCGCAGGCGGCGGCTGACCCGGTCCCAGCGCAGCGGCTCCTCGGCGGTGAGCTGCAGCCGCTCCCACAGGGGTCCGCAATCCACGCCGTCGAGCAGAGCGAGGACCTCGCGCGCGCGTCGCAGTACCCAGGAGGCGAGCACGTTGGTGTAGGCGTTGTTGCGGATGCCCTGTCCGGGAGCATCGGGGTACCCGTCGTGGAATTCGTCCGGCCCCATCACGCCCTCGATGTCGAAGCGGTCGTCGGCGGGGTCGTGGACGGCGAGCGCGCTGAACAGCCGGGCGACCTCGATCAGTATCTCGGCGCCGTGATCGATCAGGAAGCGCAGATCGGCCGTGGTCTGGTAGTACTGCCAGACGCTGTAGGCGATCGCGAGGCCGACATGCCACTGGCGGCGTGAGTTGTCCGGCATCCATTCGCCGTTGCGTGGGTTGAACAACGTGGTCGGTGTCTCCTCGCGGCCGTCACTGCCGCTCTGCCACGGATACAGGGCGCCGGGCAGTCCCGCCGCACGGGCGGCGTCGCGGGCACGGTCTAGCCTGCGGTGCCGATACTCCAGGAAAGCACGAGTGAGCTCGGGGCGGCGCAGGGTGAGCATCGGGTAGACGAACAGCTCGTCCCAGAAGATGTGTCCGCGATAGGCCTCGCCGTGCAGCCCCCTGGCGGGCAGGCCGGCGTCGGTGTCGGGATGGGCGGCGATGGTCGCCTGCAGGACGTGGAATATGTGCAGGTTCAACGCGAGCCGGTCGTCCTGACCGTCGCCGAGGTCGATGCCGAACCGGTCCCACAGTTGCGCCCAGCCTGCCACGTGTGCCGCCAGCAGGGTGGGGAGGTCGGGCGCTCGGTCGATCAGGGCACCGACCTCGGTGGCCGGGGTCGACAACGCGCGGTCCCGGGAAGTGGCCACCGCCGCGATTTTCTCGACCGTGACCGCCACCGCGGGCCGCAGCGGCACGAGGAGTTCATGGCCGTGGAGGTGCTCGTCGGTGAGCGCCGTGCGGACGATGTCGGCGGCATCGGCTACACGCGTCCGGATCGCGGTCGCGATCGTGATCCGGGACTGGGTCGTGGTCGCCTCGTAGTGCACGGTGTCGGCGCCGAGCTCCCGCCCGGCGCCCGGCACGAGGTGGTCGGGGACGAGTGCCCGGTCCGCCGCCACGTTGCGATTGCCGACGCGGCCGTTGATCGCGGAGGTGACGGCCACCGACCCGGACCAGTTCTCCGCTTCGATGGTGAGTTCGATTGCGGCGAGGTGCCTTTCGACCACCGAATGGAACCGCCGGGTGGTGATCCGGGTGATCCGGCCCTGGTCGTCGCGGTAGCGGTCGATGGTGGTCAGCACGCCCGCGCGCAGGTCCAGATTCTGGTGGTGGCTGAGCATGGCCGGCGAACCGGGGGTCAGCGCCGTCCCGTCGGCCGCGCGGACCGCGAGATAGGTCCAGTCCGGGGCGTTGACCAGATGCTCTGTCTCCAGGATTCGATCGTCGATCCGGGAGATCGTCCGGTTGTAGACACCGGCGAGGTACGTACCCGGGTAGTGGACGCCGTCCACCGTGGAGCCCGGGACCGAACCGCGTGCGGCCCAGTAGCCGTTACCGGTGGTACACAAGGCTTCCCGCGTGCCCTCCTGGGTGGGGTCGTAGTCGTCGTAGAACAGGTTCCAGCCGCCGGGCTCGGCGGTCGTCGCGCCACCGCACCACCGCGGTTGCGGCCGCGACGGGAAGCCGGGATGGGGAACAAGGGGAAGATCGGCCAGATCGGTCACGACGACATCGGCGCCCGCGGCGTTGAGCGCCGCGCCGGAGCCGGTGCGATCGACGCCGATCACCAGCCCGAAGCCGCCGGTATCGGCCGCCTGGACGCCGGCGGTGGCGTCTTCGAGCACCACGGTCTCGTTCGGATCCACGCCGAGGCGGCGAGCGGCCTCGAGGAACATCGCGGGATCCGGTTTACTCGCCAGGCCGAGCCGTAGGGCGTCGGTGCCGTCGACGAGGACAGTGAACATGTCGGCGATGTCGCCCGCGGCGAGAACGGCGCGGCTGTTGCGGCTCGCGGTCACCAGCGCCGTGGGGATGCCGTGGTCGTGCAGACCGGTGAGCACTCGCCGGGCGTCGGCGAAGACACGTACGCCCGTACGGGCGAGCGCCTCGGCGAACAAGGACTGTTTGCGGGCGGCGAGGCCCCACACGGTCAGCTGATCCGGTCCGTCGTCGGGTGTCCCGGGAGGTGCGTCGATGCCGCGCGCCGCGAGGAATCGTCGTACGCCTTCCTCACGGCTGCGACCGTCGATCAGATCGCGGTAATCGCGGTCGGGATCGAACGGCGGCAGGTCGGCGCCGCCGAGCGCGGGCAAGACCGCGTCGAACAGCGCCTTCCATGCGTTCGCGTGGACCGTGGCCGTGTCGGTGACCACGCCGTCCATGTCGAAGACGACCGCGCGGTAGCCAGTGGCGGTGCACGCGGGTTCGCTCACGGGCATCCGGGCGCTCGCTTCCGAGGTGGTGCGGTAGAGCTCATCACCTCGTTCCACCATTGCTGGAGCGGGCTCGGTTCCGGCCAGCGCACCGTCGCCGCTCCGGCGCCGTCGTCGTGAGCCGGGGGATCGGGGACTTCGCTGTGGGCGAGTGACATCGGTACCTCCTCGTGGGGCGTGGTCTCAGTCTGCGAGGTGGCCGGAAGGTCCAGAAGTGCCGGAAGTCCCCGCCGGCCAGGCCGCACGGCCCTCCTGCGCGTGGTCACGCGGCGCCGGTGGCGCTGCGCCGCCCGCGTGCATCGTCAGGTGAGTGACGAAGGTCCCGCGAAACTGTGTCCGATGCATCCAAGGCGCTGGTATTCGGGCCCTGCCCGCGGATGCCTTCCTCAGCGAGTCTGATCCGGTGAGCCAGAAGGAGAGCACTATGTTGCAGAGCGCGGAACCGTTGGACGCGGTTGTTCGGATCTCGGTAGGGCGGCACGTGTCCGCCGCGGCGTCGGAATACGCCCGTGAGAAGATCGGCTGGGCCCTACGGTATGCGGGGGAACCAATCCTGTCGGTGCGGGTGCGGCTCGCCGGTCACGCGGACCCGGCGGTCGGCGAACCGATCACGGCGCAAGTGAACGTGAACATGGCCGGAGTCGCGGTGCGCGCGCAGGTCACGGCCGCGACCACACGCGAGGCCATCGATGCGCTGGCGGACCGGCTGCGTGCGCGGTTGGAGCGCTTGTCGCGCCGCTGGGAAGCGCAGCGCGGGGGCTCCCGTCTGCCCGCGGACGCGACGAGCTGGCACCACGGGGCCGCGCCACGACAGCGACTGCCCTACTTTCCCCGCCCCGTCGAGGAGCGGGAGATTCTGCGCCGCAAGTCGTTCGCCCTCGCGGAGGAGACCTGTGACGAGGCGGCGTTCGATATGGCGTTGCTGGACTACGACTTCCACCTGTTCACCGAATCCGGAAGCGGCGTCGACAGCGTCCTGTACCGGCCGGGCTCCACGGGGCTTCGCCTGGCCCAGCTCGACCCGCGCCCCGATCAGGTGAGCGCGGGCAGAGAAGCCGTCTCGATCAGTTCCGCGCGCGCACCCGAGCTGGGTGTCGACGCCGCGGTGGACCGGCTGGAGGTGACGGGCTGGCCGTTCGTGTTCTTCCGGGATCCGGAGCGGGGACGGGGCCAGGTGCTGTATCACCGCTACGACGGGCACTACGGCCTTCTCACGCCGGCGGCGGGATAGATGCGGATCATCGAGGTGGCGCGTTGTGCGGCGCACGCCGCCGATCGTCGGGGCGGTGCGTCGTGACCGTCCTCGCAGCGAGCACGGCACCGGCGGTGCGGGAGCGCGACATCGTGGCGGCGCGCCGGGGAGCGGTACTCGAAGGGCGTCTTCGAGTACCGCTGTTCGGTCAGCTGTCGTGGCGGGCGGCGTACTCGGCGGCGGTGTGGTTCACCGAGCAATTGACAGACGCGGCGCAACCGGCCGGAAGTATTACGGGACGGCGGCGATGAGGATGGCCGCCGACGCGGACCCGATCGTGGCACGACTCCTCCACTCGGAGGAGCCGTCCATCCGTTGGCGCACCCTCCTGGGTGTGCTCGGAGTAGGGCCGTCGGACCCCGCGGTGGTCGCGGCGGCTGCGGCGATTCCCGGTAGCGAGCGTGTGCGGCGCCTGCTCTCCGAGCGGCTCGCCGACGGTACGCTGCCCTTCCATCCCTACAATGCGAGATGGCGAGGGGCGCATTGGGTGCTGGTCGCCTTGGCCGAACTCGGGTACCCGGCGGGGGACGACTCCTTGGTGCCGTTGCGCGAGCAAGCCCTGGGCTGGGTGTTGTCACCGGAGTACGAGCGGCGCCACATCGGCCGGGTTCGGGGCCGGGACCTGCCGACGTTGCACGCCTCCATCGAGGGGAACCTGGTCTGGGCGCTGCCGCGGTTGGGGCTGGCCGATGAACGGGTGGATCGCCTCGTGGCTCGTCTGCTGCGGGCGCAATGGCCCGACGGTGGCTGGAACTGTGATCGGCGAGCGACCGGCCGTGTGTCGTCCTTCGGGGAGAGCCTTGTCCCGCTGCGGGCTGTGAACGCCTATGCCCGCACCGCCGGAGACGCCGATACGCGCGAGGCGGTCCGGCGCGCTGCCGAGTTGTTCCTCGGACGCCGGCTGTTCCGGCGCCGGACCGACGGCTCCGTCATCGATCGGTCCTTTCTCCAGCTGCACTTCCCGTGCTATTGGCATTACGACATCCTGTTCGCGTTGACGGTGCTGGCCGAGGTCGGGGTCATCGACGACCCACGCTGCGGCGAGGCTCTCGACGCGCTGGAGGCGAAGCGCTTGCCGGACGGGGGTTTTCCCGCGGAGGCCAAGTTCTATCGGGTCAGCGCCGCGCGGCCCGGCGGCGGGTCGTCGGTGGTCGGTTGGGGGCCGACCAGTCGCCGGTTGCCGAACGAATGGGTGAGCTGCGCGGCGCTGAGCGCGCTCCGGGCGGCAGGGCGTCGTGACTGTCCGCGCGGTCAGCCCTCGTGAGCTCGGCCGTCCACCCTGTCCGCGAGCAGGATCTCGGGCGCCGTCGTGGGTGTCCGGCGTGTGCCGGTGGCCGAATCCGCGTTGCTCCGGCCGAATCTCAGGGCCGGGTCGTCGACAGGGCCCTTGCGCAGACGCGCCAGGTCGGAAGCGTAGGTCATCGTCACGGTCCAGGGGCCACAGGTGCCCTGTTTGGGGAGCGCGTCCGCGGCCCGGCGGACGTAGCCCGCGTGGAAATCGAGCATCGGCCGCTGCTCGACCGACCGGTCGGCGACCGGTTCCACGATGTCGTGACCGTGCTCGTCGAGCAGCCGTAGCAGGCGGCACAGGTGCTCGCACACCAGATCCAGCTTCAGTGTCCACGACGAATTGGTGTAGCCGATCGCGTAGGCGAAGTTCGGTACGCCACTGAGCATCATCCCCTTGAACGCCATGGTCCGGCCGATGTCGATGGGCTCGCCGTCCTTGCTCAGCTGGATGCCGCCGAAGGGGAGCAGTCGCAAGCCGGTCGCGGTGACGATGATGTCGGCGTCTATCGTCTTGCCGGATGTCAACGCGATGCCGTGCTCGAGGAATCGATCGATGTGATCGGTGACCACTTCAGCTCTGCCCTCGCGGATCGCCCGGAACAGGTCGCCGTCGCGGACCGCGCACAGCCGTTCGTCCCAGGGTTCGTAGCGGGGTTTGAAGTGCACGTCGACGTCGTACCCGCGCGGCAACAGCGCCTTGTTCACCGCACGGATCAGGCGGCGGGTCACCGCCGGGTATCGCCTGCTCAACTCCCAGAGCAACCGCTGGCGCGCGATATTGAGCCGCCGGGTGACGCGGTAGGCCGTGGCATCGGGTAACACCGTCCGCAGCGCGACAGCGAGATGGTCGGTGCCGGGCAGCGGCAGGGCATAACTCGGTGACCGTTGCAGCATGATGACGTGGGCAGCGGTCGCGGCCATGGCGGGCACCAGGGTGATCGCGGTCGCTCCGCTGCCGATCACCACCACCTGTCGCCCCCGGTAGTCCAGGTCTTCGGGCCAGAACTGAGGATGGACGATTCGCCCAGCGAAGTCCTCTTGACCGTCGAAATGCGGCGCGTGCGCGTGCTCGTATGAGTAGTAGCCCGCCGCGCTGAACAGGAATCGGCAGGTCATCGTCACGATCTGAGTGTCGGCCACCCGAACGCGCACGGTCCATCGCGCCTCGTCGGTGGAGAAGTCGGCGCTGAGCACCTTGTGCCCGAATCGGATGTTCGGCGACAGGTCGTCGTCGTCGACGGCCTCGGCGAGGTAGTCGAGGATGTCATCGCCATCGGCGATCGCCGAATCGTGGGTCCACGGCTTGAATTCGTAGGCGTAGGTCTGCAGGTCGGAATCCGATCGGATGCCGGGGTAGCGGAACAGGTCCCAGGTGCCACCGATCCTGTCCCGCGCGTCCAGTATCAGGAAGGACTTGTCCGGCAGCCGCGTCTTCAGGTAGTGGCCCATGGCGATGCCGGAGAGTCCGGCGCCCACCACGAGCACGTCGAGATCGACCGCCGAATCGTGCTGGGAGCGCGCGATTTCGGGCTCACTGAGCATGGTGTGGTACTCCTGTCGAAGTAAGGGGTAGAGGATACGCACGGTCGGTGTTCGCGCCCGCGCTGCGCCGAAGCCGCGGTCGGCCGATCGCGTCGGGTCTCAGGCCACCGCCCGACGGGCTGGTTCGCTGCGATACCGCGACGCCGGGCCGTCGATGCCGAGCGATCGCCACAGCAGCCGGGCGATGGGGTTCATCAGTCCGGCGTCCGTCGCCAGGGCACGGACATCGGCGAAGACATCGCGCAACTGCCGGGCGGAGTCGGGGTGGTCCCAGAATGCTTCGCGGATAACGTTTTTCGGGATGCCGAGCTCCTCGGTCATCTCCTTCGGGGGAATCACGATGACGTCACACAACACGCGCATGATGAGGGGGAAGGCCAGTGACAGCAGCAGTCGGCGGACGGGGCGGAAGGTGGCGACGGTCTCGCGCAGGTAGCGATGGGCGAAGGAGATGTGCCGCGCTTCCTCGGCGACGTGAATCTGCATGATCCGCTCGATCAGCGGATGCAGTTCGACATCGGACCGGAGGTAGGCCTTCTGGATGTGGTCGATCGGTTCCTCGCCGGCCAGCACTCCGGCCCAGAACAGCGCCGGGGTGAACTGGCCTGCCAGCGAGATGAACGGCCCCGCTCGTCGGAACAGCCGGCGAGCTCCGGGGACATCGGCCCCGGAACGGTTGACGAACTCCTGGAACATCTGCGTGTGATGGCACTCCTCGGTCGCCTCGTGGGTGATGTAGCGAAACTCCGGTCTGCCGTTGGGAAGTGTGATCGCGAACGCCATGATCCCGCCGATCAGGATCTCCTCGAACGTGCGCCCGACCTTGCAGACGTTGGCCTGGCGCCAGATACCGATCTCGATCTGCCGTTCGACGGGCAGAGCCTGGTACCACGGGTGCCTGCCGAGTGGATCCACGGCGGGCAGCACCCAGCGTGGGTCGGTCCACGAGATCGCGTAGTCGGGGTTGTCCCAGGCGATGTCGGTGAAGGCGTCGAAGTGCACGGTGACCGAGGCTTCGGACAGCGTCTTCACGGTTTCGTCGAAAGTCTGCTCGCTGGTCAATTCCACTCCCAGGGCTCGGCGACCGTCGGCCGCGAATAAGTGTTACTGAGAGTTGCATGTTTGTTTGGCCGTGCCAACGCTCCGAAGGGCAGCACCGGCCAGGGCTTCGGTCCCCGGTTCGAGAGGTCTTTCGGCCCTGGGCGGCTGGCCGTGACGACGGCAGAACCGGAAGTGGCCTGCGCGGTCCCGCCGTGCGATTCCCGGCGGCGGGTATCGGTCCGAAGTCATCTCGGACGGTGCCTTCGTGCTCTAACCCCGCTCGGGGCGCGCTGGCACGGTGGGATGCGCAGAGGAAAGGACGACGCCCGATGGACCGCCGAATGCCCGACCGCCGCACAGTCGCAGCGGCACTGACGCTCGCTGGGCGTGCGCCGTCCCGGCGCAACACTCAGCCGTGGCGGTGGCGGGTCTCCGATCGTGGCGTCGACCTCTACCTCGATCCGCGCTGTTCGCCGTTCGAGACCGACCCCGCCTCGCGGGACGCGATCCTGGGTTGTGGCATCGCGCTGCACCACGCGAGTGTGGCGTTCGCGGCGGCCGGGTGGGCCACGGTGGTCCGCAGGCTGCCGGATCCCGCGCGCCCCGGGCTGCTGGCCGCACTTCGCTTGGTGCCGCATCGTGCCACGATGCTGGAGAAGTCGCTGCGCGACGCGATCACGGAGCGGCGCAGTGATGATCGTCCCTATCGGATGCGTCCGATACCGGCCGGGTATCTGAGCCTGTTCCGGGAGCGCGCGGCAACGTTGGGCGGCCTCGTACAGCTCGTCTCCGACACCGACCGCGAACAACTCGCGGCGTACGCGGGCTCGCCCCTGATGGTGACCTGTGCGAGCGGGACGCGATGGCCGCCGGTCGAGATCGGTTCGGCGGAGATGGAAGCCCCGGTCGTCGATCACGCCGAGCTCTTCGTCGCCGGCACACCCGGCGACGATGCGCTGTCGAGGTTGCGTGCCGGCGAGTCGATCAGCGCGGTGCTGCTGACCGCCACCAACATCGGACTGGCCACATGCCTGCTCACTGAGCCGCTCGAGTCGCGACGGGCCGTCATCCGGACCGAAGTATTGGGCGGCACCGCGTACCCGCACGCTCTCCTGCGCGTGGGATGGGCACCGGACACCGGCGCCCCGCCGGCCGTGACGTCTCGTTGCCCGGTGGAGGACCTCGTACTCCCCGAGCATCAGTGACGCCGAGGGCGCCGTACGGTCTCACTCGGAGCCCGGATGGACGACCATGACGGGGCAACGGGCGCACTGGATCAGGGCGTTCGCCGTCGATCCGAGCCGCAAGCCGGGAAAGCCGCCACGACCTCGGTTGCCGAGGACGAGCAGCTGTGCTGATGACGACCATTCGATCAGATGATGAGAGGGGCCGGACAAGTAGATCCTCCGTGTGACCTCGACCGCGGGGTACTTCTCCTGCCAGCCGGCGAGCTGGTCGTCGATCAACTCCTGGGCGTCGGCGTGGGCGCGACCATCGAGCAGCGCGTCCGGCAGCCCGGCGAACCAGCCGAACCGGAGGTCACTCCAGGAGTGCACGACGACGAGTTCGGCCCGGCGTTCGTCGGCCTCGGCGAAGGCCGCCGCCACCGCGGACCGGCTGTGTTCGCTGTCGTCGACCCCGACGACGATCGGCGCGGTGCCCTGGGCGGGCTGTTCGGAACCGGCGTCGCGCACCACGACCAGCGCACCGCGGGCGTGGGCGGCGAGGGTGAGGACGGTCGAGCCGAAGAGCCCGCCACCGCTGAGGCCCACCGCGCCGACGACGGTCAGGTGCGCGGTGCCGGATTCCGCCACGAGCACCGGTGCCGGGGTGCCGTCGACGATGACGGTCTCGACGGCCGACGCGGGATCGACGGTGTGCGCCTGTGCTCTCGCCGCATGCAGGCAATCCGCGCCGAAACCCCGCATCGCTTCGGTGACAGAGCTCATCGGCAGGTCGTAGGGGTCTAGCAGGATCTGCGCGGCGGTGAGGTCGGCGGCGTGCACGATCCGCAGCGGTCGCGCGCCGATCGCCGCGGCCTCCGCTGCCCACCGCACCGCGCGCCCGCCGGCTTCCGAGCCGTCGGTACCGACGACGATCGGTGCGGTGGGGGACTGCTGGGCGAGGTCGGACTCGGTCATGGCTGGTTCCTTCGATGTCGTCTGTCAGGCGTGCGCGAGGATCGGTGTCGAGCGCCCTGTACGGCCGCCGTGCCGCCGGGTCTCCGCGGAGCGCGAAGGTGTTTGATCGTCGGTGCCAGCGGTGCCCGGCGGGCGTCGGCGACGACGGCTGCCCACTGCGCGGCGCGGATCGCGGTGGCCGACTCGTCGACGCCCACGACGACAGGCGCGCCCTGGACCACTGCCGGTCGTGGTCGGCGGAGGTGATCTCACTCATATCCCCAGGGTGGCTGTCCCGGTCGGCCATCGGCAGGGCACCTGTGCCCGAACAGCCGGGACTTTCGGCACCGTGCCCGGAGAAGCACGAGATCGTCATTCGGGTACGGAACCGGACGTGCGCGCATCCGCGCCACGAGGGAGTGGACCGCCGCGGCCTCCACCCGGTCCAGCCGGAGCAGGAAGACGCGTTCGGCGAGCATCGTCGTCAGCCGGCCGCCGGTGATGTCGGCGATCAGCGCGGCGCCGGCATCGGCGACGGCGCGGGCCACCGTGGCGCTGAATCCCACTTCCAGGGCGAGGTCCACCGTGGGATTGACGGTGAGAGTCGCGATCGGTAGCGGATGCGTGCGAGGGTCCATGACCCAGGATGGCCGCGGCGGTACCGAACCCGGCAGTGCCGAACGTCCTCGCCGGATTCGCCGTTGGTCGCCTGGCGTCCGCGGCCTGGACGGGCGATCCGCCGGGGCGGTCCTCGCCGGAGGTCAGGCCCGTGCTCGGTCCCGTGCGAGGGCACGATCGCGCTGCTCCTCGAACCGGGGGATCTTCACCGTCGCCAGGTCGTCGAGGAAGGCGGCCAGATGGTCCCTGGCTCGCTCGCCGCGAGCGGTGAAGTCGTCGCGCTCGAAGATGTTCCACTGGCGCAGGACGGGATTCAGGACTTCTTCCAGATGCTGACGAAGGTCGTAGACGCCGTGCTTGGCCATCAGCACGCCGTGCCTGCGGAAGTCGGGCATGCCGGCGCCGGGCATCTGGAAGTTGCAGACGATGGTGTCGATCGCTTCGATCGCCTGATCGGGTACGAGGTCCAACGTGGCCGCGCAGACGCTGCGGTAGAAGATCATGTGCAGGTTCTCGTCGGCGGCGATCCGCTGCAGCATTCTGTCGGCGATGTCGTCGTCGCAGACCTTGCCGGTGTTGCGGTGGGTGACCCGCGTGGCCAGTTCCTGGAAACTCACGTAGGCCACCGAATACAGCAGGCCGGCGCCGCTGTCGGGATCGGCCGCGTCGGTCCCGGCCGAGAACCCGGTGGTCATGTGTCGCATCCGCGCCGATTCCAGCCGGACGGGGTCGACGCCCCGAGTGACCACCAGGTAGTCGCGGATCACGGTGCTGTGCCGCATCTCCTCCGCGGTCCACCGGCCGACCCAGGTGCCCCAGGCGCCGTCGCGGGAGAAGTTCTTGGAGATCTCGCGGTGGTAGGACGGCAGGTTGTCCTCGGTGAGCAGATTGGTGATCATGGCCGCCTTGGCGACCTCGCTGAGCGTGGATTGTTCGGGTTCCCAGTCGATTCCGCCGAGCATCGCGAAGTTGCGCCCCTGTTCCCAGGGGATGTAGTCGTGCGGCTGCCAGTCCTTGCTCATGCCGAGATGGCTGTTGAGACAGCTCTCGGCGACCGGTTCCAGTTCGGTGAGGATCTCACGCTGTGTCAGGTCACGAGGCACGGTGGTCGTCTGCCCTTCTGCTGTGGATGAGACGGATACGCCCTCCGGTGGCGGCCGGCTTACCTCACCACCGCGGTGTCGCGGGTTCGTAGGGCGGAAGGGCCCATCGTGAAGGGGCTTTCGGCACTGGGTCCTCGCCGCGCCGGTTCGGTCTCATCAGGACAGGACCATCGACCCCGACCTCGTGACCGGTATCCGCCTGCTGGAACGGGAAGCGCCCGAGCACAACTGATGCCGCGGCGACACCGCGACCACGGAGCGGAATCGGGGCCGATCGGCCCGTCGCACCCATGACTTTGGCCCCTGACTTCGGCGGGGTGGTCGCGGGAATGCTGGATGTCGACGCCGGCGACGGGCTGGTGACCCCACAGAAAGGCTCGACTGTGACCGAGAAGAAGGCGCGGCCCACCGAACACCGGCCCCGGCCCGTGCTGGCCGCGGTCGACGGCTCCGCGAACTCCTACCAGGCCGCGGCGTGGGCCGCGGCCGAATCGGTCCTGCATCACCTGCCGCTGCACATTCTCACCTCGGCGGCGATCCAGACCGGCTTCGGTCCGGGGATGTCGCTGGGCGAGGCGGATCTGGAATGGCTCCGGGTGGACGCCGAGCGAGTGGTCGGGGAAGCGGCGCGGGTGGCCCGCGCGGCGGTGCCCGACGAGGACCTCACGATCACCACCGAGGTCGCCTTCGAACTCGCCGCGCCGCTGCTGATCGACCGGTCGACCACGGCGGAGATGCTCGTGGTCGGCAGCCGCGGCATCGGCGCCTTCCAGCGCGGGCTGCTCGGCTCGGTCAGTACCGCGGTGACGCGTCATGCCCACTGCCCGGTCGCCGTGGTCCAGGGCATCGTCGCGACGGACCCGGTGTCCGCCGCGCTGCCGGTGCTGGTCGGCGTCGACGGATCCGGCAACAGCGTGCCCGCGGTGCGGCTGGCGTTCGAGGAGGCCTCGCGCCGCAAGGTCGATCTCGTGGCGGTGCACGCGTTCAGCGACTCCAGCGCTGATCTGCCCGCGTTCGGCTGGGAAATGGGCAGGCAGACAGCCGAAACCGAACTCTCCGAGGCGCTGGCGGGCTACCGCGAGAGCTATCCGGACGTGGCGGTGCGCGGCGTCGTCGTCGCCAACCGTCCGGTCCGTGCGCTGTTGCAGGAGGCCGCTTCGGCCCAGCTACTGGTCGTGGGCAGTCACGGGCGCGGTGGATTCACCAGCATGCTGCTCGGCTCCACGAGCAACGCCCTGCTGCACTCGGTCGACATCCCGATGATCGTCGTCCGCGACAGAAACGACGAAGGACGGACAGTATGAAACGCGGACTTCCCGACGACACCACCGTGAAGGCGGCTCTGACGCTCGCCGGGCGTGCGCCGTCCGTGCACAACGTCCAGCCGTGGCGCTGGCGCATCGCCGACCACAGCATCCACCTCTACCTCGACCGCGAACGCGCCCTGCCCGCGACCGACCCCGACCAGCGCGATATCGTGATCAGCTGCGGTGCGGCCCTGCACCATCTGACGGTGGCGATGTCGGCGATGGGCTGGGCGCCGGTGATTCACCGGGTACCCGATCCCGCCGACCCGGATCACCTGGCCGCGGTGACGTTGGTGCCGCATCGACCCACCCCACTCGACATCCAGATGAGCAAGGCCATCAGTGTGCGCAGGACCGACCGCCGGCATTACACGTCGTGGCCGATCCCGGCCGGCTACCTCGGCCTGTTCACCGAACGGGCGGCGGCGCAAGGCGCCGTGGTGCACCGGATCGACGATCGGGGATCGCTGCGGGCCGCCGCCCAGGCGGCGGGGCGCGCCCACGCCGGCGACGAGTCGTACCGATTCGAACTCGCGATGTGGTCGGGCAGGCACGGCAGTGTGGACGGGGTGCCCGCGCGCAACACGCCCAGTCCGCGCCCGGACGACGAGCTACCGGCCCGGTTGTTCGCCGGATCCGAATTCACCGATCCGGCAACCGAACCGGACCACGCCGACCTGCTCGTCATCGGTACTCCCGCCGACGATCGGGCGTCGAGACTGCGTGCGGGCGAAGCGATCAGCAGCGTCCTGCTGACGGCGACCGGCGTCGGGCTGGCCACCTGCTTGCTCACCGAGCCGCTCGAGATCCCCGAACAGCGCGCGAAGATGCGCGAGAGGCTGCTGCACGATCTCGCCCACCCGCAGGCCGTTCTGCGCGTGGGCTGGGCGCCGACGAGCGCGGGGAAGCCGCCGGAGACGCCACGACGTCCCCTCGCGGAACTGCTGGTGAGTGACGACGACACCGTCGCGCGTTCAGGGCGGTGAAGCCGCTCGGCCGCGGTGGCGGCCCCGGCCCGCGATGTCGACCCGCCGCGACGAGAAGGAGTATCAGTGTCCGGCACCGTGCCCGAATCGGCATCGGGATCGGTGCGGTCGGGGGAGCACTTGGTACTCCGCGCCGGTGCCTGTCGGCCCTTACCCCGTGATGACGAGAAGGGCCATGGTTGCACTACCGGTGGACCGCCGCCCGTGCGGTCCGGATCACGGAGGAGACCGAAATGTACTGGTATGACCACGATGTCAGTGGCTGGGGTTACGTCTGGATGGGCTTCGGCATGGTCCTGTTCTGGGCTCTGCTGATCGCCGGCTTCGTGCTCGCCCTGCGGTACCTGTTCCGGGTGGACAACGAGCGCCGCGCGCACCCGGTGCCGCCGGGCGCCGAGCATGTCCTGGCGGAGCGTTTCGCCCGTGGCGAGATCGATGCGAAGGAATACGCGGATCGGCTGGCTGTTCTGCGTTCGGCCACGACAGGGTGATCGCCCGCATTGTCGAACATGCGGAGTCGCGGGCACACCAGGGACCAGCGACCGTCCCGGCGAGGACTTTCGGCTCTGTCCCTGGGTATGGCCCCGGCGGCGATGAACCGCTGCTGGTTCAGATGAACCTCACGCTGGACGGCAGAACGGTACGGGCGCAGACGCCTGCTCCCGCCGACCGGATCGCCGGCGAGGTCGCGACGCGGCTGCGCAGGCAGATCGTTGGTACGCGGCGATGGTCTCCGCGACCGTGGCCGGTCACGTCCGCGCCGCGACCGCCGGTTCTGTTTCCCGGCGCCCGGCAACGCGATCTCCGGCCGCACGGACGCGGAGCCGGGCGTGGACTCCTCGTCGGCGGCGCGTCGCCGTGCCAGGGTGGACATGGCGACGAACGCACACCCATGAAGGGAGCGGCGAGATGATGCGAGCCTGGCGGGTGGCCCGTCCCGGTCCGATCGGGTCGGCCGCTCCACTGCGGTTCGGCGAGGAGCCGGTGCCGGTGCCGGGAGCGGACGAACTCCTGGTCAGGGTGTTGTGCTGCGGCGTGTGCCGGACGGACCTGCATGTGGTCGAAGGGGATCTGCCCGTCCACCGCCGTGGGGTGACGCCCGGACACGAGGTCGTCGCGGAGGTCGTGTCGGTCCCGGACGGGTACGGCGGGGTGGCGGTCGGCGACCGGGTGGGTATCCCGTGGCTGCGGCAGACCTGCGGAGTCTGCCGATACTGTCTGCGTGGGGCGGAGAACCTGTGCCCGCGCTCGGGCTACACCGGCTGGGACGCCGACGGCGGTTACGCCGAATTCGCCACTGTCCCAGTGGATTACGCGCTGCCGTTGCCTGCGGGCTATTCCGACGAGGAGCTGGCGCCGCTGCTGTGCGCCGGCGTCATCGGGTACCACGCGCTGGTGCGAGCCGAGCTGCCGGAGAACGGTGTTCTCGGCATCTACGGATTCGGCGGTAGCGCCCACCTCACCGCCCAGATCGCACTGGCCCGCGGTGCCCGCGTGCATGTGATGACCAGGGATCCGGCGGCGCGGGAGCTCGCGTCGGAGCTCGGTGCGGATTCGGTGCAGGGCGCCGCCGACGCGCCGCCGGAGCCGCTGGACTCCGCGATCCTGTTCGCACCGGTCGGAGAGCTGGTGCCGCCGGCGATGGCGGCGCTGGACGCGGGGGGCACGCTGGCGATCGCCGGCATCCATCTCACCGACATTCCGGCGCTGAACTATCAGCGACATCTGTTCCGGGAGCGTCAGATTCGGAGTGTCACGTCCAACACCCGGGCACAGGCGAGGGAATTCCTCACCCTGGCACAGCGATACCCGCTGCGGGTCTCGTCCCATCGCTACCCGCTCGAGCGCGCCGATCGCGCGTTGCTCGACCTCTCACTCGGCCGATTCGACGGCGCGGCCGTCCTGATACCCTGATCGCGTTGTACGGCCCCGAGCTGCAGCAGCACCCAGCCGATCAGCGCGGCCGCGGCCACCATCGTCGTCTGCGCGTTGTGCGCGGCGTCGTCGTTGACCGTCAGCGCCACGACTGTCATCGGAAGGCCCACCCACAGGGCCAGTGCTACTCCCGCCAGAATCGGGCTGTGCCAGGGGATCTTTTCGACGATCACCGGGCGCAGCGGCACCGCGCCGGTGATGAGGCCGAAGGCCCCGGCGAAAGCCCAGGTCGCCATCAGCCCGGCGAGCAAGCGCAGCACGGACCGCCGGGGGTCGAGTCGCCGCAGATACATCGAGATCATGAACCAGAGGGGTCGAACAGGATCTGCGCCCCACCCCGATCAGTCGTGATGGACGACCATGACCGGGCACTCGGCGTGCTGGACCAGCCAGTTGCTGGTCGACCCGAGGAGCAGACCACGGAAGCCACCACGACCCCGGCTACCGACGACGAGCAGCTGCGCGGTCTGTGACCGATGGGCGAGCCGCTCGCGCGGCCCGAACACCTCGATCTCGCGCCGGACCACCACATCGGGGAACTGCTCGGACCATCCGGCCAGTCGCTCGGCCAGCAGCGCCTCCTCGGCGACGGCGAAGTCCTCGACCGGCATCGCCGGATAGTCGACACCGCCGAACTGCCCCTCCGACAGATCACTCCACGCGTGCACCGCCACCAGTTCGGCGCCGCGCAGCGAGGCCTCGGTGAACGCCGCGCCGATCGCGGGTTCACCGACGCTGCTGCCGTCGACGCCGACCACCACCGGACCGTCGGCGCGAGCGGGGTCGGGTCCACGCACGACGACGACGGCGCCGTGGGCGTGCGCGGTCACCGCGAGCAGGGTGGACCCCAGATGGGCGATCGCGCCCGCGGTGCGCGTCGCGCCGAGGACCAGCAGGTGCGCGTGCGCCGACGCGTCGATGAGCGTTCTGGCGGTCCGCCCGCTCGCTAGTTCGGTGGTCAGGGTGACCGCCGGCGCGGCGGCGCGCGCTTCGGCCGCGGCGGCGGCGAGCATCTGCTCGGCCGCGCGCCGGATGTCCTGCATGGTGGCGTAGATGAAGGCGTCGTAGGCGCTGCGCGGCGTTCGGTCGGCGATCGGTTCGGCGCAGTGCACGATGCGCAGGGCACGCCCCCGGTCCGCGGCCGTGCGTGCCGCCCAGCGCACAGCGCTGATCGATCCCGCCGATCCGTCGATTCCCACGACGATCGCGGCCGAGGCGGCCTGGTGCGGGCTTTCCGTGTGCTGTGTCATGATGTCGTCTCCTGCGTACGGGGGATGTTCCTGCTCAGTGATCGGCCGGTGGGTACGGTCCGCCGCGGTGCCAGGCGTCGTGGGCGGCCGCGACGGTATCGCTCAGTGGTGCGCTGGTGTCCAGCGTGACAGCGCGAGACCATGCGGTCTCGGAGGCCGCCATCGCGTCGGCGATCTCGGCGGTCGCGTCCGACTCGCTTCCGCGCCGGTCGCCGAGGCGCCGGTGGGCGAGTGCTCGGGGGCAGGCGCACCGCAGGGCTATCAGTTCGGCGGCGACGTCTTCGGCCAGCGTCGCCGCGCGGTCGCGTTCCTCCTGGTCGGTCCAGCTCGCGTCGAGAATGACGGAGACCCCCCGCGTCAGCAGGCCGCGCGCGCCGTCGAGAAGCTCGTCGTACACCTGGGCTCGGTTGGCGGGGGAGTACCGCCCGGCTCCGAAGCGGCCGAGATCGCCACCGATCCGTGCCGCGCCCGCCAGCTCTTTGCGCAGGTGATCGCTGGAGAGCAGCGCCGCCCCGGTACGTTCGGCCAGTCGGGTGGCGACCGTCGACTTGCCGGTACCCGGTAGTCCGCCGACCAGGACGAGGCGCACCGCGCTGTCGCCGAGGCGCGCCTCGGCGATGCGCAGGTGTCGGCGCAGTCGCTCGCCCGCCGTGGAATCGCCCTGCCCGGCGCGGATGAGATCCACTTTCGCGCGTACCGCCGCGCGATAGGCGATGTAGTGGTCGCGCAGCGATACGGGAGCCGGATCGTTGACTGCGCGTTGGTAACTCGCGACGACCGCGTCGGCCAGCTCGAAGTGGCCGAGGTATTCGATGTCCATGGCGAGGAACGCGATGTCGTCCAGGCCGTCGACGTAGCGCAGCTGATCGTCGAAGTCCAGGCAGTCGAGTATCCGGAACCCGTCGTCGAGGTCGAAGATGTCCTCTGTCAGCAGGTCGCCGTGACCGTCGACGATCCGCCCCTGCGCGATCCGTTCGTCGAAAAGGTCGGCGCGACCCGCCAGGTAGCTCATCGCGCGCCGGTCTATCCGGTCGAGCAGTTCCGGGTCGATCAGCTCGGCGGGTCCGGCGCGCAAGGGATCCAGCAGCGCGCGCCATCGGTCGCGCAGCGCGTCCGCGGTGCCCGCGCGGTCGATGTCCGGGCCGCGGCGTGCGGTGCGGTGGAAGTCGACCAGCAGCTCGACCAGCGCCGTGAGATCCGCCGCGGGAAGTTCGTTCGCTGCGAGCAGCGCCGACAGGCGTCGATCCGCGGGCATCCGGCGCATGACCAGCACGGGCTCGGTGGGTCCGCCCTCCGGGTCGCTCAGCTGCGCGACTCCGAGGTAGACATCGGGCGCGAGCCTGGCGTTGAGTCTCAGTTCGCGGGCGCAGGCGTGCTCCCGCAGTGCGGGCGTACTGAAGTCGAGGAAGTCGGTGCGCAGCGGCTTCTTCGTCTTGTAGGCCCGCCCGCCGCACAGCAGCACGACACCGGTGTGGGTCTCGTAGACCTGCGCCGGCGGCGGGCCCGCCGCCTGTCGTGCGGAGCTCATGAAGGAAGGACCAGCGAGGCGCCCGCGGTCGCGCCGCCATCGAGCACGAACTCCGATCCGGTCGAGAACGTCGCCTCGGTGACGATGAAGCCGACCATCGCGGCGACTTCCTCGGGCTCACCGAAGCGTGGAAGTGGTTGTCCCGCAGCGACACTGGGATCCATGTCGGCGGTCATCGGGGTGTGGATCGGTCCCGGGTGCACTGAGCAGACTCGCACGCCTGCCGCGCCGAGCTCGAGTGCCGCCGCTTTGGTCAGGCCGCGCAGGCCCCATTTGCTGGCGACGTATCCGGCGATCCCGGAGTAACCGATGAGACCGGCGGTCGAGGAGACATTGACGATGACACCGCCGCCCGCGGCGCGCAGTCGCGGCGCGGCCAGGTGCATGCCCAGCCACGAGCCGACGAGATTCACATCGAGGACATGACGGAATCGCGAGGGCGATTCGGACTCCACCCCGCCGAAGTCGAGGATGCCGGCGTTGTTGACCAGAACCGCCAGCGGCCCGAAGTTCGCTTCGGCGTCGTCGAGGACCCGCCGCCATTCGCTCTCGTCGGTGACGTCGAGGTGACAGAACATCGCCTGGGGGCCGAGCGCGGCGGCGGTCTCGTGTCCTTCGCGTTCGAGCAGGTCCGCGACGACAACCCCCGCTCCTGCTTTGACGAGGGTGTGCGCGACGGCAGCGCCGATGCCGCGCGCGCCGCCGGTGACGACGACGCTGCGTCCATGGAGATCGGTCATGATGATCGAGCCTTTCGGTGTCGGGTGTTCGAAGGGGGAGTGGTCACGCCGGGCGTGACGCGTCGTGGGTGCCGGCGAGCGCGTGATCGAGCAGGACGCGGCGTTCCGCGGCCGCGACGACACGGCGCGTCGCCGCGACCGCGTCCGGCGTCACCGACACCGACGTGATGCCCATGCGCACCAGGTGTTCGGCGAACGCCGGCCGGTTCGAGGGCGCCTGGCCGCACAGCGACGACGTGATGCCCAGTCGCCGGGCAACGCCGATGATGCGCGAAATAGCCTCCAGCACAGCCGGATCCGATTCGTCGAACAGCTCGGCGCAATCCTCGGAATCGCGGTCGACGCCCAGCATCAGCTGGGTCAGGTCGTTGCTGCCGATGGAGACACCATCGATGCCGAGGCCGACGTATTCGGGCAGCCAGTGCAGCACCGAGGGCACCTCGGCCATCACCCAGCGATGCAGGCCACGCTGTCCGCCGAGCGCACTGGCGTCGACGAGTTCCAGGCAGGCTTCCAGTTCCCACCTGGTCCGCACGAAGGGGATCATGATGTGCAGATTCGGGTTGTCTTGACGGGCGTCGGCGAGCGCGGAGAGCTCGGCGCTGAAGAGATCGGGCTCGCGGATGTACCGGTAGCAGCCTCGGTAGCCGATCATCGGGTTGTGTTCGACGGGCTCGTATCGTTCGCCGCCACGTAGCGCACGGAATTCATTGCTGCGGAAGTCGGTGGTGCGATAGACCACCGGCCGAGTCCCGAACGGCGCGGCGATACGGCGCAACGACTCGCTCAAGCGGTCGACGAACAGCTGTTGTTCGCCTCGCGCCAGCAGATCGCGAGGATGACGGCCGTCGAGCGCGCGAGTCAGCAGCGTTTCGGCGCGCAACAGCCCGACGCCGTCGACGTCCGTGGCGGCGACGGCCGCGGCGGCGTCGGGCGTGGCGAGGTTGACGTAGATCCTGGTGGCGGTCGGTTCGGCGACGGCAGGGCGCGAGGCGACATGGACCGCCGGACGGTGCGCCGGGAGGTCTGTCGCGCCCGCCGTGACCTGCCCGGTGGAGCCGTCCACGGTCACCTCTGTCCCGTCGAGGAGGGTAGTGGTGGCGGTGCGGGCGCCGACGACGCAGGGGATCCCCAGTTCGCGTGCCACGATGGCGGCGTGACAGGTCATCCCGCCGCTGTCGGTGACCACGCCCGCGGCCCGCGACAGGGTCGGTAGCCAGTCGGGATTCGTCATCGGCGCGACGAGGACTTCGCCCTCGCGCAGTGACTGCCCGAGATCCGGCGAGGCCAGCACCCGAACGAGCCCGGACGCCACACCGGGCGCCGCGCCGATGCCCTGGATCAGCGCCGCTCGCGCGGTGGGTTGCGCGCTCGGCGCGGTGGCGGCCTCGGTCGGTGTGGTGATGGGGCGCGCCTGCACGATCCACAGCTCGCCCTCGCCGTCGAAGACCCACTCGACATCCTGGGGGATCCCGTCGTGGTGGGCCTGTACCGACAGCGCGAGCCGGGCGACCGCGCGCGCCTGCTCGTCGGTCAGGACCGGGGAGGTGGCGTCGGTGGCGTCCAGCTCGACCCGCCGGTCACCGTGCGGACCCGAGACGATGGCGTAGCTCTGCTGTCCGATCCGGGTGTGCAGCAGGTTCGGGCCCGACGCGTCCAGTAGGTAGGTGTCGGGCTCGACCGCGCCCGACACGACGACCTCGCCCAAACCCCGGGCCGCTTCGACGACGACACGATCGCGTCGCCGGGTCGCGGGATCCGCGGTGAAGGCGACCCCGGCGGATCTGGCATCGATCATGCGCTGCACGACGACGGCCATCGCTGGTCGGTCGCGCATCCCGCGACGCGCCCGGTAGGTCAGGACCCGGGGGCTGAACAGCGAGGCCCAGCAGTCGACCACCGCGGCCAGCAGGGCGTCGCGGCCGCGAATGTTGGTGCGGGTGACATTCATCCCGGCGAAGGACGCGCCCGCACTGTCCTCGCCGATCGCCGAGGAGCGCACAGCGACGGGAATCTCGTCGCCGAGCGCGCGATAGGCCGCCGAGACGGCCTCGCCGATCACGTCGTCGAGAGCGACAGCGCGAACGATCGCCGACATCCGCTCGCACAGGCCGGTGAGCTCGGCGGTGTCACGCACCGCCGCCAGCGCTCGGTCGTGGAGCTGCCCGAGTTCCGCGCCGACGGGCGTGTCGGTGACCGCGTGCTCGTAGGCGGCGGCCAGCACGACGAAGCCGGCGGGGACCGGCAGATCCGCGGCGACGAGTTCGCCGAGGTTTGCTCCTTTGCCCCCGGCGCGGTCGGCGTCGGTGATCCGCAGTTCCCTGAATTCTGCGACGAATTCGCCCATCTCGAGCCCCGTTCCCGGTCGGTGTCGATGTCGCTTCCAGCCTCGCCGGGACCGGCATCGCCCCGATACGGTCGAAGGTCCCGCGTCTGCGCGGGCGTTGGTCCCTCGGTGCGGATCAGCGCGGGACAGCGGGTCCCTGTCGGGCGCGACGGCGAGTCCCTCGGGGCAGGTGGCCTTCAGCCTTCACGGCGGTGTCCTTCGGATCTGGGATCAGCCCGGCACCGCGCCGAGGATGGAGTTATCGAGCACGACCCCGGGGTGGGCGACACCGAGGTCCTTCACCCAGCTACACCGACACAGCGTCGTGGATGGTGTGGCTCGCGCACCTGGCACAGGCGGCGTCCGTGGGGTATCGGTTCGACTTCCGGCGCCGCGTGCACCGAACCCGTGTCGACTAGCAGGAGAACTCATGTCGAATCATCACGATCCACTGGCCCCGACCGTGCACACGGCCCACGTGTGGCTACGCGCCGTAGCGGACAGCCTCGACACCGACGATCGCCGGTTCGCCTTGCGGGCACTACGTGCGTGGTTGCACACAGTGCGCGATCGGATCGGCATCGACAGTTCGGCGCATCTGTCGGCGCAGCTGCCGGAACTGCTACGAGGTGTGTACTTCGAGAACTGGGTACCGAGCCGCCTGCCGGTACGGCACGGCCTGCGCGAATTCTGCGCGCAGTTCGCCCGGGAAGCCGGGATCGATCCCGCGGAGGTTCCCGGCGTGGCAGCGGCGGTGACCTACGCGCTGGACGCGAAGTTCTCCCCAGGGCTGCTGCCGCGCGTCTTCGCCACGATGCCGATCACGCTGTTCCGCCTTCTCTACGGGGCGACCTCCGACATCGCGGGCGAACTCGTTCTGCCCGAACTCGGTGTCGACGAGCGACCCGAACCCGATCGTCTGACGCGACTGGAACAGCACGTGACGACCCTGTCCGAGGCGGTCGTGGCGCTGTCGCACGGACTGGAGCAACTGCCCACAGACATCGACACCGCCACGCGGACCGCCGAAGCCGCTCGCCGCGCACATGATCTGCTGCTCGCCAGTGGATTCGGCGGCGCCGCGCCGGCCTGACGGCCACCGAGCGGAACGGGGACGTCGATGCCGACGACGCGAACACCTGACCTGTCGACATGGCCGCTGTGATGGCCGCGGTGACCGGCGGGTTCCTGATCGCGCCGGCACGCCAGGACACTCCTTCGCGTTCGTACTTGCCTGGCATGCGCGAAGGCAGAAGTCGAACCGCGCTGCGAGTACGACCTGACAGCGTTGCGGACAGTCGGCGTCACCGGCGCAGCGCTACCGGCGTCGATGTCACTGTGGGTGCGCGTTCGAGTCGGTCGACAGGTCGCTGCGTCCTCGATCAGCGGCGGCACCGACGTGGTCACGGCCTTCGCCGGGGCGTGCGGACCGTGCCTGGAAAGAAACTCGAACTCCCGCTCGAGAAAATGCTTCAGGGTGGATGGCCCGTGTTGGGCGACAAGGGCTATCAGGGTGCCCAGGGTGTGCTCACTCGCTACAAGGGTCGCGGGAAGCCGGATGCGCAGAAGATCGCCAACCTCGCCATGCTCGGCTTCGTGGGCGGGGCGAACCGCTCATAGGTGATGATGGAGGGGTGAGTATCGAGAGCGGTTCCACTGGTGTTCGGCCGAAACGCCGCAACGGTCCCCGGTTGCCACCGGAGGAGCGCAGAACACAGTTGCTCGATGCCGCACTGCGTGTCGTCGACAGCGAGGGCCTCGGGAATTTGACTATGCAGGCTGTCGCCAAGGAAGCCGGGGTCGCCAAACCGGTGCTGTACGCGATGTATCCCTCGGCGCCGGAATTGGTGGCGCATCTGCTGCACCGGGAACATTCGCGTGGCATGGGGCAGGTCTTCGCGGCTTTGCCGCGCGATCTGGCGGGATCGGACCCGGATCGAGAGTACGTCGCGGCCGTGATGGCATTTCTCGAGTCGGTCGCCGCGGCGCCGTCGAGCTGGCGCCTGATATTGCTGCCCAGCGAAGGGGCACCGGCCGATTACCGCGAACTGCTCGGTGCGGCCAGGGACAAACTGCTCGATCAATGTGTGGAGCTGTTGACCGCGGGTTTCGCCCTGCGGGGCGGGCCGCGCGATGTGGACGTGGAGCTGATCGCGACCGTGATGGTCGGTTTCACCGAGGTGCTCGGCAGGATGGTGCTGTCGGATCCGCAGCGTTTCCCGCCCGAACGACTGCGCGCGACGGTCCGGTCGATGGTGCGGACGTTGCCGTACGAGCCCGGCGGCGGAAATTCGGGCGACAGCGCGGGCCGCGCCGGGTTCGCCACGGTCGGTGAACACGCCGCCGATGCCCGCTGATCTGCTCACCACGAGGCGATGAGCAGATCGACGCCCGGCTACCGCAGGTCGAGGTCGGCGACGACGAGCGCGGGCCAGGCGATCACCTGGCCGACCGTCGAGAACACGCGGTCCACGCCGTGCAGATCGGTCAGATGATCCTGGTGTGTGATCAACCAGACCAGCCCGATCGCGAAATAGGGTATCCCGGCCGCGATGGCCAGGAACATCATCTGGCGGATGCTGAGACGGCGATCCATGAGATTTGCCACCACTGTGTCTCTTTCTTCTTCAGGCGATGTCGCCGAGTATCGGCTGGGATTCGATGAGGCCTTCGTCCGACGGCGCGAGACCTTTGCCCAGGACCCGGTTGCGCTGCTTGTCGCGCAGCGCGTGGTGCGCCTGCGCGGGGATGTCGTAGCCGTATTCGCGTTGCGCCCGTCGCGGTGTCGTCGTCACGGGGTTCTTCGGCGGTACGCCGAGCAGCATCGGCGCCGCCACCGGAACAGTCGTGGGGGAGATCAGTTGCAGTAGTAGCAGTTCGAGCCGGGTGTTCAGGCTGACCACCGTCATGGCCGCGCTCAGCCAGGGCACGACCAACGCGTCGAGCACCCGGCCGGTGGGTAGCCCGGCCATCTCGCGCATCCATCTCGGCATGGTGGCGAGGGTTCCGCGGCGCAGGAATGCGGCGACGAGTGTGAACATCGGCCGGAGGATCGGCGGCATCGGCGGCAGCATCACTTCGGCATCGAGGAGATGGTTCATCGCCTTCTTCGCGATATCGGACCCGATGAGCCGGGGTCGCATATATTCGAAGTACTCGGCGACACCTTCTCTGGTGCGTGGTATATCGTCCGGATCGCAGGTCTGTAACTCGGCCGCGCGGGCGCATTCATGCCAGTATTGTGTTTCGTCTGCCGCGGAGAGTTTGCCCGGGCCGAATCTCTCGTAGGCGATGAGCAGTGAATGCCAGGCGGTCAGATGAATCCATAATTGTGAATCGGGATCGTTGGCGTCGTACTGTTCGCCGGTCACCGGATCGATTCCGACCGCCTTGGAATGGATTTTGACCAGGATGTCCGCGGCGGCCACCGTCGCCTGGCTGCCCGCGAACATCACCATGGCGAAGTAGCGCAATGTGCGATCGTAGCGCGTGCGGGGGCGGGTGTAGATGGCGCTGGTCGCATCGACGGCCGCGATCAGGCGGGGGTCGAGTTCCTCGATGACGACGGCGCGTTGAAAGCCGATGGTCAATCCGGTCGGATAACTCCACACCTGCCATGCGACGGATTCGGGGCCGAAGAATCCGTAGTCCTCGGCCGGTGTCACCTCCGGTAGCGACAACCATGCGCGTAATGATGCCACGAGGCCCTCCTTGATTTTCGTGCGGCGACCGCCGCGGTGAATTGCGCGGTAAATTACTACGCGCGTGTAGTTTTCAAGTAAGACAATATCAGCCGGCACCGGCGAGCGCTATGGTCCATTTCTTTCGAGCGACCCGAACCGGGCCCGGGAATTCGTTCTTCAGGGGGCGAGCAGCGGTGTGCCGATCTCGCTGACCAACCAGCGGTCGTCGTTCTTACGCAGCGTCATGGTCACCGAGAGTTGTCCCGGCGCCGGCGTCCCGTTGGTGCCGAGGCTGGTGATGGTTTGATTGATGACGGCCACCGCTCGGGCAGTCGTCTCGTCGGCGGACTCGATGGCACAGGTGACGTTGCCGACCGTGGAGACGACCTGGCCCTGAGTGAGCACGTCGCGCAGATCCTTGCTGGTCGCCTCGAATTCGGTCTTCCAGTCGCCGGTGGCGCCCGCCAGTACGGCGGCGAAGTAGGTATCGAGGTCCGCGGCGTCGTAGTGGGCCAGGGTGGGCGCGTACGCGCAGGCTGCCCGCAACGCGGTGTCCCGGGCCTGCTCACGGGAGCGGATCCGCTGGTTGTCCGCGGCGAGCCACGACGCGAGGACGACCGCGCCGACCGTGATCACCGCGGCCGTGGGCAGCATCAGGCGGTGAAGGCGATGTCGCGGAGGTTCACCCGCCGGCTCGCTGGACTCGGTGCCGGGGTCGTCGGTGGTCGCTGGTCTCTGGTCGGTTGTCATTCGGTAGGTCCTCGACTCGATCGGAATCAGTTGGCGGGCAAGGGGACGGACAGTTCGTCGCCGGTGACGCCGGGCGGTGGCCCCGATCCGTTGTCGGGTCCGGCCGGGCGCGGCGCGTTGGCCGAACCCCGGATCTGTAGCTCGGGGTGGCTGGTCACGCAGTAGTTGTAGAGACGGGTGCGGCCGTCGGAGACCTCGGCGGGGGAGACGGGGATGGTGTCGTATTCGCAGGTCGGGCGCGGCCAGATGTCCGCCATGGTGTGAAAGGCGTTGTCGTGGGCCGGGATGCCGAGCGCGATCACCCCGGCGCGCAGCGCGGGGAAGAGCGCGGCCATGGCTGGTGTTCGCAGTCGAGCGGACCGGGTGATGGCGACGAAATTGGTCACCAGACTGGTCAGTGGGTCGCCGGTCTCGGTGAGAACGCCGCCCAGGATCTGTAGCCTGCCCGGCCCCTGCTCGAGCAGTTCACGGACTTCGTGGTCGGCCGCGCTGAGCTGGTCGAACAGCGCGCTCGAGCCGCGTACCAGCGTGGTGAGATCGGGCTGAGCGTGCGCGGTGGTGTCGGCGACGACGCGCAGATTGCGGATCAGTTCGGTGGTCTGCGGCAGCAGGCCGGTCAGGCCGGCCGTCGCCTGGCTCAGTCCGCTGATCACATCGCGCAGGACATCGGGACCGCCGCGCAGGGCGCGGTCGAGCTCGTCGACGATCACCGTGAGCCGGTCGGGGTTCATGCCTGCGATGAGGGACCCGGTGTTGTCCAGGAAGGAATCGATGGTGACCGGCGTGCTCACCGCCGCGGCGGGCACGATCGCGCCATCGAGGAGATAGGGCGCCTCGCCGGTGGCCGGCCGGAAATCGAGATACTGCTCACCCGCGGCCGACAGCCGCCCGACGGCGACCGGTGAACCGACCGGAATGCGTGTCGCGCCATCTATCTCGGCCTCGGCGCGCACGCCGTTCGCGTCGAGCCGAACAGCGCGAACGGTGCCGACCTCGACGCCACGTACTGTCACATTGCTGCTCGGCAGCAAGCCGCCGGAACTGTCGAGCTGGACCAGCACGGTGTAGGTGGTGCGCAATGGTCGCACGCCGACGACATCGATCGCGAGATAGCCGGATCCGAGGACGAGCATGCCGACCATGCCGAGCATGGCTGCCGCGGTCCTGTGGCGATCGGCTCTGCGCGCCAGATGAAGCAGGGCGGAGGCAGCGCGTTCGATCATCGGTGGCCTCCCTGCACGCGACCGAGCACCCGCGCGAGCACCTGGGACAGACTGCCGATGAACGCGGTGACGTCGGTGCCGTCGGGCAACCTGCTGCCCGCCACGTCGGTGAACGCTCCGATATCCAGATACGAGATGCGTGCCGCGACCGCGAGACTCGAGCCCCGCATGGACGCCCGCGCCGCCGGACCGATCGCGTTGAGCGTGTCCAAGGTGGTGGCCAAGTCGTCGCCCATCGCGGTGAATCCGGTCATCAATCGCTGCACGCTGTCGAACAGGCTGAGGAACTCCGGGCCGGTGGTGGTGGAGAAGTCGCCGAGCGCGGCGGTCACCGTGGACACCTGCGTGGTGAGATCACCGATGGCGCGGTTGTTCTCGGCGATCACGGCGATCAGCGCCGGGAAGGTGTCGGCCACCCGGCCGAGCTCGGCCTTGCCGGCGCTCAGCGTCGCGGTGAGTCCGTCGAGCCCGTGCAGGACCGCATCGATCTGCCCCGTACGCTGATTCAGTGCCGTCAGCGTCGCGGTGAGTTCGGTGAGCAGGTGCGCGAGCTGCGGCCCACGGCCGCCCACGATCGCGTTCAGCTCGGAGGCGATGCGGGCGACCTGGTTCATCGCGCCCCCGTCGAGCAGCATCGACAAGGCCGTCATGAGTTCTTCGGCCGAGGCGCCCGCCGAGGTGTGCGCACGATCGATGACGTCGCCTTCGGTGAGCATCGGCGCGCCGGGCCGGTGCTCAGGCAGGATCACGGCCACATGGATATCGCCGAGCGGGGTCGGCTGCCGGAGCTCGGCGCGGGTGCCCTCGGGCAACGCGATGTCGCCACGAATCTCGAGCTCGACATCGGCGAGGAAGTTCGTGGTCTCGATGCCGGTGACCACGCCCACGTCGGTGCCGCCGATCTTGACCCTGGCCCGTTCGGGGAGATTGAGCGCGTCGTCGAACACCGCGCGCACGTGGTAGGAAGGCCCGTCGACACCGGGCCGGGGCAAGGGGATGTCGTCGACGGTGACCGTGCAGGAGCTGACCGACAGCGCGGCCAGCGCGGTCACGACGAGGCGAGTCGTCGCGCTCATTCGGTGAGTCCGAGCAGTGCGGCGGTCAGCCCGAAGTCCGGACCGAAATCCATCAGTTTCCCCGTCCGGCAGCCGTCGGCGCGCAGGGCGGCGCGCGCGCACAGCAGCGACAAGGTCTCGTTGTCGAGCAGCGACTTGTCGGTGAGCAGATGCAGCCGCAGTACCCGGTGCTCCGTGCTGACCGCGCGGGCGAAGTTGTCGGCCATCAGCGGGGTCAGATCCACGATCTCGGTGAGTCCGCGGGCGTTGTCGCGCATCTGGCCGGTGATGGCGACCAGCCGGTTCACCGCGTCGGTGAGCGGCGCCCGGTTCTGCGCCAGCACGGTGGAGGTGTTGTCGACGAAGTCGTTCACCTGGGTCAGGACCGCGGCCAGGCCCGGGGCCTGCTCGGCGAGCAGCGCGACGAGCTCGGTGAGCCGGCCGCTGAAGTCCCGGACGGTCTGATCGTTGCCGGCGATGATCGTCGTGAGCTCGTTGAGCTCGACGATGGTGCGCGAGATCTGGTCGCGGTTGGCCAGCGACACCTCGAGCGTGCTGGACAGGGCGTCGAGGGTCTCGCGGATGCGGTCGCCGTTGCCGTCGAGCATCGGGAACAGCACCCGGCTCGCCATCGGGCCGTCGACGTCGTCGCCCTTCAGCGCCGCGCCGAGCTGTTCGAAGTTGCGCAGGATGCGGTCGAGTTCGACCGGTGTCCGCGTGCGGGCGAGCGGGATGTGGGCACCATCGGCCAGCGTCGGGCCCGCCCCGGTGTAGGCCGGGGTCAGCTCGACGTGGCGGTTGGTGATGAGCTGCGGGGAGACCAGCGCGGCCATCGCGTCCGCGGGGAGCGCGACGCCGGGATCGAGGGTCATGCCGACCTGGACGAAGGCGCCCTTGGGTTCGATCGCGTCGACCCGGCCGATCGGCACACCGAGCACCGCCACCTCGTTGCCGACGAAAAGCCCTGCGGCCCCCTCGAAGTCGGCGGTGATGTGGACGGCGTCGGGACGCAGCGACACCGGGATCGCCGAACACCCCGTGCCGATGCCGGTGATGATCACCAGCGCCAGGCAGTGCAGCACTCTGCGCATCATCGGCATCCTTCTACCGCTTCGGCCAGACACAGCCAGTTGTCGGGGAACAGCCAGGGCAGGTAGATGTCGCCGTAGGGGCCCTGGGCGAAGGGATTGTTGAACTGGCGGACCGCCACCGGCATCACCTGATACAGGGCGTCGAGGTTCTCGCGGTTCTTCTCCAGACCCTGGGACATCGTGTTCAGGCTCTGGATGAGCGGGCCGAGCCGTCCGCCGTCCTCGACGCCCATGTCCTGCAGGATCTTCGACGCGGCCGCGATGTTGTCGAGAAGCTCTCTGATCAGGTCGCGCCGCCGGACGACGGCGTCGCCGATCGCCTGGCCTCTGGTCAGCAACACCAGCACGCTGTTCTGGTTGTCGGCGATCAGGCCGGAAACCTGATCCATGCTGCGCAGCAGCTGGTCCACCTCGTCGCGCCGGGAGGCGATCACCGTGGCCAACGCGCCGACGCTGTCGAGCGCTTGCGCGGTGAGCCGCGGGGAATCGCCCAGCTGTGTGCTCACCGCGTCCAGGCTCGCGCGCAGCGCGTCGGGATCGATCCGTTCGAGGTGCTCGAAGGAGTTGCGATAGGTCGGGTCGTTCACGACCTTGGCGAGCGTGTAGGGAACGGACGTGGCCGCCAACGGGATTCGGGCATCGGGCAGCTCGCCGTCGGTTCCCGGATCCAGTTCGACGTGCATCTTGCCCAGGATGGTCGACATCTTGATCGCCGCCTTCGCGTCCCCGCCGACGGCGAGGTCGGACCGCACGCTCATCGTGACCAGGACCCGGTCGCGATCGAGCCCGACGGAGGTGACCGTCCCGACCTCGATTCCCGCCACATCGACGCTGTTGCCGACCCGCAGCCCGGCGGCCTGGGCGAACTCGGCGCGCACGGTCGCCTCGCCGAGATGCGCGCGCGAGAGCAGCCCGGAACCGATCACCAGCGCGAGCACCGTGACCCCGGCCGCGATCCCCAGCACGAAGTTGCGGTCACCGAGCGCGTCGCGCGCCGCAGTGCGCACGACGGCGACCAGGAGCTTGATCATCGACAGACCTCCGAATGCGCGTTGCCGCCGACCTGGGAGAACACGTCGCGCGGGAACAGCACGCCCCACAGCGAGACATCCAGGCGGCAGATGTAGGTGTTGACGTAGGTGCCGTTGCCCGAGATCCGCGCCAGTCCGGCCAGGACCAGAGGCAGTTCGATCGCGGCCTGGTCCAGCCGCGCGCCGTTGGCCAGCAGCAGACCGACGCCCGCGGTCGCCTGCTGCTGCGCCCGTGCCATTCCCGGCGCGACCCTGGCGATGAGGTCGGTGAGCTTCGTCGTCGATTCGGCGATTCCGGTGACGGCGCCGCTGAGCGCCGCGCCCTGTTCGTACAGCCCGGCGACCAGTGCCCTGGACTGGGTGATCAGGGTCTCGAGCTCACCGCTGCGGTGCGCCAGACCGGTGATGACGTCACTGAGGTTGCTGATCACCGACCCGAGGATCTCGTCGCGTTCGGAGAAGGTCGTCGCCAGCGCCGCGGCCTGGGTGATCAGCGCAGACAGTGACACGCCGTCGCCCTGCAGGGCTTGGACGAGGGTTTCCGACAGCGAGTTCACCTCGTCCGGTCGCAGCAGGCTGAACAGCGGCTCGAAGCCCGACAACATGGTCGAGACGTCGAAGGACGATTCCGTACGCTCGAGCGGGATCGCGCCGCCGGCGGGAAGCGGTTGCCCCGGCGACGCGCCGACCGCCAGAGCCACATAGCGTTGGCCGATCAGGTTCTGATAGCGGATCAGCGCCTTGGTCGTGGTGCTCAGACGCTGGCGCGCCTGCACCGACAGCGTGATCTGGGCATGCCGGCGATCGACCAGTTCGATCGAGTCGACCCGCCCGACGCGGACTCCGGCGATCCGGACGTCGTCACCGACGCGCAAACCGAGCACGTCGGTGAACGTCGCGGTGTAGCGGTGCGTGTCCCCGGCCACCGAACGTTGCAGGGTCGACCACATTGTGTAGGTCACGATCACCGACAGCGCGACGAAGAGCGCGAGTCCGAGATAGGTGGTGCGTGAGCGCATCTCAGGAGCCTCCGCCGGGTGTCGGTGTCACCGTCACGGTCGCGCCGGTGAGGACGGAGCCGAGCAGCAGCAGTTGGGTGGTGTTCGGTCGAGTGCCGAGGAACGCGGCCACCGCGGCAGGACCGGTCGTCGAGATCGGTCGAGGGCGCTCGCCCGGTGTGCCAGGACCGACGCTCGCCGGCGCGGTGAGGCCGGGAACCACCAGACCGGGTAGCGACAGTCCGGGGATGTTCGGCAGGTCGGGCAGGATCGGGAGCGTGGGCACGGCCGGGATCGGGGCCGGTCCCGCGGCGGCGAGCCACCCGGGAATCAACTGTGTGGGATAGGACTGTGGCGGTGGCGAATCGGGGACGGTGCCGGTGTCGCAGCGCGGCCCGGCATGGCTGCCGTAGCGCGGACAGTCGGCGGCGGTGTATTGCCGGAACGGCGTGAACGAGACGGTGACGTCCCACCGCATCTGTCGGCTCGGCCCCCAGTTGAAGACGGTGGCCAGGCGGGTCAGCGACTCGCCGAGAGCGACCACGGTGTCGGTTATCGCGGCGGGATCCGCCGCGAGCGCGCCGAAGGTCTCGTCCAATCCGACGACGAGGTCCTTGCCCGCGTCCGGGTTCCGGGCGAACAACGCCTGGGTCGCGTCGGTCGCCGTGCTCGCCGCGGTGAGCAGCTCGATCACCTGGCTACGTCGCGCGGTGATCGTCTGCGCCGCCTGCACCGACGCGCCGAGGGCATCGACCAGTTCGGGAGCCGACCGATTCACCGCCGAGGCGGCCGCACCGAGATCTCCGAGCAGGTCACCGATCCCGGGCAACGCCCTGACCTCGGTGATCCACTGATCGAGGCGTTCGATCGTGGAACCGGGCAGCCGGGCGTCGCCGTCGAGCGCCGCGGCCAGAGTGGCCAGGACCCTGGCGAGTTTCGCGGGCTGGATACGGTCGAGGACATCGCGCAGAGTCGTCAGGGTGGTCTGCAAGGCCACCGTGGGGCGGCTGGTGTCCTGGGCGATCACCGCTCCGGCGCGCAGCGGCGCTTCGGCCGGACCGTTGTCGACCAGTTCGATCGCGGTGACACCGAAGATATTGGCGGGCACGACACGCGCCGTCACCGAGGCCGGGATCGCCGTGGCGGCCGCGGGTTCCAGCGCGAGGCGCACGCGCTGGTCGAGTCCCTTCTCGGCGATCTCGACCTCGGTGACCATGCCGACCAGCAGCCCACGAAAGCGCACGTCCGCGCGAGCGGGCAGGCCGTCACCGGTGCTGGTCATCGCGGCGGTCACCGTGACGGTGTTCTCGAAATGACCGGCGTAGCGCAGGCCGAGCACCGCGACGACACCCGACAGGCTCATCGCCATCGCCACTCCAGCCAGGGCGAGCCTGCGGCGCGACCAGCCGCGCCCACTGGGATCCGGATACACGTGAGAACTTCCTATCCTGAGATGCGGATCCCGGAGTCGACGCCCCAGATCGCAAGGGTGAGAAATAGATTGAGGAAGACGACGACGATGATGGTCATCTTGATCGCCCGCCCGGCCGCGACCCCGACACCTTCGGGACCACCGGCGGCGACGTAGCCGTAGTGGCACTGGATGAAGGTGGCGACGAGGACGAACGCGACCGCCTTGAGCACGGAGTACACGATGTCGCCCGGGTCGAGGAACTGGTGGAAGTAGTGGTCGTAGGTGCCGATGCCGTTGCTGCCGAGTAAGAACGCGGTGATCTTCGTGGCGAGATACGCGGTGGCCATCCCGATGCTGTAGAGCGGCAGGATCGCCACCGCGGCGGCCAGCATGCGGGTGGTGATCAGGTAGGGGAGCGGGCGGATGGCCATCGATTCCAGCGCGTCGATCTCCTCGGCGATCCGCATCGAGCCGATCTGGGCGGTGAATCGGCAGCCGGCCTGGGCCGCGAAGGCAATGGTGGCCAGCAGCGGGGCGAGTTCCCTCGTGGTCGCGAAACCGGAGATCGCGCCGGTGAGCGGGCTCATCGTCAGCAGGTCCAGCGCGGTGTGTGATTCCATGCCGACGGTGATGCCGCCGAATCCACACAGAATCAGCACCACGCCGACCGTGCCGCCGCCCACCACCAGCGCGCCGTTGCCCCAGGTGACATCGATGATCAGCCGCGTGACCTCCCGGCGATAGTGCCGGAGCGCGAACGGGATCGCCAGCAACGCCTCGACGAAGACGAGGCCCTGGTGGCCGAGTCGCGCGTTGACTTCGGCCACCGAGGCGGCCGCGCGCAATGGGCGCAGCAGCGGTGGTGTGTAGCCGGCCATCTCAGATCACCTCGGCGGGGAACAGGGTGTTGTAGATCTGGGTGAGCGCGATATTGGCGGCGAAGAGCACGATCGCCGAACTGACCACCGCGGAGTTGACCGCGTTGGCGACCCCGCCGGGACCGCCCTTGGTGTTCAGTCCGCAATCACAGGCGATGATCGCGGTGAGCGCGCCGAACACCGCCGCCTTGACCAGGGCGACGACCAGGTCACCGGCGACGGCGAACGAGGCGAACGTGCTGATGTAGGAACCGGGCGTGCCGTCCTGGATGAAGATGTCGAACAGATACCCGGTGGCGAAGCCGACGAACACGACGAGCCCGCAGAGCAGCGTGCTCACCAGCACCGCGGCCAGCAGCCGCGGCGCGACCAGCCTGCGCACCGGGTCGACGCCCATCACCCGCATGGCGTCGATCTCCTCGCGGATCGTGCGGGAGCCCAGATCCGCACAGATCGAGGACCCGACCGCGCCCGCGATCATCAGCGAGGTGACCAGCGGAGCGCCCTGCCGGATGATGCCCAACCCGTTGACCGCGCCGATGAATGTGGTGGCGCCGACCTGGCTGACCAGGGAGCCGATCTGGATCGACACGATGGCGGCGATCGGAATCGCGACCAGGAGGGTCGGTGTGACTGAGACACTGGCCATGAACGCGCTCTGGCGGAGGAACTCCGCGTGCGGAAACCGGCGTCCGAGCAGTGACCGCGCCAACTCCTCGATCGCATGCCAGGCCATGGACACCTGCCGGCCCGCGGTCGCCACCGACTGGCGCGGATGGCGGCGCCACCAGTCGAGGCCGAATGTCACGATGACATCCAGATCTGTTGGTGTATCGACTGATACGGACTTCGGTACCGGCATCTCCACCCGTTCTCGACGCGGCCGCTGACCGTGTTCGACCTCCGCGGACCAAATATCTACGCAGCCGTAGAAAAATATCTACGCAACCGTAGTTAGCTGTCTGGGACTGTAGCAAGTTCTCGCCCCGCTGTCGTCGATTCGAGTCAGGATCGGCCGAAGAGGTCGGAATCGGCCGTGATGGCCGCCGCGCACTGCGCACCCTGCGAGTGGCAGGAATGCCGAGCCGCCGCTTTCGGTTCGCGCACGCGGGAGTCTGAGCGACCTGGGGCAGTCAGTCGGGGTGGTCGGCTTTCGCGCGTAGGTACCGTTGTTCGACTGTGTTGCCGGTGAGGTCGGCTGCTCGGTGGAAGAGCCGGGTCGCGGCGGCGTGGTCGCCGGTTTGCTGGAGAAGGTGTGCGCGAACAGCGTGTGCACGCTGTCGGGTGAGCGGATTGCGATCCAGGTGGTGACGTCGGTCGAGGTCGTCGAGTAGCGCCAGTCCGCGCGCGGGACCGTAGGCGCGGGCGACGGCCACGACCCGCGCGAGCTGAACGGGCGGGGTCGGGGTCAGGCGTTCGAGCCACAGATACAGCAGGGCGATCTGGGGCCAATCGGTGTCGCCCGGCTCGCCCGTGGCGTGCAGCGCGGCGATGGCGGCCTGGATCTGGTACGGACCCGCCGGTCCGTGGTTCCAGACACTGTCGATGAGGGCGGTGCCCTCCTCGATCAGGTCGTGGTCCCAGCCGGCGGGGTCCTGTTCGTCGAGGGGTACCAGTTCTCCTGCCTGCGTGCGGGCCGCGCGGCGGGATTCGGTGAGCAGCATCAGTGCGAGCAGGCCGGTCACCTCGGCGTCGCCGGGGGTGGTGTCGTGCAGCATGCGGGTCAGCCGGACAGCTTCGGCGGTGAGGTCCACCCGGACGAGTTCGCCGCCGGTGGTGGCGGTGTAGCCCTCGTTGAAGATCAGGTACAGCGCGCGCAGGACGGCGGCCAGGCGATGGTCGCGGTCGGTATCGGTCGGTGGGGTGAAGCGCGCCCCGGCTTTGGCGAGTTGTTGTTTGGCGCGGCTGATCCGAGTGCCCATGGTGGCTTCGGTCGTGCCGTAGGCGTGGGCGATCTCGGCGGTGGTGAGACCGCCGACCGCACGTAAGGTCAGGGCGACCTGGGCGGTGTGGCTCAGTGCGGGGTGACAACACAGCAACAGCAGGGTCAGGCTGTCGTCGACGTCGGGGTGGTGCGCGGTGCGCAGCGGCTCGGCCCGTGCCGCCGCGTCGATCTCGCGGCGGCGGCGGGCCTGCTCGGACCGCAGCATGTCGATCATCCGCCCGTAGGCGATGCGGATGAGGCGGCTGCGTGGGTTGTCCGGGATACCGTCCACCGGCCACGCGCGGGATGCGGTGAGCAGCGCTTCCTGGGTGGCGTCCTCGGCGATGTCGAAGCGTCCGAATCGGCGGACCAGAGCTCCGAGGACCTGCGGCGCTTCGGCGCGCAGCAGATCCTCGATCGTGGGGGTCACGCGGTGAAGTCCGCGCCCATGATCGGGCGGATCTCGATCGGTTCGCCCAGTGCCGCCACGAGGCGGGCGGTGATCTCGACAGCGCGCTCGTGGCCCGCGACATCGATGACGGCGAAGCTGGCCAGGACCTCCTTCAGTTCGGCGAAGGGTCCGTCGGTGGCGATCACACCGTCGGCGGTCTTGCGGACGGTGGTGCTCACCGCAGGGTGGCCCAAGCCCTCGGTGGCTACCAGTTCGCCGGAGGCGGTCAGTTCTTGCTCGAGCTTCTGATAGGTGGCGAAAGCGGCCAGCGCTTCCGGCGAGGGTGTGTCGGCGCTCTCGGCGTCCCAGTCGGTGGCGGGGGTGTAGCCGAGCAGTAGATATTTCATGGTCCGGCCTCTCGGTGGATGTTGTTGCGACGGTATCGCGCGGTGCTCGGTCAGGCGGTGCGACGCTGGGAGATCGCCAGCGTGGTGATCCAGGTGAACGCGATCAGTCCGTTGACCGCGATCTGGATGCTCATATGGTCGGGCGAGATCGGTACCAGCAGGGCGAGCCCGGCCACCGTGCTCGCCAGCGCGGGCCACACCGCCCGGCGACGGGCGCACCGCACGCCGAGCACGAGGGCTGCGACGGCCAGCGCGGTGAAAGCCACTGCGGCGGAAGCCGAATGGGCGATGCTGTGCCACGACATCTGCGCCACCGGCTCGTCGGGAGTTCCCGCCGGGAATCCGTTTTCGGGGTCCATGGTGAATGCCCCGGCCGCGATCATCCCCACTCCGAATATGCCGACCAGGATCGGCAGTGCCCGTCGGCCGAACCCGGTTCGCAAGGTGCGAGCCAGGCCGACGGCCAGCGCCGACGCGCCCGCGCCTGCGGTCACGAAGGTCGCGATCTGGATCCAGCCGAGGTCTCCGGTGGCGAGTTGACTGATCGGGTGCCGGGTGATGTCGAAGCCGTCGCGGGTGAGCATCTGCGGGATCACCGACGCGAAGAACAGCGGTCCGGCGGCAGCACCGGCGAGCAGTAGACGGTCGGACAACCGTCCTGTGGCGTGGGGGGTGCGGCGCGCGTCGGCCATGAGGGTCATCGCTATTTCCTTCCTCGATCGGGGAGCTTCGCTGCTACCTCGGAGTCGACCGTGATGCCTCGACACCGATCGAGAGTGATTCACATCACATCACCAGGTTGTCGAGGAGTGGACGGCGGCTCCGAGGTAGCGGCGAACGAACACCCCCTCACGAGGAGAACGAGATGCTCGAGACCCCACCGCAGCCCACTCCCGAACTGCGCGCACTGGATCGTTTGGTCGGCACCTGGCGAGTCACCGGTGGCGCGCAAGGCACGGTCCGATACGAATGGATGGTCGGCCGGTTCTTTCTGCTCCAGCACATCGATCTGGCCCAGGACGGCCTACCTGTCACCGGCATGGAAGTCATCGGCAACCTGCGCCCGTTCGGTGAACCGACGGGACCGGATGTCGTCTCGCGCTATTACGACTCCGTCGGGCGCAGCTTCGACTACGTCTACGAGTTGACCGGGGACACCCTCACCATCTGGGCAGGTGCCAAAGACAGTCCCGCCTATTACCGGGGCACCTTCGATTCGGCGGGGACCACGGTCACCGGCGAATGGGTGTATCCCGGTGGCGGCGGATACGCCTCCACGATGACCCGCGTCTGATCCGGCGTCGCCGAGCCGGGTCGCCGCCGGTGTGCCACGCCCCGCTCGGGGGAGCGGGGCGGGTGGGATCAGGCTGCGTCGGGCCGATAGTCGACACGGGCGACGGCGGGCGCGGACATGATCTGCACCGCCGCCGCGCCGTCGACTTCGACGTGCAGGAATCCGCCTTCGATCGCGACGCGCGCGTCGTCGACGACAGCGGTCGCCGCGCCGCGCCGGTCGAGCAGGGTGTAGCCCTCGACGAGTTCGATGCGGGTAGCGGTGCGCCATTTCCGGGTCATGGTTCGGTCCTCGGTGGGCGCGGCGGGCGGGAAGTCCAGCTCTGGTCGCGCGACATGGTTGAAGTAGTTGGACAGGACGTTGAGCGCGATGTGCCCGACGACCTCGCTCAGTTCGGCGTCCGTGACGCCGTGCGCGCGGACCTCGGCGAGCAGCGCGTCATCGATTCGGCCGCGTTCGTGCAGCACCTCGTGGGCGACGCGGAGCACGGCGTCGGTGCGCGGGTCCTCGGCGCGCGCCAGCCGGGTGTCGGCGATCTCTCGCTCCGAGAGCCCCATGCGGCCCGCGCGGAAGGTGTGCGCGGCGACGCAGTAGTCGCAGCCGTTGTCTGCGGCGACCAGCAGTGCGAGGCGCTCGCGAGTGCGCGCGTCGAGGGTGCCGCCGGCCAGTGCGGAATGCAGGGCGAGGTAGCCGCGCAGGGTGGCGGGGCTGTTGGCCAGCGCCGCATACAGATTCGGCACCCGACCCAGCTGGCGTTGCACGTCGGCCAGGAGGTCGGCCTGGTCGGCGTCGGCTTTTTCCGGGGTGACAAGGGGCAGTCGTGACATTGATCGACTCCAGATTCGCGTAGAACGGCACCGATCGGTACCGAAATCGAACGGTACTGATCACTACCGCCACGGTCAAGGTATTCGGTACCGATCAGTTCCGACCTGTTAGGGTGGGGCGATGGCGACCCGAGCCCGGCAGCGACTGCTGGCCACCGCGGACGAACTCTTCTATGCAGAGGGGATCCGCGCCGTCGGCTTGGAGCGGCTGCTGAGCGAGTCGGGCGTGGGAAGGGCCTCGTTCTACCGGCACTTCGAGAGCAAGGACGATCTGGTGGTCGCCGTGCTCTCCGGGCGGGACGAGCGATGGCTGACCTGGTTGCGCGAAGCGGTCGAGGCGGTAAAAGACCCGGCCGATCGTCCGCTCGCGGTATTCGACGCGCTGGCGCAGCGATTCACGCGCGAGGACTTTCGCGGGTGCGCGTTCATCAACACCATGGTCGAAGTGGCCGATCCCGACTCGCCTGCGCACCGGGTCGCCGATCGGCACAAGCGTCGCGTCATCGAGTATCTGGCCGAACTGCTGGCCGCTGCCGGCCGGTCCGATGCCGAGGAGCTGGCCGTGGAATTCGCGCTGCTCATCGACGGCGCCATCGTCACCGCGCTGCGCGAGGCTTCGCCCGCGGCCGCCGCGCGGGCGGGCCGGATCGCCGCACGGTTGCTCGACGGCTGACCGGGCGGAACACCGTGGACGCCGACCGCGTCCGAGCTCGGGGCGATTTCTTGGCTCGATCGCGCCCGATTCGGTCCGGCCCATCGACTCGGGCGGTACCAGGCCACGGCGAGACCGGCGGTATCGCCGGGCGTGCCCTCGGCCGGCGTCTGCAACTGGCCGGGTAGCAGCTGCGCCTCGTAGGTGCTGATCCGGCTGTCCGCCGGCGGGTGCGGGTCAGAGGGCGTTGATGCGGGCCAGCGCGTCGAAGGCCAGGTCGGCTGCCTGCCAGAGGGCGGAGATCTCCGTCCGTACCGCGGGGGCGAGGGCGGGGTTCTGTAGGGCGAGGCCGTTGCCGAAGATGACGGTATTGGCGCCGAGGTCGGCGGCGATGAGCAGTTGTTCGGTGGCGACGCCCGCGCCGAACAGTTGGTCGAGTCCCTCGCCGAGGAAGTAGAACCGCCACAGTGGCCCGAGATCGGCACTGTAGACGACGTCGGTGCGGTCGATGATCAGGTCACCGACGGCGGCGATGCCGGCGACAATCTCGAAGTAGTCCGGGGCGTTCTCGGGCCGGGAGCCGATCGCCGCGACCGAATACGCCAGATCGACGGTGAGGTGCGCGTTGTAGCCCGCCATCGCGGTGCGGGCCCTGGACACGGCGCAGTCCTTGGCGAGGGTGAAGTAGTGGGCCCAGTGTGGTTCGACAACCCCGCCGGTGAACTCGGCGTGCAGGTTGTCGAGGAACCGGCCGAGCAGCTCCGTGCTGATGGCGTGCGCGTACTCCCGGTCGATGAACGCGGCGGGGTCGCGCTGAAGCGGCATGACCGCCGCGTATTCGACGGTGTCGAGGCCGAGGGCGAACAGGCCGCGCAGATCCTTGTGCGCGACGAGGATCTCGGTGATCCGGTGGTGCCGGTCGACCGCGTCCTCGAGGCGGGCGAGACTGTCGGCGCCGGTCAGCGTCGCGGTGTCCGACAGTTCCACGATATCGGCGATATCGGCGGAGGACAGTGCCACACCGCATGCGGTGCCGCGCACGGCGGCGACGGCCGGTGCGGTGACGATCGCGGGCAGGGTCATGACGAGAGCCGCTGCGATGGTGGCTATTCCGCTCGATATACGCACCCGCTGATTCCACCACCCTGGAGTGAGAACCACCGAATACGACACGGGGGCGGGAGCGGGTGGTCGTGGACCGCGGCGGGGGAGTGACCGGGACGGCCGCGTTCGGGTCTGGCATGGTGGATGCCATGGAGAACGTGTTGCGCGAGGCTGAGCGGCGGCTGCAGGCCGCGCAGCTGGCCGGGGATGTCGGAGCGCTGGACGAGTTGCTCGACGATCGGTTGATCTTCACCTTCGGTTCGGACACGTTCACCAAAGCTGATGATCTCGAGGCGCACCGTAGCGGGGCGCAGAGCGTGAGCAGGCTCGAGGAAGAAGAGCTGACTGTTCTGGTGGCGGGGACGACCGGGGTCACCTGGTTTCTCGGTGTCGTCGAAGGCAGTGTCCAGGGGGCACCGTTCGCGGCCAGGATGCGCTACACCCGAGCGTGGGCGCGCGACGACGCGCTTGGCTGGCGAGTCGTCGCCGCTCATGCCTCGGTGATCGAGTAGTAGTTCGACGGGTCCGAGGTCGATCGGTGTCGGCCGAACCTGGTGTCGATTGTCGAAGTCCTGTTCAGTGCGGACCTGCGGATTCGGTTGCGGTTGAACAGGTCTAGCGATCATCGGCGTGTCTTGTACTCATCGGCAGTACCTTGCATCCAGCTCGTACTCGTCTTCAGCACGGGGGTTGCGGATGGCCGGTTCAGCGTTGCCCGAGCGTGGTGTTCTGACCGCCGACGAAGCGCAGTGGCAGGTCGCGGTCGTCCGCGCAAAGGTCATCGGCCCCCTCGCGGAATCGGACCGGGTGAGCATCGCGGCCGCCGACCAGGCCGCCGATCAGCTCGGGGTCACTCAACGGCAGGTGTATGCGCTGGTCCGACGCTGGAGGACGGGCGAGGGGGTGGCGTCGGACTTGTTGCCGCGCCGCTCATCCGGCGGCCGCGGTGGTGCCCGGCTGCCCGAGGAGGTCGAACAGATCATCCGCAAGGTCCTGCGGACCCGGTACCTGACCAGGCAGAAACGGTCGGTGACCGTGATCTGCCGCGAGATCACCCGCGAATGCCGGATCGCGGGGCTCGCGCCGCCGTCGCGGTCGGCGGTCACGCGCCGGATCCGGCTACTGGACCCGGTCAAGGCCACCACCGCCCGCCAGGGAACCGACGCGGCCCGCTCGCGGCGGGCGGCCGGCGGGACCACCCCGGCGGTCGACGGGCTGCTGGAGCGGGTCCAGATCGACCACACCCCAGCGGATGTGATCGTGGTCGACGACTTTCACCGGCTCCCGATCGGGCGCCCGTATGTGACCGCGGCGATCGACGAGGCCACCCGCTGCGTGCCTGGACTGGTGATCACCCTGGAGGCGCCGTCGGCGACCTCGGTCGGACCGTGTCTGGCGCACATGGCGATCGACAAACGCGCGTGGCTGGAACGCTCGAAGATCGACGCGGCGTGGCCGATGAGCGGCAAACCGGTGCGCCTGTATGTGGACAACGCCGCAGAGTTCAAGAGCGAGGCCCTGCGCCGGGGCTGCGAGCGGCACGGGATCGGCGTGGACTACCGGCCGCCAGGACAACCACACTTCGGCGGGGTGATCGAGTGGCTGATCGGCACCATGATGACGATGGTCCACGAGCTGCCCGGCACCACCTTCTCCAACACCGCCGACCGCGGCGCCTACGACAGCGACGCGAAAGCCGTTCTCACCCTGAGCGAGTTGCAGCGGTGGATGGCCCTGGCTGTGGCCTGCTACCACGGCCGCCCACACGAAGGCTTGGGCGGGCGGACCCCGGCCGGGGTGTGGGCCGAACGATCCGGCGCCGGGGGTGCACCGGCGATGGTGACCAACGAGGCCGCGTTCCTCGTCGACTTCTTGCCGTTCGAGGTGATCGAGCAATGGTGATCGGCGAACCGGTGGACCTGTCGCACCTGCATCCTTCCGCGCACCGCATCGCGCTGCTCCCGGCCGCCGAGCGGGTCCGCCACGTGCGCGCGGATCGCTGGATCGGCTACACCCGCGCCACCGAGGCCCTGGCCAGGCTCGAGACGCTGCTGACGATGCCGTCCAAGCAACGGATGCCGAACCTGCTGCTGATCGGGCCGACCAACAACGGCAAGTCGATGATCATCGAGAAGTTCCGCCGCGACCACCCGCCGATCTCGCACACCGACCGCGAGGAAATCCCCGTCCTGGCGGTGCAGATGCCGTCGGAGCCCAGTGTGCTGCGCTTCTACGTGGCGCTGCTGACCGCTCTCGGTGCGCCGGTGCGGGCCCGCGCGCGGCGGCTGGCCGATGTCGAGGAGCTGGTGGTGCGATCCGCGCGCCCACGGCGGCGACCCGGCCGACGCGTTCCATCTGGTCATCCCGTCACTGCCCGGATTCGTCTTCTCGAGCCCGCTCACCGTTCATGAACACCAACCTATGAACCCAGCAGGTCAGAATCCGTCCTATTTCACCAGCGCACAATCGTGTCGCCCACCACACCTCAGCCATCGCGGCCGCCTATCGAAAAGACCGTGCATGCAGCCAGGGAAGCCCCTCGCGCGGGGCACCCAGGATGTTGACGGATCTTCCGGATATCGGCGGTGTTTGCCAGCCGGTCTGGTCAGGAGCAGACCGCGGCCTGCAGGGAATTGGCCAGTGGCAGCAACGGGCTCGATGCGCCGCCGGTGGCCTCGATCAGAAAGACCAGGGGGTAGGAGACGATCGTGCACTGAGGCGAGGGCGGGGGCGGGGTGGCCGCGGCGGTACCGGTACCGGTGATCACCGCCCCGGCGGTGAGAGTTCCGGCGATGGCGGCGGTGACCAGTAGCTTGCGCATATCGATCCAGCTTTCCTCGGAGGGACGAGTCGCTGTCATAGACAACTCGCAGCAAATATCGAATCCGCAGGAATCGATATTTCGTCATCGCGCCGACCGATGACCCATCTCTCTCCAACGACCGCATTGTGGTCCCACTCACACTGGCGCGACCCCGCCTGCGCCCGCACCGCCACGCTCTGTTGCCGGAATCGGCTGTTGCTGGGATTGAATCGTGCTGTCGCCAAACGGTTCCGTCGTCCGAGCGTGCCCGCGAACTGATAGCCGCGATCACCTCCGATGATCCGACCGCGCAGATTCGCGGCGGCTTCACCATCCGGCGTCGGCGGCTTGGGCGTCGGCGAGCATCTGCGGGTCGTGAGCGCAAACGATGCGAATCGGTGTGGCGCCCGGCTGGGTGGCGTGCAGTACGGCGAGGCGTGCGTGGTTGCCTGCGATCCGGTGGGGTTGGTCAGCGAGGACGGCTTCGGTCAGGCGTAAGGCGGCCGGGATCGCAGTCCGCCGCAGGGTGGCTTGATGGAAGAACGCGTCGCCGCAGTGCAATACCCAATGGCTCCCGGCATCGACGGCGACTGCGGCGTGGCCGCGGGTATGGCCCGGTAATGGCAGTAACACGATGCCCTCGGCGATCTCGGAAAGATATGTGGCGCCGGGAAACTCGTGCCAGCTGCCGGCTCCCGGGGCGTGTGCCCGTACGCGCGCTTGCGGTGGTAGCTGTCCGCGTCGGTAGCGCAGCACCGACCGCAAGCTGCCATGGTAGGCGGCGGCTTTTTCGGTGGCGGTGGTGTGCAACACCGCGTCGGGGAAATCGCTGAGACCCCCGATATGGTCGACGTCGAGATGCGTGGCCACTATGTGGCGGACATCGCGCACCTCGTAGCCCAAAGCGCGAACCTGGTGAGCGGCGGTCTCACGGGCGAGCAAATCGGGTCGGATCAGATGCCTGGCCGGGCCGATACGACTCGGGTCGGCGATATCGCCCAGGCCGTAGCCGGCATCGACGAGCACCAGATGCTCAGCGGTTTCCACCAGCAGGACATGGGCGACGGACAGCCCACCGACCGGAGGCCGCATCGTTCCGCAATTGAGGTGGTGGACCTTCATAGAGTGCTCCTGTCGTCGGGGAGTCCGTCCGCGCGGGACGCGAGAGGCGGAGTCGAGCGCTGCCGATTCGATGCGTTCACGACGAGTGGCGGTGCCGTAGACAGCATCGGTGGCGGTGCGTAGGGAGGTCTCGTCGCCGGGCATACGCCTCGGAGATCTCACGGCCCCTCAGATCCAGATCGAGGTCAGGGCCGAGCGCGAACAGAAACACCAGCAGCCCGCCGACTACGACGGCCGGCATGAGGACCGCGCTCACGACAACCCCGAGACCGGCAGGCCGCCCTCGGCGCGTGGTGTGTGGCGTCGGTTCCACGGCGAGCGCGGGTGCTGGGACAGCAGTTTCGCGGTGAACCTCGCCAGTTCGGCTGTGGCACGCGCATTGCCGAGCAGGCCCCCGCTGGGTGCCGCGAGCTGGGAGCGGACTACGCGCGGGGCGATCCTGGCCAGTCGTGTGGGCGTGGTTGCGGCGCGCAGCGTCGTCACGCTCTTGTTGAAAATGCGGGCGAAGTCCAACGCGACAGCCTCGTCGGCGGCTGCCAGGCCGAACAGGCCGTCGGCGAGGGAGTCGGGCAGGTACGGCTCACCGAGTAGGCAGTTGGCCCAGTACAGCTGCCACGCGTCACGGTCGCGCCACCGCCACCAATCGGCCAGTTCGCTGTCGAGATCCGCTCCGGGTGCCAGCCCGGCGACCAGCCGTCCGGCCAGGTATTCGGCCTGCCGGAACGCATCGGACTGCCCCTGCCCCAGGGAGTAGTCCTTGAAGTTGCCCGCGTCCCCGACCAGCGCCCACCCTGGGCCCGCTGATTCACGAAAGTAGCTGTGCCACTTCTGCAGAACCCGGATCGGCCCGACCCTGGTAGCGCCTTCGACCGCGGCTGCCAACTCCGGAAACAATCGCAATCGGGCGTCGAACCCGGCATAGCGATCGCTCAGATATCCGTCGGCCTCCGCGGCCGGCACCGCGACAGTGGCCAGAAACTGACCATCGAGCGGCAGTCCGAGAAACGCAGTGGATCCACCGCGTGTGCCGCCGACCGCGCCGAAGAACAGACCCTGGCCGGGGTCGACCCCTTCATAGAAGGACCAGGTCGGCACCCGGCCACCGGGGCGCGTGCAGTACTCCCGCGCCCCCACCGACCGCGCTACCGTCGAGGATCGGCCGTCCGCGCCGATCACCACCCGTGCCCGGATGTCCCCGGCGCGGGTGCGTACCCCGCGCGCTCGCCCGTCTTCGATGATCACGTCCTCGACCGGGCACTGCGTACGGACCTCCGCCCCGGTCCGGGCGGCGTGGCCGATCAGGATCGCGTCCATCGTGGTTCGGCGCATCCCGAGCAGGGTGCCGTAAGTATCGGGGTCGAGATCGACGGTGAACTTCTGGTGCGTGCTGGTCACCGTCGCCGTCCGGATGACGCTCGCCCCGGCGGCGAGGATCTCCTCGAGCACCCCGATCCGGCGCAGCACGTCGACACCGTTGGACTGGAACACACATGTCGAGAGCGTCTCGCTGGGAAACCCGGCCTTGTCCACAACGCAGACCTTCACGCCCTGCTGGGCGAGCATCGTGCTCAACGTCGCGCCCGCGCAACGCCCGCCGACGATCACCACATCGAATTCCGACCCCGCCATGACATCAGCTCCTCGGGGTGCAGGGCGCGCCCGGGGAAGCACAACTCCAGGTCAGCGCCGACCAATATTCTGTTACGAAGCGTTACACATACTTTTGTGATGCGCAACGCCCCGGCCTATAAATATGTAACCGATAGTTACGCCTATCTACGGCGGGAGATCCCCGCTCGAGCAACCTCGCGCAGATAACGAGACCTTCACCCCTGATCGAACAGCGGGAATACGCCGACCCTCACATCGACCGAGCGGAGCAGATCTGTGACGTCAGGCCTACTGAAGGCCACTCCGCACATCGATGAACGCAACTTCGAACACTGACAGTCCGGCGACATGCTCCCAGGACAGGCCGTTCGGAAACCCGTTCATCAACCGGTCGATGCCGTAGACTTTACGAACACGGTTTCTGAACGCACGGAGGGGATTTCGATGGCACTGGTGGGCTTGGTCCGGGTCGGCACGAGCAAACAGGAGACCGCACGCCAGCACGACGACCTCGACCCGATCTGCGTGAAGGTGTTCGAGGAGAAGATCTCCGGCACCATCAAGGTCGCTGACCGGCCCGGCCTCCAAGCCGCCCTGGACTACCTGCGCCCAGGTGACCTGCTCACCGTGCAGGAAGCCGACCGGCTCGGCCGCAACCTCCTCGAGGGTCTCATCGTGCTCAACGATCTGTTCCAGCAGGGCGTCTCGGTCAAGATCCTGTCCGGCATCGCCGCCGGCGAACACACCGAACGTAACCTCATCCTCGACCTGGCGCTCGCCCTGGCCGAGGACCGCCGCCGCGACATCTCCCGCAAGACCCGCAACGGCCTGGCCGCCGCGGCCCGGCGCGGCAACAAGGGCGGCCGGCCCCGGGTAGTCGACGACGACAAGCGGCGTGCGATCCTGGCCCGCCGCGCCGAAGGCCAGTCCCTGCGCGAGATCTCGCGCGGTGTCGGCGTCAGCCTCGCGGTCGTGCACGCCGAAGTGCAGGCGGCCGAGCTCGCCCTCGGGCAGGATCGCCCCATGCCCGACGTCAGCAAGTACGACGAGCTGCTCCCCTCGCGGCGCACCGCCGACGGCGCCTCGGCCTGATCGACCTCACCGGAGACCATGATGGACGACTGGAAGACCCCACGTGAACTGCCGTGGGGTGACGACCCGAAGGCGCACTGGACCCCGGAGCAGCACCAGGACTGGGCCGACGCCGAGGCCGAGCTGCACGCCTCGGGATACCGGCCGCCGCGACCGGTGTGCGAGCTGCTCGACACCATTCCCCCGGCCGGGCTCGACAAGTGGACCTGGATCTGCACCGAGTCGAACTTCGAACTGCCCGACTGCACGACGATCGATCAGCAGATCACCGTCGCCGAGCTGCGCCTCGCCGACGACGAAGACCGCGCCACCATCTACGAACTGCAGCGCGCCCGCGGCCGACTCAACTGACGAAGGGCACGGCTGTGGCCAGCCGTGCCCGATCGCGCCGCGATCGGGCACGAGGATCGACACGTTTCGGGGTGCCGGACCGCCGAAAACCAACGGATATGCGTAGCCGATCGCTTGTGAGAGCGTGCCAAAACCTCGAGAAGGGCTGCCACCTATCCGGCGGCAGCCCTTCTCGAGCACGGGTTCAAAAGCCGTGGCCCCTAGATCGCACTGGCCGCTTGTACCTCGATGATCTCGTCGGAGTCGTCGTTGTACGTCGAGTTGATCCAGTCCCAGATTGCCAACTCGACGTTCTGCAGCACCGGCTCGGGAACATCGGTCGGGGACTGCACTCGCAGCTGGAAGTACGCCCGATCTCCGGGCTCCTGTCCTGGATGTTGAGCAGCCCAATCCGTATGCATGTCGTAGTCGGCCGCGGCCTCCTGGTTCTGCTCGAATTCGATCCGCGCGTCGCTGCACTGCGCGTACTCGGCGAGTTCGTCCGCAAGCGCCGAGCGAGTCGCCTCTGCCTCTGCTGGCAGGCAGTACAGCTGGAACAGCATGTGGCTACTCATCGTGGACGGTCAGTTCCTCTCGCTAGGTGGTGCGGCAGTGCCGCTTGTGGTAGCCCTTCGGCATCTTCTGATCGATCAGCTTGTCGGCAGCAGCTTCGGCGGCCTTCTTGTTGTACGCCTTCGCGGTGGCCCGGACCTTCTCTTCGGAATGCCCGTTACCGGGAGTGTCGTTCTTGACCTTGTCACACTGCCGCGTGACCGTGATCATCTTCGGCTTCTCCTGCATCGGCGCCCATCCAGCCAGGACAGGCTGCCCGATCGGAGCGGCAGCTACCGGCCCCGGCTGGACCGGTGCAGCGACCGCCACCGATGCACCCGCGACGCCCACGAACAACGATCCGGCCACCACGACGCCAGCCGCCGATGCCCTCAGCATGTTTCCCATGTCATCCCCCAAAGTTTCGTTTCGCCGCGACTGAACCCGCCCGGCGAAAGCGCGCATTCCATGTCATGACGGGGCAATCGGGTCCAGGCCGTGTAGCGGACGGACCCGAAGTTGTTGCCCGTCAATGGTGTTGGACGGCGAAGTCGGCGGAAACGGTTCCACAGAGGCGCTGCGATGTGATGCATATCAGTGTCAGGCTGCGGTGAGTAGCGGCAACCCGGTGGTGCGCCTCAGTAGTCGAAGTCGGCGGCGGCGAAGAGCCGGACCGCGGACAGGATGCCGTCGCGGAAGCCGTCGGCGGACTTGTCTGCCACAGGGTCCTTCTCCTTCGTACGGGGACTTCACCCTCACCGATCAGGGCAACGGCTACACCCACGACTACCCAGGGTCGAACGGTGGGCCCGCGACGCGAAAATCTTCACCTTCTACGAAGGCACCACGGAGTCGACTCCATCACCGATCGCCACCGCCCGCCCAGAGGTGACTCACCCATCCCGGTGGTGGGGCAACGCGAACTCCCTGCGCGATGCGGGCCCGGCCGGGTTCCGCATCCAACCGACCGGCCTGGTCATGTGGGCCGCGTGAGGAGGCGTGATGGTGAGTACCGAGCTGGGTGAGGTCGTGATGACGAGTACGGTCTCGGCTGGGGATCGGGAGGTCGGCGTCGAGGTCGCCGACCCCCGTCCGGGCACCGGCAGGCCGGGCTGGCAGTGCACGTACCGCGTCGCGGGAACACGGACCCATCGGGTGCACGGTCCCGACCGGTTGTCGGCGATCTACGCCGCCCTGGTCGAGATTCCTGGTGCGACAGCGCGTTTCGTGTCCTCGAGCGCGTCGGAAGATCCGATGGGACGGCACCTGCCCGTGACCGGTCGGCTTCGTCAGGGCGGCCACGCCATCGCAGACCCTCGGGAGTTCGGTTCGCCGTTGGGTGCCCGCGCCGTGGACACCGGTGCCGGACCGGTGGTCATCGTGCTGGGGCGACCACGTCGGGACCCGGAACGTCCGCACACCTGCCTGTGCCCTTACCGCATCGACGACCGCACCGAGGCATTCGGCCAGGGTTTCGACGAGCTCCATGCGGTGCTGGCGGCGATTCGTGGCGCGAGCGCCATCCTGGGGATACCCCGCGACTGGCCCGCGACACAGTGACACCGGTCAGCGACGGTGGTCCAGGAACAGCGGTGGCATGAAGTGCAGCATCAGGGCGGACCAGATCGTATGGCTGATCAGGGCGTCCTCGATGCCGCCGGTGCGCTCGCGCTGGACACCGAACACCGTGCCCATCACGGCGGCGGCCAAGACCAGGGCCGGATTGCGGGTCGCGGCGGTGTTGGCGACGTAGGCGGCGGTGGAGACGGTGACGGGACGGCGCGGTGCGGCATGGTAGACCGCGCCTCGGAAATAGATCTCCTCGGCGACGCCGTTGGCCAGTGTGGTCAGCAGGACCGCCGCCGTGCTGCCCTGGTCGGCGTAGCGCATCAGATTCGCGATCGCCCTGCGTAACAGCGGAATCCGCCGCGCGACGAGCGCGCATCCGTAGAACACCGCGAACGCGGCGACGCCGGTCGCGGCCGGCGCGACGAGGCGCAGCTCACGCGGCCCGTCCTGCGGCGGGGTGGTGGCGAGCCCGCCGATGCCGAGCGTGGCGGCCGTGAGGAAGGTGAGCCCGTAGAAGCGGGCGCTGGCGGGCGGGGCGGCCAGCGAGACGCCGAGCAGTGCGGTGCCCGCCACTCCGACCAGCGCGACGTCCCTTGACCTGCGCGCACCGGGGCGTGGCCGCACCCCGCGCAACCAGGACCGGACCCTCATGGTTCGGGCCGCACGCCGACGCGCTCGCCCAGTGCGCGCAGCACCGCCTCGTCGTAGCCGAGGGTGGCGAAGGGCAGGATGTCGCGGATCGCGGTGTCGTGCACGACGACCTCGTTCACCATCGAATCGACCAGCGATCGGCCGGTCCTGACATCGACGTCGGTGACCAGCGCCAGCCACCGTGAGGACAGCCGCGGCGAGAGCAGCGGCACCGGCACGATCGGGATCGGCCGACCCTGGATCCGGGCCACCCGCCGCAGCATGTCCAGGTAGGCCAGCACGTCGGGACCGCCGATCTCGAAGGTGCGGCCCTCGGCGCGTGGATCGTCGAGAACTCCGGTGAGATAGCGGATCACGTCGTCGACGGCGATCGGCTGAGTGCGGGTGCGGACCCAGCGCGGGGTGATCATCGCGGGCAGGTGTTCCACCAGCTGACGGGTGATCTCCCAGGAGATGCCGCCGTGGCCCACGATGATCCCGGCGCGCAGCGTCGTGACCGGGACACCGGCTTCGCCGAGTAACGACTCCACCTGCCTGCGGCTGCGCAGATGCGCCGAGAGATGGTCGGCGTCGTCGCCGAGCCCGCCGAGGTAGATGATGCGCTGGACTCCGGCCGCGGCGGCGGCGCGGCCGAAATTACGGGCCGCCGCGGCGTCACGGCGCTCGAAGTCGTCCGCGGCCAGGGAATGCACGAGATAGTAGGCGGCCTCGCAGCCGCGCAGTGGCGCCACCAGTGAGTCGGGGTCGGCGGCGTCGGCGCCGACCGGCGTGCCGACCCCGTGATAGCGGTCGGGGTGCCGGGTCATGGCCCGCACGTTGTGTCCGTCCCGGTGCAGTTGCGGACACAGCCTGCGGCCGATGAACCCGGTGGCACCGGCCACGAGTACCTCCACGACGCGTCCTCTCCACGAGCGGTGATCAGGTCGGTTCGGCCGATGCCGACGGTGGAGCTACGGTCAGGCTACTCCGGCGCGCGGCGTGGCCACGGAGAATCGTCGCGGCAGCACCGTGGATCGTGGACGATGAATTGTCGACGGGCCCGAACATGAGGTCGCGGATGGTCAGGCGCTGACGGCCGCGGCGATCGTGGCCAGGACGCGGGGGCCGCGGTCGTGGTCGTCGCCGCGGCACACGGGGGGTCGGGCCGCGATATCCGAGGCCGCCTGCCGCGCGGCGGTCCGCTTCGACCGGAAGAACCGGGTAAGCGGCGGACGCTGATCCCGCTCGCCCGGGTCCGGCGTCAGTTCAGGTCTCTGGCTTTGGCGTTGCGGGCGGTTTCGGTGAAGGCGGGATCCGTTTCGAGGGTCCATTCGGGGCCGGTGAAGATTGCTGTCGCGGTTTCGTCGTTGTAGAGGGTGTATTTCAGCCAGTTGGTGATGGTCGGCCGGAAACCGTTGTCTTCCTTGCCGATGCCCAGGTGGCCTGCTCCGCCGAGTTCGGCGAACCAGGTGGGGACGTGGTCGGATCGGTCGTATTGATTGCGGACCCACGCGGGTCGCACGATGTCGTCGTCTTCCCCGGCGAGGTACAGGGTGGGGGTATGGATTCGGTCCTGGCCGGTGTTGGGGCCGGGTTCGAGCGCGAGGACCGCGGTGACGAGGGGATCGGCGCCCGCGTTGATCGCCGCGGCGCCGCCCTGGGAGTGGCCGATCGTGGCGATCCTGGCGGTGTCGATCTTGCCGTGGTAGACACTGGCGGCGTCATCGTTGGCGGCGATCAGGGCGCGCACGCCGTCGAGGACGTTCTGGCCTTTATCTGCGTTGGACTGTGTGGTGTTCGCCGCGGCGACGACGAATCCCGCGTCGGCGAGGTGGCGAAGCAATCCGTCGTATTAGCTGACTTCGGCGCCGGTGCCGTTGGCCCACGCGACGATCGGGTGTGCGACGTTACCGAGGTCGGACGGCCGGTAGAACGTCGTCGTTGCCGTGGTTTCCACGGTGACTCCGCCGGGCGTCGGCACGGGGGTCTGGGACGCGCTCGTGGTGGGCCCGGAGCTACCGGACGATCCGGTATCGCTGCCGACCGAGCCGGAGAACGGGGCCGCGGTGGCCTGCGGCGAGACCGAGACCGAGGTCGCGGCCACTGCCACCGTGGCCGCGGTGGCGACGGCAATTCGACGTATCAACACTGATAGGTCCTTCCGGACGGAACGCGATGAGCGAGACGTTCGCGATCCTTACGGCCGCATCGGGCGGAGGCAACGGGTCACCCGGTATTCCGCGCCGATCTCAGGAACTCTGTGGGAAGTCCCGGTGCTCCACCACGGGCCGCAGGGCGCCTCGTGTACGGGCGTGCCCATCGGTCGCCGGCCATCTCCGATCGCGAACCGCCGCATCCGACGCGGAGCGAAGCGGGCCGTCGAACGGAGCCGAACGGCATGACAGCCGTTACCTCCGGTATGCGGCAGCGGTCCCGGATTTGTGATCGGTCCCAGTATCGCGACAACGGGGTTGCGCCGCACGGGAGACGACGCCGAAGGTGAGTATCTGGGAAGCTCGGTCTCACACACCAGTCGGTCGGGTTCTGCGCGGCCGAGTCGGTCGGAATCGACATCGGAGTCGGTATGGAAACTGCGTTCGAGTGTGATCACGGATGGGTCGTCGGCATCGTCGGCGATGATGCGCGTGAGCCGGTCGGTTGGCGGGCTCGATGTTCTTGTGGCCGGTGGAGCGGGCAACCGTGGCGGCGCTCGGCACACCCGCTGGGGCACGACCCTGCCGAGCGCCGCCTGCACAGCCGGTCCGGCTGGCTCGACCCGACCGCGACGCGGCTGGTGTTGCAGGACTGGGAATGTCATCAGCTCGAGATGCGGGAGCTGATGCCGGTGCGGTTGGCCCTGCAGGATTCGGAATCCGCGCGGCAGCGGTTGGTCGAGGCCGTTCGTTTCGTTCGGGCGACCGGCGCGTCCTGGGAGTCGATCGGGCAGGCGCTTGGTACCGGCTCGGCGGAACTCGCGCAGCGGTGGTACGGCACCGGCACGGCAGTGTGAGCCCGAACCACCCCATGGCGTCGGCGACCGTGCCCGGAGGCGGCGTCACCCGCTGACCGCGACCCACACGTCGGCTGTTCTGCCCTCATTGTGCCGGTTACGGCGCGGCTCGCGGTAGGGCGACGGTGCGGACACGGCGTCGGATCCGCAGTCGGCTGGGTGTTGCTCGGTGCGTGCGATCAGTTGGTCGGTGCGGGCACCGACCACCAGGCAGCCGTGGGGGTCTCGGCCAGTCCGGTGGCGTCGTCGAGGAACTGGAAGAGTTCGAGTTCCCTGTGTCGGTCGTAGGATTCGGCCGAGGATTCGACGATGTGGTCGATCTCGACGTAGGCGCCGCGGAGTTCGGTCGGGGGGAGCTGGTCGGTGCCGGTGGCGAGGGCGGCGAGGTGTTGTGCGGAGCGCTTGGCGGTCGAGACTCCTGGGACCACGCGCATCGCCGGGAGCAGGTATTTCCAGCCGAAGCGTTCGATGGCGCTGCGATCGCGGGCGAGGCCGGTGCCGGGCATCATCCCCGGGTCGTAGGTCAGGGCGTCGAGGGATTGTGGTGCGCGGCGGGCGATCTCGTGGACCCAGTAGAGCGTGGCGAGCTTGCTGGTGGCGTAGGCCCGGATGCCGTCGCCGTCCCGTGGACGCGCCAGCGTCGCCGGGTCCTGCCACTGGGGTGCGGGAACCATGCCGTAGGACCTGCGGAACCGTCCGTAGTGGGTGCCCGAACCCACCGCGATCAGCCGGGCGGGGGCGGTGAGGGCATCGCTGAGCAGTCCGACCAGCAGGTGCGGGCCGAGTAGGTTTGTCGCGAAGGTCAGCTCGTATCCGTCGACGGTGGCCGAGGCGGTCGTGCCGGTTTGGATGCCTGCGTTGAGCACCAGGCTCCGCAACGGCGGAATCGTCGGGGCGGAGAGGAGTTCGCGGATCTCACCGGCCGCTGCCCGGATGCTGTGGGAGTCGGTCTGGTCGCAGACCACGTAGCGGAAGCCGGCGGGATCGCCGAGGAGTTCGCGCAGTTCTCCGGCGCGTTCGGCGGATCGGGCCGTGGTGATGACTGTCCACTGTGCTGATCCGGCGAGGAGGCGCGCGACCGCGAGGCCGAGGCCCGAGGTGGCCCCGGTGAGCAGAATGGTGGCGGGGTCGGTAGTGGGCGACAATGTTTTACCTTTCGGCTTGTCTGTGCGAACATGATGGGCGAGCGACGTTTCCGATACTAGTCGGGTATTTCACCTGCTCGCATCCTGTCCCGGATTTATACCGGCCGTCCAGTTTCAAGTAATATATTTGCCAAATGGGTGCTGAGTGCGCTGGATCACGTTGCTGGCCGACAATTCACCGCATTACGCTGAGCTGACCGAATCGACGAAGATCTATCGATCGATTCGACACTCGATGCGCCCGAGGGAGTGCGCGCGATATGTCGTGTGGGGGTCATCTATTCAACGCGCGTGGACGCATTCACATTTGGGAGCCTTGGTGACATTCTCCGGGTACGACGATCCGTCCACGCTGACCGAACTCATGTCCTTGCGCGCGGAGCGGGATGCGGAACGAATCGCCTATAGATTTCTGGAACCGCGCGGCGACGGCACCTTCGATGCGGTCGAAGTGACCTTCGGCGAGTTCGGGCGTGCGGTGCGCGCGGCGGCGTCGGCGATCGCACGGCACAGCGAGCCCGGTGATCGGGTCGTGCTGCTGGCCGCTCCTGGGCTGGACTACGTCTATGCCTTCTTCGGGTGTATATATGCAGGTAGAGTGCCAGTTCCAGCTTATCCGCCGACCTCGCCCCGCCATGTTCCGCGCCTGTTCGCCGTGATCGCGTCGGCCCGCGCCCAACTGCTGATCTGTGACCAGGTCTTCTTCGACGGTCGGGAATCGGTGTTCGCCGGTGCGGAAACCGACGGGCTCGGATGGCTCTCGGTCGCCGAATTCGCCGATCACGAGCCGATGGATCCGATGGAGCGGTTCGTCGCGACGCCGGACTTCCCCGCGTTCCTGCAGTACACCTCGGGGTCGACCTCGGACCCGAAGGGGGTGGTTGTCACGCATGGAAACATCATCGCGAACGCGAAAATGGCGGTCGAATGCTTCGACGCCACCTCGGAGAGTGTCTGTGTTTCCTGGTTGCCGCCCTACCATGACATGGGGCTCATCGGCGGAATAATATTCCCGCTGTATGTGGGTGGTTCCTCCAGCATGTTGTCGCCACTGGCTTTCGTGCGAAATCCGGAATCGTGGTTGCAGGCAATTTCTCGATATCGGGCAACGCACAGTCCGGGCCCCAATTTCGCGTACCGGATGTGCGTCGAAAGAATCTCACCGGAAATTGCGGAAAAATTGGATCTGTCCAGTTGGACGCACGCCCTGTGCGGCGCGGAACCGGTGGACGCGGAAGTGCTGAACGATTTCGCCGACCGGTTCGCCGCGCGGGGCTTCTCCGGCGACAGCTTCTACCCGTGCTACGGGATGGCCGAGACCACGCTGGTCGTCTCCGGTGCTCGCGACCGGAGTGCGCCGATCTCGATGCTGATCTCGGTGAACGCGCTGGCCGAGGGCCGGATCGCGGCTCCACGTGACGCCAGGGACGCGCGGTCGCTGGTCAGTTCGGGGCGGGTTCCGGTGGGAACCGACGTCGTCGTTGTCGATCGAGCCGCAGCGGTGCCTGCCGCGACCGGGACGGTCGGCGAATTGTGGGTGCGTGGACCGAGCGTCGCCGCAGGATATTTCGAGCTTCCCGAGGCCACCGAGCAGGCGTTCGCCCGGTATCTGCCCGACGGTAGCGGACCATTTCTGGCCACCGGCGATTTGGGTGTCGTTGTCGACGGCGAGGTCTATATCACCGGCAGGGCCAGCGATCTGATCATCATCCGCGGCCGGAACATATATCCACAAGACATCGAATTATCAAGTAGCGCAGCGCATTCGGCTGTATTCGGCGGCCGGTCCGCGGCGTTCGCCGACGTTGGTGACACCGGGATCGTTGTGGTGCAGGAGCTTTCGGGACGAGAGGCGGATCCCGCGCTTGCCGCGGAGGTCGCCGCGGCGATCCGGGCCAGGGTCGCCGAGGAACACGCGCTCGCCATCGACACGGTGGTACTGATCGGGGCCAGGCGACTACCGCTGACTTCCAGCGGCAAGGTTCGGCGCAAGTCCGCACGGGCGATGTTCGCGGCTGGAGAGCTGCGGGATGTGCTCGCAGTGATCGGCCCCGACGGCGACTCGCCGGCCGCCACGGACAGCGGAGTCGGCGTGGCGTCGGGCGTCATCGGGGACCGGGCCGACCTGATCGCGACGATCGTCTCCGCGGTGGCCGCCCAGCTCGGGCGCGCGCCTGCCGCGATCGGCTCCGGCGAGCCGTTCGCGAGCCTGGGGCTTGACTCGGTGAAGAGCGTGCGGATCGCCCAGGACATCTCGGCAGCGACCGGGAGCCGACTACCCCCGACGGCCCTGTGGGAACACCCGTCGATCGACGCGCTCGCCGATCATCTGCTCGGCGAGCACACCGTCGCCGACGCGGTGGCACAGGCCTACCCGACCGACGAGCCGGTCGCGGTGATCGGCATCGGCTGCCGTTTCCCCGGCGGGGTATCCGACGCCGACGAGTTCTGGGAGCTGCTGACCTCGGGCACGTCGGGAATCGTCGAGGTGCCCGCCGATCGCTGGTCGCTCGACGACGTCTTCGACCCGGATCCGGGTGCCGTCGGTCGCACCTACTCGCGGCACGGCGGCTTCGTCTCCGACATCGCCGATTTCGATGCAGGACTGTTCGGTATCTCGCCCAGAGAAGCGGTCGCCATGGACCCGCAGCACCGGCTGATGCTCGAGGTGTCCTGGTCGGCGCTCGAGCACGCGGGGATCGCGCCGGACTCGCTGCGTGGCTCGCGGACCGGCGTGTTCGTCGGCATGGCGTCGAGCGACTACGCCCAGCGCAGCCTGACCGCGACCGGCACGGCGGGGGTCGACGCGTACGGCGCGACCGGCAACGCGGTGAACTTCGGGGCGAATCGGGTGTCGTACGCGCTGGGCCTGGCCGGGCCGAGCCTGGTGGTGGACACGGCATGTTCCTCGTCGCTGACCGCGCTGCACCTCGGCTGCGCGAGCCTGCGGTCGGGGGAGTCGGAGCTGGTGCTGGTCGGCGGGGTGAACGTCCTGGCAGCGGCGGCGACGACGGTCGCGCTGTCGCAAGGACGGATGCTGTCGGCGTCCGGGCAGTGCAAGACCTTCGACGTCGCCGCCGACGGGTATGTGCGTGGCGAGGGCTGCGGCGTGGTGGTGTTGAAGCGGTTGTCCGCGGCGCTCGCCGACGGTGACCGGGTGCTCGCGGTGGTCCGGGGCACGGCGGTGAACCAGGACGGCCGCAGCAATGGATTGACCGCCCCCAACGGCCTGGCCCAGCAGGATGTGGTTCGCGAGGCGCTGGCCAGGGCCGGTGTCGCGGCTGCCGAGGTGGGCTATGTCGAGGCGCACGGCACCGGAACACCGCTCGGCGACCCGATCGAGGTGCGTGCCCTGGCCGCGGTGCTCGGGGCCGGCCGGCCGCCGGAGCGGCCACTGATGATCGGCTCGGTCAAGACCAACATCGGCCACCTCGAAGCGGCCGCGGGGATCGCTGGACTGATCAAGACCGTGCTCGTGCTCGACCGTGGCGTGATTCCGCCGCATCGGAACCTGTCCGAACCGAATCCGCACATCGACTGGTCGCGGATCCCGGTGCGCGTGACCACCGAGCTCACCGCCTGGTCCGGTGCCGATCGAACGGCAGGGGTGTCCTCCTTCGGATTCGGCGGGACCAACGCGCACGCCGTCCTCGGTGCCGCGCCCGCGCCGCAGCCGCGCGTGGCCGAGGCTGTCGGCCACGTCGTGGTCAAGCTCGCCGCCGGCTCCACCGACGTCGTGCGGACCGTCGCGCATGACCTCGCCGAGTTGCTCGTGCGGCACCCGGAACTGACACCGGCGTCGATCGCCGCGGCCGCCGGGACCGGACGGGCGGATCTGCCCGAGCGCGCCGCCGTCGTCGCGGCGACCACCGCACAGCTGCTGGCCGGGTGCCGGGCGCTGGCCGACGGGGAGCCCGAGCCGGTGGCATTCGCGCCGAGGCGAGCCCCGGGGACCGCGCCGCGCGTCGCGTTCGTCGTGCCTGGGCACGGTGCGGACGTGGCGGGCGCGCTCGCCGGGATCTACGGCGTCGACGCCGAGGTCACCGCGACCGTCGACGACATCGCCGCGGTCACCGCGGTGCCGGTGGAGGTGCTCGTCGAGGGTTCGGACCGGTCCCGCGCCGCATTGCGGGACACGACCGTCGCGCAACCCGCGCTGTACGCGGTCGCCGTCGCACTCGGGGTGTGGTGGCGTAGGCGCGGGATCGAACCGGAGATCGTGCTCGGCCACAGCGTCGGCGCGTACGCCGCGGCGGCACTCGCCGGGGTCTTCTCCGTCGTCGACGGTGCCCGCATCATCGGGGAACGCGCGCGCCTGGTCGAGCGGTTGATGCGCCCGGGACGGATGACGGTCGCGAAGTGTCCACGCGCTCAGCTCGCCGCGCTCGACCCGGTCGCCGATGGAAGCCTCACCATCGCGGTGTCCAACGGGCCGGACAACCATGTGCTGGCGGGCCAGGCCGACGTGTTGTCCGGGGCCGCGGACACGCTGTCGCGGCAGGGCGTCGAGCTGATCGAGCTACCGGTGACCCGCGCCTTCCACACCTCCGACACGGCGGCCGCGGCCACCGCGCTGGGTGAGGTCCTCAGCGGGTTCGCGCTCGCCCCGCCGACCATCGCGCTGATCTCCGACACCTCAGGGGCGGTGCTCGGCGCCGAGGTCACCGATCCGGGGTACTGGGCCGAACACACCTCGCGCCCCGTCGATTTCGAGACCGCGCTCGATACGCTGCTCGAACGCGGGATCGACGTCGTGCTCGAGCTCGGACCCGGCGGTCTGCTCCGGCACGTGGAACGCGCCGCGGGCCGACGCCCGGTGTTCACCATTGCGAGCACGGCGAAAGACCAGCCACAGCGAGCGCTGACTCGCGCGCTGGCCCACCTGTGGATCAGGGGCGCCCGCGTCGACTGGTCCGCGGCGACCCCGGCCTGCCATCCCCGCGTGTCCCTGCCGGGGTACCCGTTCGAGCGCAGGCGGTACTGGATCGACACCGCCGCAACGCCGGTTCTCCCCACTGTTCCGGCACCCGCCGCCGCACCACCACCCCCACGGGCCGACATCCCCGCGAGCGACGGCATCGCCGTCGAGCGAATGCGGGAACTGTTGCGCACCCATCTCGCCGATGCTCTCGGCATCGCCGACCCGACCCGGCTGAGCACAACGACTGGGCTGTTCGACCTCGGGCTCACCTCCGCGATGGTGGTGGAGTTGCGCAACCAGCTCGAGACGGCGACCGGTCTGTCGATCCCCAGCACCGCGGTGTTCGATCATCCGAGCATCGAGCGTCTCGCCGACTATCTGGCACAGCATGGTGCGCACCGGCCGGCGACCGGGCCTGGCGAGCCGGTCTTCCCCGCCGCCACGGCAGGTCCCGAACCTGTCGCCATCGTGGGTCTCGGCTGTCGATTCCCTGGCGGCGCCGACGATCCCGCCGCGTACTGGCGGCTGCTGTGCGAAGGACTTGACGCCACGTCGGAGGTACCCGTCGAGCGATGGCGGGTCGACGACTACCAGGTGCTCGATCCGCAGGCGGCTCTCGGTGCGCACCCGGTGCGCGGCGGTTTCCTCACCGTTCCGATCGATGGTTTCGACGCCGAGGCCTTCGGCATCGCCCCGACCGAAGCCCGCAGCATGGACCCGCAGCAGCGGTTGCTGCTGGAAGTGGCGGGCGAGGCGCTCGACGACGCCGGGTACCGGCCCGAGCAGCTCGCAGGCAGCGCCACGGGCGTGTTCATCGGCCTCAACACCACCGACTACCTGCAACGTGCGGTGGCAGCGGGCGTCGCGATCGATCCCTACCTGGCCACCGGCAACACGTTCAGCGTCGCCGCGGGGAGGCTGTCGTATCTGCTCGGCCTGCAAGGCCCGAGCATGGCGGTCGACACCGCCTGCTCCTCGTCGCTGGTCGCCCTGCACCTGGCAGTGCGCAGCCTGCGGACCGGCGAGTCCGACGCCGCGCTGGTCGGTGGAGTCAACCTGATGCTGGCACCCGCGACGACCGTGAGCCTGTCCAAGCTCAACGCTCTGGCACCGGACGGACGGTGCAAGCCGTTCTCGGCGGCTGCCGACGGATACGGTCGCGGTGAGGGCTGCGGCGTCGTCGTCCTCAAACGACTGTCCGACGCGCGCGCCGCCGGTGACCGTGTCTGGGCGGTCGTGCGCGGTTCGGCCGTCAACCAGGACGGGCGTAGCGCTGGATTGACCGTCCCGCACGGACCCAGCCAGCACGCCGTGATCACCGCGGCGTTGCGCGACGGCGCGGTCCGTGCCGAGGACGTCGGCTACGTCGAAGCCCACGGTACGGGCACCCCGCTGGGCGATCCGATCGAGATGAACGCGATGTGCGCGGCGCTGCGGCCCACAGGAAGCCGGGCCCGGCCACTGCTCGTCGGCTCGGCGAAGTCCAATCTCGGCCACCTCGAGGCCGCAGCGGGGATCGCGGGCCTGATCAAGGTCGCGCTGATGTCGTATCACCGCAAGATCCCGGCGACACTGCACCACGCGGCACCCAGCTCCCACATCGATTGGCAGCGGCTCGACGTCACGGTGCCGACAGAGCTGCGCGACTGGCCGGGCGATGCCCCACCGCTGACCGGAGTGAGCTCGTTCGGCTTCAGCGGCACCAATGCCCATGTCGTCGTCGAGGCGGCACCCGATGCGGCCGCCGCGGACCCCGTGGATCAGGCGATCGCGCCGGGGCTGCTCGTCCTGTCCGGGCGCACCGACGCCGCGCTGCGCGAGACCGCCGCGGTCTACCGTGACTGGTTGCGGGGCAGCGCCGGGTCCGGCAGCTGGGCGGAGATCACCCGCACCGCCGCGGTCCATCGGCCGCATCATCCGCACCGGCTCGCGCTCGTCGCCCGGTCGGCGGGGGAGGCCGCCGAGCGGCTGGCGGACCAGCTCGCCGGCCAGGGGAGCGCAGTGCGGGCGGGCGCCGTCATCGGCGCGCCGCCCCGGCTGATCTTCGTATTCGGAGGTCAGGGGACGCAGTGGCCTGCCATGGGGGCGACCCTGCTGGCCGAGGACACCACCCGCACAGTGTTGCTTCGTTGTGCCGCGGTGATCCAGAGGCTCGCGGGCTGGTCGCTGATCGACCAGCTCACCGCCACCGGCGACCACTGCCTGCTCGATCGGACCGAGATCGCCCAGCCTGCGATCGTCGCCGTGCAGATCGCGTTGGTCGAACGCTGGCGGGAATGGGGTGTGGTGCCCGACGCGATCGTCGGACACAGCATCGGTGAGATCGGCGCCGCGTACTGCGCGGGTGCGCTGACCCTCGAATCGGCGATCACCCTGGCGGTTGCGCGCGGCCGGACGATGCGCGACAGTCGCGGTCACGGCGCGATGATCGTCGTCGGAGCCGGGCTCGACACCGTCCGATCGCTGATCGCGGAGCCGGCCGACACGATCTCCGTCGCGGCGGTCAACAGCCCGGTGAACACGGTGCTCGCCGGCGCCCGAGCCGCGATCGAGGACGTGCTGACACGGGCCAAGGCCGATGGCCTGCTGGCCACCCGGATTCAAGCCGACTACGCCTTCCACAGCTACCAGATGACGCCGCTGCGCGAGCAGTTGATCAGCGCGGTGGCGTCCATCCAGGCCGAGTCACCCCGCATCCCCTGCGCGTCGACGGTGACCGGGGCGCTGCTGCCCCCAGGGTTCCGGCATTCCGCCCGGTACTGGGCCGACAACCTGTCCAGCCCGGTGCTGTTCCAGGACGCGTTGCTGGCCGCGAGCGCGGGCGCGCCGTCGGTGACGGCGCTCGAGATCGGCCCGCAGCCGGTGCTGCGCAGCAGCATCACCCAATGCCTCGACGGCGCCGACATCGTGACCGCCGGGTCGATGAACCGTGACACGCCGGTCGGCCACAGCATGCTCACAGCCGCCGCCACGCTGCACGCGCGCGGACACCACCTCGACCACGCCCGCGTGCAGCCTGCCACCTCGCGACGAGCCGAGCTGCCGACCTACCGCTGGCAGCGGCAACGACACTGGCTCGACGCGGACCCCCGACGCGGCGCCGCTCCCGATCTGCTCGGGGAGCAGCTCTACGACGTGCACTGGGTGGAGACGACTCCGGTCGCGGTAGCGGGCGAAGCCGGTGACTGGCTGATCGTCGGCCAGCCCTCGCAGGCCGGGGAACGCCTCGGCGATCTGCTGGCCGCGCAGGGTGCGACAGTGCGCCAGGCGGCGCTCTACGCGTCGGACGAACCGGTCGACGGCGAGCTGATCCGCCGCCGGGTCGAGGATCTGGTCGCCGAATGCCGGCCCGCCGGTGGCGTTCTCGTCGTCGTGACCGAGGCGGACGCGGCATTGTTCGAGGAGACGGTCACCGCCTCGTGCGCCGCGGCGCTCGGCGCGACCACGGGAGCGGTCGGGTGCGGCTCGACAGCTCGGGTGTGGCTGCTCACCAGCGGTGCGGTCGAAGCCGGGGCGGCGTCGATCATCGCGGCCCACGCTCCGGTATGGGGGCTGGGACGGGTGCTCGCGCTCGAGCATCCCGATCACTGGGGCGGTCAGATCGACATCGATCCGGCCGCACCCCTGGATGATTCGCTACCGCCGGTGCTCGCCGCGCTGCTCGGCGGTGACGGTGAGGACCAGATCGCGGTGCGTGCGGGCCGCGGACTGGTAGCCCGGCTGCGGCGCGTGGAGTTGCCGCGTCCGGCGCGACCCCCGCTGGAGATCGCCGACGATCGCGCGTACCTGATCACCGGTGGCCGTGGCACGCTCGGTCTGCGGATCGCCGACTGGCTGGCCGGGCGAGGGGCGCGTGAGCTGATTCTGCTCGGCAGATCCGAGCTGCCCGCGTCGGCGCCCTCCGGCACCCACACCAGTCGGGTGCTGGCCACCATCGAACGGTTGCGGCGCCGAGGCGTGACCGTGCATACACCGGTCGCCGACGTCGCCGACGAGACGGACATGGCGTCCATGTTCGATCCGGGGCGGTCGTGGTCACCGATCGGCGGAGTCGTGCACGCTGCGGGCGCATTCACTCCCGCGCCGATCGGCGCACTCGACTGGCCGACGTTCGCCGAGGCGCTGACCGCCAAGGTAACCGGCACCCGGATCATCGAAACGGTCGGCGCCGATGCAGAGCTGGACTTCCTGCTGCTGTACTCGTCCGGCTCTTCGGTGTGGGGTTCGGCATTGGCCGGGCACTACGCTGCCGCGAACTACTACTTGGACATGACCGCGCATCGGCGTAGCCGAGCTGGTGCGCCGACCTACGCGGTGAACTGGGGATGGTTCGCCGACAGCCACATGGGCGCCCACCACGACGACTACTTCCGGTCGATGGGACTGGCTGCGCTGCCCGACACCCTCGCCTTCGATGCCCTCGACCGCCTGCTCGGCACCGACCGGGCCCAGCTCACGGTGGCCCCGGTGGACTGGTCCCAGTTCAAGCCGGTGCTCGAAGCGAAACGCCGCAGGCCCCTGCTCGCCGACTTCACGACAGGCGGCACCGATCCGGCATCGCGGACCGAATTCGCCGCCGGCCTCGCCGAGGCGGCCTCGGCGGCGGCCCGCGGCCGGCAGCTGACGGCCGCGTTGCAACGTGAGGTCGCCACCGTGCTCGGCCACGACCCGGCCCGCCGCATCGACCCCGACCTCGGATTCTTCACCGTGGGAATGGATTCGCTGACCAGTGTCGCGCTGAAGCGGCGCCTGGACACGCTGCTCGGGGTCGAGGTCCCGGCGACCGCCGTGTTCGAGCATCCGACGATCACCGCGCTGGGTGACTATCTGCTCACCGAGCTGCTCGGGTACGGCGCCGACCAGGTCGGCGACCGGCCGGTGCCGACCGGGGACGACGAACTGGCCCCGCTGTCGGCCGACGAACTACTCGAACTGCTGGATCAGGAGCTGGAAGACCATGACCACTGAGTCGCTGAACCGTCCCGCGACACCCGGCGGCGCCGACCGGGAAGATATCGTCCGCCGCGCGCTCCTCGAACTGCGTTCCACCAAGCGCGAACTCGCTCGCGCTCGGGCCCAGCTGACGGAGCCGATCGCGATCATCGGCATCGGTTGCCGGTTCCCCGGCGGGGTCGTCGGCCCCGACGAGTTCTGGGACCTGCTCGCGTCGGCGGGTTCCGGGATCTGCGAGGTTCCGGCGGATCGATGGGATCTCGACGCGATCTTCGATCCCGATCCCGCGGCGGCGGGGCGCACATACTCGCGGCACGGCGGGTTTCTCGACAGCGTGGCCGCATTCGATGCCGGACTCTTCGGGATCTCCGCGCGCGAGGCCGAGGCGATGGACCCGCAGCACCGGCTGGTACTCGAAGTCGGCTGGTCCGCGCTCGAGCACGCCGGTATCGCACCGGACTCGCTGCGCGGGTCGGCCACCGGTGTCTTCGTCGGGATGGGACCGAGTGACTACGCGTATGCGGGGCTGTCCGCCACCGGGCTCGGCGGTGTCGATGCCTACGCGGCCACCGGAAACGCCGCGAACTTCGGCGCGAATCGGCTGTCCTACGCGCTCGGGCTTGGTGGCCCGAGCGTCGTGGTGGACACCGCCTGCTCGTCGTCGCTGGTCGCGCTGCATCTGGCGTGCGCCAGTCTGCGTTCGGGCGAGTCGGACCTCGCCCTGGTCGGCGGGGTGAACGTGATGGTGTCACCGGCGACGACGATGGCGCTGTCGAAGGCGCGCATGCTGTCGGTGTCGGGGCAGTGCCGCACGTTCGACGCCGGTGCCGATGGCTATGTTCGCGGTGAGGGATGCGGTGTGGTCGTCCTGAAACGGGTGTCGGCGGCCGTGTCCGACGGCGACCGGATTCTGGCCGTGGTCAAGGGCACCGCAGTCAATCAGGACGGCCGCTCGGCCGGCATCACCGTGCCGAACGGCCGCGCGCAGCAGGAGGTCGTCCGGGCCGCGTTGCGTCGCGCCGGGGTGACCGGCGGCGAGGTCGGCTACGTCGAGGCGCACGGCACCGGAACACCACTCGGTGATCCGATCGAGGTGCGGGCACTGGCCGCGGTGCTCGGTGCGGGCAGGCCGATGGACGATCCCGTCGTGATCGGCTCGGTGAAGACGAACATCGGGCATCTGGAGGCGGCGGCCGGGATCGCGGGGCTGATCAAGACGGCGCTGATCATGGATCGGGCCATGATCCCGGCACAGCGCAATCTGGTCGCGCTCAATCCGCACGTGGACTGGGCGAGTCTGCCCGTGCGGGTCGTGGCCGAATCGACGGGCTGGACCGGCGACGAGCGCATCGCCGGAGTCTCGTCCTTCGGCTTCGGCGGAACCAACGCCCATGCCGTGCTGGCCGCCGCGCCCGCACCGGCCGAACCACGTCCGGTGTCGAGCACGCCGAAACCGGTGGTGGTCAAGCTCGCCGGGAACACCGAGGCCGCGGTCGCCGACTCAGCGCGGCTGCTGGCCGGCTTCCTCGACCGGCACGCCGAGCTCGGTCCGGCGGAGGTGGCATGGACCGCCGATACCGGTCGCGCGGATCTGCCAGAGCGCACCGCCGTGGTCGCGGCGACGCGGACCGAGCTGCTCGCGGGCCTGCGCGCGGTGGCGGCGGGCGAACCGGGCTCCGCGGTGCTGAGTGGTCGTCGCACCGACGCGCCACCACGTATCGCGTTCAACATCGCCGACGGACCCGGTCACCGGGCCGGGGTGCTCGGCGGCGTCTACGGACACGATCCGGCGGCCACCGCCGCCGCCGACAGTGTCGCCGAGGCGACCGGGTTCCCGCTGGAGGTGCTGCTCAGTGATACCGCCGAACACCGCAGGCGGATCGCCGAACCGGACGTCGACCGACTCGCCTGCTACCTGATCTCGGTCGCGCTCGGCGCCTGGTGGCGGGCCAGGGGAATCGAACCGGAACTGGTGATCGGATCCGGGATCGGCGAATACGCGGCGGGCGCCGTCGCCGGGGTGTTCTCCGTCGCCGACGGCGCGCGACTGGTCGACGGCCGTGCCACGGATCCGGACACCGCCGCGCTCGAACTCCGTCCACCGGCGGTCGACCTCGTGCTGGCAGACCGGCCCGGGCTCGATCCCGCGCATTTCACCAGCCCTGCTTTCTGGGCAGCACTCGATCCCGCTCCCGCCGGATCCGACCAGCCTTCCATCGGCGCGATCGTCGAGGAACCGACCCTGGTGATCGATCTGGGCGCCGCGACCCGGCCGACCGGCGGCGAGAGAGTGCACGTCGCCTCGCTCGACGGTGCCGATCCGGCCCGCGCGCTGGCCGCCGCCGTCGCGACGGTGTGGTGTGCCGGCGCCGCGATCGACTGGCGGGTGGCCACCGCGCGGCCCGCACGACCGGTCGGCTTGCCCACCTATCCTTTCCAGCGGCAACGCTATTGGCCGATCGGGTCGGCGCAGACGCCCGTGCTGTCCGAGCGGCCCCTGTGCCCGCGTTTCACCGCCCTCGCCACCGGCGGGCTCGTCGCCGAGACGACGTTGTCCGTCGCGAACCTGCCCTTCCTGGTCGAGCACCTCGTCCACGGCGAATATGTCGTCCCCGGTGTGGTCTTCATCGAGCTGATCCTGCGCGTGGGCGCGCAGCAGCTCGGCGCCGACGTCGGCATCGACTCCTTGCAGCTGCACCGGCCGCTGGTCCTGCGGCCGGCGGCGGTCGCCACCGTGCAGATCTCGGTCACCGGAACCGGCGGTGACAGCACTGTCGCGGTGTACAGCCGAGGCACCGACGGTGGATGGCATCAGCACGTCACCGCCGCTGTCTCCGCGGTGGTGGACACGTCGTCTGTTCGGCTTCCCCGCCTCGGCGAACCCGATCCCGCCCGGCCGACACGAACCTTCGACACGACCGCGTTCTACGCCGACTTCTGGCACCCGCGGTTCCGGCTCGGCCCGAGCTTCCAGCTCATCGACGACGCGCGGGGCGGGCTCGGTCATGCCACGGCCACCTTCACCCCGCCCGGCCCCGGCACTCGCGGAGTCGCGGCCGGCGTCCGGCCCGAGCTGCTGCTGCTCGACGCGGCGGTCCAGCTGGTCGCGCTCGCCGCCGACGATCCGGGCGCGGCGCCGAGCCCGGATCGCCCATTGCGGCTCGGCACCGGATACCGGCGAATGGCGATGCGCACGAGCACGCCCACCGGCCAGGTGCGGGCGACCGCGCGAGCGGAGACCGGGCCGAACGGGCAGATCGTCGGTGATGTGGTGCTGTACGACGCCGACGGCACCGCACTCGGCTACCTCGAAGGAGTGTCGTTCGCCCAGGTCGGTCCCGCGATGCTGGACCGGATGGCGGCGGCGGTGCACACCGGCGACGCGCCCGCGGTCGCGAAACCAAGAATGGACACCGGCGAACTCGCCCGCCTCGCCCGCACCGAACGCGTCGCCCGCACACTCGGGTTCCTGCGCGCGGCGCTGGCCGGGATCACCAAGAATTCCGAAGACACTTTCGCACCCACCGAATCGCTGGTCGAACGCCTCGACTCGCTGATGCTCATCGAGCTGAAGGACCGTGTCGAGTACGGGTTCTCCCTCGAGCTCGACACCGAGACGATGTTCGACGCGGGCAGCCTCGACGGGCTGGCCGGATGGATCGCCGACCAGTTCCCCACCGCACCGCAGGTTCGCGAGCCGGACGCACCATCGGCGGCGAGTGCGCCGACCCGGCGCCGGGGCCGGTCCCGGATCATGACCGTCGACCAGATGTCGGCCAAGGCGCAGCTGCCCCCGGAGATCACCGCGACCGGGCCTACCGACCCCGATGCCCCGGCCGCGACCCTGCTCACCGGCGCCACCGGGTTCGTCGGCGCCCATCTGCTCGACGAACTACTCACCACCACCGATGACCTCGTCATCTGCCTGGTCCGCGCCGACGATGAGCTCCACGCGGGCGAGCGCATCGTCGCCAACCTGACCAAATACGGTCTCGACGCCACCACTCATCGGGACCGGATCGTCCCGCTGGTCGGTGATCTCGCCCAGCCGCGGTTCGGTCTGTCCGACGCGGCGTTCACCGCCGTCCACGGCATGATCGGGCAGATTCTGCACTGCGGCGGCATGGTCAAGTGGACCTATCCCTACGACGGGCTCGCGTCGGCGAATGTCGACGGGACGGTCGAGGTCTTGCGCCTGGCCACCCTCGCGGCGCCGCGGCCGGTCCATTTCATCTCCACCGTCGGTGTGTTCTCCTCCCGTAGCTACACGGCCGAAACCGTCACCGAGACAGCGGAACTCGACACCAGCGGGCCGCTCGCCGTCGGCTACGCGCAGTCGAAGTGGGTGGCCGAGAAGCTGGTCAGGATCGCGTACGAGCGTGGCGTCCCGACCACCATCCACCGGATCAACACCGGTGGTGACAGCGCCACCGGCGCGTTCAACCGGCAAGACCATCTGAGCCTCATGATCAAGGGCTGCGTCGAGGCAGCGATCGCGCCGATCAGCGCGCCGATGCCGCTGCAGCCTGCCCCCATCGACTACGTCGCCCGCGGCATCGTCGCGCTGACCCGCGCCGAGGCCGCGATCGGCGGCACCTACCACCTTGTCCACCCGCAGCAGCTCGGCTGGACCGAGCTGTTCGACCACCTCGCCGAGTACGGCTTCCCCTGTACCGCAATGCCGTTCGACCAGTGGCGGGAGCGGGTCGTGAACCGTCGCGCCGGCACCATGGCCCTGGTCGGGCTCACCCCGTTCCTGCACGAGTCGGTCGACGACGTCCGGCTCCCGTTCTCCGAGTCCGCCCTGACCAGATCGATCCTGGAGCCACTCGGCATCGTCTGCCCACCACTGGACCGGGCACTGATCCATCGCTACCTCGACGCGTTCGTCGCCGCGGGCTTCGTCCCCGCACCCACGCAGCGCTGACCCGACCCCGAAGGAGCACCATCGTGCCGACTGCCCTGATCGATCTGGCCTGCCCCGAATACCGGCTGCGGCCGTGGGACATCTACCGGAGACTCCGCGACGATCACCCGGTATACCTCATGCCCGACTACACCCCCGACGGCGAAGACGTCTACGTCCTCAGCCGCTACGACGACGTCGGCCTCGCCCTCAAGGACAAGGCCCGCTTCTCCTCCCAGATCCAGCGCGACAACTACATGAACCTGCCGATGCTGGTGAATCGGGACGCACCCGAACACACCCGGCTGCGGCATTCCACCAACAAGGCCTTCAACGCCCGGCTGGTGCGCCAGCTCAGCGGCTGGGTCCGCGGCCTGGTCGACGAACTGCTCGCCGACCTCTACCGGCACGAGAGCGTCGAGTTCGTCGACGCCTACTCCACCGCCTTGCCGCTGCGCGTGGTCGGCGGCATGCTCGGGGTACCTCTCGACCGCAAGGCGGACCTGCGCCGCTGGTCGCAGGCGGTGATGAACTCCTTCGCCGTGTCGGCGGGTCTGGACCCCGACACGGTACCGGGCTTCTTCGAAGACGTCGTCGAGTTCAGCAACTACATGGAGGAACTCGCGCACGAACGCCGGGGCAAACCCAACCGCGGCGACATTCTCGGCGAGCTGGTCGAAGAGCACGAGAACGGCGCGCTGACCCGCGACGAGCTCGTGACGATGGCCTGGTCGTTCATCGCGGCCGGGCACGAGACGACCATGAACCTGCTCGGCGGTGGCATCGAGATGCTGCTGCGCACACCGGAACTGGCCGCCGAACTGCGCGCCGATCCGGCCCTGACGACCGCGTTCATCGAGGAATACCTGCGTGTCTACAGCCCCACCCAGTGGTTGCTGCGCCGCACGCTCACCGAGGTGACCCTGCACGACACCGTCATCCCCGCCGGCGCGCTGGTTCACGTGGTCCTGGGTGCGGCCAACCGCGATCCTCGCCAGTTCACCGATCCGGACGAGATCGACCTGGACCGTCCGAATGTCAACCGCCACTTCGCCTTCGGCGCAGGCGCCCACTTCTGTCCCGGCGCCGCGCTGTCCCGGTTGCTCGCCGAGACCACCTTCCGTGCGTTCTACCCGGTTCTCGACCGGTTCGCGCTCGACCCGCAACGCCCGGCTCGGCTGCGCACCCAGCAGGGTTCCTACGGCTTCGCGCAGATGTGGCTGCGCGTGTCGCCACCGGAGGATCGGTGACGGGGCAGCGCTCGGCGCGCTGGTTGCGCGTGCCGGAAGGACCCGCTGCCGGCCGCCGGGTCCTCGTCTGTCTTCCGCACGCCGGGGGAACAGCAGGCTTCTTCCGGGGCCTCGGGGCCTCCCTGGCCGCGAGTCATCAGGTGGTCGCGGTGCAGTATCCGGGACGCCAGGACCGCCACCGGGAACGGCAGATCGGCGACATCGAGTCCGCCGCCGACGCGATCGCCGCGGAGATCCGGGCCATCGACCCCGGTACGGTCGAATTGCTCGGCCACAGTATGGGCGCGCTGATCGGTTTCGAGCTGGCCCGAGCCCTCGAGGCGGACGGCACGACCACGGTCACGCGGCTCACGGTCACCAACGCGCGCCCACCGTCGATCGCGGCGGGTCGACCCCACCTGTACGAACTCGCCGACGGCCCCTTCCTCGACAGGATCGGCGCACTCGGCGGCACCGATCGCGGGCTCATGGACGATCGCGAGGCTCGCGCCATGTACCTTCCGGCGCTGCGCGGCGACTTCCGGGCGGTCGAACGCTACCGGGCACCCCGGTCGGCCACCGTCGGCTGCGGTGTCAGTGTCGTGGCCGGTCTGCGCGATCCGCTGGTGCCCGCCGCGTCGGCGAACGGTTGGCGCGCCCATACACGCGGAACGTTCCGGCTGCATCTACTCGATACCGACCACTTCGGTGTCCATGCCGGTCCGGACCGGCTGCACGCGCACCTCGAAGCGAGCCCGCGGTGACCCGGCCGGCGCCGCGACCCACCCGGCGCCAGTTGTTGCGCGGTGCGACCGGGGTGGTCGCCGCGGCGGCGACAGGCCTCGGCACCGGGCGCGTGGCAGCCGAGGCCCTCGGCGTCGTCGTCATCGGGAGCGGGTACGCGGGCGCGGTGACGGCGCTGCGGCTGGCACAGGCGGGTATCTCCTGCACCGTGCTCGAACGCGGCCGACGCTGGCAGATCAGCCCCTCGGGCGACACGTTCGCCACGACCGGCAATCCCGACGCGCGCGCACTGTGGGTCCCTGCTGCCGCGACCGGTGTGCTCGAGGTCGCGGTCGGCTCAGGGATCACGTGCTTCGCCGGAGCCGGGGTCGGTGGCGGTTCACTGGTGAACTACACCGTGCTGATGGCCCCGCGCGCCGACCTGTTCGACGCCAGTTTCGGTGGCCGCCTCGACTACGCGGAGATGGCCCGGGTGTGGTATCCGCGGGCACGGGACCTGCTCGGCGGCAGCGCCGTTCCCGACGACATCCTCGCCACCGAGGCCTACGCGGGCGCGCGCGCGTTCGACGACACCTGCCGGCACGCGGGGCTGGCGACACAGCGGCCGACGCTGGCCGTGGACTGGGACATCGTCCGCGAGGAACTACGCGGCCGGGTGCGTCCCTCCGCCACCGTGGGCGACTGCATGCTGGGAATCAACAGCGGAGCCAAACACAGTGTGGACCGCACGATCCTGGCCGCGGCCGAGGCGACCGGGGCGGTGACCGTCCGCGCCATGCACGAGGTCACCGGTGTGCGGCTCGACGGCGTCGGCTACCGCGTCGGCTACCAGGTCCTCGATCTCGCCGGCCGCCCGCAGACGACGGGGGAGATCACCACGCGGACAGTGGTCTTCGCCGCGGGCTCGCTGGGCACCACGAGGTTGCTCGTGCGGGCGCGGGCGCGCGGCGATCTGCCCGGCCTGCCGGAGACGGTCGGCCGGTACTGGGGGACGGCCGGTGACCACGTCGCGATCGGGGCGGGTGCTGTCCACGGTTCGCTGGGCGGTCCCGCCCACATCGTCGCCACCGACTGGGCGACGACCCCGGTGACATTGCTGAGCTTTCCTCTCGGTGTTCCCGTCGCCGGGGAGCTGACCCGCAACGCGCTCGCGGTCGGCATCACCCCGCCCCTCGGCTCGATTCGCTATGACGCGCCGACCGATCGAACCGAGATCCACTGGCCCGCGGCCGATCCTGCGATCGCCGCGGTCAGCTCCGGCATCGGCGCGACCCTCGCGAAGATCGACGCGGTCCGTCCAGCGCCGACCCCGACCTTCGCCCTACCGACCGTGACCTCGCATGCGCTCGGCGGGGCGGTGCTCGGTGCCGTCACCGACCGCTACGGCCGCGTCGCGGGTCATCCCGGCCTCCATGTCGTCGACAGTGCCCTGATTCCCGGTTCCACCGGCGCGGTACCGCCCGCCCTCACCGTCACCGCCCTGGCCGACCGGTGCGCGAGCGCACTGGTCGCCGACCTGACCAGGTGACCACCGAACAGAGAATCCGCCGAACCCGAGGAAACACCGTGACAACCAACGCCGCCAGCCACGATCCGACGACCCACCGCACCGGTGCCGGCTGGACACTGACCGCGGTCGCGATCGCGACCTTCATGCTCATGCTCGACCTCACCGTCGTCAACGTCGCCCTCGCCGATATCCGCGCTGACTTCGACTCCGACTTCACTGCGCTGCAATGGATCCTGGACGCCTACGCACTCGGACTGGCCGCGGTACTGCTCGCGGCCGGGTCGCTGGCCGACCGAATCGGCCGGCGCCGGGTTTTCCAGGCGGGCATGGTCGTGTTCACCATCGCCTCGCTGGCCTGCGGGCTGGCGACCGGCGACCCGATGCTCATCGCCGCGCGGTTCGCACAGGGACTCGGTGGAGCCGTGCTGTTCGCGGTAGGACCGGCCTTGCTCGGTCACGAGTTTCGCGGCCGGGCCCGCGGACAGGCATTCGGGGTGTTCGGCGCCGTGGTCGGGCTGGCCATCGCGTTCGGCCCGCTGATCGGCGGTGCGCTCACCGAAGCGCTGAGCTGGCGATGGATCTTCCTGGTCAATGTCCCGTTCGCAGTCCTGGCGCTGGCGATCGGCCGATGGCGGATGCGCGAGTCACGCGATCCGTCGGCGCCGTCGGTGGATTGGGCGGGTATGGCGAGTTTCTCGGCGGCGCTGTTCTTCCTGGTGTTCGCGCTGATGCGGGGCGAATCGGCGGGGTGGACCAGCGTGTCGGTCGTCGGCAGCTTCAGCGCGTCGGCGGCGCTTCTCGTGGTGTTCGCGGTGGTGCAGCGGCGCCTTGGCCCCGCCGCCATGTTCGACCCAGCGCTGCTGCGCAATCGCACCTTCAACGGGTTGTCGATCGTCGCCACGTTGTCGGCGATGTCGGTCATGCCCGCCCTGTTCCTGCTGATCTCCTATGTGCGTAACGTGCTGTCGTATCCCGCGTTCGCCAGCGGTGTGCGCTTCCTGCCGCTCACCTTGACACTGTTCGCCGCGGCGGTGGTCGCCGGCATGCTGACCGCCCGCGCCGCGCCCGGACCGCTCGTCGGGCTGTCTCAACTGCTGATCGCGCTCGGACTCGGGGCCGTGCTCCTCGTCGACGAGTCGACCGGCTGGACCGCGCTCATTCCCGCCATGGTCGCCATCGGGTTCGGCATGGGACTGTTCAATCCGCCGCGGGCGGCGATCGCGATCGCGGTCACCACGCCGGGCAAAGCGGGCATGGCCTCGGGGATCAACGAGACCATGCAGCAGACGGGTATGGCGATCGGGGTCGCCGCGTTCGGCGCCGTGTTCCACGCCAGGGTGGTCGCGGCCTTCGGGGAGACCCAACTGGCCGCGCAGATCGGTGACAGACAGCAGGAGGCGGCCGAGGCGATCGCCGTCGGCGCCGGTCAGCAGGTGGTGGACGCGGTGCCCGGCTTCTTGACGGCGGCGGCCACCGACGCGACCCGGACCGCGTTCATCACGGCTCTACACGAGGTCTTGCTCGGCGCCGCCGCGCTGGCCGCCCTGGCGGCGGTCGTCGCGGTGTGCACCATCCGCCGCGGGGATATGGACGAGTCCGCACTGGCCGCCCCCGGTGTTCCCGTGGAGCCCGCTCCAGAGCCCGGACCAGCAGTTTCGGCACCCTGACGAGTTCGTCGACAACGCCGCCACACGGATGGTGGGCGTGACTTTCGAAAGTACCTCCCGGCCGGTTCGGTACCCACATACCGCCTCTCTGGATGTGTGTGGGAGGTGCCGCACTGGTGTCATCACGTAGCAGCCCGCAACCGGACCGGTCCGGCCGTCGGATCTTTCGGTCATCGGTGAGCTGGGTGGTCCGACGCTGCGCCCGGCGCGGCCCGGTCAGCCGACCGGGCCTGCCTCCGCGCGCAGGTCGGTGAGGATCTCCATTGCCCACGGTGTCGGAACCGCCTCGGGGCCCGCAACCCGCATGGCCGTCATGATCGTCAGCAGCATGCCCATGGCCACGAACCGGCGCACCTCGAGTGGTTCGGCGCCGGTGAGGTCGCCGATCAGCGCGTAGATGCGGCCGAAGCGGGCGCGCATGTGTTCGCCGATCGTGGGGTCGGCGCTCGCGGCGGCGCCGTGCAGCAAGACGAGGGGGAGTTCACGCTCGGTGAGGAAGACCTCGAAGCTTCGCCCGAGCGTGCGTAGTGCCTGGTCGGGATCATCGTCCGGGTCGATCTCGGCCGCCCGGAAGACCTGCTCGATCCGTTCGCAGACCTCGTGCAGGGCCGCGACGAAGAGTTGCTGCTTCGTGCCGAACAGGCGGATGACGTAGGGCTGCGAAACTCCGGCACGGCGCGCGATCTCGTCGGTTTTCGTTGCGGCGTAACCGGATTCGGCGAAAGCGGTGACCGCCGCGCGTAGTACCTGAGCGCTGCGCTGCGCCGCGGTCATCCGCGTTCTGCGGCCTTCCATAGCCCGTCTGCCTTCCCGTGCTGAATCTATTGACAGCTTATCAGTCGATGCATAACACTGGCGCCACCGTAAGTTATCAGTGGATACAAACAAGGACTGAGATGACTCGGACTATCGATTCCGGCGATGACTCCGCCGACACCGTTGCGGTAACCGGGAAGGGGACTTCGAAGCCGCTGGGGGCGGTGATCGTCGCGGTCGGTGTCCCCGTTTTCATGGTCACCCTGGACAACCTCGTCGTGACCAACGCGCTGCCGGTGATCAAGGCGGAACTGGGCGCGTCGCTGGCCGACCTGCAGTGGTTCGTCAACGCCTACACCCTGTCGTTCGCCTCGCTGTTGCTCACCGCGTCGGCGATCGGTGACCGGGTCGGCCGGAAACGGATGTTCCTCGGCGGACTCGCGCTGTTCATGGTCGCCTCGGTTGCCTGCGCGCTGGCGACCGAGCCATGGATGTTGATCGCGGCCAGAGCGCTCGAAGGTGCCGGTGGCGCGGCGGTCATGCCGCTGTCGCTGACGCTGCTCGCGGCGGCGGTGCCGGATCGACTGCGCAGTGCGGCGATCGGGATCTGGGGTGGCATCACCGGCGTCGGCATCGCGCTCGGGCCGGTGATCGGTGGTGCGGTCGTAGACGGTCTGAGCTGGCAGTGGATCTTCTGGATCAATATCCCGGTCGGGCTGGTGGCGTTGCCGTTCTGTGCCGCGGTGCTCACCGAGTCGCGTGGTGTCGCCCGCCGCCTGGATCTGCTGGGTCTGCTGCTCTCGGCCGGTGGCGTGCTCGCGGTGGTGTGGGGTGTGATTCACGGTGCCGATGACGGCTGGACCTCGCGGTGGGTGCTCTCCGCCCTGATCGGTGGCACGGCGTTGCTCGTCGGATTCGTCGCCTGGGAGCGCAGCACCACCAGCCCGATGCTGCCGCTGCGTATGTTCGAGTCACGCGCGCTCTCGCTGAGCTATCTGATCTCGTTCGGGTTCTCCGTCGGTGTGTTCGGCTCGATCTTCCTGCTGGCGCAGTTCTTCCAGGTCGTCCAGGGCGATTCGCCGTTCGAAGCGGGGCTTCGCACCCTGCCGTGGACATTGGCGCCGATGGTGGTGTCCCCGATCGCGGGATTGATCGTGGACCGGGTCGGCCCGCGCGTGCTGATCGCCAGCGGCCTGGCCTTCCTCGCCGTCGCGCTCGGCTGGCTGGCCGCGGTCACCGAGCCGGACTCGCCGTATTCGATCTTCGTCGTGCCGTTCGTGCTCGCAGGCACCGGGATGGGCCTGGCCTTCGCGGCGACCGCGACGATCGTGATGGACAGCGCCAAACCGGTCGACCACGGCATGGCGTCGGGTATCAGCAGTACGGTGCGCGAGGTGGGCGTGGCGATGGGTGTCGCCTCGCTTGCGTCGGTCTTCGCCTCGTACGGGTCCTACGGTGCGCCACGCGACTACGTGGACGGGCTGACGCCGGCGGTGTGGGTCGGTGCCGGCGTCGTCGCGGTCACCGCGGTGGTCGCGCTGTTCCTGCCGCGCTTCACCAAGCAGATCGACGAGGCGTAGGGCAGCGCGGACGATGGTTGCCGATGTATTGCTCGCCCGCCGTGCTCGTGGGCGAGCAACACATTCACGCGACGCGCCGCCCGTCGGGCGCGCCGGTCCGGCGCTCCAGCTCCAGGGTCGCCCTGGCGATTGCGTTTCTCGGATCGACGCGTACCAATTGATGCGAATATTCGTAGGCTTCGCTCGGTTCGTTACTGGAAATATGCAATTCGATCAGCCGGGTCAGTGCTTCGATATTCATCGCGGTGTATCGCCTGCGATCGACGTCGAGCCAGTCGGCCGGTGCGTCGCCTTCCAGGAAAGGGCGAACGCAATAGGCGGCGACCCGGCTGTAGTAGAAAGTCGCGAGACCGGCATTCTCGCGTTCGTCGTTCAGCCGGGCCAGCTGGAAGAGTCGATCGACCTCGCCGGCGTCGGTCCACCACGTGCCGTTGGTTTCCAGTCGGTAGAAGGTGGCGTTCGACCGGTGCAGGAACGAGGACGAGGCGCGGGGGCTGAGATCTGGTTCCAGCATGCGGCGCAGGCTGTGCATCGCCACGTGAAAGTTGCTGACCGCCTTGTCCTGATGAACGTCGGGAAAGCAATGCTCGATGAGTTCGTCCATGGCGAGCGGGCGGCCGCCGGACAGGAGGAAGATCTTGAGAAGCTGCAACGACTTGGTGCGGCGCTTGGTCGCCGCGCCGAGTGGGTGATCGCCGCGGAAGACCCGGAACGGCCCGAAGAGGTAGGCTCGGAAAATTTCTTCGCGATACTGGCCGGGAGATGCGGATAAGGGGTAATCGGTCATGCACGCCCCCATTTTTATAGCTGCGGACACGTTTCGTGATAAACGGCTTTTGCAATGGTAAATGCACTTAACTGGGTTGTCAATCACCGATTGCCGCATAGAATCCCTGGTCAGGGCGGGTAGGTGAACATGTGCCTGCGCAGACAGTGACATAGAATGGACTATTGTGATACTTCCGCTAAAACACGGTCGAATGTCTGGCGGTCCCCACAATCGCCGTGAGCGATTGCGGCAGGCGACGGTGGAGGAGATCGTGCAGGTTGCCAGGGACTTGCTGTCGGAGGGCAAGTCGCTGACGCTCGGCGCCGTCGCGGCACGCATGGGGCTCTCGACGCCCGCGCTGTACCGCTACGTCGACAATGTCGCCGCGCTGAATGTGCTGGTCGCGCACTCGCTCTACGCCGATGTGGTCGACGCCATGGCCGCCATCGTCGCCGACTACGGCGACGATGATCCCGCCGCGCAGATGGTCGCGGCGATGACGATATTCCGGGCGTGGGCGCACGCCAGCAAGGCGGAGTTCGTCGTCGGATTCGGGGTGCACCGCAACGCTGTCGAGTCCTCGGCGCACAACGGGCTCGACGCGCATCCGATCGTCCGCGCGGCCCTCGCCGCCGCACCGGCCGACGGCGTGCAGCGCTTCGCCGACTTCTTCGGCGGCATCTTCTATCGGATGTGGCAGAAGTACCCACTGTCCAGACCGGTCAAGGGCGATCTCGACGCCGACTTCCTGCGAGCCTACGACCAGTCGGCGCCGACGCACGGGCACAGACTGCTCGGTGCCGACGCTGCCTACGCGGTCTGGCTGTTCGAGCTGTACTGGGCCAAGCTGCTCGGCATCGTGACACTCGAGGTCTTCGGGCACATCGAACCACGGCTGGTGGCCGCGGACACGCTGTTCATCGCCGTCGTGCGGGAGATGGGCGACGATATCGGAACCTCCGGCGAGGCTGATCGGCTCGCGCGATTGTGTCGGGCGGTCAGCGCCGCGCACAGTGCCGGGAGTGGTCGATAGCGGTGCCCGGCAGGGCTATCCGGCCCCGTGGGCACGCTGTCGAAGCGCGAGGACTTGCTCGCTCGGCGACGTCGCCAGCTCGCTCCGCACGGTGTGGATGAACCGGTCGAGCACGGCGACGGCGCGCACCGTGTCGCCTTGGCGCACGCTGGCTCCGGCGAGGGCGAGGACCGCCGCTTCCGAGTAGGGGTCGCGGTCGAGCAGCTTGGCCGCGAGCTGGCCGACCTCGAAATCGAGCCCGATGGCCTGAGACAGCTCGAGCAGGTGCGTGAGGATCGTTCGATGCTGTCGTTCGGCCGCGTCGCGGTGCCCGGCGATCGCGTCCTCGTAGACGCCCTCTGGGAGGAAGCCCCGCTCGTGATAGCGGAGGGCGCGCTGATAGCTGCCGATGGCGACCGCGTCGTTTCCGGCCGCGCGCGCCGCATCCGCGTGTCGAAGCAGGTGTTCGACCTCGAGGAGGTCGGTCCACCAGTGGCCGGCCGGGTCGAACAGGTACCGGCCGTGCTCGTCGACGAGCACGAACGTCGATTGCCGGGGATTGGCCGAGGGCTCGAGGAGCTGACGTAGGCAGTGCACGGTGACGCGCAGCGTGCTGGATCGGCGCGCGTGCGGTTGGTCGGGCCAGAGGATCTCGGCGAGAGCGGCGCCGCTGCGCGGGGTGAGCGGATTGAGCAGGAACCACTGCAGGAGTTTTCGTGCGCTCGCGCGGGGCCAGCGTGGATACCCGATGGCCTGGTCGGAGCGAGTGACCTGGAACGGGCCGAAGAACTCGACGCGGTAGGGGGCATCGGCGGCGAGGCACCAGTGTCCGGTCGAGGGGGTGGTGTGGGGGGCGGAAATCGGCATCGCGAATCAGCTCCTTTCGTCCGGGGAGCCACCGCGGCGTGGTCGTTCACGGTTATACCCGAACCGCGCGATGTTGTCTCGAGATGCACTGTGAGACACGGTAATTCGGCGATCGTCCAGTTTCACCGTGGGTAAGAGCGGTGTAACCGCCACTGGGCAGGGTGGCCATCGTTCGCCGGAAAGGAGAGCGATGTCATGACCCCAGCAGACCCACGTATCGCGACGTTGTCCGAGCAGCAGCGAGCCACTCTCGCCGCCGCTCTGCAACAGCGGCTCGACCGCCAGTCCGAGCATCCCGATCTCTACGACGTCGTTGTCGTCGGTGGTGGTGCCGCCGGGCTCACCCTCGCCCTGCAGATCCGGCGGGCCAGGCCGAACGCGCGAATTCTCGTGCTGGAGCGGCAAGCCCACCCCGTCGCCGAGACCACGCACAAGGTCGGTGAATCCACCGTGGAGATCGCCGCCTACTACCTGCGCGACGTGCTCGGTCTCGCCGAACATCTCGCCACCCGCCAGATCCGCAAGTTCGGGCTGCGGATGTTCTTCAGCAACGGCGACAACTCCGACCTCGCCCAGCGGCTCGAAGTCGGCGGATCACAGTTCCCGCCGCTGCACACCTACCAGCTCGATCGCGGCAGGCTGGAGAACGAACTCGCGACGCGGTGCCGGGACGCCGGCGTCGAGTTCGAGTCCGGTTGCCGGGTGACCGAGGTCGAACTCGGATCCGGCGGCGGAATCCACCGTCTCGTGCTGACCGGTGGCGCAGGGGAGCGGACGGTATCGGCGCGCTGGGTCGTCGACGCGAGCGGGCGCAACAAGCTGTTGCAGCGAAAACTCGGCTTGCGCAAGGACGTCGAGCACACTGCGAACGCGGCGTGGTTCCGCATCGCCCATCCCATCGACATCAACGACTGGGTGGGCGACGATCCCGCCTGGCGGGACCGGCTCACCGAAGGCGATCGCGCGGTCTCCACCAATCACCTCATGGGTAACGGCTACTGGGTGTGGCTGATCCTGCTGGCCTCGGGATCGATCAGCATCGGCATCGTCGCCGAGGACTCGATGCATCCGATGACGGAGTTCAACACGTTCGACAAGGCGCTGGCCTGGCTGCGTGAGCACGAGCCGCAGTGCGCGGCGGCGGTCGCGGCGCATCAGGACGAGGTCAAGGACTTCCGGCTGATGAAGAACTACGCCTACAGCGCCGAACAGGTGTTCTCCGGCGTCGATCGCTGGTGTGCGACCGGCGAGTCCGGCATCTTCCTCGATCCGCTGTATTCCCCTGGCCTCGATCTCATCGCGATCAGCAACACACTGGTCACCGACATCATCGTCCGATCCATGGACGGCGAGGACGTGACCGGGCTGGCGCAGATCCACGACGCGATGTTCCGGCGGCTCACCGAGATGTGGTTGGCGATCTACCAGAACCAGTATCCGGTGATGGGTAACGCCCAGGTCATGACCTCGAAGGTCATCTGGGACACCGCGTTCTACTGGGGTGTGTTCGGCCTGCTGTTCTTCCAGGACAAGTTCCGGTTCATCGGATCCCGGCCGGAGATCGCGGCGGGGTTGGCGCGGCTGACCGACATCAGCAACAGGATGCAGGCGTTCTTCCGGGAGTGGGAGTCGATCGACGAGAGCCGGCTCGAACGCGGATTCGTCGACCTGTACGCGCCGCTGAACTTCATGGTCGAACTGCACACCGGGATGGCCGACGAGCTCGGCGACGCCGAATTCGAGGAACGGTTCGCGGCCAATATCCGCCGGTTCGAGCAGTTGGCCGGGCAGTTGGTGAGCACCGTGATCGCCGCGCACACCGGCCGTTACGACCGCGACGACGTGATCACCCAGATCCAGCGCTGGCAGCGGGATCCGCTCATCGCGCAGATGCTCGCTACCTACCACAAACAGCGAATCACCGATCCGACCAGCGAAGGCTGGATGACCCTCGCGGCGAGCCAGGACCTCGCCGCCGAGCGAGATGCCGAGGCGAACTATGTCTGAACAGGAGACCGAGCACGTCGACGTGACGATCCTCGGTGGCGGAATCACGGGTCTCACTCTGGCCCTGCAGTTGAAGCGCGCCGAACCCGAGCTGTCGATCGTGGTGCTCGAACGGCTGCGGCACCCGGCGCCTGAAGCCACGCACAAGGTCGGCGAGTCCAGTGTCGAGGTGCAGGCCCACTACCTGCGCGACGTGCTCGGCCTGACCGAGCATCTCGACAACGATCAACTGCGCAAGAACGGCCTGCGGATGTTCTTCCCGGCCGCGGGCAACACCGATATCGCGCGCCGGGTCGAGTACGGACAGAACGACGAGGCGCCGCTGCCGTCCTACCAGCTCGACCGCGGCCGGTTGGAGAACCACCTCGGCGAGCGGGTCGCCGCGCTCGGCGTGCGGTTCGAGCAGGGGGCGCAGGTCAGCTCGGTGGATCTGCGCGAGGACGGGTCCGACCACACCGTCGAGTTCCGCCAGGACCGGACGGGTCGCCGCATCGCCAGCCGCTGGGTCGTCGACGCCACCGGCCGGACCGGGCTGCTCAAACGCAAACTCGATCTCGCCAAACCAGTGGACCACCGCGCGAACGCCGTGTGGTTCCGGATCGAGCACGAGATCGATATCCACCAGTGGTCGGCCGAGCCGCAGTGGCGCGCTCGGGTCGAGGACTGGATGCGCAGGCTGTCGACCAATCATCTGATGGGTCACGGATACTGGGTGTGGTTGATTCCGCTGGCCTCGGGCTCGACCAGTGTCGGCATCGTCGCCGACGCCACGATCCACCCCATCGAGGGATTCAACACCCTCGACCGCGCCCTCGAATGGTTCCGCACCTGGGAACCGCAGTGCGGTGACACGGTGGCCGACCTGCGCGACCGGGTCCAGGACTTCCGGGTGATGCGCGACTACGCGTACGGGTGCAAACAGGTCTACTCGGCACACCGCTGGGCCTTGACCGGGGAGGCGGGCGTCTCGATCGATCCGCTGTACTCCTCCGGCGGCGACCTGATGGCCATCAGCAACGGCTTGATCACCGACCTGATCACCCGCGACCGCGCCGGCGAGGACATCTCCACCCTCGCGGTCGCGCACAACCAGGTGTATCTGGTCTTCGCCGAGATCTGGCTCGTCGCCTACGCCGGGCTGTTCCGGATCATGGGCAATCCGCAGGCGATGGTGGCCAAGGTCATCTGGGACACCGTGATCTACTGGGCGGTACCGGGACTGCTCGCCTTCCACGACGCGATCCGCCGGCTCGCGGCCAGCCCCAGCGCGTTCCTGAGCCTGCAGCGGACCTGGACGGTGCACGCGCGCGTGCAGGCGTTCCTGCTGGAATGGCACGACGTCGCCGAGGTGAGCGCGAGCGATATCTTCGCCGACCCGTACACCCTGCTGACCTGGCTGCGTCCGTTGCACGAGGACATGGCGGCGGGACTGCCCGACCCTGAGCTCGACGCGCGGTTGGCGTCGAACGTGGCCTTCCTCGAACAGCTCGCCGGTCAGTTGTTCAGCCGCGCGATCGAGGGATTGCGCGCCGACGGTCTCGGCGAGCACGAACAGATCGCGGCCTGGTCGGCCGACCCGCTGGTCACCGACCTGATCGCCGCGTATCGGCAACGCGATCCCGGCAATCCGGTCGACGAGCGGTGGACGACCCTCGGCCGGTTCGGTGCACACGAGGAGGTGCGGGCATGAACGACATGTCATCGCTCGAGAACGGTGCGGACGTCGTCGTCGTCGGCGGCGGTGTCGCCGGGCTGACCCTGGCCCTGCAGCTGCGCAAGGCCCGTCCGGAGACTTCGATCGTGGTCGTGGAACGCCAGCATCACCCGGTGCCGGAAGCCACACACAAGGTGGGTGAATCAACCGTCGAGATCGCCGGCTACTACCTGCGCGAAGTACTCGGCCTCGGCAAACATCTCACCGAGGAGCAGCTGCCCAAGTTCGGGCTGCGGATGTTCTTCAGCAACGGCGACAACAGCGACATCACCCAGCGCGTCGAACTCGGGCACTCGGTGCGGCCCGCGGCAGCGGTGGGCACCTATCAGCTCGATCGCGGCCGGTTGGAGAACGCGCTCGGGCGTTCGCTGGCCGAGCACGGGATCAGGTTCTGTTCGGGCGCGCGGGTCACCGCGATCGAAATGGGCGAGGGCGACGCGCCACATCAGGTCACGGTCGCGGGTGCCGACGGGCACAACACGACACTGACCGCGACCTGGGTCGTGGACGGCACCGGCCGCAACGGGATGCTCAAGCGGCGCTTCGGACTGAGCAAGCGTTTCGAGCACGAGGCCAACGCCGCCTGGTTCCGCATCGCGGCCCCGCTCGACATCGACGACTGGTCCGACGATCCGGCCTGGCGCGGGCGGATCGTCGAGGGCCGCCGGGAACTGTCGACCAATCACCTGCTCGGCGAGGGCTATTGGGTGTGGCTGATCCGTCTGGCCTCCGACGCGATCAGCATCGGCATAGTCGCCGATCCGCGAGTGCACCCCTTCACCACGTTCAACTCCTTCGCCAGGGCGCTGGACTGGCTGCGGGCGCACGAGCCGCAATGCGCGGACATGGTCGCCGCCCACGCCGACGAGCTGGCCGACTTCCGGGTGATGAAGGACTACTCCTACGGCTGCGAGAAGGTCTTCTCTGCCGAGCGCTGGTGTCTGGCAGGGGAATCCGGGCTGTTCCTCGACCCGCTGTACTCGCCGGGGCTCGACCTGATCGCGGTGAGCAACGGCCTGATCACCGACCTGATCTGCCACGCCCTCGACGGCGACGACGTCGCCGACCGGGCCGCCATCCACAACACGGTGTTCCTGCTGCTGGCCGAAGGCTGGCTGGGCATCTACGACAAGCAGTACCCGCTGATGGGCAACGCGCGGGTCATGCTCGTCAAGGTCATCTGGGATACCGGGGTGTACTGGGCGGTGCCCGGACTGCTGTTCTTCCACGACCAGCTGCGGCGGCTGGTCGACCGGCCCGCGATCGTGGTGGGGCTCGGCAAATTCGGCACGACCAACGCGGTCGTGCAGCGATTCCTGCGGGAATGGGCGGTGCTCGACGACAGCACCGACCTGGATCCGTTCATCCGCTTCTACGACTTCGACTTCATGCCACGACTGCACCTGGGGATGACCGCCGACCTGCCAGAGGAGCGCTTCGCCGAACAGTTCGCGGCCAATGTGCGCTTCATCGAACAGTTGTCCGGCCAGCTCATCGCCGAGGTCAGCGCGGAATTCGCGGCCTCGGACCAGCCTGCCAAGCGCGAGCAGGCCGCCCGCTGGCTGGCCGACGAGACGATGCGGACGCTGATCGCGATCTACGAGCAGGAGAACCCGGCCAACCCGGTCGATCCGGCCTGGATCACCCACGATCGACATCGCCAACTGGCAGTCGCCGAGGAGAGCCGATGACGTCCGGGCCGCCGGCCGCGGAATTACGCGACCGGCTGACCCAGCTCTCACCGGCCGAGCGGGCCGCGCTGCTCGACCAGTTACGTCCCCCGGCGAGCACCGATCGGCGGTGGGCGCGCTACGGCGAGAAGCCGGATCCGGGCCTGCGGGTGTTCTGCTTCAGCTACGCGGGCGGCGGACCGTCGGTGTTCCGGCCGCTGGCCGAGGTGTTGGCAGGCACCGATATCGAGGTCTGGTCGGCGCAGTTGCCGGGGCGCGGGGTGCGGGCCGACGAATCGGCGCATCGGCGCATCGATCCGCTCGTCGACGAGTTCGGCGCGGCCATCACCGCACACCTGGACCGACCGTACGTGCTGCTCGGCTACAGCATGGGGGCTTTGGTTGCCTTCGAGCTGACGCGGTGGCTGCGTGCGGAACAGGCGCCGCCGCCTGCCGCGTTGCAGCTCGCCGCGTTCCGGGCGCCGCAGCTGCCGAACCCCAATATCAAGGTCCACTACATGCCCGACGACGTGCTCAAAACCATTCTGGTGAAGGAAGGGACGCCGCCTGAGGTCGTCGCCGACGACGAGCTCATGCGGGTGGCGTTGCCGACCTTGCGTGCCGATCTCGAACTGTGCGACACCTACGGTTTCGACCGGCAATCGCCCCTCGACCTGCCGATGTCGGTGTACGGCGGGGAGTTCGACGTGCGGGTGAGCCGCACCGACCTCGAACAGTGGCGGATCCAGACGACGGGGCCGTTCCAGCTGACCATGTTCGCCGGTCCCCACTTCTTCATTCACAGCGATCGCGACGGCCTGTTCTCCCACCTCGCTGGGGAACTGGCCGAGATCAGCGCCGCGCGAAAGGGACAATCATGACCGATCTGCCACTCGATGCCCCCGAACCTCTCGCGATCGTCGGCATCGGATGCCACTTTCCCGGCGGGGCGGTTGATCCCACCACGTACTGGGAACTGCTCTGCGCGGGTGTCGACGCGACCGGCGAGGTACCCACCGACCGCTGGGACGTGGGCAAGTTCTACGATCCCGATCCGGTCAAGCTCGGCAAGACGACCACCTTCCGCGGCGGCTTCCTCGACCGGGTCGACCAATTCGATCCACAGTTCTTCGGCATCTCGCCGCGCGAGGCGGTCTGGCTCGATCCGCAGCAGCGATTACTGCTGCGCACCGCGTGGGAGGCGCTGGAGGACGCGGGCGAACCGGCCGAGCGGCTCGCGGGCACCGACACCGGGGTCTTCATGGCCGGATTCACCCTGGACTATCAGCTCCTGCAGAACTACGGCGTACAGAGCCGCTATGAGCTGCAAGCGCATTCGGCCACCGGGATGATGATGACGATGCTGGCCAACCGGGTCTCGCACGCGTTCGACCTGCGCGGCCCCAGCCTCACCGTCGACACCGCGTGCTCGGGTTCGCTGGTCGCGTTGCATCTGGCCGCACAGAGCATCTGGAACGGTGAGTGCGCGACCGCGCTGGTCGGCGGCGCCAATGTCATGCTCGCCCCGGACATGTACATCGCCGAGTCCAAAGGCGGGTTCCTCGCCCCCGACGGGCGCTGCAAGGCGTTCGACATCTCGGCCAACGGATACGCGCGCGGCGAAGGCGCCGGAGTCGTCGTGCTCAAACCGCTCAGCCGCGCGATCGCCGACGCGAACCCGATCTACGCCACCGTCGTCGGCTCCGGTGTGTCCCAGGACGGGCACACCAGCGGCATCACGGTGCCGAGCGGCCGGGCGCAGGAGTCGGCGATGCGGCAGGCCTATGCGCGCGCCGGCGTGCGGCCGGGTCAGGTGCAGTACGTGGAAGCCCACGGCACCGGAACACCGGTCGGCGATCCGATCGAGGCGGGCGCGATCGGCGCCGTGCTCTCGGGGGAGCGGGACTCGAGCGAGCCGCTGGTCATCGGGTCGGCCAAGACCAACCTCGGTCATCTGGAAGCGGCCGCAGGCATCGCCGGACTGATCAAAGCCGCGCTCGCGCTCCGGCATCGCACGATCCCGGCGAATCTGCATCTGCACGAACCGAATCCGGCCATCGACTTCGCCGGAATGAACATGCGGGTACAGACCGAACTCGGTCCGTGGCCGGTCACCTCGGGAGTCAGGCACGCCGGGGTCAACTCCTTCGGCTTCGGCGGTACGAACGCGCACGTGGTGCTGCGCGAAGCGCCCGAGCCGCTGCCCGCCCCGAACGAGGAAGGGTCCGGCCGCCGACACCAGGTGATCCCGCTGTCGGCCCGCAGCTCGGCGGCCCTGATCGACACCGCCCGCGCGCTGCGCGAGTTCCTCACCGGTGCCGATGTCCGGCTGGCGGATGTGAGTCACACGAGCGCGTTGCGGCGCAGCCACCACGACCATCGGACGCTGGTGGTCGCCGAGGACACCGCCGAGGCCCTCGCCCGGCTCGATCGGTTCATCGCCGATCCCGATCCGGACGGTCCGCTCGCCGCGAAGGCGGTGGCAGCGCCCGAGCGCAAGCTCGCGTTCGTCTGCTCGGGCATGGGACCGCAGTGGTGGGCGATGGGGCACGAACTGTTGCGCACCCAGCCGGTGTTCCGCGCCGTGGTCGAACGCTGCGATACCGAGCTGGCGCGCTACACCGGATGGTCGCTGCTCGAACGGATGCTCGCCGACGAGCACTCCTCGCTGATGGCCGAGACCGAGCTCGCCCAGCCGGCCAACTTCGCGATCCAGCTCGGTCTGGCCGAGCTGCTGAAGTCGTGGGGCGTCGAGCCCGACGCCATCGTCGGGCACAGCGCGGGCGAAGCCGCCGCGCAATATCTGGCCGGGGTGCTGAGCTTCGAGGACGCGGTCAAGGTGACCTACTACCGCAGCGCCCTGCAGCAGCGGGCCAGCGGGCAGGGCCGCATGCTCGCGGTCGATCTGACCGAGGAGGCCACCAACCGCGGCGTCGCGGACGCGGGTCCGCTGGTCTCGGTCGCGGCGGTGAACAGCACCAGCGCCGTCACCCTCTCCGGCGACGAGCAGGTGCTGGGCGAAATGGCGCGCCAGCTCGCCGATTTCGGGGTCTTCCACCGGTTCCTCAATGTGCGCGTGCCCTATCACAGCCACTACATGGACCCGTTGCGTCCCGACCTCGAGCTCGGCTTGCGGGACCTGGACACGGCGCGGGCCCGCGTGCCGCTGTACTCGACGGTCACCGGAACCCGGATCGACGGTCGCGACGTGAACGCGGGCTACTGGTGGCAGAACGTGCGTGCCACCGTGCTGTTCGCGGCCGCGGTCCGGCAGATGATCGCCGACGGCTACACCCATTTCGTCGAGCTGAGCCCGCACCCCGTGCTGGCCGGTTCGGTGACCGAACTGCTCGCCGAGGCGGACAAGACCGGGTTCGTCGCGCCGACCCTGCGGCGCAAGGAATCCGAGAACACGACCCTGCTCGGCGCGGTCGGCACGGTATATCGCCACGGGCACCAGGTGGAGTGGTCCGCACTGACCGACCCCGACGCCGCCTTCGTCCGGCTCCCGAACTACCAGTGGCAGCTCGAGACCTACTGGAACGAGTCGATCGAGGCCACCGAGGACCGGCACTACCGGCAGTCGCATCCGCTGCTCGGGCAGCGGCTCAACGCCGCCGACCAGGTCTGGGAGCGGGAGCTCAGCGTGGCGACACTGAGCTACCTCGACGACCATCGAGTCCAGAACTCGGTGGTGCTGCCCGGCGCCGCCTACCTCGAAATGGCTGTCGCCGCCGCTGATCTCGCCTACGGCGCAGGCACGTACTCGGTGACGGGTATCGAACTGCGCAAAGCGCTGGTCCTCGGCGCCGTGGCCGACGCCCGGCTACGGACCACGCTCGACCTCGACGACGGCTCGGTGGTCTTCGCCAGCTTCCTGGCGACCCCGAACGGCGGCCGGGAATGGACCGTGCACGCGACCGCCCGGCTGACCAAGGACCGGGCCGACGTGGCGCACCACGACCTCGCGGCCGTGCGCGCCCGCTGCGCCGAACACCTCACCGCCGCCGACTTCACCGAGCGCACCACGGCGATGGGCTTCGAGTACGGCCCGGCGTTCCGCTGCGTGACGGCGGTCGAGGCCGGGCCAGGCGTCGCGATCGGCCGGATCACGGTGCCTGAATCGCTCGACCTGAGCGGCTACCACTGTCATCCGAGCCTGGTCGACGCCGCGTTCCAGCTGACGTTGGCCGCGGCCGACCGCGACGGTGAGCCGGTGCCGTACCTGCCCGTCGGGATCGATCGGGTCACCTTCGTGGCGCCTCCGACCGAGGACATGCGCGCGGTCGTCGAGGTGACCAGCGCCGATGCCGCCGACATCTGCGGCGATATCGCGCTGTGCGCCGCCGATGGCCGAACCCTGGTGGAAATCAAGGGATTCCGGGCGCGGTCGCTCGCCGCGGCGACCGGGCTCGGCGTCGACCAGATCGACCGCACCCTCTACGAGATCGGGTGGACGCCGCAACCGCTCACCGACACCGCGAGCGGCGAGCCGGGCCGGTGGCTGATCTTCACCGACGCCTCGGGCGTGGGGGAGCGGCTGGCCCGGCGGGTGCGCGACGCCGGCGGTGCGGCGACTCTGGTCCGGGCCGGGACGGTGCGCGATGTCCTCGCCGAGGACGGCGCGTTCGTGATCGCGGCGGCCGACCGCGCGCACTACGAGACAGTGCTGGCCGAACTGCCCGAGATCGACCAGGTCGTGCACCTGTGGAGTCTGGACGCGGTCTTCGCCGAGAACGATGCGGTGGCCGCGCTCGCGGCGGCCCAGGACACCGGCGTGCACTCGGTCACGGCGCTGATGCAGGCGCTCGCGGCGAGCGAGAGTCAGCGCCCGCGCGTATGGCTGGGTACGCGGGGCGCGCAGGCGGTGGCCGGGCACCCGCGCGCGATCGCGGTCGAACAGGCACCGCTGTGGGGCCTGGGCCGGGTGATCGGCCATCAGGAGTTCGCCTCGGCGTGGGGCGGGCTGATCGACCTGGACGCGAGCGCGCCGATCGACGAGCAGGCGGTGTCGCTGTTCGCCGAGATCACCGCGGGCGACGTCGAGGACCAGATCGCCTTCCGCGACGGAACGCGGTTCCTGGCCAGGCTCGTCCAGAGCGACACCCTCACCCACCCCTTCCCCGTGCGGCTGCGTGCCGACGGTGGATACCTGGTGACCGGTGGGCTCGGCGCGCTCGGCCTGCTCGTCGCCGGATACCTGGTCGAACAGGGAGCCGAGGACCTGATCTTGCTCGGTCGCACCCCGATGCCGGCCCGCGAGGAATGGGAAGCCCTCGACCCCGCCGACCCGCGCGCCGCCACCGTCACCGCGTTGCTGGCGCTGGAGGCCAAAGGTGCCCGGCTGAGCATCGCCGCCGTCGACATCGCCGACGAACACCGGGTGCGCGAGTGGTACGCCGACTACCGGGCACAGGGGAAGCCCATCCGGGGTGTCGTCCACACGGCAGGACTGGTCAGCGACGAACTGCTGGTCAGGATGTCGCGCGAGACCTTCGACCGGGTGCTCGCGCCCAAACTGCTCGGTGGCTGGCTCGTGCACCGCGTGTTCGCCGACGAACCACTCGACTTCCTCGTCTACTTCGGTTCGACCGGTTCGACCATCGCCCAGCCGGGACAGGGCAACTACGCCGCGGGCAACGCCTTCCTCGACGCGCTCGCCGCGCACCGCACGGCGGCCGGTCTGCCCGCGATGACCATCGGCTGGGGTCCGTGGTCGATCGGCATGGTCGACGAACTCGACCTCGAACAGGTCTATGCCGACCAGGGCATCGGCCTGATCACGCCACGGGCCGGTGTCGCCGTCCTCGGGCGGCTGCTGTACCAGCGCGCCGCCCACGTGGTAGCCGTCACCGCCGACTGGGCGACCGTGCGGGCCGTGGCGGGCAACCTGCCGCCGTTGTTCGCCCAGCTCGGCACCGCCGCCGACGCGGGATCGGCCGGTATCGACGGGTCGCTGCTCGACACCCTCGCCGCGCTCCCGGCGCCGCAGCGGCCCACCGCCCTGGCCAGGACCCTGCATCAGGTGACCGCCACGGTCCTCGGTCTCGGTGTCGCGGACTTCGGCGAGGACGACCCGCTCAGCAGTCTCGGTGTCGACTCGATGATGGCGATCCAGATCAAACGCCGCCTCGACCCCGCGCTGTCGATCGACCTGCCGGTCCTCGAACTGCTGGAGGGCAGCACGATCACCAGCCTCACCCAGCGGGTGCTCGGTCTGGTCTCGTTCGGCGACACCACCACCGAGGCCGACACACCCGCCGCGCCGAGCTCGCCCGCAGCAGGCCCCGACGACGAGTTGGCGGCGCTGCTGGCCCAGGTGCCCGCCGACGAGCTGGAGCGGCTGATCGCCGAGCTGGCCGACGAATCCCCGAAGGAATCCTCACGATGATCACCAAAGTTCTCACCGCTGTCGTCCGGCGGACGATGGGTCTGACCCCGGAGACGTTCTACGCCATCGTCGCCGACCGTATCGGCCCGCAACCCGACGAGGACGAGATCTGGGCCGCCATCAAGCCGGTCCCGGCCACGCTGCTCGACGGCTTCTACGCCGCCATGGAAACCCCCGACCACCGGCGGCTGCTCCCGCGGCTCGACGAGATCGCGCCGGACCTGCGCGGGCTGGCCTACGAGGGCGCGGGCATGGGCCTGGCGGTGCTCGACGTCGTGCTGCCGTACAAGCGCCGCCTGCCCGAATTCCTCGCCGGGCCCGGCGCGCCCTACCGCATGCTCATCCATATCGGCATCGGCGTCGCCCTGCCCCGGCTGCCGCGGAACCCGGTCCGCTACCTCGACGACGTCGACCCGTTCCTGCGGTGGATGGTGCTCGACGGGTACGGCTTCCACGACGGCTTCTTCGCCATGGAACGCACCCTCGATCGGCAACTGATCCCGGCCGGGTTCACCGGTTACGCGCGCCGCGCGTTCGACCAGGGCGTCGGTCGCAGCATGTGGTTCACCACCGCCGCCGATGTCGAGCGGGTCCTCGCCGCCGTCGACGCGTTCCCCATCGCGCGTCAGGGCGATCTGTGGAGCGGGATCGGGGTGGCCTGCGCCTACGCCAAGGATGTGACGACGCGGGAGATGGTCGAGGCGTTGGCGGCCGGCGCGGGTCCGCACGCGTCGCACTTCGCCTGCGGGATCGCCCTCGCCGCCGTTCTGCGCCAGCAGTCGGGTCTGCCCGCCCCGCACACCGATCTGGCCTGCGATGTCGTGTGGGCCAGATCGGCGAACGAGGTGGCCGCCGAAATCGCGCTGCCGACGAGCACGGAGCTGCCGGAGCTGCCCGATCAGCCTGCCTACGAGGTATGGCGCACCCGGATCCGGCAGCGGTGGCACAGCCTCGCCGACGCCGAACAGCTCGGCCGCGAGGTTCGGTCATGACCGTGTTCGGCGCGCTCCGCGAGACAGTGTTCGGGATCCCGTCCGCGGCGGCCGTCGGCAATCGGCGCGGCTTCACCCCCGAGGCGCTGACCCATTTCGAGCCGGTCGCGAACGCGCTCATCGCCGGCTACAACGGGACCCTGCGCGATCCGCGCTTCCCCGCCATCACCGACAAGGTCGCCGCCGTAGACCCGGTGCTACGTGGATTCGCCTACGAAGGCGTCGGTATGGGTCTGGCGGTCCTCGACACCCTGTCGCCGGGGCGCCCCCGGCTACCCGACTTCGTCGCGGGCCCCGGCAAACGGCATGTCGCATTGCTCTACATCGGCGCCGGCCTGGCCTACGCGCGGATGCGCCGGTTCCCCGAGGCCGCTGTCGGTGGACTCGACCGTGTCCTCGGCTGGTTCGCCGTCGACGGCTACGGCTTCCACGAGGCGTTCTTCCACTGGGCGAACACGGTCGAGCGGCATCGGGTGCCGAGCCGGTTGAGTGCCTACGGCGCGCAGGTCTTCGACCAGGGGGTCGGGCGCGCCCTGTGGTTCACCAGCGGCACCGATGTCGAACGGGTCGCGCGGCTGATCGCGGCCTATCCGGCGGACCGGCACGGTGATCTGTGGAGCGGGGCCGCGGCCGCCTGCGCCTACGCGGGTGGGGCCGACGCCGGGCTGGTGGCCGCGCTGCTCGACCTCGCGCCGGACCATCGACGGCGCATGGCAGGCGGTGTCGCGATGGCGGCCTTCGGCCGCGAGCTGGCAGGCAATCAGGCCGGCCATACGGACCTGGCCTGCAAGGTCATCGCCGAGCACAGCGCCGAGGAAACCGCGCGGATCGCCGACCTCGCGTACCGGGCGGCATCACCGCTGAGCGTCGCACCGGCGCACCAGATCTGGCGCGCCCGCATCGATGACGAACTCGCCGTTGTCCATTCAGAAGGGAAATAGCACGATGTCGATCACCATCGAGGAGATCTTCGAGCAGTTGCCGACGCGGTTCATCGCCACGGCAGCGGTGGGTTTGACCAAGACCCTGCAGTGGCGGATCACCGACGCCGCCGAGCCGGGCGTGTGGGCGTTCGAGATCGCCGAGGGTGCAGGGCGGGTCATCCCCGGTGGCGTCGCCGAACCCGACACCACCTTCACCACCACCAGCGAGGTCTGGGTCGGCGTCGCCGACGGCAGCCGGGACGCCATGCGCGAGTTCCTCACCGGCACACTCAAAGTCGAGGGCGACATGACCCTGGCGTTGAAGGTGCCCGAGTTCTTCGAAACCCCCACCGACGCCGAAACCGCCTCGGCAGCCGAGGCGGAGGGCTGAGCCCATGCCCTCGTTGCTCGAGATCACGACACACTTCTTTCTGCAGATCGCGGTCATCCTCGTGGTGTACCGGCTGCTGTGGATGGTGTTCCGGCGTCTGGCTCAAGTCCAGGTCGTCGCGATCATGGTCGCCGGATTCGTGCTCGGCCCCTCGCTGCTCGGCTGGCTGTGGCCCGCCGGGCAGCAGTGGCTGTTCCCGACCGTCCTGGCGGTCGGCGACGCGACCGTGACCCATCCGAATCTGACCGCCATCTATGTCGTCGGCCAGCTCGGGCTCGTGCTGTACATGTTCATCGTCGGCGCGTCCTTCGATGTCGGTATCTTCCGGTCGCATTTGCGTGAGGCGGGAGCCACCGCCTCCGCGGGGATCGGCATCCCCCTCGTGCTCGGCGGGGCGATCGGCTGGTGGATGGTGAGTCAGGGCGGCTATTTCACCGACAAGGTCAGCGGCTGGCAGGGCGGACTCTTCATCGGTTCGGCGATCGCCATCACCGCCTTCCCGATGCTGGCCTGGATCATCTACGACTCCGGCCTGCTGCACACCCGGCTCGGCACGCTGTCGCTGTCGTGCGCGGCGTTCGACGACGTGTGCTCGTGGATGCTGCTCGCCGCGGTGGTCGCCACCACCAAAGCGAATATGTTCGGCGCCGTTCTCGCGATCGGCGGCGGGGCGGTCTACCTGCTGTTCATGGTGACGATCGGCCGCAAGCTGCTTGCCCGGTTCGCCGACGGGCGCCCGGCCCGCCGCGACGCCGAGCGCAGCGGTGGGCTGCCGATCACGCCGTTGACCACGGTCATCCTGGTGATCGTGCTCGGCGCCTGGTTCACCGACTACGTCGGGATCTACTCGGTCTTCGGTGCGTTCGTCGCCGGCACGGTCATGCCTCGCGGCCCGTTCCTCGAGTCGATCCGGGAGCGGTTCGAGCCGCTGGTCGCCTACCTGCTGCTGCCCGGCTTCTTCATCTACTCCGGCCTCAACACCGAGCTCAGCTTGATCCTCGAACCGGGCGTGCTGGTGATGGCGCTGCTCGTGTTGCTGTTGTCCTTCGCGGGCAAGTTCGGCGCGATCGGGCTCGCCGCACTGGTCCAGGGGATGAGCAGACGAGAATCCATGGCGATGGGCGCGCTGGCCAACGCGCGCGGACTCATGGAGCTGATCTTGCTCAATATCGGCCTCTCGGCCGGGCTGATCACCGGTGAGCTGTACACGATTCTCGCGATCATGGCCATCGTGACCACGTTCGTCGCGACCCCGGTGCTGCGCATGGTCGAACGGTCCGCGTGGCGCAAGGGCGTGGTCTTCGGCCCGACCGGCGAGGAACCGCTGCCCGCCCTCGGCGAGGAGGACCGCGTGCGCACCTGACCGTCCGCACGGCCTCGGCCGTGCGGACACCGGTCGTTTTGGTGCAGCCTGCCCTGTCATTGCTCGCCAGGTTGATGTGGTTCAGGCGCGGACGGCTTCACGGTCTGGACTGGTCGCTGACGGTGCGGTGCGGGGCCAGGTCCAGGCGAGGCGCAGGATGAGGGCGAGCAGGAGTACCTCCAGCACGATGCCGAGGCCGTAGAAGAGTATCCAGGATTCGCCCACCACGTTGAACACCGTGACGGGGACGTAGAGCACAGGCACGATGAGGTTCGCGGTGCGGGCCATGGCGGCAGGCAGTGTCGCCGAGAGCACGATCATCAGGATCGGGATGGCCATGAGGGTCAGCGACGTGGTCGAAAAGGTCTGGGAGAGATCGAATTCGAAGACCCTGCCGTCGAGGATCTCCTGGATCACGCCGGGCGTGAAGAAGTTGAGGATGTCGACGTAGGCGTACAGGAACATGAAGCTCGTCCACGCTGCGGCGAGCTTGGCTCGCACCGGGATCGGCTGCTCGTGGAGTGCGGTGGTGGATCGCGGTGTGCTCATCATGGGCTCCGTTGTGGTGGGGATTCGGTAGGTCAACGATCGCTGCGCCCGGCGGCGGGCACACCGGCCAGGAGGCCGGAGTTCACCCGGCCGATGGCATGATCGCGCGCTCGTACTTTCGGCGGATACATCCAGGCGCGCCGATCCCTATGCTCGAGCCATGGTCACTGTCCGGCGCTCGGTCTGGGATGAGCCGCGGCCTGCCGACGCCCCACCCATCGGGCGTCTCGACTGGCTGCTGGTCGGCGTGTTCGCTGCCGCCGCCCTGGTCGAGACCGTCGTTCGATCCGACTCGGCCTGGCGGCCCCTGGCCGCGGTGCTCGCCCTGGCGCTGATACCTGCCCTGCTCCGGCGGCGGAGCAACCCCCTGACGGCGGCCCTGGTGGGATGGGGCATCGCCGGACTCCTCGCGGTTGTCGAGCTGATCACGCACGCCGGGAACCTCGACCCCTACGCCATGATGGCCGACTTGATCCTGCTCTACGCCCTGGTGCGATGGGGCTCGGGACGGGAGGTGGTGGTGGGGACGGCGTTCGTGACCGTCGTCGTCGCGCTGGGGATGTACGCCACTTCCGTGGGCTGGGCCGACGTCTTCGGCAGCAGCGTCCTGTTGCTGTTGATCATCGCCCTCGCCGCGGTGTTCCGCTACCGCGCCGACCTCTGGTCCCGCCAACAGCGCGAGATCCGCAACCAGGAGCGGGTGGCGCTGGCGCGCGAGCTGCACGACACCGTGGCCCACCACGTCTCGGCCATCGCGGTGCAGGCGCAGGCCGGTGGTGTGGTCGCCCGTAGCAGGCCGGAGAAGGCTGTCGAGGTCCTGGCCGCGATCGAGTCCGAAGCATCGCGAACACTGGCAGAGATGAGATCCATGGTGCGGGTGCTGCGTGACGAAGATTCTGTCACCTATTCACCGCAGCCGGGTGTCGCGGACCTGCCCGCCCTGGCACGCGCCGACGCGACACCCACCGTCGAGGTCTGCCTCGACGATTCGTCGACCCGGCTGGCACGACCCGTGGACACCGCGCTCTACCGGCTCGCGCAGGAGTCGCTCACCAACGCCGTCCGGCACGCCAAGAGCGTGACTCGCGTCGGGATCGATGTCCGTCGCGAGGGTGACACGGTCCGGCTGCGGGTCAGCGACGACGGACAGACCGGGCCGGGGCCGGTCCCGGAGCCGGGATTCGGCCTGCGCGGGATGGCCGAACGCGCCCAGCTCCTCGGCGGATCGCTGCGCGCGGGACCGGGGCCCGCGGGTGGCTGGGTGGTCGAGGCGGTGCTGCCGGTGGCGGTGCGGCCATGAGCATCCGTGTCGTCGTGGCCGACGACCAGGACCTGGTGCGGACCGGGCTGGTGCTGATTCTCGGCGCGCAACCAGGTATCGAGGTCGTCGGGGAGGCAGCAGACGGGCTCGCCGCACTCGACCTGGCGACCCGGCTGCGTCCCGACGTCCTCCTCGTCGACATCAGGATGCCCGGGCTCGACGGCGTCGAGGTGACGCGGCGCCTGGCCGGGCCCGGCGTGCCGAGTCCGATGGCGGTCGTCGTGATCACCACCTTCGACCTCGACGAGTACGTCCTCGGCGCCCTGCGCGCCGGCGCCCGCGGCTTCCTGCTCAAAGACGCGGGGCCGGAGCTGCTCGTGCAGGCCGTCCACGCGGCGGCCGACGGGGACGCGCTGATCGCCCCCAACGTCACCCGCCGACTACTGGCGACCTTCGCCGACCAGTCGCCGTCGATACCGATCCAGCCCATCGACCCGCTCACCGAGCGCGAGGAGCAGGTGCTCGCACTGGTGGCGCGCGGCCGGACCAACGCCGAGATCGCCACCACGCTGTTCGTCGGCCTGAGCACGGTCAAAACCCATGTCGCCTCGTTGATGACCAAGCTCGCCGCCCGCAACCGCGTCGAGATCGCGATGTGGGCATACGCCACCAGACGCGTGCGAGCCGATTAGCGGTACGGATCGCAGTGTGCGGGTAGGCGGTTCGGTAGGTACTTTGCTCGCCGCGATCATCCTGTGGCTCGCCCGACGGCCGGGCACGTTCCGGGAGACGTTCGCCACCGGCTGGCGCGGCACTCTTCCACCTGCAGTCGGCGAACCCGACTGCACCGAGGTGTTCGAATGGTTGCGCGGCCTGGCGATCATCGAACAGGGGCCGTCGGGCCTCGCCCCGCACGACATCGCTCGCGACGTTCTCGACGCCGACCTGCGCTGGCGCGACCCCGAGTCCTACGTCGACATCCATCGCCGCGTCCGCAATCACCTCATCGGTCTTCTCGACACCGCCGAACCGGTCGCCGATCTGATCTTCCTGCACCGGCACGACCCGACGATCTCGCAGTACTGGGACTGGTCGACATTCGGGCGTGCCTACCCCGACCGGTTCCGCCCGGCCGATCGGGAGTCGATCCTGGCGATGACGAAGCGCCATCAGGGCCCGACCAGGCCGACCTGGTCGACTTCTGGCTCGCGCGCCAGCCCGAGCCGTTCGTCGCGGTCCGTGGATCCGGCAGCGCCCCACTCGGATTCTTCTGCCGCCTCGCCCTGGACGAGGCGAGCGCCGCGGACCTGCGTGGCGACCCGGGCACGAGCGCGATGTGGGACTACGCGACCAGATATGGTCGTCCGCTGCACGGCGAGCTGGTGTACGCGGGACGCTTCCTCGTCGACGCCGAAGTCGACCAGCGCCCCTCGCAGACGATCAACGTGGTCACCGCGTACTCCACCCGTACCTGGCTGTCGCAGCGCAGCGCCGCCTGGGACTTCATCGGCGCCTTCACAGATCCGCACGTGTGGGAGCCGTTCATGTCCCACATCGACTTCCACCACGCGGCCGTGGCGGACTACGAAGTCGGCGGGCGCGCGTACGGCGTGTTCGCCCACGACTGGCGCCGCGTCGGCATCCCGGAGTGGCTCGAGCTGACCAACGACCGTGTGGTGGAGCCAGGAATCGCGCGGCCGACGCCACCTGAACCCGAACTCGTACTCTCGCAACCGGAGTTCGCCGACGCCGTGCGTTCGGCGCTGCGCGAACTCGGCCGGGGCGGAAACCTCGACGGGAACCCGCTGCTGCGTTCGAGAGTGGTGCGCACCGGGCAGCGCCCTGCCACCGGCGCGGCACTGCGTGACCTCCTTGTCACGATCATCGGTGGGCTCGGTGAGGACCCGCGCGCCGGCCGGCTCCATCGGGTCCTCGACCGCACCTACCTGCGCCCGGCCCCCCACGCAGGAACGCGCCGCCGAAATCCTCGGTCTGCCGTTCTCCACCTACCGCCGCCACCTGGTCCAGGCGCTCGACCGGGTGAGCGCGCAGATGTGGAAGCGAGAACTGTACGGACCGTAGGTTGCGCGGTACCGAACGGCGGAAGTGCGGCTACCTGGTGCGCGCGGGGCCGAAGTCGAATTCGGAGGGTTGGAGGATGACGAACCCCGCGCCGACGAATCGCACCTGTGCCACCTCGCCGGAGCCGCCGCGCAGCATCGATCCGAAGCTCTGGGTGCGCACGATGGAGGTCTGCAGGCCGGCGGACCAGCCGATCAGGGCGTCGGAATCGGCGAACACCGGTTGCTGAGGCGTGACGGGGATGACGATCGGCTGGCCGTGGCTGGTGATCGCCAGCCGGCCCTGGCCGTGGAATACGCAGTTGAACAACCCGCCGCCGACGAAAGCGCCCGCGCTGGAAACCATCTGGATGTCGTAGCCGAGGCTGGGCTCGTAGACGAGGATGTGCTTTCCGTTGATCGAGAGCGAGTCCCCCGGATCGAGGTCGATCAGAAAGCAATGCGAGGCGTGGTGGGCGAACCAGACTTCGCCCTGTCCCCGGCAGGTCATCAGAGGCACCCCTTCGCCGGTCGCGAACCGTTTGACGAGGTTGCCGAGCCCCTGACTCTTGACTTCGAACGCGAATTGCCCTCGATAGCCGATCATGGCGCCCTGGCGGGCGAACACCTCGCCGTTGACGGCCGCCTTCACGCACTTGGAGTGTTGCAGTGTGATGCCGAGCTGGGTCGCCGGCTGGGCCGAATTGTTCGCGTGGAAGATGTCGCTGCGCATGCCCGTCGGTGCTCCTGAACTGTTGCGGGAGACGCGTTTTCTCAGACCCCCGATGCTCTCGACCGCACGATACCGGCCGTGGGTGGTGTCTGCGACATCGACGTGACATCCGTCTGGAATCTCTCACATCGCGCCGATGATCCGCTTCGTTCATCTGCTCAGATCTGGAAGAAGTTTCGTTCGCCGCGGGGGCGGGCGCCGGAACCATGGATGCCGGAGCGGTGCGCGGCCAAGGGCGCCGCCCACGGCGCGGGGGCCGTGGCGACCAGGCACCACCCCGGCAGCGTTGCCGGGCCGAGGAACTCCGGGCTGATCGCACCGCCGGTGACCTCGGCCCGGCAGCTGCGGTCGCTGTACCGATGGGGTTTCAACCTGGCGGGCGGCTATGCGGCGGGTGCCGCGCACAGCCCCGATCAGCTCGCCTTGATCGACGACGTGAGCACGGCGACGTACGCGGAGACCGACAAACGGACCACGGCGCTCGCCGCCGCGATGTACGAGGTGGGGATGCGGGCCGGTGACTCGGTGGGCTTGCTGGCCGCGAACCACTGCGGGATGGTCGAGACGATGGTGGCCGCGGGCAAGCTCGGCGTGGACGTCGCGCTCCTGAACGCGGGCCTGTCGGGGCGGCGGATCGAGGACATCGTGCAGCGCCACCGCCTTTCGGCCCTGTTCGTTGACGCGGGCCTGGCTCACCTGGTGGAGTATCTGAGCAAGGACCTGCCACGGTTCTACGTCGACGATCGACCGGCGGATTCGCCAGGCCCCACCATCGACGACCTGATCGCGGTGCGGTGCACGAAGTTTCCCACCCCGACGATGCCGGGGCGGCAGATCGTGCTCACCTCCGGGACCAGCGGCACGCCCAAAGGGGCGCGGCGTCCACATCCGAAGGGTTTCGACACCGTCGTCGCGCTGCTGTCCCGAATCCCGATCCAGGTGGGGAGCACGATGATGATCCCCGCTCCGCTGTTCCACACCTGGGGCCTGTCGGCATTGCAGCTGAGCACCGCGGTGCGGGCCACCGTCGTGCTCACCCAGGGCTTCGACGCGCGGGAGTGCCTGCGCCGCATCGCCGAGCACCGGGTGCACACGCTGATCGCGGTGCCGACCATGGTGCAGCGGCTGGTGGACCTGCCAGGCGAGATCCGCGCGGACTACGACCTGAGCAGCTTGCGGTGCGTGGTGAGTTGTGGCGCGCCACTGGCGGCGGCCACCGTCGACCGGTTCCAGGACGACTACGGCGAGATCCTCTACAACCTCTACGGCTCGACCGAGGTCTCCTGGGCCAGCGTGGCCGGACCCGAGGACCTGCGGGCGGCACCCACCACGGCGGGCAGGCCGCCGCTCGGCACCAGGATCGCGATTCTCGACAGTGACCACACGCCGGTCCCGGTCGGGGTCGTCGGCCGGATCTTCGTCGCCAATCACATGCTGTTCGACGGATATGTCGGTGACGCACCGCCCGCCGAGGCCGACGGGATGATGGATACCGGCGATCTCGGCTATCTCGACGCGGCGGGCAGGCTCTTCATCGCGGGTCGTGACGACGAGATGATCATCTCCGGTGGGGAGAACGTCTTCCCACGCCCGGTGGAGGAGGCGTTGTCGTATCTGCCGCAGATCAGCGACGTCGCTGTCGTCGGCGTGCCCGATCCGGAATTCGGGCAGCGATTGGCCGCGTTCCTGGTGAAACGCGAAGACTCCGGCCTCGATCCGGACATGGTGCGTAGCTATGTGCGCAATCGGTTGAGCCGCTTCTCCGTTCCGCGCGACGTGAATTTCGTGCCGACGCTGCCGCGCGGGGAAACCGGGAAGGTGCTCAAGCGGTTGCTCGCCGACCCCGAACCACTCGGCGGGTGATCGGTGGTGCACCGCGCCGCGGACGCGGTGCATCAGTGGCGCTCGGCCTCGGTGGCGTGCGCGCCGGGATCGCCCGGTACCGACCCGTAACCGCGACAGACGCGCTCGGCGATGCTGAGCCGCATTCGTTGCTGCGGATCGTTGACCAATTCCTCGTGCCCGGCGGACAGCCCTTCCTCGGCCGCCGCCCACACCAGGGGGAACGGGATTCCCGATTCCGCGCATTGCTGGGCGGCCAGTTCCAGCCTGTGCAGGATGATTTCGCACGCCGTCTCGGCAACGTCTGACCGACCATTTTCTGATTCCCCGACCATGGGGTGCCAAACTACTCGCGAAAGGCGTGGAATCCGCGCCGCTGAACTATTTTCTACCGGTGCTGACCAATGTGGGCGCTGGAACAAGGGTTACCCGACAGTGCGCCGAACTGTGCCCACGAACTGGCCGTGCCTGCCCGGCGTTGTGGAAATTCCAGCGGAATGGGTAGCAGGCCGACAACTGTTGTCTACTGAATTGTCCGCCCGTGTGGAAGTTCCGGTATTCGGCTCGGCCTACCCGGCGGCATTCAGGACAATCCGGCATGGGTGCGGTCACGCTGCGATCTGGTCACCATGGATCCGCCCGCCTACCAGCGCAGGCAGCGACGCCTCGCCGTGCGCTGGCGACCGCGCGGCCTCGCCGCGAAACGCCGGATGCGGCGGGCATCCGGTCATCGCACCTCGGCGCTGATGAACCGGGTGGTGAAGAGCTGGTCGGCGGGCAACGAGGTGGGCAGGTTCGCGCCGGCTGCGTTGAGGACCGGGACGAGATCATCGATGATCCGCTGGGCCTCGGTCAGGTCGTAACTGCCGTATACGCCGTCCGCGCCGGGGGCGATGACGGCCTCGTCGGCGAGCAGCTTCGCCGAGTAGGCGGCTTCACCTGCGCTGTAGGGCGTGAAGGAGAAGTCCTGTGACACCCAGTCGACGATGGTCTCGTTGACCGGTTCCGGCGCAGCGAGGTAGTTCTTGCCGGTCTGCTGGATCATCGGCACCAGGGCGCGCAGGCACGGTGCGAGGCTGTCGACTCTGTCGGCGCGCACGGTCACATTCGAGGCGTACACGCCGTATCCGGCATCCTTGACCATCGCGTAGGCGACGGGCTTGTTCCACTGGGGCGTCTCGTGCTCGTAGGTGTAGGGCTCGGAATTGGCGAAACCCTGCTGGACGATCCGGGAGTCGCCGACGAAGCGGGCGGGCGCGCCGTCGTAGCTGGTGTCGATCTGGTCTTGTCGCAGTAGGCCTTTGGCGACCAGCCACTGCGGGAAGATCTGGTCCTTGGACACCACGACGCCGGCGTCGGTCCCGCCGATGTCGGCGATCGTCTTCACCTGCGGGTACGCGGCCGGATCCCACATGAGAATCGCCGGGCTGTAGCGGAGCAGCGGAGTGAGGCCGACCACTCGTTGCGCGGCGGATGCCGCGATCAGCTGATCGCCGTGGACCAGACCGAGGTGAATGGTCTCGTCGGTGTACATCACCGAGGTCACCGACTGGAACCCGATGGCGGGACCGCCCGCGCGCAAGGTGAGATCGACGCCGGTGTCCTTGCCGTCGAAGGCCAGCGGTCCGGTCACGGACTTTCGTTCGGTGTCGACGGTATAGCCGGGTCCGAGCAATCCGATCACCCCGGCCATGTCCGACTGGGGTTGCCACTGCAACTGCACCACCACCTCGTCCGGGCACACCCCGGCCAGGTTGTGCTCGGCCGGGGCCGGTTCGAGGGTGACCGCCGCGTTGTCGGAGGTCGCGGCGTCGCAGCCGGCGAGTGCGACGGTGCAGGCCGCAACCAGCGCCACCCGGAGGCGGCGGGCGGCGAACGAGGAATGAACGGTCATGAGAATTCCTAGGAGAGAAGTGCTGCTACGGCTGCGCGCATCGTCGCGTGATGCATGCAAGCTACGCCAGAACGACGCTGCTGGCGACTTGAATGCATGTAGTGAATGTGGTTATCCAGTGTTTACATGAGTTTGGGTTGATGCAATACATGTAATGAATGATGTGCGAGGGAGATGAACAATCGTCTCGATCACAGGTTCGAGGAGTCGCCCATGTTCTCAGTGCCGATAGTCGACATCTCCAGCTACGTCGACCCGAACGGCTCACCCGCCGACCGCGAGCAGGTCGCCCGTGCGCTCGACATCGCGTGCGGTGGAGTGGGTTTCATCCAGGTGATCGGCCACGGCGTCGACCCCGCGATCACCGAAGGGCTCACCACCGCACTCGACGAGTTCTACGACCTGCCGCTCGATCGGAAGAAGCGCTACGCCAGGCCGGGGGAGAATCGCGGATACACCCCGCCCAAGAGCGAATCGCTGAGTATGAGTCTCGGAGTCCCGCCGGCCAATCGGATGAACGACTTCTACGAGGCGTTCACCGTCGGTGCCGAACGGGAGTGGTACCAGGGGGTGGACCTGCCCGAGTCGAGCTACTCCGACAACACCTGGCCCGCAGCGGCGCCGAGTTTCCAGCCCGCCGTGCTCGCGTGGTTCGCGGCCGCGCGGGAGGTGTCGCGGGTGCTGCTGACCGCGTTCACTGATGCCCTCGGCCTGGCCCCCGGCTACTTCGAGCACATGATCGACTACTCGATCGACACCCTGAAGATGAACAACTACACCCTGCCCGAAGGCGAGATCGAACTCGCGGGCGAGCTCACCGGCATGGGCGCGCACACCGACTTCGGCATCCTCACCGTCCTGTGGGCCGACCGGGTGCCCGGACTCCAGGTGCTCGACCACGAGGGTGTCTGGCACGACGTCCAGCCCGCCGACGGGGCGTTGCTGGTGAATCTCGGTGACGCGATGGCCCGGTGGACCAACGACCGCTGGCGTTCCACCGTGCATCGCGTCGACCCACCCGTCGTCGACGGCCGAATCCTGCGCCGCCGCTCGGCCGCGTTCTTCTTCGACGGCAACTTCGACGCCGTCATCGAAACCCTGCCCGGCTGCGCCCGCACCGACCACCCCGGCTATCCGCCGATCACCGTGGCGGACAACATCAATGCCAAGCTCGCGGGGATGAAGGCCGGTATCGCGCCCGAGGGCGCCGAACGAGAAGCGCGCCGCGTTCTCGCGGCAGGCTGAGCCACCCCCCGGCGCCGGGGCGACCGGAGCGGCTTATCGCCCGATGAGCGACTTCTTCGCGGCGAGCGAAACTGTATCGGTCAATTGTCCAATTATTCGGGTGTGGCCGCCGCGCGCCGACTACGGTGCCGCGCATGTCTCGAAAACACCGCATTCTCGTCGCCGCGGCCGTGGCGCCGGTCCTGCTCGTGGCGGCGGCACCTGCCCCGGCGGCTCCGGTCGTGAACAAGGTCGTCGTCATCGGCATCGACGGCACGTTGTGGAGTGAGGTGTCGGCGGCCGATGCCCCCAACCTCGAACGCCTTGCCGCCCAGGGCTCCCTGGCACGCACCTCCATCGCCCCGAACATCACCATGTCGTGTGTCTCGTGGGCGACCGCGCTGACCGGTGTGTGGGGCGACAAGCATGGGATCCAGGACAATGGATCCACTTGCAACGCAGTACCTTTCGCGCAGTATCCGACGGTGTTCACCCAGGTGGAGCGGGCGCGCCCGGAATTGTCGACGGCCTCGATCGGGACGTGGGACACGATCGGGATGATTGCGCGCACCGGCAGGCCGCACGCCGACCGGGTCGCCGTCACGCAGATCGATCCCACCGGTTCGGGCATCTGTGAGACGACCGCCGATGCCACCGCCACCGCGGCGGTCGTCTCGGCGATCACCGAGGACGGGGCCGATCTGATGTTCACCCACCTCGATCAGGTGGACATCGTGGGACACACGCTGCGCGGAATCTGGCCGCAGGCGTATCGCGATGCCATCAGCCGGGTGGACGGCCTGGTCGGGAAGATCGTTGCCGCGGTGGACGCGCGGGCGGCCGCGCATCCGGCCGAGCGGTGGACGGTCCTCGTCACCACCGACCACGGGCACCGGCCGGACGGTGGTCATGGCGGGCAGAGTGCCTACGAGACAGCCAGTTTCGTGATCGCGCGCGGCCCGGGGTTCGCGGCCGGAGTGGAGCACAACGGCTACACCCTCGCCGACATCACACCGACCGTGCTGGATCTGCTCGATGTCTCGGCTCCCGCGAATCTCGACGGCGAGTCGATGGTGCGGGGCGGCTCGGGCGACCCGTCGGCGCCGGTGCCGAATACGCCGCCGGTCGACGCCGGGATCACCGGTTCGTCCTCCGGCTCGGCGCAGGCGGCCATGGTGGCGAATCCGCTGTGCATGCTGGGGAGCGGATCGGCGGGCGGTTCGTCCGACAGATAGGCGACCTGCGCCGCGGGGCGGCGGTGAAGGGGCGTCATCGGCTCGGCATCCGTGCTTGCGGGAGTATTGCGAGTCTGACAGTGGGTGCTGCGGTAACTCACGCGGCCCATCGATGCGGCTGGTCATCATCCCAGTTAGGAGCCGGTGCGACCGCGCCATGCCGAGGGACCGAAGATGAGTTAGCTGAAAGTGTGCCATGTGTATCCTTTGCGCGTCCTGGTCGACAGCAGGCGAGCGGGTGCCCGTTCGCCGCACGAGGGTCGGAGGTTTGCGCACACATGGTTCGGCATCGCTCGGTTCCGCGTCCGGCGGTACTCACGCCCGGCGCCGCGACATCGGAATTCCATCCCGTGCTGCTCGATGCGTCGAGCCGGGACGGACTGCGTGACCTCGAAGCGCTGGCGGCGTCGAGTGCAGTCGGCGCGGTGCACGACACGATCGAGGATCAGCTCGAGGAACTGATCCGCTGCGCCGACCCCGCCGTCGTGCACACGCCGGACTCGATGGCGGCCGCCAAGGGGCGGATCTGCGGCGGAACTCCCCTGTGGCAGTGGGGAACCTGGGTGTTCTATCCGTGGAACGGCCGGCTGGTGCACGTGCTGGCGCGCGAGGATTTCCGGCGGGTGCGGTCCGACCGGAATCGGAACAAGATCAACCGGACGCAGCAGCGCGCGCTGGGTGCGCGGCGGATCGGTGTGATCGGCCTGTCGGTGGGCAACAGCGCGGCCGTGACGCTGGCGATGGAAGGGGTCGGCGGCTCCTTCCGGCTGGCCGACTTCGACACCGTGGGGCTGTCGAATCTGAACCGGCTGCGCGCCGGGGTGGGTGATCTCGGGGTCGCCAAGACGGTGCTCGCGGCGCGGCAGATGTTCGAGATCGACCCCTACCTCGACATCGAGGTGTTCGCGGGCGGGCTCACCGAGGAAACGATCGGGCCGTTCTTCGACGGCGCGGACGGCACCGGCCCACTGGATCTGGTGGTGGAGGAATGCGACACCATGTGGGCCAAGGTCGCCGCCCGTGAGCACGCTCGGCGCCGGGCCGTCCCGGTCCTGATGGACGCCAACGATCGCGGCCTGCTCGATGTGGAGCGCTTCGATGCCGAACCCGATCGCCCGCTGTTCCACGGTCGCGCGGGCGGGGTCAGTTCGGCCGAGGTGGCGAGGATGAGTCGGGCCGAACAGCTGTCGCTCCTACTCGCCGTGGTCGACGAACCGCGGTTGAGTCCCGCGATGCGGGCCGCGCTCGGCGAGGTCGGCCGCAGCCTGTCCAGCTGGCCGCAACTCGCGTCAGGAGTGATGCTCGGCGGTGCGCTGGTGGCGGACACGGCTCGCCGGATCCTGCTCGGCGAACTGATCCCGTCGGGACGAACCTATGTCGACCTCGACGAACTCGTTCCCGCGGTGGATCCGTGGCGGGCCCCGGATTTCGTGCCTGCGCTGGAGGAGGTCCGTTGACGATCGACCTGCGGAACGTGGAACTGGTCGGCAACGGGCTGCGGTTGCGTGATCTCCGTGCCTGCGACCTCGGCGGGTATCAGCGGATCTTCACCGACCCGCACCTGACCAGGTACATGGGCAGCGACAGCATGGGTGTCACGGCGGCTACTGCGTCGTTCGACGCCGCCCTGCGCGCCCGCGGCGAGAGCCCGCGGCGCAAGTACACGCTGGCGATCACCGCACCGGATGCCGACACCATGGTGGGCACCATCGGCCTGCTGGTGGAGGACTTCGGCAGCAACGCGATGATCGGCGGCCTGGTCGTGATCCCGGAAGGGGCGCTGCGCGCGGGCGGGATCGAGGCGGGGCGGTTGCTGGCGGCCTTCGCCTTCGGGCCGCTCGGGATCCACCGAGTGTGGGCGGGGCACCGGCACGATCATCCGGTGATGGGCACCGTGATGGCGGGAGTGGGCCTGACGCCGGAGGCGCGGCTGCGGCAGCTGTACCGCACCAAGGGCCGGTGGCACGACGTGTGCACCTACGCGGCCGTGCGACCGGAATGGGCTGCGACGGCGACCGCCGCCGAAACCCGGATCCTGGGGTTGCGAGCCACCACGGCGCGCGAGCACGCCGTCGCGGGCCGATGAGGCCGGTACCTAACCTGCCGAATCGGGCACTGGGCGCGGCGCGCCGCGATACCATCGCCGAATACGGGCCCCGAGCAATCATTTCTGCCCGAATTGCCACCGCCCGACACGCGTAGCGGCCGGCGCTGGGAGGGACTCCACCGCCGGCGAGAATCCGAAGTGGAGATCGCCCATGGCAGTGCTGATCGACTCCGAGTACTTCACGCCTGCGGACCGTCGGGAGGCGGTGACCGCAATCCTGCAGGAAGCCGATATCGGGGCCAACCTGCGGATGTGGGATTCGCCGGCGGAGGTGGTGAGCAGGCACCAGTCCTGGATGCTCGGCCCGATCGCGCTCACCCGCTCCGAGGTGTCCGGGCACCAGGTCTGCCGGACCAGCAGGCACGAGCGCGCCACGCCGAGCGACACTCTGACGGTGACGGTGCAGCACGGACAGCGCCGCAGGCACGAACAATTCGGGGCGCAGACGCTGATCGAACCCGGCGCCTGCGAAGTGATCGACTTGGCCACCACCTTCACCTCCGGCTGGCACGGTCTCGGCGGGACATTGTGCCTGCAGCTGTCCAGAGAGCGCCTCGGCATTTCCACGGAGCTGGTCGCCGCGGCACACGGGCGGCTTGCGGCATCGCCGTTGTACCCGATGGTCACGGCGCAGATCCAGCATCTCGTCGGACTCGCCGACCAGCTGGAAGCCGATCCCGGAGCCGCGTCACTGGGTGAGTCGTGCCTGGAAATGGTTCGGGCGCTGCTGATCTCGGCTGCGGGTCGCGGCCCAGGGGACGGCGCCGCCATCCCCGAGCAACTGCTGATCGAGCAGATCCTCGGATATGTGCGGACGCACCTGTCCGATTCGGCGCTGAAGATTCCCGATATCGCCGCCGCCAACAACGTCTCCGTCCGCCACCTGTACAAGGTGTGCGCGCAGTCCGGGATCAGTCTCGAACAGTGGATCATCGAACAACGCTTGGTCCGGGCCCGCGACATGCTCACCGACATCGGCTACGCGCACCGCTCCATCGCTGCGATCGCCGGTGCCGTGGGATTTCGCGACGCCGCCCATTTCGCCCGGCGATTCCGCGAAGCGTTCGGCATGACACCGCGTGATTGGCGCCGCAGCGCCGCCGCCGCGGACACACCACCGACGTAGCCCGGCTCGTGGTCGGCTGTGCGCGCATGTTTGTGCGTGCACAGTCAGTGGACGTGCAGTCACAGCCTCCTGCGCAGCGCGATTCACCGATACCGTTCGAATGTGGCTGCGCGAGACCGCGTCAGGAGTACGGATGTTCGCCGGTGGGCATCCGTCTCGGCCGGATCCGCGCCGAGGGCATCGAGAGAGAGGGGAGACCATGTCCACGATCGGCAAAGCTATTCGGGCGGCGAGGATGGCCTCCGGATTCACCCAGGCGGAGTTGGCCGACTGGATCGGGATCACCGACGGCAACCAGATCAGCCGGTGGGAACGCGGTGTGGTGACACCGAGTGCCGACAGTGTCGGCGAGTTGACGAGAGTCCTGGGGGTGCGTCTCGACAACTCGGCCGGAGACGCGGTGTCCTGCTGAGGTGACGCCGGGCTGCCGAGACTACGCGCCGACCTGGGAGCTCAGGTAGCCCAAGAGGATGCCGACGTCGTCGCTGTAGTCGATGTGGGCGGCGGAGGCGTAGAAGGTGGCCATGTCGACGCCCTGGCGGCCCAGTCGCACGAGCTCATCGACCGTGGCGGGATCAGTGATGCTGAGCAGGGTGCGGGTGGTCGCCTGGAGATCGGCCCGGATGCCTGCGGCCACCGGGCCGAGCACCGCACCGGTGAGATCGGCGCCGGTGGCGGCCAGGGATCCCAGCTCGACAGCGGCCGCGATGTGGTCGTTGCGGTCGAGGGATTCGACCGCGCGCCACAGGATTTCCTGCAACCGGCCGACGGTGTCGGCGATGCCGAGGAGATCGAGGTGGGTGAGGGCGTCGGCGATGACGCTGACACCCGCGGTGCGACCGGAAGGGTCGACGGCGGCGGCCGCGCGGATGACCTGGGCGACCAGCACCCGGTCCACCTGTGCCGCGGCCTCGACCAGCGGGGCGAGCGCGATATTGAGGGCCTGCGCGGACCGGTGCGCACCGCGAATATCACCTGCCGCGAGACACTCCGGGAGGCGGGTGAGATTGTCGACGATGGTCGGCAGGTTCGCGGCGGTGGCGGTCCAGCCCGCGCCCATGGTGACGGCTTGCGCGACCAGGTTGCCCGGATCTGCCGTAGCGGGGATGAGGTCCGCGATCGGCGCGGAGTCGCCGCTCAGCACTCTGCCGAGCACGGCGAGGAAAGGCGAGGTGGCGGCGTCGAGCGAGCAGTACAGGTCGCCCTCGGCGCACAGGGTGCGAACCCGCTCGGTCAACGCGCCGAAATCCCGGCCCCGCGTTCCGGCGATACCACGGCCTGGCTGCGGAACGCCCAGCGAGAGGGTGGTCGCCGGATCGCGATGCGGATCGGCGAGAAGCCCGACACCGGCCACCCGATCGGCATCGATGGGCCCGTCGCCGTTGCCGATCTCGGTGGCGAGATCGCCGATGCCGTCCGCGCCCTGGCTGTACCCGGCCAGGACGACCCGCGTCGAGCCGCACAGGGATCGCAGCATCTGGCGCAAGCGGGACTCCAGGGTGCGCACCGACTCCGCATAACTGAGTCCCTGGTCGAAAGCGCTTGCGGCATAGGGCGCATAGAGCACCGTGATGTCCCGGCCGAACTGCCGTTGCAGGCCGTCTCCGACGGGCCGGAGCATGCCGACGGGCACCGTGGGGTCAGCGCTCGGTGTGGTCTCCCAGGTCCCCGGCCCGAGAACGGCCGTGTAGGGGGTGCACGGGTGTGCGCCGGGGACCTCCGCTCGCGCGGTGCCGACCACTCCGGTCGCGACGACCGTGGCGACCAACGTCGCGGCGGCGGATCTCGACAACCTGTTCATCGTCCAATTCCTCTGTTGCCCAAACAGACTCGTGACGGTATGCGGGTGGTGAGCCCGCCGAACCGTCGTAGTCATTGTGGCCACTCGCCGTCGGTTGCGCGGCCGTTTCAGACACAGTTTCATTTCAGAATTGGTGGCCGCGCTGACCGAGCTCGCCCGGATCGGAGTTCACGCGTCGGTGAGGAGTTTGCGGTATCGGCGCGGCGCCCGCGATCGGGCGCTATGTCACGGGAAAGAACCGCACGGCGCCTGCGCGTCCCGGCCGGTGAGGAAGTCGCGGATCGCCGCCCAGCCCGCGGTCCGTGCGCCGGGACCCGCGATGATGCCGAGGTGACTGCCGTCGACTTCGGTGTAGCGGGCCGAGGTCCCGGTGAGTACGTCGGTCCCGGACGCGACGGAGGCGGCTGCGGCGAAGCTGTCGTGGCGGCCGCCGATCAGGAGGACCGGAACGGCGACCTTCGCGAGTTCGATAGCCCGGTTGGGGTGCAGATGCACCGTGCCGGTCCACATTTCGTTGCGGGCGATGAGCTGTTGGTAGACCTGGCGGTAGAACCGGCCCGGATAGCCCGGCATCTGGTCCATGAATCGGTCGACCGCCTGCATGCGCGACAGTGCCTCGGTGTCGGTGGCGTGCCGGGCGATGTACCACGGTTTGCCCAGTTCGCGTGTCAGCGCCTGGGCGCGGAAGCCGAGCCGGACCGCGTGTTTCGGTACGCCGCCCGCCGCCCGGATCGGGGCGGTGACCAGGGTGCTCGGTGTCCGGCGGGCGATCGCGTGTGCCACGGCGAGCGCGCCGTTGCGCCGCTGGTCGAAGGGGGTGCCGACCGCGGTCACCGACGCGATCGGCAGCCCGGCGTCGGCGGCGGCGGTCAGCAGGCTGATGGTGCCACCGAACGACCATCCGATCACGTCGACGTCGGCCTGTCGCTGCGCGGCGCTGACGGTGCGGATGGCCGTCGGGACGATGTCGTCGACCCATTCCTCGAACCCGAGGTGCCGATCGGCGTAGGTGATCTCGCCGTAGTCGATCACGTAGACCTCCCGGCCCAACCGCAGCAGGAACTCGACCAGGCTCTGCCCTGGTCGCAGGTCGTAGCAGGAGATCGTCACCGCCAGCGGCGGAACCAGCAGGATCGGGTTCCCGGTGCCGGGGCCCGAGCGCCGGTAGCGGCGCAGGGTGCGATGCGGCGCGCTGTAGACGACCTCCGAAGGCGTCGGCACTCGCGGCTCCATGCCCTCGCCGAACAGCGCGCCGATATTGCGCATCGCGACTTCCCAGCTGCTCACCTGCAACCCCCTTCACCAACGCGCGACGGCGCGTATTGACCTGGACATGATGTCTCAGTCATCTTGTCGGCGCAACCGCCTTCCGCCGTTCGAGCGTCCATTACGGTCGCCTGCCGCCTATTGACTTGGACATAGTGTCCCATATAGCTTACTGATACAACGTGTCCTAGATACTTGGATACGCGGCATACGCACAGGAGTTCTCCCTATGACGCAGAAGGTGTTCGTCGTCGGTGTCGGCATGACGAAGTTCGAGAAACCGGGTGAACGCGAGTGGGATTACCCCGACATGGCACGGGAAGCGGGCACCAAGGCGCTCGCGGATGCCGGGATCGCCTACGAGTCCGTCGAACAGGCCTACGTCGGGTACGTCTACGGCGAGTCGACCTCGGGCCAGCGCGCGATCTATGAGCTGGGGCTGACCGGTATTCCGGTGGTCAACGTGAACAACAATTGTTCCACCGGATCCACCGCGCTGTACCTCGCGGCGCAGGCCGTCCGGGGTGGTCTCGCCGAATGCACACTGGCGCTCGGCTTCGAGAAGATGCAGAAGGGTTCGCTCGGATCCACCTTCGACGACCGCGAACAGCCGATGATGCGGCACCTGCTGGCGCTGGCCGAGTTGCAGGAGTTCGCGATGCCCCCCGCGCCGTACATGTTCGGCGCGGCGGGCAAGGAGCACATGCAACGCTACGGCACCACCGCCGAGCAGTTCGCCGCGATCGGCGTGAAGAACCACCGGCACTCGGTGAACAATCCGTACGCGCAGTTCCAGAAGGAGTACAGCCTCGAGGACGTGCTCGCGGCCAACCAGATCTACGGCCCGCTCACCAAGCTGCAGTGTTCGCCGACCTCGGACGGGTCCGGCGCGGTCGTGCTGGCGAGCGAAGCCTTCGTCGACCGGCACGATCTGGCCGAGCGGGCGATCGAGATCGTCGGCCAGTCGATGGTCACCGACCTCGCGTCGACCTTCGCGAGCAATTCCGCGATCAATCTGGTCGGCGCGGACATGACCCGCACCGCGGCCGAATCCGTCTACGCCCAGGCCGGTTTCGGTCCCGAGGACGTCGACGTGATCGAGCTGCACGACTGCTTCTCGACCAACGAACTGCTGACCTATGAGGCGCTGGGGCTGTGCGCCGTCGGTGAAGGTGGTCGCCTCGTCGACGAGGGCGCGACCACCTACGGCGGCCGGTGGGTGGTCAATCCGTCGGGCGGCCTGATCTCCAAGGGGCATCCGCTCGGCGCCACCGGCCTGGCCCAGTGCAGTGAACTCACCTGGCAGCTGCGCGGCGCCGCCGACGCCCGCCAGGTCGAGGGCGCGCGGCTCGCCCTCCAACACAACATCGGCCTCGGCGGCGCGGTCGTCGTCACCGCTTACCGCCCGGCCAACCGCTGATCCTGTCGCTCCGACAGGACTTCCCTTTCCGAGAACCCGAGGAGTACTCCGATGGCTTCCGTTTCCGTCTCCACCGAACTGCCCATCACCCCCGAAGCGGCGTGGACGCGCCTGAGCGACCTTGCGCACTGGGAGGACTGGCTGACCATCCACCAGGGCTGGCGCAGCGAGCTCCCCGCCGAGCTCGCCGCGGGCTCGCGCTTCATCGAGGTCGTGTCGGTGATGAACATGGCCAACAAGATCGAGTGGACCGTCGCCGAGGTCGTCCCGAACAAGTTCCTGCGGATCACCGGCACCGGCATGGCCGGGGTCACCATCGAGTTCAAACTCGAGGTGGAGCCGACCGCCTCCGGTTCCGCGGCGAAGTTCGACGCGAGCTTCAACGGCACCATGATCGTCGGCCCGATCGGCAAGGCGGTGGCCAAGCACTGCACCGCCGATCTGGAGACGTCGATGGCCAAGTTCGCCGAGCTGGCCACGGCGTGACCGGGACCGGATCCGCCGGAGTCGTCTTCGACGGCTCCGGCCTGGGGGAGTGGACCGACGAAGAACGGTTCCCGGTCACGGCCGAACGCATCGCGGACTACGCGGCGGCGACGAACGATCCCGTCGCCGAGCACCGCTGCGGTGCCGTCGCCCCACCGGTGTTCGCCGTGGTCCCGGTGTTCACCTCGATGGCGCCCGCCGCGCTGTCGGTGGCTCCGGTCGAACTGCTGATGAAGCTCGTGCACGGCGAACAGGACTTCCTGTTCCACCGGCCGATCGTGGCCGGTGACGAACTCGTCGTGCGTGCCAAGCCGATCGGCTACACGGGCAAGCCCAACGGTTCCACCGTCGTCGTCTACGCCGAAACACGGGACGCGGCAGGGGAACTGGTCAACGAACAGTGGATGACCGCCTTCTTCCGCAAGGTCGATGCCGGGCCGGGGGAGGGCGACACCGCACCGGGCCACCGGATCACCGACGCGGATCGGGCCGGTGAGCCCGCCGCGAAGGTCGCCGCGCACATCGATACCGACCAGACCTTCCGCTACTCGCCCGCGTCGGGTGACCCCATGCCGATCCACCTCGACGACGAGATCGCCAGGATGGCAGGCCTTCCCGGCATCATCAACCACGGGCTGTGCACCATGGCGTTCACGTCGTGGGCCGCGCTGACCGAACTCGCCGACGGCGACACCGCACGCCTGCGCCGCCTTGCCGTGCGATTCGCCAAGCCGGTGCTGCCCGGTCAGGACATCACCACCACATTCTGGCCCACCGGGTCTGCCGGAGCGGGCTTGCGCGCCTTCGCCTTCGAGACCGAGGCCGCGGGCGAGATCGCGATCACCGACGGTCGCGTCGAGTTCGCCGACTCCTGACATCCACCACACCTGAGCCAAGGGAAGACAACTCATGGGAAAGCTCGACGGACGCGTCGCTGTCATCACCGGTGCCGGTCGTGGCATCGGTCGGGAACACGCGCTGCTGTTCGCCCGCGAAGGAGCCAAGGTCGTCGTCAACGATCTCGGCGGCGCCAACGACGGATCCGGCAGCGATGCCGGGCCCGCGCAGCAGGTGGTCGACGAGATCGTCGCCGCGGGCGGTGCGGCGGTCGCGAACACCGACAACATCGCCACCTGGGACGGCGCGAAGGCACTCGTCGACCAAGCCGTCGGCGAGTACGGCGCCCTCGATGTCGTCGTCAACAACGCGGGCATCCTGCGTGACGCGTTCCTCGCCGGAATGGACGAATCCCAGTGGGACGCCGTCATCGCGGTGCACCTGAAGGGGCACGCGGCCACCCTGCACCATGCCGCGGCCTACTGGAAAGCGCGGACCAAGGCCGGGCACGCGGTGTCGGCGTCGGTGATCAACACCGCCTCGGCCTCCGGCACCTTCATGCCCAACGCAGGCCAGGGCAACTACGGCGCGGCCAAGGCGGGCATCGCCGCGCTGACCCTGGTGGCCGCCGACGAACTGGAACGCTACGGCGTGCGCGTCAACGCGATCGCGCCGATCGCGCGCACCCGGCTCACCCTGGCGACCCCCGGCATGGGCGCGTTGTTCGCCGCCGAGGTGCCCGACGGCGAGTTCGACGCGTTCGCCCCGGCCAACATCTCCCCGCTGGTCGCCCATCTGGCCGAGGCCGAATGCCCGATCACCGGCAAGGTGTTCGCGGTGCAGGGCGGAGCGATCATGGAACTCGCGGGCTGGCACGAGGTCCGCACGGTCGAGACCGACGGCCCGTGGAGCATCGACCTGGTCGCGGCGCAGCTGAAAGCAGGTGTCTAGCCATGGCGCGGGAGAGCTACGCACTCGGGATCGGCGTCGGCGAGGACCATCGGGCGCTGGCCGACGCGGTGGCCGGATTCGTCGAGCGCACCATCACCGCCGACCTGGTGCGCGAGGCGGTCGAATCGACCGAATCGGGCAAACGGCTGCCCTTCTGGGATGCCCTGGTCGGGCAGGATCTGCTGAGTCTGCATGTCCCGGCGGAGTCGGGCGGGCAGGGCGCGGGACTGCTGACCCAAGCTGTCGCACTCGAGCCGATCGGCCGGGGCCTGCACACCGGATCGTACGTACCGACCGTGCTGGCGAGCGCGGTGCTCGCCGCGGACGGCGGCGCCTATGCCCTGGCGCAGCTGCCCGCGCTCCTCGACGGCTCGCGCACCGGCGCGGTCGCGCTGTCCGCCGACCTGACCGGGGAGCTGCGCGACAGCGCCCTGGTCGTTGACGGCACCGCCGATGGTGTCGTCGGCGCGGCATCGGCCGATGTCGTCCTGGCGCCGGTGACCGTCGACGGTGCGCAGCGCTGGGTCGCGTTCGACAGCGTCGAGCTGACCGTCACCGACCAGGACAACGTGGACGTCCTGCGCGCCACGGCACGGCTGGGGGCCGTCGCGATCACGATTCCCGCCGAGCGAGTGCTCGACATCCCCGCGACCCGCGTGCGCTCGATCGCCGCGGTGGTCTACGGCGCCGAGGCGATCGGGGTGATGTCGTGGTGTGTGACCACCGCGGCGGCCTACGCGCAGACCCGCGTGCAGTTCGGTCGTCCGATCGGGCAGTTCCAGGGTGTCAAGCACAAGTGCGCGCAGATGGGCATCGCGCTGGAGAAGGCGCGTGCCGTGGTGTGGGACGCCGCGTCCGCGCTCGATCGCGGTGACGCCGACGCCGACTACGCGGCCGCGATCGCGGCGCTCATCACCCCGGACGCGGTGGTGTCGGTGGCGCAGGACTGCATTCAGGTCCACGGCGGCATCGGCTTCACCTGGGAGCACGACGCCCACCTGTACTATCGGCGCGCGCTGGCGCTGCGTGGCCAGCTGGGGTCCCGGCACGACCGCGCGGAGGTCGTCGCCGGCTACGCGCTGTCGGGCGCGACGCTGTCGGGTGAGCTGGAACTGCCAGAGGAGGCCGAGCGGATCCGGGCCACGATCGCGGCCGAACTGGCAGGGATCGCCGCCATCACCGACGAGGACGCCCAGCTCGTCGCGCTCGGCGACGGCGGCTGGAACCTGCCACACCTGCCTCGCCCCTACGGCCGGTCGGCCTCGCCGCTCGAGCAGGTCGTGATCGCCCAGGAGATCAAGGCCTCGGGCATCCCGATGCCGCAGCTGTTGATGGGTACCTGGGCGGTCGGCGCGATCGTTCCGCACGGTGACGATCGGCAGCGCAGCGAACTGGTCGTTCCGACGCTGCGTGGCGAGCTGGTGTGGTGCCAGCTGTTCTCCGAACCCGGTGCGGGCTCGGACCTGGCGAGCCTGACCACCAAGGCGGTCAAGGTCGACGGCGGTTGGCAGGTGACCGGGCAGAAGATCTGGACCACGGTCGCGCAGTTCGCCGATTGGGCCATGTTGATCGCGCGCACCAACCCGGACAAACCCAAGCACGAGGGCATCACCTACTTCGTGCTCGACATGTCCACGCCGGGGATCACGGTGCGCCCGCTGCGCGAGATGACCGGATCGGCCCTGTTCAACGAGGTGTTCCTCGACGAGGTGTTCATCCCGGACGAGAACGTGGTCGGCGCGGTCGACGACGGCTGGCACGTGGCCCGCACGACCCTGGCCGGTGAGCGGGTGGCCTTGAGCCAGAAGATGGAGGCCTACGCCACCGACACCGACCTGCTGCGCTTCGCGATCGGCCGTGACCTTTCGCCGGTGGCTCGCTACCACGTCGGCGAGCTGATGGCCGAGAGCAGGGCGGTGGACGTGATCGGCGCGCGCGTCGTGCTCGCGCAACTGTCCGGCATCGACAGCTCGACCGCCTCCAGCGTCGGAAAGCTGCTGGGAATGGCACTGGGGCAAGCGATTTCGGAATTCGTCGTGGCCGAGCTCGGGGTGGCCGGGGTGGTCTCGGTGCCGGGTGAACGCAGCGACCACGCGATGGAACAGCTCATCGCGGGCCGGGCCACCACCATCTACGGCGGAACCACCGAGGTGCAGCTCAACGTGATCGGAGAGCGGATGCTCGGATTGCCGAGAGACGCGGCGGTGCAGGGGTGAGTGCCTGCCGCATCGCCCGGTGCGGATGCGGTCGGTCGACCCGGTGTGCCCGGTCGTCGATCGTGTAGCGTCGCGATGATGTCGAGCCCGAAATCCGCCCCGCGAGCCGAAGTCACGGACGGCCGGTCGCAGCGGTGGAACGGGCACAAGGCGGAGCGCCGCGACCGGATTCTGAACGCGGCGATCACCGCGATTCGCGAAGCCGGGGTCGACGTCGGTGTCAAGGAGATCGCCGAACGGGCGAACGTGCCACGGTCGGTGGTGTACCGCCTGTTCGGCGATCGTGACGACCTCGACGAGCAGGTTCGCACCCGCATCATCTCCGAACTCATGACCAGGTTGACGCCGGTGCTCGAGCCCGAAGGCACCGTCGGCGCCGCGGTCACCCGCGCCGTCGACACCTACATCGGCTGGATCGTCACCAATCCGCACCTGCACCAGTTCCTGGCGTCGGGCTCCACCAAGAAGAGCGTCGGCGGGTCTCGTTCGGTGTCCAACGCCAGGACCGCGGTGGCCGTGCAGACGACACAGCTGCTCGCCGCCGCGATGGCCCGCGCCGACGGGGCCGACGATATTGCGGAACCCCTCGCCTTCGCCCTCGTCGGGATGGTCGACAGTGCGGTGAATCGCTGGCTCAGCCGGGGGATGCGGCCGGTCTCCGCCGAAGCGCTGTCGCACTCGCTGCAACGCTGGATTCTGCATACGATCACGGTGGCGATGGCCGATATCGGCGTCGAGGTGCGGGCGCAGACACCGGTGACGGAGTTGTTCGGCTCGGCCACCGAGCCCCGGTGAGCAGGCGCGCACCCGGCAGCGTCCGTCAACGGAGATCGCCGAGCTCGGGGGCGGCCGAGGACGGATTGTCAACGCCTCGACGGTCATACCGGGCCTAGGTGACCCAGCTGTCGGGTGCGGGGAGTGGCCGGGTCAGCGTCCGGTGGGCCCGGAGAGACGGAACAGGTAGGCGTCGGCGGGGCGGAGGTATCGGGCACCGCGCCCGTCGGCGAGGAGCTCCTCGCGGGTGGGGTGGGGTGGGCGAGCGGGCTGGAAGTAGTGGTCGAGGTCGTCGGTGCTCAGCCGGTACGTGCCGGATCGGTGGTGGACGGCGGCGGCGAGTTCGAAGCGCGCGTTCAGGTGAGCGAGTCCGGCGTCGGCGTGGCTCCTGTTGACCAGGAGCCATCCGCCGGGACGCAGACAGCGCGCGACATGCTCGGAGATCGGTCCCGCATAGAGCGAGATGGCCAGATCCCACCGGCCTGCGAGCAGTTCGGCGAGGGTGCGCGTGGAGTCGCCGGGAACGAACGCGATCGCCGGTTCGGCGGTGTAGCGGCGGTGGGCACGGAGCAGCGACAACGGTCGGCCCGGGTCGGCGAAGGCCTTGCGGGCCCGCGCGTTCTCGTCGAGGTACGTCACATCGGACCACACGTAGGACGGGTGCGATGCCGGGGTACAGCACCCGTTGCGCGCCGGTGTGGGAGGCGACCGCGGTGTAGAGCGCGGTGCGGTCGCCGATGCGCAGGAGGTAGTCGGGGAAGGCGGTGGCGATACGGGGCACGAGGAGACCTCCATGGAGCGGACCCGACCGGCACCGACAGCGGGTGTCGGTCGCGGTGACCAACCCGCGGTCGGCGGGCGGCCGCGTTGGTGGTTGTCGGCGCGCACGCCATGACATTCTGGGAGCCGAGAACTGACCGAACGCCAGTCGATCCACAGGAGAGAACCAGTGCCCGCCGACAGGCCAAGCCCCACCGGCCGTTTCCAGCCCCCGGAAGTGCGCCGCCGCCAGATCCTCGACGCGGTCGCCGAACTGCTGCTCGAAGACGGGTACGACGCCCTGACCATCGGCAAGGCCGCCGCCCGCGCCGGGGTGGCCAAGGGCACGGTCTACCTGTACTTCACCTCGAAGCAGGAACTGCTCGCGGCACTACAGGCACGCATGTGGCGGCGCATGCTCACCGAACCCGCCGCACTGCTGGAGCGCACCGACCTGAGCTGGACCGACCGGCTCGACGCGCTGGTCGCCGAGTGGCTGGCCGCCGAACGCGACGATCACGAGCTCTATCACCTGCTGTTCCACGAACTGGGCGCCGCCGGTGGCGAGGAACCGATGCATGCCGCCCGCGACCTGCTGGTACGGCTGCTACGCGACGGCACCGCCGCCGGGGAGTTCGATGTCCCCGACCCCGACCTCACCGCCGACTTCCTCACCCACGCCTACATCGGCCCCTGCCACCACCGGCCGGACCAGGACGTCACCGCCGCGGTACAGACTTTGTTCCGGCGGGTCGTCGGTGCGGCGAACCGCCGTGACTGACTTCGAGAAAGCCGCGAGAGCAGATTCGTGACCGGGACTGCGGAACGCTTCGGTGATGGTCGCGATCAGGCAGGTCGGCCGAAGAACTCGGCTCGGGCGGCATCGACGCGGGCCTGAGCCTGAGCCGCGGTGTGGAAGCTGACCGCCGCCGAGCCGCCGCCGGCGAGGCCGAGGGCGAGCAGGCCGCCGAGTACCGAGAGCAGCTCGGGATCGGGAAGTGTGTCGGTATCACTGGTGGGCGCCACTTCGTGCACGGGGACGGCCGCTCCGCCGCCAGGGGCAGGCGCGGGGGGCGACTCACCCGGTCCGCCCGGAGACGAAGACCCGGGAGCCTCGGCGGATCCGCCGGGAGCGCCCCCACCCCCGGGCGAGTCGTCGCCCGGCGTTCCGTCCGGTTCCGCCGAATCGGGCTGCGCCGAATCGGGCTGCGCCGCATCCGGCTCCGACGGTCCGGCGGGCGCGGGGTTCTCTGGCGGGAGTTCCTGCGCTGGGGCCTGCGGGTTCGGTGGGTTGCCGGGGTTCTGGTTGCCTTGGTTGCCGCCGCCGTTGCCTTGGTTGCCGTTGCCGTTGCCTGGGTTGGTGTTGCCGTTGTTGCTTTGGTTGCCGCCGCCGTTGCCTTGGTTGCCGTTGCCGTTGCCTGGGTTGGAGTTCCCGTTGTTCCCGTTGTCGCCGCCGTGCCCATTGCCGCCAGGCGCCGCGACGAACCGGGTGTCCTTGCGGTGAACGAACGGATCGACACCGGGTGACTCGGTCGCGCTTGGACCACCTGCCACCGTGCCGCCCGGAACGATCGGCGCTGCGGCCGCCGGACCGCCGTAGCCGAGGAGCCCGAGGACACCCACGGCCCCGGCCACCGTGGCTGTTCGCCTGATCAGACCGGCTCTCACGTGCCCTCCGACTCTCCTCGAGAAGCTCAACTCACACCATGGCCGTCGGCTTTGGCGGCCGCCGCGTTACGTATCGCGGCGATCGGCCACTCGCCCTGAGCGGCTTTCCTCAGACCAGCTTCGCCTCGATCAGCAGCGTCCAGATCCGGGCCTGGTCGACGATCTCGACGCCGAGGGCGGCGGCCTTGCTCGTCTTGGCTTCGCCGACGCCCGCGCCGGTGATGAGCAGGTCGGTGCCGGCCGAGACCGAGGAGGTGGTGGTGGCGCCCGCCTGTTCGCACAGGCGCTGGAAGGCCGGCCGGGTGACCTTCTCGCCGGAGCGTGGGTCGCTGATGGCGCCGGTGATCACCACGGTCTTGCCTTCGAGGGGAGCGCCCGCGGCGACGACGGGCGGCAGATCTTCCGCGCGGACATCGAGATCGACTCCAGCGGCCCGCAGCCGGTCGAGTTCGGGGCGAAGGCGGGTGAGATGTTCGGTGAGCGACGCGGCGACCTTGGGGCCGATGTCCTCGACCGCGACCAGGCGTTCCACACCCGCGTCGGCGACCTCCTCCAGCGTGCCGAAGCCGGCCCTGGCCAACCGTGCGGCGGTGCCGTCGGAGGCCATCGGAATCGCCAGGCCGATGAGGGCGCGCCGCAGCCCGACCGCCCGGCTGGCATCGATCGAATCGATCATCCGCGTGGCGGAAACCTCACCGACGCGGTCGAATTCGAGGAGCTGTTCCTTGGTGAGGGTGTAGAAGTCCGAGGGGTGTTCCAGCATGCCGGCCTCGGCGAGACGTTCGATCCACACCGGACCGACGGCGTCGATGTCGGCGGCCGAGCGCGAGGCCCAGTGGATGAGCCTGCGCACGGTCTGTGCGGGGCAGGCGACATCGGTGCAGAACAGTTCCCGGCTGTTGCCCTGCTCGGTGACCGGTTGTGCGCAGGAAGGACAGACCGTCGGCGGCACGATCTCACGCTCCTGCCCGGTGCGCAGCGACGCGTCGAGCACACCGGCGACGAACGGGATCACGTCGCCCGCGCGGCGCACCAGCACCGTGTCACCCACCTTGATGTCGCGGGCGCGGATCACCTCCTGGTTGGCCAGCGTCGCCTTGGTCACCGTGGTGCCACCGACGAATACGGGCTCGAGCCAGGCGACCGGCACGATCTTGCCCGTCTTGCCGACATCCCAGACCACCTCGGCCAGCACGGTGGTCTTCTCCTCGGCGGCGAACTTGAACGCCAGCGCGCCACGCGGCGAGCTCGACCGGGTTCCGGCGGCGGCGTAGGCCTCGCGGTCGGCCAGCCGCAACACCGCGCCGTCGATGTCGTAGTCGAGGTCGTTGCGGGTCTGCTCGATGGCGGCGATCGCCGATTGCGCGGTGGCGGCGTCGGCGCAATGGGTCATGCGCGCGCCCACGATGCCGAGCGCGGCCAGCCCGTCGGCGAGGTCGACCGCCGCGCCGTCGTCGGCGGTGTCCAGGTCGAATCCGAAGAACTGCAGGCGCCGCTCGGCGACCGTCGACGGGTCCTTCGCCCGCAGCGTGCCCGCGGCGGCATTGCGCGGATTGATCAGTGGTTTGTCCGGATGCGCGGTGTTGTAGGCGGCGAAAGTCGAACGCAGCATCACCGCCTCGCCGCGCACCTCCACCCGGCCGGTGACATCGATCCGCGCGGGAACGCCATCGACCAGGGCGCGCACCAGCGGGGTCACGTCGTCACCGGTGGTGCCGTCACCACGGGTCACCGCCCGCGCGAGTCGGCCGTCCTCGTAGACCACCGCGAGCGAGAGCCCGTCGAGCTTGGGCATCACCACCACCGACTGGCCGGGGAAACGGTCGAAGAACGCCTCGACCTGCTCCGCAGTGGTGGCCTTCTCCAGCGAGAGCATCGGCCGCGAGTGCCGCACCGGAGCGTGCAGCGCCGCGGGCGCACCGACCTGATCGAGCGGATTCGGGTCCGGCGCGAGCTCGGGATTCGCCGTGATCAGTCCCCGCAGCTCGTCCTCGATCGCGTCGTAGTCGGCATCGGCGACCCGCGGTGAGCCCTGATAGTAGGCCTCGCGCAAGGCGACGACACGCTCGGCGAGTTCCTGGATACGTTCCCCTGTGTCCACGTCAGGAGACGCTACCGATACCCACCGACGAGATCGGCGAACGGCCGAGGAGAGTCGGTCTGCGCGTGACCGGAAAGGCCCGCCCGCGGAGCTGGAAGGGCACTCCATCCGCGAGCGGACCTGGTTACGGTGTTGGGACCGGCCGCCCACCGTGGGCGACGCTTCGACGATAGGGAAGTCGGAAGACGAGACAGGGGTCGCCGAGCCCAACGTTGCGCTAGTTCATATGACCGCGCCTCGAATGTTGTTCCGGCCGACAGCCGGGCTGCGCGGGCGACCGGATCGGGGAACCCTGGTCGTCCAGGCGACCGGCGAGGGTGCGCAGAGCCCGCCGGGCCCGCCTGCGCAGCACGACGGCGGCGGCGGCGACGACGGTCCAGCGCAGGAGGGGATTGCCTGCGCGACTGTACATTCGCCACCGGATCGTGCACCGGTCGGTCCCGCGCGCACTGATATCGATCACCATCCGCGGCCGGAGCAGCGGAAGCGCACCCTCGGTGACCAGGCGATGCGGCGCGGCCGCCGCGCACACCACCAGCGGAATCCGGCGGGTTCGCCCGCCAGGCAGAGCGACGGTTTCGAGGTATCGCTTGCCGACGGTCGCCGGGGGCAGCGCGTCGGTGCTGCTGACCGAGCGGACACCGGGGAACCAGTCGGCGAAGGTCTCCAGGTCGGCGATGTAGGCGAACGCGTCCGCGCTCGGACAGGGCGCGGTGACAGTGGCATCGGCCAAGAGGTACATCTCGTCTCCTTCGGATCAGGAGATCGAAGACTAGGGTGTAGACCGACGTCTACAGTCAAGGTGAAATCGAACATGCTGATCGGTGAGCTGGAAACCCGGACCGGTGTCGGACGCCACGCGCTGCGGTTCTACGAGCGACGCGGATTGCTCGGCCACATCGAGCGCACCGACGGCAACTACCGCGACTACCCCGAGGAGCTGGTCGACCAGGTGCGCCTGCTGCGCGCGATGCAGCGACTAGGCTTCTCCCTCACCGAGATCGGCGAGGTGCTCGTGGGCGTGCGCGCCCACGATATCGACTGCGCTGCGGGCGCGGCGCTACTGGCGACCAAACGCCACCAGGTGGAACAGCAGATCGCCGACTTGCGCGCGCTCGGTGCGCAACTCGCGCGCGAGCAGCGACGACTGGAGCGACGTGCCCGCGCGCACCGAGCATCCGCGCCGGGGGACATCAGGGCCTGATCGCCGGAGCGGACGCGCGCCGACGCGAGCTGGACCGGCTCGAGGAAGAACTGATCGGCTGCATCGGGTGCGGCTGTCGGTCCCTGAATACCTGCCGTGTCCTCGACCCGGACGATCGGCTCGCCGCGCAAGGATCGGGGCCGCGCAGGCGCCAGGACGACCACCAGTTCTGAATCTCGAGCCGCTCCGCTCGCCGACGTCAGCCTGCGACGAGTTCGCGATAGGCGTCGAGGATGCGGCGGATCGATGATGTCACCGGCAGGTCACCGTCGAGCGGCGCCCAGACGTACGCGGCATGGGCGGTGAGCTGGATCCGATCGGTGGCCGCGACGTCCACCGCGAAATGCAGGCGGCGGACCGGACGGGCGTCAGGGGACAGGTAGTCGAAGTCCCCGACATGGTGCCGAATCCCGGTGACCACCAGGCTTGTCTCCTCGTACACACCCCGGACGACCGCCTCGGCGAGGGACTCCCGCGGCCCCACGGTGGCACCGGGAAGTTTCAGCGTGGCTTTGATCGGGCCGCTGTCGTGTCGCGCGAGTAGTAGTACCTTTCCCTCGCGATCGATGATGGCACCGACTCTCGGAGCGGTACCGTCGACTTCGGCCCGGCGTGACAGTTCCGCGAACTCCAGCTCAGATACCAATGCACTCACCGACTTTCGACTTCGACACGGTTGATCCGCTGCCGCCGGATCCGGCGGCAGCGGTCGGTGACAACGCTACGTCCCCGGAGCCCGCGATGCGGGCGAATCGGGCGGCAGGTCGTCGGCCGGAATCATCATGACGGCCCACGGATCGCCCACGCCCGCAGCGTCGGTGGCCCGAGCGCGAGATTCGGCGTGGCAGGCCGGTGGGCCGGCTCGGTAGGTCGGCGAAGGAACTGTTGGTCCGCACTATGCCGGGGCCGGTTCTCGAGCACCCGTTCCAAACCTTGCGCCGTCGGGGCGAGCCGGCCTGGTCGCCGTGTGACCATGTGCCGGACTCGGCGTGGATGACGTGGATGGGACGGGGTGGCCGGAGCGTGAAGCATCGTGACCGAACCACCGTGGTCGAGGTCGAACTGCGGTGGCGGCCGGGGCCGTTGGTGTTCTGGCTGGCGGGGTGCGCGGGTGTGGCGCTGGCCGCGGCGGTCGCGCTCGGGCGATGGCAACTGGTGGTGTTCGCCGCGCCGATGCTCGGCGTGCTGGTCACCGCACCGTGGCAGCGGCATCCGACGACGCTGCAGGTCGACGGCGGCGGCACCGTGCGCTGTTTCGAGAACGAGGAGGTCACCTGCAGTATCGCCGCATTCGTCGAGCGGGGATACGGCCTGGTGCGCATGCATGCGCTGCCCGCGTTCGGGCTGGACCTGCGGATCGAGGAACAGCACGACTCCGGCGTCGCGCCGGCCGGGATGCGGGTGGCGATGCGGTCGGCGCGGTGGGGCCGCTTCCCGGTGGTGGCGCGGATCGTCGCGTCGAGCCCGGCGGGGCTCGCGATCGCTACGGCCGAGGTCGTCGCGGCGGAGATCTACGTCTATCCGATCGCCGATCCACAGCGAGTTCGGCTGCCGCGCATCGAACTTCCCGACCGCATCGGCACCCACCTGACCCGCAAGCACGGTCCCGGCGTGGAATACGCCGATATCCGCGCCTACGCGCCCGGTGATCAGGTGCGGACCGTGAACTGGCCGGTGAGCGCGCGGCGCGGCAGACTCTATGTGACCGAGCGGTTCACCAATCGTTCGGCCGAGGTGGTCGTGCTCGTCGACAACTATCAGCAGGCGCCGGGGCCCGCCTCGGCGGCATTGGAGCTGGCCGTCCGCGGCGCGGCGCAGATCGTGCAGTCCACCCTGCAGGCAGGCGACCGTACCGCTGTCGTCTGCCTCGGTAGTTCCCCGCGCTGGCTGCGGCCCGACATCGGGCGCAGACAGTTCTACCGGGTCGTGGATACCGTCCTCGATGTCGGGGACGAGCATGTGGCCACCACCGGTACCCTGGCCCCGCATGCCGCGGTGCCGATCGGGGCGATCGTCGTCGCGTTCTCCACGCTGCTCGACACCCAATTCGCGCTGGCCCTGATCGACCTGCGCAAACGCGGACACGTGGTGGTCGCGGTCGACGTGCTGCGTGGTTCCCCGTTCGCGAAGGACCTCGACCCGACCATGGCGCGCATGTGGCAACTCGAACGTGCCTCGATGTATCGCGATATGGGTTCGGTCGGAGTCGATATCGTCGCCTGGCCCGCGGAGACCCGGCTCGACCAGGCGATGCGCTTGATACCGGAGCATCGGCGCTCGGTACGCGTGCGCCGATAGCGGCAACCCGCGCGCTCAGGCGTCGCGCGGCCGCGCGACGCCTGCTTCCGGTCGTCGGTCGATTCGTGCCCGCCGGACGCCACCCGCGATCCGGGGACACCGTGCCGGTGTGCGTGCGAGAGTAGGGCGTGGGCAGGCAGGTGCCGGGGAACCTCCCGGTGGAAGTGACCAGCTTCGTCGGCCGCGACGACGATGTCGCGACGGCAAGGAAGCTGCTCGGCGGCACCAGGGTGCTCACGCTGACCGGTGTGGGTGGCGTCGGCAAGACCCGACTGAGCAGGCAGGTCGGCGCGGTCGTGCGGCGAGCCTTTCCCGACGGGGTGTGGCTGGTGGAACTGGCCCACGTCAGCGATCCCGACCTGGTCGCGTCGACCGTGGCACGCGAGCTCGGGCTGCGTGATGACACCAGTGAGCCGCTGGCCGCGCTCACCGGCTTCCTGGCCACCGCCGAGCTGCTGCTGATCCTGGACAACTGCGAGCATGTGATCGGCGCGTGCGCCGCGCTCGCGGACCGGATCGTGCCCGCGACCACCGGGTTGCGGATCCTCGCGACCAGCAGGGAACCGCTCGGGGTGGCGGGCGAGCAGATTCTGCCGGTGGCGCCGCTTCCGGTACCCGACCCGGAGCGCGCCGAACTCGACAGCCCGGCCACGCGGTTGCTCGTCGAGCGGGCCGTCGCGGCCGACCCGGCGTTCCGGTCGAGCTCGGACAACGCCGCGACCCTGGCCGCGATCTGCCGCAGGCTCGACGGCATCCCGCTCGCGCTGGAACTGGCGGCATTGCGGCTTCGGATGTTCACTCCGGAACAGGTCCTCGCCCGGCTCGACGATGCGATGGGCCTGCTCACCACGGGATTGCGCGCCGCGCCGCAGCGCCAGCAGACCTTGGCTTCGGCGATCCGCTGGAGCTATGACCTGTGCACCCCCGACGAACAGCGCCTGTGGGAACAGCTGTCGGTCTTCGCGGGCGGGGTCGACCTGGCCGCCGCCGAAGCCGTGTGCCGGGTCGGTGCACCGCACACCCTGCTGGACGCGCTGACCGGATTGGTCGACAAGTCCGTGCTGGCCTACCGGCCCGCTCGCGACGGGACCGGCCGCTACACGATGCTCGAACCGCTGCGTCAGTTCGGTCGAGATCGGCTGCGGGCGCGCGGGGACGAGCACACCGTCCGCGTCGCGCACCGCGACTACTTCTCCGGGCTCGCGCGCCGCGGACGCGACGAATACTGGAACGCCGAGGACACCCGCTGGTTCGGTGACGTCGCCCGCGAGCATGCCAATCTGCGTGCGGCACTGCACTTCGGCCTCGGCGACCCGGCGGGGGCGGGACGCACGCTCGAACTCGCGACCGACCTGTGGCCGTTCTGGGAACACTGCCATCTCCTGCTGGAGGGTTACCGCTGGCTGACCGAGGCGCTGGCGCTGAACCCGGAGCACACCGTGGACCGGGCCAGAGCGCTGGCCGCGTGCTCGGCGATCGCGGCCATGCGTTCGGAGACGACGACAGCCGCGGAGTTCGCCTCGGCCGCCGCGGAGATCGCCGCCGAAACCGGGTCGGTGCAGGTGCGGGCCGAAGCCGAGATGGCACGGGCTGTGTCGGTGTTCGGGTCGGGTGAGCCGCGCGGCGCGCTCGACATCGCCGTTGCGGTCTCGGAGCAGGCCCGCGCGTGCGCGCACCCGCGAGTGGAGATGGAGAGCCTGGCCTTCGCCGCCGTCTGCGCGCTGGCCCTGGACGACCCGCTCGCCGCCGCCCTCGCCGACCAGTTGATGGCGCTGACCACCGCACACGGCTCCCACCTGCTCGGCGGACTGGCGTACTGGGCGGTCGGTACCCAGCGGCAGCGCGACGGCGATCCGGCAGGCGCGGTGGCCGCCCTGCGACGATCGATCGAGCTGCTGCGGCGCTTCGACCGGTGTGCGTGGATCGCCACCAGTGTGGACGGGCTCGCCTGGGTGGCGGCAGCCGAGGGCGACCACGTGCGCGCCGCCCGGCTGATGGGCGCGGCGTCGGCCGTGCGCAGGGGCAGTTCGCAGCGCCTTGCGCACACGATGACCCAGCTCATCGGGCAGCGCGTCCGCGACGAGGTGCAGGCCGGACTCGGCGAGCAGGAGTTCGCTGCCCGGTTCGACGCGGGCGCCGCGCTGTCGGCCGCGGACGCCGTCGACGCCGCGATGGACATCGCGCCGTCCGCGGTCACCAGCGCCGAACCGGTCGGCCTCGACGTGCTGACCCGCCGGGAACGCGATGTGGCGCGACTGATCGGGCGCGGCTACGGCAACCGCCGGATCGCCCAGGAACTGGTGATCTCGATCCGCACCGCCGAGAGCCACGTCGACCACATCCTCACCAAGCTCGGTTTCACCTCCCGCACCCAGATCGCCGCCTGGATCACCCGTGCCGAGGGCAGGGCACGGACCGGGCACGGCGCGGCTTCCCCCGCGTAGCAGCGAATCCCGGTGACCGGAAACGGGATATCCGTAGTCCCCGCGCCCCCTCTCCGTAGTTTCCGGGATTCCCGCGTGGCGCGGCGGCGGCACAGTGATGCCCACAGCACAGCGAACAGCAGTGAGGTGAGCCATGACCGTCGACACCGCCGTCGAGTCACCGTCTTTACCGCATCCGGGCCGCACGCCGGCGTCGATGATCGAGCGGATGACCCTGATCCTGGACACCTTCGACGGACCGGCGCCGATGCGCACGCTGGTCGAAGTGGCCGAACGCACCGGGCTGCCGCGTTCGAGCGTGCACCGCATCATCGACCAGATGATCCGGCTGCGCTGGCTCGCGCACGCCCCCGGCGGTTATCGCCTCGGGACCAGGGCGCTGGAACTCGGCGGACTCGCCATCGAACACAACGAGATCAGGGACGTGATGGGGCCGCTGCTGCACGAGCTGTGCCGACGTACCGGCATGGTCGCCCACCTCGGCGTGCTCGACGGGCCCGAAGTGCTCGTCATCGACAAGGCCGTCGGTCGCGGCGCCGACTTCCTGCCCACCCGGCTCGGGGGCAGATTGCCCGCGCACTGCACCGCGGTCGGCAAGGCGCTGCTGGCCACCCTGTCGCCGGGCGTCGTCGAGCTGGCGTTCCCGGCGCGGTTGCCGCGGCGCACTCCGCAGACGATCGGTAGCCGCGCCGCGTTGCACCGCGAACTCGACCTGGTCCGCGGCCATCGTGGTGTCGCGATCGATCGGGCCGAATCGTTGGCCGATGTGGTGTGTGTCGCGGTGCCGATCCGGGCGGGCGGCCATGGCGGGATCGCCGCGCTGTCGTTGTCGGGCCGGGTGGGTGGCGAGAACCGGCCGGCGGCGAGCGAGTTGGCCCGGATCCTGGTCGAGGCCGCCGACGAGGCCGTGTGTGCGGTGAACACCGCTCTGCGGCGCCGCTGATCGGGTCCGGCGTACGGGTGGGCCGGTGCCGCGCGGGAGCACCGACCCACCCAGGTACTAGTCGACGAGGTTCTTGCGCAGCTTCACCAGCGTCCAGCCGTCGACGCCGAGACCGTCGGTGAGGAATTTGCCGAAGCTGCCGTATTGCTGTTCGAGCGCCCGCACGGCGGTGTCGAGGTATTCGGCGCGGACCTCCTGGAGCGGGATGAGCAGATCCGGGTTCTCCATGTACCCGGCCTGCCCGACCTGTTCGCGCAGCTTCGCGTCGGCGGCGGCACGGAACTCGTTGGAGCGCAAGTAGTCCTGGCGTGCGGTGTGTTCCGGCACGCCGACCGCGCGCAGCACGACGTAGGTGAGGAATCCGGTGCGGTCCTTCCCCGACGTGCAGTGGTAGAGCAGCGGACCGTCGGTGGCCGCGAGTTCGCGCACGGTGGTACCGAACGCGGCCCGTGACTCGGCACTCAGGAAACTGGTGTACACGCCGCGCATGATCTCCTCGGCACCACCGTCACCGAGCACTTCCTGCTGACGTTGCGGATCCCTGGACTGGATCACCTGCATCATCTGGGTGAACAGCCCGGTGTCGTCGATCGGCCGCGCGACAAGGGGGACACCGTCGGGCAATCGGTCGGCACCCATGAACTGCACCTCGCCCGGAGTGCGCAGATCCACCACGGAGGCCAGCTCGTGGCCCGCCATGGTGGCGACGTCGGAGTCGGTGAGTCCGGACAGGGCATCGGCGCGGATCGCCTTGCCGGACTTGACGGTCGCGCCGTCGTAGGTACGGAAGCCGCCGATATCGCGGACATTCACCGCGCCTTGCAGAGCGATATGCCCGCCCGCGTTCGGCGCCGCGACCGCGGGCGCCGCGGGCAACGCGGCCACGGCGGCCATCGCCAGCGAGATGAGCGCGGTCGAAATCGAAGAGACAACAGTGTGTTTCGTGCGAATTGCTTTCACGGACAGGACGGTATCGACGCGAGCGCGCGGGACGATCGCGACAATCGGCGACCGGGATCGGTGTTGACAGGCGGGGCCACGACTGTCTCGGACAGTGTCGGGCACCGTGAGCGGTGAGCGATCGCGTAGGAGTGGCGGTGAGGCGGAACTGGCGATCCCTTTCTCGGGACCATTGCCGCGTTCCGCACTCGGTGATAATGTCCAGACACATGTCCAGCTAGATGTCCAATCCGATCCTGTGGATGGGATGGACACCTCGGGTGGAGCGGAAAGACGTTGCCGCACCGGTGATCGACCGGAGAGGGAGTGCGCTGTGGCCGTGCACCGGGAGACGCTCGTCTCGTTCGACCCGTACGACTACGCCTTCCACGAGGATCCGTATCCCACCTACGCTCGGCTGCGTGCCGAAGCGCCGGTGTACCGGAACGACCCGATGGACTTCTGGGCACTGTCGCGGCACCGCGATGTGCGGGCCGCGTTGCGCGACAATGTCCGGCTGTCCAACAGCTGGGGTGTGTCCCTTGACCCCATGTCGTACCGGCCGGACGCGCACCTGGCGATGTCCTTCCTCGCCATGGATGATCCACGGCATGCCAGGATCAGGAAACTGGTGTCGACGGGTTTCACGCCGCGCCGGTTGGCCGAACTCACCGACCGGATCACCGAACTGACCGCGCGGCACTGGGATCGGTGCTTGCAACTGGGCGAGTTCGACTTCGTCCGCGACTTCGCCGGACTGCTGCCGATGGACGTGGTCTCGGAGATGCTCGGCGTGCCCGAGGCCGACCGCGCGTACCTGCGCAACCAGTCCGATCTGCTGGTGCACCGCGAGGAGGGCGTGTTCGACGTGCCGGAGCGCGCGGTGCACGCTTTCGTCGAATTGTCCCGCTACTACCGCGAACTGGTGGCCGACCGGCGCCGCAACCCCGGTGCGGACCTGGTGTCGGTGCTGATCGACGCCGAGATCCCCGACGACGTGAACGGCGGGACCACCCGGCTCTCGGACGAGGAGATCGTCGGCTTCCTCATCCTGATGGTGGTGGCGGGCAACGAGACGACGACCAAACTGCTCGGCAACGCCATGTACTGGGGACACCGTTTCCCTGACGAGGTCGCCAAGCCGCTCGGCGACCCGAGCGCGGTGCCGGACTGGACCGAAGAGACACTGCGCTACGACAATTCGACACAGCTGCTGCTGCGCCGCGTACTTGTCGATGTGGCGTTCGGCGACCAGGTGATTCCCGCGGGCGACCGTGTCCTGCTGCTGCTCGCCTCCGCCAACCGCGACGAGGATGTCTTCGACGATGCCGCCGCCTATCGGATCGGTCGCGACAGTGCCAAGACCCTGCTGAGTTTCGGTCTCGGCGTGCATTTCTGCCTCGGTGCCCACCTGGCGAGACTGGAGGCGAACCTCGGGCTCACCGCCATCGTCGAGTCCATCACCGGATACGACATCGACGTGGCGGCGGCCGAACGGGTGCATTCGGTGAACGTGCGAGGTTTCGCCGGCCTGCCGATGACCGTGCGGCCGCGCTGACACTCCGGCGCCGGACAATGCGGCGGGCCGGCGGCGCGACCGCGTGATCGCGCCGGCGCCGGACGCAGGTGGGCCTGTCAGTCCAGCGACATCAGCAGTGCCCTGGTGCGCTTGGCGCTGTCGCCGCCGGTGACCGGCACCGCGACGAAATCGGTGGCGCCCGCCGCGGCGATGGCCCGAACCCGTTCGGCGACTTCGTCTTCGGTGCCGATGATCGCCAGGTCCACCGGGCCGGCGGCGCCCTCGCGATCGAGCATGGCGCGGTAGGAGGGCAGGTCACCGTAGAACCCGAAAGTCTTGGCGACGCGGGCGCGGGCATCCTCGGGATCGTCGGTGACGCACACCGGCAGTGCGCACACGATGCGTGGTGCCGGCCTGCCCGCGGCCGCGGCCGCGGCGGTGATGGTCGGGGCGATGTGCTCGGCGACGGTGCGTGGCCCGGTCATCCACAGCGTGGTGCCCGCGGTCCGCTCGCCGGCCAGGCGCAGCATCCTTGGGCCGAGGGCGGCCAGCAGCACCGGGACCGGTTCCGGATTGGGTACGGTGAGCCCGATCCGCGCGGTGACGGTCTCGCCGCGGAATGCCACGCTCTCGCCGTCGAGCAGCGGCAGCAGCACCTCGAGATACTCGGCCATGTGCCGGGCGGGGCGAGTGAACTCGTAGCCGTAGACGTCCTCGATCACCCGCTGATGAGACAGGCCGACCCCGAGGGTGAGCCGACCCGGCCCGATCGCCAGCGCGGTGGTTCTGGCCTGCTGGGCCAGCACGGCGGGGTGCCGCGGATAGCTGGGCACGACGGCGGTGCCGAGCTCGATCCCAGGCACCTTGCTGCCGATCACGGTCAGCGCGGTGAGCGCGTCGAGGGCGAAGATCTGCGACAGCCACGCCGAGGTGAAGCCCTCGGCCTCGACTTCGGCGAGATCGTCGGCGAGCCGGTCCAGCGCGTCGGGGCCGGGACGGTCGGTGAGCATGATGCCGATACGCAAGGGTCCTCCATGGGTCGGCGCGGATCCGTCGATCACGCGGCGTCGTTCCAGTCTTACCGGGCCGGGCGTCTTACCGGGCCGGGCGGAAGTCAATCGAGCAGCAGGTGTACGGACTTCTCGATGCGGTCGGCCATTTCGGCGTAGGTGCCGTATCCCATGCCTGCCCGGACCAGGGCGCCGGCGTAGAGCATTTCGAAGGACTCGACGACGTCGGGGTCGGGCTCGGGACCCAGCGCCGTGGCGATCCGCCTGCGGATCTCGCGGCCGATCCGCACCCGCAGATGCGCGACATCGGGATCCTGGCCGAGCAAGGCGCTGGTGACCGCGCCGGCCAGCTCGGCCTCGTCGCCGACGAGCAGCGAGACCTGGCGCAGGGTGACCACGACCCGCTCGGCGGTCGGCTGGTCGTCGGTGAGCTCGACCTCGGGCAGCTGCAGCAGTCTGCGCCAGAAGACCTCGGCGACCAAGTGCTCCTTGGACGAGAAATAGGTGTAGGCCGTGGCCGGGCCGACACCGGCCGCCGCGGCCACCATCCGCACGGTGGATGCGGCGTAGCCCTCCCTGGTGATGACCTCCACCGCGGCCCTGGTCAACCGGTCGACGGTGTCGGCCTGCTTCTCGGTCAGGCGGCGACGGGTACCCTCGAGAATCGCGGAATCGGACGTCGTTTCGGACACCAGTCCATCCTAGGCGGGTGTCGGATTCACCGGCTATTTCAGCCGTCGCATGCGGGGTTCACCATCTTCGCGTAGCCGTTCGGCGACGGTGCGCACGGCATTGTCGAGCCGGGTGCCGTTGGGCCAGCCGACGTAGTGGCACAGGAACAGGGCGATCTCGTGCAGCTGTTCGGTGGTGAACTCGGCATTGTGCAGCGCCCCCTGGAGCTGGATCTCGGCGGTCTCGATCCGGCCCTGGGCGGTCAGGGCGCCGAGCAGCAGCAGTCGGCGGTCGCGGTCGGTGAGGCCGGGGCGGCTCCAGATCTCGGCGAAGAGGTGGTCGACGGTGGTGGCGAAATGCGCGGAATCGATCTCCGGTGGCCGCCAGCCGTATACCTCCTGCATCCGGTCGAGGCCGCGGGTGCGGGCGTCGTCGGTCATGCGGTGTTCCTTTCGATGTCGGTCGTGCCGGTCACGGCGAGGCCGAGACCGGCGGCCAGGTGCCGCGAACTCAGCTGGGCCAGTGGCAGTTCCACGCCGAGCCGCTCGCCCAAGCGCAGCGCGAGGGCGAGGTCCTTCGCGCCGAGATCGCGGACGTGCGCCATGATCGGCAGCCACGGATCGCCGGGTGTGAGCGGTGCGGTGCTGTCTCGCCACAGGATCGCGCCGGGTCCACCGGTCACCGCGTCGGAGTGCCGAACCACCTCGCCGAGCTTGCGCAGATCCAGGCCGGACTCCTCGGCCAGCCGCGCGGCCTCCGTCGCGGCGGTGAAGGCGACGAAGTGCACCAGATTGCGCGCCAGCTTCATCCGGGTGCCCGATCCCACCGGGCCCGTGTGCACCACCAGATCCGCCCAGCGGCGCAACGGCGCGTCGACCGCGGCGAACGCGGTGTCGGTGCCGCCGACCAGCACAGCCAGCCTGCCCTGTTTCGCGCCGGGCACGCCGCCGCTGACCGGTGCGTCGACGAGCTCGACATCATGTGCGCGGCACCGCTGTGCGAGGTCGACGGCGGTACTGTCGGCGATGGTCGAGTGTACGGCGACGACGGTGCCCGGCCGCGCGGTGCGCAGAATGCCGTCGGCGCCGGTGATCACCTCGTCGACCTGTGCGTCGTCGAGCACGGTCACCGAGATGATCGAGGCGGCGGCCGCGACCTCCGCGGGGGTGTCGGCGACCGTGGCACCGGCCGCGGCGAAGTCCGCGGTGGCCGCGGGGCGTGAGTCGCACACGACCAATCCGCCCGGCCAGTCGAGGAGTCTGCGCGCCATCGGCGCGCCCATGGTGCCGAGGCCGATGTAGCCGAGGCGCGGTGGGGGATCGGTGGCCCGGTTCATAGGAACTCCTGGGAGAGTGGTGAAGTCAGGCCGGGTAGGCGACGAGCTTGGTCTCGAGGTACTCCTCGAAGCCGGCCACGCCCATTTCCCTGCCGATGCCGGATTGCTTGTAGCCCCCGAACGGGGCGTCGACCGAATACCAGGTGCCGCCGTTGACCGACAGGGTGCCGGTGCGGATGCCGGCGACGACGGCCTCGACCCGGTCGGGGTCGGTGCCCCACACCGCACCGGACAGTCCATAGGGGGAGTCGTTGGCGACGCGGATCGCGTCGGCGTCGCCGTCGTAGGGCAGGATCACCAGCACCGGGCCGAAGATCTCCTCGCGCGCCACCACCGAAGTGGTCGGCAGACCGGCGATCAAGGTCGGTTCGACGAACCAGCCGTCGGGGCGATCGGCGGGCCGTCCACCGCCGACGAGGATCTGCCCGCCCGCACGGCGGGCCTGGTCGAGATATCCCTCGACCCGCTCACGCTGGCGCGCCGAGATGAGCGGACCACAGACGGTGCCAGGGTCGTCCGGGTCGCCGGGCCGGATACCGGCCATCGTCCTCGCCGTGATCGCCACGGCCTCGTCGTATCGGGCACGTGGCACGAGCAGCCGGGTGGACAACGCGCACCCCTGACCCGCGTGCACACACACCGAGAACGCCGCCATGGCGCAGGCTGCCCGCAGATCGGCGTCGTCGAGGACGACGAACGCCGACTTGCCGCCGAGTTCGAGCAAGACCTTCTTCACCGTGTCCGCCGCGGAGGCCATCACCGCCTTGCCGGTGTCGGTCGACCCGGTGAACGACACCAGATCCACCCGTGGATCCGCGGCCAGCCGGGCGCCGATCGCGTGATCCGAAGATGTCACCACATTGACGACGCCGGGCGGGATATCGGTGTGCTCGGCGGCCAGGATGCCGAGCGCCGCCGCGCACCACGGGGTGTCCGGTGCAGGCTTGAGCACAACGGTGTTGCCCGCGGCGAGTGCGGGCCCCAGCTTGGCCAGATTGATCTGGTGCGGGAAGTTCCACGGCGTGATCGCCCCGACCACGCCGACCGCCTCGCGCCGCAGCTGCCGCGCGGTGCGCATTCCCAACGGCTCGGCGATCGGTAGATCCGTTCGCCAGGAATAGGTTTCGGTGAGATCCGCGAACCAGCCCAGATCGCGGACCGGCCCGTCGAGCTGCGGTCCCGCGGTGAGCGTGCGCGGTGCGCCTGCCTCGGCGATGGTGATCTCCCGCAGCTGATCGAGGTGGTCGAGCATGGCGTCGCGCAACTGTCGGATGCCGCGGGCGCGCAGTGCCGGATCGGTGGACCAGCTCGTCTCGTCGAACGCCGTCCTGGCGGCGGCGACAGCCGCGTCCAGATCGGTGGCGGTCGCGTCGGCCGCCCAGCCGAGTCGCTCGCCGGTGGTGGGTGAGGTCGTGGCGAACACGCCGCCCGACCCGGGGACCAGCTTTCCATCGATGAGCAACGGGGTGCCGCCGCCAGGGCGCAAGTCGCTCGCCACCGCGTCTCCCTCCATGGCTGGACAGGTGTCTGGACTATAATTCACCACCGTTCGGATCGGCAAGGTGCAGTCGGCGCTCGCGGGTGTCACGCCGTGAGCCTGCAGGCGACCGCCCCCGCGGCGCGGACATCGGTGAGCAGCACCTGGGTTGTGTCGTCGAGATTGATGATCTGGTAGGTGAAGAAGTCGACCGGCAGTTTCCGGGTCGCGGGCAGGGTGCGCGAGGTGAGGGCCTGCGGCGACACGCACCGTGCGTATTCGAACGTGCACAATGTCGGCATCGATTACCCCCGTCCGCAAACTGACAGCTATGTTGTTTGCGCATGGTTCGGCAGGGCGATCGGTGAGGTGCGTGACGGTTCCGGAGGGGGGTGCGGATGGAGTCGGGGGAGAGGGTCCGTGGCCGATTGATCGCGCAGCCGCGACCGACGTTCTCGGATCGGCGCTTCGAGCGCTTGGTCGCACTGGCGGACGGCTTGTCGGCGGAGTCGTTCGCGATTCTGTTCGGGTTCGCCGAGAGGTTGCGCGCGGTAGAGGGGGCCGGTGTCGATCCACTGATGGAATAGTCGCTCGGCATGGTAGCTGTGACAGCATGTAGCGGCTTCTCTTGTGCGGTACTCGCGGTACCACTAAACTGGGTCGCAGTACCGTTCTGAGGAGACATCGATGACGCTGTCCACCGTCCGGGGCGCCGAGCCCGGCTATCAGGAAATCTTGCGCGAGCTGTCCGAGGGCTCGGTGAACCGGCATTTCGATCCGTATGTCGATATCGATTGGGATTCGCCGGAGTTCGCGGTGCATTCCGATGATCGGCGCTGGATCATGCCGGACGAGGATCCACTCGGCCGTCATCCCTGGTATAAGGCGCAGCCGGTGGAGAAGCGGATCGCGATGGGGATGTGGCGTCAGGCCGGGATCGCGAAGGTCGGGCTGGATTTCGAGCAGTTGCTGATCCGGGGGTTGATGCAGTATCTGATCTCGGTGCCCAACGGTGATCCGGAGTTCCGGTATGTCACCCACGAGGCGGCCGAAGAGTGCAATCACACGATGATGTTCCAGGAGATGATCAACCGGATCGGGTATCGCGATGTGGTGGGGATGGGTTCCATCGATCGCAAGCTGACGATGGTCATCTGGCCTGCGGTGAAGTATTTCCCCGAGTTGTTCTTCACGATGATCCTCGGTGGGGAGGAGCCGATCGATCATCTGCAGAAGTCGCTGTTGCGCGGGGGTGTGGATCTGCATCCGATGGTGAACCGGGTGATGCAGATCCATGTGGCCGAGGAAGCGCGGCACATCTCCTTCGCCCACGAATATCTGCGCAAGAACGTGCCGTCGATGCATCCGATCACCAAAACCGTTCTGTCGGTGGCCTTCCCGATCGCGATGCGGGTGATGCTGTCGATGATCGCGACCCCGCCGAAGGAGTTCGTGGACAAGTTCGGCATTCCGGCCGAGGTGATGCGGGAGGCGTACTGGGGCAGCCCCGAGTCGCAGACCACCATGCGCGACGTCTTCGCTGACGTGCGCGCGCTGGTCACCGATACCGGCCTGATGAATCCGGTCGCCAAGCTCACCTGGCGGCTGCTCGGCATCGACGGCCCGGTCTCGCGCTATCGCAGTGAGCCGGCCCGCCGCATCGCCTGACCACTGCCGATCCGCCGCGGACCGGTCGCCCGACCGGTCCGATCGAACCCTGGGAGTTTCCCCGTTGACCGCCGACCCCGCCGTGCCGCGCGCCGAGAGCTGGCCCGCACCCACCACCGCCCTGCTGCCCGAGGACGACCCGTTCTACCGGCCGCCGAGCGGCTACGCGCAGCGCGCGCACGGCACCGTCCTGCGGTGGCGGCCGGTCGAACTCGCCGCGTTCGGGCTGATCCCACTGCGGGCGACCGCGTGGCAGCTGCTGTACCGCACGAGCGATCTGAACGGAGCGCCCGACGCCGCGGTGACCACGGTGATCGCCCCCGCCGACGGCGTGGTGCCCGGCACCCCGCTGCTGTCGTTCCAGTGCGCCATCGACGCGGTGTCCTCGCGCGGGTTCCCTTCCTACGGCCTGCAACGCCGATCGCGCGCGATCGGCACCTTCGCCCACGTGGAACTGCTCTGCTTCGCCGACGCCCTCACCAGGGGCTGGGCTATCTCGATCCCCGATCACGAGGGCATGCTCGGCGCGTGGGGTGCGCCGCGTGAGCCCGGGTACCGCACGCTCGACGGCGTGCGGGCCGCACTGTCCTTCGTGCCGCTGGGGCTGCGGCCGGGGGCACAGGTGGGCCTGTGGGGCTACTCCGGTGGCGGGCTGGCCACCTCGTGGGCCGCGGAGACGGCCCCCACCTACGCGCCGGAACTCGACATCGTCGGCGGCGTGCTCGGCTCACCGGTGGGCGACCTGCTCGCGACCTTCCACCGGCTCAACGGCGGCGTACACGCGGGCCTGCCGACACTGGTGATCGCCGCCCTGCGCCGGGTGTATCCGGCCTTGGACGCCGTGCTCGGCACCCATGTCGACGAGGCGGGTCTGGCGGTGCTCGACCGGGCCGCGAAGGCGACCACCGGCGCCACGGTCCTGCGGCTGGCGCGCTACAACGTAGAACGGCACACGAAGATGCCGCTCGCCGAACTGCTCGCGCTCGAGGAGATGGCGGCGGTGTTCGCCGATGCCGAACTCGGCACCTCGGGCCCTTCGGTGCCGCTGCTCGTGGTGCAGGCGGTACACGACCAGATCATTGCCAGCGCCGACATCGATGCGCTGGTCGAGCGCTACCGGGCGCACGGCGCGCACGTCACCTACCTGCGCGACCGGCTCAGCGAGCACCTCACGCTGCTGGCACTGTCGACGCCGCTGAGCCTGAACTGGCTCGCCGACCGCTTCGCCGGTGTCGCACCGACACCGGCGCAGACCCGCACCGTGTGGAGCGTGCTCGGGCTGCCCGCGGGCAGGCGCGGACTCGCCGAACTGGCCCGCGCCGCCTTCCGGGTCCTGTTCGCCCGTCCGCTGTCGGGCCCTGACCGCGGCCCGGCACGCGTCGGCGGTGCCGCGACCACCCGGCACGCGGCCTGACCCACTGCGCGGCAGTCCGCTGGTCGCGGTGGACTCTCCCCGCTCGGAGTCCACCGCGACCAGTACCTGCCACGGAACTCAGCCGCTGACCGCGGGTGCGGTGCCGTGGAGCTTGCGCAGTTCGTGTTTGACCACCTTGCCGCCGGCATTGCGCGGCAAGGATTCGACGATCACCAGGTCCTTGGGGTGCTTGTAGCGGGCGAGGTGGGCGTTGAGATGCGGTTCCAGTTCGGGCAGTTCCAGCGCGCCGTCGCCTTCGACAGCGACGACCGCGATCGGGACCTCACCCCACTTGTCGTCGGCGCGGCCGATCACCGCGGCCTCCCTGATCCTCGGGTGGGCGAACAGCGCGTTCTCCACCTCGGCGCAGTAGATGTTCTCGCCGCCGGAGATGATCATGTCCTTCTTGCGGTCGACGACATAGACGAAGCCCTCCTCGTCGACGCGCACCAGATCACCGGAGTGGAACCAGCCACCCGCGAACGCGTCGGCGGTGGCCTGCGGGTTGTTCCAGTACTCGCGCATCAGTGTCGGTCCGCGATAGACGATCTCGCCGATCTCGCCGGGGGCCACATCGTTCATCTCGTCGTCGACGATGCGGGTGGCGATGGTCGGGATCGGCTTGCCGACCGAGCCCAGCTTGCGGATGGCGTCCTCGCCGTCGAGCACGCAGGTGATCGGTGACATCTCGGTCTGCCCGAACACCGCCACATTCAGGGCGTCGGGGAAGGTCTCGGCCATCGCGCGCAGCACCGTGTCGGAGGCGGGCGCGGCACCCCAGCTGATCACCCGCAACCGCAGATCCCGTTGCGGCACCGAGGGATCCGCGCAGACGACCTGCCACTGCGCGGGAACGAGGAACACCGAGGTGGCACGTTCGCGTTCCCAGGCGTCGAGTACCTCGGTGGCGTCGAAGGCCTTGAGCGGGTGGATCACCGTCAGCGAGCCGAGCACGAAACACGAGGCGATCGAGCCCAATCCGGCGATGTGGAACAGCGGCGACGCGCAGAAGGCGATGTCGTCGGCGCTGTAGCGCATGGCCCGGATACAGGTGAGCGCCTGCGCGTTCATATTGAGGTGGGTGAGCACCGCGCCCTTGGGGTTTCCGGTGGTACCGGAGGTGTACATGATCAGCGCGGCGGTGTCCTCCGGCACGTCGATCGGCTCGTGCGGCGCACTGTCCTCGGCGAGCAGATCGTCGTAGCCGAGCATGCCTTCGCAGCTGCCGACCCCGACCACCACCCGCAGGTCGAGGCCGCCGGTCTGCTCGGCGACCGCGCCGACCAGCGGGGCGAACATCGCCTCGGTGACGATGGCGCGTGCCCCGCTGTCGGTGACCAGGTAGGCGATCTCGGGCGGGGTGAGCCGGAAGTTCACCGGGACCGCGATGGCGCCGAGGGTGTTGATGGCGAACACCGATTCGATGTACTCGGTGTTGTTGAGCATCAGGATCAGTACCCGGTCGCCCTGGCCGACGCCGCGGCGGGCCAGGGCGTCGGCGAGCTTGCCGACCCGCTCGTGCAACTCGCGCCAGCTGGTGGTCTTGCCGAGGTAGCGCAGCGCGGGCGCGTCGGGGATCGCGGTGGCGTGGATCGCGATCTGGTTCATCCAGTGATTGCGTCGGGAGCGCATCGGTTCTGCGGCAGTGGACATCGTCGTCTCCTCTAGGCCGGGTCGGCGATCGGGGTCGGCGCGCCCGTGAAGTTGGGTGCGCGGCGGGTGAGCATCGCGGTCATCCCCTCGAGGAAGTCGGCGGAGGTGAGCAGTTCCACCTGGCCCTCTTTCTCTCTGGCGAGCGCGGCGTCGAGTTCGGTCAGGGTCGCGGCGTTGACGGCGGCCTTGGTCAGCTGCAGGGCGCGGCGCGGGCCCGCCGCGAGCTTGGTGGCGATGCCGGTTACCTGCTCGCTCAGGTCGGCGTCGGGCACGCAGCCGGTGATCAGCCCGGCCGCGGCGGCCGCGGCGGCGGGCAGCCTGCCACCGAGCAGGGCCAGTTCGGCGGCGCGGACCCGGCCCATGGCCGCGGCGACGACCGCCGTCGCTCCGCCGTCGGGCATCAGCCCGATGGAGGTGAACGGCAGCAGCAGGTAGGCGCTGTCGGCGGCGTAGATCAGGTCGGCGGCCAGCGCGATGGAGGCGCCCACTCCGGCGGCGGGTCCGTTGACCTCGGCGATCACCGGCAGCGGTGCGTCCAGGATCGCGCGGATCACGCCGTTGGCGGTGTCCATCACCACCTCCGGGGTGGCCTCGTTGCCGCCGGACGCGGCCGCCGCGGCGAGATCGGCGCCGGTGCAGAACGCGGTGCCCGCGCCGGTCAGCACGATCACCCTGAGGTCGGTTCTGGTGGTGGCGGCGGTGATCGCGGCGGACAGCTCGGCCATGGTGGCCAGGTCGATCGCGTTCATCCTGGCCTGGCGATCGATGGTGATCCGCAGGATGCCGCGGGCTTCGTCGATGTGCAGGCTCTCGCTCATGCCTGCGCCTCGCCGGCGCTCGGCTCCGGCACGAGCGAGTGCTCGGCTGTGCCCATCTGCCGCTCGCTACGCTCGCTCATCACGCCACCGCCGTCACGACCGAGCGCGCCAGGCGATCGCCGATGAGCGCCTCGGCCTCGGCGACCATCCGCGACACCAGCGCGGCGCAGGTGGGGATGTCGTGGATCAGGCCCTGGCACTGGCCGACGCTCCAGATCCCCGCGTCCGGATCGCCGTCCTCGTAGACCTTGCGGCCGCGGGCGCCCGCGACGAGCTCGCGCACATCGGCGAAGGTGCCGCCGCCGCGCTCGATCTCGACGACCTGGCGGCTGACGGCGTTGTCGGCCACCCTGGCGGTGTTGTTCATCGTGCGGAAGATCAGCTTGGTGTCGAGCTCGGTGTTGGCCACGATCTGCTCCTTGACCGCGTGCGCGATCGGGGACTCGACGGTGCACAGGAACCGGGTGCCCATGTTCACCCCGTCCGCGCCGAGGGCCAGCGCGGCGACCAGGCCGCGGGCGTCGGCGATACCGCCGGAGGCGATCATCGGTATCTCCAGTTCGCGCGCCGCCGCCGGGATCAGCACCAGACCGGGGGTGTCGTTCTCGCCGGGATGGCCCGCGCACTCGAATCCGTCGATGCTCACCGCGTCCACGCCGACCTGCTGGGCCTTGAGCGCGTGCTTGACGCTGGTGCACTTGTGCAGCACCTTGATTCCCGCGTCCTTGAGGAACGGCAGATGGGTGGCCGGGTTGCCGCCGGCGATCTCCACGATCGGGACTCGAGCGTCGATGATGGCCTGCCGGTATTCCTCGTAGGGCGGCGGCGTGATCGACGGCAGGATCGTCAGGTTCACCCCGATCGGCTTGTCGGTGAGGTCCCTGGCCTTGGCGATCTCCTCGCGCAGGGCCTGCGGCGTGGGCTGGGTGAGCCCGGTGATGATGCCGAGACCGCCCGCGTTCGACACTGCGGCGGCGAGTTCGGCGCGGCCGACCCACATCATCCCGCCCTGCACGATGGGGTGCTCGACCCCGAAAGCCTCGGTGAACCGGGTGCGCAACATCGCGCCCTCCCTTTCGGATCCGATGTCCCCGCCGGGCGGCAGCCCTTTGCAACTGGCGAGAACCGTGATTAACTTAGTGAGAATTGTGATTAACTTAACGGCGGTCGGCGCGAGCTGTCAACAGTTCGAACGGCGCGCCGCGCGCCGCGAGTGCCCGACCCGGACACGACAGTTGCCGAGCGAGGCGAAGGAAGGTCGAGAATGACCGAAACCCCCACTACCGCACACATTTCTGTGCCAGAGTTGGTCACTGTCGACCCGGCGGACGGCGCGCGGGTCGGCAGCTGGCCGATCGACGACGCCGCCGCGGTCGGCGCGGCCGTCGAGCGTGCCCGAACGGCCGCACAGGTCTGGCGTGAACTCGGGTTCACCGAGCGGAAGCGGGCCTTACAACGCTGGGCCGGATACCTGATCGGTCACGTCGACGAGTTCTGCGCGCTGATCCACGCCGAGAACGGCAAGACCGTCGACGACGCCTATCTCGAGGTGGTCACCGCCGTCGAGCACCTGGAGTGGGCCGCGGTCAACGCCGCCAAGATCCTCGGGCCCAAGAAAGTCTGGCCCGGCCTGATGATGGCCAATCACGAGGCGGTGATCGAACAGCGCCCGCACGGCGTGGTCGGAGTGATCGGGCCGTGGAACTATCCGGTCTACACCCCCAACGGTTCGATCGCGTACGCACTGGCCGCGGGCAACACCGTGGTCTTCAAGCCCAGCGAGCTCACCACCGGGGTCGGGCACTGGTACGTCGACGCCTTCACCAAGGCCAATCCCGCACTCCCGGCAGGCATTCTGGGCGCGGTCACGGGGCCGGGGGAGACCGGGCGCGCGCTCGTGGAGGCCGGGGTCGACATGGTGGCCTTCACCGGGTCGACGGCCACGGGTAAGAAGATCATGGCCGCGGCCGCGCGACGGCTCACCCCGGTGGTGCTCGAATGCGGCGGCAAGGACGCCGCGATCGTGGCCGAGGACGCCGATGTCGCGGCCGCCGCGGACGCGATCGCCTGGTCGGCGATGTCGAACTCCGGGCAGACCTGCGTCGGCACCGAACGCTGCTACGTGGTCGAGTCGGTGTTCGACGAGTTCCTCGCCGAGCTCACCACGCGGGTCGCCGACCTCGCGCCCGGCTCGGCGGCAGGCGCGGCCTACGGGCCGATGACCATGCCCAGCCAGGTCGACGTGGTCACCGCGCACGTGCGCGACGCGCTGGACAAGGGCGCGACCGCCGTGGTCGGCGGGCTCGACGCGATCCGGGCGCCGTTCGTGAGCCCGATCGTGCTCGTCGACGCGCCCGAGGATTCGGACGCGGTCCGTGAGGAGACCTTCGGACCCACCCTCACCGTGCGCAAGGTGCGCGATGTCGCCGAGGCCATCCGGCTCACCAACGCGGGCAAGTACGGGCTGGCGTCGTCGGTGTTCTCGCGCAAGCGCGGCATGGAGATCGCGCGTGCCCTGCGCGCGGGCGCGACCTCGGTGAACAGCCCGGCCGCCTACGCGGCCATCCCCGCCCTGCCGTTCGGCGGGGTGGGGGAGTCCGGGGTCGGGCGGATCCACGGTGCCGCAGGCCTGCTCGGCTTCACCCGCCCGCACTCGATCGCACGGCAGCGCTTCGCGATTCCCGGCATGGCGTTGCAGTCCTTCGCCCGCACGGAGTCGACGATGTCGCTGATCCGCAAGGTCACCGCGCGCCGCTTCGGCCGCGCGAAATAGGTTTCCCACCGAGAAGACGGAAAGCAGAGGAATACGACATGGGCGTCGAATTCAGCCCGGAACAGAAGGATTTCGCCGCGGCGGTCGCCGCGTTCGCCAAGCGCGAGGCCGGCACCAGGGAGCAGCGTGACGCGCTCACCGACCACGACACCGAGCAGCACAACCCTGACGTCTACGCGAAGATGGCCGAACTCGGCTGGCTCGGCCTGACCGTGCCGGAGGAGTACGGCGGGTCGGATGCGTCGATGGTCGACATGTGCATCCTGCTCGAGGAATCGGCGCGCGGCATGCTGCCGATCGGCGCGATCGGCCCCACTCTGATCACCGGCGGTGCCTACGCCAAGTTCGGCACCGAGGCGCAGAAGGAGGACGTGCTGCGCGGCATCGTGCGTGGTGCGTCGCAGTCGATCTCGATGTCGGAGCCCGAGGCGGGCTCGGATGTGGGCAACCTGTCGACCAAGGCGGTGAAGACCGGCGACGGCTGGGTGATCAACGGCCAGAAGACCTGGTGCTCCAACGCCCACATCTCCGAGAACATCCTGCTCGTTGCCCGCACCTCCCGCGAAGGCGGCAAGCACGAGGGCATGACGATGTTCCACGTGCCGGCGAACACGCCGGGTCTGCAGATCAGCCAGATCGAACTGATGGGCAATCAGCGCGAGACCAACGACCTGTACTTCACCGACTGTGTGCTGCCGGAGGACGCGGTGGTCGGCGAGGAGGGCAACGGCTGGCGCCAGCTGATGACCGGACTCAACTTCGAGCGGCTCATCCTGTCGGCGATGAGCCTCGGCGCGGCCGAACGCGCTTTCGAGGACACCCTGGCGTTCGTGACCCAGCGCAAGCAGTTCGGCAGGCCGATCGGTACCTTCCAGGCGCTGCGGCACCGGCTGGCCGATCTGGCCACCGAGATCGAGTGCACCAAGCTGCTGGTGTACAGCGTGGCGAAGGAAGCCGACGCGCACCCCGACCGGATGCTGGCCCGCGAGGCGTCGATGGCCAAGCTCAAGGCCACCGAGACCGCCAAGCGGGTGGCGCTGGAGGGCATGCAGATGATGGGCGGCTACGGCTACGCCCGCGAGTTCGACATGGAGAAGCACGTGCGCGGTGCGCTGGTGTCCACCATCTTCGGTGGCACCAGCGAGATCCAGCGCGACATCATCGGCAAGACCTACGGGCTGTAGCCGATCGGGTTCGCCGCCACCTCCTCGTCGGCGATGTGGGTGGCGGCGAAACCTGGTCACGGATGCCCGAACAGGGTGGTCCGATGCAGGCTGATCACCCGGTTCTGCGGTGCGATGCCGTCGTCACCGAAGGCCCGGCCGAGGTCGACGACCAGGGCGAAGCCGGCGTGCACGAGGATGCGCGCCTCGCTCTCGGACAGCTCGGGACGCACCTGCGCCAGCAGCTTGGTCCATTCGGCGACCACGACCTGCTGGATGTGCTGCAGGGTGACCCGGTCCTCGGCGGCGACATTGCCGAACTCCGCGTAGTAGACGTAGGTCAGGGCCCGCTCGGCGAAGGACCCGGCCACGTACATGTCGATCAGGCGGCCGAGCGCCTCGGCGGGGGAGGCCGACTCGGCGACGGTGGGGCCGATCGCCCCGGAGACGATGTCGGCGGCGCGCCGGAACGCGGCGGCGAGCAGGTCGCTCTTGCTGCGGTAGTACCGGTACACCGCCGACGCCGTCGCCAGGTCGGCGGCGGTCGCGATGTCCTCCACACTGACGTTCTGATACCCGCGCTCGTGGAACAGTTCCACCGAGCGCGACAGCAGCACCTCGTGCATGAACGGTGCCACGGTGCTCGGTTCCGGCGGTACCGGATTGGGCAGCGGCGCGGGCAGTGCGCTGTCGACCAATGCGCGGCAGACCGACTTCAGCAGCGGCGCAAGCGATTTCACCGGCAGTGTGGCGTGGTGATCACCGATGCTGCTGACCACGCTGAACACCGCGAACGCGCGCACCGCGACATCGTTGCGGGCCAGGTCCGGGTGCACGTCGGCCACGAGCGTGCCGAGTAGTTGTACGGCGTGGGCGAACCGGTCGTCGAGTGTCCGCCGGTCCGCGTCGTCGAGGTAGCGGCGCTCCCAGCGCACCAGCCGCACCGTCGATCGGTGCGCGATGGTGCGCTCGATGATCGCGTCGATCACGTGGTCGCAGCGCTGCCGCGGCGTCCAGTCGGCCGCGCCCTCCGGCAGATCGACCGCGCCGACGGTGACGTCGGCCAGCCGGAACAGCTCCTCCCGGAACAGCGCGTACTTGCTGGAGAAGTGGCGATACAGCGCGGTCGAGCTGATGTCGAGCCTGCGGGCGATATCGTCCATGCTCACGCCGTGGTAGCCGTACGCGCCGAAGGCGGCCGCCGATTCGGCCGCGATCTGGGCACGCCGATTCTTCGGCCTGCGCCGGATCGGGCGTTCCGGTGCGGGCGAGGTCGCGTCGTCTGCCTGTTTGCTCGTCGTCCTACCCTTTGCTGCGCGCGGGGAACGGGTGTTCCCGGAGATTTCGCCCGTCATGCTATCGCCCGAGCTCGCGGGCTCGTCATCGCGGATTCGGTCACTGGGCGGGCACCGCGGGTAGGGGCGAGTTCACGGTGTCGACCAGCCAGCGGCCATCGACCCGCTGCAGTCCGAGCACCATCGACAGCTGTCCGGGTTTGGCCTTGTGCTCGGTGCCGAGGCTCGAGATGGTCGTCCCGATCACCACGATCGCCTCGGCGGTCGTCTCGTCGCCGGTACGCAGCGCGCACTGGGTGTCGGTGGATTTCGAGACGACCTCACCCTGGGTGAGCGCGTCGCGCAGTTCGGTGCTGGTGGATTCGAACTGCGTTTTCCAGTCGCCGGCCGCGCCGTCGAGCACCGCGGCGAAGTAGGTGTCGAGGTCGGCGCTGTCGTAGTCGGCCAGCACCGGGCCGTATCGGCAGGCGGCTTCCCTGGCCTGCTGCTGGGCCGCGAGCAGATCTGCGCTGTCCTTGTTCTGCAGGAACAGCACGATCGAGGTCGCCACCGAGGCGCCGAGGGCCATCGCCGCCGCGCCACGCAGCGCGAGGGTCTTCCGGTCGGCCGTCTGCCATCTCGCCACGATCGAGCGGGCCGGTCCGTCGGTGGTGGCTGTCTCGGAATCCGTGGTGCTGGTGGAGGTTTCGTCGTTGCTCATGGTGCGTCGGGCTCCTTGCTATCTCGGGGCGGGTACCGCGGGCTGGGACAGTTCGTCGCCGGTGACTCCCGGCGGCGGCCCGGCGCCGTTGTCGGGGCCGGGGGGTCGCGGCGCGTTGGCCGAGCCGCGGATCTGCAGCGCCGGGTTGTCGGTGACGCAGTAGTTGTAGAGCCGCACCCTGGTGTCGGTGGTCGGGGTGGTCGGCACGATCGGGACGGTGTCGTAGTCGCAGGTCGGGCGCGGCCACGGGTCGACGAGGGTGAAGAAGGCGTTGTCGTGGGCGGGCACCCCGACCGCCTCGGCGAAGCGGCTCAGCGTCGGGAACAGCAGCTCGATCGCGGGCTGACGCAGTTTCGCCGCCCGGGTGATCGCGACGAAGTTGGTCACCAGGTCGGTGACCGGATCGTGGGTGCGCGACAGGAACCCGCCGAGGGTGGCGAGCCTGCCTGGCCCCTGTTCCAGGAGGTGCCGCAGCTCGGCGTCGGCGGCGCTGAACTGCTGGAACAGCGCGCTACCCGCGGCGGTGATGGTGCCGAGGTCGGGTTGGGCGTGCTGGGTGGTCGCGGCGATCACCTGCAGATTGCGCAGCAGCTGCTCGGTCTGGGGGAGCAGGTCGGTGAGTCCGGCCATGGCGCGGCTGAGGCCGGAGATCATATTGCGCAGGCCGTCCGGGCCACCGGCCAGTGCCTTGTCGAGCTCGTCGACGATCACATTGAGCCGCTCGGGATTCATCCCGCCGACCATCCCCGCCATGTTCCCGAGCACCGACTGCACCTGCACCGGCACCGTGGTGTCGGTGCGGGCGACGACCGCGCCGTCGCGCAGGTAGGGGCCGGTGTCGGAGTCGGGGCGGAAGTCGAGGTACTGCTCACCCGCGGCCGACAACCGGGCCACCGCCACCGTGCCGCCGACCGGAATGCTGGTTCCCTCGTCGATCTCGGCCACCGCCGCGATGCCGGTACCGTCGACGCGCACGTCACCGACCCGCCCCACCCGGACACCGCGGAAGGTCACGTCACTGCCCACCGTGAGGCCGCCGGAGGTGGCCAGCTCGACCGTGACGGCGTATCGCGTGCTGGTCGGGTCGAGCCGCAGGACCGCACCACCCAGATACAGGCTGCCCAGTGCCATGACCACCACGAGCCCGGCATTGGCGACCGCGATGCGCCGGCGAACCAGCCACTGCCACAACGGAGAATTCATCGCGGGCCCTCCTGCGGCGGCTGTTGCGGGGTGCTGTTGAGACGACCGGTGACCTTGGCGATCACATCGGTGAGGCTGCCGACGAAGGCCGGGATGTCGGTGCCGTCGGGCCAGCGGCTGCCCGCCGGATCGGTGATCGCGCCGATGTCGAGGTAGGACAACACGGCGCCGACGGAGAGGTTCGGGCCGCGCATGCTGTCCATCACCGACGGATAGATCGCGTGGAAGCCGTCGAGCGCGCCGGGGAGGTCATCGCCCATCCCGACGAATCCCGCCATCAGGTCCTGGATGCTCTGGAACAGGCTGACGAACTGCGGCCCGTTCGTGCGGCTGAAATCACCGAGCGCGTCCATGGTGACCGCCACCTTGTCGATCAGATCGACGATGGCCTGGTTGTTCTCGGCGAACAGCCCGATCAGCTGCGGGAAGCTGTCCGCGGCGGCACCGAGTTCGGTTTTGCGCCTGGACAATTCGCCAGTGAGTACGGACAGCCCGTGCAGCGTCGCGTCCAGGTCGCCGGTGCGTTCGTTGAGCGCGGTGATCACGGCGGTCATCTCGCCGATCAGGTGCTGCAGTTGCGGCGCCTTGCCCGCGAAGATCGAGTCGAGTTCGGCGGTCACCCTGGCGGCCTGATTGAGCCCGCCACCGTTGATCAGCATCGACACCGACATCATCAGCTGTTCCACCGAGGCCGCCGACGCCGTGTGTTCGGTGCCGATGGTCGCGCCATCGCGCAGCGGCGGTCCGGCGGCCGCCGCCGTGGGCAGGGTCATCGCCACGAAGATGTCGCCGAGCGGGGTCGCTTGCCGCAGCTCGACGGTGGTGCCCGCGGGGAGCTGGATGTCGGCCCGGATCAGCATTTCGACATCGGCGAGGAACGAGGTGGTGGAAATGTCGGTGACCACCCCGATATCGGTGCCGCCGATCCGCACGTGGGCGCGGTCGGGCAGATTGAGCGCGTCCCGGAAGGTGGCGTGGATGGTGTAGCCGGGGCCGCCGATGCCGGGTTCGGGCATCGGCAGTTCGGCCACGGTCGCGGCGCAGCCGCTGGCGGAAACGGCGACGGCGGCGGCACAGCAGGCCGCGCCGATGGCGGTGCGCAGCGTCATCGCGTCAGTCCCAACAGTGCGGCGGTGAGCCCGAAATCCGGGCCCATATCGGAGATCTTGCCGGTGCGGCAGCCGTCGAGACGCATCTGGACGCGTTCGCAGAACACCGCGATGGCCTCGCTGTCGAGCACGATCTTGTCGAGCAGTCCGTGCAGGCGCAGCGCCTGGTGTTCCCGGCTGATCGCGTTGTCGAAGTTCTGGAACATCAGCGGCCCGACATCGACGATCTCGGTGAGATTGCGGGCATTGGCCCGCATCTGGGCGGCGATGGCGACGAACTTGGTGAGTGCCCCCGCGAGCTGGTCCTCGTTCTCGCCGACGACCGAGGAGGTGTTGGTGATGAACGCGTCGAGCTGGGCGAGCACCGCCTGCAGGCCGGGAGACTGCTCGCCGAACAGCGCGACGAGTTCGGTGAGCCTGCCGCTGAAATCGCGGACCGTCTGGTCGTTCTCGGCGATGATCTGCGTGATCTCCCCGAGTTTCACGATGGTGTTGGCGATCTGGTCCTTGTTGGCGATGGTGACTTCGAAGGCCGCCGACAGCTCGTCGAGTGTCTCGCGCAGCCGGTCGCCGTTGCCGTCGAGCAGCGGGTAAAGCACCCGGCTCGCCATCGGCCCGTCTTCGCTGTTGCCCTTGAGCGCCTCGCCCAGCTGATCGAAGTTGGCCAGGATGCGATCCAGTTCGACCGGCGTCCTGGTCCGGGCCAGCGGGATGTGCGCGCCGTCGGCGAGTTCGGGTCCGGAGCCTGGGTAGGCGGGGGCGAGTTCGACATGGCGGTTGGTGATCAGCTGCGGGGAGATCAGCGCGGCCATGGCGTCGGCGGGGATCGGCACGTCCCGGTCCACCGACATCACCACCTCGACGAAGCTGCCGCGCGGTGTCACCGAATCGACGACCCCGACCGGCACGCCAAGGATCGCGACCTCGTTACCCGGGTACAGCCCGGCCACGGACTCGAAATCGGCGCTGATGCGTTTGCGTTCGCTCAGTACCCGGTCACCGACCCCGGTGACGCTGTCGGGCAGCAGCGCACAGCCCGAAGCCAGGAACGCGGCAAGACAGAGCGCCGCCAGCTTGCTCATCGGTCGGATTCCCATCAGTTGCACCCCTGTACGGCCTGGGCGAAGCACAGCCAGTTGTCCGGCAGAATCCACGGCGCCCAGATCTCGCCGTAGGGGCCGTTGCCGAGCAGATTGTTGAACTGGCGCAAGGTGACCGGTGTGATCTCGTAGAGCCGGTCCAGGTTCTCCTTGTTCTTCGTCAGCCCGTCCGACATCGTGTTGAGGTCGGCGATGAGGGGGCCGAGCTCACCGTTGTTCTCGATGCCCATCTCCTGCAGCAGCCGCGACATCTCGGCGACATTGTCGAGCAGCTGGGTGAGCAGGGTCTGGCGCTGCTGGACGGCGGCGCCGATGGCCTCGCCCCTGGTGAGCAGCAGCAGGACACTGTTGCGGTTGTCCGAGACCAGCTGGGAGACCTGGTCCATATTCTTCAGCAGGGCGTCGACCTCGTCGCGTCTGGCGTTGATCACCTGGGCGAGAGCGCCGATGCTGTCGAGCGCCTGCACCGCCATCGGCGGTGAGTCACCCAGCTGCGCGCTGAACACATCCAGCGCGGTGCGCAGCTTGTCGGGGTCGATGCGTTCGATCCGCTCGAACGAGGAGGTGTAGGTGGGGTCCTGGATGACCTTGCTCAGGTTGTAGGGCACCGAGGTGTTCTCCAGGCCGATCCGATTGCCGGGCAGGCCTTTTCCGTCGCCGGGGGTCAGCTCGATGTGCAGCCTGCCCAGAATGGTCGACATCTTGATCGCCGCGCGGGCGTCGGCCCCGAGCCGGATGTCGTGGCGAATCCGCAGCGCCACGTCCACCCGGTCGCCCGCCAGGGTCACCGCCCGCACCGCACCGATCTCGATCCCGGCGATATCGACGGTCGCGCCCGGCCGCAGGCCCGCGGCCTGGGCGAACTCGGCGTGCACGGTGACCTCGCCCAGCCGGATCTGGCTGAGCAGGCTGGACGCGCCGAGCAGGATCAGCACCGACGCGCCGGCGAGCAGGCCGAGGCGCAGATGCCGGTTGCGTCGCAGGAATCCTGGAAAACGTGGTCTGATCATCGACACACCCCCGATTGCGAGTTGCCGCCGACCTGGGAGAACAGGCCTTCGGGTAGGAGAACGCCCCACAGCGAGACGTCGAGGCGGCAGATATAGGCGTTGCCGTAGGTGCCGTACTGGGTGAACCGGGCGACGCCGTTGAGGAAGTCGGGCATCTCCACCGCCATCCGGTCCAGCGCGGCGCCGTTGGTGAGCAGCATCAGCACGCCGGTGGTCGCGTTCTGCTGCGCCTGGGCCATCCCCGGCTTGACCGCGCCGATCAGCGAGACCAGTGAATCGGTGGCGCCGGCGACCCGCTCCACCGAACTCTTCAACGATTCGCCCTCGGCGTACAGGCCGTCCATCAGGGCGCGAGTCTGGGTGATGAGGGTTTCCAGCTCGCCGCTGCGATTGGCCAGCCCGGCCAGTACCGAGCTGAGATTGCTCAGCACATCGCCGAGGATCTGATCCCGTTCGCCGAAGGTGGCGGCCAGTTGCGCGGCCTGGGTGATCAACGCCGACAGCGACACCTCGTTGCCTTGCAGCGCCTGGATCAGTGTCTCCGACAGCGAATTGATCTGGTCCGGCTGTAGCACACTGAACAGCGGCTCGAACCCCGACAGCAGCGAGGAGACATCGAAGGACGGTTCGGTCCGGTCCAGCGGAATCTGCGCGCCGGGCGGGATCACCGCGCCGCCGCCGTCACCCGGCACCAGCGCGACATAGCGCTGACCGATCAGGTTCTGGTACCGCACCAGGGCCTCGGTGGTGTCGGTCAGTTGCTGGCGGGCCTCGATGCGGAAGTCGACCCGCGCGCGGTAATCGTCGGTGAAGTCGATCTCGTCGACCCGGCCCACCCGCACCCCGGCCATGCGCACGTCGTCGCCGACGCGCAGGCCGAGGACATCGGTGAACACCGCCGAATAGCTCGAGGTATTGCCGGGAACGCTGCGTTGCAGCGTCGACCAGATCGTGGCGGTGAGCACGGTCGCCAGCACCGCGAACAGGCTGAAGCCGAGCAGTGCCTTGGTGGATTTCACTGTCACACACCACCTTCGGTGTCGGGAACCACCGCGGCGTCGCCGAGGATCGACCCGAGCAGCAGGAACTGACTGAATGTCGGGGTGCCGCCGACCAGCGCGGAGACCGCGGCGATTCCGGTCAGCCGCGGCTGCGTGGCCGGACCGGCGGCGGGTGCCGGGTCGACCGCGGCGGCCGGGGCGGTGATCCCGGGGATGGCGGGGAGACCGGGAATCGCGGGAAGTCCCGGCAGGGTCGGCAAGGTGATCGCCGGCAAGGCGGGGACCTGGAGTGTCGGTGCCACCGGCCGCGGGCCTGCGGCGTCGAGCCATCCGGGCAGCATCGAGGCCGGATACTCCTGCGGCGGTGCTACTTCGGGCACGGTGGGGCCACCGCAGCGCGGGCCCGTCATGGTGCCGTAGTGCGGGCAGTCCGCGGCGGTGTACTGCTGGAACGGGGTGAACGTCACGTCCATCCGCCAGGTCATCTGCTTGCGCGGACCGAAGGTGAACACCTGCTGCAACTTCCGGAACGAGGTGTTGAGGTTGGCCGCCGTCGCCGCCAGCGCGCCGGGGTCCTCGGCGATGCCGCCGAGCAGCCCGTCCAGGCCCGCGACCAGCTCCTTGCCCGAATCCGGGTTCGCCGCGAACAGCGCGTTCACCGAGTCCACGGTGCCGTTGCCCTGCACCAGCAGCTCGACCAGCTGGGCCCGGTGCTCGTTGAGGGTGCGCGCGGAGTCGACCGAATCGGCGAGCACGCCGACCAGTTCCGGTGCCGACTGGCTCAGCGCGGTCGTCGCCCTGCCGAGATCGCCGAGCAGGGTGCCGATCTCGGGGATCGCGTGCACCGTGGTGAGCCAGGTATCGAGCCGTTCGACGGTGGACCCTGGCACGCGCGCGTTCGGGTCCAGTGCCGCCGAGAGGGTGGCCAGCACCCGGCCCAGCTTCTCCGGCTGGATCGTCGAGAGCACCTCGCGCAGGGTGTTGAGGGTGCTCTGCAACTGGATCGTGGCCTCGCTGGTGTCCTCGGCGATGGTGGCGCCCGCGCGCAGGGTCGAGGTGGCGGCGCCGTTGTCCACCAGCTGGATCGAGGAGACTCCGAAGATGTTGTCGGGCACGACCCTGGCGGTCACCGTGTCCGGGATCGTCTCCGCCAGACCGGGTTTCAATTCGAAGGTGGCGTACTGGCGCTCGCCGGCGGCCACCACCTCCACCGCGCCGACCGCGCCGACGATCATGCCGCGGAACTTGACGTCGGCGCGCTGGGGTAGCCCGTCGCCGGTGCTGGTCAGCTCGGCGCCGACCACCACGGTCTTTTCGAATTCGCCGTTGTAGCGCAGTGCCAGCAGATACAGCGCGACCACGAACGCGGTGATCACCGCCACCCCCGCGAGGGTGAGCTGCGCGGGCTTGGGCCCGCGGCCGCTGGGATCGAGAATCATCCGATCGACCTATCCCGAGATTCGGAATCCGGGGTCGATGCCCCAGATCGCAAGGGTGAGAAACAGATTGGTGAAGACCATTACGACGATGACCATCTTGATCGCGCGCCCGGCCGCCACCCCGACCCCTTCGGGTCCGCCGGTGGCGACGTAGCCGTAGTAGCACTGGATGAAGGCCGCGATCAGCACGAAGACGATCACCTTGAGCAGGGAGAAGAACACGTCCCCGCCCAGCAGGAACTGGAAGAAGTAGTGGTCGTAGGTGCCCGCGGTGGTTCCGCCGAGGAACAGCACCGACAGCTTGGTTGCGATGTAGGCCACCGCGAGACCGAGGGTGTAGAGCGGGACGATGGTGATCGTCGCCGCGATCATCCTGGTGGTCACCAGGTAGGGCAGCGGCCTGATGGCGATCGACTCGAGCGCGTCGATCTCCTCGGAGATCCGCATCGAGCCGAGCTGGGCGGTGAACCGGCACCCGGATTGGATGGCGAAGGCGAGAGTGCCCAGGATCGGTGCGATCTCGCGGGTGGTGGCGAAACCGGAGATCGCCCCGGTGAGCGGGCCCATGGTGAGCAGGTTGAGCGCGGTATAGGACTCGACGCCCACGGTGATCCCGCCGAACGCGCACAGCACGATCACCACGCCGACCGTGCCACCGCCCACGATCAGCGAACCGTTGCCCCAGCCGACATCGGCGACCAGCCGCGCGACTTCCTTGCGGTAGTGCCGCAGGGTGAACGGGATGGCCAGCAGCGCCTGGAAGAACACGATGGCCTGGTGGCCGATGCGCTCATTGGCCTGGACCGGGAGCTTGGCGGTCTCGGTGAGCGCGCGCACCGGGCGCAGCGCGGGTGGAACGTATTCGGCAGCCATCTCAGACCACCTTCGCGGGGAAGAAGATGTTGTAGAGCTGGGTCACGATGATGTTGGTGGCGAACAGCATCAGCGCCGAGGTGACCACCGCCGAGTTGACCGAGTTGGCCACCCCGCCAGGCCCGCCTTTGGTGTGCAGCCCGATATCGCAGGCGATGATCGCGGTGAGCGCACCGAAGATCGCCGCTTTGAAGAGAGCGACCAGCAGATCGTTGGCGACGGCGAACGAGGCGAACGAGGCGATGAACGACCCTGGCGTGCCGTGCTGGGCGTACACGTTGAACAGATAGGCGGTGGCGAAGCCGACGAAGACGATGAACCCGCACAGCAGCATGCTGACCAGCACCGCGGCCGCCAGGCGTGGCGCGACCAGCCTGCGGACCGGATCCACCCCCATCACCTTCATCGCATCGATCTCCTCCCGGATGGTGCGCGAGCCGAGGTCGGCGCAGATCGCCGAACCGACCGCGCCCGCGATCATCAGCGAGGTCACCAGCGGCGCGCCCTGCCGGATGATGCCGAGCCCGGCCACCGCGCCGATGAAGGTGGTGGCGCCGACCTGGTTGACCAGCGCGCCGACCTGGATCGAGACCACCACGGCGACCGGGATGGCGACGAAGACCGTTGGCAGGGCGGAGACATTGGCCATGAACGCACACTGCTTGACGAACTCCTGGAACGGGAATCGCCTGCGCACCAGCGACCAGAACAACGCGGCGATCGCGGCCCGGCCGAGCAGGACCTGGCGGCCGAGTGTCTCGACCGACTGTTGGGGGTGCCGTCGCCAGAGCCCGGTGGCACTGTCGATGATCCGTCCGAGTTCGGACGGTTCGGTGGCCGGTTGCGGCGTCACGCTGCACCGATCCTTTCTTGCTTCGGGGGTGGTGCGCGCCGGCTAGAGCGTGCTCAGCCAGTGGTGGAGCAGGGCGATCAGGCCGACGGCGGCCGCGATGCCCAGCGCGAGTACGCAGAGAACGGCGAGCCACATGCCGAACCGGAGCAGCGGATTCACCCGGGTGCGGCCGCCCAGAATCTTGATGACGATCACCACGAGATCGATGACCCAGACCAGCGCCATCATCAGGTCATCGTCACGTTCGCGAAGATGAGCACGGGCCAGCAGACGATCGACCCGAGGAACGAGACCACCAGGTCGACGCCGTGCAGATCGCCGAGATGGCTGGTGTGGGTGAGGGTCCAGACAACCCCGACGAGTCCATAGGGGATGCCGAGAATGATGAGGGTGCCGAGGAATTCGGACACCTTCATCTCATAGCTGAGAAACCTGTCCAGTCGTCGCAGCATCGCGGTTACCGGTGTTCCTTCCTGCGGGACCGTCCGGCGGCACGGCGGGTGCCGATGCGCGCTGACAGTCGAATCATGTTGCCGGGCATTCTCGGGGAAGGGTGCTTGACATCCAGTCGATCCGCCCCGTTTACCCGTGACCGCCGTGTGATGATCGGGATCATCCGCGGCGGGCACTCGGTAAGTTACTACAGATTCTCGCTGATGTGACGAGAATTACGGGTAACATAGCCCGGTATCGCCGCGCTGTCCATCGAGCGATGCCGTGGTCGAGAGCCTGGTTGTCAGGCGCGAGAATTGTCAGTAACTTAGCGCCCAAGGTCGCCGACCGGCGGCGACCGTGCAGGAGGAACACGATGTCCGCAGTCATCGTCGATGTGGTTCGCACTCCCTCGGGACGTGGTAAGGCGGGCGGCGGGCTGTCGTCGGTGCACCCGGCCACGCTGCTGGCCGAGGTGCTTGCCGAGTTGCTCGCGCGGACCGGCATCGACCCGGCGCTGGTCGACGATGTGATCGGCGGCTGCGTCACCCAGAGCGGCGAGCAGGCCAACAACATCTCCCGCACCGCGGTGCTCGCGGCGGGTCTGCCCGAATCGGTGCCTGCCACCACCGTCGACCGGCAGTGCGGGTCGAGCCAGCAGGCCGTGCATTTCGCAGCCCAGGGCGTGCTCGCAGGTGCCTACGACATCGCGATCGCCTGCGGCGTGGAATCGATGAGCCGGGCGCCGATGTTCTCCAACACCCAGGGCAAGGATTCGCTGCGCGGCCCGCTCGCCGCGCGCTACCCGGACGGGCTGATCGGCCAGGGCGTCGCCGCCGAAATTCTCGCCGCGCGCTGGAAATTCGACCGCGCAAGCCTCGACGAGTTCGCCGCCCGCTCGCATCGGCTGGCGGCCGCCACCGCCGAGTCGGGTGGGTTCGACGCCGAGCTGGTTGCCGCGGGCGAACTCACCGCGGACGAGACGATCCGGCCGGGCACCACCGTGGCCGGGCTGGCGGACCTGCGCCCCGCATTCACCGATCCGGCTATGGCGCAGCGCTTTCCGGAGATCGACTGGTCGGTGACGGCGGGCAATTCCTCGCCGCTCACCGACGGCGCGTCGGCCGCGCTGATCATGAGCGAGTCGATGGCGACCCGGCTGGGTCTGCGCCCGCGTGCCCGCTTCCACTCCTTCGCGGTCGTCGGTGACGACCCGACCCTGATGCTCACCGCGGTGGTCCCGGCGACACGCAAGGCGCTCGAGCGGGTGTCGCTGACCGTCGACGATATCGACACCTTCGAGGTGAACGAAGCGTTCGCGCCCGTACCGCTGGTCTGGCAGCACGAACTCGGCGCCGACCCGGACCGGGTGAATCCGCGCGGTGGTGCGATCGCCCTCGGCCACCCGCTCGGCGCGTCGGGCACGCGGCTGCTGGCCACCATGGTCAATCACCTGGAACAGACCGGCGGGCGCTACGGCCTGCAGACGATGTGCGAGGCAGGCGGACTGGCCAACGCGACCATCATCGAACGGCTGTGACGCGCGATCTCCAGCGGAAGGAACACGATGACCACGGCAACCAGACCAGGCGACCCCGAAGGCCCTGCGCCACAGTGGCGATCCGCGCGCGATCGGGACCCGGCCGCACCGGAACTGACTCTCGACCGGGTGCGCATCCACATTCCCGACACCTACCGGTCACTCCGGAAGAAGCCGGCCCAGCTCGCCGACGCGCTGGACTTCTGGATGTTCGCGGGCGCGGCGGCGAATGTGGCGATGCAGTTCGCGCACCAGGGCGTCGCGGCGGGTGTGATGGAGAGTCAGGTCGAATCCGGCGCGCTGATGGTGCATCCGTGGAAGCGGTTGCGCACGACCTCGGCCTATCTCGCCACCGCGGTGCTCGGCACCGACGAGGACAAGAAGGCCATGCGCGAGGCGGTCAACGTCGCGCACCGCCAAGTGCGGTCACGCCCTGACTCGAAGGTGAAGTACAACGCCTTCGACCGCCATCTGCAGATGTATGTCGCCGCGGCCATCTACATCGGCTTCGAAGACGCCCATCAGTTGTTGCACGGCAAGATGACCGCCGAGGAACTGGAGGCGTTCTATCAGGGCGCCGACACCTTCGGCACCACCCTCCAGGTGCACCCGGACATGTGGCCCAAGACCCGCGCGGACTTCGACGCCTACTGGCTCGAAGCGTGCAAGGGCGTGGTGTGCGACGACGACTTCCGCGCCTACATCGACGATCTGCTGCATCTGCGGATGGTCCACTGGTCGCTGCGGATCGTGGCGGGCGGACTGCTGCAATTCCTGACCGCCGGATTCCTGCCACCGCATTTCCGCGAGCAGATGGGGGTGGCGTGGAGTGCGTCGGATCAGCGCCGGTTCGAGCATCTGTTCCTGTTCGTGGGGTTCGTGAACCGGTTCATTCCCAAGTTCATCCGCTTCGCGGGCACCCACGCCATGATCCGCGACGTGCGCCGCCGCATCCGCAAACAGAAGGCCCTCATCTGAGGCCACGCGGTACCGATGTCGTGCACTCGCCGTGCCGGGGGCGGCGAGTGCACGAACCGGGGCTCAGCCGAGCACGGCCATGGCGTCGACCTCGAACAGCATGCCGGGCAGGGCCAGCGCCGCGACCCCGAGCAGGGTCTGCGCGGGCGGGCGATCGCCCCAGATCTCGGCGATCTTGGCACCCAGAATCGCCAGCTTGGCCTCGTCGTGGTCGACGATGAAGGTGCGCAGCTGCGCCACCTGCGGGTAGTCGGCTCCGGCCGAGCGCAGCGCGATACCGAGGTTGGCGAAGGCGCGGTCGACCTGACCGGCGAAATCCGCTGTGGTGGTATGGCCCGCACCGTCGGAGTCGTACTGACCGGCGATGAGCACCAGCTCACCACTGACCCGCGCGACATGGCTGTAGCCGAACCCGGTCGGGTCGTGCAGCTGCGACGGGTTGCTGATCACCACGGACATGGGGGAACTCCTCTGCGTAGACGGGCGTGCGCAGAGAAGACGACGGCGCGGCGGCGAGTGTGACATCGCCGCCGCGCCGGCCGGGAATCAGCTGGTGACCGTGCTGTCCGCCGCGTCGGGCCGCACTGCCGGATGGGCCGGCCGGGGCAGGGTCCAGGTGGCAACGACCGATAGGGTCGCCACGGCGAAGCAGGCCAGGGTGTACCAGAGATTGCCGATCGGGTCACCGTTGCTCGTCCTGCCGTCGACCGCGTCGAAGAAGGCGGGCAGGGCGGTGAGCCAGAGCCCGGCCATGACCACCAGATAGACGATCGTGAACCGCTGGACGAACGGGTTCGTGTACTCCGGACCCGGTGCGCCCCTGCGCAGTTCGGACCACTGGCGCACCATGACCACCGCGGCGACCACCGACAGCGCGAGCAGCTCGAGCCCGTAGATCACCCCGCGCACCGTGTCGCTGCTGTAGCCGAGCGCCGTCGCGGGCAGCGGCAGCAGGAAGGTGCCCACCGAGGCGAGCAGGCCGATCACCACGGTGCGCCAGACCAGTTCGATCCCGGTGAACTCGCGTCCCTGATCGACGTGGCGGCCGACGAAGTACTGCACGCACCAGGCCAGCGACATCGGCCACAGTGCGGCGAACACCACCACACTGCCCATCGGCACCGAATCGAACATCGGCTGATTGAGCGGATTGTCCACCGACCACTCCCACCAGCGCAGCTGCGGGCCGAGGTGGTCGAAGATCTCGTAGAACGCGTGGTGCACGAACCCGACGCAGGCGGCGCCGACGAGCACGCCGTAGCGGCGGAAGATGCCCAGCATCCGGACGATGCCGAAGGCCATCGTGGCCATCAGCGGATAGATCGCCACGATGTAGAGGGGCAGTCGTCCCCACAGGAAGTCGACGGTGAACACGTTGTGCGCGAACATCGTGTCGACGTGGTCCTCGATGCCGAACGCGGCCGGGAAGTACAGCGGCGGCTCGATCACGAACAGGTAGGCCGTCGCGCCGAACCACAGGACCAGGTCGGTAGGGTCACCGAGGCGCCGCAGCCGGGCGATCGCGAACCACAGCGCGAGTACCGCGCCGACGACGATGGTGACCTCGAGAACCGGCAGTGTCCAGTTCTCCAGGGCGAACGGGTTGCGGAACTCGACCAGCCCACCGGCTTCCGCGCAGGAGAACCCGAGCTGGGTGGCCAGGTCGGCGAAAGTGGGGGCGCAGTGCTCAGCCATCGGTCAGTTCTCCCTGGCGCCGGCGGATTCGGCGGTGTACCACCGGGTCACGTCGTAGCCCTCGTCGTAGCGACGGAACCACTCGTCGGCCAGCGCGGGCAGATTCTCGTGCGCGGGATTGTGCCGGGGCAGCTGGCTGCGGATGATGCCGGCCAGCGCGACCAGCTGCTCACCTGTCCCGAGATCGTCGAACGCGCGGGGCATGGAGCCGTTGTCGGCGGGACGCAAACCCGGTAGCCATTTGCGTAGCGTCTGCCCGCGCCGGTAGTTGGCGAACATCGACAGCGCGTCGACCTGCCGTTCCGCCAGCGGCACATGCTCGTTGAAGCCGGCGCAGGCCACCCGGATCACCTGCAGTACATGCCGGAAGATCGACGGCGCCACCCGCATCCGGTACAGCTCGCTGCCGACGACGGAATTGAAGATGATCAGCGCGGAACTGCGGTGCTCGACCTCCTCGACGAAATGCCAGATGAACAGCGAGGCCACCCGGTCGTCACCGGGCGCGAACAACGAAGCGTCGTTGTCGAGCATCAGCTTGAACACCGGCGTGAAGGTCGCCTCGAGGTCGGCGGTGTAGGCCAGCCGGTACTTCACCGGAGTGCTTGCGGTGAGCTTGTCGAATTCGGCGATCACGGCGTCGAGGGTCTGCTGCAGACCGGGATAGCGGCGGATCAGCGCCTTCACGTGCTGGCGGTGGGCCGTGGAGTGCTGGCCCTCCTGCCGCATGAACGCGTCGGCCTCCTCGGCCACCTCGGGGTCGGTGATCTGCGGTTTCGCCTGGGTGATCAGCTGCACGATCATCTTCTCGAAGCCGATCGCCAGGAACGAGACGGCATTGGCCATCGAGGAGAAGGCCGGGTTCTGCGGATTCCACAGAAACGGCACGTCGTAATCGGAGAAGGCGAAGTCCATCTTGCGGACATGAAGGTCGGTCACGGTGGAGTACCTCGTTGTATCGGGCGTGCGCCTGCCGCTCGGGTGATGAGGCAATCATACGAATGTGCCGTCATGTGTATGATCACTTTCGCGGAATTCGCCGTGACCTGGGGTTGTGCTAGCGTCCACCCGGTGGCGCGCAGACGTGGATGGGGTGGCAGTCCGCCGGCGGACGACGCGGAGGCGACCCGCAGGATCATCGCCACCGCCGTCGAGCTGATCGGCCGAACCGGCGCGGAGATCAGCATCGCCGACGTCGCCGAATCACTCGGCGTCATCCGCCAGACCGTCTACCGGTACTTCCCCAGCGCCGACGCCCTGATGACCGCGGCCGCCATCGCCTCCGTCGACGGCTTCCTCGACCGGCTCACCGCCCACGTCACCGGCCTGCACGACCCGGCCGAAGCGATGATCGAAGCCGTCGTCTACACCCTCACCGAAGTCCGCCGCACCCCCCACCTCGGCATCCTGCTGTCGAGCTCCTACTCCAACGCCCACCCCGACAGCCTCACCTCCGACGAGGCCCAAGCCTTCGGCATGACGATGATCCGCCGCTTCGACGTCGACTGGACTGCTTACGGTTACGACGAGGCGGCCCTGCGCGACCTCGTCGAATACGCGCTACGGACGATGCAGTCCTTCTTCTTGTCTCCGGGTGATCCGCCACGGTCCGACGACGAGTTGCGCCGGTATCTGTGGCGGTGGATGGGGACTGCGATCAGTGCGCAGGCCGCGAGCGGTCGGGTGATCTCGCGTGGCTGCGGATAGTCGCCCTCGCTGATGGTCCGGGGTGCATCGGATCGGGACAGCGCGCTTTCGTAGCGCCGACCTCGGCTCAGTCGGGGAGCAGTCGAGACAACGCCCGGATTCGTTGCCACAGTGCAGCCTTGGGGATCGTGGTGATCTCCAAGGCTCGCATGCACTGGTCGAGCCGGGCCGGCCGGTCCCGCAGGCTCTGAACCGCTTTGGACAGATCCCGGACGATGCTGTCGCCGTATGCCGCGGCGGCTTTGGCAGTCGCCATCCGTAAGACATCACGGGATGGCGACATCATCGCCAAATCGATGAGGTCGCGACTGTAGACGGAGGTGTCGGCCCAGCGATCGGAATTGGCGAGCAACTTGCTGGCGGCCATGTCGACCGGAGTCAGCGTCGCGACCCCGCACAGCTGGTCCGCACTGCTGGGGGCATCCAACACGATCCGGCCTTCGAGGACGATCTCGAATTTGATCGCGACATCATCGACTCGGACAGCAGTCCGAATGCCGTATCTATCGGCCACCAACTCACGGGCCGAGCTCAAAACCGCTCCCTGCCGTGCCAACGCCGTTATCCCGGCCTGCCCGGTCACGCGCTGGCGTAGCGCGCGGTAGCCGTCGCGATCGGAGACCAGGAAGTCGATATCGACCGATTCTCGATACTCACCGAACCGCAGCGCCATGGCGGTCCCACCACCGAAGAGACACCCATTGCTGCGAAGCAGCTCGGCGTCGAGGGCTTGCAGGACCGTGGCGATGTGGCGGTGGTGCTCGCGCTCAAACAAGCAGCAGCCCTCCACCGACGGTATCGACCAGGTAGTCGACGAAATCCTTCTCCCGCGCGTCCATCGCCGCGTGATCGACATGACGCCAGTTGCGCTCGTACAGGTTGAGCGCCTCTTTCGGTGTGACCTCGGTCGAGGCCGCGAGTTGCCAGGTGATCGCGCGTAGTTGCGGATAGTCGCCGATGCGGATGGTCGAGGTGCCATCGGATCGGGATGGTGTGCCCGGCGCCTCCTGGACCTGGCGAGGTCCTGGCGGCCCGAGGTCGAGGCGAAGACCCAGTGCCGAGATCGCGTTCAGGTACGCGCCCATGGTGACCGAGGGTTCGCCGCGCTCGATTCGATACAGGGTGACGCGGGATACGCCGGCGGCTTCGGCAGCCGCTGTGGCGCTGATGCCGAGATTCTGGCGTCGCGCACGCAGGATCCCGCCGAGTTCCGCGAGGTCGGCGCGGGCGGGATCCCCCAAAACGGGACTTGCGGCAGGCATAGTGCTTCTCATTCTAGACACACTGGCCGGGCTGCCGGTCGATACTTCCGTCCGCGCCGCAGCTCGCAAACCTGGCGCGGATCGGCAGCGGGGGCGGAAGGTGGGCGGTGGTCAAGTCCAGTTGCCGACGACAGGGAAGCCGTAGTCGGTATGAACTTGTGACAACCCGGACCGTATTCGCGGCGGCGGGCGGTCACCTCACTCGAAACAGGTGAGACCCGCCCGCCGCGCCGAGATCGGCCAGGGCGGTGTCGAGAGCGGGGCCGGTGTGCGGGTGCGCAACGCTGCGCAGGATCAGCCTGCGCGGGCGGGGACAGTCGGGGGTGGTGGTGTCGGTGTCGATCGGCACGATGCGGGTGGGTGCGCCCAGATGATCACGCACGCGGGTCATCAGGTCGTAGCGGCTGAGAATATCGGGGCCGGCGAGGTGGATCACGCCGCGGTGGTCGAGGACTTCGAGTAGGAGCGGGGCCAGGCTGGGAAGGTAGAGCGGGGTGCCGATGATGTCGGTGCGCGCTTCGATGACCGGCTCGGTGAAGCGGGCCAGGAACTTGTTCGAGCGCGGGCTGCGGCCGTACATGAGGGGAAGGCGGATCACCAGGTGGCGGTCGCGTTCGAGGACGCGCTGCTCGGCCGCGGACTTCGTGCAGCCGTAGGCATTGATCGGGGAGGGCGGGGAGGTCTCGTCGTAGGCGTCGCAGTGCCGTCGAAGACATTGTCGGTGGACAGGTACACCAGTTTCGCGCCCGCGTCGTCGACGGCGTCTAGCAGGGTGGGCACGGGAGCGACGTTGGCCGCGTAGGCTGCTTCCGGATCTCGTTGCGCCGCGGCCAGATCCACGATTCCGGCGGCGTGGACCACCACGTCGACCCGGTCGGTGACCAGCGCGCGCACCGCGGCGGGATCGGCGGGATCGAGCGCGACGAGGCCGGGCGCGCCCCGGCTCGTCCCGATGACGTCGTGTTCGGCGGCCAGGTGCGCGTGCAGCGCGCTGCCGACGAAACCGGAGGCGCCCAGGACGATGATTCGCATCGGCTACTCCTTACGGCCGGTGAAGACCAGGGACGTGCCGAGCCCGATCATGACCAGCCCGCCCGTACCGCCGATAGCCGCCAGCCGGTGGGGCGCGCGGGCGAACCAATCCCTGGCCGCCCCGGCCGCCAGCGCCCACACCGAATCGAGCAGGACCCCGAACAGGGGGATGCAGGCACCGAGGACCATCATCTGGGCCACCACGGAACCTGTTGCGGGATCCGCGAACTGGGGGAGCAGGGCCGCGATGAACACGATGGTCTTCGGGTTGGTCAGGCCGACGACGAAGCCGTCGCGCACGGCGGCGCCAGCGCCGCGGCCGCCCCCGCCCGCGCCCGCCGTCAGATCGGCGGCGATGTCGTGGCGATGCCGTAGGGCCTGCACGCCGAGCCAGACGAGATAGCAGGCACCGGCCAGCTTGACCGCGGTGAAGATCGTCGCCGAGGCCAGCACCACGGCACCGAGGCCCACCGCGACCGCCACGACCTGCCCGTAGACGCCGGCCGCGTTGCCGAGCAAGGTCAGCAGCGCGGCGCGACGGCCGACGGTGATCGCCCGGCCGATGGTGAACAGCACGCTCGGGCCGGGGATCAGCACCAGGACGAACGCGAGACCGGCGAAGGCCAGCAGGCTGTGCGCGGAGACCATCAACGCAGCCTAACGGTCAGCGGGCCTGCCAGCGGGGCGTGCGTTTCTCGGCGAAGGCCAGGGTGCCCTCCCGCACGTCCGCGGTGCGGGCGACGCCCATGATCTCGCGGTGGGTGAGGTCCCAGGCGGCATCGTCGTCGATCCTGCCGTCGACCAGGCCCAGCGCGACACGTTTGCTCGCCTGCACGGCCAGCGGTGCGTTGGCCGCGATCCGCTCGGCCAGGGCGAGCGCCGCGTCGAGTACCTGCTCGGCCGGCACGACCCGGTTGACCAGGCCGACTTCGAGTGCCCGCGCCGCCGTGACCGGCTCGCCGGTGAGGATCATCTCCATGGCCACCTTGCGCGGTAGCTGCTCGGGCAGCCGGAAGGCGCCACCGGCGGCCGCGAACAGGCCGCGCGCCACCTCGGGCAGGCCGAAGGTGGCGGTTTCGGCGGCGACCGCCAGATCGCTGGCCAGCACGAGTTCGGTCCCGCCGCCGAGCGCGAAACCGTTCACCGCGGCGATCGTCGGCTTGCTGATCGGGTGGCGGACATAGCCGGCCAGACCCCAGTCCTCGTGTCCGGGCGCGAAGATGTTCTCGCCGCGGCCGATCGCCTTCAGATCGGCGCCCGCGCAGAACGCGCGCTCGCCGGCCCCGGTGAGCACTACGGCGCGGATCTCGGGATCGGTGTCGGCCCGCACGAGCGCCTCCCCGACGCCGGTGCTGACCGCCGCGTCGACGGCGTTCATGGCCTGTGGCCGGTTGATCACGACGACCAGCACATGGTCGCGTCGCTCGACCAGGACTGCGCTCACGATGGACTCCTCGAAGCTCCGCCTGTCGGCCTCGATGCGCGACAGGTCCCTTCGAGAGGTATCACGTCGCACGCGCGGCGTCGTAGGCTGCGCGAGAACTCGGGGAAAAATATCTCGATCGGTTGTCGATCGGTGCGCGCGTCGTTCGACCTAGGGATGAAACAACCATCACCGACAGGAGACACACCATGAAGTACATGCTGATCATGCGCAGCAACGACGAGGCGATGGCGTCGTTCGCCGACGTCGACTTCGACGAGATGCTCGAAACGATGGGGCGCTTCAACGACGAACTGATCCGCGCGGGCGTGCTCGTGGCCGCCGAAGGCCTCGACGACGCGGCCGAAAGCGTCGTCGTCGACTACGGGTCGGAGACCCCGGTGGTCACCGACGGACCGTACGGGGAGACCAAGGAACTGTTCGGCGGGTTCTACATTCTCAATGTCGCCTCCAAGGAGGAGGCGGTGGAATGGGCCAAGCGGATGCCGATGACCGGTCCCGGCATCAAGACCGAGATCCGCCGGGTGCCCTCGATCGACGAGTTCCCGCAGGACAACGAGTGGATCAAGCGGGAGAAGGCCTGGCGTGAGGCCACCGGCCAGGTCTGAACCCGGATGACGCACCAGGGCAGGGAAGCCGTCGCCGCGGTCTGGCGGATCGAATCGGCGCGGATCGTCGGCGCGCTCGCGCGCTACACCGGCGATTTCGCGCTGGCCGAGGACCTGGCGCAGGAGGCGCTGGCCGAAGCGCTGGTGACCTGGCCACGCGACGGCGTGCCACGGCAACCCGCCGCCTGGCTGCTCACCGTCGGGCGGCGGCGCGCTATCGACGCGTTCCGCCGCCGCGCGGCCCTCGACGACCGATACGCCACCCTTGCCGGCACGCTCGCCGAGGGCGGCGTGCTGACCGGCGGTGACGGCACCGCACCGGTGGCCGAGCAGGTGCTGTGGGATCCGGACCAGATCGACGACGACGTCCTCGCGTTGATCTTCATCGCCTGCCACCCGGTGCTGTCCAGACAGGCGCGGCTGGCCATGACCCTGCGGGTGGTCGGCGGTCTCACCAGCGACGAGATCGCCAGAGCGTGCCTGGTGCCGACCGCGACGGTGCAGGCCAGGATCACCAGGGCCAAGAAGACGCTCGGTGCGGCCTCGGTCGCCTTCGCCGTGCCGCCCGAAGCGGAACGGCGGGCCCGGCTCGGCTCGGTGCTCGGCGTGATCTACCTGATGTTCACCGAAGGCTCGACGGCCAGCAGCGGCGCGGAACTCATCCGCGTCGACCTGGCCGGTGAGGCCCTGCGGCTCGCGCGGGTGCTGTCTCGGCTGATGCCTACCGAACCCGAAGTGTTCGGGGTGCTCGCCCTGCTCGAGCTCACCGCGGCCCGGTTCCCTGCGCGGATCGGACCCGACGGGGAGTCGGTGCTGCTCGAGCAGCAGGACCGGCGCCGCTGGGATCGGTCGGCGATTCAGCGGGGCCGCGCCGCGCTGGCCAAGGCCGCCGAGGTCGGGCGCGGGCTCGGTGCCTACGGCCTGCAGGCCGCGATCGCGGAATGCCACGCGGTGGCCGCGTCGGTACCCGAGACCGACTGGGAACGCATCGTGGTGCTCTACGAGGCGCTGGGCCGGCTCGCCCCCTCGCCGATAGTGGAGCTGAACCGGGCGGTGGCGGTGTCGATGGCCCGTGGACCCGCGGCCGCGCTGCCGATCGTCGACGGGCTGGCCGCCGACGGCGCGCTGGCCGGGTCGGCGCTGCTGCCGACCGTGCGCGGCGAACTGCTCACCCGGCTCGGGCGCGCCGGCGAAGCGCGCGTAGCGCTGGGGGAAGCCGTCGCGCTCTGCGGCAACGAACGCGAAAAGGTCGTCCTCGACCGGAAACTGCGGGCGCTCGGCGAGTGAAGGCGTGTCGACGATGTTCCGACCGGCAGAGTTCGTACCCGGCCCGCGGGAGGCGTGCGGCTCTCGCGAACGCACGCTCCGGCGGGCAAGCGCACTCCGTCGGCATCAACGCGCGACATCGGCGCAGGGACGAAGATCGCGGCGGGTCCGGCCTCAACCCGCGGCGGCCCGGCGGAAGACCGCGAGCGCTTCCTCGCCGAGATGCGGCCCGCTCACCTCGACCGGCACGTCCGCCGTCGCGACGAGGTCGGCACAGGCGAGAGTGAAGCTCGGTGAGCCGGGCAGAATCTGCCCGAATTCGGCTGCCGCGGCGGCGAATACGATCCGTCCCACATGGGCCCACACCATCGCCGCCGCGCACATCGGGCACGGCTCGCCGCTGGCGTACACGGTGGAGCCGCGCAGGGCGTCGGCCTTGCCCGCGGCCGTGGCCGCCAGGATCGCGACCAGCTCGGCATGGGTGGTGACATCGCCGGAGGTGGTCACCGCATTGGCACCTTCGGCGAGGACGGTACCGTCCCGGTCGACGGCGACGGCGCCGAACGGGCGGTCGCCGCGGGCCGTGGCCACCTCGGCGAGCTCGATGGCGCGGCGCAGATGGGTGCGGTCGATCTCGGTGAGTGTGGTCATGCGCTGAGGTCCACTTCCGTTCCGATGCCGTTGGCGCGAGCCTTGTCGATGAGCAGCCGGGCGGCGGCCAGATCCTGCAGGCCGATCCCGACGGAGTTGAACAGGGTGATGTCGGTATCGCCGGTCCTGCCCGCGGCCCGGCCCGTGATCACCTCGCCCAGCTCGGTGCGCACCGCCGCCTCGGTGATCGCACCCTCGGCGAGGGCGAGCAGCGTGTCACCGGACTTGGTGAGCGTGGTCGGCACCGAGTCTACGACCACCAGCGCCCGCCGCATCGCCTCCCCGTCGACCTCGCGGTGGTCGGCGCGGGGCGGGGCGCCGACCGCGTTGACGTGCAGTCCGGGGCCGAACCAGGCGCCGCGCACGAGCGGTTCCCGCGAGGGGGTCAGCGTGCACAGGATGTCGGCCTCGGCGGTCACCGCGGCCACCGACGGCATGGCGCGCACGTCGATACCGAGGTCGGCGACCGCGGCCCGGAACCGGTCGAGGGTGGCCTCGGTGCGCGACCACACCAGCACGGTATCCAGCGCACGGACCGCGGCGACGGCCCTGGTGTGCTCGACGGCGAGCGCGCCTGCCCCGATCAGGCCGAGCACCGAACTGTCCTGGCGGGAAAGATGTTTGGTCGCCACCGCGCTGGCGGCGGCCGTGCGCACCGCGGTGACCAGCCTGCCGTCGATCAGCGCCTCACAGGCACCGTCGGCCGCGGAGGTCACCACGATCACCGAACGTTGCACCGGCAGCCCACGCCCGGCGTTGGCGGGCAGGTCGGCCAGCAGTTTCACCGCGGCGGCTCCGGTGGATTCGGCGGCGGCGACCATCGGCACGAACGCGGCACCCCCCAGGCTCAGCGCCGGTGGCGCGGGCACCAGTGCGGTACCGAGGGCGAGGTCGGCGTGGGCGCGTTCGACCGCGGCGAGTACCTCGCCACGGTCGAGGACGGCGGTCACATCGGAATGCGACAGGATCAGAGTCAACGCAGCAGCTCCTAGGAAAAGCGGGACAGGTCAGGCGGTTCGGGCGAAGGCGACGGTCAGGTCGCGCGGTGAGCGGCTGTTGCCGACCAGGCCGCTGACGGCGACGATCGCGATCAGGTAGGGCAGCATCACCAGCACCGCGAACGGCACGTGGATACCGAGGGCGGGCAGGGCGAACTGCAGCGCCTGCGCGATGCCGAAGAACACCGATGCCCAGATCACCCCGAGCGCGCGCCAGCGGCCCGCGATCACGGCGACCACGGCCAGATAGCCGATTCCGCCGGTCATGTTGTCGCTGAACGAATGCACTTCCGACAGGGCGAGCTGGGCACCGCCGAGCCCGGCCGCGAACGCGGCGAGCAGCACACAGCAGGCGCGGACCGCGCGTACCGGCAACCCGGTGCGATCGGCGGCTACGGCGTCCTCGCCGATCGCGTCGATCACCAGCCCCAGTTTCGTGCGGCGGGAGAACACCACGGCCAGCGCCGCGACCACCGCCAGACACAGGTAGCCGAGCGCGGTCTGCCCGAAGAGGGCGGGGCCGAGCACGGGGATGCGGTGCAGCACCGGAATCGGCAGCGGGTCGAATCCGGCGATGCCGTGGCCCTTGCCGTCGGCGAGCAGCAGCCGCGCGCCGTAGGTGGTGGCGCCGAGGGCGAGCGCATTGCTCGCGATGCCGACCACGATCTGGTCGGCGCGCAGTGGGATGCTCCAGATCGCTTGCAGCGCACCGAATACCAGGGCGGCGAGGACCGCGGTGAGCGCGCCGAGCACCGGCGACCCGGTGGTGACGGTGCCGAGCACCCCGGCGAACGCGCCGGTGAGCATCATCGCCTCCAGGCTCAGATTCAGCACGCCCGCGCGCTCGCTGACCAGTTCGCCGCTGGCCGCGACCAAAATGGGCAGGGTGAAGCCGATCCCGCTGGTGGCGATGTCGGTGACGGTGTCGATGCTCATCGTCGGGCTCCTGCCAGATCGGTGGTGTCGGTGCCCGCCTGAGCGGAATCCGGTTGTGGCGCAGGCGGTGCGGACCGGGGGCTGCGCCTGGTCCACAGCGCGGCGCCGGCGATGAACACGATCATCAGCGACTCGACGACGGCGATGGTCGAGGCGGGCACCTCGGCGGCCAGCTGCAGGTTGATCCCGCCGGAGACCAGGAATCCGAGCAGCAGCGACACCGCGACGACGGCGGCCAGTGAACCACGGGCGAGCAGGCCGACCACGAGGCCGGAGAAGCCGTAGCCGGAGGAGAAGCCCTCCGCGAGCACGAACGGTGCCGTCGCCACCAGCAACCCGCCGGCCAGACCGGCGAAGGCGCCGGCGCCGGAGAGACTGAGGAAACGCAGCCGCTGCACCGGAACGCCGAGCCGGGCCGCCGCGTCGGGGTTGAGCCCGACCGCGCGCAGCCGGGTGCCCAGGGCGGTGTGCCGCAACAGGATCGCGGTGCCGAGCGCCGCGGCCACAGCGATCCACAGCGCGATGGTCGCCGGTGACCGCTCGATCCCGAGCAGCGGCAGATGCGCGGCGGCGGTGAGCGGCTCGGACTGCGGCAGCGTCTCCGAGGAGGTGACGGGCTGGCGCAGTAGCGCGGGCTCGTGCACGACGAGCAGCACCGCCGCCAGCCCGACGAAGTTGAGCAGCAGCGTGGTGATGATCTCGCTGGTACCGCGCCGGACCCGCAGCCAAGCGGCGATCGCGGCCCACAGCCAGCCCGCCGCCGCGGCGCCGAGCAGCACAGCGGGCAGGGTGATGGCGGCCGACGCGCCGGTCAGGGTGGTGCCGATCGCGGTGGCGGCGATGCCACCCGCGCAGATCTGGCCCTCGCCACCCACATTCACCAGGCCGGCCCGGTGCGCGATGGTGAAGCCGACCGCGACGAGCATCAGGGTCGCCGCGACATTGAGCGAGGCGCCGATGGCGTAGTCGGTGCCGAACATGCCCTCCCACAGCGCCGTCATCGTCGCGCCGGGGGCCGCGCCCGCCGCCGCGGCGAGGAGCAATCCGATCAGCCCCGCCGCGACCATGGCCGCGACGGCGACGACGACCGGCTGGTGCGCCCACCGCCGCAGCTCGATCCGCCGCGGCGCCGGGCGTTTCACTTTCGTGGCGGTCATGCCGATACTCCCATCATCAACTCGCTGATCTGGTGTGCCGCCGTGGGATCGGCGGTCTCGACGGGTCCGGCCAGCGCACCACGGAAGGCCACGAGGACCCGGTCGCACAGGGCGAGCAACTCGGGGACTTCGCTGGACACCACGAGCACGCCGCAACCGTCGGCGGCCGCGCGCCGCAGCTGGGCGAGGACGAAATCGACAGCGCCGATATCCAATCCGCGCGTCGGCTGCCCGGCCACCAGACATCGCAGGTTCGCCGCGGACAGTTCGCGAGCCAGCACCACCTTCTGCTGGTTGCCGCCCGACAGCGACCCCATCCGCACCGTCGGTCCGGCCGCGCGCACGTCGAACCTGGCCAGCTCGGCGGCCGCGGCACGCCGCATCGCCCGCTTGTCGAGCAGGCCGAAGCGCCGGAACCGGCCGAGCTGTCCGAGGAAGAGGTTCTCGGCCAACGTCATCTCGGCGACCATCGCGTCGCGATGGCGGTCTTCCGGGACGACGCCGAGTCCGAGCCGGGTCCGGGTCGCCGGTGTGGCCGAGGTGATGTCGATGCCGTCGAGTGTCACCGTGCCCGCGTGTGCGGGGGCGCTGCCCGCGAGCAAGGCGAGCAGTTCGCTCTGGCCGTTGCCTTCGACGCCTGCGATCCCGACGATCTCCCCCGGTCGCACGCTCAGCCGCGCGCCGTCGAGGGCCGTGCTCCCGTCGCCGCGGCGCATGGTGACCGACTCGACCGCGAGAACCGGGGTGGCTGTGTGGTTCTCAGCCACCTCGGGTGCGGCGGCGCCGGGGGTGGGTGGCGTGGTGCGCGGTGCCTGCTCGGACTCGAGCCCGATGGTCGCGGCGACTGTCGGGTCGAGATCGGCGGCGGTGCGGCCGACCATCGCGGTGAGCAACTGGGCGATGCTGGTGTTCGACATCCGCCCGCCGCCCGCCACGGTGCCGCGCCGCAGCACGGTGGCGGCGTCGGCGACCCTGGCCACCTCGCCGAGCTTGTGCGTCACCAGCACCACCGCCTTGCCGTCGGCGGCCACCGCACGGCAGGTGTCGATCAGCGCGTCGATCTCGGCGGGATCGAGCACACCGGTCGGTTCGTCGAGCAGGACCAGCGATGGATCACGCAGCAGCGCCTTGACGATCTCGACCTTCTGCCGCGCGCCCACCGGCATCGTCGACACCTGCTGGTCGAGCTCGACGCGCAGCCGGTAGCGCTGCGCGATCTCGTCGAGCCGGGTGGTGAGCTCGCCGCGCCGCATCCGCGCGCCCCGCTGGGTGAGCAGCAGGTTCTCCGCGACCGTCATGGTGGTGACCAGGCTGAAGTGCTGATGCACCATGGCCACCCCGGCGGCCATCGCGGCGGCAGGGGAGTCGGGGGCGAAGTCGGTGCCGCGCAGGGTCATCCGGCCGGTGTCGGGGCGGTAGCCGCCGAAGACCAGATTGCACAGCGTCGACTTGCCCGCGCCGTTCTCGCCGAGGACACAGTGCACCGTGCCCGATTCCACGGTGACGTCCACATCGTGCAGGGCCGCGACGTCACCGAAACTCTTGCCCAGCCCCTGCAGGGTCAACGCGGGAGTGTTCATGGCGGTCAGTACGGCTGCACCGCGCCGGTGGCCAGCGCCGACTTCGCCTTCGCCAGTGCGTCGGCGACGGCGGGATCGGTGCTGCACAGCACGAAATCGGTGCCGTTGTTGGGCGAGGTGAGGCCGAACCGGACGTTCTCGGCCTGCCAGCTGCCGTCGAGCACGGCCTCGACCGCATATTCGAGTTCGGCGCCGATATCGGTGTGCACATAGCCGAGATAGACCGGGTTGGTGCAGTCGCCGGGGATCGGGCCGCCGACCATGCTCGCGCCGGATTGCGCCGCGGCCTGCTCCATGCCCGCCTTGCCGAGGTTCACGATCTGGCCCAGGGCGCCCGCGCCTGCGCCGTAGTCGGCCAGTGCGGCTTGCTTGGCCTTGGCCGGGTCGTTGAAATCGCCGACGTACTGCGGGGTGAGCACCTCGACATCGGGCTTGGCGAAGCGGGCGCCGTTGCCGAAGGCGAGGGCCGCGTTGACGATCGCGGGCAGCTCGACCCCGCCGACGAACGCGACCGCGCCGGTCTTCGAGCCCGCCGCCGACACGGCGCCGGAGAGGAACTCCGCCTCGGCCTGCTGCGGGTCGTAGTAGGCGAGATTGGCCATCGGCTCGGCGTCGGCGGGGCCGCCGATCTCGACGAACTTCACGTCGGGGAACTGCGGGGCGACCTTGCGCACGTCGGCGTCGGTCTGCCCACCGAGTGAGATCACCAGATCGTTGGTGGAGGCGAAGCGAACCAGGGCCTGCTGGTAGTCGCTGGCCGCGACCTGCTCGACCTTGCTCAGCTCGACCTCGTCGCCGAGGGCGTCGGCGATGCGCTGATAGCCGAGGTAGCCGGACTGCATGAAGCCGGTATCGGAGAGCGAACCGGGGAAGAACACGCCGACCTTCAGCTTGCCGTCCGCGGCGGTCGAGTCGGCGGAACCGCAGGCGGACAGCAGGGCGGTGGCCGCGAGGGCGGCCGAGCCGAAGGCGAGCGCGCGCCGAGTGGACTTGTGCACGGGTACTCCTTGATCTGACGAACCGCTCAGTTAGCGGTATACCGTTAAATGTCAGCCTGGAGCCCGTTGATGACAGGCGGATTACCGAAACGTAAGAAACGGTCGCATGCGGGGCACGCGGCTACCGTTGTAGGCGTGGCGGAAGGGAAGGACGGTGTGGTGTCGGTAGAACCGGCGAAGAAGTCGCTGCGGGATCGGGCCTACGAGGAACTGCGGGACCGGATCGTGGATCTGCGATTGAGTCCAGGCCAGCGGCTGGTCGAACGGGACCTCGCGACCGAGCTGGCGATCTCGCGGATCCCGCTGCGCGAGGCGCTGCAGCTACTGGAGCGGGAAGGGTTGGTCGTCATCGTGCCGCGTCAGGGCGCGATCGTGGCGCCGTTCACCGTCACCGACGTGCGGGACCTGTTCGACGTTCGGGAAAGCCTGGAGGTGCTGGCCGCGCGACTCGCGGCCGAGCGTGCCGACCCCGCCGACCTGGCGGCGCTGCGGGCGCAGCTCGATGCCGCGCGCCGGGCCACCGCCGCGGGAGATCAGGCCGCGATCGCCGCCGCGAACGCCGGTTTCCATGCCTGCATCGTCACTGCCTCGGGTAACCCACTGCTGCAATCGTTGCTGCGGCCCTTGGAGTCCCGGGTACGCTGGCTGTTCCACCTCACCAAGGAACGTGACCCCGGCACGCAGTGCGACGAACACGAGGACCTCTATACCGCGATCGCGGCCGGTGACGCCGCGGCCGCCGCCGAGATCGCCTACCGGCATGTGGCCTCCGGCCGCGAGCCGAGCTTGGAACTCTCGGCGCAGTGGGCCATGCCCGACATCGACCCGGTCTCGGCGACCAGGACCAGACAGCGCGCGCCACAGCGAGAGAAGTCGGCCTGACCCGGCTTCCGGGTCGCGGTCGGGCAACCGGCCTGACAGCGCGCCGGGTGTGTCGAAGCGGCGGCCTTCCTCCGTCCGTGGAGCGGGATCGCCCCCGATGTCTCCTGACGCGGAGTCGGGCGTCGCGCACCGCAAGGCTCGGCGGCGCAACCGGCCTCGGCGCGTCCTGGATCTCGCGTGGGTGTGATTCAGCCGAGTTTCGTCGCCGCGGCATGCAGGGCGGTGCGGGCCGCTCGGACGGCGGGGTGTTCGGCGGTGCCGTCGCGGAAGGCGAGGTGAGTGCGGCGGCGGGTGGGCAGCGCGGTGAGGTGGACACCCTTGGGCGGGGTGTGCAGGGCCATGGCGGGGACGATGGCGGTGCCCGCGCCCGCCGCGACCAGGGCGAGGACGGTGTCGAAGGCGTCGGCGTGGTGACGGATCCGCGGCGCGAAACCCGCTGCCTCGCAGACGCGAAGGGTGGCGGTGTGGCACAGGGTGCCAGGGGTGCCCGCGATCCAGGCCGCGGTGTGCTGGGTGGGCAAGGGATCGTCGGCGGGCACCGGTTCGGGGGTGGCCAGGTAGACGGTCTCGTGGTGTAGGGGCTCGGTCGGCAGGGCCGGGTCGGCGGGGGCGGGGACGAGGTCGTAGTCGTGAGTGAGGGCGATGTCGAGGGTGTTCGCGCGCAGGGCGTTCGCGACATCGGCTGGATCGAGTTCGGTGACGGTGAGCTCGAGCCGCGGGTGCTCGGTGCTGAGCCGGACGAGCGCGGGGGACAACAGCGAGCGGGCCGCGGTGGGAAACGCGCCGATCCGCAGCGTTCCGACGAGTTCGCCGCGCGCGCACGACAGCTCGGCATCGGCGCGTTCCAGGGCGGCCAGGATGGTCTCGGTATGGCCGACGAGCAGCTGGGCCGCGGGTGTCAGGGTGACCCGGCGGCCCGTGCGTCGCAGCAGCGACACTCCTGCCTCGCGTTCCAGGGCGGTGAGCTGCTGTGAGACGGCGGAGGGGGTGTAACTCAATGCTTCGGCCACCGCGGCGATGGTCCCGCGGTGGGCCAGCTCGCGGAGCAGACGCAGCTTACGGACATCCAGCATCAGTTCAGCTTATGCTCGACGTCAATAACGTGAACTGGACCTGATGCTATACCTGGCCCGACCATAGGCGTATGACTTCGCCGCACGGGCTCTTCGTCCCCCTGATCACTCCGTTCACCGCCGACGGCGCGCTCGCTCGCACCGCCCTCGAACGCCACGCGCACGCCGTGCTCGACGCGGGCGCCACCGGGCTGGTCGCGCTCGGCACCACCGCCGAACCCTCGGCCCTCACCCCGGCGGAACGAGAGGAGGTGCTCGGCATCTGCGCCACCGTGTGTGTAGAGCGCTCCGCACCGCTGATCGTCTGCGCGGGTGGCTACGCCACCGCCGAATCCGTCCGCGCTGTCGGCGAACTCGCGCATCCGGCCGCGGCGGTCCTCTCGGTGGTGCCCTACTACGTGCGTCCGAGCGAGGAGGGCGTGATCGCGCACTTTGCCGCGCTGGCCGCGGCGAGCCCGGTGCCGTTGGTCATCTACGACGTGCCGTATCGCACCGCACGTCCCCTCAGCGGTGACACGCTGGTGCGGCTGGCGGGGATTCCGAATGTCGTCGGCTTCAAGCACGCCGTCGGCGGTGTCGACGCGGCGAGCACCGAACTGCTGGCGCGCGCGGGATCGGTGACCTCGGTGCTGTGCGGTGACGACCGCTTCGCCTCGGCATTGCTGGCACTCGGCGCCAAGGGCGGCATCCTGGCGGCGGCGAATGTCGCGCCCACCGAGTACGCCGACCTGGTCGCCGCCTGGCTCGCCGGTGACGCCGCCCGCGGGCGCGCGCTCGGCCACCGGCTCGACGCGCTCGCCGCCGCCCTGTTCGCCGAGCCGAACCCGACGGTGATCAAGGCGGTGCTGGCCGAGCAGGGCCGCATTCCCAGCGCGGCGGTGCGCCTGCCACTGCTGCGGGCCTCGGCCGACGCGGTCACCTCGGCGCTCGTGGCGGCGGGGCGGGCAACCGCCGCTCCCGTATGACCCGGCAACTCCACGAGCAATATTTTTCACTGGTCTTGTGTTCGGGTAAGTGGCACGCTTAACCGGTGACGAAACCTCCGGATATCGGCGCGGCCGAGGCTGCCCCCGACAAACTCGATGCCGCCGTTCTGAAAGTGGCGGGTGTGGTCGTCCTCGGCGCGGTGATGTCGATTCTCGACATCACCGTGGTCACGGTCGCGATCCCCACCTTCATGACCGATTTCCAGTCCTCGGTGGAGGTCGTCGCCTGGACCATGACCGGCTACACCCTGGCGCTGGCCTCGGTGATCCCGCTGACCGGCTGGGCCGCCGACCGGTTCGGCACCAAGCGGCTGTATCTGGCGGCACTGAGCTTCTTCATCATCGGCTCGGTGCTGTGCTCGATGGCATGGAGCATCGAGTCGCTGGTGGCTTTCCGGGTGATCCAGGGCATCGGCGGCGGCATGCTCATGCCGCTCGGCATGACGATCATGACCCACGCCGCCGGTCCGCAACGGATCGGACGGGTGATGGCGGTGCTCGGTGTGCCGATGCTGCTCGGCCCGATCTGTGGCCCGATCCTGGGCGGCTGGCTGATCGACTCGTTCAGCTGGCACTGGATCTTCCTGATCAATCTGCCACTCGGCCTGATCGCGCTGGTGCTGGCCTTCGTCGTGTTCGCGCCCGACCAGCCGAAGCCGTCGGAATCGTTCGACTTCGTCGGTATGCTGCTCGCCTCGCCGGGTCTGGCGCTGTTCCTGTTCGGTGTCTCCTCGATTCCGGAGAAGGGCACCGTGCTGGCCGGGCGGGTGCTGATCCCGGCGATCGTCGGCGCGATCCTGCTGGTGGCGTTCGTCTTCCACGCGCTGCGCACCGAGCATCCGCTGATCGACCTGCGCCTGTTCGAGAACGTGTCGCTGCGCTACTCGGTGCTCACCATGTCACTGTTCGCGACAGCGTTCTTCGGTGCAGGCTTCCTGCTGCCGAACTATCTGCAGCAGGTGCGTGGGGAGACCGCGTTCGACTCCGGTCTGCTCATGGCGCCGCAGGGCATCGGCGCCATGCTCACCATGCCGATCGCCGGATTCCTGGTCGACAGGATCGGGCCGGGCAAGATCGTGCTGGTCGGCATCACGCTGATCACCGCGGGCCTGGCCGGGTTCACCCAGCTCGGTCCCGACACGTCCTACCTGCTGATCGGCGCGGCGCTGGTGGTGATGGGTCTCGGGATGGGCGCCACGATGATGCCGGTGATGACCGCCGCCATCCAGACCCTCACGCACGCCCAGGTCGCCCGCGGCTCGACGCTGATGAACATCGTCAACCAGACCGCCGCATCGATCGGCACCGCGACCATGTCGGTGGTCCTGGCCGCCCAGCTCAACGATCACGACGAGGCGAAGATGGCGATCGCGGCGACCGTGAATCCGGAACTGGCCGCCCAGATTCCGCCCTCGATCGTCGAACAGGGGCTGGAGCTGGCCGCCGACGCGTTCAGCTCCACCTACTGGGTCACCGTCGTGGTCGCGGCGCTCACCTTGATTCCGGCGTTCTTCCTGCCGCGGAGCAAGCCGAAGGCGCCGGTCGATGCCGAGGCCGTCGCGCTGGTCTGAGCAGCACACCGCGAGCTCGGACGGAACACGGTGTCCGTCCGGGCTTTCGCGCGTCAGCCGTAGAGCTTGACGAACGCCTCCAGCGATCGCTCGATATCGCCGCGCAGGGCCTTGGCCACCGCCGAGCCGATCGGGCCGAACAGCGGCGCGCCACCCAGGTCGATGTCGACCCCGACCCGTGACCCGTCGCCGGCCGGCTCGACCTGCATGGCGAGGCCGAACTTGGTACCGCCGATTCCGGCGCCGCTGAGCGCGAGGCGCCGCGGCGGTTCGGCGGTGCGCACCGTCCAGGTGACCTTGTTGCGGAACCCCTTCACCCTGGCGATGCCGACCAGCACGGTGCCGGGGGTGAGGTCGGCGGGCAGCTCGCCGCGCCACGCCTCGTGAATGGTCAGCCAGTCGCCGAGGGTCGGCAGGTCGGCCGCGTGCGCCCAGGCTTGGTCCGGCGGGACGGGGACATCGACGGAGAGCTTCAGTTTCGCCACGTCCGGATGGTATCCGGTACCCGTGGTTCCGTCTCGATCGGTCCCGCGCGCCGCGTGAGGACAGGGCAGGAGACAGTTATGCGGGTTCGGAATTATGATGCCGGACAGGATGATCCGCGGCGGGGGTTGCCCGGTGCTGCTAATGTGTGCGAGTCGCGGGCAGCGAGGCAGGTGAAGCGGATATTCGCGCCTGCCGCACGCCTCGCGCGAACACCTCGCCGGGCCGACCGGTGAAGGCCCACCGGCTCAGCGGTGAGGTCGACGACGACGAAAGATCTGATGAACTCGGGAATCGCGGTGCTGTTACTTGTTATCGGAGCGCCGCTGTTGCTGCTGGCGCTGGCCGTGACAATCCTGGCCATGCGCAACGAGCGCCAGCAACGGCGCCGCGCCGACGCGGCCATCCGGGAGCGAATCGCCTGCGAGAACGCGCTGATCCAGCTGGCGCACACCACCCTGCCCGCGATCACCGACGCGGTGCGCAGGCACGATATCCCGTCCGTCACCGTGGATGTGCCCGCGGAACTGCAGGACTCGAAATACGCCGAGGTGCTCGCCGGTATCGCCGTCGGCCACGCCGACGATCTGCGTGTCGTCGCCGAGGAGACGAGGGCGATGGTCGAGCGCTACAGCGAGCAGCGCAGGCTCGCCGAGGTGCAGGCCGCGCAGGAGGCCGCGCGAGCCGAGGTGGCCGCGTCCTCGCGCGCCGCGACCAGCGCCGCGGTGCGCTCGTTCGGCACCTCGGTGGTCAGCCTCGGCACCGATCTGGGCCAGGTGGTCAGTACCGCGCTGCGCGAACACCGCGACGACGCCATCTACGAGACGCTGACCCGGATCGACCACACCGTGCAGCAGATGATCCGCCAGGCGCAGTCCTATGTGATCGTCTCCGGCGGCCTGCCCGGCAGGCGCTGGCCGCAGCAGTCGCTCACCGATGTCGCAGGCGGTGCCACCGGCCGGGTGCGGGAATACCTGCGGGTGCGGGCCGGTCAGTCGGACCGGGTGGTGATCAGCCGGGCGGTCGAACCGCTCGTGCACACGCTGGCGACTCTGCTCGACAACGCGCTGCGCTACTCGCCGCCCTCGTCGTTCGTCGAAGTCGGGTTCCAGGAGGGACATCACGGCATCACCGTGATCATCGACGACGCGGGTATGCGGATGAGCCCGGAGCAGCTGGAAGACGCCAGGCAGGTGCTCAGTGGCGAACGCGCGGTCGACATCCACGATCTGGGTCCGGCCCCCAAGGTCGGCTTCCCCGGAATCGCGGCACTGGCCCGCCGGTACGGCTTCTCCGTGCACGTCGACGGACCCAATATCTTCGGTGGGATGCGGGCCATGGTCTATGTGCCCTCGGCGCTGCTGGTCAGCGGTGCTGCGGCGCGGCTGCCCGAGCCGGATCTCGCCGCGCCTGCCCACGTGCCGGTGCCGGTTCCGGCGCCCGCCGACAACGAAACCAGGGGAGCGGAGATCCACGAGATCACCAGTGGGGGATTGCCCAAGCGCCGCCGCAGGCCGGTCGCGCCGGAGCAGGCGGGCGCGCCCGCCGAGGCCGGGCATGCCCGGCCCGACCTGGCCGCTGCCTGGCACAGCGGCTCCCGCAGCGGCCGCGCCGCGGCCGAGCGAACCACGGAAGGAACAGCCGATGAGCACACCGGTGGCCGATAGCACCAACCGATTGGCGTGGCTGCTCGAGGACCTGCAGATCCCCGGCGTCCGCTTCGCGGTGCTGCTGTCCGATGACGGACTGCGCATCGCCCATTCCCGTGGCGTGGCGAAGGACGACGCCGAACGGTTCGCCGCCGGTGCCTCGGGGCTGCGCTCGCTCGGGAAGGCACTCGGCGAGTTCTGCGGAGGTCCGTCGAACGCGGTGCGCCAGAACATGACCGAATACGACGAGGGCATGATCATGATCACCGCGGCGGGCGCGGGCGCGCTGCTCGGGGTGGCGACGACGACCGATGTCGATGTCGCCCTGGTGGCTCACCGGATGAACGAGCTGGCCTCGCGGGTCGGCCACGAGATCGGCAGCGCGCCGCGCCTCGGTGGCCGGTAATGAGCCGGGGCAGGCGCGATCCCGACCTGGTCAGGTCGTATGTGCGGACCGGCGGCCGGGTGCGGGCCGCGCATGAACTGGATCTGGTGACCCTGGTGCGCGCGGTCGCCGACGCGCGCCCCGATCACCGGCCCGACGAGCGCCGGGTACTCGCGCTCACCAGCAAGCGTGGCGCGCTGTCGATCGCCGAGCTGTCGGCATATCTGGACCTGCCTGCCTCGGTCGTGAAGATCATCGTGTCCGACCTGCTCGACAGCGGACACCTGCACTGCCCCACCCCGGCCGAGGTGAAGCCGGAACTCGCGTTGATCAAGGAGGTGCTGCATGGTCTCCGTGCCATCGCGGGCTGAGATCGATTACGTCCCCGAGACCGTGACCAGATCGGTCAAGATCCTGGTCGCGGGGAACTTCGGGGTCGGCAAGACGACCTTCGTGTGCGGAGTGTCCGAGATCAGGCCGCTGCGTACCGAGGAGACCATCACCGAGGCCAGCATCGGCGTCGACGATCTGGCCGGTCTCGGCAGCAAGGTGCAGACCACCGTCGCGCTGGACTTCGGCAGGCTCACCCTGAATCCGCAACTGGCGCTGTACCTTTTCGGCACGCCGGGCCAGGAACGGTTCGCCCCGCTGTGGGAGGAACTGGCCCGCGGCGCGCTCGGTGCGTTGGTACTGGTGGACACCCGCCGCATCGAGAAGGCCGACGACGTGCTCGCGGCCCTGGAACGGCGTGGTGTGCCGTACGCGGTGGCGGTCAACGAGTTCGAGGGATTCCGCCGCTACCCGCTCGAGGAGGTGCGCGAGGCACTGGACCTGGCGCCGGAGACACCGGTGATCGCCGTCGACGCCCGGCGCCGCGACCACGGCCTGCGCGCGCTGATCACCCTGGCCGAGTACCTGTTCCAGCGGCACGAAGCGACGGTGTCGTGACGCTCGACCCCCTCGTCGCCGAGCGGGTTCCGATGTACGCGCCGGAATTCGCCGCCGATCCGCAGGCGGCCTACCGGCGGATGCGGGAGCGTTTCGGTCCCCTGGTACCGGTGGAATTGGCGCCCGGGATCCGGGCCACCCTGGTGATCGGATATCACACGGCGGTACGGATCCTCAACGATCCCGAACACTTCCCGGCCGATCCGCGAATGTGGCAGCGCGATATCCCGCCGGACTGCCCGGTACTGCCGATGCTGCAGTTCCGCCCGGCCGCGCTGCGCACCACCGGTGCCGAGCACGCCAGGTACCGGCAGGCCAACGTCGCCGCGCTGGCCGGGGTCGACCTGTACGCCATGCACACCACGGTCGAGCAGTTCGCCATCCCGCTGATCAACAGCTTCTGCGCGCGCGGCAGCGCGGATCTGCTGAGCGAGTACGCGTTCCCACTGGTGTTCCAGGCGCTCAACGCCATGCTCGGCTGCACGCCGCAGATCGGGCAGCAGGTCGCCACCGGGATGGCGCAGATCTTCGAGGGCGACGACGCCGAGGCAGGCAATGAGCTGCTCTCCTCGGCGCTGACCGATCTGGTCGGCCTCCGGCAGCGTGAGCCGGGCGAGGATGTCGCCACCCGCCTGTTGCAGCACTCGGCCGCCCTCACCGACGAGGAGCTGGTGCATCAGCTGCTCGTGCTCTACGGCGCCGGGATCGAACCGATGCTCAACCTGGTGGTGAATACGCTGCGGTTGATGCTCACCGACGACCGGTTCGCGGGCAATGTGCTCGGCGGCAGCCTGTCCACCCGCGACGCGCTCGACGAGGTGCTGTTCACCGATCCGCCGCTGGCCAACTTCTGCATGACCTACCCGCGCCAGCCGACACTGGTCGAGAACACCTGGCTGCCCGCGCACGAACCGGTCGTGATCAGCATGTCGGCCTGCAACAACGATCCGGCCATCGCGGGCCGCGACGTGGTCGACAATCGGGCCCACCTGGCCTGGAGCGCGGGGCCGCACGGCTGCCCAGCCAAACCGGTGGCCTACCTGATCGTGCAGGACGCCATCGACCAGCTCCTCGACGCCCTGCCCGAGCTCACCCTCGCGGTCCCCGCCGATGACCTCGTCTGGCGTCCCGGCCCGTTCCACCGCTCCCTGGCCGCCCTGCCGGTGACCTTCCCGAAGACCCCGCCGCTGCCGATGCCGTGATCGGTGATTCCGGTGCCGTCGCCGCAATCACCGGCGGAGCTCTGTGGCGTCGTGCGCTGTTCGCCCGCCCAACACCCCCGCGCTCTGGTCGCGGGCCTAGCGGGTCGGCGTTTCGTGTGTTCTCCCACCATCGACCGCGCGATGGGGTGAGGATGGGGATCGATCAGCCGGCCTCGCGTTCGGCCGGCCCCCGCAGCACAAGGACGTGAGATATGAGTGACAGGACCCTCGCCTTCGCCATCGCGGCCACCGGAACGGCGTTGCTGGCCATGACGATCGGCGCGCCCACCGCGGGTGCGGCCGTTTCGCAACTGACCGTCGACCCCGGTCTGAGCGTCGGCAGCTCGACCAATTACGGCACGGGGTGCACCCACCACCTGGTCGCCCGGCTCAGCGTCGGCATCGAACCGGTCGCGTTCTACGACAACGGCGCGCTGCTGGCCGTTGTCGCCCCGACCGACGGCATCGCCACCATCGACTGGGTGCCGACGAGCACTGGACCGCACACCATCGCGGCCCTGCAGGGCGGCGTCGGACGCGGCTTCGACCTGCACGTCGGCCGGGGCTACCGGTTCGGCGAGTCCTGCGTGGTCACCGGCGGCTGACCCGATCACAGCGGTGGCCCGGTCCAGCCGGACCGGGCCACCGCTACCGCCACTATTTCCTGGCCGCGGTCTTCTTGTCCTCGCTCTTCTTCTTGGCCGGCTTCTTGGCCTGTTTCGGCGCCGCGCCGTTGGTCTCGGCCTTGACCGGCGCGGCCGCGGTGACGACCAGGTCGTCGCCCGCGGTATCCACCCGCACCGTCGCACCCGGTTCCAGACCGCCGTCGAGGAGCAGCCGGGAGATCCGGTTGTCGAGTTCGCGCTGCACCGTCCGGCGCAGCGGCCTGGCACCGAATTCCGGCTGGAAGCCCCGTTCGCCGAGCCAGTCCACCGCCGTGTCGGTGATGTCGAGCTCGATGTCCTGAGCGGCCAGCATCCGCCGGGTCTTGTCCAGGATCAGGTTCACGATCCGTTCGAGCTGGGTCTTGTCGAGCCGGTGGAACACGATCTGCTCGTCGATACGGTTGAGGAACTCCGGCCGGAAATGGCCACGCAGCCGCTCCTCCAATTCGGGCACGATCGCGTCGACATCGCCGTCGGGCGCCGCCAGGATCAGATCGGACCCGATATTGGAGGTCATGATGACGATGGTGTTCTTGAAATCGACCGTGCGGCCCTTGGAATCGGTGACCCGGCCGTCGTCGAGCAACTGCAGCAGCACATTGAACACATCCGGGTGCGCCTTCTCGACCTCGTCGAACAGGATCACCGAATACGGCTGCCTGCGCACCTTGTCGGTGAGCTGGGCGGCATCGTCGTAGCCGACATATCCGGGCGGCGCGCCGACGAGGCGGGAGACGGTGTGCTTCTCCTGGAACTCGCTCATATCGAAGCGGATCAACCGGTCCTCGTCCCCGAAGACCGCTTCGGCCAGCGCCTTGGCCAGTTCGGTCTTGCCGACACCGGTCGGGCCGAGGAACAGGAACGAACCGATCGGCCGGTTCGGGTCCTTGAGCCCGGCTCGCGCGCGGCGCACCGCCTCGGCGACCGCGACGATCGCCTCGTCCTGCCCGATCACCCGCTTGTGCAGCACGTCTTCGAGCTGGAGCAGCCGCTGCTTCTCCTCGGCGGTGAGGTCGGCGACGGGAATGCCGGTCTGCCGGGAGATCACCTCGGCGATGGCGACCACGTCGACCTCGGGTTCGCCCGCCAGCTCACCGGATTCCGCCAGCTCCTCCTCCTTGGCCGCGATCTCGGCCTTCAGCGCGGTGGCCTTCTCGTAGTCCTCGTTGTCGACCGCGGCGTCCTTCTCCCGGTACAGCCGGGCGATCTCCTCGTCCTTGGCCTTGAGTTCGGGGTCGGGCGTGCCGGAGCGCAGCCGCACCCGCGCGCCCGCCTGATCGATCAGATCGATCGCCTTGTCCGGCATGAACCGGTCGGTGATGTAGCGATCCGACAGCTGGGCCGCGGCGACCAGCGCCTCGTCGGCATAGCGCACCTGGTGATGCTCCTCGTACACGTCGGCCAGCCCACGCAGGATCTCGATGGTGTCCGCGACCGAGGGCTCGGCCACCAGCACCGGCTGGAATCGCCGCTCGAGCGCGGCGTCCTTCTCGATGTGCTTGCGGTACTCGTCGATGGTGGTGGCGCCGACCACGTGCAGTTCGCCACGGGCCAGCGCCGGCTTGAGTAGATTGCCCGCGTCCATCGAGCCCTCGCCGCCGCTGCCCGCGCCGACGATCGTGTGCAGTTCGTCGATGAACACGATCAGTTCGTCGGAGTGCGCGCGCACCTCGTCGAGGATCTTGGTCAGCCGCTCCTCGAACTCGCCGCGGTACTTGCTGCCCGCCACCAGCGTGCCGACATCGAGGGCGATCACCCGGCGGTCGGCCAGCGTGGACGGCACATCGTTGTTGACGATGCGCTGGGCCAGTCCCTCCACGATGGCGGTCTTGCCGACGCCGGGATCGCCGATCAGCACCGGATTGTTCTTGCGTCGCCTGGACAGGATCTCGACGGTCTGCTCGATCTCCTCGGCCCGGCCCACCACCGGATCGACCAGACCCTCGCGCGCCTCGGCGGTCAGATCGCGGCCGTATTCGTCCAGCGTCGGGGTATCGGACTTCTGCTTGCGCTTGGCGGGGCCACCCGGCGTGGCAGGGCCGGTGGTGGCGCCGGTCTGGGACGCCGCGATGCCCGCCATCAGCGCCTGGGCGGCAATGCTGTCGGACAGCGAGGCGATGCCGAGCAGAATGTGCTCTGGCCCGATGTAGCTGCTGCCGGACTGGGCGGCTTGGCGCTGGGCGGCGCGCAGGGCCGTCTTCGTGCCGGGGCTGAGTGTGATGTCGGCCAGATCGTCCGCACTGGGCGCGCCGGTGTCGAGGTAGTCCTGCATCTGCTCGGCAACCTGGTCGGGATCGAGGCTGAGCTCGGCGACGATGCTGCGGCCCGGCTCCGCCTCGGTGGCCGCGTAGAGCAGATGTTCGGGGGTGATCTCCGGATTTCCCCATTCCTGGGCGGCCTCGCGCGCGGTGCCGATGAGCAGTTTGGCGTTGTCGGTCATGAGTCGGCCCAGGTCGATGCGCTGTACCGGCGGTTTCGCCGACATGCCCGGGCCGAAGAAGCGCTGGAAGATGTCATCGAAGGAATTCATCGAACCTGGCCAGCTCGCTGTCATATGTCCACACCTCTTCGCTCGACGTGCCGCGTGCCGCGGCGACTCCTGCAGATCGGGTTGGTACTGCTGGCAATACTTCGGCATCCCCGCGCCGGGTGCAAGCAGTTGGACAGTTTCACATCGGCGACGTCGCGCGGTATGGCGCGCGAGACAAAGTCCGGTGGAACACGTCCCAAACCACCGGTTTTGTCTGATTCTTGATCCTGGAGCGGCACGGACAGGTAGCGTGACGACCCGCGTCGCGGCATCGGCCGCTGCGCCCAGATTTGCCCGCCGACCGAGCTGGTCGAACAGGCCGACGGGGAAGAGCACGGAGTTTGGTCACCGACGTCATCGATGTCACCGCGGATTTCACCATCGCGCGGCAAGCACTGTGGGATGTACTGCTGGATCCGCAGAGTTATCCGCGGATGTTCACCGGGATCGGCGGGTGTGACCACGTCGAGGGACCCGACGGGTCGGTGATCTGGCAGGTGCGTGCAGGCTCGGCGGCGGCCGGGATCGTCGAACACGACCTCGTGCTCGAGATCGGCCGCTGGTACGAGAGTTTCGAACTGCGCTGCTCGGCACTCGGCAGTTTCGTCGCGGTGCGTCTGCGCGGCGACGAGCGCCGCACCCGCCTCGACATCACCCTCTTCGCCGCGGGGAAGATGCATCCGGCGCTGGCCGGGCGCGGCAATGCCGCGGTCACCGACTGGGTCAGAGCCGGGCTGCGCCGCACCGCCGACCTGATCGGGGGCACCAGATCCTCGGTGGTGGTCAATGCCGAGCGTTCGATGCTGCGCCGCAACGCCGGGGTCGCGCGCAGTATCGCGGCGACCGGGCTGGTGCGCGCCGAACCGCTCTCGATCGTGAAACAGCTGCGCTCGGTCACGAAATGGGGATTCAATCTGGCCGGTGGCTACGCCGCGGGCGCGGCGCACGCGCCGGAGCGGCTCGCGCTGATCGATGCCGCGAGCACCCGCACCTTCGCCGAGGTCGACGCCAGATCCACCGCGCTGGCCGCGGCGATGCACGCGCTCGGCCTGCGCGCGGGTGACGCCATCGGCCTGCTCGCCCGCAATCACGCCGGGATGGTCGAAACCATGGTCGCCGCGGGCAAACTCGGCGTCGACGTGGCATTGCTCAACGCCGGGCTGTCGGGGCGGCGGATCGAGGAGATCGTGCAGCGGCACCGGCTCACCGCCGTCTATGTCGACGGCGAGCTCGAGCAGCTGATCCGCTACCTGCACAGCGCGATTCCCCGCATCACCACCGACGACCGGCCGCCGCACCCCGACCGCACCACGGTCGCGGATCTGATCGAGCTGGCGCCGGGCGAGTTCCCGATTCCGGCGCACCCCGGACGGCTGATCGTGCTCACCTCGGGCACCAGCGGATCGCCCAAAGGCGCCCGTCGACCGCACGCCAAGGGTTTCGGCACCATCGCCGCCCTGCTGTCGCGGATTCCGCTGCGCGTCGAAGAGGTCATGCTCATCCCGGCGCCGCTGTTCCACACCTGGGGCCTGGCCGGGCTGCAGCTGAGCACCGCACTGCGCGCGACCGTCGTGCTCAGCGACGGCTTCGACGCGCTCGACTGCCTGCGTGCTATCGCCCGGCACCGGATCACCACCTTGATCGTGGTGCCGACCATGGTGGAACGGCTGCTCGATCTCCCCGCCGAGGCGCGCGCCGAGATCGACCTGTCCAGCCTGCGGCACGTGGTGAGCTGCGGTGCGCCGCTGGCCGGCGCGACCGTGCTGCGCTTCCTCGACACCTTCGGCGACGTGCTCTACAACGTGTACGGCTCCACCGAGGTGTCATGGGCCAGCGTCGCCACACCCGCCGACCTGCGGGTCTCACCGACGACCGCGGGCAGGCCGCCGCTCGGCACCAGGGTGGCGGTACTCGGTCCCGACCTGCGGCCGGTGCCGGTCGGGGTCACCGGACACATCTTCGTGGCCAATCACATGCTCTTCGACGGCTATGTGAACGCGGCGCCGCCGGAGGAGGCCGACGGCATGCTCGACACCGGCGACCTCGGCTATCTCGATGCCGCGGGCAGGTTGTTCGTGGCCGGTCGCGACGACGAGATGATCATCTCCGGCGGCGAGAACGTCTTCCCGCGCCCGGTCGAGGAGGCGCTGGCACACCTGCCGCAGGTCTCCGAGGTGGCCGTGGTCGGGGTGCCGGACCGTGAGTTCGGGCAGCGCCTGGCCGCGTTCGTGGTGAAACGCGAAGGGGCAGGCCTGGATTCGGACATGGTTCGCACCTACATCCGCAACCGGCTCAGCCGCTTCTCGGTTCCCCGCGACGTGACGTTCCTCAACGCCCTGCCCCGCGGGGAGACCGGCAAGATCCTCAAGCGGGTGCTGGTGCCGACGGAGTCCGCGCTGAGCGAGTAACTCCTTCGCGTCGACGACAGTCACCGGCGGCGTACACAGCCGGTCGCGGGCGCGCAGCCGTAGCGGCCGGTCTCGCTGTTCGACGAGACCATGCCGCTGCCCCGCGACATCACCGGAGCCGGGTACGGCAGCGCGCCCGCGGGCCCGGTTTCAGGAACCCGTCGGCACCTCACCCACGGCCTTGGCCGGATCGATGACCCCGAACACCTCACCCTGGGGCGCCTGCAGGATGCCCATCCGGCCGAACGGGCTGTCGTCGGGGCCCATGATCACCGAGGCGCCCAGCTCGGTGGCCTTGGCCAGGGTGCCGTCGGTGTCGTCGACCTGGATCCAGCTGAGCCAGTAGGTGGGCGTGTTCAGCGCCGAGGCGTCCATCATGCCGCCGACCTCGTCGCCACCACCGGGCAGCTTGAAGGTGGAGTAGGTGAAGTTCTCGCCGTCACCGATCTCGGTGTAGGTCCAGCCGAAGACCGAGTGATAGAAGTCGTGCGCCTGGTCGTAACCGCCGGTGTGCAATTCGTTCCAGCAGTAGGCGCCGGGCTGGTTGAAGATCCCGGCGCCGGTGTGCGCCTTGGCCTCCCAGACCCCGAACACCCCGCCGGTCGGGTCGGCGCCGACGAACATGCGGCCGACGTCGAGCACGTCGAACGGTGGCATGAACACCTGTCCACCGGCCCGGCTCACCTTCTCGGCGACCTCGTCGGCGCGGTCGGCAGCGAAGTAGGTGGTCCAGGTGGACGGCATCATCTTCATGTTGTCGGGCTTCGGGCCGATGCCCGCGGCGGGTTTGCCGTCGAGCATCGCCATCAGGTAACCGCCCGCGTCGGTCGGCCCGTCCTGGACGTCCCAGCCGAACAGGGCGGTGTAGAAATCGCGAGCGGCGGCGGTGTCGTCGACCTGGCAGTCGATCCAGCAGGGTGTGCCCTGCGGCCAGGCTTCGTCACGTGTCGGCATGTCGAACGTCCTCCTCGGCGATGGATGGGAAAGCAGGCCGGAACCGCTCCGGCATACGCACAGTCAACCACCGGCTACCGACACGTTGTGCGCGTTTGCGGGCCGCTGAACTGGAACAACGTGTTGTCACTGCGACAGGCCGAGCGGGCCGGAGCTGCCCCGGCCGACTCGGCGGCGCTGTTACGGTTTCCGCGCCGATTCTGCGGTGGCCAGGGCAACGAGTGCACACGAACCGGTCGGGGAGCGACATACATGGTGGGTAGAGGTTCCGAACGTGGGTTCGTCCGGATAGCGGTGACGATGCTCGCGCTGGTCGTCGTGCTCTGCTGCGGCGGTGGCCCGGCGGCGGGAGAACCCGCCGACGCTCCGGCAGCGCGCTGGACGGCGTTGCACGACGGGCCAGGTGCCTATCCCGAGGTGCGGATGGAACGCGGGGTCGAGATCACCATGAGCGACGGCGTGGTCTTGAAGGCCGATGTCTACCGGCCCGCCGATGCCGCGGGGGTGATCGAGCAGCGGCCACTGCCGACGATCGTCAGTCTCACGCCCTATTCGAAACTGATGACCGGGCTGATCGAATCGGCGGCCGCGATCCCCGGCCTGCAGGAGACCGCCGTCGACATCGTCCGCAGGCTGAACCTGTCGGCCACCCCGATCAGCGGTTTCGGCGATCTGATGCAGGCACTCGACGGCGGCATGATCCAGACGATGCTCGGGGTGGATCGAAAACTCATCAGGGCCGGCTACACCGTCGCCGTCGTCGACGTCCGCGGAACCGGCCTGTCCCAGGGCAAATGGGATACTCTCGGCGCCCGGGAACAGCTCGACACCCGTGAGGTGATCGAGTGGGCGGCACGTCAGCCGTGGTCCAACGGGCGCATCGGCATGAGCGGCGGCTCCTATTCCGGCATCAATCAATTGCGCGCCGCCGAGAACGCGCCGGCCCCGTTGCAGGCGATCTTCCCCGTCGAGCCGGGCAGCGACCTCATGCGCGATGTGGTCGCACCCGGCGGTGGTGTCGGAACCACCTTCCTGCCGCTGTGGCTGAACTCGGTGAACCAGCTCAAACTCGTGCCGGATGTGGCGTCGATGGCCGACGGCAGTTTCGACTGGACCTGGTTCCACGATCGTCTCGCCGACCCGACAACCAACTTCGATCTGCTCGCCCAGTCGCTGCTCACGCCGTCGCTGTCGGACCTGCCGCCCGCGCTCGACGGCGCGCTCGACGAGACCTCGGCCTTCCGTGAGGCGATCATGGGTCACCCGGAACAGGTGACTGTGCCGACCTTCGTCTACGGCGGCTGGCACGACATCTTCGCCAACAGCGCGACCAAACTGTACGAGCAGATTCCGCTGCCCGCCGGGCGCAAGCAGCTCGTCGTCGGCGACACCTATCACGCCAATCCCGGTGCGGGCACCGGTGTTCCCGGAGCGCCGCCGCGGCTGGACGTGCTGCAGCGGGCCTGGTTCGACAAGTGGCTCAAGGACATCGAGAGCGGGATCGACGATTTCGGCCCGGTGACGGTGAAACAGCAGGGCGGCAGCTGGGTGACGCTGCCGGAATTCCCGATGCCAGGGGTCACGCACCGGCGGGTGTACCTGTCGGCCGCGCCGAGCGGCAGCACCGAGGACAGCCGCCACGACGGCTCGCTACGCGCCACCGGGCCCGGTACCGTCGAGGATCTCACCGTGGCCCCAGGGCTCAGCACGATGTGCTCGCGCGACGCGGCGCAGGGCTCGGCCGGCATGACCGCGGCGCTCGACATCTGTGCCAAGGATTCCCGGATCGCCGAACGCAACGCGCTCACCTTCACCAGTGCGCCGCTGACCGAGCAGACGGTGATCTCCGGGCCGATCAATGTGCGGCTCAACACCGTCCACGACGCCGCTGACGGCTTCTGGCACGTCACCGTCAACGACGTCGCCCCCGACGGCACGTCCACCGTGCTCACCACCGGCCAGCTGACCAGCTCGATGCGCGCGATCGACGAACGCCGCAGCGCCCGCTCGGTCAACGGTGACCTCACCGCGCCGTTCAACCCGCTCACCGTCGACCGGCTGCTGCCGGTGGTACCGGGTGCCCCGACCGCGCTCGACGTGGCGATCATTCCCACCCAGGCGGTCCTCGCGCCGGGACACCGGCTGCGCATCGACGTCTACGCGGGCAACGCGCCCAAGGCACTGCCCTTCCGGCCGATGCTGAACGCGACCGAACTCGCCCCGCAGCATCTGCGGCTCGATCCGGCCGCACCGAGTTTCGTCAACCTGCCCACCGACCGCCCGATTCCCTGAACTCCACGATCGTGGACCACCCGGCCCGTACGGTGGGGTGGCCTGCTGGTTCCGACGCGGAGGAGGGTGCGGTGGCTCAACCTGTCATCGTCGTGATGGGGGTGTCCGGGTGCGGCAAGACGACCGTCGGGGCGTTGCTCGCCGAACGGCTCGGCCTGCCCTACGCCGAGGGCGACGATTTCCATCCCGTCGAGAACATCGAGAAGATGGCGGCGGGGATCCCGCTCACCGACGCCGACCGCCTGCCCTGGCTCGATATCGTCGCCGACTGGCTCGGTGCCCACCAGCGCTCCGGTGGGGTGGCGTCCTGTTCGGCGCTGCGCCGCCCCTACCGTGACCGGCTCCGCGCCGGTGCGCCGACCACCTACTTCGTCCACCTGGCCGCGGGACGGGAGGAACTGCTGCGCCGGATGACGGGCAGGCTCGGGCATTTCATGCCGACCGCACTACTGGACTCCCAGCTGGACACCCTGGAACCACTGGAACCGGACGAACCGGGGGTCACCCTCGACGCGCTGGCGTCGCCGACCACGCTGGTGACCGAGTCGGTCGACGCCTGGCGCGCCGATCACCGCTGAAGCAGCGGGTGCAGCTGCTCGACCGGCGCCAGCAGCAGCGCACCGCCGACCACCAGCGCGGCCAGGCACAGCACGGTGAAGAACAGCACCCACAGCAGCGCGGGCAGATGGGTGAGCCGGGCCAGCTGATCGGCATCGGAATCGGTGCGGCCCGGCTGCCTGCGGCGGCCGCGCTGCAATTCGACGACCGGGCGCACCGCCGCGGCAAGCAGGAACCACGCGGCGAGATAGGCGAAACCGGCCTGCAGCAGGTCGGTGCCGAACCAGGAGACTCCGAACACCAGCGCGCCGAGCACGGCCACGGTGAGCAGGCCGTACACATTGCGGACCTTGATGAGCACCGCGGCCAGCATCAGCAGGGTCGCCCACAGCATCAGCGTGACCCGGCCGGTACCGAGCAGGGCGGCGTAGCCGAGCCCGAGTGCCGCGGGCGCCGGGTAGCCCGCCGCGGCGGTGAGGATCATGCCGAGTCCGGTCGGCTTGCCGCTGGACACAGTGAGCCCCGAGGTGTCGGTGTGCAGGGTGATCGCGTGCAGTCTGCGGCCGGTGAGCAGGGCGACCAGCGCGTGCCCACCCTCGTGCACCACCGTCACCGCCGCGCGGGTGAGCCGCCACAGTGGCCGGTAGCCGACCAGGATCAGCGCCGCCGCGGCGGTGACCAGCACCAGCCACCAGGCGGGCGCGGGCGCAGTGGCCAGGAGTCGATCGAGCAGCGCGCTGGCGGATCCGGTGTGCACCGCCGCACTCTAGCGGGTGCGCGGCCCCGGCGCCGGTTCGCGCGAAACCTGGGACGGCAGGGGATGATCGGGTTCCAGCGCGGGCAGACCGTCGATGCTCACCGCGTTGTCGCCGGCGATGCGACGGGCGAAGTCGGCATCGGTGCGCCGGGTATGGGCCTCGTCGAGGACACTCCGCTCCGCCACCAGATCCAGCTGGGGGACCGACCAGCCGCACGAATCGGCGATCCGATCGACCGAGATCGTCACAATCGCGCGAACTCCGGTGTGGCCGGTACCGAAATGTCCTGCCAGCGTGGCGAATTCGGCATCGTCGGGCCGGACCACCCGACCGGCACCGAACAACCGCAGAATCCGCGCGACGCGGCCGAACGAGCAGAACATCACGGTGATCCGGCCGTTGTCGCGCAGGTGCGCGATGGTCTCCGAACCGCTGCCGAACAGGTCGAGGTAGGCGATGGTGTGGTCGTCGACGACCGCGAAGGTGTCGCGATATCCCTTGGGGGACACATTGACATGGCCGCCGGAGGAGGGCGCGGTGCCGACGAAGAACATCGGCTGGTCGCCGATGAACGCGCGGAGTTTGTCATCGATGCGGTCGAACACCTTGGCCATCACACACTTCCTGCGTCCCACCAGGCGGTGGGCTCCCCGTGCCCATCGTAACCAGCCGGAATCTCGCCTCAGCCCTCGAGCGCCTTGCGGGTGAGTTCGATGGATCGGATTCTGGCGTCGATGTCGTAGACGAGGGTGTTGAGCATCAGTTCGTCGGGCGCGGTCTCGGCCAGCAACCGCGCGGCCTGCGCGCGCACCGTCTCGGGCGAGCCCTGCAGTTGACCGGCCTTGCGCTGGTCGGCGAAGCGGCGCTCGGCGTCGCTGCCGGGGAAGGCGGCGGCCTGCTCCGGCGTGGCCAGTGCCTGCGGCCTGCCCGCGCGCAACTGGGCGAAGGCGAGATCGCGGGGCGCGGCGAGGCGGTCGGCGGCGGCGTCGGTGTCGGCGCAGATCGCCGAGGCGGCGACCATCGTGTACGGCTCCGGCCTGCTCGGCGTCGGCCGGAAATTGTCGCGGTAGAGCGCGAGGGCGGCGGCGGTGTTGTCCGGGGCGATGTGGTGGGCGAAGGCGAACGGCAGCCCGAGTACCGCGGCGACCTGGGCACTGAAACCGCTGGAGCCGAGTAGCCAGATCTCCGGTTCGGCGTCGCGGCCAGGGCTGGCGACGATGCCGTCGGGGTCGGTGCCGCGGAAATAGCCGATGAGGTCGGTGAGTTCGCGGGGGAACGCGTCGGCGCCGAGACCGTCGGCGAGGCGGCGCAGGGCGCGCGCGGTCACCGGGTCGGTGCCGGGTGCCCGGCCGATGCCGAGGTCGATCCGGCCTGGATGCAGGGACTCCAGGGTGCCGAACTGCTCGGCGACGACCAGCGGCGCGTGATTGGGCAGCATCACCCCGCCGGACCCGACCCGGATCCGTGCGGTCGCCGCCGCCAGGTGCGCGAGCAGCACGGCGGGCGCCGCGCTCGCGATCCCGGGCATATTGTGGTGTTCGGCCACCCAGAACCGGCGAAAGCCCAGCTCTTCGGCGCGCTGGGCCAGCTGGGTCGTGGCGTGCAACGCGGCGCCGGTGGTGGTGCCCGCCTGCACCGGCGCCAGATCCAGAACCGACAGCGTGACCCTGCTCATGAGCCTCCTCGACCGTGCACGGAACCCCCTGCACGAGGCCAACCCGCCGCGTCCCGCCGGTATTTCCGGCTCCCCGGTGGCAGCGGGACGCCGGTCGACCGATTTGCTGGAAAGGCACTGGCAGACAAGCGTTTTCTGTCATACCCCCTCGGTATCGTGGAAGAGGTCACAACGAGCCCGGCGCGAAGGTGGCCGGGCGGTGCGAGAACGGGGGCACGGGGATGAGTGACGACCGTGGCGAGCTGCAGCCACCGAGCAGGCATGGAACCACCTGGCGGGAATCGGAATACCGGGTCCTCGCCGACGACCTGCGCGCCGGAGCCGAGCTGGCGCGCACCGCGCGGACGGTGGGCCGCACCGAATCCGCGGTCCGCGCCGCGCTCCGCAATTTCGTGCCGCCCGAGGAACGGGTGCCCGCGGCCGAACGCGAACGCTGGATCCGGGGCCGCCTGGTGGCCGAACCGGAATGGGACTGGTGGGCGGTGGTGGTCGACCAGCACCGGCGCTCACGCAGCGGGCTGTGGTTCACCCGGCACGAGCACTGCGCCCGGATCGGCTGGCGCAGACGTACACCGATGACGGCGCTGGCCCAGGAACTGGGCACCTCGGAGCTGTCGGCCGCCGAACTGCTGCGCTCGCTCGGCCTGGTGAACAGCATCGAGGAAGCCGCCGACCAGCTGGGCGCCACGCCGGGTCTGGCGCTGGCCAAGCGGGTCGCCGCCCGCCGCGACGACGCGGTCGGCGCCAGGTGGATTCTGGTGATCGACGGCGCGGCAGGCACGACCCGTCCCCGGCAGGCCCCGGTCCGCAGGCAGGTCTCGCTGCACGAGTCCCGCGCCGCCGCGGAAGCCGAACGCGATCGGGTACTGGCCTGGCACGCGCGCGTCGGGATGGGCGAGCCGCAGCAACCGGTGTGGTGGACCATCGCCGAACGCGGTCTCGGCGCCACCACCGGGCCCACCCGCTGCGGCACCTTCGACCCCGCCGCGCCCTTCGGCGGCCCGGTCCGCGCCGAGGCGCTCACCGTGGGCGATGTGATCCGGGTGGCGGTCTCCGACGGCGGGTTCCTGCAGGACCGGATCACCGCGATCACCCAGCGTGGACCCGGCGCCCCGATCGTGGTCGATCTGGCGCCGGTGGCGAACTCGCGGGTGCGGCGGGTCGTGGAGTTCACGCCGGGCGAGATGGTGGATGTGGTGCGCGGGCTGGCCGAACACGCGAGCTGAGCGCACCGATCAGCCGCGTCGCGATCCGGTGACCCACACCGGACCGGTGAGCAGCCAGATCACCGTGATCACGCCCAATGTCGCGAACACCTCCGAGAGCTGTGCACGCTGCTGGGCATCGGCCACGGTGGCGCCGAGCACCGAGGTGAGCAGGGCGGCGATGGCGGCGGCGCCGAGCCAGCGGGCGAAGTCGGCCCACTCCTTACGGGTGCGCTCCTGGCCGGATTTCGGCACCCGAACCGGCGCGGGGCCACCGGCGAACCGATGCGCGAACCGCTCGTCGAGCCACCGGATCATGCGGTGGCCGAACATGACGGTGCAGCCGAGGTAGATGCCTGCCAGCCGGTGCGCGAACCCCACCTCGCCGCCGCGGTGCAGATCGAGGGCCACCGCGACCACCAGGACCACATCCAGCACCGGGACCAGCGCCAGCGTCACCAGGCCCGCGCGGCGCAGGCGCGCGACGTAGCGCAGCAACAGGCCGGCCACGACCAGCACCCAGAAGCCGATCTCGCAGGCCGCGATCGTGAGCAGCACGGGATTGTTCAGTTCCGCCATACCGGCACTGTGCCGGACCGACCGCTGCGCCGTCGTCCCGCTGTGGACGGGCACGCGGTCCGTCGTTCGGGGGACCCGGCCACCGGTGGCGGTGTGCTGAAATGAGGAATGCCACCGACCCGCCGCACCGTCCTGGATCGGCTCGCGGAGGTCGCCGACAGCTCCACCGCGGCCGCCGTCGCGGTGTTCCTGGTCGGGCTGCTGTTGTGGGCGGCCGGTGGCTGGGCGATGGTGCAGGACCACGACCTGTACTCGGGGCCGGTGAAATTCGGGCTGCTGTGCGCGGCGTTCGCGATCCAGCTCACCGCCCAACGCAGGCCCGCTCTCGCCTTCGGCCTGATGGTCGCGCTACTCGCCGGGGATTTCGCCTTCGGGCCCTCGCTGCCGCTGTGGATCGCGCTCACCGACGTGATCTTCCTCGCGGTCGTCGGCGGATCGGACCGGCTCGCCGCGGTCGTCGGCTGGTTCGCGGTGCTGGTCACCGCGGGCGGGGCGATGGTGGCGCTGGTCGTTCTCGGCGTCAGGGCGGCCATGTTGGCCGGGCTGATCGGCATCGCCCTCACCTGGTCACCCCTCGGCTACGCGCGGGCGGTGCGGGCCTCCCGGCGGATGGCCGACGCGGAACGACACGCCGCGCGCGCCGAACTGGCCGCGCTCGATGCCGAACGCTCGGCCGCCGTCGGTGAGGAACGCCGTCGGGTGGCGCGCGACCTGCACGACACCGTGGCCGGTCACTTGTCCGCGGTCGCGATCCTGGCCGAGGTGGCGCAGAAGAAGCCAGGCGACACCGACGTCCTGCGATCGATCCGAGCGGGCAGTCTGGCCGCGCTCGACGAGATGCGCGCGACCATCGCCCTGCTCACCGCGCCCGACGATCGCGCTGTCACCGCGCGGCTCGCCTCGCTGGACGGCCTGATCGACGCCGCCGAGGCAGCGGGCGGTTCGGTGACCGTGCGCCGCCCGCCCGACCTCGATCTGCCCACCGCCGTCGAGGCCGTGCTCACCCGCATCCTCGGTGAGGCGATCGCGAACGCCACCAAACACGCACCGGGCGCGCCGCTGCGGATCGATGTGCGCCGTGAGGCGGGCTCGCTGTTGCTGACCGCGACGAATCCCCTGCTGCCGGGGCGGGCCCGCGGAGAGGGAAACGGAGTGCGCAACATGGTCTTCCGGGCCGAATCGCTGGCGGGCACGCTCACCGCGGGCGCTGAGGACGGTCACTGGTCGGTGCGCGCGCGACTGCCGCTGGTGGACCGGTGACGGTCACCGTCGTGGTGGCCGACGATCACGCCACGATCAGAGCCGGCATCACCATGCTGCTCGAGACCTCCGGGCGGATCCGGGTGGTCGGCGAGGCGGGCGACGGCGTCGCCGCGCTGCGCCAAGCTCGCGCGCTCGGCCCCGACGTCGTGCTCATGGACGTGCGCATGCCGCGCGTCGACGGACTGGAGGCCACCGCCGCGGTGGTCGCCGAGACGAGCGCGAAGGTCCTGGTGCTCACCACCTTCGCCATCGACGAGTACGTCCTCGGCGCGCTGGCGGCGGGCGCGAGCGGGTTCCTGCTCAAGTCCGTCGGCGGCGACGAGTTGGTGCGCGCGGTGCTCGCCGTCGCCGAGGGCGACGCCGTCCTCGACCCGAAGGTGACCCGCGCGGTGATCGCCGCGCTCCCACGGGTGCCGGAACCCCCGCCCATCGACCTGTCGGCGTTGACCGAGCGGGAGAGTCAGGTGCTTGCGGGGCTCGGGGCCGGATTGTCGAACTATCAGATCGGCACCCGCCTGCACATCGGCGAGGCGACAGTGAAGACGCATGTCTCGCGGGTGCTGACGAAGCTGGGGGTGCGGTCCCGGGTGCAGGCGGCGGTGATCGCGACCCAGGCGGGCCTGGAACTACCCTGACCGGACGGTCAGCGCGAGTTCCGGATCGGGCCGTTCCGGACGGATCCGGCGTGATTCAAACCAATAAGTCAGCGAAACGGTGGCGTAGGACGCCACCACCACAGCGGTGGTCATCGACACGAACGCGATGATCAACGGAATCAGGAAAGCCATGTGCCCTCCCCGCGGTACGGTGGATGTGCGATGAAGGTGATGGTCAGCGCCACGTCGCGCCACTTCTGAACAAGCCCCGCGTCTTCGATGGTAGGGCTTGGGCGCGCCGAGGGCACGGCCCGGCGGGTGTGACGGCGGTCATGGTTTCCCCGGAGTGTCGTCCACCGCATCGAAGCGGCCTGAGGTTGAATGTTCAATGGATCTGGGGTTCCAGCGCGTCACGAAGTTCTCGACATCGGCATCACCACCTACATCCGACGAAGGAGCACGATCGTGAGCATGATCCTGGCTGTGTTGGACAGTGCCGTTCTCGCGCAGGTCGGCAATCCCACACCGGAGGCCCCGCCGATGGCGGACAAGATCCTGCAGATGGGCCGGTACTTCACCTGGATGATCCTGCTGTCCGGGGTCACCGCCATCACCTACGGCGGCGGCCGCTTCGCTTGGGAGAAGTGGAGCGGCGGCGGCCTGCAGTCACCGAAGATGATCGCCAGCGCCATGGCCGGCGGTGCGGTGGCCACGAGCGCGGGCACGATCATGAACGCGGTGATCGGCGGCTGACCCCGGCACCGGGTGGGGTGGTCGGCGTCCTCACCCGAGGTCGAGCCACCCCGGGGTCCGGTCCAGCGGAGACATCGCCGCGGACACCTGGGCGACCAGCTGCCACGGGCGGTTGACGTCCGTGCTCGCCTTGCCGCTGGTGAGGACGGCGCCGGAGAGTCCGCGTGCGGGGTCGGCCCAGCCGTACTGGGTGGTCAAACCGCTGCGGCCGAAATGGAATCGGGTGTCGCGGCCGAACTTCGAACGGCGGCCGCCGAGTTCGAAACCCGCCCGGCTGACCCGGCCCGCCGCGCCGAGCATGCGGTCCGCGGGCCTGATCGCCGCCCGCAGCGACCCGGCCTCGACGATCCGCACGCCGTCCAGTTCGCCACCGCGCGTGAGGATCTCGTAGAAGCGCGACAGCTCCGCCGCGGTGGTGACCAGATTGCCGGAGGGGAGTTCGGCGGTGAGGAAGGCATCGGCCTGTGCCTTCGAGGCATTGTCCATCCGGCCACCGAGCGCCTTACGCGCGAGGAAACCCGCCACCCGTGACGGCGGCGGACCGGTCTTCACACTCGGCACCACCTGGTCGACCTCGGCCGGGGCGACCCCGAAGTTCGTCCAGCGGAACCCGAGCGGGCGCAGCACCTGCTCGGCCAGATGGTCGCGCATCCGGCGGCCGGTGGCGCGCTGCACGAGCAGACGCTGGATCAAGCCGCCTGTCAGCGCGTGATAGACCCGGAACCGCCCCGGCGGCCAGCTCGGCACGAGATCGGCGAGCGCGGCGACGGCGAGTTCCTCGTCGAGGACGGCCGCGGTACCCGAATGCGGTGCGGTGATGAACGGGATGCCCGCCGAATGCGACAGCACGTCACTGATGGTGATCCGGTCCTTGCCGTGCGCGGCGAACTCGGGGATGTACCGGCAGACAGGGTCGTCGAGCGCGAACGCGCCCTGCTCGGCCAGCATCGTCATCATGGTGGCCGCCACGCCCTTCGCGGTGGAGAAACCACATAACGGCGTCTCGGGGGTGACGAGGACCTTCGCCGCGTCCGGCCCGTCGCCGGGTGCGTTGCCCCAGCCGTGCCCGATCGCGCGGTTGAGCAGCACCCGGCCGTCGCGGCGCAGGCACACCTGGATCGCGGGGGTGGTGCCGAGACGGTACCACCCCCGCACCGACTCCCAGATCGCCGCGACGGCGGGTGCGAGCGATGCGGGTGTGTCCTCGTCGCCGATCGTGGTCACCGCGTCCAGATCGGCGGGGACGGTGACGAGCCGACCGGGATTCGCGCTCGTGCTTCCGTTACGCCGAGGCTCGGTTCCGGCTCGACCTCGATAGCTACGCTCGCTCATCCAGCCACCCTACCGACGGCGCCGGGGGCGGCTGGTCAGGCGAAGGTGCCGGCCAGGACGCAGAACTCGTTGCCCTCCGGATCGGCGAGGACGACCCATGTCTGCTCGCCCTGCCCGACGTCGGCGTGGCGGGCCCCTAGGTCGAGCAGGCGGCGCACCTCGGTGGCCTGGTCGACGTCGGTGGGATTGACATCGATGTGCAGGCGGTTCTTCACCGCTTTTCCCTCGGGCACCCGGAGGAAGCCGAGCGTGGGTGGCACCGGGCCGGGCCGGGACTTGCCCTCCGGCACCAGCGGCGAGCCGATGGCGACGTAATCTTCGCCCTCGGCGTCTTGGACCTCGTAGCCGAGCACCGCACACCAGAAGCGGGCCAGTGCGGGTGGGTCGGCGCAGTCGATCGCGATCTCGGTGAACTTGCTGGTCATCTCGAATCCTCCCCGTCCGATTGGCGACGTTCGCGCCGAGCGTAGCCCCGGGCACCGACAGCCGGGCGCGGGCCGGTGTCAGCCCGCGACGCGGCGACCGGTCCTGATCAGGGCTGGCCGGGGTTGAGCATGATGAACAGGCCGTTGGCCTCGGCGCACAACCGCTCGCCGTCGTGCATGGTGGCGCGCAGGTAGACCTTGCGGCCGTCGACTCGCTCGACCCACCCGCGAATCGTCAGCTCACGGTTGAGCGGCGTGATCGAGCGATAATCGATGGTGAGCGAGGCGGTGCGGGTGACGGCCCTGGTGTGCACCGCCGCGGTCATGCCGAGGATGTCGTCGAACGCCACCCCGATCTGCCCACCGTGCGCGGCGCCGTTGCCACCGAGGTGGAAGGTGCGGAAGGTCAGCTTGGCGCTCACCCCGTCGGCGTCGGCGCTGTCGACGGTGTACGGCGGCAGGGTGATGTTGCCGCGCGATGGCAGGTCGGTGCGGGTCCAGCTGGGCGCCGACCACTCGTCGACCACGGCCTCGTCCAAGCGGGCGTTGAGCTGTTCGAGCGTGGCGATCGCGTCTTTGGCCAGCTCGTCGGACGGGTTGATCAGGCGCGCCTTGTCCATCAGCACGCGCACCTGCTCGATCAGTTCGCCGTAGTGCGGGCCGCCGATCGTCTTGTCCCGCATCTTGTTCGCACGCTGCTGGATCAGCTCGGTCATCGGCCGGAACCCGCCCTCGTGGTGCTCTGCGTCCGGCAGCGAGTTGCCGACCTGTGTATCGTCCATATGTAACACGTTATCGCTGCCGAGCTGGATCGACGCGCGGGGTGTCCCGGTTCGGCCGGTCGCGGTGACCTGGCTCACTCGCCGACCCGGCGTGGTGCGCCTGGTCGTTCCACCCGCCGATCCGGCACACTGGCCCGATGGTTTCCGAGGGTGAGAATCCGCCGCAGGTCGTCGTCCACGTCGGCGACGGGTCGGACGCGCCGCGGGCGGTCGATCCGGCCGACCCCGGCACCGAGGCCACCGATCCCGCGCCCGACCACCCGTTCCTGCTGCTCACCAGGTCCGGCGCCGACCACATCCAGGCCCGGTATCTCGACGACGGCACCTACGAGCTGGAACACACCGCGGGTGTCGACCGCTACCAGCTGTTCACCGGCGACGCACTGCTGGTCCGTGACATCGTCTGGTCCTGGATCCAGGGCGACGACTGGTGGTGCGACACCGTCGCCTGGACGGTGGTCGACCCCGCTGTCGCCGAGCTCGACGCGCTGCGCGCCGAGTTGTCCGGCATGCTCGACGGGATGTCGGCGCTGGACGCGGTCACCGACGACCTCGACCGGGCCCTGGCCCGAGCCGACGAACTTCTCGGTGCCGACCAGGATTCCAGCGAATCGACCTGAGCCCGGCGTCGTTCGCGCTCCATCGGCCGTCCCGACCGGTCCGGCCCGATCACCACCAGCCGGTCAGCGCCATGAGTGCGAGGCTGGTGGTGCCGAGGATCAGGCCGAGGACGCCGCCGAGGATCAGCGGGCGTGGGCCCGCGCTGCGGAGGCGGTCGAGGCTGAGTGAGGTGCCGATGGCGGCGAGCACGGCGGCGATGAGCCAGCCGCTGACCGTGCCGAGCGGCGCGGTGAGGGTGCTCGGCACGATCCCGAGCCCCGCGACCACGGAGGCGACGAGGAACAGGATCACGAACAGCGGCACCGCCCGGTGTAGTGCCACCGCGCCGGTTCCGTCGTCGGCGACGATCCGCCGGCGGCCCAGATGCAGGCCGACGCAGAGCGGGATGATCGCCAGGCTGCGCACCATCTTCACGATCACCGCGAACTGCGCGGCACCGGCTCCGAAGACGACACCGGCCGCCAGCACCGATGACGTGTCGTTGATCGCGGTGCCCGCCCACAGGCCGAACGCGTCGGGGGACAGGCCGATGGCCCGGCCGACCGGCGGATACACCAGCACCGCAACGATATTGAAGATGAAGATGGTGCCGAGCGCGTAGGCGACACGCTGTTTGTCGGGGCGAAGCACCGCGGTGGCCGCGGCGATCGCCGAGGCACCGCAGATCGTGGTCCCGACCGCGACCAGCGTCGCGGATTCGCGATCGACGGCCAGCATCCGGCCGACGACGAAGGCCGCGATCCCGCCGATCAGCAGCGTCGGGAGCAGTACCACCGCCGTCTCGCGCCCCACGTTCAGTACCGACCCCAGCGGCAACCCGAGTCCGAGCAGGACGATGGCGGCGCCGAGCAGCCGGGTACGGGCGAGCTCGAGGCCCGGCTCGAAATCGCCGCCGCGGCCGCCGGCACGGCGCAGCGCGACACCCGTGGCGGCACCGGCACCCAATGCCAGCACGGGGGCGCCGATCATCGGCATCGCCGTGCCGAGCGCCGTCGCGGTGGTAGCGAGCAGGCCGGCGAGGGCGAGGCCGGGAGCGAGGGTCGGTACGCGGTTCACCTCTTCACCATCGCGCCGGAACCGACGCCGAGGTAGCGGCCGAGTTCGGAGGTGCTCATAATCGTGGCTTATGGCCAGTCGGTGTCTCGGTGTGATTTGCTGAAGGTGTGCGCAAAGCAACCGGGTTCGGGCTCGCGGCCGTGGTGGGATGGCTGCTGTGGGGCGAGTGGGCCAACTGGCGGGCGTCGTGGCGAGGCATCGGATCCGGGCGGACCGGGACCGAAGCCGTAGTGGTCCTCGGCTATCGCAACGCGGGGGAGCGGGCGAACGCGATGAACCGGTGGCGGGTGCGCGCGGCCCTGCGCTCCATCGACCCCGCCGCGCCACGAACCCGGCTGGTGCTGTGCGGCGGCGCGGTCGCCGGGCCGGTCACCGAAGCGGCGCTGATGGCCGACTACGCCAGGGGTCGCGGATACCTGGGCGAGCTCGTACGGGAGGAAGCGAGCCGATCCACCTGGGAGAACATCGCTTTCGCGATTCCGTATCTGCGCGACGTGGACCGGATCAAGATCGTCTCCCTGCCCACACACGCCGCGGCCGCCCGCGGCTACCTGGCGCAACAGCGTCCCGAGCTCGCCGCCCGTCTGGTGCGGGGACGGGAGTACCGCTGCGGTGAATGGCTGCCACTGAAGCCGGTGGTGGCCCTGTACGGGGTGGCCAAAACGCTGCGCGGCGGCCCCGATCGCCCATAATCGGCTCATGACCCTGCCGCCCGCCGCCCCCGACCTGGAGGTCCTCGACCTGCTGGTGTCGGTGGCCGAGCTGGGCAGCCTCGGCGCCGCTGCCCGCAGGCACGGCATCAGCCAGCCCGCCGCGAGCATGCGGATCAGCGCCCTGGAACGCCGGTTGCGGGTGAAGCTGCTCGATCGGGGACCGACCGGTTCGGCGCTCACCGACACCGGCCGTGCCGTGGTCGAGCGGGCGCGCACCGTGCTGGCCGCAGTGGGCGAGCTGGTGGACGAAGTCGACCGGTTGCGTGCCGAGCAGGCTCCGCGGCTGCGCATCGCCGCCTCGAAAACCATTGCCGACCATCGTATTCCGCACTGGCTGGCGGCACTGCGCACCGACCGTCCCGAGGTGCTCGTCTCGCTGGAGGTGGAGAACTCCACCCAGGTCGCCGCCCTGGTGCGCGACGGCGTCGCCGATCTCGGCTTCGTCGAAGGGCCGCACCCACCCGCCGGGCTCGGCAGCAAGATCCTCGGCACCGACGACCTGGTCGTCGTCGTCGCGCCGGACCACCCCTGGGCCCGGCGTACCACGCCGGTCGCACTCGCCGAGCTCGCCGGGACCGCCCTGCTGTGGCGTGAGCCCGGTTCCGGCACCCGAGACACCGTCTGGGATCTGCTCAGCACCGCCGCCACTCCCGCGGGGCCCGCCGCCGAACTCGGCTCGGCCGCCGCCATCGTCGCCGCCGCCCGCGCCGGGATGGCCCCGGCCGTGCTGAGCCGCCTGATCGCCGCCCCCGACCTCGCCACCGGTGCCCTCGTCGCCGTCCCCGCCACCGATGCGGCCCGCCTCACCCGTAAGTTCCGCGCCATCTGGCGCCGGACCACCCCGCCCGCGGGCCCCGCCGAACTCCTCGTCGACCGCGCCGCCCGCCTCGAGATCGCCCGCGCTCCGGCGGCCGGTTCCGCCGGATGACGCGGGCGGCGAGCCGTACGCCCGGAGTACCAGGACGCGCGCCTGGGCGCGGCGGCCCACGATGTCCGGCGATCTGGACTGGGTCGGGCACGATCCGCCCTCAGGCACGACCCCAACTGACCGCGGGCCGACGGCCTCGCGCAACCCGTGCGCACCGGGCCGCGGTGGTGGGATTGCCGAAGACTCCGGTATCAGTGCAGGTAGCGGGCTCGAGGTGGGGCGGGTAACTGGCGTAACCATGTGGTAATTGCCCGAAACGTCCGCCGTAACGCGGTGTTCGCAGCATTTCCGGCATGACAGCCACCCCTTCCCCTTCGGCCCGGCCTCGGCCCCCCGATCCCGGTACGGGCCGGCGCAGCGCACCGGCCCGCCGTATCCGTGACATCCTGCGGGCCCGTATCCGCAGTGGCGTGTACGGCAGCCGCCCACTGCCCGCCGAGGCCCAGCTCGCCGCCGACTTCGCCACCAGCCGCAATATCGTCCGCGACGCGCTCACCCTGTTGCGCGACGAGGGCCTGATCGACCGGGTTCCCGGGGCGGGCACGTTCGTCGTCGCGGACAAGGCCGTGCAGGGTCTCGATCGGCTGCGTGGGCTCGCCGAAACCTTCGAGACCCGTAGCGACCGGGTCGTGAACCGGGTCCTGCTCGCCGAGGTGGTGCCCGCGACACCGCTGGTCGCCGAACGGCTCGAGCTCGACGCGGGCGATCCGGTGGTGGCCCTGGAACGGGTGCGCTACCTCGACGGTGCCCCACTGTCACTTGACGCCAGCTACCTCACCGCTGATATCGGCATTCCGCTGCTCGACCAGGACCTCACCGGCTGCGACGTGTTCGGGCTGCTCGAATCCGAACTCGGCCTTCCGCTCGGCTCGGCCGCGGTCGCCATCGAAGCGGTCGCCGCGGATCCGACGGTCGCCGGGCTGCTCGGTGTGCGCGCCGGTTCGCCGCTGCTGTTCCAGGAACGGCTCACCTACACCGACTCCGGCCGGCCCGTCGACCTCGAGTACATCCGCTACCGCGGCGACCGGTTCTCCCTGTCCGGGCGGCTACACCGCGTCCCGGTGACTCCGCGGCGCGCCGTCGCCCGCGACTGACAACGAAAGGGGCTGATTCCCATGGAGATTCCTCCGCTCACCGACCGTCGAGAGCTGCACTGCGATGTTCTCGTCGTCGGCGGTGGTACCGCGGGCACGATGGCCGCGCTCACCGCCGCCAGACACGGCGCGCAGGTGTTGCTGCTGGAGAAGGCGCATGTGCGGCATTCCGGGGCACTGGCGATGGGCATGGACGGCGTCAACAACGCCGTGGTGCCGGGCAAGGCCAGTCCGGAGGACTACGTCGCCGACATCACCGTCGCCAACGACGGCATCGTCAACCAGCGCACCGTCTACGAGACGGCGACCCGCGGCTTCGAGATGGTGCAGCGGCTCGAGGGCTACGGCGTGAAGTTCGAGAAGGACGAGCACGGCGAATACGCGGTGCGCAAGGTGCACCGGTCCGGCTCGTACGTGCTGCCGATGCCGGAGGGCCGCGACGTGAAGAAGGTCCTCTACCGCACGCTGCGGGCCCGCGACGTGCGCGCCAAGGTGACCATCTCCAACCGGGTGATGCCGGTGCGGGTGCTCACCGAGAACGGGCGCGCGGTGGGCGCCGCCGGGTTCGATACGCGCACCGGCGAATTCGTGACCATCTCGGCGGGTGCGGTGATCCTGGCTGCGGGCGCGTGCGGCAGGCTCGGGCTGCCGTCCTCCGGGTACCTCTACGGCACCTACGAGAACCCGACCAACGCCGGCGACGGCTACGCCATGGCCTATCACGCGGGCGCCGAGCTGTCGGGCATCGAGTGTTTCCAGATCAATCCGCTGATCAAGGACTACAACGGACCGGCGTGCGCGTATGTCGCCAACCCGTTCGGCGGCTACCAGGTGAACGCCGAGGGCAACCGGTTCGTCGACTGCGACTACTGGTCCGGACAGATGATGGCCGAGGTCAAACGCGAGCTCGACAGCGCGCGCGGCCCGATCTACCTGAAATTGAGTCACCTGCCCGATGCCACGATCCGCGAGATCGAAGGGATCCTGCACACCACGGAGCGGCCGACCCGCGGCACCTTCCATGAGGGACGCGGCACCGACTACCGCACCCGCGACATCGAGATGCACATCTCCGAGATCGGTTTGTGCAGTGGGCATTCCGCCTCCGGCGTGTGGGTCGACGAACACGCCGCCACCACCGTGCCGGGACTGTACGCGGCCGGCGACATGGCGCTGGTTCCGCACAACTACATGATCGGGGCGTTCGTCTACGGTGACATCGCCGGCGAGCACGCGAGCGCCTACGCCGCCGGAGCGAGCCGTCCCGAGCTGCCCGCCGACCAGATCGAGGCCGCCCACGAGCTGATCTACCGGCCGCTGGGCAATCCGGACGGACCGCCACAGACGCAGGTCGAGTACAAGTTGCGCCGGTTCGTCAACGACTATCTGCAACCGCCCAAGGCCCAGTCCTATCTCACTCTCGGTGTGGCCGCGTTCGAACGGATGCGCGCGGAGATCGCGGGTATGGGCGGGCAGACACCGCACGAACTGATGCGCTGCGCCGAGGTGACCTTCATCCGTGACTGCGCCGAGATGGCGGCCCGCGCCTCGCTGCGCCGCACCGAGAGCCGGTGGGGGCTCTACCATCAGCGCGCCGACTGGCCCGCCCGCGACGACGCGGAATGGTTCTGTCACCTCAACCTGTATCGTGGCGCGACCGGGGCGATGGAGTTCCGCACCAGGCCGGTGGCTCCCTATATCGTCCCGGTTCCCGGATTCGTGCGTCCCGACGGCGTCGCCGATGTCGCCGCGCCCGAACTCGTCGGCGCGTGGGGTGCGCGATGAGCGCGCGCCTGCTGGCCTTGCTCGACCTGGCCGACGAATGTCCCGAACTCGACGAGCTGACCCCCTATCTCACCGACCCCGATCCCGAGGTCCGGCGCACCGCGCTGTCGGTGCTCAGCGAGACCACCGACGCCTGGGCCGAGGCGGCGCCGATCTTCGCCGGTGCGCTCGCCGACGCCGATGTCGATGTGCGGCACGCCGCGATCGGGCTGCTCACCGAGCTGCTCGAGGTGCTGGTGCCGGGGCCCGAATTCGATGCGGCGCTGCGTGGTTCGGTGTCCGCGCCGGAGCCGGCGGTGCGTTCGGCCGCGATCGAGGCGCTGTGGCGGCACCGCAGGGTCGGCGCGGCGGAACTGCTCGCCTGGCTGGCCGATCCGAATGTCGCGGTGCGGCGCACCGTGGTGGGCGGGCTCACCTCCGTCGACGCCATCGACGAACTGGCGGCGGCCGCGACCGACGAGGACCAGAACGTGCGCATCGGTGTGGCGAAAGGCCTCGCCGCCGTGGGCGACCCGCGCGGTGCGGTGACCCTGCTCGCCCTCGCGGCCGACCCCGAACCGCTGGTCAGGGCCGCCGCGCTGGCGAGTCTGGCGGGCACCGGGTGCGACGACACGGCCGCGGGGATCGCGGCCGCGGCCCTGGCCGACCCCGCCTGGCAGGTCAGGCAGGGGGCGGCGATCGCCCTGGCGGCGGCCGATCCCGATCTGGCGGCGGCACCACTGCTCACCGCCGTGTCCGACCCCAATCTCGATGTCCGTAAGGCGGCGGTGCGAGCGCTGGCCGAGCGGATCGCCGAGCGCCGTGACATAACCGCGGCGCTGCAGCGGGCACTCGACGACCCGGACGCCGACGTCCGCGCGTTCGCCCGCATCGGCATCGCCAACTCCGGAAAGGAACTCTGATGGCCCAGGCCAATGCCCGCGTCGACGTCCCTGTGTCGGTCGACGAAGCCACCTGTATCGACGGCTGCACCCTGTGCGTCGATATGTGTCCCCTCGATTCCCTTGCCATCCACCCGGATTCGGGCAAGGCCTACATGCACGTCGACGAGTGCTGGTACTGCGGGCCGTGCGCCGCGCGGTGCCCGGTCGGCGCGGTCACCGTGAACATCCCGATCCTGTTGCGCTAGAGGAAGACCCGATCATGAGAACCACCTGTACCCGCCTGACCGCCCTGCTGCTCGGCAGCGCCGCGGTCGTCACCCTCGCCAGCGGCTGCGGCGCCGGTGACGACGGCAAGACCGTCACCGTGAACATCGGCTACCAGTCCAAGACCATCAACACCGTCACCGCGGGCACGCTCCTGCGCGACCGCGGCACCTTCGAAGCCGAACTCGCCGAACTCGGCAAGGCCAAAGGTGTGACCTACAAAGTGGAGTGGAAGGACTTCGCCGCGGGCCCGCCGCTGACCGCGCAGATGCTGGCGGGCCAGGTCGACATCGGTTCGATGGGCGACGCGCCGATCCTGGTGAACGGCTCCAAGACCCGTGATCACGCCGACGTGAAGTCCGAACTGATCGCCGTCACCGGCTACAACCTGCGCGGCTCGCTCAATCAGGTGGTGGTGCCGACGGATTCGCCCGCGGCGACCATCGCGGACCTGCGCGGGCAGGTGGTCTCGACCAGCGTCGGCTCGGCCGCGCACGGCATGCTGGCCACCGGGCTGGCCTCGGCCGGGATGACCCTCGACGACGTGCAGGTGCTCGGCCAGGACCCCGCGGTGGGTGCCTCGGCACTGCAGGGCGGTCAGGTGGCCGCGCTCGCCCAGTTCGTGCCGTGGCCGCAGAAGCTCGTCTTCGACGGCAGCGCGCGACTGCTGCACGACGGCGGTGCCGCCGGCATCGCCACCTTCCACGCGGTGGTGGCCAACGAGCAGTTCGGGGTCGAGCATCCCGATGTGGTCGCCGCGTTCCTGACCGCGCAGCGCAAGACCACCGACTATCTGAACCAGAATCCGCTCGCGGCGGCGCTGCAGGTGGCCGAGGCGACCGGGCTGCCGCCCGAGGTCGTCTACCTCTACAACGGGCCCAACGGCCTGGTGAACTTCGATCCGACGATCAAGCCACAACTGGTCACCGCGCTGGGCGAGCTGCTGCCCTTCCTGCAGAGCCTCGGCGCGCTCTCGGATCTCGACCTCGGCGAGTTCGTCGATGACCGCTACCTGCGGACGGTGTACGGGGACGAGTACGACGCGGCCGTCGCCTCGGTCGCCGCGCCCGCCCCGCTGACCGGCGCGGACACCGTGTGCGGCGGAGCGGTCGACGGGCTGGCCACCGCCTCGGAGGTGTGGTTCGCCGACGCGGAGACCACCGCGGTGGCCAAGACCCCGACGTGCCTGCTGCGCCGAATCGGCGCCGAGAGCGCGGCTGTGCGCGCGGCCTACGTGCCCGACCACGGCACCGGGATCCGATTGTTCGCCGAGGCGGCCACCTGGGTCAGCGACCCGGCTGCCGGACCGGACGATCGGTTGCTGCCCTTCGCGATCCGCGCCGACGCGCAACAGTACGCGGCCGCGCATCCCGGCGCGACCGTGCTCGACTACCAGGCCGCGCTGACCGCGCGCTAGCCCACCGGCACGCCAGAACAGGAGGCCAGACATGACCGTTTCCGCGACCCTCACCGCCCCTGCCGCGGCCGCGGGGGACACCGCACCCTCGATCACCACCCGCACCCGACTGCCGGTACCGCCCACGGTGCGCCGCGCGGCCCTGACCGCGGTGCCGCTGACGGCGCTGCTGCTGGCCTGGTACGTGCTCACCACCAACGAGGTGGTGCTCTGGTTGCGGTTCGACAAGATCCCCACGCCGGCCGAGGTGCTGGACGCGCTGCGCACCCAGTGGGGATCGGCGAGCTACTACCGCGACATTCTCGCCAGCACCCGCCGCATCCTGGTCGGTTTCGGGCTCGCCACGCTGTCCGGGGTGCTCGTCGGGATGGCGGTCGGCCGTTCGGCGCTGGTCAGCGCGCTGGTGCGGCCGGTGCTCGAGGTGTTCCGGCCGATCCCGGCGATCGCGCTGGTGCCGCTGGCGATCCTGCTGTTCCCGACGGGGGAGCAGGGCATCGTGTTCATCACCTTCTTCGCGGCGTTCTTCCCGGTCGCGGTGAGCACCATCCACGCCATGCACGCGCTGCCGCGGGTGTGGGAGGAGGCCGCGCACACCCTCGGCGCGCGCCGCCGCGACATCCTGTTCCAGATCGCGTTGCCGGGGGCGCTGCCCGGCATCTTCTCCGGCCTCTCGGTGGCCATGGGCGTGGCCTGGATCTGTGTGATCAGCGCCGAGATGATCTCCGGACAGTTCGGCATCGGCTACTTCACCTGGCAGTCCTACGGATTGCTCGACTATCCGGGGGTGATCGTCGGGATGCTCACCATCGGGTTGCTCGGCTGGTTCACCGCGTGGCTGGTCGAACTGGCGGGGCGCCGGGTGAACCGGTGGCTGCCCAGGGCGCAGCGATGAGCGCCGGCGCCGCGGTGCGGCTGGACGGGTTGCGCATCGCCTACGGCACGAGCCTGGCCGCCGAGGTCGATCTCGACATCGAGGCGGGACAGATCATCGTGCTGCTCGGTCCGTCCGGGTGCGGCAAGTCGACGGTGTTGCGGGCGATGGCCGGGCTGCTGCCGCCGGTCGGCGGCACGATCACCGTGGACGGCGCGGCCGCGGCACAGCACTGCTCGATGGTCTTCCAGGAGGACGCGCTGCTGCCGTGGCGGACCGCGCGCCGCAATGTGGAGTTCGCGCTGAAGCTGCGCGGCGTCTCGCGCCGCAACCGCCGCACCGAGGCGCAAGAGCTGCTGAATCTGGTGGGGCTCGACGACTTCGGTGACCATCTGCCCGGTGCGCTGTCGGGCGGCATGCGCCAGCGGGTGCAGCTGGCGCGGACCTTGGCCGCCCAGCCGCGGGTGTTGCTGATGGACGAACCGTTCGGCGCGCTGGACGCGCAGACTCGCGCCGACATGCAGCGCTTGCTGATCTCGGTGTGGCAGCAGCGCCGGACCACGGTGCTGTTCGTCACCCACGACGTCGACGAGGCGCTGCTGCTCGCGGACCGGATCGTGCTGCTCACCCCGCGACCGGCCCGGATCCAGCGGGTGATCGAGATCGAGAGCCCGCGGGCGCCCGGCGCGCGATTCGAACCCGAATTCGCCCGGCTGCGTTACGAAATCCTCGCCGCGCTCGGCGAGCCGAACGAGAAGGAACTACAGCCATGACTTTCGTCATCGGAGCGGCTTGCGTGGACGTGATGGACCGCGCCTGTGTCGAGGAATGCCCGGTCGATTGCATCTACACCGGCGACCGGATGGCCTACATCCATCCCACCGAGTGCGTGGATTGCGGTGCGTGCGAACCGGTCTGCCCGGTCGAGGCGATCTATCTCGACGCGGATCTGCCTGCCGGACAAGAAGATTTCGTCGCGGCCAACGCCGCCTTCTTCGCCGAACCGCTGCCCGGTCGGGCAGCGGCGCTCGGCTCGCCGGGCAGCGCCGCGAAAGTCGGTGATCTCGGGGTGGATACACCGTTCGTCGCGGAGTACGGGAAATGACGGGGTCGCATCGCCTGCGGGTGGCGATCGTGGGCGCGGGACCGGCCGGTATCTACGCCGCCGACGCGTTGATGAAGTCCGACGCCGAGGTGAGCATCGACCTCTACGAGCGCATGCCCGCCCCGTTCGGCCTGATCCGCTACGGTGTCGCGCCCGACCACCCGCGCATCAAGGGCATCATCACCGCCCTGCACAAGGTGCTCGACAAGGACCAGGTGCGCCTGCTCGGCAATATCGATTACGGCACCGACATCACCCTCGACGACCTGCGTCAGTTCTACGACGCGGTGATCTTCTCCACCGGCGCCAACGCCGACCGCGCCCTGCCGATCCCCGGTATCGACCTCGACGGTTCCTACGGTGCCGCCGACTTCGTGTCCTGGTACGACGGGCACCCGGATGTGCCGCGCTCGTGGCCGCTGGAGGCGGAGAAGGTCGCCGTGCTCGGTGTCGGCAACGTCGCCTTGGACGTGGCGCGGGTGCTGGCCAAGACCGGTGACGAGCTGCTGCCGACCGAGATCCCGCC
>NZ_JBHSBA010000015.1:440141-609074 GCF_042650365.1 Nocardia rhizosphaerae
CGAGTCCCCGGCCGAGATTCTCGGTGAGGACGGCAAGGTCGTCGGTCTCAAGACCGAACGCACCCAGCTCGACGGCACCGGCAACGTCAAGGGCACCGGCGAGTACAAGCAGTGGGACGTGCAGGCGATCTACCGCGCCGTCGGCTACCGCTCCGGCGATCTCGCCGACATCCCCTTCGACGAGCAGTCCGGCACCATCCCGAATCTCGCGGGCCGGGTCCTGTCCGACGGGCAGCCCCTGCCGGGTGTGTACGTGACCGGCTGGATCAAGCGCGGCCCGGTCGGCCTCATCGGTCACACCAAGGGCGACGCCAACGAGACCGTCGCCTGCCTGCTCGCCGACCGGGCCACCCTGACCCGCCCCGCGCACTCCGATCCCGGCGCCGTACTGGAGTTCCTCACCGGCGCGGGCATCGCGTTCACCACCTGGGACGGCTGGTATCGGCTCGACGCGCACGAACGCGCGCTGGGCGCTCCCGAGGGCCGCGACCGGGTGAAGGTCGTCGAACGCGCGGACATGCTGCGCGCGAGCCGATGTTGAGCACCCCGACCGAGGCCCGGATCCTCGCGGCCCTGGCCGAGGTCGACGATCCGGAGATCGGCAAGCCGCTGACCGAACTGAACATGGTCGACGGTGTCGACATCGAGACCGCCGGGCGGGTGGTGGTCCGCATCCTGCTCACCGTGGCCGGCTGCCCACTGCGCGCGCGGATCACCGACGACATCCGCGCCGCGGTCGGCGCGGTCCCCGGCGTCACCGGAGTCGAGGTCGGCTTCGGTGTGATGAGCGAGGATCAGCGCCGGGCCCTGCGAGTCCAGCTGCGTGGGCCCGAGACCGCGGCGGACGACGGCCTGACCGCCCCCGACACGCCGACCCGGATCTACTGTGTCGTCTCGGGCAAGGGTGGCGTCGGAAAGTCCAGTGTCACTGTGAATCTGGCCGTCGCGCTGGCCCGGCGGGGGCTGCGCGTGGGCATCATGGACGCCGATGTGCACGGGCATTCGGTGCCCGCGATGCTCGGCATCACCGCGGCCCCCACCCTCGTGGACCGGATGCTGATGCCGCCGAGCGCGTTCGGCATCCGGGTCATCTCGATCGGCATGTTCGCCGACGGCAACGCGCCTGTCGTCTGGCGCGGCCCGATGCTGCATCGTGCGCTGCAACAGTTCGTCCATGACGTGTACTGGGGTGAGCTGGATGTGCTGCTGGTCGACATGCCGCCCGGCACCGGGGATATCGCGATCTCGCTGGCCCAGCTGCTGCCCGCCGCGCAGCTGCTGGTCGTCACCACACCCCAGCGCACCGCGGCCCGCATCGCCGAGCGCGCCGGCGCGATGGCGGCCCAGACCGGCCAGCGGGTGGCGGGCATCATCGAGAACATGTCCTGGTACGACACCCCCGACGGCACCAGACACACCCTGTTCGGCGCGGGCGGAGCCACCGCCGTCAGCCGGACGCTGAGCACCCTGCTCGACACCTACTGCCCGGTGCTGGGCCGCATCCCCTTCGACCCAGGGGCCTGCGCGGCGGGCGACGCGGGCACACCGTTCATCCGGACCGACCCCGACGGCCCCGCGGCGCGCGCGGTCGCGGAGATCGCCGCGATACTGGCCCCGCGCCGGTCCGTGCCGGCGGGCAGGCTGCTGCCGGTCACCCCGATGAACCGGTCGGTACAGCGAAATGGTGCGTAAGCGGACGGGACGGGCCTAGTCTGTATCCGCTGCACACTGTGGAGGGTGGAACAATGACGGTCGAAATCGTGACCGAACCGGCGCCGGAAGACCTGTGGACCGGATCGGGCCGCACGGCCGCCGCACCCCCCACATCGATGATCGAGCGGATGACGCTGATCCTGGACGCGTTCGACGCGACCACCCCCACCCTCACCCTGCTCGGGCTCGCCGAACGCACCGGTCTGCCGCGCTCGACCGTGCACCGCATCCTCGACCAGATGATCCGGCTGCGCTGGCTGGCCCACACCCCCGGCGGCTATCGGCTGGGGCTGCGGGTGCTCGAACTCGGTGGACTCGCCGCCGAACACAACGAACTGCGCGAAGCGGTCGGCCCGCTGCTGCACGATCTGAGTCAGCGCACCGGCCTGACCGGGCACCTCGCCGTGCTCGACGGACGGGAGGTGTTGTTCCTGGACAAGGCAGGCGGCCGCAGCCAGATGGCCATCCCGACCAGGGTGGGCGGCAGGCTGCCCGCGCACTGCACCGCCGTCGGCAAGGCGCTGCTGGCGACCTTGGAGCCCGGCATCGCGGAAGCCTCGTTGCGCGGCAACACCACCGCGCGCACCGCCCGCACCATCGTCGACCGCGCCGAGCTGCATCGCGAACTGGCGCGCATCCGCAACCGGCAGGGCGTCGCCGTCGACACCGAGGAATCGCTCCCCGGCGTCGGGTGTGTCGCCGTCCCGATCCGGGGCCGCGGCGTGGCGCTGGCCGCGATCTCGCTGTCGGGCACCCTGCCCGGCGACCGCGGTGCCCTCGACACCGCCCGGCTGGCACGGGCGCTGGCCGCGGTCGCGAAAGAGGCGGCCCGTGCCCTGACCCCACGGCACGGCCGCCCCCAGTAGGTTCAGCCGCGCGGACGCCGGGCCATCGCGCGGCCCGCGGCCCGGCCGGAGAAGATGCAGCCGCCGAGGAACGTGCCCTCCAGCGCGTTGTAGCCGTGCACACCGCCCCCACCGAAACCGGCGACCTCACCGGCGGCGAACAGCCCGCCGAACACCTCGCCGTCCGGTCGCAGCACCCGCGAATCCAGGTCGGTCTGCAGACCGCCCAGGGTCTTGCGGGTGAGGATGTTCAACCGCACCGCGATGAGCGGGCCGTGCGCCGGGTCCAGGATGCGGTGCGGCTTCACCACGCGACCGGCCTTGTCACCGAAGTACTTGCGCGCGTTGGTGAGCGCGGCTACCTGGGCGTCCTTGCCGAACGGGTTGGTGATCTCGCGGTCCCTGGCCACGATCTGGCGTTCCAGCGCGCCCACCTCGAGCTGGGGACCCCGCGCGATCGCGTTCATCCCGTCGACGAGCTCGGCCAGAGTGTCGGCGACCACGAAGTCCACTCCGTGCTGCTTGAACGCCTCCACCGGGCCCGGCGCGCCCTTGGCGACCCGGCTGCGCAGCGTGAGCTTGAGATCCTTCCCGGTGATATCTGGATTCTGTTCCGAACCCGACAGCGCGAACTCCTTCTCGATGATCGTCTGGTTCAGCACGAACCACGAGTAGTCGTGCCCGGTGGCCAGGATCCGCCGCATGGTCGCGTTCGTGTCGAAACCGGGGAAACACGGTGCGGGCATCCTGATTCCGTCGGCGTCGAACCACAGCGACGACGGTCCGGGAATGATCCGGATGGCGTGGTCGGGCCAGATCGGGTCCCAGTTGTTGATGCCCTCGGTGTAGTGCCACATCCGGTCCCGGTTCACCAGCGCCGCGCCCGCCTGCTCCGAGATGCCGAGCATGCGCCCGTCCACGTAGGCGGGCACTCCCGAGATCAGCGTCTGCGGGCACGGCCCGAGCCGCTCGGTGGGCCAGTTGCGGCGGATGAGGTCGTGGGCGTGGCCGATCCCGCCGGAACTCACCAGCACCGACGGCGCCTGGAAGTCGAACTCACCCACTACCTCCCGGTCGGACGCCACCCCGCGCTCGGTATCGCTGGGCGCGAGCACGCTGCCGCTGATCCCGGTGACCGCGCCGTCGGTGACGATCAGCTCGTCGACCCGGTGGCGGAAGGCGAACCGCACCAGTCCGCGTGCCTCTCCGGCCAGCACCGGCTCGAGGAACACTCGCACCACCTCGGGGCCGGTACCCCAGGTGAGATGGAACCGGGGCACCGAATTGCCGTGCCCGTCGGCCAGCCCACCGCCACGTTCGGCCCAGCCGACCAGGGGCGTGACCCGCAAACCCAACGCGTGCAGGTAATCCCGTTTCTCCTCGGTGGCGAACCGCACATAGGCCTCGGCCCACTGCCTGGCCATCCGGTCCTCGTCGTCGCGGTCGAATCCGGCCGAACCGAGCCAGTCCTGCAGCGCCAGCTCGTAGGAGTCCTTGATGCCGAGCCTGCGCTGTTCGGGGCTGTCCACGAAGAACAGCCCACCCAGCGACCAGAACGCCTGCCCGCCCAGATTGGCGCGGTTCTCCTGGTCGACCACCAGAACCTTGCGGCCTGCCAGCACCAACTCGTGGGTGGCGACCAGGCCTGCCAGCCCGGCACCGACGACAATCGCGTCCGGGGTGAAATCTTCGATGGGCTCAGTGGCTGCGCTCGACATACCCGGAACGTAGCATTGGTCTGTCGGGGGCCGGGGGTAAGTCTTGGAAAAAGGCCCTGACCAGCCATGTTTCAGTGTAGAGAGGTCCTCGAATCCATGCAGATCCGTACCAGGGCGGGTGCCGCCGTGCTCGTTTTCGCGGTTATGGCCGGTCTCGGCTCCACGTCGTGCTCCCGGACCGAGCGCTGGTGCGAACGTGACCGCGGCGACGTGCTCGTGGAGAACTCCTACTGTGAACGCGGCGTCCCGGGCTACGAGTGGGAGCCCGACCACGACAAGCCCAAGAAGAAGAAAAAGCCGAAGAAGCGCTGATCGCGCGAGCGGCGTTGGGCCGCACGCGATCCGAGACCCGGTCGTGGCGCAAGTGATGCCGAGATCGCGCCGGGTCGTTGCGGGCAGGCGGGTACCCACTGCGTAAGCGAGCCGAAAACCCTTGCGGTAGACGGTGATATCGCTCGTTCGAATTCTCACAACGGCGTGAGTGGGTGGGTGCCATGGCCTCTCGAAAGGTAATACGTTACGTCGCACGACAGACAGCGCGAGCACTGTCGATAGCGCTCCTGGCCGCGGGCATCGCGACAGCGATGTCACCGATGCCGATCGCGCTGGCACGCAGTTGTGCCACCGTGGACATCGTGATCGCCCGTGGCACACAGGAACCCGGCTATCTCGGCGCCGCCGTCGGTGACCCGCTCTACGGGGTGCTCCGCGCGCACCTACCGGTCGACACCACCGCACATCGCGTGGAGTATCCGGCGGACCTGCTGGTGCCGAGTTCGGTCAGCGACGGAACGAGGGCGATGGTCGGGCACCTGTCGGCTCAGGCGGCGGCCTGCCCCGACCAGCGCTTCGTTCTGGTCGGCTATTCGCAGGGTGCCGTGGTGACCCATGGCGTGCTCGGTTCGGCCGCGGCCACCGCGCTGCCGGGGATCTGGGTCCTCGATCCCGGGCTGTCGCCGCGCATCGTCGCGGTGCTGCTGTTCGGCGATCCACTGCGGCTGGTCGGCGGCGCGGTGGCGCCGCTGTACGCCGATCGCACCGTGAACTATTGCACCGCGGGCGATCCGGTGTGTGCCGGTGGCGTGTTCCCGACCGCGCACGGCGCGTACGGTTGGGCCTTCACCGCCGCCGCGCGGCACGTGGACGCGCGGCTGTGAGGGCGGCTGCCCGTCACGCGGCGGGCAGCACCCCGGCCAGCACGGCGCCGATCTGGGTCACCGCACGGTCGACAGTGCCGGTCGGCTGGAACAGGTGGCTCAGGGTGAGCCGCACCATGATCTCCACGACCGAGGTGAGCTCCGCGTCGGACAGTCCGGCGAGGCGGTAGCGTTCGCGGACGGTGCCGGTGAGCGCGGCGACCGCCCGGCCGAGCACCGGCTCCGGTTCACTCAGCAGTGCGGGCAGCAGTGCGGTGTCGGCGTCGGCGCGCGCCGACAGGACGGCCTTGATCAGCGTGTTGTCGCCGGCGTTGCGCAGGGTGTAGTCGGCGGCGGCGGTCATGCCCTCGCGCGGGTCGTCCGGGTGCTCGGCCAGCGTGTCGGCGATCCCGGCCAGGTAGATCCCGAGCTCCCGTTCGATCAGGGCGTCGGCGAGTGCTTGTTTGGTGCCGATCTCCTTGTAGAGCACCGGCCTGCTGATGCCGACCTCCTTGGCTACCCGCGACATGTTCACCGCGCCCCAGCCCTCGGTCACCACCATGTCGCGCGCGGCGTCGAGCATGCGGTCGCGCAGCACCTGGCGCATTTCGGCGTGGAAGTTCGGTGATGCGGTCACCGGCTCATCGTACATGTCTGCCGAAAGAGGATCGATCATTGACAAAGTGGCTGTGACTGTCTTCACTAGAACACATTCAGTAGATGTGTAAACGAATGCGGCACCACTGCGGTCTGTGTTCGGCGGACAGGAGGACGACGATGACGACGTCTCGGATCGAGCACGACGGGTCGGTGCCGGAGCTGCACTGGCGCGATCCCAAGCGGTACCTGTGGCTGCTCGGGCTGGTCGCGCCCGGCGCCGCCATCCTGGCCTGCGGCTTCGTGTGGGTGTTCGGACAGCTCGGCTGGGGTGCGGTGGCCCCGGTGTGGTGGTGGATCGGGCCGCTGCTGGTGTACGTGCTGCTGCCGATCCTGGATCGCTTCTTCGGCCCCGACGGCACGAACCCGCCGGAGGAGGTGATGGCCGCGCTCGAGCAGGACCGGTACTACCGCTACTGCACCTACGCCTATATCCCGCTGCAGCTGGTGAGCCTGGTGCTGGCCTGCTACCTGTGGTCGGCCGACGACCTGTCCTGGCTCGGTCTCGACGGCGGTCTCGGCCTGGTGTCGAAGATCGGGCTCGCCTTCACCATCGGGGCCATGGGCGGCATCGGGATCAACACCGCGCACGAACTCGGCCACAAGAAGGACGAACTCGAGCGCTGGCTGTCGAAGATCACCCTCGCCCAGACCGGCTACGGCCACTTCTACATCGAGCACAACCGCGGCCACCACGTGCGGGTGTCGACCCCGGAGGATCCGGCCAGCGCCCGCTTCGGCGAATCGTTCTGGGCCTTCCTGCCGCGCAGTGTGTGGGGCAGCCTGCGGTCGGCCTGGGAGCTCGAGCGCACCCGGCTGGAGCGACTCGGCAAGGGGCCGTTCACGATCCACAACGACGTGCTCAACGCCTGGCTGATGACGGTGGTGCTGTGGACCGCGTTGGTGGTGGCGTTCGGTCCGGTGATCCTGCCGTTCCTGCTGATCCAGGCCGTCTACGGATTCTCCCTGCTCGAGACCGTGAACTATCTCGAGCACTACGGCCTGCTGCGGCGTAAGACCGCCTCGGGACGGTACGAGCGCTGCACCCCCGAACACAGCTGGAACAGCGACCATCTCGTCACCAACATCTTCCTGTACCACCTGCAGCGCCACAGCGACCATCACGCCAACCCGACCCGCCGTTACCAGACGTTGCGGCACATGGACGGCGCTCCCGAATTGCCGAGCGGCTACGCCAGTCTGATCGGCCTCGCCTACCTGACCCCGCTGTGGCGCCGGGTGATGGACCCGCTGGTGCTCGCGCACTACGACGGCGACATCACCAGGGTGAACATCCAGCCCGCCAAGCGGGACCGGATCCTCGCCGCCTACGGAGCCCGCTGATGACCGTGTACGTGTGCCCTGTGTGCGACTACCGCTACGACGAACAGCTCGGCGCTCCCCGGGAGGGATTCCCCGCAGGCACCGCCTGGTCGTCGATCCCCGACGATTGGTGCTGCCCCGACTGCGGGGTCAGGGAGAAGCCCGATTTCGTTCCGGGTGAGGCGGTTTCGCGATGACCGGCCGGATCATCGTCGTCGGCGCCGGTGTCACCGGTGCCACCGCGGCCCAGACGCTGCGACGCGAGGGCTACGCGGGGGAGATCCTTCTCCTCGGGGCCGAAACCGACCTGCCCTACCGCAGGCCCGCGGTCTCCAAGGACCTGCTGTCCGGTGCGGGCTCGTTCGACCGGACTGTCCTGAAACCGGCGAAGTTCTGGGCCGACAACCGCGTCGGCTTCCGTCCCGGCTTCCTGGTCGAGTCGATCGACACCGACCGCGCGACAGTGCGATCGGACACCGGCGCGGAATTCGGATACGACAGTCTGTTGCTTGCCACCGGAGCGCGGGCCAGGAGCTGGGAGACCGCCGCCACCCGGGTGCACACGCTGCGGACCCGCGCCGACATCGCGGCACTGCGGACCGCGGTGGTGGCGGGCGGGTCGCTGCTGATCATCGGCGGTGGGCTGATCGGCTGTGAGGTCGCGGCCACCGCCCGCGGGCTCGGCGCCGAGGTGACGCTGCTCGACGCGGCACCGGCGCTGCTGGACCGGGTGCTGCCCGCGCCGGTGTCGGAACTGATCCGGGATCTCCACGAGCAGCACGGAGTGCTGGTCGAGACCGGGGTGACCACCACCGGACTCGCCGACAGCGGCGCCGGGGTCACCGCGACCGCCGCGGACGGTCGAACCTGGTCGGCCGCGACCGCGCTGGTCGCCGTCGGATCGGTTCCCGAGACCGGACCGGCCGAGGCCGCCGGCATCGCCGTGCGCGACGGCATCGTGGTCGACCAGCACTACCGCACCTCGGCACCCGGGGTGTTCGCCGCCGGCGATGTGGCCTCCGTGTACCACCCCCTGCGCGGGGAGTTCGAGCGCGGACAGCACTGGAACGCGGCACAGTCGGCCGGTGCCGCGGCCGCCAGGTCGATGCTCGGGAATCCGGCCGAGCCACCCGAGGTGCCGTGGGGCTGGACCGAGCAATACGGGCGGTCCTTGCAGTTCGCCGGGTGGGTACATCCGCACGACGAGCTGGTGGTCGACGGGGTGCTCGCCGCTGGGGACTTCCTGGCCGTGGCATTGCGGGCCGGTCGCCCCGTCGGGGCCGTCGCCATGGGCAGGCCGCGTGAGCTGCGCGCGACGCGATCGCTCATCGCCGCCGGCGAACCCTGGTCGAGCGCGGTGCCCGCCGCCGGGTGAGACGTCGTTCGCCTCCGCGGTCCCCGATGTCGTCTCGACGGCGGCAGATCACCCCGCCGCCGTTCCTGGTGTGGTCGCTGCTCGCCTGGACCCTGTTCTGCGCCGTCATCTTCGAGCCTGCGCCGATGGATCGTGGCGACGGGCGCCGCCGTCGCAATGCTGCTCGGCATCCGGCGCGAGGCCTAGCAACCCGCCCCGCTCGGCGCCGGCCACACTGATGTCTCACCCGGCGGTTCGACACGGCCGCGCTGGTACCTCGGCGCCGCGGCCTGCGGATTCAGCTCGTGGCCGTGGTGGGGCCGGTGGCCGGGGCCGCGAGCGCCCCGCGCTGACCGATACTGCCGGTCGCGACCACGTCGCGACCGGCAGTATCGCGGTCTACCAGTGCACGCCGGGCAGCATCCGGCTCATCCGCGCCGCGGGGCTGGGCATCACCATCAGCGGGGTGAGCACCGGCGCGAGTACGGTGAGTGCGTTGCGGCTCGGCTCGGCCGGTTCCGGCGCGGGCTCGGCGGGGGCAGGCGCGACGACAGACTTACCCTGCGCAGCGGTGGATTCGCCGAACAACCGGAATCCGGTGTGCAGGATAGTGCGCTTGAGCGAGGGCAGAAACATCTCGACCGCCTGGGCGAAGGTACCCACCGGGGTGTCGATCCGGTCCGGCCGCTCCAGCAGCGCCCTGACCACGATGTTCGCCGCGCGTTCCGGATCGGGCAGCGGCAGCGCGCGGTAGAGATCGGTCGGCGCGATCATCGGCGTGCGCACCAGCGGCATCCGGATGGAGGTGAAACTCACTCCGGCGCCACGGTTCTCGACCGCGGCGATCTCGCTGAAGTTGTCCAGCGCCGACTTGCTCGCCGCGTAGGCGGCGAACCGGGGCACCTTGGTTTGCACCGCGATCGAGGAGATGTTCACGATGTGGCCGAAGCGCCGCTCGCGCATGGATGGCAGCAGTGCCAGGATCAGCCGCACCGCGCCGAAGTAGTTGACCGCCATGGTGCGCTCGAAATCGTGCATGCGATCCACCGAGTTGGCCACCGAGCGGCGGATCGACCGGCCCGCATTGTTCACCAGGTAGTCCACGTGGCCGTGCTCGCGCAGCAGCGCGCCGACCAGCTCGTCGACCGCCGCTGCGTCGGTGATATCGCACGGGTAGGCGAACGCCGTCCCGCCCCCGGCCCGCACGGATTCCGCTGCGGCGGTGAGGTCTTCGGCGCCACGCGCGACCATGAGCACCGTCGCGCCCCGCGCGGCGACGGCGTGCGCGGTGGCGAGCCCGATGCCGGAGGACGCGCCGGTGATGAGCACGACCCGGCCGGCGAGCCGGTCGGCGTCGGGTGCGGGACGGCCGCGGTGCGGATCCAGGTTGGCCCGCCAGTAGTCCCAGAGCCGCTGGGCGTAGGTGTCGAACGAGGGCACGGCGAGTCCGGGCAGCTGGGCCCGGGTGGACTCGGCGACGAACTCGGCGGTGAACCCGACGTGCGGCGCCACCTCGGCCGGAATGCCCGCCTGCTCGAACAGGAAATCGCGGACCGCGTGCGCGCCGGGGACATGGCCGAGCCCGCTGAGCGCGCGGGCACTGCCCGGCACCGTGCCGATCCCGGTGGGCCCACCCGCCGCGGTCGCGAGCGCGCGGTAGATGTCGCCGAACGGCTGCGGTTCGGGATTGACCAGGTGGAAGGTGCGCCCGTCGAGTCCGTCGCGGCGCACCAGCCGCACCATCGCCTCGGCGACGTAGTCGACCGGGACCACATTGGTCGCGCCCAGGTCCGGCAGCGGCAACGGCAGGTCGGCGGGCAGCGCGGCCAGGGACGCGATCGCCTGGAAGAAGTAGTACGGCCCGTCGATCTTGTCCATTTCGCCGGTGCGCGAATCGCCGACGACGATGGCCGGGCGATACACCCGCCACCGCACATCGGTGGCCTCGCGCACCAGCTTCTCGGCGGCGAACTTGGTGCGGTGGTACGGCGAGGTCAGGTTCTGGCCGAGGTCGAAATCCTCCTCGAAGAACTTGCCACGATGGTCACCGGCGACCGCCACCGAGGACACGTGGTGCAGCACGGCGCCGAGCCGGCGTGCCAGCTCGATGACCGAGCGGGTGCCGGCCACATTGGCGGCGTGCGCGGTGGCCTCGTCGGCGGTCATGTCGTAGACCGCGCCCAGATGCAGGACGTGATCGGCGCGCGGCGGCTCGTCGCCGAGGCCGAGGCCGTCGGCGGTGAGATCGCCGACCAGCGCGAAGACCCGGTCGCCGTCGGGATGCTGCGCGGTGAGCGCGGTGAACTTGGTCAGCGATTCGGCACGCACCAGCACGTGCACGATGGCCGTCGGGTCGGCCGCGAGCAACCCGCGCACCACCCGCCGACCCAGAAAACCGGTACCGCCTGTCACGATGTAGGAAACCATCGCCCCTCCTGAAATTCTCGAAACACGGTGTCGTGCAACAGTGATCCGGCATGCGGCGGTGGATGCGGGCATCAACGGTCGATTCCAGCAACGCAGTGGCTGGAGAGAAACCGGGCACATCGTCGTCCCGGCAGGGCTCAACCGTACTCGTCGGTAACCTGGCCGGGCAAGCTCGTGGCGCCCGGTCGCCGTGTGGGAATTGTCACCCGTCGCCGCAGGTCAAATGGTGTGTGTAACAGTAAATTTCAGTAACCGAGAGTTGCGGAAACCTTGTGGCTATCGTCCCGCGACGACCGCGTCGACCACCTCGGCCATCCGTGCGCGGAACACCTCGGGGGCGAAACCGAGCGCGTGCTCGCGCACCTTGGCTGCATCGTAGGCCGCCGGGTCGAACGTGCGCATCCGTTCGGCCAGCGCGGCGACCACGTCCTCGTCGGACCCCGCGGGCACGTACTCCCCGGTGACGCCGGGCCGGACCGTATCGCGCGCGCCGCCGGACCCGACCGCGAGCACCGGCGCGCCGCAGGCCATCGCCTCCACGGGCACGATGCCGAAGTCCTCGATGCCCGGCATGAGCAGTGCCCGGCAGCGCCGGTACATGTCCTGCAGCTCGTCGGCGGAGGTCGCGCCGAGGAAGGTGGTCTCCGGGCCCGCGATCGCTTCCAGCTGCGCGCGGAAACGACCGTCGCCGAGCACGACCAGGCGCACCCCCGCCCGCTGCGCCGCCCGGATCGCCAGGTCGGCGCGCTTGTAGGGCACCAGCCTGCCCGCGCAGAGAAAGAAGTCCTCGCGCGCGATGCCCGGATCCGGAGTGAACCGCGCGACCTGTACCGGCGGGTTCACCACCGAGGCGGGCAGCCCCCACCAGTCGGTCACCCGCTGGGCGACGGCATGCGAATTGGCGACGATGTGCGTCAGGCGCGGCGCGGCGCGCAGCTCGCCACGGCGGGCCAGCGCGCCCAGCGCGCCCAGCGCGAGCTGGCCTGCCCGGCCGCCCGCCTCCTGCGCCCGGAACTCGCGATCCCACGCCCAGCGCGCCGGACTGTGCACATAGGCCACAACCGGCGCGTCGGTAGCCAGCGCCGCCTGGGTGGCGAAGGCGTGATGGCTGATCACCACGACATCGAACTCGCGCAGCGGCAACCCGCGCAGCCTGCCAGGCACCAGCGGCAGCAGCGGCGCGTGCCTGCCGCCGAGCAGAGTGTGGGCGCGGCTGAGCCAGCTGTCGTTGACGGCACGGACGGGTTCGCGCAGCCCGCCCGGCGCGACGATGGGCGCGAAAACCTCGGCGCCGGGCCAGGTGTGGACGAATTCGCCGACCACCGCCTCGGAACCGCCGAACTCGGTGAAACGTTCGTGGACCAGGGCCACACGGGTCATCGGAGAACACTCGTTTCGATCTGTCGGGGCGCCGCCGTGCGGCGCAGGGCGGGGGCGACCGGTCGGCCGCGCAGCAGCCCGTCGACCGTGCCGCGCTCGATCGCGCGGCGATAGACCAGGGCGGCCTCGGCGCAAGCCTCGACGGTGGCGTCGACGGCACCGTCGTCGTGCGCGGCCGAGGTGACGAAGGACTGGCCGAGCACGCCACGGTCGAGCAGCTCCTGCAGAAATAGCGTCCGGAACGCTTGGGACGGTTGACCTTCGGCGTCGAGCGTGCGGAAGATCAGACAGGACGGCCTGCCCGCCACCTGCAGGTGGTCGGTGAGATCGTTGGCCGCGGCGATCGCGTTCACCGCCTCGGCGAGCCTGCGGCCCGCCGCCTCCATCCGGCCGATCGGATCCTCGGTGCGGTAGGCGTGCACCACCGCGCGGAAGGCGGCCAGCCCGGCGGTCTCGGGCCCGTGCGTGGTCGACAACAGGAACACCCGGTCGTGCCCGGTGCGCAAACCGCCACGCTCCATGTACTCGCGCCTGCCCGCCAGTGCCGAGATCGGGAACCCGTTGCCCATCGCCTTGCCCCAGCACGACAGATCGGGGCGTACCCCGTATACCTGCTGCGCGCCGCCCGCGGCCCAGCGGAACCCGGTGATCATCTCGTCGAAGACGAGCAGCGCGCCCGCGCGGTCACAGGCCAGCCGAACCCCTTCCAGATACCCCGGCGCCGGTTCCGCCGTCGCGGTCCCCGCCTCCAGCACGACCGCGGCGATCGCCGACTCGGCGAGCAGGCGTTCCAGCGCGGGGAGATCGTTGAACGGGAACGTCACCGTGTCGACCGCGGGAATCCCCGCCGACATCGGGCCGGTGCCGATGAACCAGTCGTCGACGGAGAAGAACGGCTGCGCGCACACCGCGATCCGTTCGCGCCCGGTCACCGCCCTGGCCAGCCGCACCGCCGCGGTGGTGGCGTCCGAGCCGTTCTTGGCGAACTTCACCATGTCGGCACCGGGAACCAGCGCGAGGAAGTCCTCGGCAGCACGCAGTTCGAGTTCGGTGGGCCGCGAGAAACTCAGTCCGTCGGCGGCGGCTTCGGCGGCCGCGCGCAGCACCGGTTCGTACCCGTGCCCCAACGTGACCGACCGCAGCCCCATGCCGTACTCGACGAACTCGTTGCCGTCGACATCCCAGACCCGGGCGCCCTTGCCGCGCACCAGGATCGGCGCCATCTGCTCGGGGTATTGGTCGGCACCGCGGGCGTAGGTGTGCGCGCCGCCGGGAACGAGGTCGTGCAGGCGCGCCTGGATGGCGTTGCTGCTGGTGAAATCGCGCATCAGGTCAGTCCCCAGAGGTCGTGGTCGGTGGTGTGCCCGCTCGGTCCGCGATGGCCGGTGAGTACCCCCTCGTGGTGGAATCCGGCGGCATCGAGCACCTTCGCGGCGGGGGCGTCCACGGGGACCTCGGCGGCGAACCGCCGCACGCCGAGCGCGCCGAATCCATGGTCGACCACCGCGCGCACCGCCGCGGCCCACAGGCCGGCGTCGACGCGATCGGGGTCGGCCCAGGTGTAGAGGCCGGTGGCCTGGCACGGCAGCGGTGAGTCGTACAGCCGGATCTCCCCGGCCACCGACCCGTCGACCTCGAGCACGAGTCGCAGGCCGGTGGGGGAGTGCAGCCCGAAGCGGGCATGCCACCGGGCGCGGTACCACGCACCGCGGCCACTCGGTTCGCAGACCGAAGGCGCGTACCGCAGCCAGGACTCCCGATCGGCGCTGGTCAGGGTGCGTACCACCGTGTTCGGCTGGTCGGGTACCGGCAGCGATACCGGCCGGGTGGGACGGTAGCGCCGGAGGCGTTCGCGGAGCCGCCAGACCCACAGTCGCGTGGCGGCGAGCGCGAGCACCCGACGTGAGACCGCGCGCGCCGCCGCCGCGGGAGTCGGCCGATGAGCGTCGGCCGGAATGAGCGGCGGGAGCCGATCGGTGGCGAGGTCGGCCGGTGTCATCGCCCACAGCGCGTGGTCCTTGCGCGCCCCGCCCGCGTCGTAGGCCAGCGCCATGGTCGCCTGGTGGCGGAAACCGAGTCCGGCCAGGCAGCGCTGCGCCGCTCGGTTCTCGGTCGACACCGGCGCCAGCAACCTGGTGATGCCGTGGGTGCCGAACATCGTGTCGCACACCAGGAACAGCGCGAGTCCCATCAGCCCACGCCCGGCCGCGTCCGACTCGATCCAGGCGCTGACCTCCGCGGTCGCCGACACCGGGTCGACGACGGTGTAGTCGACCTGGCCGGCGAATTGCCCGTCGATCTCGACGACCCCCGAGTAGCGGCGCCCGGCTCGCATCGCCGCTCGTGCGACCAGGCACTCGCGCGCCCAGAGTCGCGGCGTGTGCCGTTGTTCCCACGCCAACGGTGAACTGGCCCAATAAGGTTCGATATGGGCGCGGTCACGCAGCCGGATCTCGCGCCAGCGCGCGAAGTCCGACAGACGTGGCGGGCGCAGCCGCACGACCGCATCGCCGTGGCGAACCGGGCCGAATACCAGCCGCGACGGATCCGTCGTCGATGCCTCGGATGTCCAGATCGACACCGGCAGGTCTCCCTCTCGTTCGCCCCGCGCCACCGGGCCGGGTCAGGAATCGCGTGGTGTGCTGGACTTGCGTACCGGAGCGGCACGCATCGGCACCTGCCGGGGCAGGACCGTGGTCTCCGGGTCGAATACCCCAGCGAGGGCGGCTCCGCTCTCTCGTGCCACGACCGGTCCGGCACTCGCCGAGAACTCCGTGGCATCCGGTGGCGGAGTGGCGGCCCTGCCGGTGATCACCGGCTGCATCCGCACCGGCTCGGTGGTGGCCGGTGCCGCGGTGGTCGCCGCCCCGCCGCCGGCGATCGCCTGCTGTGCGCCGACCGGCGCCCCGCCGTCGGTGGGTGGCGTGGGATCGGCACCCCCGCGTCCGCCGTTCCGGCGGCGCAGCGCCGCGCGGGCGAGCACGACGGACTCCGCGACGACGATCAGCGTCGCCAACCCGGCGAACAAGCCCTCCTGCACCGGATGCGGAGCCACCAGCTGGGATTTCGGACTCGAGATCACGGTCAGTCGCGGCATGCCCGTCACCTGACGGAACTCCATCTCGCGCGCCACATCCCTGGCATCGAAGCTCAGTTCCGGGCGTAGCGGATCCTCGGAAAGCCGATCGGTGAACGTGTCCTCGACGGCCCGGCGATGCACCTCGAGATCGGCCGCCGAGCGGGCGATGGCCTCGGTCCGCATCTGGGAGGCCACGCTGTCGAGCGATTGCTGTACCGCGAAGACCAGCTTCTCGGCCTGCTCGGGTGACCCGGCCTGCGCCGTGATGATCAACAGCGACGGGGCGGGCCCGGTCATGGCCGAGACGCGCGGACGTAGATCCTGTTCCGAGGGCGCCAGTCCGTTCTTCACGACATCCGACAGCACCCGGCTCTCGGTGACCAGCACGATGTAGGGCTGGGTGAGTTCGTTGAACACCGCGCCGATGGACTGCTGGGAGATCTGCGCGGTCAGGCTGGCCTCGTAGGTGCGCGGGCTGCCGTCACGAACGAGCCACACCGCGCCGCCGACGAGGGCCGCGACCAACGTGGCGATCGGCAGCGCGCGAACCAGATTCCGCAAATGTCCAGCAATGTCCACTCCGGACATCGCCGGACCCGCGGCGCCGGCGTCCCCGGTCGCCGCCGGATCGGTCTCGCTCACGCTGTCCCCACATTCCGCCGAAGATTCCCAGCGATGTTAGCTGGGCTTCCGCTGTGCTGTGAACTCGAACGGATGTGGCGGACGTCATGTCATCCGGCCCCGGGAAATCGGTAACTCCTGCCCGTCCTTCGCCGATGTGAACGATGGTTGCTCGGCGGGTACTGTGCACGAAACGGGACGCGACGCCTGCCCGCCGGATGTGGAGGAAATGCTGTGATGGGGGTGCCCGTTTCGGTGTGTGTCCCGGCGTACAACGCGGCTCGCACCATCACCGAGACCCTCGCGTCCATCCGCGCGCAGACGTTTTCCGACTTCGAGATCGTCGTCGTCGACAATGCCAGCACCGACGGGACCGGGGATCTGGTGCGCGCCGTGGACGACGAACGAATCCGGCTCCACACCAACGACACCGTGCTACCGATGGTCGAGAACTGGAACCGGGCCGTGCGCTGTGCCGGGGGCGAGTTGGTGAAGCTGGTATGCGCTGACGATCTCATCACCCCGGACTGCCTGTCTGTGCAGGTGGAAACCCTCGGCGAGCCCGGAATCGCGGTCGCGGGCGCGAAATTCGACGTGATCGACGATGCCGGTGCGGTGTTGGCCACCGCCCGTGGTCTGGCAGGCCTGGAAGGACGGCGGTCCTCGCGTGCCGCGCTGCGCGCGTTCGTCCGTCGATTGCCCGACGATCTGTGCCCGACCGCCGCGTTTCTCTTCCGGCGGCGCGAGTTCGCGGCGGCGGGCGGATTCCGCGGCGACTTCTTCTACGCCATGGACATCGATCTGGTCGCACAGCTGTGCTCCCGCGGTGCGTTCTACGGGCATGACCGGCCGTTGGCAGTGAGCCGGGCCTCGATGTTCAATCATTCCTCCAGCACCTCCACACTCAGCAAATTCTCCGATGTCGTGCGGTTCAACCATGCCGCGCGCCGCGACTACCGCGACCTGGTGGCGCCGATGGATGTGCTGGCGGGCGATCTCGTGGTGCTGCGCCAGGCGGTCGTCCGGCTCGGTGTCCGGGTCACCGGCCTGGTCGGGCGGAGCTGAGCTGTCGTGAACCCGCTGCTGTATCTGGCCGCTATCCCGGTGGGCTGGGTCTTCCTGCGCTGGATCCGGTTCCGGCCGCAGCGCGGTGTGCTGCTGGTGGCCGCGCTTGTCCCGTTCAACGGCCTGCTCGAGATCGCGCCGGGCTGGATGCAGGTCAACGGCTGGAAGGAGGCGCTGCTCTGCCTGACACTGGCGGTGGCGCTGTTCGTCCCGCACCGCCGGTCCGAACCGCGGCCTGCGTTGCCGTGGTGGTCGTTCGGCGTCGCGCTCTGCGTGTTCGGGGTCGTGTCGGCGTTCGTGACGGCCGGAATGCTCGGCCTGTTCGCCATCAAGATCACGTTCTTCTATTTCCTCGTCGTCCCGCTGATCCTGTATCTCCGTCCGTTCACCGCACGGGACCGCGATCTGCTGGTCACGATCATGATGGTGGAATCGGTCGGGATCGCGCTGTTCGGCCTGGCCCAGCAGGGGATCGGTGGAGCCGGGCTCGCGCGCATGGGCTACGAATACAACGAGACGATCCGCTTCGCCGGTGGTGTGCTGCGCTCCTTCGGCACCTTCAATCAGCCGTTCCCCTTCGCGTTCTACCTGGTGATGGTGCTGCTGGTCGGTGGTTCGGTCGCCCTGGCGAATCCGCGGCGCCCGCGCAACCGGGTGTTTCTGATGGCCACGCCGATCCTGGTCCTCGGCGCGGCGGCCAGTGTGGTGCGCGCGGCCCTGGCCGGGCTGCTCGTCGGTGCGCTGCTGCTGGCGGTGGTGCGTTACCGGCGCCAGCTGATGCCGGTGATCCTCGGTTCGGTGGCGGTCCTCGTCGTCGGCGGTGTCGCGGTCTCGCAGGCGGGCAGTTCGCTGTTCTCGGCATCGAGCCTGGCCGACCGCAGCACCGGGTGGAACACCGTCATCCGGACCGTCGGCAGTCATCCCTTCGGCGACGGCCTGGGCTCGACCGGCGCGGCCGCGGCCAAACTCCTTGTCCAGGAACTGGGGCCGATGGCCGAGAAACTGCCCTATGCCACCGGTGAGGTGCAGATCTACGGACGCCCCTATCAGCCCGACAACTACTACGTGAAGTTGCTGATCGAGCTGGGGCCGATCGGATTGTGGTTGTTCTCGGTGATCCTGGTGGTGATCTATCTGATGGCGGTGCGCGCCGCGCGCACCCTGCGCGGTCCAGACGCGGCGCTGGCCCTCGGCGTCGCGGCGTCGGTACTCGCCAGCGCGGTCGCCGCCCTGGCATCGAGCTACTTCGAGATCTTCCCGAGCGACTTCTATTTCTGGTTGCTCGCCGCGGTGGTCGGCTGTGCCGTCACCCAGCAGTCACCGTCTCCGGCCACCGTGCCGGACGCCGTCGGAGAGCAGGTCACGCGATGAAGGAACCGTCCAGCCCCACCGCCGCGTCGACCGCGCTGTGCTTCGGCGCACTCGCGCTGCGGCCGAACGGGGCAGGCGTCGCCACCTACCAGCGCGAACTATTGCCGCGCCTGGCCGAACTGCTGCCGGGCACCGCGCTGTCGGCTCTGGTCCAGGCAGATGCCGTGCCGGTGCTGCCGCCGGGGGTCACCGCGCGGGCGCGCCCGGTCGCGGCGGGTGCGCGCCGCGCCTGGCACGGCTTCGCGCCGCTGCGCGCAGTGGAGGTCTTCCACGGTCTCGACGTCGACGTACCGCTGGTGGGGCCCCGCGCCTCGGTGAGCACAGTGCACGACCTGTCGGTCTTCGATGTGCCGTGGGCCTTCAGCCGATTTCGGGCCCGCGGCGAGCGCCTGCTGGTGCGCGGCGCGCTGCGTCGCGCCGACCTGCTCATCGCCGTCTCCGAGTTCACCGCGGAGCGGATCGCCGACCGGTTCGGCCGCGAGGCGGTGGTGGTGCCGCTGGCCCCGGCCGCCTGGGCGCGGGTACCCGACGCGGCGGCCGTCGAGCGGGTCCGCACCCGGTTCGCGCTACCGGAGCGCTTCGTCTTGCAGGTGGGCACCGTCGAGCCCCGCAAGCAGGTCGCGCTGCTGGCCGAGGTGGCCCGCGCACTCGACGTTCCGCTCGTGCTGGCAGGTGCCGGGTCCGACGGTCCGGACGCGCCCGCGGGGGCGCACGGTCTCGGCTATGTGGATCTGGCAGATCTCCCCGCGCTCTACGCTGCCGCCACCGTGGTCGCCTACTGCTCGCAGTACGAGGGGTTCGGATTGCCGCCGGTCGAGGCGATGGCCTGCGGTGGGGCGGTGGTCGCGAGCGCGGTCGGCGCGCTGCCGCAGGTATGCGGTGACGGCGCGGTCCTGGTCGAACCCGCGACCACCGACGCCTGGGCACGCGCGCTGCGCCCGCTGCTGCACGACGCGGCCGCCAATCGTGAACTGCGCGAGCGTGGGCTGATCGCGATGGCGAAGCTGAGCTGGCAGGCGACCGCAGAGGCCACCGTCGCGGCCTATCGCACGGCCGGGTTGCTACCGTGACCGAATCGGTGCCGGTGGCCGCGCTGGACGAACCGCCGGAGAGCGTGCGCCGCGCGCAATCCGGTCGTGCGGCCGCGAGCAACACCGCGGCGATGCTGGGGGCCAGGATCTTCGCGGCCGTGCTCGGGTTGCTCGGCACCACGCTCATCGCCCGGTCGCTCCCGGCCGTCGAGTGGGGCTACTTCTCCTTCGTCTTCGGATTGCTCGGCATGCTGGCGATCGTCACCGACCTGGGTGTGGGGCGCGCGGTGATCGGCAAGCTGGTCCACGGCGACGCGGAGGAGGCCGCCGGGGTCGCCACCTCGTTCATCGTGTTGCGCGCCGTCCTCGGGCTCGTCGGTTACGCGCTGGCCATCGGCTATGTGCTCGTCCTGCGGTGCCCGGCGCCGGTGGTTGCCGCGACCGCGCTGGCAGGCCTGGTGGTGGTGATCGCGACCCCTAGCCATGCGCTGACGATCCTGTTCCAATCCACCATGCGGTTGACCCTGGTCGCCGCGGCGGAGTCGCTGGCCAGGTGCGTGCAGCTGGCGCTCACGGTGGCCGCGGTGCTGTGGGCACCGACCCTGCTGTTCGTGGTGGTGCCCGCCATCGCCTACGAGGTGGTCGCGGTGATCGTGAAGGTCGTCGCGGTGTCGCGCGGGCTCGGTGGACCGGTCCCGGCGCGACGGATCGAGCTGCGCTGGTGGGGCCCCATGTTGCGGGAGGCGTTGCCGCTGAGCATCGGCCTCGCGCTGATCATCATGCTGCAGAAGGTGGGGCTGCTGCTGCTCGGCCACGCCGACAGCTTCGAAGCGGTCGGTCTGTTCGCCGTCGGCATGAAATTCGCGGATCTGCTCGACACCGCCGCGATGGCGGTGGTCGCACCGCTGACCACGCTGTTGATCGCCCTGTGGCCCGACGACCCGCTGCGGTTCCGGCGCTACTTCCGGCAGGCGAACGTGGTCCTGCTCGGCCTCGGCCTGACGGCGGTGGTGGCGTTCTGGCCGGTGGCCGAGGACGTGATCGGGCTGCTGTTCGGCGGGAACTTCGCGGTGGCGGCGGACGCGAGCCGGATCCAGGTGGTGGCGGGCCTGCTCGGGGCGGTGGCACACCTGGGTCTGGTCGCGCTGATGGCGACCGGGCGCGTCGTCCTGATCCCGTGGATCGCGGGCGGTGCCCTCGCCGTGAATCTTGGTGTGGCGTGGCCGCTCATCTCCCGGATGTCCTACGAGGGCGCCGCCATCGCCGGGCTGTCGGCCCAGGTGGCGCTGCTGGCGGCGGTGTGGGTCGCGGTGGTCGCGACCGTCCGGCTGCGGCGGCTGCTCCCACTCGCGACACCGGCCGCGATCAGCGTGACCGCCGTCGTCGTGATCGCCACGGCAACCGCGGTGCACGGGCGCTGGTCGCCGCCATGGATTCTCACCTCCGCCTGCGCCTGCCTGATATACCTTCTGATCGCCGGAAGCATCATGCGAAGGGCCGAAGGATTGCCGATACGAAGCCTGCGAGGACCGAAAACCGATGACACTGTGGCGAATCGCGCGGGCGAGTGTGACCGTGATCGTCCTGGCGGCGATGCTCGGTTGCGCGCCGGAACCGACGGCGAGCAGTGAGCCGGTGGCGCGGTCCGGCCTCGGCATCTCGGGCGGGCACTCCTGGCTCCAGCTCGGCGCGGCGGAACTGGACAAGCAGATGGGCCTGGTCGCGGAAACCGGCGCCACCTGGGTCCGGATCGATATCGATTGGTCGGTGATCGAACCCGTGCGTGGCAGCCAGGATTGGTCGGCCACCGACCGCGCGGTCCGCGCGGCACGAGCGCACGGCCTGTCGGTGCTCGCGATCCTCACCTACGCCCCCGCCTGGGCGAGCCCACACGGCGGTGAGGGTGGCAGCAAAGCCGTGCCGCAGCCGGTGCTGTTCGGCCGGTTCGTCGGCGACGCCGTCGCGCATTACCGCGACCAGATCTCGCACTGGGAAGTCTGGAACGAGCCGAATGCCGGCGCCTTCTTCGCCCCGCGTCCCGATGTGGCCGTGTACGCGCACCTGCTCCGGCAGGCCGCCGAGGCGGTGCGCGCGCGTCAGCCGCACGGGCAGGTGATCGTCGGTGGCTTGGCGCCCGCGCTCGACGACGGCCGCGATATCGCACCGACGACCTTCGTCGAAACGCTGTACGCCCTCGGTGCGGGCAAGGACTTCGACGCGATCGCGGTACACCCGTACTCCTATCCGGAGCTGCCCGACTCGGCGAGCTGGTACAACGCCTTCACCAACCTGATGCGGATCCGGCGGATCATGGACGCCAACAACGACGGCGCGATGCAGTTGTGGCCCACCGAGTTCGGCGCGCCGACAGGTGCCGGGGCGCGGGCGGTGAGCGAACAGACCCAGGCCGAGATCATCGACCAGGGACTCGGCATGGCCGCTGCCATCCACGATGTCGGTCCCGTGTTCGTATACTCGCTGGTCGACGCGGGCCAGGACCCGCACGATGTCGAGGACAATTTCGGGGTGCTGCGCCGGGACTACACCGAGAAGCCCGCGCTTGCCGTGGTGCGCAGGCATGCGGAGGTGCTGCGTGGCGGCCGATAGTCGTGCGCGGCGAGTGGTGTTCGTCGCCCACACCGGTAACGCGTCCGGGGCCGAGAAGGTCATGCTCGACCTGGTCGGGCTGGCCGTGGCGCGCGGAATCCGGGTCGAGGTGGTGTGCCCGGCGGGTCCGCTCAGCGCGCGACTGCCTGCCGAGGTCGGGCACGTGCCGATCCCTGAGCTCGGGCTCACCGGCCAGCGGGGTCTCGCCCGCTGTGGTGCCGCGCTGGTCATGTTCTGGCACTGGGTGCTGGCCGCACGGGCATTGCGGGGGCTCATCCGGGACGGGCGCACCGACGTGGTGGTCAACTCGACCATGGCTTTGCCCGCGGTGGCGTTGTCGGGCTCGCGGCGACGGTCGACGATATGGCTGGTACACGACGTGCTCGCCAGCACAAGACAATTCGCGGTCGCCCGGCTGGGCAAGCTGACCGCGGGACGTGCGGTGGCGGTGTCCGAGCGGGCCGCCGCCCCGGTGCGCGCGCTCGGCTATCCGGTCGAGGTCGCCTGGCTCGGTGTGCCGTGGCCGGTCGAGCCCGCCCCGGTAGTGGCGCGCCGACCTGCGGTGATCGGCATTCTCGGCGTCATCACCGCGTGGAAGGGACAGCACGTGTTGCTGGAAGCCGTGGCCGAGTTGCCCGAGCTGACGGTCGAGATCGCGGGTACCGCGTTGCCGGGCGACGAGTTGTATCTGGCGACCCTGCACGAGCGCGCGGCCGCGCCCGACCTGGCGGGCCGGGTCCGGTTCGTCGGTCAGGTCGACGCGTTGTCGACCATCCGCGGCTGGGACGTTCTCGTTTCGGCGAGCGTGCTGCCCGAAGCCGGCCCGCTGGTGGTGCTCGAGGCGATGAGTCTCGGTGTCGCGGTGGTGGCTACCGACCACGGCGGCAATGCCACCGACGACGTCGCACTCTGCGTTCGCCCCGACGACCCGATCGCCCTGCGAGCGGCCCTGCGGCGCCTGCTCGACGACCAAGGCCTGCGCGACCGGTTGCGCGACGCCGGGCGCGCGCGCGTCGCGGCCCGCCACGATCGTTCCCGCACGCTGCCCAGGCTGTTCGCCGCCGTCTTCCCCGACGCAGTGGACTGAGAACGGCCGCCCGCCCGCGTGACGGGCTCGCTACGGCATCGCGGGCCGGCGGGGACCGGCCGGGTCGTCGACGAACCAGCGGCCGTCGAGTTCGGGAAGGCGGGTGCGTACCTCGGCGAGCAGATCGGGCAGAGTCAGCAGGACGGCGTCCGGCGCCGCCGCGACCAGCTCGGCGGGCGAGATGATCGGAACATCGGTGCCCGGCATCCGCCGCCCCTGCTTGGCCGGGGCCGCGTCGGCGACGCCCGCCAGCAGTTCGCGCCGGGCGCCCGCCATCGACAGCAACGCCACCGCGCGCGAGGCCGCCCCGTAGGCGTAGACCCGAAGTCCTTTCGCCGCAGCGGCGTCCAGCCACGCTGTGAGCGCGTGCACATGCCGGTCGACCACCTGCTGCAGGTCCGCCGCGTGGTCGACCACGCCCGCTTCGGCGGCAAGAACCCGCGCGACGGTCGCGTCGGCGGGATGGTCGCCGTGCCGCGCGGCCAGCAGCACCGTGCCGCCGTACAGGTCGAACTCCCACACGGTCACCACGCTCATCCCGGCGACGCCGAGCAGAGTGCGCAGTGCCGACAGGGAGTAGTACGCGAAATGCCCGTGCCGCAACGCATTCCACTGGCCCTGCGCGACGATCGCGGCCAGCGAGTGGTATTGCACGAGCAGGACCCCGTCGGGTGCGGTCGCCCGCGCGCGGGTGGCGAACGCCGCGCGCTGATCCGGTTCGTGCATGATGCCGAAGCAGTCGAGGACCACGTCGGCCTGCCGCGCGGTCTCGGTGAAACCGTGGCCGGTGAGCAGCGGCAGCCAGCTGCCGCCGTGTGGGCTCCCGAACTCGGTCACCGTGTCCCCACACAACAGTCCCGCTGACCGCACCCGAGCCACCGCGTCGGCGGCCTGATCGCGCAGCGCCTGCGGTTCGATGCCGCGCGGCTCCGCGGTCACGGTGTCGTCGTCGGCGAGCTGGGCTAGCCCGCATCGACCGCAGCGATCCATCCGCAGCGGATGGGCGGCTTCGGTGGGCTCGACCGGGGTGTCGCGGGGAGGAAAATGGTCGGCGGCGGGCACCGCACCGAGATCGAGGACGGTGGTGAGCGTGGTGTGACCGCAGCCGCGGCATCGGCGGGTCATGGCAGGATGTCGGGGTGCGTATCGAACCCACCGACCTGGCCGATGTGGTGGTGCTCGCGCCGGAGCCGTTCCGCGACGAGCGCGGCCTGTTCACCCGCACCTTCGACGCCGAGGAGTTCGATACCCATCTGGGCGTCCCGGGCGCTGCGGCGGCGTTCGTCCAGGACTCGCAGTCGCGGTCGGTGCTCGGTGTGGTGCGTGGGCTGCACGGCAGAGGGGGACGTGGCGAAGCGAAGCTGGTGCGTTGTGCTCACGGTGCCGTCTACGACGTGCTCGTCGACATCCGCCCCGGTTCGCCGACTTTCGGTGCGCGGCAAGCCTTCCGGCTCGACGACGAGTTGTTCCATCAGCTGTATGTTCCGCCCGGTTTCCTGCACGGCTTCCAGGCACTCACCACGACCGCCGATGTCTGCTATCGCATCGACCGGCCGCACGACCCGAGCGAAGACCTCGCCGTCGCCTACGACGATCCCGAGCTGGCCATCGATTGGCCGCTGCCGGTGAGCGTGGTGTCCGCGCGGGACGCGAGTGCGGGCAGCTGGGCGCGGTTGCGCGCTACGCTGGTGCCCGCACACTGATCCGGCGCAATCGATCGTCGAGCACGGCGGCCTCGCAGAGCCCGCGCAGGTGGGGTAGCCGGGTGAACCGATGGAAGAACGCCTCCTCGGTGAGCCCGCGCGCGGTGTACTCGGTGTAGAGCTCGGCGGCACCCGCGGGGACCGTCCACCTCGCCTCGAAGCCGAGAATGTCACGCGCGCGGGAGAAGTCGACCCGGTAGGACCGGGGGTCGGCGCCACTCTCGCCGGTGATCACCAGCGTCGAGCCCGGCACGGTGTCCACCACCGCGCCCGCGATCTCGGCGACGGTGAGGTTGTTGACCTCCGTGCCGATATTGAACGCGCGCGCCGACACGTCGACCGCCGCGGCGGTCAGACACAACTCGAACGCGGTCGCGATATCGGCGGCGTGCACCAGCGGCCGCCACGGGGTGCCATCGGAGAGCACCTTCACCTCGCCGGTGAGCACGGCGTATCCGACGAGATTGTTGAGCACGATGTCGGCGCGCAATCGCGGGGAGAAGCCGAAGGCCGTGGCATTGCGAAGGAAGACCGGGGTGAAATCGGCATCGGCGAGCGCGGCCACATCGTCCTCCACCCGCACTTTGCTCTGCGCGTAGGGGGTGATCGGGCGCAGCGGCGCGTCCTCGGTGACCAGCCCGTCGCCCGCGGCGCCGTACACCGAGCAGGTCGAGGCGTAGAGGAATCGGCGTACCCCGGCCTGCTTGGCCAGCCGGGCCAACCGCACCGACGCGTGATGGTTGATGTCGTAGGTGATCTCGGGCGCCAGTGCCCCGAGCGGATCGTTGGACAGGGCGGCGAGATGGATCACCGCGTCGAACCCGCGCAGGTCCTCGACGGTGACGTCACGAAGGTCGACGCGCCGCCCCGCTGGATCGCCCGCGAAGCCGCCGAGCACACAGTCGGCGAAGTAGCCGATGTCCAGGCCGGCGACCTCGTGGCCCGCGGCCCGCAGGATCGGCACCATCACGGTGCCCAGATACCCCTGGTGCCCGGTGACCAGTACCCGCATGTTCATTCTCCCCATCTGATGGTGGCTTTTTCGAGCACGAACGCCTCGGCGTACGGTGCGTGGCATTGCACGCCGCGGATCCGGGCGAGGCCGAGGAAGGCCTGCTCGTCGAACCAGTCGCGGCCGGTCTGGGACAGGTAGTACTCGTGCAGCAAGCGCGACTTACGATGCGCGAGTTCGGCGGTGAGCGGGTGGTACAGCGCCGGGGTCGGGGTGTCGGTCTCCCACTTGAGGATCTCGTAACCGAGGATCAGGTGGTCGCGGAACTCCGTCGGCACGAGTTCGGCCAGCAGCCGGTGGTCCTGGTGGGCGTCCCCACGATGTGGCGCGAACACCACGTCGGGTTCGCCCCCGCGCCGGAACTCGGCGAGCGCGTTCTTGATCCGGTCCCAGTGTGCCGGTGCTCGGCCGTCCGGGACGTCGAGCACCTCGAGCAGCGGTGGCCGGCCGGCGCAGAAGGCGGTCAGCGCCGCCCGTTCTTCCGCCTCGCGCGCGGTGCCCGCACCCGAAAGCACCAGGGCGCGTACCTCGACCTCGGGGTCCGCGCCGGTCAGCGCCAGCAGGGTGGCGCCCATCCCGATCGCGATGTCGTCGCAGTGCGCGCCGAGCACGGCGATCCGCCGCGGCGGGCGGGCGAACAATCCGATCACGCCTGCTCCCAGACCATCCACGGTCGTGAGCCGTTGCGGTAGGCGTCGTCGAGTTCGGCGCGCTCCTTGAAGGTGTCGGCGGGCTTCCAGAATCCGAGGTGTCGATAGCCGAAGAGCCTGCCCTGGCCCGCCAGCGTGCCGCAGGCATCCTCCACCAGATCGCCGCCGGGCGGCAGCAGATCGAAGATCTCCTGGCTGAGCACGAAGTAGCCGCCGTTCTCCCACAGCGGCATGCGCGCGACCGGGATGATGTCCTTGATCTCGCCGCCGTCGCTGATATCGACACAGTGGAACGAGGACTGCGGCGGCACCACCATCATGGAGGCCGCTGCGCCCGAGGCGTGGAACCGCTCGATCATCGTGTCCAGTGGCGCGTCGGTGAGCACATCGGCGTAGTTGGCCAGGAAGTACTCGTCACCGCCGAGGTGCGCACGCACCCGGCGCAACCGCTCGCCGATCGCGGACTCGACGCCGGTGTCGACGAAGGTGATCGTCCAGTCGCTGATATCGGCGCCGAGCAGCTCCACCCGGCCGTCGCGGATGACGAAATCGTTGGAGGCGGTTTCCTGGTAGGTGAGGAAGAAGTTCTTGATGTGCTCGGCGCCGTAGCCGAGACACAGCACGAACTCGGTGTGGCCGAAGTGCGCGTAGTACCGCATCACATGCCACAGCAGCGGCCGGGGTCCGACCAGCTGCATCGGCTTCGGGACGACATCGCCGGAACCGCCACGCATCCGCATGCCGTAACCGCCGCAGAACAGCACGACCTTCATCGATTCACTTTCGTTTCCAGTGCCCCGCGGTGCAGGACCGGTAGCGGGTAGATCAGTTCGCCACCCCAGTCACCGACATGGCGCAACTGGGCGGTGATCTCGGGCTCGAGATTCCATGGCAGGACCAGCACCACGTCCGGCCGGTCGGCATCGATGCGCTCGGGCGGATGGATCGGGATGCGCGTGCCCGGGGTGTAGCGACCGTGCTTGTACGGGTTGCGGTCCACGGTGTATTCGAGCAGGTCGGGCCGGATCCCGCAGTAGTTGAGCAGGGTGTTGCCCTTGCCCGGCGCACCGTAGCCGACGACCCGCTTGCCGTCCTCCCGGCACCGCAGCAGGAAACGCAGGAGTTCCTGGCGCACCGATGCCGCGCGGCCTGCCAGATCGGTGTACCCGTCGGGAGTGTGCAGACCCGCCGCGCGCTCGAGCTCGAGGACCTGTTCGACCCGTTCGGCAGGTCGGGCAACGGCATCGGGCCGCGCCCACAACCGCAACGAACCGCCATGGGTGTCGAGCAGTTCGACATCGACGACGGTGAGTCCGCCCACCGCCAGTGCCCGCTGGGCGGAGTGCAGGGTGTAGTACTGGAAGTGTTCGTGATAGATGGTGTCGAACTGGCCGAGGCGCACCAGGTTCAGCGCGTGATGGACTTCGATGCTGAGCCATCCGTCGTCGCTGAGCAGCTCGCGCAGGGCGCGGGTGAATCCGCGCAGGTCGGGAATGTGCGCGTACACGTTGTTGGCGACCACGAGGTCCGCGGGCCCGTGTTCGGCGCGGATCGCGGCGGCCGACTCCTCGTGCAGGAACGTCGTCTCCGTGGGCACACCGACCGCGCGGGCCGCGGCACCGACATTGACAGACGGCTCGATGCCGAGGCACGGGATGCCGCGTGCCACCGCGTGCCGCAGCAGATATCCGTCGTTGCTGGCCACTTCGACGACGAACGATTCGGTGCCGAGACCGAGGCGGGCGGCGGCGGTCTCGACGAACCGCTCGGCGTGGCGAACCCAGCTGTCGGAGAACGAGGAGAAGTAGGCGTATTCGGTGAATGTCTCCGCGGGGGTGATCAGCGCCGGGATCTGTAACAGCAGGCAGGACTCACACAGGCGCAGGTGCAGGGGATAGGTCGTCTCCGGCAGCTCCAGTGCGGCCGGTTCCAGAAAACTCTCGCACGGTGGCGTGGCACCCAGATCGAGGACACTGGTGAGCCGATCGGATTCACACAGCCGACATTGCACGCGGTCCACCTTCACCAGACACGAAATTGTTCCGGCAGATACCGGACATGCCGGAATTCGGTCCGGACGGCGGAGACGTTACAGGTGCATCGGCATTGCGTGATGTTCGGAACAGTGCGGTCAGGCGGCCCGGAATCGGTGCGGGATGCGATCGCCGCAGGTCGCCCCCATCCCGGCTACCTTCTGGCGAAGTGTGAAATCCTCACCGGAATGTGAGATCAGGCACCCATGAAGGTCACTTTCCTGCATTCATGTGGAAATGCGATCGAGCGCGACGTGCGTCCGGCGTGCGATCGGGCCGTGATGGGCTAATCTCTGGAATGCCTTGGAGCGCTTCAGCTTCGATGTGGAGATTTTCCTGTGGTGTGTAACGATCGTCCCACGGGGTTCGAATCGAGGGGCGTAGCGGTCATCACAACGGTCGCATTCTGGTCGATGGCGATCGGAACAGTTCGACTCCCGATAGGGGAGGTGTGTCGGTTTCATGAGCTACGAGCTCACCAGAGGTGGCGATATCGATGCCGTCGCCGGAGTGCGTTCGCTACGGGGCGCGCAGCGGGTCGGCTGGCAGTCCGCGTTCGTGCGACGGCTGGCGGTCACCGATGCCATCGCCGTGTTCGGTGCGGTCGGCACCGCGCAGTTACTTCGATTCGACGGGCCGGAGGATCCGCCGCTGGCCTGGCCGCTGCCCTATGAGATCGGCTACTCGGTCGTGTCGCTGGTCCTCGCGGCGGGCTGGCTGGCGTTGCTGCACGGATACGGCTCACGCACCCCCCAGGTGATCGGTGCGGGGAGTGAGGAATTCCGCAGGCTGGTCTCGGCGTCGTTGAAGCTGTTCGGCGTGCTGGCCATACTGGCCCTGCTGTTCCGCATCGAGTTCGCCCGTGGCTATCTCGCGATCGCGTTGCCTGCCGGCTTACTCGGTCTGATTGCGGGCAGGTTGGCATGGCGGTGGCAGTTGCGTGGTCTCCGTGCCGACGGGCACTGCCAGGCCTCGGTCCTGGTCGTCGGGTCGCCCGAGGCGGCGCGCGCGATGGCGAGCGCGTTCACCGACAAGCCCGACTCCGGATACCGGGTGGTCGGCGTGTGTGTACCGCCGGGTGCCGGTGCCGATGTCGAAACCGTCGGCGGCGCTTCGGTTCTCGGCGACGACCGCTCGGTACTCGAGGCTGTGCGCCGCAGTGGTGCCGACTCCGTCGCCGTGGCGGCCACCGATCATCTCGGTCCGGCCGAACTCCGGCGCATGGCGTGGGACCTGGATCCGCTCGGCGTCGACCTCATCGTGGCGCCGGGGGTGGTCGATATCGCGGGCATCCGGCTGAACCACCGGCTGGTGGCCGGGATGCCGATGCTGCACATCGACCGTCCGCGCTACGGGCGGGCGAAGTCCCGGCGCAAGGCGGCATTCGACTTCTGTTTCGCCGCGGCGGTCGTGCTGTCCAGCGCGCCGCTGCTGCTCGCCATCGCCGTGGCGGTGAAGCTGAGCAGTCCTGGCCCGGTGTTCTACCTGTCGGAGCGAATCGGTCGCGACGGGACACCGTTCCGGATGATCAAGTTCCGCAGCATGCAGACCGGTGCCGACCTCGCCGTGCACGAGCTGATCGCCGAGCACGGCGGCAATCCGGTGTTCTTCAAGGTGAAGGACGACCCGCGGGTGACCCCGGTCGGCCGGTTCCTGCGCAGGTACAGTCTCGACGAGCTGCCACAGTTCTTCAACGTGCTGCGTGGCGAGATGAGCGTGGTCGGTCCGCGGCCGCAGGTGCAGCGCGAAGTGGACGCCTACGACGGCGAGATGCGCAGACGGCTGCTGGTGAAACCGGGACTCACCGGATTGTGGCAGGTCAGTGGACGCTCGGACCTGTCACCGGAGGACTCCGTCCGGCTCGACCTGTCCTATGTCGAGAACTGGTCGATGGTGCTGGATCTCGCCTTGATCGCCCGCACGATCGGGGTGGTCACGCGCGGCGAAGGCGCCTACTGAGCCGGTGCGCCGTCGCGCACCGGCTCGAGGCGGTCACCGAAGATCGCGCCGCCGGAAGGCCGCCAGCCCAACGGCGAGCCCGGCCACGGCGACCACCAGCAACCAGAGCAGCGGGGTGAGTGCGAAGGTGCCGCCCGGCAGCTTCGGCGGATGCACGAACGGCACCAGGTCCATCACCCACTGGGGAAAGGTGCCGAACGCGCCGAGGAGTTCGATGCCGATCATCGTGCTCAGGACCGCCCAGGCCACCGACGCGTACTTCGGCAGCACGCCGAACAGCAGCACCGCGATCGCGGTGACCACCCAGACCGCGGGCAGCTGTACCGTGACGGCCGCCATGGATTCGCCGAGTCTGCCGCCGATGTCGCCGTCGCCCGCTCCCCACACGAGGCCGATTCCGACACCCGCGACCAGCAGAGCTACCGCGGGTGCAAGGAGCGCGAACAGCAGGTGGCTGGTCGTGTAGGTGACCCGTCCGACGGCCGCGGCCAGCACGGTCTCGGCCCGTCCGGTGTTCTCCTCCTCGTGCAGGCGCAGCACCGACGAGATCGAGTACGCCGACGCCGCGGCGGCCAGCATCATGATGGCGTAGGCGATGAACGACTTCTCCAGATCGGCCGAGCCGCCGAGCGAGGCCATGATGTCGCGCAGGTTGTCGCTGCCTTCCAGCATGCCGCCGATGCTGCTGATCGAACCGCCGATCAGCAGCCCGTAGAGAGCGAATCCGACGGTCCACGCCAGCATCGACCCACGCTGCAGCCGCCAGGCCAGGCCGACCGGTCCCGCGAGCGAGCCGCCCGCCATCGCGGGGCCGGGTCGTTCGGCCAGCAGGCCTGCGCCGATATCGCGAGTGCGCAGCAACTGATAGGCCAGCAGCGTGGCGCCGGCCGCGAGGGCGACCAGCGGCAGCAGCACCCACCAGCGTTCCTCGGCGAACGGCCGGATCTGCAGCGACCAACCGAGCGGTGAGAACCACGACAGCACACCGTTTCCGGCGTCACCGACCGCGCGCACCGCGAAGGCGGCGCCGAGCGCGCCGAGGGCGAGCCCGCGGGCGATCCGCGCGCCGGTGCTCACCTGCGCGGCGACCGCGGCGAGCGCGCCCCACACGATGGCCGACATGGCCAGCGACACGCCCCACGCCACCGAACCCGCGACCGGCAGGCCGGTGGCCAGCAGCGAAGCGGTACAAGCGATTCCGGCCACCGTGGCGGCGCCGAAGGTGAGCAGCAGGGTGCCGGTGAGACCCGCGAACCGGCCGATGCTGGTGGCGCCGACCAGTTCGGCGCGGCCGGTCTCCTCTTCGACCCTGGTGTGCCGGATGACGGTGAGTACGGCCGCGATGGCGATCATCGCGTACATCGCCCCGGCCTTCCAGGTGCCGATGGACCCGAGGCTGGAACCGAAGACGGGTCCGTACATGGCCAGCAGCGCGGGACTCGACGCGGTGGTCGCGGCGAAGGTGTCCAGTTGCTGCTGGGTGGCGTAGAGATCCTTGATCGAGACGATCTGCAGGGCGGGCATCAGCCCGATCGCCAGCGACCACAGCGGTGCGATCACCCGGTCTCGGCGCAGTGACAGCCGCAGCATCTGGCCGGTGCCGGCGAATTCGCTTGCCGTGTGGGCTCTTGCGAGCAGGCCGGGAGCGGCCGTGATGGCGGTCATGCGCGCACCCCCGCTTCGGTCTCGGCGCCGACATGGTAGTGCCGCAGGAACAGTTCCTCCAGCGTCGGCGGCGCACTGGTCAGGCTGCGCACACCCGCGGCACCGAGCACCCGGATGAGCTCGCCGAGGTGCTCGGCGTCGACCTGGCAGCGCAGGGTCGAGCCGTCCAGCTCCACATCCGCGACTCCGGGCAGCGCGCTGAGATCGCCTGGGTCACCGACCAATTCGGCGGTGATGGCGGTGCGGCTGAGATGGCGCAGCTGGTCGAGCGAGCCGGATTCCACGGTGCGGCCCGCGCGGATGATCGTCACCCGGTCGCACAGATGCTCGACTTCGGACAGGATGTGGCTCGACAACAGGACGGTCACCCCGCGCGCGGCCGCCTCGCGCACGCACTCCTGGAAGATCTGCTCCATCAACGGATCCAGACCCGAGGTCGGCTCGTCGAGCACGAGCAGATCGGCGTTCGCCGAGAAGGCCGACACCAGAGCCACTTTCTGGCGGTTGCCCTTGGAGTAGGCGCGGGCCTTCTTCGTCGGGTCGAGCTCGAACCGCTCGATCAGTTCGGCGCGGCGCGCGGTGTCGATGCCGCCGCGCATCCGGGCGAGCAGATCGATCGTCTCGCCGCCCGACAGTGACGGCCACAGCGTGACATCGCCTGGCACATAGGCGATCCGGTGATGCAGCGCGACCGCCTCGGCCCACGGGTCGCGACCGAAGAGGGTGGCTTCGCCGCCGGAGGCGCGCAGCACACCGAGCAGAATGCGGATGGTGGTGGATTTGCCGGAGCCGTTGGGGCCGAGGAAGCCGTGGATCTCGCCGGTGCGCACGCGCAGGTCGAGCCCGTCGAGCGCGGTGCAGCGCCCGAAGTTCTTGCGCAGGTCACGGACCTCGATGACCGGGTCGATGGTGGGGGAGGACATCGTCATACTCCTCGAGAAAGTTGTCGAGCAGAGTCGAATCGGTCAGCACGCCCTGGGTGTAGAGCTCGAGTGCCGGGAAGGTGATTTCCTCGGAGAGTTCCCGGAGCGCCTTGCGGTAGTCGAGTTTTCCCTCGTGCTGGATCCGCATCTGCAGGTAGAGGTTCATGGCTCCGACGTGGCAGAGCACGATGTACCTGGCCCGCGCCGCGGGGTCACGGCTCGGTTTGAGCTTGCCTTCGTCCACCGCGGTCTGCATGTACTGCTCCGCATCGGCGATCATGTGCTCGAGCAGCGACTCCGCCAGGGTGCCCCCGGCTTGGAAGCTACGCAGGATGTAGGCCACCAGTGGGGCATACATCTCGATCTGGGCCATCGCGTCGAGCATGCCGGTGGGGCCGGTGGCGCGGATGGCGCGCAGTTTCTCGTCGCGGATGATCTCGAGCACACGCTCGTCGCAGGCGGCGCGCAGGCCGTCCTTGGAGCCGAAGTGATGGTTCACCAGACCGGGGGACACACCGGCCGCCGTGGCGATCGCCCGGACGCCGACCCGGAAACCCTGGTCGCCGAACAGGTCGATCGCGGTATCGCGAATGCGGGCCGCGGTGGTCAGTTCCGGGGAGGGTCCTTGCGATACGGGCTGTTGGCTGAACACATGTTCAATATACTAAACGACTGTTCAATCGGCGGGCAAGAGTTCGCGCGTTCGAGTTTCGGGCCGCCACCTTCGGCCCGGTCCGGGCTAGGGTCGAAGCCATGGCTACCGGCACATCGACGACGGCACAACAGCTCCGCGCAGCGCTGGACGGACCGTGGCGCGAGCTCAGGGATCAGGCCCGGGTCCAGCTCGCCGACGAACGCTTCAGCGGCGACCCGGAACTCGACATCCACGCGGCCCGCGCCAGGGTGCTCGAACAGATGAAGGTGATCGCGACACTCGGCTACCCCGACCGCGGGTTCCGGCCGGAGCACGGCGGCACCGGCGACCCCGGCGGTGCGGTGACCAGCCTGGAGATGCTGGCCTACGCCGACCTGTCGCTGTGGGTGAAATCCGGCGTGCAGTGGGGTCTGTTCGGCGGTGCCGTGGAGAACCTCGGCACCGAGCGGCACAGCGACTACATCAAGCGCCTCATCTCGCTCGACCTCCTCGGCTGTTTCGCGATGACCGAATCCGGCCACGGCTCCGACGTCGCGAACCTGGAGACCACGGCCACCTACGATCCGGCCACCCAGGAATTCGTCATCCACACCCCCACCCCGTCGGCCAGGAAGGACTACATCGGCGGTGCCGCGGTGCACGCCAGGATGGCGGCGGTGTTCGCCCAGCTGATCACCGACGGGACGAACCAGGGCGTGCACTGCCTGCTGGTGCCGATTCGCGACGAGCTCGGCGCCGACCTGCCCGGCGTCACGACCTTCGACGACGGGCTCAAGGGCGGGCTGCCCGGTGTCGACAACGGCCGCATCGTCTTCGACCGGGTCCGCGTGCCGAGGGAGAACTTGCTCAACCGCTACGCCGACGTCGCGCCCGACGGCACCTACAGCTCCGAGATCGAGAATCCGAGCAGGCGCTTCTTCACCACGCTCGGGACCTTGGTGCGCGGCCGGGTCAGCGTCGGTGGTGCGGCCGCGGCCGGTGCCAGGGTGGCGCTGAGCATCGCGGTGCGCTACGCGCTCGCGCGCCGCCAGTTCGCCGACCCGGACACCGGCGCCGAAACCCTGCTGCTGGACTACCGCAGTCACCAGCGCAGACTGCTGCCACTGGTGGCCAAGTCATTCGCGCTGTCGTTCGCGCAGAACGACCTGGTGCGCCGGATGGACCTGATCCAGCGCGGCCGCGAAACCGATCCCGCCGCCCAACGCGCGCTGGAGAAGCGAGCGGCGGGCTTGAAGGTGATCCAGACCAAGCACGCCACCCGCGCCATCCAGGAATGCCGCGAGGCCTGCGGCGGCGCCGGTTACCTCACGGAGAACCGCCTGGTGACACTGAAGGCCGACACCGATGTCTTCACCACCTTCGAAGGCGACAACGTGGTGCTGACCCAGCTCGTCGCCAAGGAGCTGCTCACCGCCTACTCCGACGAAGTCCGCGATCTGGACGCGCTGGGCTGGGTGCGGTTCGCCGCCACCATGGCCGGTGACGTGGTGCGCAAGCATTCCGGGGTGCGCCAGATGATCCAGACCCTGCGCGACCGCTCCGACGAGAGCGTCGACGAGGGCGACCTGTCCAAGCGCTCGGTGCAGGTGCAGCTGTTCGCCGACCGCGAGGACTACCTGCTGCGCACCGCCGCGCACCGGCTGCGGGCCAGGGCCGCCGATACCGGGCCGTTCGAGGCGTTCAACAACGCCCAGGACCACATCCTGGCCGCGGGCGCCGCCCACATCGACCGGCTGGTGCTGGAGGAATTCGTCGACGGGATCGCCGCGATCGAGGACCCGGCGGCCAGGGAGCTGGCCGAAACCGTCTGCGATCTCTACGTGTACGCCACGCTGGAGGAGAACCTGGCCTGGTTCATCATGCACCGGTTCATGTCGGTGGAGCGGGCCAAAGCGGTGCGGCGCGGGGTGAACGAGCTGGTCGACCGGTTGCGCCCGGACGCGCTCACCCTGGTCGAGGCGCTCGGTGTGCCCGAGTCCATGTTGCGCGCCGAAATGCTGCACGACGCCAGCGTCTACGACCGGAGCTGAGCTCTGCGCCACTCGGCCAGGACGCACAGCGTGGTCGCCACCGCGACCGCGGCCGCCACCCCACCGAGCACGTCGGTGGGGTGGTGATAGCCCAGTTCGACCATGCCGGGCACGGTCGCGGCCACCGCGAGGGCGGTCACCAGCGCGACCGTGATCCGCGCCGCCCGGCTCGTCGCCAGGAACACGAAGGTCGTCGCGACCGCGACGAGATGGACGGTGTGCCCGCTCGGATAGGCCGGGTAGTCGTGCAACTGCCGGTCCCACAGCGGTTTCAGTACCCAGGTGTTGATCGCCACCGCCAGCTCGGGCACCGCCAGCATCGTCGCCGCCCGCCACCACTGTCGCCGCACCACGAACCAACCGCAGGCCGCGAGCAACAGGGCCAGCACCACCGGAGCACTGCTCGGGGCGACGAGCAATTCGCCCGCACCGGGGGACAGGCCCGCCGTGATCGGGTCGGCGAGCGCCGAGTCGAGCGCACTCGGCCCGCCGTCGGCGGGGAAAGTCAGCGGGACCGCCGCGGTGACCGCGACCCCGGCGCCGATGGCCGTCGCGCGGGCCGCGGTGCGCATCCGCGGGGCGAGGTCGTCGGACACGGACGCGGTGACCGCGCTCAGGCCGGGCCGTAGGTGAGCACCGCGGTGACCACGAACCACAGCACCCAGGCGATGGCGATGATCATCCCGAGCGCGAGGGTGATCCGCAGGAACGCCCTGCCGAAGTCCAGATCGCCCCGCACCCGCGGGTACAGCTTCCACGGGCTGTACCAGGGGGCGACCAGGCCGCGGGACTGCAGCTCCCGCTCGCGTTCGGCCTGCTCCTCGGCCCACTGCTCGGCCTGGGCCTGGGTGGGCCCGCCGTGCCACAGGGTGACGTCGACCGGGCCGAGGAATCCCTCGTTGAGCAGATCCTGCGGCGCGGGCAGATAGGGCAGGATGCCGAGGCCGCGGAACGCGATCGCGATGTCGTTGACCGTCCAGCGGTTGTGCTCCTTCTCGGCCAGCACCTCGAAGTACTGTTCGAGCCGGTGCGGATCGTCGGTGACGATCACGTCGAAGCTGGGATCGCTCCAGCCCTGGTGCACGTCGATCTGCGCACCCGGCTGCGGCACGATGACACCGAGCCCGTGCACCGCGCGCTGACCGAGCCCGCGCGCGGCCAGGTAGTCCTGCAGCGCGAAAGTGTGCTCGCGGGAACGTTCCAGCGGCGTCGACTTCTCCCCGCCCGCGAACTGGGCGAGCTCACCGGAGACCATCCACGGGCCGTTGAGCGGGATCTCGAGCACCCCGTCCTGGGCGACGGTGAAGGTCTCGGCTTCGATCACCACGCAGCTGGTCGGCGTCCATACCACCGCGTCGAAGTGGTGCAGCCGATCGTCGTGGAACAGGCTGCAGTTGATCGTGGCCACGCCGTGTGGGCTGGTCGGGTCCTTCCAGGTACGCAACCAATCGATCAACGCGAGCTCGGCATCGGTGCCTGCCGCATTCTGCACGCGCACGAGCATGGAAACCGCCCTTCCTGGTCGTTGGCGCCGCGGGCCGAGAACCGTTGGCGTACATCGTAGCTCGCCGACACACCGATCCCGGTCAGGACGGGCGCCGGGTGTTCAGCTCGGTTCGGCCGCGATCCGGCCCGCCGCCACCGCGGCGACCAGCTCGGCGTGATCGGCCTCGGTCCGGTCGGCGTAGCGCACCGCGAAGCGGGCGATCGCGGTCTCGAAATCCTCGTCGTCGGCATCGAGATATCCGGCCGACACGCGCGGGTCGAGCGAGCGGGCGTGCGCCCGCGCCAGCAGCGCACCCGCCAGCCTGCCGTAATCGTCGAGGTCGTCGGCGGACAGCCCCGCCGGGTCGATACTGCCCTTGAGGTTGCGGAACTGCCGCACGATCACCGGCACCCGCCGGTCCAGTTCGAGCGTGGACCAGCCGAGCAGGATGTCGGTCTCGGACTGCACGCTGCGCGCGCCGGCCACGACGCGCTCACCCTCGTGCCGTGGCGCGGCCTGCGGCAGGAACGGGGCGAGCGCGGACGGATTGGCCTGCTTGAGCTGCAGGACCAGGGCCTCGCCGTCGTTGCCGTGCAGCAGGGCGACATAGCTGTGCAGGCCGACGCTGCCCGTCCCGACGATCCGGAAGGCGACGTCGGCGACCGCGAACCGGGCGAGCAGGGCGCGCCTGGACTCGCGGATAGTGCCCGCGTACCGTTCCAGGCCATCGATCACGGCCTCGGCGACCTGCTCGTCGACCGGAGTGAGAATCGGCGGATCGCTGACGAAACGGTGCTTGCTGATCCCGGTCTCGTGATCGTCGAGATGTTCGGTCCACTTCGCGACGACTTTGGCGCTGGTGTTCTTGCGTGCCTTCTTGGCGGCCTTGGCGAAATCGTCGACCAGGTCCTGCGCCTGTGCCGCGGACAGGATCGACTCGTCGTGCATGGCGGTCCACGACCGCAGGAACGGCAGCTCGGCGAGTTCGGCGACGGTGCGGCGGTAGGAGCGGGCGGCATCGCGGGCGGCGCGCGCGCAGTCGTCCTCGGTGGCGCCGCTCTCGCGTCCGGCGAGGACCAGGCTGGCGGCCAGCCGTTCCAGGTCCCATTCCCACGGACCGACGATCGTCTCGTCGAAATCGTTGATGTCCATGACGATCTCGCCGCGCTGGGTGCCGTACAGGCCGAAGTTCGCGGCATGGGCGTCGCCACAGATCTGGGCGGGCAGCCCGCTGTCGGGACCCGCCGCCAGATCGGCGGCCATCAACCCGGCGGCGCCGCGGAAGAAGGTGAACGGCGAGGCCGCCATCCGGCCGATCCGTAGCGGGACCAGCCGCTCGATCCGGCCCGCGTTGCTCGCCTCGACGAACTCGAGCACGGTCGGCCGATCATGCCCGGCCGCCGCTCGGTCCCGCGCCAGGACCGGCACCAGGTCGCGGGCCGCCCGGCCACGCGCGCGGGCCTGCTCGGCGGAGACATAGGTGCGCAGATCCATCACACTGTCGGACACAACCGCCCAGGCTAGCGGGCGCGCGGCGGAATCGGCGATGCGTCGGTGGGCGAGTGTCCGGTATCAGACGTTTCGGCGTGTGCGGATGGCGCTGGTGGGGGTCGGTGCGGTATGCAGGGGCGTGGCAACCGAATCGGGACCGCCGGCACGCAACGACACCGAACCCGGTGGCGTGTTCAGCGATCGCATTCTGACCGTGCCCAATGTGCTGAGCCTGCTCCGGCTGATCGGTATCCCGGTTTTCCTGTGGTTGATGCTGGTCGAGCGGGCCGACGGCTGGGCGTTCGCGCTGCTGATCGCCAGCGGCGTCACCGACTTCCTCGACGGCAAACTGGCCAGGCTGCTCGACCAGTCCTCGCGCCTGGGCGCCCTGCTCGACCCGTTCGTCGACCGGTTATACCTGGTGACCACCTTGGTGGCGTTCGTCGCACGCGGGCTCATTCCGTGGTGGATCGCGGTGATCCTGATCGGGCGCGACGCGGTGCTCACGGTGACCCTGTCGGTGTACAAGCGCCGTGAGCTGCCCGCTCCGGAGGTGATCTACCTGGGCAAAGCCGCCACCTTCGCGCTCATGTCCGCGCTGCCGTGGCTGCTGGCCGGGGAGATGGACTGGGCGGGGGCCGGTTTCGGGTGGGCCTTCGGCTGGGCACTGCTGATCTGGGGCACCGCGCTCTACGTCTGGACCGGGGCGCTCTACGCCGGGCTGGCGGTCGCGGTCGCGCGATCCATACCGCCTGTGCCGCACCGGGGGAGCTAGTCGATACTGTTGCGTGCAACGTTCACGACGAAAGGACGTCCTGTGACCCGGACCCCTGAGGATCTGCGCTACACCGAGGAGCACGAATGGGTGCGGCGGACCGGCCCAACGGCGGTTCGTGTCGGCATCACCGACTACGCCCAGTCACAGCTGGGTGACGTCGTGTTCGTGCAGCTGCCCGATGTCGACAAGGATGTGACCGCGGGCGAGGGCATCGCCGAAGTGGAGTCCACCAAGAGCGTGTCCGACATCTACGCCCCGCTCGGTGGCAAAGTCGTTGCGGTGAACGAGGATCTGGTGTCCGCGCCGGAGACACTCAACACCGATCCCTACGACGCGGGCTGGCTGTTCGAGCTGGCCTTCGACGATGCGGCGGCGCTGGACGCCGCCCTCGCCGAACTGCTGGATGCGGCGGGTTATCAAGGAGTTATCGGGGGCTGAACCAGCCTTCACAGTTCTCCCTGCACGGGCACGCCCCGGCAGGGTACGGTCAAAGCCAAGCGGATACGTCGGGGAATCCACGCCGGGACACCATTTCGGCGGCGATGGGATCGCGCCGGTCGTGTCAGGCTAAAACAGCACCTGCTTGCATGGATAATCAGGTTCGAGGAGGAGAGAAACGGTGAGCGAGAACAGGGACCCGGGTTACGGGGAGACCGCGGCCGAGACGACGTCGGTCTTCCGCGCGGACTTCCTCAACGAGGTCGACGCGTCGCGCTCCGGAGAGCCGACCGGCGAACAGCCGGTTCAGGGCGTCGAGGGCCTGCCGGTCGGCGCGGCCCTCCTGGTGGTCAAGCGCGGCCCGAACGCGGGCTCGCGTTTCCTGCTGGATCAGCCGACCACCTCGGCCGGTCGCCACCCCGACAGTGACATCTTCCTCGATGACGTCACCGTCAGCCGTCGGCACGCGGAGTTCCGTCAGGACGACGACTCGTTCCAGGTCGTCGATGTGGGCAGCCTCAACGGCACCTACGTCAACCGGGAGCCGGTGGACTCCTCGGAGCTGCAGAACGGCGACGAGGTCCAGATCGGCAAGTTCCGGCTGGTGTTCCTGACCGGCCCGCGCGCGCAGACCAACGAATCGGCGTCGGGCGCGGGGTCGCGATGACCCCTACGGTGCTGGTGCCCGCGAAGGGCACAGTGCTGTGACGGGGGCGGCGCAGTGGGCGCGCGGAGGGATGTCGATCGGCTCCGTACTCGACCTGCTGCGACCAGATTTTCCGGACATCACCATCTCCAAGATCCGGTTCCTCGAGTCGGAGGGTCTGATCCGGCCGGAGCGCACACCGTCGGGCTACCGGCGGTTCTCGGTGGCCGACTACGAACGGCTGCGTTTCGTGCTGACCGCGCAACGCGATCAGTATCTGCCGCTCAAGGTGATCAAGGAGCAGTTGGAAGCGATCGACAGCGGCGCGGCGACGCTGGGCGTGCGTGAGGCGCGCGCCCGCGCGCATTCGCGCCACAGCGCCGCGGAGGCCGGATCACCGGGATCCGGCCCCGCGCGCGCGGACGGCACCGAGCAGGCGCCGCCGCGGCGGCTCGGCGTGGTTCCCGGCGAGATCACACCAGAGGAACTGCGCGTCGAGGTGGGGGTGCGGCTCACCAGGGCCGATCTGCTTGACAAGGCAGGCATCGACGAGCGCTTCCTCGACGACCTGCTGCGCGCCGGACTGATCGTCCCCGGCCCTGGCGGTTTCTTCGAATCCGACGCGGTGACGCTGGCGCGCGCGGCGAAGTCGATGGCCGAGTTCGGGCTGGAAGCCCGCCACCTGCGCGCCTTCAAGCTGGCCGCCGATCGCGAGGCGGCCCTCGTCGCTCAGATCGCCGCGCCCATCGCCAAGAGCCGCGACGCCGATGCGCGGGCCCGCGCCGAGGAGACGGTGCGCGAACTCGCGGCACTGTCGCTGAACCTGCACGCGGCGCTGGTGAAGGCCGCGGTCCGCGCCGCCCTCGGCAACTGACACCGCGTGGCGCCGGATCCGGTATCGCGGCGGCAACACGCAGATTTCGGCTCGGCCGTCCCCGTTGCAGCGCCGCAAGTTCGCCTAGACTCGTGGTACGGCTGGCCCGACGGTGGTCGCGTCGGCCTGCGGCGAGTATTGGGAGGACAGCATGAGTGAGATGCGGGTCATCGGCATTCGTGTCGAGCAGCCACAGAACCAGCCCGTGCTGCTGCTGCGGGAGGCGGAGGGCGAACGGTACCTGCCGATCTGGATCGGGCAGGCGGAGGCGACAGCGATCGTGCTCGAGCAGGAGGGTGTCACCCCTATCCGGCCACTCACCCACGATCTGATCAAGATCTTGATCACCGAGCTCGGGCGTACGCTCGAGGAAGTACGGATCGTCGATCTGCAGGAGGGCACCTTCTACGCCGATCTGGTGTTCGACGGCGACCTGCGGGTCTCGGCTCGCCCCTCGGATTCGGTGGCCATCGCGTTGCGGGTCGGCTGCCCGATCTTCGCCGAGGAACCGGTGCTCGCCGAGGCCGGGCTGGTGATGCCCGACGAGCGCGAGGACGAGGTGGAGAAGTTCAAGGAGTTCCTGGAGTCGGTCTCGCCCGACGACTTCAAGGCCACCGACAGCTGATTCACTTCCGATCTTCTAGACCTGAAGTAGAGGTCGAGGGAATCGCCGCGTGCGGTGCTTGGTGCGACAACCATGCGCGTCCGACAATGGCAGGAGTAATCTCGAAAGCCGGGCAACATCGGTCGTGCCTGTCGGTACTTCGAGAACGTCGGCAGAGCAAGGAGTGGTCAGTGGAAGAGCAATCGCAGGATGTGGTGCAGCCTGGCTTGTTCCCGGACGACTCGGTTCCGGACGATCTGGTGGGGTACCGGGTGCCGAGCGCCTGTCAGGTCGCCGGGATCACCTACCGGCAACTCGACTACTGGGCCCGCACCGGGCTGGTCGTGCCGTCCATCCGTGGCGCCGCCGGCTCGGGAAGTCAGCGGCTGTACTCGTTCAAGGACATCCTGGTCCTCAAGATCGTCAAGCGACTGCTGGACGCGGGGATCTCGTTACAGAACATCCGGATCGCCGTCGATCACCTGCGCAGCCGCGGCGTGCAGGATCTGGCGGGGATCACCCTGTTCTCCGACGGCACCTCGGTGTACGAGTGCACCTCGCCCGAGGAAGTCGTCGATTTACTGCAGGGCGGGCAGGGCGTCTTCGGAATCGCGGTCAGCGGCGCCATGCGGGAACTGACCGGCGCCATCGCCGACTTCCCCGCGGAGCGGGCCACCGCCATCACCGACCGGCCCGAGGACGAACTGTCGTTCCGGCGCAAGGCCAGGGAGAACCGCAGAACCGGGTGAGTGATCAGCGCGACACCCGCCGCGGCGCGGTGGTCGCGCACTGGTACCTCTAGACTGGGTGAGCGTCGCCGTCGTGCGGGAGAGTCCCGGATCCGCAAGGTCCGGGCGCCGAAGGAGCAGCACCTCCCCGTCAATCTCTCAGGCAACAGGGACCGCGCGGTGATTCGACGCCTCTGGAAAGCGGTGGCATCCGGCTGCCCGCCCACGGGGAAAGGCACGCGGCCGTCGTCGGCCGGGTCGCCGAATCTCTCAGGCGCCACGACAGAGGGGGAGGGCTGGTACCCGTCGGCCGTCAGGTCGACCCGCCCGACCTTGGAGCTGCCGTGACCCGTTCGTTCGCCGACCGCCACATCGGACCCGATTCCGGTGAACTCGCCCGGATTCTCGACACCGTCGGCGTCGCGTCGATCGACGCGCTGGCCACCACGGCGCTGCCCGCCACGATCCTCGACGAGTCCGGCCTCGCGGCGCTGCCCGCGCCGGCCTCCGAACACGACGTGCTCGCCGAACTGGCCGGTCTCGCCCACGCCAACACCGTGGCGACCTCGATGATCGGCCTCGGCTACTACGACACGCTCACCCCGCCGGTCCTGGTACGCAACTTGCTGGAGAATCCGGCCTGGTACACCGCCTACACCCCGTACCAGCCCGAGATCAGCCAGGGCAGGCTGGAAGCGCTGCTCAACTTCCAGACCATGGTGTCGGACCTGACCGGCATGGATGTCGCCAATGCCTCCATGCTGGACGAGGCCACCGCCGCCGCCGAGGCGATGACCTTGCTGCGGCGCGCGGGCAAGTCGAAGTCGAACCGTCTTGTCCTCGACGCCGATCTGTTCCCGCAGACCAAGACCATCATCGGGACCAGGGCCGAGCCGCTCGGGATCGAGATCGTCGAGGCCGAGCTGGCCACCGGCGCACTGCCAGAGGGTGAGTTCTTCGGTGTGATCGTGCAGACCCCTGGCGCCTCGGGCCGGATCGTCGACTGGACCGAGCTGTTCGCCGCCGCCCACTCCCGCGGCGCGCTGGTCGCCGCCGGAGCGGACCTGCTGGCGCTGACGCTGATCACCCCGCCCGGCGAGCAGGGTGCCGACGTGTGTTTCGGCACCACCCAGCGCTTCGGTGTGCCGATGGGCTTCGGCGGACCGCACGCGGGCTATCTCGCGGTGCGCACCGCCTTCGCCCGCCAGCTGCCCGGCCGTCTGGTCGGTGTGTCGGTCGACGCCGACGGCGCGCCCGCCTACCGCCTGGCCCTGCAGACCCGCGAACAGCACATCCGCCGGGAGAAGGCGACCTCCAATATCTGCACCGCGCAGGTGCTGCTCGCCATCGTCGCCGCCATGTACGCCAGCTACCACGGCGCGAACGGCCTGCGCGCCATCGCCCGCCGGGTGCACGGGCACGCGGCGGCGGTCGCGACGGGCATCGGCTCGGCACTGGTGCACGACACCTTCTTCGACACCGTGCTCGCGCAGGTGCCCGGCAACGCGGAAGCCGTAGTGGCCAAGGCGAAGTCGCAGGGCATCAACCTGCGGCTGGTCGACGCCGACCATGTCGCCATCGCCTGCGACGAGGCGACCACCGACGTCCACGTCGCCGCGGTCGTCGAATCCTTCGGCACCGCACAGGCTCCCGACGCCGCGGCGGGCAACCAGCCCGCCACCATCGAGACCCGCACCTCGGAGTATCTGACCCACCCGGCGTTCACCCGCCACCACACCGAGACCGCGATGCTGCGCTACCTGCGTTCGCTGTCGGACAAGGACATCGCGCTCGACCGCAGCATGATCCCGCTCGGTTCGTGCACCATGAAGCTCAATGCCACCGCCGAGATGGAGGCCATCACCTGGCCCGGCTTCGCCCGCCTGCACCCGTTCGCCCCCACCGAAGACGTGCCCGGCATTCTGAAGCTGATCGGCGATCTGGAGCAGTGGCTGGCCGAGATCACCGGCTACGACGCGGTGAGCCTGCAGCCCAACGCCGGCAGCCAGGGCGAGTACGCCGGACTGCTCGCGATCCGGCGCTACCACCTCGACCGCGGCGACGACCACCGCGACACCTGCCTGATCCCGTCCAGCGCGCACGGCACCAACGCGGCGTCGGCGGCGATGGTCGGCATGCGGGTCGAGGTCGTGAAGTGCCGGGAGAACGGCGATGTCGACCTCGACGATCTGCGCGCCAAGATCGCCGACCACGCCGAACGGCTGGCCTGCATCATGATCACCTACCCGTCCACGCACGGGGTGTACGAGCACGAGGTGGCCGAGCTGTGTGCGCTCGTGCACGACGCGGGCGGCCAGGTGTACGTCGACGGCGCGAACCTCAACGCCCTTGTCGGACTTGCCCGTCCGGGCCGCTTCGGCGGCGATGTGAGCCACCTGAACCTGCACAAGACCTTCTGCATCCCGCACGGTGGCGGCGGTCCGGGTGTCGGCCCGGTGGCCGTGCGCGCCCATCTCGCGCAGTACCTGCCCGGTGACCCGAGGCAGGCGGGCTCGCACGCGGTCTCGGCCGCGAACTACGGCTCCGCCTCGATCCTGCCGATCACCTGGGCCTACATCCGGATGATGGGTGCCGATGGCCTGCGCGCGGCGACACTCACGGCGATCGCGTCGGCCAACTACATCGCCCGCCGCCTCGACGACTACTTCCCGGTCCTCTACACCGGCGAGAACGGCATGGTGGCCCACGAGTGCATCCTCGACCTGCGCGAGATCACCAAGCGGACCGGTGTCACCGTCGACGACGTGGCCAAGCGCCTGACCGACTACGGATTCCACGCCCCCACCATGAGCTTCCCGGTCGCTGGGACGCTGATGGTCGAGCCCACCGAGAGCGAGAACCTGGAAGAACTCGACGAGTTCATCGCGGCCATGATCGCCATCCGCGGCGAGATCGATCAGGTGGCCGCCGGGGTCTGGCCGGTGACCGACAATCCGCTGCGCGGCGCCCCGCACACCGCGGCCAGCCTGGTCGGCGAGTGGGATCACCCCTACAGCCGTGAGGTCGCGGTGTACCCGCGCGGGATCGGCCACACCAGGCCCAAGGTGTGGCCACCGGTGCGCCGCATCGACGGCGCGTTCGGCGACCGCAACCTGGTGTGCTCGTGCCCGCCGCTGGACGCCTACGAGGACTGATCTCCGCGACAGACGGGCCCCGCCGATAGTCGGCGGGGCCGCGACCCTGCCCGGCGGTACCACCCCGAAGACCGTCGACATCTGGTCCGTGCCGGTCGGCGACCGGATCTTCATTCGTTCCTACAACGGCACACGAGGCAGCTGGTACGGCCCGGCACTCGAGACCGGCCGGGGACGTATCCGCGCAGGCGGCGTGGAGAATACCGTGCGCTTCGTACCCGTCGCCGCGGATGACGAGCAGACGAACCGAGCCGTCGACGCGTCGTATCGAGCGAAGTACGCCGACAGCGAGTACTCACGCACCGCCGGTTCGGATCGGTTCCTGTACCCGTATTCGAGGTGCCCATGGCGCGGGGTACATCGAAGACGGGACGCCCAACCTGGGGATCTGCTCTGGGCGACTGGTGATTGAAGCGAAACCTCGGTATGACATGCACGGCAGCAGCCGTGCGCATCGAAGGTGTCGGGTGGCAGGAGCAGGTCCAAGGTATCGGGGAGTGTGAACTCGGACCGCACGGGATTTCCGGTCTGAGCTGCCAGCGCTTCGGCGTCGATAAGCCGAGTGCCGTTGGGGGAAGCGAGAACACGGTCCCATCCATCGGCTTGCGCGAGGAACCAGTTCGCCGACCTCCCCGGCGCACCGAGGTCATATACCGGAGCTGCCCGAGCGGGTGACGGGGGACTCCGGCACAGTGTTGCCATGGGTTCGTCGGTCGCTGATTCTTTCACTGTCGCCACATTCAACGTGAACGGAATCCGTGCGGCACGTCGTCGTGGATTCGACCGGTGGTTGCGGGCGCGGTCGGTCGATGTGCTCGCGTTGCAGGAGTTGCGTTGTTCCGCAGCGGATGTGGGCACTTTCGCGGGCTATTCGGCGGCGGTGGACGTGGGTTCTGTGGCTGGTCGTAACGGGGTGGCCGTACTGACGAGGGTTCCGGCCGCTGCCGTGCGGACGTGGGTGACGCACCCACCCAGGGCCCGCGGACTCGGTGAGTTCGCCGCGCAGGGACGCTATATCGAGGTCGACCTGGCCGACCGACCGGTGACGGTGGCCTGCCTCTATCTTCCCAAGGGTGGTCTGCCCTCGCATCTGCAGCGCCCGGGATCTATGCGCGAACAGCCCGACGGTGGGGTCAAGTACGAACGGAAGCAGAGATTCCTCGCGGCGTTCGCCCGCGAAGTGCACCGGAACCGGCTTGCGGCGCTGAGCGCGGGACGTGAGTTCGTCCTCACCGGCGATCTGAACATCGCGCACACCCGCCACGATGTGACCAACTGGCGTGCCGCCCGCACGATGGACGGCTTCCTGCCTGCCGACCGCGAGTGGTTCAGTTCGATTCTCGGCACGCGCCGGCTCGTCGACGTGGTGCGCCAGGTGCACGGCGATCGCCCCGGTCCACTCACCTGGTGGAGTTGGGCGGGTCGATCGTTCGCCAAGGATGTGGGTTGGCGAGTGGACCACCAACTCGCGACACCCGGTCTCGCCCGCCTCGCCACGTCTGTCGTCGTCGACAAGGAACCCTCACCCGCCGAGCGGCTCTCCGATCACGCCCCACTCGTGGTGACGTACTCGGCAGTCGACGGGTGATGCGTCTTTGCCTACCGTCCAACAGAAGGTGGCCGACCGCCTCCGGTACCGCTTCGGAGACGGCAGTCGTGGTGAGCGGGGGCCGCGCGACCTCGGCTCATGTGTGAAGGGGCGGCGGCGAGCTCCTGTCGACGAGCATAGGCATGAGACCCCAGTAAGATTGTCGGCATGGGGCTTCGCGTGGTGACCACGGCCGGATTGGCCTCGGTGGACGAAGACTTCTGCGACAAAGCACTCCTTGAGCACATCCCTGTAGAGCCGACGCCGATGACTCGCGCCATCGCAGATGCCATGGTTTCGCAACCTTTCCCGATCAGCGATTACGTCATACATCGCAGGCTGATCGACCTGATCAGGGCCGGGCGTGTAGCCGTGGATGGTGACCCCATGCTCATGGGAGAATCTCGACTGTCCGGTGTTGCGCAATGACCGCCCGCCCGTACGAGCTGAGCGAGGCCGTCCAACCTGTCGCCCACGGCTACATTCGAGATATCCAGATGACGCCCGGTCCCCACCCTCGCAAATATCCCTTCCACGTGCCGGCCGTGACCTACCTCGCACAGAACGGTAGCCTGCCTTTGGCTGAGGGTGTGACGTTTCTGGTTGGAGAGAACGGCAGCGGGAAGTCGACAATTCTGGAAGCGATCGCAGTTGCCGCTGGCATGAATCCAGAAGGGGGAAGCCAGAACTACCGGTTCGCCACGCGATCCAGCGAATCGCCACTGAGCGATCACCTCATACTCCGATGGGGCATAGACAAACCACGTAGTCGGTTCTTTCTTCGCGCCGAAAGCTACTACAATGTGGCAACCGAAACCGAGCGGCTCGGCCCCGACCAGGTGGCAGCGATGGGCGGGGTATCCGCGCATCACCGCTCTCATGGCGAGTCGTTCCTCGACCTGATGGTGCATCGCTTCCACCGCAATGGGCTCTACTTGTTGGATGAACCCGAAGCCGCACTGTCCCCTCAAGGATGCTTCGCCGCCATGAGCCGTCTCTCGGACCTGGTCGACCATGGATGCCAGTTCGTCATCGCAACCCATTCACCCCTCCTATTGGCTATGCCCGGCGCGAGTATCTACGAGATCGCCGACGACGGCGCAATCAGCCTCGTCTCCTATGACGACGCCCTCCCCGTTCGGCTCACCAGAGACTTCCTCGCAGATCCAGATCGATTCCTCCGCCACCTGCTCTAACCAACCGCTCGAGACGACGGGCTCTGGCACTCGGCCACCTATCTCAGGGAGACGGCAGAAGTGCGGTCGCGGCGATGAGCGTCGCGAGCGCGGTCGGCACCGCGAGCAGCAGACCGGTGCCTACGTGCCGCCTGATCCCGCCGAGCGCGCACAGGACCGTTCCGGCGATCAGCTGCAGTGGGCACAGCACGAGCCAGAGGGCCAGCAGGTAGGGCAGCAGGAACAGGATCAGGTACACGAGCAGGGCGGCGGTGAGGGTGGTCGGCGACCACGGGCCGAACCAATCCGACCGGGATCGCCGCGGGCTGTTGATGGCGTGGTTCACCATGGCGGGACCATCTCCGTCGCGATGAGCCACAACCGGACTCGTCGCCGATCCGCCCGTGGCGAGAGTACGCGGTCGCGGCTGTCGCCTCGCGAGTATTAGTACCAGGGCCACGAGCAGTGACACCCCGGCGGTGATCGCCATCGCCGACGTGACACGGTCGAAGCCGAGGACGTTCCACAACGCGAGAAACCCGCAGAACTCGACGACGAACAGTGCCGCGCAGCCGAGGGTGGCCGATTTCCAGGATCGCGAGTCGTCGGGCAACGCCTCTCGCCATCGGGTCGCTTGGCCAGGGCGTCTCATCACTGCTCCTCGTTGGCTGCGCGTACCCACCGTGGCGCCGGGTTCGCAACGCCGAGCTTACGCGCAGGGTCGACCACGAGAATTGGTGTGCGACAAGTGACCAGAGTGTCACGGTGTGGTGAGCGGCTCCACGACCGCCGTGCCGAAGCCGAGGTCGTAGCTGGTCGGAGGGTGGTATAGGTTCGGAAGCGATCGAAGCAGGCATGGTCGGAGTGAACCGTGGGATCATCTCCGACGTAGCCGGTCCGTTCGGCGGAATCAAACAATCCGGCCTCGGCCGGGAAGCAGGCAGCGAAGGCATCGACGAGTACCTCGGCACCAAATACGTTGCGCTGTAATCGGGCAACGGGGTGCGGTCGCGAATCGAGACCACCGTCGCGGCGATGTTCTCGGCCTGACGCAGCATCGCGAACGCTGTCCGCGGCTCTGGGTTCGAGCGACCAGACTGCCTGGCCATCCGCGCGCTCGCGGCGAATTTGGCTACGCACGAGCGGATCGTTCCGCTGTCAGTGCCGTGACCGGTGAGCCGAGCGGCTGTTCGGTACACCGGTCGGGGGCTGGGATGGTTTCGCCTACGTGGTGGTCCACGGGGAGTCGTGATACCCGGATGTGGTGTGGCCGGACCGGACGCAGACTCGGGGGGGATGACGTGCGATGACGTGCCGCGCGATTGCGCAGCAGCCGGCGATACATCTAGGCTCGGCCGACAGCGGCTGCTTCGTGGCGGTTACGTTGGCTCGTTGTACTCGGTACGCGCGGTGTCGGCAGCTCATCTCGGGAGGGGGCTTACTGGCATGGTGTATCGATGAGCTGACTGTGTTCCCGCGAATGATGGTCGTGGTAATAGAACCTCTCCCGCTGACAAGAATGGGGGCGAAATGCGCGAGATTGCTGTCTTGTTACCATGCCGGATAAATGAGGAGCATCAGGGGGCGAGCAGACTGCGGTTGACCATTGAATCATTCCTCAATCAAGATCTGCCGAACGAACTCTATGAAATCATCCTTATTGACGATGGCAGTGACGTGCCAGTCGAGGAGCTGTTGAACGAGTGGCAGATCGTTGCCGATAATCTCGTGGTGAAACGCCAACCGCCGACCGGTATGTGCACGGGCTACAACGTGGCCGCCGCAGCGGCGAGGGCCGAGGTGCTATTCTTCGCGATCGATGACAATCTCGCGGAAAAGAGCCTGCTTCGGCGGCATCTGCGCGCGCACCAGGCCGCAGGCGAAAGACTGGTGATCGGGCGGGAGTTGTACTGCTGGCCGACTCAGCTGCTGCGCGATGTCATCACCGGGGAGCGCAACGATATTATCGGCGATGACAGTGCGCATACCAGTTTGGTCGAGGCGATGCAGATCGGTGAGTTCACCCTTTCGGTCGCCGATGTGCGAGACGATTTCAATTGGATTGTCAAGATGTCGAAGCGGCCGCCGTCGTACGTGGATATCGAGGAAACAATAGCTTCTGGACGATTCGGCCGGTCGTCGGTGGGCTGGCTCGCGATGCGCTTCGGGAATCATTCGATGCCGAAGCGGCTGTTCGACGAACTCGGCGGGGTGGATGCGGGATTGGATCCAACGGGCTGGTACGCGGACTTGGAGTTCGGTTACCGGATCCAACGCCACGGGATCGTGCCGGTACTGGACACCGAGGCCATCACAGTGCACCTGCCACACGAAAAGCCCTATATGGTGCCGGAAGTCGGATATCGGTGTTTGACGGAGTTCTATTCGGTCACTGGGGATGTCACGGTGCTTATGGTGCCGTCGTTTTTCGCCGAGCGCATGACAATCGCGCAGTTCGAGCGCATTGTCGAGGGCGTCAAAGCCGTCGAACGAAAGCCAGTAGAAGTCGGTATCGGAGGATGACGACTGCGTGGGCCGAGAAATGCTGATCGTCTTCGAAGGCGTGCACAGCTCCGGCAAATCATCGCAGCTTGCGCTGACCAGGGAGCATTTGCGTGGTGCCGGCATCGAAGCGATTGTCACGACATGGAATTCGGCGGAGGGGCTCGGCTCGGGTGTCAGCAAGCTCAAGATCGACGACCGGCTCGATCCCCTGGCTGTCGTGTGCCTGGAGGCGGCCGACTTGCGTATTCGTCTGCGAGATGGCGTTGAGCAAGCAATACGGGAACGCGTAGTGCTGGCCGATCGATGGTTCTATACAACCTTCGCGCGGGGAATCATGCGTGGTATAGCCCCGGCGCTGCTGACTGATGTGTTCGCGGGAGTGCCGGAACCGGATGCGGTCATCTGGATACGGACGCCCAGCGCGGAAACCTGTCGGCGTCGGATCGCCGCAGGCCTGCCGTTGCGTGGCCACCAATCGGGTCACGACCACGAGCCGGAGAGCACCTCGCTCAAGCAAACATTCGTGCGCTACCAGGACCGTCTCGACGCGGTGTACGAATCCGTTCTGCCCGACCACACGTACGAACTAGCCGGTGGGCGCAGTGTCAACGCGATTAGAGCGGATGTGCTCGCCGCGGTCGATAAACTGGTGGCTGGGGAACTGTCATGTCCGTGTTGACCGACCGCCTTCGTATCTCGGAGAAGTCCCTGTCGTGGTTTCTGGCGGCGCGCGGCGTATCGGTGTTCGGGGACGGAATGACCGCGGCTGCATTGGCGTTCGCGGTGCTCGCGCGGGGAACAGCCACCGACCTCGCAGCCATCATCGTCGCGCGGACCCTGGCAATGTTCCTTTTCGCATTGATCGGTGGGAGCATCGGCGATCGATATTCGCGTATGCGGGTGATGGTGGCCGCCGACATCGTATCCGCATTGTGCGTCGCGGCCTCGGCGATCCTGCTGATGCAGGATGAGCTGAACCTGACCGCGCTCTGTGCGCTGTACTTCGTCTACGGGATCGCGCTGTCGTTCTTCCGGCCCTCGCTCGGCGGGATCATACCGCTGTTGCTGGTGGAGCAGTCGAATCTCAAGGCCGCGAACGCGGCTCACAACTTCGTGTATTACCTGTGCATTACTATTGGGCCTGCGGTGGGCGGTGTCCTGGCTACAGTATTCGCACCAGTAGATGTGCTACTCGTTGACAGCTGCACGTTCTTGGCGTCGGCGCTGCTGCTCGCCGGTGTGCGGCTGCGTGATATCGAACGCGAGCGTGGTTCGGGATCCGTGTGGTCGGGCGTGGTACACGGCATCAAATTCGTGGTCGCCACCCGATGGCTATTGGCCATGATCTGTGTGGGCGCCGGCGCGCAGTTCGTTTCGCAGGGCATCATCGTTACCGTCGGGCCCGCCGTGATGAACGAGGTGGATGGCGGCAAGATCGTCTGGGCGGCGTCTATTTCCGCAGCCGGTGTCGGTGCGTTGATCGGCGCGCCGGTCGCGGCCCGGTTGAACTTCGTGAACGCCTATCGGACAACGTGTTTGACGTCGCTTTTTGTTATTCCGCCAATCGTTCTGCTCGGCGCGCCTGTGGCGCCGGTCGCCATCATTACCGCCTTCGGTATCAGCGGGTTGGCGACCTGTGTCGCCGATACTTTTCGTGAGACGCTGATTCAGCGTGTGATTCCCGCCGAGTACCTGTCGCGGGCGTCATCGGTCGAGTGGGTGATTGAGAGCAGCTTCCGCATGTTGGGCATCGCGTGCGCACCGGTCCTGTGGAACGTGCTCGGCACCACCGCGCTGTTCGTCTGCGGCGGTGTGTTTCTGGTGGTGTTGTTCATCGGCGCCGCCCTCGTCGAGTACAGCGGGATTCTCGAGGTACCCCGCCTGCCTGTGGAGGCATGAACGCGATGGTTGTGATGGTGGCGCATCAGCCTGCCTATTTACCCTCGCGAAGGTTGTTGGACAAGATTTCCGCCGCTGATGTGTTCGTGCTCCAGGATGACCTCCAGTTCACCCGCCGCGATTTTCAGCATCGCAACAGGATCGCGGGTGGCCGATGGCTGACGATACCTGTGCACAGCGGCGAAAAGACGCGGATTTGCGATGTCCGCCCGGCAGATTCCCGATGGCTGGACAAACATGATCGGATAATTGCCGCACATTATCGGACCAGCCCGAATCTAGCGGCATGGCACGCGATCAGAACAGCGATCGGAGCGCAGGGAGCAGATGCTCGCCTCTCGGATATCGGATACGCCTGCCTAGTCGCCATGATGGCGTTTCTGGATATACGAACGCCGATGATACGACAGAGCGAACTGGGGCTGACAGATATCGATCACCGCAGTCCTTCTGCGCGGTTGGTGGCGCTGTGCCGCCTTATCGGTGCGCGCACATATCTCTCCGGCAGCGGGGGGTTGAATTACCTCGAGCAGGACTTGTTCACAGAATCCGGCATTACTGTCCGGTGGCAGAACTATCAGGTGCCGCCGGGCTGCCCGGAACTGTCGTTTCTGCACGATCTGCTAACCGTGGAAGGATTGAGTCGGTCATGTCCGGACCGGACACTTGTTGACCGCGCCTGAGCTGGAAGGACTCAAATCTGCGGTTGAGAAGGAAAAATTTATGGGATACGGTGAACATGTTCTGAAAGGTGATCCGGGGGAGGGTCTTGGTGCGCGAAACAGTGGGTGAAGTGCCGACCGCCAAGGATATTCCGATAGACGATATCGCGGGGACTTTCGCCGCCGGCCGTCCGGACGCAAAGCCATTTCTACGGGCCCGAGTGGCTCGCGGTGAGAATGGTGGTTTGCCGACACTGGTGAGCGCCTGGCTCGCAGGCGGAAATCGGGTGAGTGAACCGTATGCGACGGAGTTGCAGTTGCACCGCGAGCGGGTGGATCGGTATCAGGCTGTTCTTGACGAGCTCAGGGACGTCGAGCCCCGTACAGTCTGCCTGAAGGGGCTGTCTGCGGCGCTCTGGTACCCGGACGAGCTGGTTCGCGATATGGCGGACCTGGATCTGGTACTCCCCGATGTCTCAGCGATATGGCGGTGTGGCCGTCGGCTCGCCGAATCCGGCTGGGTGCCAGGTGGGATTCGGGTCTGGCACGTCGGTGGCCGGATGGAACTCACCCTGGTGATGCGACGACCGGCGGTTCATCCCGACCTGACCTATCCGGATGAGGTCGATCTGTCGACAATCTCCTACGAGGGCGATCGGGTCACGATGCCGCCACGGCACCGTGTTTGGCCGGCGGATCCCACGCTGACACTGGCGGACTGCGTGATGTGTCTGCTCGAGGAGTTGCGCGATCGTCGGATCCGGATGCGTGATGTGTTCGATCTGGCGGTGTTCGTGGGACGAATACGGCCCGTTGACACCCGCGAGATTGTCGACCTCGTCGTCGAGTATCGAGCGCTCGCGCCGTTGCGTTCGTTGATCGCGGCCGCCAGTATCCATTTGCCATCGGCTGTCCCGTGGTTGTCGGAGGTTTATGCCCTGGCGCGACAGCGGTCCCGGCTTCCGCACATGCCGTGGTGGGTGACCCGCGCTCCGGTCACCTCGATACTCGCGGTGGCCGCAGAGGTCAGCCGCCGCCGATCCGGAATCCACGCCGAGCTGGCCGAACGTCTGTTGATCGGTGCGCAGCGCGGGTTCGGTGCGGATCGCTTGATCGCAATGGGTGCTGCCCTTGTCGGTATGCCGGTGAGCGAGTCGGGAAGCCGTGGGGGGCAACTGTACCGCCATGGTCGGCAGCTGCTGGACGAAGCCGAGTTGGTGACCGACGGTGCCCGCGCCCATCTTTCGACGCCGGTCGGGCAGTTCGTCCTGACGCTGGGTGGCTCGGTGTGCGAGGAGTGGCTCGACGAGTTTCCGCTTCGGGCGGAATAGGCCCAATGAAAAAGTCGTGGAGGGAAGGGGGTGATGTGTTATGGGTGCAGCAAGTCCGATTTTGGTGCTTCGTAGGAAGAAGTCGAAGAAGTCGAAGGACGCCGTGAAGTCCAAGTAGCGGCTGAGGTGGGGCAGGTCGGTCGGCTACAGGCGCCTGCCCCACCCTTCAAACAAGAGGGAGACAATCGGTGTCCGCTGGGGCCGTGGAAATGGTGACGTCGCTGCACGACGTGTTGGACGCGCTGACTGTTCCATACGCAGTGCCGTGTATCGAGGAGTGGATCAGCGAGGGGCAGCTCTATAGGTCCGATGCCGTTCCCTTTCTCACCGGTATCGACGTCGATCCGGTCACCGGCGTACAGACCCGGATCGTACGGTTCGGGGCGGTGCCGACACCTACTGCGGTGCGGGCGATGCTCGGTTGGGCAGGCGCAGACGGAACCGAGGAGATGCTTTCGGTCGAGGTGCCCGGTGCGGCCGACCTGCTGCATATGCCGTGCAGCCAAATTTATGTCGAGCGGGCGCCCGATGACTATGCAGGCGCCGATGTTCGGCGATCGGCGCTGGCCGACGCGCCGGCGTGGGTTGTGGCGAGCCTCGAAACGTCGCTGCGTAATGGCGCGGCAGCGCGCGGGCTCGTCTTCGAGGAGCCGGCATTGGCGGGCTACCTCGCCTGCCTACTCGACGATCCGGACTGCTTCGCCTGTTATTCCCCCTCGGATGCGCTCGCCGCAGTATTGCTGCTGGTCGAGGACGACTGGGATGGCTGTGAGCGGCTGGAGTTGTTCGACCTTGTGGGTGCCGATACACGGCAGGCGGAGCCACTGCTGGCGAGTGCGGCGCGATTGGTCGGGGTCGATCGGGTTCGCGGGACGGTCACGATGGGCTCGGATACGCGCGGACCGAAGGTGTGGGCCGCGCTGCGAGGACGGGGGTGGCGCCGTATCGGCTGCCAGGTCATCGCGAAGCGGCACGAGTTCGAGGAGATGGCGAATTGAGCGGGAACATGGATGAAATCATCGAGCCGCTGCACTTACTCGATTGGGACGACATCGGTGCGGTCGAGCAGCATACGAGTGCGGCGCTCGAACAGATAATCGCGCGCCCGGGCGTCCTGGCGGCTGCGGTCCGGCGGCTGCCGGAGCGCCCCGAATTGCTTCGTTTGTGCGAGCATCAAGAGTTTTATTCCGTGGACAAGCTCGTTCTCTATTCGGATGAGGACTCGGGTATCAGGGTCAGGCTCCATGTGTTTCTTCCCAATCACTCGGACCAGCCGCACAATCATCGTTGGACCTTCGCGACTTCCGTCCTGAAGGGCGAGTACCACCATGTGCTGTACGGCGACGCCCCGGAAGGAACTCTGCCGCTGATCGTGCACGCACGGAGTGAGCGTCCCGGCGATGGATATGTTCTGCACCATTCGGTGGTTCATGCGGTGACGGCGGCGCCGGACACGGTTTCCCTGATGATCCGCGGTCCGGCGGTGAAGGACCGATCGGTGGTCTTCACTCGGCAGATGGTCCGGTGGCACTACAGCGCAACGCAGGATTCGGTGGCAGATACCGCAAACAAGGAGCTGACGCCTGCCCGCTTGGCGGAATTGACCGATCTTCTCGAGGAGTGGGGTCTGTTGGGTTGATTTCGTCGACGATATACAGCCCTCGCATGCTGGTGTCCGCACCGGACACAAATTTAGGACGCGTGACCTGCAAACCGGCCGGAATGCTGTTGATGGGTCCGTCGGGCTTGTTCTAGATTTGTAGAATAATTCGGGGTTGAATAACGGAGGCTCCGCCGGGGTGGCGGAATCGCGTTAACTGGACAGGGAGGAATTTCATGGCGGAAACGTCGCGGCGATATTCGTCGAATTTGGCTGCCGAGTATTGGGGTCGGACGCGTCTTCCCGCCGCACGCGACAATTTGGAAGCTGTTCTCGCTTTCGGCAGATCGAGCGAGTGGAATCACACCTATGACCGGTGGCACCGCGCGGTGCTCGACCGGGTGCTGCCGTCTGATATCTCGGACCTGCGGATTCTGGATGTCGGTTGCGGTATCGGGCGGATCTCGGTGGGACTCGCGCGCCGCGGCGCCGTAGTGACCTGTGTGGATGCGTCGAACGAAATGCTCGAGGTGCTTCGCACCGCGGCCGCCGAGCATGCCGTCGAGGTGGACACCGTACAGGCCAACGCGCTGACCGTCGCCGAAAAACAAGGCTATGCCGACGGATTCGACGTCGTCGTGTGCCTCGGCCTGGTCGAACATCTTCCTCCGGAGGCCATGGATCTGTTTCTGGCCGACCTGGTGCGGATGTGCAAGCCAGGCGGGACCCTGGTGCTGGAAGTCAACAGCGAGAACAGCGTATTTCTCGCCGGGAACGCGGATAACCCGTTCCGCTCGAAACAACAGCAACCCAACGGATACCTCTGCAATGTAGTGCCGACCAGGGCGGTGCTGCGCCGCCTCGTCGACTGCGGGATGGCAGTCTACGAGCTCTATGGCAGCCCCGCGACGACCGTGGCGCGTCATCTCATCGCGAACAATCAGACCGAGGTCGCCGCCAAGATGCGCGAGTTTGCGGTCGAAGCCGACTCGCGGCCGGTCGACGACGTTGCCGACCAGCTCTCCGAACAGTTCATCTACGTCATGCACAAGCCGAGTCGATAGTCGAACGATGACCGAGTTCATACCGTTCAGCAAACCGATTATCGGTGAGGCGGAGAAAGTCGCCGTCCTGCAAGTTCTCGACTCGGGCTGGCTCACCAGCGGCCCGGTCAGCGAGCAGTTCGCGAGAAAATTCGCGGACATGATCGGCGACCGGCCCGCCATCGCGGTCTCGAACGCCACCGCGGCACTGTTTCTCGCGCTGCGCGCCGCCGGTATCGGTTCCGGAGACGAGGTCATCACCAGCGATTACACGTTCGCGGCCACCGCGAATGTCATTGTGGCATGTGGTGCGTCGCCGGTACTCGTCGACGTGACGCTGCCCCACCTGCGGCTCGATGTGGAACTGGTGGAGGCCGCGATAACACCGCGCACCAGAGCAATAATGCCGATCCACATGGCGGGTCATCCCGACGACATGGACGCGCTGCGTGCGATAGCGGCCGCGCGGGGCCTCCTCATCATCGAGGACGCCGCGCACGGAATCGGTGCGTCCTATCGAGGCGCACCGGTCGGCTCGTTCGGTGACTGGTCGGCGTTCAGCTGTTATGCCAACAAGAATATGACGACCGGCGAGGGCGGGATTTTGATAGCCTCCGAGGAGAATCTCGATATCGCCAGACTTTTTGCGAATCACGGCATCCGGAAGACATTGACCGGTCGGATAGACGGCAGCAACCCGTATTACGAGGTAGTTGTGGCGGGGTTGAAGTTCAATATGCCCAGTATGTCCGCGGCAGTCGGTTTGGCTCAGCTCGAGCGTCTCGTGGACATGCAGAACAATCGGAACAACATCGCCAGGCGATACGACGCTACGCTCGGCGCGCTGAGCGGAATTCGGCTACCGAGCGTCGCTGCAGAGGTGATGCACGGCTGGCACCTGTACATGCTGGAGTTGGATCCGGCCCTAATCGATTGTGAGCGTGGCAGATTCATCGAAGAGCTGCGTGCCGGGGGCATCGGAACCTCGATTCATTTCACACCGATCAGCAGCCAGCCCTTCTATCGAGACGCGCGGCTGCACACGAGAGGGAAGTCCGTTGCCAAATCTGTGGCGGCAAACATATTCAGCATTCCCATGCACGGTGGCTTGCTGCAGGAAGAGGCGGACCGCGTGGTTGAGGTCATTGGGGAGACTTTGCACAAGCATCGCAGGTAGTGCCCTTGTGCGCCAGGGAATATTCAAGTCCGCGAGGGTAGAGAAGGTGAGCAATGCGCGGTAGCGAAGTCGATGTGCGAGGTCTGAAGTTTCTGGTGACCGGCGGTGCCGGGTTGGTGGGCGGCTCGATCTGTCGCAGTATCGCCGGTTCCGGCGGGCAGGTGCGGGCCTTCGATGACCTCAGCGCCTACCCCGACGAGAGCCTCCGATATCTGTTCGACACCGATGCCGGGATCGATCTGATAGTTGGGGATATCCGCGATGGTGCGGCCATGGCGGCCGCACTACGGGATCAGGATGTCGTGATACACGCGGCGGCGCTCGCGGATGTGGCCGCATGCACCCGAGTCCCCGCCGAATGCGAGAGCGTGAACGTGGATGGCACCGCAACGGTTCTGGGCGCCGCGCGCCGGGCGGGAGTGCGGCGGGCGGTGTTCGTCTCCAGCGCGAGTGTGTACGGAAACGGTGGGCTCGGAGGCGATGGCCCGCAGGTCTTCGCCGAGTCTGCGGCGCCGGATCCGATCTCCGTGTACGGCAGGTCGAAGCTTGCAGGAGAGCGAATCGCGCTGGCAGCCGACGCACCCGACCACACCGTGGTAGTGCGCTACTTCAGCGTCTATGGTGCACCGCAGATTCCGAAGGAAGGCAGCCATAGCTGGGCGGTCGCCATCTTTGCCATGCGCGCAATGTTGGACCTGCCGATCCAGCTGAACGGAGGCGGCCATCAAATCCGTGACTTCACCCATATCGACGATATCGTCGAGGGAACCATCCGAGCTGCGGTGACGGACCGAGCATCGGGGCGAATCATCAATATCGGCAATGGGATTGGGACATCCATTTGCGATGTGGCAACGGAATTGGCGGAGTACTTCCCGGCGATGGACGTGGTCTCCACGAATATGCCGGCCGGTGATCCCGCGGGTGGTGTCGCCGATCTGGAGGTATGCCGCGGGCTCCTGAATTGGCAACCCGGCGTCAGCTTTTCGGAAGGCGTGCGCGAGTACGTGGATTGGATCAGCAGGAATCCGTCGGCCATTCCGGCGTGGCTGCGGGTGATGGCGGAAGGAGCGTGAGTATGAAAGTCACGGTGCTGGGCGGTGCCGGCTATCTGGGCAGCGCCATCGCGAGCTACCTCGCTAGGGCGGGTCATACCGTCCGCGCTGTCGACAACTTCATGTACGGACATCGCTGGAGCGACGAGATGTGCTGCGGTGATATAGAACTGATCCGTGCCGACTATCGGTGCAAGGATACGTTGACCGAGGTCCTGCGGGGCGCCGACGCGTGCGTTCATATGGGCGGCCTGGTGGGAGAGCCGGCCTGTCAGGTGGACGTCGATCTTGCCGTGGAACTCACCTATACGAGTGTGATCGGTGCGGCTCAGGTTGTTGACGAGTTGCACATACCGGTCTTCGTCGCCGCCTCGACGTGCAGTGTTTACGGTGCCGAGACGGCAGTGGTCGACGAGACATCGACGCCGAGTCCGCTCGGTGTCTATGCCGCCACCAAGATTGGAATCGAACGAGTTGTCGGCTCCATCCTGAGCGGGCGAACCGCTTATGCCTTCCCGCGTTTCGGTACCGCGTTCGGGATTTCACATCGGCCCCGGCTCGACACCGCAGTGAATCTGATGAGCGCGAGGGCGGCGGCGGGCATCGCACTCGAAGTGCGCGGTGGTGCCCAATGGCGGCCCTTTGTTCATGTCCTCGATGTCGCCAGGAGCGTGGAGCTGCTGATGTCGGCGGGTTATGTCGGACCGATCAACGTCGGGTCCGACGAGGACAATCTCACCATCGCCGAGCTCGCAATGCGGATCGGTGCGGAAGTGCCCGATGCGACGGTGCGGTTCGGTGATCCGGCCGACGGCGAGGATCTCCGCAGCTACCGTGTTGATTTCCAGCGGCTGGCCGAACTCGGTTATCGGAAGACCCGTACGGTTGAGCAAGGCATTTCCGAAGTAGTGCACGCGGTCCGGTCCGGTGCGATCACCGATATCGAGAATGACGCCTATAGCAATATCCGCTCCCTGCGTCGCGTGATTGCCTCCGGTGGTGTGACGCAAGATCAGTCGATCTGGATGAACGAGATCGCCGCCGCCTATCCGCTGCAGGTGCTGGATCATGCGTGACCACGATTGTGATTTCACGTTCTCGCACTACGCGTACTGCCTTCGACGAGCGGTAGATCTCGGTTATAAGTTTATGCGGTGCGCGGATCTAGTCGGTACGGCGCCGGGCGACCGGACGATCGTACTTCGACACGACGTGGACGAGGCACCGGAGCGGGCTGCAAAGTTCGCGGCGATCGAGAACTCCCTTGGCGTACTGGCGACGTACTACTGGCGGGTCTCGGCGAACGGGTACAACGTCTTTGGTTACGAGGTCTACAGCCTGGTCAAGGACTTGCAGGCGGCCGGGCACGAAATTGGTCTGCATGCGGAGCCCCTCGATTACGAGTCGGCGACCGGTGTCCCACGTGAGCGAGCGCTGCAACTTCAGGTCTCGATCTTCCGGTTGCTGGCGGGGACCGACGAGCCCCCCGGCGTCGCGAGCCATCGTGATCAGACGCCAGACAATAATCTGGACTTCCTGTCATCTATTGATCCGGCCGCCCATGGGTTTTCGTATGAGGCCTACGGGTGCGAGCCGCTCGGTCTCTTTCACGCATCGCGATACGTTACCGACAGCCTCGGTTGCTGGCGGCGATTCGACCGCGGAATCTTGACCGACGATGCGCGTTGCCTGTGTGCGCAATTGGCCGACCGGCCGACCATTCTCTACGTGCTCACCCACCCACACAATTGGTACGAAAGGCATTTCCATCGTGTCAGATACTGACTCGGATCTCTCGCTCTTTCGGCCGGATTTGACCGCCGCGGATGTGTGCGCGGTGACCCGTGCCATCGAGTCGGGGCGGGTGGCCGCTGGCTCGGAGGTCGCTGCGTTCGAGTCGAGAACGGGCCAGCGGCTGGGTCGGCGTACCATCGCCACCTGCTCCGGCAGCGTGGCGCTGTGGATTGCATTGCGGCACATCCTGTCCGGCGACCGCCGTGAGGTGATCACCAGTCCGATTGTGTGCGAGGGCGTCGTCGACGTTATCCGTTTTGCGGGCGGGACCCCGGTATTCGCCGATGTGGTGCCGCAGACACTGGCATTGTCGGGGGAGTCGTTGGCGGATTGTCTCACCGAACGCACCGGAGCCGTGGTGTATGTGCACTACGACGGACTGGTCGGCGAGAGCGCGCCGGTTCGCAACCTGTGCGAGTCGGCGGGCATTCCGTTGATCGAGGATTGCGCGTCGGTACTTGGCGGCACGACGCGGGACGGACCGGTCGGACGCGACGGTGAGTTCGGTGTGTTCAGTCTGCACGCCACGAAGAGCATCACCTCCGGGGAAGGCGGCTTGTTGGCATGGACTCCGCGCAGCCCGAGCAAAATCTCGCCGATCGATGGCTATCCGAAGGTGGGCATGAGCGACGTCACCGCCGCGATGGCGAATGCGCAGTTCGATCGCCTGGACGACATTCTCGACGCCCGTCGCGACGTCGCGACGGGATATGCTGAGCGGCTGGGGGATGTCCCGGCCGCAGAATTGCTGACGGGCGCGCCTGGGTCGCGGGGCACCTGGACCTCCGCGCTGATTCGGTTCGATTCGGCGCATGGGCGCGTACTCGCCGAACGGGCACTCATCGGCGATGGGGTGCCGGTTCGGGGTGTGGATGCGATCCTCGGCGCCTCCTTGCCACCAGGGGCCGATCAGGCGTGGAACACGGTATTGCGTGTTCCGTTGCACACACGAATGACAGAGCAGGACATAGACCGCGTGACGAAACTGTTGTCCGAAGCCGTGGGGAGGTGAGGTACGGGTGACTGCCACCGAATACTTGCTACAAGATGAAACTCCGGAAGACGTCTCCGACGACGAAATCCGGCAACGAAACCGGATCCTCGAGTTTCTGCGATCGGTTCCCGATGACGCATTCACCCGGCTTCAGTATTTCCAACCACAGATAGGATGCTTCAACAGATGTGCATTCTGTAGCCAGCACGCAGCAAATGTGGTGTGGCAGTTGCCCAGGAGCTCGTTGCGGGCACTGATCTGGGCGATGCGCACGACGGCGTCGGAGCGAGGCATCGCCATCGCGAGCGAGCGGACACACAAACCGAGAGTGCTTTTCCCTTACATCGACAACGACATCGGATCATATTCCGAACTCCTGGATTACGTGCGGTTGTGCTCGGCGGAGCTCGGCTGCGGTGTTCGTATCACCACTGTCGGATTCGCTCGGTCGAACCCGCAGTTGCAGCAGATGCACAGTGCACTGGCCGAACTTCCGGTCGACGCGCTGGCCGGCGTCCGATTGTCGTTTACTCCCTGGACCTGGTCCTATACCGCTGCAGCCGAATCGCGTCGGCCCGGTGCGCGGCAGGAGTACCTGCTCGACTTTGCGAATGTGCTGCGGACGTACACGCCACGGTTCACCGCGGCCGAGTCGGTGCGTGAACGCACCTGTGTCGAGCTGCGTTTCGCACCGCTGGTGGGCAGAGCAGAGGTAATCGATGAGTTCGTGGACGGGCATCACCGGATTCGTTGTGGTCCGCATCTACTGGTCGCGGTGAATCCCGCGCCCGAGGCTCCATCGATGACACGGATAACGGGGTTGGACAGCCGGTGCGCGCCGGATGGAGAGCCGATGGCGGCCGGCCCGGTTTTCGATCTCCCGGCCACAGAGTACTGGCACGCTGTTGTAGCACCGATGACGGATGTCTCGAATGACGACATCGAGCGGATTGGTACGCGCCGGAGGCTGTGTCTGCTGGAGAACGTCGACGGCGCCTACTACGCGGTGGATCCAGGCTTTGATGAAGACGGGTTCTCCGGCTTGAATATCTACCCCGAGTCCTTGACCCGCAAAGCGGGCTATAACGACATGCAGCGGGTGTTCCTGACCGCTCTGCTCGCGGTGAAGAAGTCGGCGGGCATCGGGCGGCGGGCGGAATGGCCGGACGCGACGGCTGCGGACGTGGATGCGGTGCTGTCCGAGATTCGCGCTCGGGCCGACGCGTGGTCGGCGCGAGACCCGCGGAAATGTGAACACATCAGAACGAGTGTTCTTCCGCTGGTCGAGGACTACTGGTGGGCCCTGAGTACCGCGGGTCTGCCGCCGTCCTATTTCTTCTCCAGAAATTTCACCGTCGACACCGGTCAGATCGTGAACCAGGGGCGTGCCAACAACTTGTTCCGTGGTCTGGTTTCGGTACCGGATGAGCCGGTGACGCCCTGGGAGGTGCGTGGCAATCTGGTCTCGAACTCGAAGGGGGACATCTGGCGGATCTGCCCGGTTTCGACTGCCCCGGAGCCGGTCGTCACCGCCGGGGTGCCGGCGACGGAACGGCTCGCAGGGAAGAACCTGGTTGGCGGCGCGGCGGGGATCGCCGTCGAATGTCTGGTTCCGGAACGCATCTCGAATATCGCCAAGACCGGAGGTCGGCTTGCCCGCTACACGGTCGAGCAGGTCCCGGTTGAGCGGGTTTCGTTGCGCGCGGCGGAGGACCGTGGATTGTTTCCTGGCTCGCTGACCTCGGCGCAGAGTGAACCTGCCGGTGATCCGACGCTCGAGATTCGCCATGTCGGCGCGGACGTGCCGTTTCAGCCAGCATCGACCGAGTGGAAGGAACGAAAATCGGGGTAGCTCACTACTCACGACGCACTTGACAGGCTAGTTGAAGAACTATCGAACGGCAGACCCTTGCCGGATTTCGATGAAAGACTTCCGAATGCTGATGTCGAGCCCTGAGACCGATGTCAAGCCGCAGCGGTAGCGGGCGGTGCGCCTTGGTAGCTCGCTCCGTCACGGATCGTGGCCCGCAAGATACTCACGCGACGGCGCGCGAGCGCCAGCAGCGCCTGTTTGTGCGGGTTTCCCTCGGCTCGTTTGCGTTTGGTAGAACCCCTTCGATGCCGGGCAGGTATGCAGGCTGGACAGGGTCGACAGATACATCGCGTCAAGCAGGCCGCGGTGAAAGCGGCGGGGTCGGCGGAGGTTTCCGCTGACGCGCCCGGAGTCTCGTGGAACCGGTGCCAGGCCGGCGTATCCAGCAAGCCGGTCAGCGCTCTCGAAAGCGTCCATGTCACCGCCGGTAGCGGCCAGGAAGATTGCTCCGAGCTGCTTACCCATACCAGGCAGGCTCAGGATCACCTCGGCGTGGCGGTGCTCGCGAAATCGGTGCTCGACGAGGGAATCGGTCTCGGCGTTCTCTTCATCGAGGGCCGTTACCCCCCTTCGCCAGACAGACCTCCATCGTCGCGGCCAGTTTCTCGCCAGGAAGTGCGGTGAGCTGTTCCTCGGCCGCTGCGACCACAGTCTTGGCGAGGTCGGCGGCGCCGCGCACCCTACGGTTACGCAGCCATGCCTCGATCCGGGTGAGGCCGCTGCGGTGGATCGCTGCCGGGGTCTGGTAGTCGGTGAGCAGCACTACCGGGCCATTGTTGGTCAGATCCAGCGCGCGTTCCAACGCTGGGAAGATCTCCAGCAGTTGTGCTCGGAGCTGGGTTGAGCTGACGGGATTGGTCGCAGACCAGGTCGGTGCGGTGAGTGATCGGATTCCCGGGTGCGGTCCAAGTCCCGCGCGTCACCCGTATCCGCACCGTGTCCTGCCGCCATCGCAACCACCGCGAACAGGCTCGCGAAACCGCGCACCTCGTGGCGAGTCTGTCGGTCACCGACGCAAACCACCAGCAGATCACCGGAAAGTTGCGAGGCCACTGGCAGATCGAGAATTCCGTCCACCACGTCCGCGACGTCACCTTCGACGAGGACGGTGGCCAGGTCCGCACCGGCAACGGAACCCGAGCGCTGGCAACGTTGCGCAACAAGAACATCAGCCTGTTCCGGCTGGCCGCTCACCCTCAGCATCGCCGCCGCGTTACGACACCACCCCCGCGACTTCCACCGACCTGTCGAACTACTGCTCACCTGCTGAAACCGACTTTGCCGAGGCCCTGGGAAGTGCCCTACTTCTGTGCGCTGGCTGACACAAAGAAGAACGCGTGGCCTGCCGGATCGAGGAGCACTGCCGACCGAGAATGAGGATACGATCTAGCTCGATTCGCTCCGAGGCCGAGCGCACGCACTTCGAGTTCGGCCGCGTCTTCGGTCGCGACTATACCGAAATAGATTACCGGACTATCTATCGATGTTGGTGCTAGATAGTCTTTGATCCTCTGCGCGACGACTGTGAGTGCGGGAGAGATGCTGACAGCGATGCTTTCCGAATCGCCCCAAAGTACTTGTCCTTCTAGGAGTTTCAAGTAGAATTCGGCAAGACTATCCGGATCGTCACATCCCAAGTAGATCCCGGTGGGTGCAGCTAGGGGGCTGTAGGACGCCTTCGCGCCGTGGCGCATCCACCCCTGGTTGCTCGCGGTTAGCGTGGGCGGGCGTCCGCTTGGAGTTTGGCGTCGGCCCTTCCTTGCTGGTTGCGCTGCATCCCAAAGCTGCCTCCATTCACGCAAATTGAGCAGATGTGCCCGCACCGGACCGCGTCGCCTAGCGCGGTCGCCAAGGACAGTCAGCACGGGTATCAACGTGTCGAACCGCGCCGGGACATTTCGTCCAGACTTCCAGTCACTAATACGTTGGGCTGAGACGTGGGGTTGATACCTGCCCTGTGGCCCAGACCCTGCGCGCCGCGCAGCAGCAGCAACCCAGCGTAACGATGGCTTTCCTGCGGCAAGGTGCAGTTTAGCGAGCTGTCCTGCAAACTCTGTGCGTGGTGACTGGGCAGCTTCAGCCTCACTTGACGTTGTTACGTGTGCAGATTCCATCTATCCCCCGAAAGCTTGTGGGCAGTGAGCCCTCCGATGTGACCGGGATGGCCGTCCTCCTACATGGTTAGATGCCCGAAACCCGCCGTCGGTTCCATTGATTACCAACAAATTTGGGCAGCGATGCCCCGGACCTCAATGCGAGGCGCACGCGCACAGCTACTCGACCAATCGGAAAATGATGGTGACCTGGGCAGACCACAGCTGCCGAAGGAGCCGGCACCGGGTCTGTTCGATGTCGCGGTCGAAGACTTCGCCGACCTGCCCGCGCGGCTGGCGCGCGCGGAAGCACGACTGTTCCGAGTCGGGGTGTATCTCACCGTGCACGCCGACACCGAAACCGAACTGGTCGACGAAGTCGCCGCCGTGCGGGCACTCGCCGCGAGCCTGCTCGTCGACACCTGAACCCTCGCCCTATCGGGACTGTCGGGATAACGGCGGATCTGATCCTGGTCTGACCGGCCGGACTTGATGGTTCGGCAGGAAGGACCGACTGATGTCGGAGACACTGACCGCCGTGGCGAAGAAGGGCGCGGCGGACACCAAGAAGCTGGCCGAGCAGTTGCTGGCTCAGGCTAAGGAACAAGGAATCGATCTGGTCGGTCCGGGCGGGCTGCTCAACCAGCTGACCAAGACCGTGCTCGAAACCGCCCTCGAGGCGGAGATGACCGAACACGTCGGATACGAGAAGCACGATCCCGCCGGACGTGGAACATCTCACTCCCGCAACGGAACTCGGTCGAAGACGGTGGTGACCGAGATCGGGCCGGTCGAGATCGACGTGCCCCGCGACACCAGCTAGTCGTTCGAACCAAGATCGTGAAAAGCGGCAGCGGCGCGTGACCGGGGTGGACGAGATCGTTTTGTCGCTGAGCCCCGGCGACGCGGTCCCGCGGATCGACGAAGTGATCCCCGGCGCCGCGCAAGCCTGGACCGGATCGTCGCTGACCTACAACTGGCTGGGAAACCCCTGCACTTTCGGCTCGACCGCCTACTACCGGCGAGGTCAGTTCACGAAGTTCGCCGGGGTCGAGGCGCTCAGGGAAGGCAACTACCACTTCGCGGGCGAACACACCGGCTCGTTCTTGAGCGGTGTGAACGACGCGGTCAGCAGCGGGTTCCGCGCGGTCTACGACATCATCAGCGAAATCCAGTACTGACCTCGACCGGCAGGTAGGACGGTCAGGTCGGCATTCCGGACCCGGCACGCACAGGCGACGGTCCATTCCATTCTTCACCGCTTTGCAGATCTGTTCGGAAGGACCGCGTCATGTATTCCCCGATGACCCCATTCGTCAAGACGATGTCGCCCGGAGACCACGTATCCGCCCTGATAATCGGGGCACCTACCGCGAGGTCGATACCTTCATCTCGTTCGACGAACTCTCCGGCATCACGACTTGGAGCGATAGCCTTGGGATCGTCGTGGTCGTCGGCATCGACCAGATCGACGGCATCGTGATCGACGAATATCAGTGAAGAACGCTCACCCGTGGTTGCGGGATGCACTCTGACGAGCCCGGATCGGCGTGTTGGTCGGGCGGCCGAGCCGAGGGTGGCTCATTTCCAGGACCGCGAGTCGTCGGACAACGCCTCCGGCCGTCGGGTCGCCACGCCAGGGCGTCTCATCACTGCTCCTCGTAGCTGCGCGCACCCACCGTGGCGCCGGGTTCGCAGCGGTGACCTTACGCACACCGTCGACCACGAGAAATGGTGTGCGACACATGATCAGAGTGTCACGGTGTGGTGAGTGCCTCCACGACCGCCGTGCCGAAGCCGAGGTCGTTGCTGGTCGGGAGGGTGGTGTAGGTGCCGCCGGTGTTCTCGGCGATGGTTCGCAGGGTTTGGGTGCCCTGGCCGCCGATCACGATGACGTCGATCCGGACCGGGCGGCCTGCGGTGGTCGCGGCGGTGATCTGCTCGAGGAGCGCGGGGCCGGTGAGCGCGGAGTCGTCGTCGGGGCCGTCGGTGATGAGCAGGACGGAGTTGGTGCGGCCGGGGGAGTAGGCCGCGATCGCTGCCCGGTAGGCGGCGAGCAGGCTGGGGTAGGCCTGGTCGGTGCTCGACGCGGCGGCACGGACACCGGTCACCGCCGAGCCGACGGCGGTGCGCTGGGTGTCGGTGAGTAGTTCGGTGGGTACCTGCACCTCGTAGGGTGTCGTGCCATCGAGATTCTTGGCGAAGGTCCACAGGCCGAGACCGAAGTCGGACGGCATCACGGTCAGCGTCGAGGCGATCGCGGCGCCGGCGTTCGCCAGCCGCGTGGTCGACCCCTCGGCGGCGCCCATCGAGGCCGACACATCCAGCAGGACGGTGGCGTTCACGCCGAGGACCGGGTTGGCGAGGATGTGCTGCACTTGCTGCAGGGCGGCCTTGTCGGGGTTGGGCGGTGCGGTGCCGATGGCCGGGCCGAAACCGGCGGCGGCCAGCGCGGCGGCCTGCTCGGGCGCGCGCAGGAAGTCGATGAACCGGGACGCGATGAGATTCTGGGTGGCGTCGACCCACGGCCCCGACAGCAGCGCGGCCGGATAGTCGGCCAGCGGCGCGGTCCCGACCGGCCGGAAGGCGGTGAGCCCGCCGGTGCGCAACTGCTGTTCGGTGGCCGCCACGGCATGCACTTCGTCACCGGCCGGTTCGGCGGTGATCGCGGTGATCGCGGCCAGTTGGTCGGCCGGTGTCGGCGCGCCGGCGGCCAGCCCGGAGATCGCCGCGACGACCTGACCGGATTCGGCGGCCTGCGCGGTGAGCGGGTCGGTGCCCGAGACGGCGCCACCGACGGCGGCCGCCGCCGCGGTGGTGGCGTCACCGGCCGGCAGCGCCATCCGCAGCCCACCCCACCCGGACAGTCCGAGTTCGTCGAGCGAACCCTGTTGCAGGCGTGGCAGATCCGACCAGGCGACCTGGTTCTGTTCGAGGGCTTGGCGCAAGGCATCGGGCACGGCGAGCACGATCGGGCTGGTGGCGACGGACGCGGGTGTGCCTTCGATCAGGCCAGGCACCCGGACCAGGTCGATCGAGCGGCTCGAATCGGCGATCCAGAGTCCGGGCTGCGGCCCGAGCGCCGGGTCCCAGGCGGTCGCCTCGGTGAGGCCTGCCACCAGCGCGGCCGAGGGCTGGACCGCGATCCTGACCTCGGCACAGTGGTCACGCACCCGCGGGGTGCTCGCGTTGAACGCCTCGGCGGCGGCGCGCACCGGCTCGGCGACGGCCGGATCGACGGTGACATCGAGCGAGGCCGGTCCCTCGACGCATTCGGCCGCCGCCGCGTCGTCGGTGCTGGCGGCGCGATCGCTGAGCTGGAACCAGGCGAACACCGCCACCAGCACCAGCACGAGTACCGCCGCCGCGATGACCGGACCCTTGCTGATACCCCGAGACGTGTCCGCGCTGCGATGTGTACCCACGCGGGCAAGTCTAAGGACACCGCGCCATCGCGCCGCATCGCGCGTCCACGCCGAGCGGCGCGCATCACGCCGGGAAGCCGGGTGTCACGGCGGACACCCGGCTCCGGGGAGTTCACTCGCGGACTACTCGCCCGCGGTCGTACTCCCGGCCGCCCCAGACCCCCGACTGGCCGGTCCGCGCCGCGTACTCGGTGCACCCCGCGAGCAACGGGCACCCGGCGCAGATCCGGCGGGCGTAGTCGAAGTCCTGGGACGGGTAGGGGAACCACGCCTCGTGGTTCGGGTCGCCCCGGCACGCGGCCCGGTGCCACCGGCCCGAATCGGACAGGGTGAGCAGTTCGGTCAGGGCGAGTTCGGTGGTGGTCACGGCGCGTACTCCTTCCAGATCCGGCGCTGGGCGCGGGCGAGCGGGTCGGGAGCCTTGGGCTCCCACAGCAGCCGCATCCCCGCCTCTTCGGGGGTGCGGTCGGCTTTGGACGAATTGCAGGGCGCGCAGCAGGCGATCAGATTGCCCCAGGTGTTGGGGCCCCCTCGGCTGCGTGGACGGATGTGGTCGACGGTCTGCGCCCAGCTCGCGCAGTAGCCGCAGCGGTGCTTGTCGCGGCGCAGCACCGCGGCGAGCGTGGCGCGGCTGTCCTCGCCGACCGCGGCGACGTGGCCGAGGTAGACGTAGCGCAGCAACCGGATCGTCTCCGGCAGCGCCACTTCCAGCCGCTGCGAGCGGATCGGAAAGCGCGGCACCCGCTCGATGACGGCCTCGGCGGCACCGCTGAGCAGTAGTGTCACCGCCCGGTCGGCGGTGATCTCGTCGAGCGCCTCGTAGCTGGCGTTGAGCACCAGCACGCGGCTGTGTATCCAGGTTTCGGCGGTGGGTACCGCCGGGTCGACGGCATGACGAAGCGACATCGGAATCACCATGTTCCACAGAAGGAATGAGCAGAAAGAGAAAGGAAGGCGGCGGAATCGCTCAGCCGCGCACGATGGGGAGACGATCGTCGCCCGCACTGCGGGTCGCCATGGCGGCGAACCGGTAGGCTTCGTCCGACTTATGCTGTCGCATACCGTATTTCACGATCGTCTCCTCCTCTCCGTGCTGCTCCTGCGGCTGCGCTGTGCTGCGCTCTGCCGCGTGTACATCATGGTGACAGATGGGGCCGGAATTGTCGGGTGATTTATTTCCGGTCGGCGGCCACGAGTTCGGCGCAGCGTTCACCGACCAGCATCACGGTGATGTTCGGGTTCACCGTGGTGTGCTCGGGGAACACCGAGGCATCGGCCACCCGCAGACCCTCGACGCCCTTGACCCGCAGCTGCGGGTCGAGCGGGCTCAGCGGATCGTCGGCCGAGCCCATCCGGACCGTGCCCACCGGGTGGTAGACGGTGTTGTGCGTGCGGCGAATGTAGTCGGCGAGCTCGGTGTCGGACCGTACCGACGGCCCCGGGTACAGCTCGCGCGCCACCCAGTCCGCCAGCGGCGCCGCCGCGGCGATCTCGCGCGCCTTGCGCAGCCCGGCGATCATCACGCGCATGTCGTGGCCCTCCGGATCGGTGAAGTACCTGGGGTCGACGCGGGGCTTGTCGCGGAAGTCGCGCGAGCGCAGCCGCACCGTGCCGCGGGAACGCGCGTGCGTGACGTTCGGGGTGAGGCAGAAGGTGTTCTCGGCGGTCGGATAGCCCTGCCGCAGGGTGTGTATGTCGAACGGGACGCTGCCGTAGTGCATCATCAGGTCCGGCCGGTCGAGCCCGTCGACGGTCTGGGTGAAGATGCCCGCCTCCCACCACTGGGTGGAGGTGCGCACCATGGGCCGGGTCGTCTCGAAGCCGATCACCCCTTCGGGATGGTCCTGCAGGTGCGCGCCGACACCGGGGGAGTCGACCAGCACCTCGACGCCGTGCTCGCGCAGGTGATCGGCGGGCCCGATACCGGACAGCATCAGCAGCTTCGGGGAGTCGATGGCACCGGCCGAGACGATCACCTCGCGACGCGCGGTGACCAGGGTGGTGCGGCCGAAGGCGTTGTCGGTGAGTTCGACCGCGACGGCCCGGCCGCCGTCGAGCACGATCTTCTTCACCCACGCGCCGGTGCGCACGGTGAGGTTGGGCCGGTCCAGAATCGGATGCAGATAGCTCACCGAGGACGAGGCCCGCGTCCCGTCGGCCTGCCTGTTGATCTGGAAGAAGTTGGCACCGTTGACGACGGTCCGATTCGCGTTGAACTCCGCCCTGGGAATGCCCACCGCCGCGCAGGCGTCCAGCACGGCGACACCGCACGGATCCGCGGGCGGCACCGTCATGATGTGCACCGGGCCGCTGCGTCCGTGGTGGTCGCCGGGCGCATCGTTGGTTTCGATCTGCGAGTAGAGCCGGTACACCGAGTCGGCGCCCCAGCCTGCGCAGCCGTGGTCGCGCTCCCAGGCGTCGAGGTCCTCGCGTGGCGCCCAGAACGCGATGCAACTGTTGTGCGAGGAACAGCCGCCGAGCACCTTCGCGCGGGCGTGCCGCATGAACGAGTTGCCGTTCTCCTGCGGTTCGATCGGGTAGTCCCAGTCGTAGCCCGACTCGAGCAGCTCCATCCAGCGGTCGAGCTGCAGGATCGCCGGGTCACCGACATCGGACGGGCCCGCCTCCAGCAGGCACACCGTCACCGCCGGGTCCTCGGAGAGCCGGGCCGCCACCGCGGCACCCGCGGAACCGCCGCCGATGACCACATAGTCGAAGTCGCTCATCAGGACTGCTCCCCTCGATCGGCGAACCAGCCGGTGACGCCCGGCCGGAGGTTCTCGTACACGTGTTTGGCCTCCCGGTATTCGTGCAGGCCCGACGGACCGAGCTCGCGACCGACCCCCGAATGCCCGAACCCGCCCCACTCGGCCTGCGGCAGATAGGGCCCGAAGTCGTTGACCCACACCGTGCCGTGCCGCAACCTGGCCGCGATCCGGCGGGCGCGCGCCGCGTCACCGGACCACACCGCGCCCGCCAGGCCGTACTCGGTGTCGTTGGCGATCGTGACCGCCTCGTCCTCGGTGGTGAAGGTCTCCACGGTGACGGTCGGTCCGAAGGCTTCGTCGTGCACGCAGGCCATCGCGCGGGTGGCGCCGTCGATCACGGTGGGCAGATAGAACCAGCCGTCGTCGAGCGACCCCGAGCCCTGATCACCGGTGGCGAACGCACCACCGGTGCGGATCACCGCCCCGTCGGCGCGGGCCCGTTCGACATAGGCGTGCACCTTGTCGCGGTGCGCCGCCGAGATCAGCGGCCCGGTCTCGGTACCTTCGGCGAACGGCAGTCCGAGCCGGATCTGCTCGGCCCTGCGCACCAGCTCGTCGACGAACCGGTCGTGCGCGGACTCCTCGATCACCAGCCGGGCACCGGCCGAACACACCTGTCCGGAGTGCAGGAACGCGGCGTTGAGCGCGTTGTCGACACAGGCCGCGAGTCGTTCCGGGGTGTCGCACGCATCGGCGAACACGACATTGGGGTTCTTGCCGCCGAGCTCGAGCGCCACCTTCTTCACCGTGGCGGCCGCTTCGCGCGCGATGAGCCTGCCGGTGATCAGGCCACCGGTGAACGAGACCAGGTCGACATCGGGATGCGCGGACAGCGGCGCCCCCGCGGTGGCGCCGGCGCCGAGCACCAGATTCGCCACCCCGGGCGGGAGCCCCAGCTCGTCGAGGACCCGCATCAGCAGGATGGCGGTGTGCGGGGTGAGCTCGGCGGGCTTGAGCACGAAGGTGTTGCCCGCCGCGAGCGCGGGCGCGATCTTCCACGCCGCCTGCAGTAGCGGATAGTTCCACGGGGTGATCAGCCCGCACACCCCGACCGGCTCGTAGACGATGCGCGAATCCACATCCGGGGAGCCGGCGTCGACCACGCGGCCCGCGTCCTCGGCGGCGAGTTTGCCGAAGTAGCGGAAGCAGTTCGCGATATCGGACATATCGATATCGGACTCGTAGGGGCGTTTGCCGGTGTCGAGGGTCTCGGCGCGGGCGAACTCGTCGCGCCGGTCGTCGATCCGGTCGGCCACCCGCAACAGCAGGTCGCCGCGCTCGGCGGCCGAGGTCTGCCGCCACGGCCCGCTGTCGAAGGCCCGCCGGGCCGCCGCGATGGCCGTCTCGGTGTCGGCCGCACCGGCCTCCGCGACCACTCCGACGAGGGAATCGTCGGCGGGACAACGGATTTCCCTGGTCTCGCCGGACGCGGCCGACCGCCAGGTGCCGTCGATGTACAAGGTCTCGCTCATGTCGTCGTGGTCCTTTCCGGATCACCGCCGTCGGCATCGCGCTCCTCCGATGCCGGCTCGTACTCGTACTGGTCGTGCTCGGCGTGCCGCAGGTGCAGGTAGCCCAGATGCCGTTCGTACTGGTCGAGAATGTCGCCGATCACCTGTTCCCGGCTGTACCCGTTGAGCGAATACCCCTGCGAGCCTTCGGACAGGTACACCTCACAGCGGAAGTAGCGGTCGTTGGACCGTTGCGCCAGGACCGCGTAGTGCGGGGTCGGGGCCGAGACCGGCCACACGCCGTATTCGAACCGCGGGTCGTCCACCTGGTCCACGTACAGTCGCGGCGACGGCAGCCCCTCGTTGCTGCCAGACTCGTCGATGGTGGCGGTGACACCCATGCGGCCCATCTCGTCGGCGACCGCCCGCATGGCCGGGACGATGGTGTTGTCGACGAACTTGCGGGTCGCCGTCGCGCCGGGGTAGTGGATGGTGCCGAGCAGGCGCCGTCGCCAGCCGCCCTCGCCTGCCATGCCGCGCCCGGCCGCGATCGCCTTGGGCAGGGTCGTGCGGAAACTGTCGAGCTTGTAGGACTCGTGGCGCACCGAACGCAGCAGGGCGATCCCGATTCCGGCGAGCACGAACGAGAACGGCAACCCCATGATGATGGTGGCGTTCTGCAGGGTCGTGATGGAGCCGCCGACACCGGCGAACAGCATCGACAGCGTCAGCAGACCGATCGCCAGCGACCAGAAGATGCGGGTGCTGCGGGCGCAGTCGGCCATCGGATCGGGCAGCCGCGAGGTGAAGTTGCCCATCACCAGCGAACCGGAGTCGGCGCTGGTCACATAGAACAGCAGACCGGTGATCGTCGCGATGCCGAGCAGCATCGGTGCGCCTGGGTAGCGCTCGAGCAGGGAATAGAAGCCCACTTCGGCTCGCGCCGCGGTGGTCTCCGCGAATTCGGGGTTGTCGCGCGCCTGCTCCAGCGCGCTGTTGCCGAAGATCGAGATCCACAGCAGGATGAAGCTGAACGGGACGACGAGCACGCCGAAGATGAACTGGCGCAGAGTACGGCCACGGGAGATGCGGGCGAGGAACAGCCCGACGAACGGCGCCCAGGCCACCCACCAGGCCCAGAAGAACAGGGTCCAGCCGTCCAGCCAGGCGGTCGGCTCGTTGACGGTCTCGGGGTTGCGGTCCCAGGCGAACGTGTCGAGGGTGCGGTCGAGGAAGGTGGCGAAGTAGTCGCCGATGTTCTGGGTGAGCCCGTTGAGCAGGAAGTCGGTGCGTCCGGCCACCAGAATGTAGACGAGCAGGGCGATCGCCAGCACGACATTGAGCTCCGACAGCCGGCGGATGCCCTTGTCGACACCGGTGGTCGCGGAGATGGTCGCGATGATCACCGACAGCGCGATGAGACCGATCTGGGCGGCCTTGCCCTGCGAGATCCCGAACATCTCGTGCAGCCCATAGTTGAGCTGGACGATGCCGATGCCGAGCGAGGTGGCGATGCCGAAGATGGTGCCGAGCACCGCGGCGACGTCGATGGCATCGCCCCAGCGGCCGTGCACCCTTTTGCCGAAGATCGGGTAGAGCGCGGCCCGGATGGTGAGCGGCAGGTTGTGCCGGAACGCGAAGTAGCCGAGCGCACCGCCCATGAGGGCATACATCGCCCAGCCGGTGACCCCGTAGTGGAAGATCGTCCAGGTGGTCGCCTCGCGGGCGGTCTCGTTGGTCTGGGCCGGACCGGTCGGCGGGTACAGGTAGTTGTACACGGGCTCGGCGACCGAGAAGAACATCAGATCGATGCCGATGCCGGCGGCGAAGAGCATCGCCGTCCAGGTGAACAGGCTGTACTCCGGCCGCGACTCCTCCGGCCCGAGCCGGTAGCGGCCGTACTTGCTGGCGCCGATGAACACGACCAAGCCGATGATCGCGGTCGCGAGGATGAAATACCACCACCCGAACCAGGTGGAGATGAAGTCCTTGACCTCACCGACAACGGTTTCCGCGCTCTCCGGCGAGGCCAGCGCCCAGATCGCGAACGCGAGCACGATCGCGGCGGAGGTGAGGAACACCGGCCGGTTCACCGAACCGCGCCCCGCCTCCGGGTGTTCGGCCGACGGCTCCCCGTCGTGTGTCGGCACCGGCGGACGGCCGGTCTTGTCGTCTCCCGGATTCACGACGCCACCCATGGGTCGAAGGGTAGTGCGAACCCGGCACCGGATCGGGGACCTCGGCCGGTCCGGCCCGTCCGGTCCGGTTCAGAGGTCGCCGACCTCGCGGTCGAGGCGCTCGGCGACCAGCGCCCTGGCCTGCTCGCGCAACGCGGGCCGGTACCCGCTGGGATACACCGGGTCGGCGGGTGCGTACTTCTTCAGCACCTCCTTGGCGAGGGTGATCTTGTGCACCTCGGTCGGTCCGTCGGCGATGGCCATCACCTCGGCGTAGGTGGTCATGTCGAGGAACGGCAGGTCATCGCTCACGCCGAGCGCGCCGTGCAGGTGCAGGGCCCTGCGCGCGATGTCGTTCATCACCGTCGGCATGGCGATCTTGATGGCGGCGATGTCGGCGCGCACGGCGCGGTAGTCCTGCGCCTTGTCGATGCGCCACGCGGTGCGCAGCACCAGCAGCCGGAACTGTTCCATCTGGATCCAGCTGTCGGCGATGCGCTCCTGGGTCATCTGGAAGCCGCCGAGCACACCCTTGCGGGCCGGGCGCGACACCGCGCGCTCGCACATCATGTCGAACGCCTTGCGCACCAGCGCGACCGTGCGCATCGCGTGGTGCACCCGTCCGCCGCCGAGGCGGGTCTGCGCGACCAGGAATCCGGCGCCCTCGGCACCGAGCAGGTGATCGGCGGGGACCCGGACATCGGTGAACCGCAGGTGCCCTTCGTGTTCGCTGAACCCGGGCACGGTGAAGTTGCGGACGAGTTCGAGGCCGGGCGCGTCGGCGGGCACGATGAACATCGACAGCCGCCGGTGCGGTTCGGCCTCCGGGTCGGTCACCACCATCACGATGTGGAAGGTGGCGAACTCGGCAGCGGAGTTGAACCATTTCTCGCCGTTGATGACCCAGGAGTCGCCGTCGCGAACCGCGGTCGTCTTGAACGCCGTCGGATCCGAGCCGCCGGTCGGTTCGGTCATCACGTAGCAGGACCCGATCTCGCCGTCGAGCAGCGGCCGCAGGTATTTCGCCTGCTGCTCGTCGGTGCCGAAATGGGCCAGGATCTCGGCATTCCCGGAATCCGGTGCCTGGCAACCGAACACCAGCGGCGCCCACATGGAGGTGCCGAGCACCTCGTTGAGCAGCGCCAGTTTCAGCTGGCCGTAGCCGGGCCCGCCGAGCTCGGGACCGAGGTGACAGGCCCAGAGTCCCTGTTCCTTGACCTGTTGTTGCAGCGGCCGCATCAGCGCGCGGATCGCCGGATCGGCGCGGTCGTAGGGGTTGGGGTAGAGCAGATCCAGCGGCTCCACCTCGGTGCGGACGAACTCCGCCACCCAGTCGAGCTTGCGCTGGTATTCCGGGTCGGTCTCGAAATCCCAAGCCATGGTCAGCCTTTCGTGTCGGTGGCGGCGAGGCCGGACAGGACGGTGTCGGTGAGGAGTTCGGCGATCTCGGCGGGGGAGTGCGGGCCGTGTTCGCGGTACCAGAAGCCGAGCGAGTTGAGCATGCCGAGCAGGCCGTTGGTGACCACGTGGTCGGCGGTGCGCAGCCGCCCGGCCGCGTAGCCCGCGTCGAGCACGTCCTGCCACACGCGTTGCAGGCGATCGCGCAGTCGCTGCAGATCCGCAGCGCGTGCCCCGGTGAGCGCGTCGGCGTCGCGCAGGTGCACGGCCACCGCGCGCCGATGGGTGACGATCAGGTCCACATGGCTGCGGATGAGCGAGCGCAGCGTTCGCAGCGGGTCGGTGCGGTCGGCGGCGATGCGCTCGGCATCGCCGAGCAGCAGCTCGGTGTAGTCGCGCAGGATCTCCCACAGCAGTTCTTCCTTGGAACCGATGTGGTAATACAGCGCGCCGCGCTGGACATCGGCCTCGGCGCCGATATCGGCGACGCCGGTGGCGTGGAATCCGCGTTCGGCGAAGAGCGCGATGGCGGCTTCGCGGATGCGCTCGCGGGTCTCGACGGCGCCGCGAGCGGCCGCCGGTGGCCTGCCGCGTCTGCGTACGGGGGCACCGGTTTCCCCGGACCGCGCACTGTGCACCGGGGCTCCCTCCGTCGGGAAAATGTTCCGGTCAGTACATTAATTCCCTGCCCGCCTACAATCAAGAGGTGTGCCGCCACGCCCACCCGCCGACCTCGGCGCCTCGGCGTGGCGGAATGGACGAGGCCCGACGGGCGTTCGTACCCGCACGGGGTGTCGGCACTACCCACGGGTAACATGACACCCACTTTCCCCACCCGGCTATCTCAGAAGTGAGGCAGTAGATGACAGAGCGGATTCAGGTCGGCGGGCTCGGCGTGGCCAGCGTTCTCCACGATTTCATCGAGAACGAGGCGCTCCCCGGTACCGGTGTGGATTCCGCCGCGTTCTGGGCAGGCGCCGAGCAGGTCATCAACGACCTGGCCCCGCGCAACCGTGCCCTGCTGGCCGAACGCGACGAGATCCAGGGCAAGCTCGACGCCTGGCACCAGGAGCGCCCCGGCGCCGGCTACGACAAGGCCGCCTACAAGCAGTTCCTGACCGAGATCGGGTACCTGCGCCCCGAGCCCGCCCCGTTCCAGATCGGCACCGGCAATGTCGACGCCGAGATCGCCACCACCGCGGGCCCGCAGCTCGTGGTGCCGGTGATGAACGCGCGCTTCGCGATCAACGCCGCCAACGCGCGCTGGGGCTCGCTCTACGACGCGCTCTACGGCACCGACGCCATCTCCGAGGCGGGCGGCGCCGAGAAGGGCACCGGCTACAACCGCGTGCGCGGCGACAAGGTCATCGAGTGGGGCCGCAACTTCCTCGACGACGCCGTCACCCTGATCACCGGCTCGCACATCGGTTCGTCGTACTACAAGATCGTCGACGGCGAGCTCGAGGTCGGCCTCGAGGACGGCACTGACATCGGTCTGGCCGACCCGTCGCAGCTGGTCGGCTACCTGGGCGATCCCGAGGCCCCGACCTCGGTGCTGCTCAAGCACAACGGCCTGCACATCGAGATCCAGATCGACGCGGACTCGCCGATCGGCTCGACCGACACGGCCGGTGTCAAGGACATCGTGCTCGAGTCCGCGCTCACCACCATCATGGACTTCGAGGACTCGGTCGCCGCGGTCGACGCCGAGGACAAGGTCGTCTGTTACCGCAACTGGCTCGGCCTGATGAAGGGCGACCTGGCCGAAGAGGTCAGCAAGGGCGGCAAGACCTTCACCCGCACCATGAACCCGGACCGCGTGTTCACCGCACTCGACGGTTCCGAGCTGGTGCTGCACGGCCGCTCGTTGCTGTTCGTGCGCAACGTCGGCCACCTGATGACCTCCGACGCGATCATCGACGCCGAGGGCAACGAGGTGCCCGAGGGCATCATGGACGGGCTCATCACCTCGCTGATCGCCATCCACTCGCTCAACGGCGACACCCAGCGCCTCAACTCGCGCACCGGTTCGGTCTACATCGTGAAGCCGAAGATGCACGGTCCCGACGAGGCCGCGTTCACCAACGAACTGTTCGGCCGGATCGAGGACGTCCTCGGCTTGACCCGCAACACTCTCAAGGTCGGCATCATGGACGAGGAGCGCCGCACCACGGTCAACCTCGCCGCCGCCATCGAGGCCGCCAAGGATCGCGTGGTGTTCATCAACACCGGCTTCCTCGACCGCACCGGCGACGAGATCCACACCTCCATGGAGGCCGGGCCGATGGTCCGCAAGGCCGAGATGAAGGCCCAGACCTGGATCACCTCCTACGAGGACTGGAACGTCGACACCGGCCTGGCCAAGGGCCTGCCCGGCAAGGCGCAGATCGGCAAGGGCATGTGGGCCATGCCCGACCTGATGGCAGGCATGCTCGAGCAGAAGATCGGCCACCCCAAGGCAGGCGCCAACACCGCGTGGGTGCCCTCGCCCACCGCCGCCACCCTGCACGCCACCCACTACCACCAGGTGGACGTGTTCAAGCGGCAGTCCGAGATCGCCAAGGGCGGCCCGCGTGCCACCGTCGACCAGATCCTGGAGATCCCGCTGGCCCAGTCCACCGACTGGTCCGACGAGGAGAAGCGCCAGGAGCTCGACAACAACTCCCAGGGCATCCTCGGCTACGTCGTGCGCTGGATCGACCACGGTGTCGGCTGCTCGAAGGTGCCCGACATCAACGACATCGGCCTGATGGAAGACCGCGCCACCCTGCGCATCTCGAGCCAGCTGGTCGCCAACTGGCTGCGCCACGGCATCGTCTCCGAGGCCGACGTGATCGCCAGCCTCGAGCGCATGGCGCCGGTCGTCGACCGCCAGAACGCCGGTGACAAGGCCTACCGCCCGATGGCGCCGGACTTCGACGCCTCGATCGCGTTCCAGGCCGCCAAGGAACTGGTGCTCGAGGGCACCAGGCAGCCCAACGGCTACACCGAGCCGATCCTGCACCGGCGCCGTCGCGAGTTCAAGGCCGCGCAGAAATGATGCTGTCGACGGTGTGAAAAGTAGCTTGTAGCAGTACTTTTCGCTTGCGGCCCCGCATCGGAGAAATCCGGCGCGGGGCCGCTGTCTTCACCGGGGATCACCCTGGATACCGGCTCATCACCCTCAAAACGGTCACAAAAACGGTCACAAAACGAACGTGCCCATCATCGTCCTAGGAAGTGGCCTACCTGCGGATTCACGTCTCGTGCTTGGAGGTGACCTACTCGGGAACCGACGACAGGTAGCCGTACGGCGGACGTCCGTCTTGGTGTCGGCCTTCGTTGAGGACTCGGGCGTTCATGCGGGCGCGCGTGCGTTGTCTGGATGTGCTGGCGTTCGGGCTCGCTGAGTCCGCCGAGCATGTTCATCATCGTGGTGTGGTGACGTTGCCAGGGTCGAAGCGGCCGCGCGTTCGAGGCCGCAGATTGAGACGTAGTAGGCGCGGATGCGGAGCGCGACGAGGCTGAACTGGTTGCCGAACCAGCAGCGGGCACCTCACCGACGACGATGCCGGCCCAGCCGCGGTGAGGGTCACGAAGTTCATCGAGGAGTTTTGACGGCTTCGGTCCGTCGGTGCCAAGGGAGTGATCAGGATTGGCCGACGTCGAAGTAGCTCTTCACAATTCGTCCGCTGACGAACTTCTCGGCGTTGCCGAGCTGCTTACCTCGACTGTCGGTTCCCACGTTGGATCGACAACCGTGCCGTCCGGAAGGACACGCCAGGCGTGCTGGATCGGGATTCCAGCGGCAACACAACTACAAGCGAAGCCTCGGCGTACAACAGTCCGTGGTCCCTGTACGCGCGGATCGAATCACACCCACCTGCGGTCACCTGCCGAGCTCGCAGCAAGGATGTCCCGAAACCGTCAACCCGCACCATGAACACGTCACAGAAGTTCCGAGCCTGCCGCTGATCTCCTGAACGTGAATCGTCAAGAAGGACTTGAACCGCCACCTGACAGAGCACCTCGGCAGCGGCCACCGTGCTGCGGAGCGGCCGCCGGCGCGGGTGGTGTCCGGCCCCCCTGCCGTGTCCTGGCCTGGCGTACCTGGCCTCCGCGCTGGGGGGTGTCCCTATGGGTTTCGTCAAACCGTGCAGTGACCAGTCGGTGCCTCAACGGAAGTATTGGACCAGGCAGAACTCGTGCTCCTCGGGATCGCGCATGACCATGACAACTCCTTCGTCGTAGTCGTGCCGCTCGCCGGACCAGCGGCCCCCCAAGTTCTCGACCTGACAGCGACCGGCTTCGATGTCATCAACCTCGATGTCGAGGTGGATGCGGACCTTTCCGATCTTGGGCTCAGCCACTCGTTGGAAGGTCAAGCGTGGCCTGCTATCAAAGCGCGAGCCGATGGTTGCCCATCCCGGATCATCGCCATGTTCGGCGGTAGCGGGGATTCGCAGGATCGCGCTCCAAAACGAGGCCAGTAGCTTGGGGTTCGCGCAGTCGATCGTGATCCCGACCCATCGATTTGCCATGCCTACCAGCATGAACGAAAAGGATGCGGGCGCCGGTCCTGACTCCGATGCCCGGCATCGAGGTCAGGACCTGGGAAAGAGGGTGATCGGCCAGCATCTCCTCGATATCGACAGCGACCTGTTGCCGTTGCAGCAGAACAGTTTTCAACGAGTCGGCGAGTTTCGGCAGGACACTCTCGGCGGAGCGCGAACCAGGAACGACGACTGTCTGTGCGGGCAACGCGGCCAGGATTTCCTCGACCAACCGTGCGCCCATCCGGGGCGCGTGTTTTGTCGCGATGGTGGTGAGTTTGCGTCGGCCGGCCGCCCGGATTCCTTCGGGACCGCCGCAGCGCGACAAGATTTCCAGCACGGCAGGGTGCGCAACGCGTGGCCCGAGGATGCGTTCGAGGGCGGGGTGGATGCTGGTCAGCAGGCCGCGGATTCGGTTGCTGGTGCGGGTCGCTTCTCCAGCAAGGTCGTCATCGAACCCGACGAGGCCACCGAGCTCGGTCAGGGTTTCATCGCCGGTGTCGACTCGACGCAGGGTGTGGGGCATGGTGCGAGCGGCGTCGGCGATGATGTTGGCGTCGCGGGCGTCGGTCTTGGACTGGCCCGGGTAGAGATCGGCGATGCGGCGCATCGATAATCCGGGCAGATAGGCGATGTCGTGGCCGCAGGCGCGGGCGACGGTGACCGGCAGGGCGCCGATGGTGTTGGGCTGATCGACCACGATCAACAGCCGGCCTCGGATAGCGAGCTGGTCGAACACTGCCCGCAGTCGGGATTCGTCGTTGGGCAAGGCTTTGTCGAAGAGCCGTTTGCCGTTCGGGTCCAGGCCCACGGCGTGGTGTTCGCCTTTGCCGACATCGATGCCGCAGAACACGGCGTATGCCTGTGTCACTTCGTGTTTCCTCGTCGAGTGAGAAACCGCTGGCGGATACGGTCACCGATCGAAGCGTCAACGCCCGGCACCCACGTTACGAAGAGACCTGAGTAGCGGCCCTGTCCCCATCAGCGGTCCGTCGACGCCACCGGTGCCGGCGACACCACCCCCCGGATCATGCGTTCGACTCGGGGAAGTAGTCATACCGGGCCCGGTGACCGTGGGCCCGGTTCCGGGCCCACGAACAAGGTAACGGGGATAGTAGCCGGCTACCGTTGTTCCAGTAGGGCCGAACTACTCGGGGATACGCGCATCAAACCGTTCGATCTGGGCATTGAACATTCGCTCGATCAACGTTCGCGAATCTGCGGTGACCGCGTTGCGTGGACCACTCACTGACGCCATCACCAGGATGCCCCGGTGCGATCCAGCCGCCCAATGGGTGAGCTTGTCGCTCGCTACGCGAGCGGTCTCGACGACGACTGCCCAATCGGGCAACACCGTCGATGTCGCGGCACGCGATTCCTCTTTCGAATCGGTGCGTGGCAGGCAACGCATCTTCCAGGCCACCACATCCAGGTCTTCGCCCACTGCGAACAGTTGGATACTGTATCGGAGCCGTTCGTCCGCGCCCACCATCACGTTTGCGGCGGTTTCCTGATCCCCGTCGCGGACCCAACCTCGGGGATCGCAGCTGTCGGTGGGCGCGTCGAGATTGCGAACAACCTCGATCGCGGAACGGTGAAATTCACCGCCGGCCGGGAAGTCCGACTCCGGGAGCAACAGATCCTCGGTCAGGTGACGGATCTGGGACCGTCCCGACACTGCCGATGTGGATCCAGCGATCGTGTTATTCGGCGGCTGTTGCTGGGACGTGCAGCCAGCGACAACACCTATCGCGATAGCGAGAATCAGGACACGGGCAGCGGGGTGCAGCACGATTCGGCCCCGATAGCTCATCGCCATCCCACCAGCGTCCCTTGGCCAGGCGCGACCGCCAACTTCTCCGGTGTACCGCCATCGATGCCCACCGTGTACAGAGAGAAGTTCCCGTCGGTGTTGCGATACATGAATGCGATCCGGCTGCCGTCGGGGCTCGCGACCGGATTCAGTACCTTCGCACGATTGGTCGCGGGAAGCAGGTCGAGCCAGCCTCCACACGACCCGATCGCGCGCGAGGAGTTCTCGGTCGAACGAGACAGTTGTGAACCCTTGGCGAACACGTACCTTTCCCCTGCCCAGGTCTGGGCGCTGATCACCGAGCAGCCATCCGCTACATCGAAGTCGAGGTCCCCGCTCGCGGTGAGAAGGGGCCGGGGGATTAACCCGGTTCCACCGACGGTGTGCACGACCGTGCCGTCGCGTACCGCGCCCGCTTCGAATGCGAGGATCTGAGTTTGTTCGCCGATTTGGTGCGAGTAGTAGAAGCGGCCCCGACCGTCGAAACCGTATCCGTTGCCTGTGATAGGGCCACTGAAATCGGTTTTCGGCCCCTGCACCGCGGCAGTCACATCGGTGAACGCGCCGGCTCGATCCAGCCACCCCGCATGGAGGTCTCCATCGATCTTCCGGTTGACCAGCACTTTGGTCAGATCGGGCGAGACCAGAGTTCGGAACCCGAGTTCGCTATCAAGTCCGGGCTGGTGCAGACCGCCGAGCAGTGTTGCACCAGGAAAGCGGGCGAGAGTACCGCGATTTCCGGTGGACGGGTCGACGATCTCGATCACCAATGCCTGCGGATTCTGTGCGTACTGGGCGAAGATCAGGCCGTGCGCCGGCGGCTGGGGCATCGTCGTGTCTTCCCGCGTGGTGGACTCCTCCGCGGGCATCGATTGCGGGCTCGCGGTGTCCGACGAACAGCTGATACCGCTCCCGGACAGGGCGATCACCATGACAAACAAGGTGAAACGCAACTTCATGTGATGCTCCTCGAGGTGGCAGCGCTCAGGGGTTTCGTGAGGAAACCGTATGAGCTGCACCGCCAGTCGAGTATCTGCCGAACAGCGGACAGGACCGCACGGATTCGCGGGCCTGCTCGCGATGCGGCTCGAGGCAAGTGGCGTCGTCGGTAGCGTCTTCGTCTGCGCGGGTCACTGGGTGAATACGATCGCGATCCCCGAGACACCTTATAGCTGTTCAGGGTCGACGAGCCCGTCCTGGATCGCTCGGGCGACGAGCGCGGCTTTGGTGGACGCGGGGCGCCCGACTTGGGCGTACTTCGCGCGGATCCGTTCGAGGTGGGTGTTCACGGTTCCGGGGGTGATGAACAGTCGTTTCCCGACCAGCGCCTTGGATTCGGTTTGGAACCAGGCGAGCAGGACTTCCCGTTCACGCGGTGACAGAGTGGGTCTGTTCAGCCGGGTGTCCTGGCTCATCGCCTGAGCCATTGTGGGGCTGAGGTAGGGCCGGTTGGCTCCAGCGGCGTGGAGTGCAGCGACGAGGTGGACCTCGCCTTCCAGTTTGGATAGGTAGGTGACCACCCCCAGGTCGAGGCAGTCGAGGACCAGGTCGCTGCGAGTGTGTTGGGAGAAGACCACGATCCGGAACCCCTTCTCGCACAGTGCTGCTGTGGAGCTCAGGTCGGGTCTGGATTCGGCGAACTGCAGATCCAACACGACCGCGGCGAGGGTGTCCGGGTTCGCGTCGGGGTCAGCCAGGATCTCGCCGGGGCTGTGGTAGCGGGCGGCGACGCGGATCGGTGGGTCCGCGGCGGCACACCAGCCGGTGATGCCGGCGTGAACGACGGAGTGGTCGTCGATCACCGCGACCGGCATGCCGCTGTCACTGGGGTGGGGCACCTTCACCTCTGTTGTCCGGAACAGTGTCTGCGCCCGGACTCCAGTCGGGTCAGGGCAGCGGCACTGTCGCCCAGACCAGACCGTCGGAGCTGATCAGCGTGGCCTGTGGTGAGCTTGCGGTGACGGCCTCGGTGCAGGTGTCGTCGCAGTCGCAGGTGATGCTGAGGTCGGCGCGCTGGTCGGGCGTGCCGGTGATGACGATCTTGGCTCGGGTTCGGGTGCCTGCGAGCAAGATTATCGCGGCGGTCAGCGCCTCGGTGTGCGCTTGTGGATCGAGTTCGACGGTGCTGCCGATCGAATGGGTGGCTACTGCGATACCGCGTGCTTCGGCGGCTTCGATCGAGGGGGCTAGCTCGTCGAGCAGCGCTGCCGTAGCGAGTGGGTCCTCGGCGAACAGCCGTCGTAGCCGGGTCGACTCGAGCGAGCATGCCGCTCGGACCGCCGGTTTCGACGCGGAGCCGGGGTCGTTGGCCAGCTGTTGCAGAACAGGAACGAGTTGGCGGGACATGCGCTGGTAACGCTGACGGCGGTCCCGGTGCAGTGCCGCGGTGAGTGTGGTCTGGATCTGGAGGTCGGCCAAGTCGGTGCCTGCTTGTCGTGTCCGCCGCACGGCCCAACGCAGGAAGTCGCTGAATCCGAGCGCGACGCCCTGCAGGACCGTCACGCTGATCACGGTGTACAGCAGTGTCGACAGAACTCCGACGGAGGCGACCGCGACCGCCGTGGCTGTTCCGGCCGACCACAACGCACCGAGCAATCCCAGGCCGATGCGGCTTCCTCGACGGACCGAGAGGGCGGCGAGTTGCCAGCCGAGTGCGGCTACCGCCCAGTTGGCGCTGCTGGTGACCTGCTCGGGGGCCAGGAGTGCCGTCTGCAACGGAGCGAGTATCAGCACGACCGTCGCCGCGATCCACCACAAGGCCGTGGGAAGGGCATAGCGGATCTCCGCTATCGCGACGAACGCGGTCAGCACGGCAGCGGTCAGGATGCCGATTTGCGCCATCGGGTGCGCGGCGGAGAGGGCGTTGAGCCCCTGCAACCCGGAGACGACGACGGCGATCACCACCAGCCCGTACCCGTAGCCGCGCAGCAGTCGTAGCGCGTCGTCCACATCGCGGCGCAGGTCCGGTTCAGGGGCCATGCCCCATCGGATCTCGACCGCGGTCCCCGCGCCGGGCGACGAAACGATCTCGACCGTGGCTCCCGCATCAGCGAGACGACGTCGGATCGAGTTCCGTATGCCGAACCGGTCAGGTGAGAGCGCGGCGTCGCGGGGATCGAAGCCGATTCCGTCGTCGACGATGCGAAGGTTAGTTCCCCCGAATTCGATCGTCACCAGGTTCGCGTCGGCATGTCGATCGACATTGGTCAACGCCTCGCCGACCGCGGCCACCACTGCCTGGCTGGTGCGGGGGTTGTCCGGACCTGCGGCGCGACCACAGAACTGGACCGAGGTAGCGGTCTCTCTCACGCGCTCATCGATGCGGCGGGCGAAGTCATCAGTGTTCAGCGCCTGAGCGCCGCGCCGTACGGCCTGCAGGTCGCGACGGGCTTGGGCACGTAACCGGTCGTCGTCGACAACGATGCCCTGGCCCACCATCGCCAACGTCGATGCGGCGGTGTCGTGCAGCGTCGCCCACGTTTCGCGCTCGTCGCGGCGGCGCGCCGCCATGACCTCAGCATCGATTCTGCTGGACGTGTACTGGGCGAACGCGTCGTCGGTGATCTGCGCCGACCGCAAGACCAGCGAACGCAACACCGCGGCGACGGCCCACTCGACCACCAGGAAGTCGAGGCTGAAGATGGTCCATGGCCGGTCGACCCCGGGTACCAACACCGCACCCGATGCCCAGGCGGAGACCACGATCATGGTGGCGGGAAGCGACACCCGGACCGCGCGCGACATCGCCACCGTCACCACCACAGTCCCAGCGACCGCCAACATAGGACTGGCCGCCGTGGTGAACGCTGGACCGTCCACCACCAGTGGTGTACACAGCAAGTACACCCCCGCCACGATCAACTCCGAAGGCGGACTCCACGGCCGGTTCCACCGCCACAGTGCCCACCCCAGCAACCCCGCATGGATTAGCATCGACACGGCCCCGACGCCACCACCGCCCAGGTACACCACGGCGACAGCCGCCTCGACCGCACTCAGCGTCGAGGCCGCGATCCGATCGATCCGCGCACCCAGCACCGGCCGCGTCGATGCCGCACCTGAACTCACCCTCGCCATTATTCGCCCACCAGTCCCGGCCAGGCACCTGAGATGGGCCCGGATCCGTTCGGCCCGATGAACCTCGGCGGCTAGGGGAGAAGTGGCCAATGAATCCGCCCCGACTACGAAATAGCAGACGCCATTGTTGCCCTTCGCCTTCGCGATCGCAGCGGTCGGCGCGCCGCACACCCGACGAGACGGATCAGGACACGTTCGAAACGATCGCCATGACAGCATCCTTCTCGAGTCCCGCCCTTCGATGTCGAGACGCCAGGCACCAGCGAGCACGCCGACGCGCTGGCAGGGCAACCGCGCAATCTCGCCTCGGCGGCAACCCACGGACACGGTCGAGTTGCCGCCGGCGCCGGCCACGGACATGCTCCCGAGTTCGCCTCCGGTCCAGGTGAATACCTAGGGGCAGCGGACGGTGTAGTCCCATTTGGTGCCGCTCGGGCCCGTGACTCGGACCGTGACCGACGTCGCTGCACCGGCGGGGATCGCCACGACCGCAGAGCCGGTGCCCTGGTTGATCTGATCACCCACATAGCCGGTGTCGTGAACCTGGGCCCCTTGATAGAACACCTGGATACGATCGGGAACGTCGTAGGTCTCATAGACCAGAACGAAACTGGCCGGGCCGCCTGTGCCGAGCTGATGAATCGTCGTGGTGACGCCCTCGCCTCCGGACTTCGTCGAGTTGTTGCACTGCTGCGTCGCCGCCGATCCGCTGCCGAACAGCTCACCCAGGACGCCACTTCCGCCATCGAGGATTCCGCTGCCGGTATCGATGACGCCATCGAGCACCCCGCTACCGGTGTCGATGACCGCGCTGCCGGAATCAGCGCTGCCGGTATCGGCCAGCGACACACCCGGCGCCGCCCCGATCGACAACGCCAACGCCGCAAGGCTTACCGTCGCCCGAACGGTCTTCGAACTCATGGTCGTGCGCACTCTGTTCCTCCGCTTGTTCCGATTCTCTTCATCAGGCAAGTTCATGCAACTGACTCGAAAACCGTATGACGCGAACGGAGAACGCGGTATCGGTCGAACAGGGGACGCCGAATTCGATCGACGTACAGCTTCACGAGGGCGGGCCGGAAAGCTTCCACCCCAACAGCGTAAAACGGTTTCGAAGCATTGGCGAGTCACTTCCGCTATTCTCCGAGCCCCAGTCGCATACCTTCCATGAGCCGTTCTCCTTTCTCATCTCGAACCCGACCTTCAGGTGATCGGTATCTGGCTCGGCTCGTAGCCCGCGCGCGGCGATATCCCATAGGGTGATCGTCGCTTCAGCGTATGCGGCGTCGAGTCCCGGACTGATATACATTTCTCCGGTTCCGCTGTGGACATCGATCTCCGTACCTCTGGTTCCTGCGGAGCTATTGCCCGCGGAAGCTTCTGGAGCCTTGAAGTATCGGTTTTCCGCGCATGTCAGTTGCTGTCGAGCTTCGACGTTGTTCACACCGTCGAAGGTTTCCGCCCAAAGCATCGGAGTCGATTCGATTCGCCAGGTTCCTTCCTTCAAGCTCCAGACGTGCCGGTGCTGAGCTCAACAGTTGGCTTGGATCTTCAGCGATTCCGAGTCCGAGGTGTGTCGTGCGCTTCGACCAAAGCCGCGCTGGTGGCGCGTGCGCTGCAGACGGCTGCGTTCGGCTCGACGATCTGTAGGTGGTGCGTCGGCACTCACCGGCACTCATCGGCAGGCGGGATGTCAGCGGTGGCGGTAACGGGTGGTTCCTTGCGGGTCGCGGGTGTCGCTGACAACTTTGGCGAAGCATTCCTCGATCGGGATCCGTTTCGCATCGCACCAGTTGTTGGCGGAATCCGGGTCCGGGAAGGTCGTTCCCGCGATGGTGACCCACCACCCACGTAGGTCGAAGGTTCGCCATTCGTCACTGCGGACCAGGCGTACCTCGGGGTACTGCAGGCGTAGCCGCAGGTGCTGCTCGAGGATGGTGGTTGCGGTCCATGTCAGCGTCCGGCCATCGGTGTCGGGGGCGACGAGACCGGGCTGTTTCGACGACAGTTGCGGTAGCCAGCGGTCGGCGAGGTCGCGTTGGACCCATGGCCGGTCGGCGTCGGCCTGGGCGCGCAGGGCATCGAGCGCTGCGGCCTCGGCGTCGATGCCGGCCGCGGCGCCGACCGCGGTGGAGCTCGCGGCTGGTCCCGGGCGCTGCACCTGCTTCTGTGGGGCCTGATTGCCGGCGCCGAGGTTTGTGCACGTCACGACATGTGTGCTGAACGCTCCGTTGATCTGGCGGGCCTCGGGGTCGCTGCCGCCGAGCGTGTTCGGTAGGCGCCAGAACGTGCCGACGGGAAACACGAACTCGTGCACAATCGCGGTGCTGTCATCGGCCGGCGGCAGCACCAGCGGTTGATGGGAGAAATCGAAGACTCCGTCGGCGATTGTCTGGGCGCGGTCACTGATTCGCACCCGTAGCGCGTTCGTGGAGACGATGTCGCCGCCTGCGCACGTGGCCCGCAGTTCCATGCGCGCGATCAAACCTTCGGTGCTGGTTCGATAGTGGACCGGCGTCAGCTCCGGCGTCTGCGGGCACCGTGTGACGGTCGAATCCGCGCGAGGTTCGGCCGCGCGGTCGGTGGGGCCTGTCGTGGGTGGGCCGGTCGGCGCGTAGTAGGTCAGCGTCGAGGCATCGATGGTCGCGAACCCGTCGCCGGCGCGCTGCGGGTTGCCGTCGCCCGCCGGTATCGACCAGGTGATCGCTCCCGAACCGAGGTCAATGGCCTCGATGTGTTCGTCCTTGGCGAAGATCACCCGTTCGCGGTCGGTGAGCCACTGGAAGGGCACCGTGAAGGAGTCGGAGGCCTCGAACGTGGTCGTCCATCGGGTCGTTCCGGTCGCGAACTCGTGGGCCGAGAGCGTGTGGGCGTCGAGGTGAACGACGGTGCTGTCGATGATGTCGGTCACGCCGGACCCTGCCGACCAGACCCGTTCACCGGAAGCGAAATCGTAGGCGGCGCCGTCGATAAGGTAGAGGTCCGGCGCGGCGGGCAGCACGAGCGGGGCAGTGAATCCGCCGTAGGTTTCGTGGGTGCGCAGGTGCTCACCGTGTGCGTTCACGACCACGGTGGCGCGCACCGACCGCGACCCGCCCGGGCAGACCGCGGCCGTGAGACCTCGGCCGGGATAGATTGCGACCGAGATCGCATCGGTTGCGACTACTGGTATGCCGTCGTGTGCCCGCAGCACCGTGCTGCCCGCATCGTTGCCGAAGTAGACGAAATCTTCTGTCGCGCCGAAGTACTGGGTATCGCCGGAACCAGGGCAGCGTTCGGTGGAGGTACGTTCGACGCTCCAGTGCCTTCGCAGATCGCTGGTCGTGCCACGCGAGATCCGGTCGTAGCCAGCGGTGATCACGTCGTGGCCGACCACCGCGACCCGGGCGACGTTCGAGATGGGGATCCGGTGGTCGACAGAGCCGTCGGAGATGCGGAAGAACGACACCCCTTCGAACTGGTCAGGGCCAGGACCCGGCTTGCTGAAACAGGGCAGCAGGCCGTCGACGGTATTCGCGGCGCACGAGCCGTAGAATCCGAGCGGGGTGTGCCAGCGCAGGGCGCCAGTGTCGGCCTCGATCGCGACGAGTACGGGGTCTTGATCGGTTCCGGGCTTGACAGCGATGGTGACCATGACCTCGCCGAGGTCGAGGAAGCCGGGCGGGTTGGCGCCGGTCGGGGACGGTACGGGTGCGGCGAACTTCGCGCCCGCGAATACCGATGTCGCGTCGAAGGACCAGGTGGCATCTGGGCGCTGCGGGAAGGTCGCGCGAAGACTGTTGGCGGTGCCCGTGTTGGCCGACGGCTCGACTGTCCGGTCGAACAGGTACCAGACGGCGCCGGCGCCGAGCGCCAGTAGGGCGACGATGCCGAGCGCGATGACGACCGCCGCATTGTGTTCTCGAGTCGGGCTGAGGGGTGTCGGCTGTTCGATCTGCGGGCGCGGCCCCATCGCGGGGTGCGTGATCGGCGCTGCGGCGTCGGATGCGCCGCCCGGCGTCGGTGGCTCGGCGGGTTCGGTGCCGATTGTGGGCTTGTGCAGGCTGATCGGAGGAGTGGCGTGCGGTGGCGTCGGGGCTGCGGGTTCCGTCTGGTCGTGGTGCAATGTGGGCAGGGTCCGGCTGGCGGATGATGGTTGTTCGCCGGTCGACGTACTCAGCGGCACAGAGGTTTCGGATGGCGTTGTGGGCTCTTGGGCGCCGGCGTCCATTCCGTGGACGAGTGCCGCCGTGGAGGGCAGCGCCGTCACGGCGGTGGGCAGGTCAGGTGTCGTAGGCCGGGACGGTTTGCGCAGGGAGACCGGCGTCGGTGTGGCGTTCGGTGCTGGGCTCGGACCGTCGAGTCGGTCACCGGTGGCGTGGTCCTCCGGTGCCTCATGGCCGCCGTCGACGTGCGGTGCGGACGCGCGTTGCGGCGCAGACCGGGAATGCGGTGTTGTGTTCTGGTCCGGTGGACTCGGTGTCGAGGTGCCGGTCGTGGGCTCGGTGTCCTCGGCGAGCTGCGCGCTGACGAGCAGGTCGTGCACCCTTGGCGGCCACGGCACCTTGTTGGTTCGGGTGCGCCACTCGACGTATCCGCAACCCGCGGCGATGATCAGCCACGGAATGCCGGGAAAGTCGAGCAGCGCGAACAAGACAGCGGTAGCGATTCCGACGCGCGCGAGATGATATGGGCGCAACGCGACCACCGGACCGACCCTCGGCGTGGTCGGGCGGGGGACAGGCGCCTCGGTGCACGAACCGGACTGTTCTGCCCGTTCGCGGCGCAGCTGGTCACCGTAGTCGCCCTGGCGGATCCGCAGGTCGGTGTAGACGAGTGCTTGGGCGGTACGGAAAACCGGCAGCGCAACACAGAGGTAGGCGAGCAGGAATACGGCCCAGGCCAGTTCGACGGGAAGCCCGGCGAGTAGTCCATTACTGACGAGCCAGGTGGCCAGGCCGAACGGCATCGTGATGAGGACCAACACGACCATGATCAGCACCGCCCACGCGGTGTGCAAGCCGAGCAGGCGCCAGAAGGCGGGTCGGGCCAACTGCACGGACCGCTTCAAGGCCGGTGTGACTCCGGTGCCCTCCACGACAAGCACGACCGGCGCGAGGCTGAACAACACGCCCATCGCGAACTCGGCCACGAAGATCAGCGGGAACAGCATGAACACCGCCGGCCCTGCCCCTGCCAGGAGCAGCAGGATCGGAACCAGCCAGACCGGCACGATGATCACTACGTAGAACGCGGCCATCAACCTACACAGCGGCCAGAACCGTTGTCGCATTTGTCTGACGACCTCGGCGAACGCCACCGGGGCGCCACGGATCGCCTGGTTCGCGGCAATGATGGTCACGCCGTTGATCGCGGCGTCACACGGGATGCCGAGGACGAAGACCAAGCAGAGATAGGCCGCCAGGATCAGCCCCGCGCCGACTATCAGCCCGGTCATCATGTCCGTGGAACTCGCCATCGAGTCCAGCACCTTCTCGGCAGCAAGCGTCACCACGAACAGCGCCGCGAGGAAGACTGCGACGAAGGCGGTGACGGCGGCCGCCGTGAAGCCCACCGTCACCCGCCAGTGCCGGGCGACGGCGCGCACCGCGCCCACAATCAGGTCATTGAGCGTCAGCGGCCGGATCGGGATCACCGCGACCGCGGAATCGAACAGCGATCCGAGCAACGATTCGGCCGGCCCTCGCCGGCCGGGATTCGGAGATCCTGACGACATCTGCTCAGCATGACCGGCACCGTGCCGCACCGGTATCGGCTATCCGGCCGACAGACAACTCCGGTTGTCGGTCGTTCGGACGACAGCGCACGAGGCGGGACGGCGGCTACCCTTCGGCTCTGCGCGCGGAGACCGCGCTGACATCGGTGGCGGAAGGGCTGGTTCATGGATAGGCCGACGACCACGTCCAATGGGCGGCGGCTGCTGGTGTTCGCCACGCTGGCAGCGATCCTCGGCCTCTTCGGCGCGGGTGCCGCGACCGGGTTCTGGGTCAACAACACCCGCATCGCCCACGAAACGGCCGTCACCGAATCCAGTCCTGCGCGTGAGGATTCGGTTCTGCCCGCTGACTCGATGGTGATGCCGGACGTGCGCGGCCTGACCGAGGAAGCCGCCCGGCAGGTCCTTGCCGACTCCACCGCCGCGCGAGCCGTGGTCGAGACCCGCACGGTGCCGTTCTCCGGGCTCACCGGGATCGTGATCGACCAGCAACCGGCCTACGGTGCACCGATTTCCGGCACCGTGGTGGTGACAGTGTCAGCTCCCGCCGCGGTTCCCGAGATCGCGGGCCTGACCGAGGTGCAGGTGCGGACCCATCTGGTCGAACTCGGCGCTGAGCTGGTGGTGAACCGGCAGTACGTCCCTGGTGCGAATCCGGGCTCGGTGCTCGGCATCGAGCCCCCGGCGGGTTCACCGCTGCCCGACATCGTCACCGTCGTCGTCGCGGATGTCCCGGCGACGGCCTACCTGGCGAACATCGACACCACCCGGGACGGGTGCGGCACCGGCAGCTACACCCAGGCCGGCGCCGAACAGGACAACGCGCTGTCGTGCTCGGTGCGCGATCGGCCGAGTACACCACCGCGAGGGCCGCTGTGGGAGTTCGGGGGAGCGGTCGAGGACGTGGACCTGAGTTTCGGTCTGCCGACCGACTCACAGCCGGGCAGTACGGTACGCGTGGAGGTCTTCGCGGATGGTAACCGGGTCGCCGAGGCCGAAGTCGCCTACGGCCGTACCGCGAAGGTCGCGGTGCCGACGCCGGGTGCGCTGCAGTTCATGATCGTGCTGACAGCGGTCGCCGGCGACCCGGAACGGATCACCGTCACCGGGTCCGTCCGTGGCAGTCGCGACGGCATCGTCGCGCTGACCGAGGAAGGGTGAGTATGCGTGCGATCGCCTGGCTGGTCGCCGCCGCCGTGGTCGGGGGTAGCGCGCTCGTTGGCGGCCCGGGCGCGGCCCCCGCCGTGGCCGCTCCCGCGGCGACGCACAACGATGCGCCCGTGCTCGTGGTCCTCGACACGTCGGGGTCGATGGATGAATCGGATTCTGCGGGAGTGCACAAGCTCGACAGCGCGAAACGATCGGTACTCGGCATCGTCCGGGAATTGGACGACAGTGCGCCGGTCGGGGTGTGGACGTATCCGGGAGGCGGATCCTGCGATTCGGGTGGCTTCGTCGACGAGCTCGACATGCGTGCGTTGTCACCGGGCACCCGAACCACGCTCACCGCTGACGTGCTCGCCCTGCGCGCCGACGGCAGCACCCCGATCGGACCGGCGTTGCGTGACGCCGCCGACGCGTTGTCCGACAAAGGGTTCCGATCAGCGGCGATGGTCTTGGTCTCCGACGGAGAAGCGACCTGTGGCGGCGACCCATGCGAGACAGCGAAGCAGATCCGTGCGGAAGGCTTCGACCTTCGGGTATATGGTGTCGCCTTCGAGCTCACCGGCAAAGGTGCCGAACAACTGACATGCATCGCGAATGAAACCGGCGGACAGTTCTTCAGCGCCGACAACGGCCGACACCTGATCGACACACTGTCGAACCTGGCCGCCAACAAGCTTCGGCTCGAGGTGGACGCGCCGGCGAAGGCGATCGGCGGTGGCAGCGCCACCATCCGGCTGACAGTGCACAACACCTCGCTGACCGGCCGGGCGAACGATGTGCGGGTCTCGCTGGCCTTCGTCGCGAACGCGCACTTGTTCCCCGCGGTGACACCCCCGCTCGTGCGGATCGGGAATCTGCCACCCGGCGCGCACCACTCATTCGACTGGGAGCTACCGGTCGGCCACGCGAGCGGCGAGGCCGCGTACCGGATCGTCGCGGTATCGGCCAGTGGAGCCAGCGGTAGGCACGACGGCACCATCACCGTCGCCGATGCTGGTGACTACACTGCGGTAGCCGGTGACTGGTTGAAGAAGCTGATGGCCGAAGGCACCGTCGGCGTCTTCGGGGACTCCTACGCCTCCGGCGAAGGCGCGGGCACCTACGAACCGGCAAGCCCCGCGGCGAACGCACTGTGCCATCGGTCACCGAAAACTCATGTCGCGCAGCTGATCAGCGCCGATCAGGTCAGAAACTACGCCTGCTCGGACGCAGTCCAGGTCAATCTGGTTGCCCCGCAAGCCGGCAGGGTGCCGGACATGTCGCAGATCGAACAGATGAGCCGTGCCGACGAAGCCCTCGACGCGGCGTTCCTGAGCATCGGCGGCAACGACATCGGGTTCGCCGGCATCGTTATTCGGTGCTTGTTCCCGAACGAGCTGCCGGTGACCGTGTATAGATCGCCTGTTACCGGGGTGGAATGGCAGGCCGCCATCGACATCGAGTGCGGACACAGCGACGCCGCCGCCGACGGAACCCCCATCGGAACGAGCCTGGCCGACCGCGGGATCGCCCAGCGAATACACGAACTCGGCACCCAACTGCCCGATACCTATCGTGCGCTGTACGACGCGATCAATGTCGAACGCTACGTCGCCCGGCGAGGTCACGAAGCGCCACTGATCGTGCTCGGTTACCCGATGGTGTTCCCGAACGTTGTCGGCGTCGGTTGCGGCGAGTTTTCGGCCCGCGAGGTGACCTTCGCCAACCGGATCGTCACACAACTGAACGAAGCGCTGGCCCTCGCGGTGCACGCCGCAGCCGGCGACAGCCGCAAGATCTACTTCGTCGATGCGGTCGAGAGTGCGATGCAACCCGCCAACACCCTGTGTGACGGGGACCGGTCGGGGATAGTCCCCGCAGCCCTTCTCGACGGCGCGGCCAAGACGTTCACCGACCAAGCAGGCCTGCAAGAGCTCATGCATCCGAACACGACGGGCTACGGGCGCATCGCGGGAGCGATCGCCACGTGGTCCTCGGGAACGGACGAACCCGGCGATACCAGCGCCACCACCGGCCGACGCCCACCGACAGTCACCACCGGCGAACGCACATGTATGCCCATGGCGCTGACGATGGCACGCAGGCAACTGGCCGTCGAGCAGGGCGTCTGCCTGTACGCACACCGAGAATGGACCGAACCCAGCACCTATTGGGCCGAGGTCCACAGCACGCCGATCACGTTGGGGGCAGGCCGGATCGAACCTGGTGACGGCCCGATCCGCCTCGATATCCCCCCGACCCTGCCCCCGGGCAGGCACACGCTGCATCTGGTCGTGATGACCGAGTCCGGGGAGGTCACCAACTACACCGCCGACCTCGTGGTTGCTGTCCCGCTGCCCTGGTGGTGGTGGGCGATCGTGGTCGGTTCCGCGGTGAGCCTGCTCGGCGCGGCGGTCCTGGTGGTCCGGGTGTGGTGGTTGCGCCGTTCCCCGGAACCCGGCCGCGGTCACAGCCCCGATCCAGCCCCAGACCAGGTGCTCCCACGCGACGCACCGCAATGACCCACCGGCCGGCTGCTTCACCTCGGCAGATGTGGGATGCATTGTGGCGCGGACAATTGCGGACCGCGCGGCCGCCACCACGAACGCGGAGCGTGCCTGTCGCGTTGTGCCGCCGACCGCAGCGCTGCCCGAGACGGAACCGGCGTCCCGGCGTCGGCGTACGTGGCCCGAATCCGCCGTGGCGACACGTTCACCGTGTGTGGGCTGATCTCGAGCTCGGCGAGGGACGCCGCCGCCGACACTTGTCACTGGGCTATTTCCAGTGTTTGCCGTGATCGGCGCACACCAGGCCCTGCGTGCACTGACCACAATGCAGCGGGCCGAGAATGCCGCTCGATCCGCCTTTCCCCTTGCAGCCCTGGCAATCGATCAACGGGCGACCACATTTGCATTTCAAGCCGGCCACAGTATTCCTCCTTGGGTGCGTGATTCAGTATGCCCCGCAACGGTATCGACGCGAACACCCGCCGTCTGTCCGCTCCTCGACCGACAGTCGGCGGCGATGTCGTCCGAATAGCGGATACCGGCGAACACTCCGCAGATGCGACCGTGGTGATGAGCCAGAGATACTGTCGCTGAACGAATTCGGAGTCAACCGGTGACTGTGAAAGTCGACTACTACGATCTGCTCGGTGTCGCACGCGATGCCGACGACGACACCATTCGTACGGCGCACAAGCGCCAGACACGGATTTGGACCAAACGGACCGCGAGCGCCGATCTCAGCACTCGGCAAGAGGCCGAGACCAAATCCACCCATTTGCGCGAGGCATACGAGATTCTGCTCGAGCCCGCGAAACGGCGAGCCTACGACCGTGACCTGAGCACGGGTGGCGTCGTGGGTCCCGCCGCACCGGTCGAGGGCGGTGACTGGCTCGCCCAGGCCCGCGCGGCGCTGGGCCGCGGCGACTACCGATCGGCCGCCTACGCGGCCAGGGAGGCCACGCACACCGCAGGAAACTCGCCCGAAGCGTGGATCATTCGTGCGCGCGCCAACGCGGGGATCGGTCAGTTGCAGGACGCGATCTACGAAGCCAGGCAAGCGACCACCATCGCGCCGAACAACCCTGAATACCTGTTCCAGACCGCGCTGATCCAGGAACAGATGCAGCAGTGGGCCGATGCGCTGAGCAGCTATCAAGCCGCGGCACGTTTGGCGCCCGAGGAGTTCATCTACCATGTCGCGATCGGCGGCGTCTACCTGCAGCACGGCCTGGTGGACAAGGCGCTCGAGGTGCTCGAACCGGTCTATGCCCGGCACAGTGGTGAGGAATTGGTCGCTTTCTACCTTGCCAACGCCCTGCTCGACAAGGCCGAGAAGACCCCTCGGGTGCAGAACGACGACAGCTACGTGGTGACTTCCGAGGACGAGATCACCGCGATGCGCACGCTGGTCGAGCGAGCAACGAGCCTGCCGAGCAACGACTTCGACATCGCCAATCGGGCGCGTGACATCCTCGAGTACCTCGACGGGATGGAACAGATGGCCTGGGAGGTGCCCGGTCTGTTCGGGTTCTCCACACCGCGCGCGATCGGGATTCCGCTGGTGGCCGCGGTCCTGGCTTTCATCATGATAAGCGCGGGCGCGGCGGGCATCGGATTCCTGCTCGTCCTCGCGGCGGCGGGCATCGGATTCCTCGTCTACACGACCTGCTGGGTGCCGCGCTGGAAAGCGGCGGGTCGGCTCACCCGATGACCGCACATGTTCTCGGCATCGACCTCGGAACCACGTATTCGGCGGTCGCCGCGATCAATTCGGCGGGCAGCGCGGAGATCCTGCCGAATCGCGACCGCGAGAAATTGACACCGTCGGTGGTCTTGTTCACCGGCGCCGACATCGTTGTCGGCACTCACGCGAAACGCCAGTCGAGCGCCTTTCCGCTGGACACGGTACAGTTCGTCAAACGCCACATGGGCAACCCTGATTTCCGCTTCTATCCTGAATCGAGCGACACCGCGTATCGCCCGGAAGAGGTTTCGGCCCTGATCCTCAAATCCGTGGTCGCGGGCGCAGGGTTCACACTCGGCCAGTACGTCGCGGACGCTGTGATCACCGTGCCCGCCTACTTCGACGAAGCCCAACGCATGGCGACTCGGCAGGCGGGCGAGATCGCGGGTCTCTCGGTCCTCGGCATCGTCAACGAACCGACGGCGGCGGCGGTGAGTTTCGGGCTCGGTCGAAACTATCGCGGACTCCTGCTCGTCATCGATCTCGGCGGTGGAACCCTCGACATCACCGTGATGCGCTGCACGGGCGAGGCTTTCGATGTGCTCGCCGTCGGCGGCGATCCCCAGCTCGGCGGCTATGACTTCGACAACGCGATCATCACCTGGGCGCTCTCGGAATTCGTGCGCACCGGCGGGACCGCCTTCGACGAGGACTCGGTCGCGGGCGCACAGCTGCGCGAGCGCGCGGAGGACGCCAAACGCAGGCTCAGCACGGCCGAGTCGACCACCCTGTTTCTCACCGACCAGGAACGCTCGACGACGCTGAGACTCACCCGAGCCGGATTCGCCGGCCTGTCCCGCCACCTGCTCGTGCGCTGCGAGTACCTGATCGTGGAGACGGTGGAGGCGGCTGGAGTCGGCTTCGCGGACCTGGACAAGGTGCTGTTGGTAGGTGGATCGACGCGGATGCCGATGGTGCGTGACCTCGTCGAGCGCGTCACCGGAACAGCGCCGGACATCTCGGTCCATCCCGACGAGGCGGTCGCGCTCGGCGCCGCGATCATCGGTGAACTGCGTCATGCTGCCGCGACGAGCCGACTTCCCGTCCTGGCCGGTCGGCGCATCGTCGAGATCAACGATGTGGTTTCCCACGGGCTGGGTGTCGTGGCCGACGACGACCGCGGCGTGCCGTCGAATTGCATCGTGGTCGAGCCGAACCGAACGGTGCCGTGTCAGGTCACCGCCGACTGGTTCACGACCGTCACCGACGGACAACGCACCCTGTTGCTCCAGGTCACCGAAGGTGACGAAGACGGCGTCGACCCGCGATTCGTCCGGATTCTGGGCCGGGCTCAGCTCACGCTGGCGCCCCGGCCCGCAGGCTCACCGATCCGGGTGGTGTTCTCCTGCGATATCGACGGCACCCTGCATATCGAGGTGGTCGACCTGGTCGACGGGGCGTTCCTGGGTGAAATGGAGATCGAACGCGCCGCCAATCTCACCCCCGCCGACGTAGCGACCAGCCGGTCCCAGCTGACCTGGACCAAGGTGACATGAATCCGGACAGCGCTGCGCCGATCCACACTCACCTCGACGAGATCAGCACCCAACTGGCGGGCCTGACCGACCTGTTCACCCGTCGATTGCTCGACGACCGGGGCTACCGCCAGCTCGTGGCCTCACTGCAGCAGCGGGTGGCCGTGGCCGAATCAGGTCTGGCCACCGAGTATCTGCTCCCCATCGCCCTGCGATTGGCGCGCGTGATCGACCGGGCCGAGCTCAGCGAACCCGAGCCGGATTCACCGCTGGCGTCGCTGGTCGAAGAGCTCGAGGTGATCCTGGACGACTGTGGGGTTCGCCCGATCGGCCGCCCGGGCGAATCGGTCGATCCCGCCGTCCACGAGGTCCGGTCGGTGCGTGGCGAACCGGGCCCGACGCTGCGGGTCGCGACACTGCTCCAGCGCGGCTACACCTGGCGGGGAACGGTCGTGCGGCCCGCCTGGGTGGATGCGATCTACGCCGATACCGATCACGGAATTGCCAACCGGTAACGTGGCGAGCCGTAGATGAGACTATGTACGCGTGATCGGTCACCAATACCGTGTTCTCCCTTCAGGATGCGATTCCCACCCGGAGTTCGCCCGCACGCGCACCAGACCTCGACAGCCCTGCCGGGTCGCCGACCGAGACAGGCGACGACGGTGAGCGCCGCGTACACCGGGCGGCAGTACCGGATCGGCGTGGTCGACGATCACCGCGTCACCGTCACCGGCTTGCGCTACCTACTCGCTGCGGCACCTGAGGTCACAATCGTTGCGGACGCTCCGTCGGTCGGCGAACTGCTCGCCGTCACCACCGATCTCGACCTGGCTCTCCTCGATCTGCGGCTCCCTGACGGCTCCTCTCCCACGGAGAATGTGCGGCACCTGCGGGCGGCGGGCATCGAAACGCTGGTCTTCACCTCAGGGGAAGAACTGTTCCAGGTCCGAGCCGCGGCACGCGCGGGGGTGCTAGGGGTGGTGCGCAAGTCCGACCGCGAGGAACACATCGTCGATGCGGTGCGTCTGGCTGCGCGCGGCGAGCTCGCCCCGACCATGGACTGGGCGGCGGCGATCGACTCCGATACCGAGGTGGGCGATCTCGGCCTGAGCCCGCGACAACTGGATGTGCTGGCGCTCTATGCCTCCGGCGAGTCCGCCGAACGTGTCGCGCGGTTGCTCGGGATCTCCAAGGAAACAGTGAACGTCTACCTGGCCCGGGTCCGGCAGAAATACGCCGAGGCGGGCAGGCCGTCCCCGACCAAGACCGAGCTCTACAAACGCGCACTGGAGGACGGGTGGTTGCCGATACCGCGGCGCAAACAACGCTGACCACCGAGAACGACAGCGCCGAGTCCAGGGTGACGCGGCTGTTCGGCCGCTTCATCGCGTGCGGGTTCGGCTTCTACCTCTTCCTACTGGCCGGTGACATCGTGGAGCAGGCTGCCCACCTCGACCTCTGGTGGACGCTGTTCGCCGTTCCCTCGGTATTCGGCCCGCCGATTATGCTGGCAGCCTTGTCGTTTCGCGACGAAGTGGCGGCACTGCGGTCCGTCGCCGGGATCGGCGCCATCGCGTTCGTCGCCGCCGCGGTATCGTGGCCACTCGCGTGGCACGGCGAGTCGCTGAGTCGCGATCCGTGGATCACGACGATTCCCGGTTTGGCCGGCCTGCTGGCAGCGCTCGTGTGGCCTCCCACACCGACTCTCGTCGTGCTCGTCGCGGCCGTACTACCGAGCCAGCTCGACGCATACCTGTCGCGCGGGGCCGAGCGATCCACCCATCTGCTTCCCGACGTACTGTTCTCACTGTCGTTCTGCCTGCTCTACGTCGCCGCAGCCTTGATGGCCTTCCGTATCGGCCGGGTCCTGGACGACACCAGGACCCAGGCACACGCCGCCGCTGCCGGAGCGGCCGCGAACAGGGCTCGTATGGTTCAGCGCTCCCGCTTCAATGGTCTGCTACACGACTGGGTGATGTCGACGTTGCTGGCGACCGCCCGCACCACCGACCGTGGCGAGGTGCGCAGGCAAGCCGAGATCACCCTCACCAAACTCGCCGAATTGGAGCCCGACGAAACCCGCGACCTCACTCCTGCCGAGTTCGCCGCATACCTGCGTACGGCGATCGCCGACGTCGACTCGACGCTCCCGATCGACATCACCACCCACGCCGACGCGGTGATCATCCCGGCCGCCGCGGCGCACGTCCTCGCCGATGCCGCAGCGGAAGCCGCTCGCAACAGCGTCCGCCACGCGGGCGCGGCGGCAGTACGGGTGGTACGGGCGCGGATCGGCTCGGACCGGCTCGATATCGCTGTGTACGACAACGGAATCGGCTTCGAACCCGCGGCTGTCGCGCCGCACCGGCTCGGGATCGCAGTCAGCATACTCGGTCGCGTGCGCCAATTGCCCGGCGGCGCGGTGCAACTCGATTCCCATCCGGGGGCGGGGACAACAGTTCAGCTCAGCTGGCAGGCCGCACAGTGAGCGGACACCGTAGCGACGCCCGCGCGCTGCTCGGCATGGATACCTCCGGCGCCTGGCTGGTGGCCGGCTTGTATCTGTGCGCGCTCGCAAGCCTGATGATCAGCTCGTGGGGAGATGTCGCAGTGCGTTGGCCCCTGGTGGCGGCGTTCGTTGTGGCGGCCGGTGGCACCGCGGTGCTACTGATCGCCCGGTCCGACCCCCTGGCCCTGACACCGACCATCTGTGCCACCGCGACGATCCCCGGATCGGTGCTGCTGGTCCTCAGCACGATTCCGTTTCCGCCCACCGTCACGACGCAGGTGGCGTGGCCACAAGCCGCCGGAACGGCCATCGCGACATTCCTGTGTGTGCGTGGTCGTACCGCCGCGGCCTGGCTCGGTATGGGCGCCATGATTGCCCTCCACAGTGCGTGGTCCGCACGCCATGGCGCCGGCGCCGCGTTCGGGTTCGTACTCTCGTTCATCAATCTGGGACCGCTGTTGATGGCCACCTTCTTCGCCTACACCATCCGGCCCGCGGCCGCCGAAATCTTCACCCTGCACGAAGAATCCGCGAAGCGTACGGCTGTGGCGGCGGCCGCGGAGGCAACCCTGGCCGAACGCCACGACCAAGCGGTCGCCCTCGACCGGCTGGTGCGACCGGTGCTCGTACGGATCGCCGGTCCGGATCAACTCGTCGAGGCCGACCGCGCGGAATGCCGTGCGCTGGAGGCTCAGCTACGTGACGCGCTGCGGGCGCCCGCCTTGGCGACGGGACCGGTGGTCGAAGCGGCGCGCGCCGCGCGTGATCGCGGGGTCGAGGTGGTGCTCGTCGACGATTACGGCTCCAACGGCGCCGATATCGACGCCGATCTGTACCGCCGGTTGCGTGGACTAGTCACGACCGAACTGCGGCGAGCTGCCGCAGGCAGCGTCGTAGTCCGAGTACTACCGCCAGGCCGGGCCACGATCGCGACGCTGGTCGTGACCGATCCCGACCAAGGCGTCCGTCGAGTCGAGATAGACGGCGACGGGACACCCCGCGAGATCTCCGACGCGGGCCACTAGTTCGTCGCCGTCACTACCTTTGACCCCCAATTCAGGGTCAACCAAGTGGGACTGATGCCCAACCAGTCAATTCCGTAGCGTGGAAAGCATGTTCGGTGTGACAGCAGGTGAGAGGTGATGGTGATGACGGATACACTGCTCGACCAGCCGATTCGGCCGGCGTTGAGCCCCCGGGAACGTGAAGTCCTGGTCGGGTGGATTCTCAGTGATACCAAATCCGATGCCTGCGCGAAGTTGCATATCGCAACCGGAACGATGAACACCCATCTGGAACGCATCCGCGAGAAGTACGAGCGTGCCGGCCGACCTGCCCACACCAAAGCAGCCTTGCTCGCCCGAGCACTGCAGGACGGATACCTGCGGCTAAGCGACCTCTGAGGAGCGCGTATCCAATGGCCAATGCCTGCGCGGTGGAGCAATCGGTGGCAGGAAAGTCTCGACCTGTCGAGTGTTAGGTGAGGTCTGGCCTGGGCGGTTGTCTCGATCTGCGTGTTGGTGGTCGAACGGCTGGCCGACAGCGCGACGGGTGGGGTCGAGGCCGAAACCACCGTCAGCGTTGACACGCATCGCGTTGCGCCGTGGAACACGTTTGCGGCTCTGCTGGTGTGTTGGCGGCGGTGATGGGTCGTGACTGTGACAACCCGGCGGGGGAAGCCGAGATTGTCGTCTACGACAAACCACCGTCCCTTTCGCAGCAAACCGACTTGGAGTACCGACCATGCCCGTTCCTGGCTCAGCTGACCCGAGTTCCGGCCCACTGAAAAAGGCGTTGGCCGGGATCGTCGTTGGCGACTTGGTGTGCGCCACCTTCTACAACTCGTACGACCAGTCATTCACCGTCATCGCTGAAGTCGACCTATCGTCCGCCGGCGGAATGCAGCTGGCCGGACACGCCTTGACAAGCGGAACCAGCAACCAGCCGTCACAGGCGCTCATCTCGATCCGCGGCGCCGACGCGCACGAGTTCCCCTCCGACCTGTCTCCGGAAGCGCTTGCTGAAGAAATCGGCATGCTGTCGACCAGCTATGGAATCTACTGTGAGATCGCAGCCGTCACGACTCGGCCGCAGGGCGGCCGGGTTCTCCTGCAGGGGCTCACCAGCATCGATATCGATGGAACCGTGTCAGTAGGCGGTTTCGCGATCGGGCAGGCGATACCGCTCTACCGTCCCAGTCCGCTCTGGTCTTTGCGTCTGGAGGCGGATCGGCTCATGCGGCCGAGACCACTGCTGACATGGATCGAGGTCATGACAGAGGTCGTCTCGTGCCCTACCCCAGGACCACGCAGACGGCGGGAATGCACTGGGCCACTGCATCCTTTCGCGCGCCGCAGGTAGCCCAGCTGTCCGCTTGGTGCCTGATGGGCGTCGGGTGTCGACCTGGCTGATGCGCGATGGGGGCTGGTCATGCCGGCTGACCTACCAAAGCGTCCACAAACGGTCACAGGCCGACTACCGGCTTAAGTAGCTTAAGTAACAGCAGTTGAGGGCGGGTATCTGGTCCGAAGTAGCTACACCGAGCCGATCCTGCATCGCCGTCGTCGCGAGTTCAAGGCCGCGCAGAAGTAGTGGTATCGAGTGTGTGAAAAGTAGCTCATAGCAGTACTTTTCGTTTGCGGCCCCGCTCCGGAGAAATCCGGCGCGGGGCCGCTGTCTTCACCGGGGATCACCCTGGATACCGGCTCATCACCCTCAAAACGGGCACAAGACGAATGCGCCCACGCGGGCCGATCTCGTCGTGAGTGTCGGTGATCCGGTCGACGAAAAGCCGACTCACCGAACCGGCCGCGGTGCTCGACATCGACATCCGCCTGCTCGGAGCCTGAACCCACTCGGGACGCGCACCGCTTCGCCGCTGGGCTTGCGCGCCGGCGGCGAAGCCGTGTCCCGGTCCGCTCCGCCCGTGCTGGACCACGAGACCGGGCTGCCTCGAATGAACACCGGGAAAACGTTGGCGGACACCTGTTCGTCGGGTTTGTGAGGGCCCGCACAGCGGCAGATTCGAGTGTGTGAACAAAAGTGCCGGAAGACATCGTTGTGCCTCGATGAATTCCATCTGAAAATGTCTGAGCAGCAACCCGAATCATTCGTAGCATGGAAAAAAGCGCAGGCTGCGGAGTTTTGTTCAGGTGCGGTGTGGTAGCGATCACGCTCACGGAATACTGGGTCGCGGTTATAGCATCGAGCGCACTGAAACTTCCTGGACCTGGTCGCCGACGAAGTTGCAGAACCCGTGGAGACACACCGACGTGCCCCCTTTCTCACATTCACATTCCGCCGCTTCGGCACATTCTCGTCGCGAGGTGAACCCGGTCATGGAATACACCCATCTGTCCGAATTCGAGATTCGTTCCGGTCGATTGTCGATCTGGACGCCCTCGGTCCCCGACACGGCCTGGCAGGCCGACGACCGCCCGCTGGCCAGCGTCCACGCCGGGTACTGCGCCGGTATCGATCCCACCGATCAGCGGCCGGGTCGAGGGCGCTGGATCGGCACCGTCTTCGAGATGGACGCGGCATTGGACCGGGCCGCCTGGCGCGAGACGCTGCGCCGATGGCATGTCCGGCACGAAGGGCTGCGTACGACCGTCCGGGTCGAGACCGCGGGCGAGCCGCGCCGCCTCGTCGCCGCCGACACCGCGCTCGCCGTCGTCGAGCGGCCGATCGATGCGGTCACCGACGGTGCCGCGATCAACGAATTCCTGTGCGAAACACTGGAACTGGAACTCTCACCGCTGGTGTGGCCGCACCTGCTCGCGGCGACGGTCGAGCACGCCGGTACCGGCGACTTCACCGTTCTCGTCGCCGCGGATCACTCGGTGCTCGACGCTTACTCCCAGGCCATCCTCATCCTGGAGCTGCGTGGACTGTATCGGGAGGTGCTGGCGGGCGAGGCGGCGCGGGAGTCGGCGACTTTCGCCAGCGCCGCTGATTTCGCGGTGGTCGAGCGGGCGATCGCGGCCGAACTGCACCCGGGCGCGCCCTCGGTCGCCCTGTGGCGGGACTTCCTCACCGCCGGTGCGGGCGCCATGCCCCGGTTCACCCCCTACGCGCTCGGTTCCGTCACCGCCGACCTGCCGCAGCCGAGCGTGTCGCGCCGCCTGCTCGACCTCGCCGAACTCGAACAGGTCGAGGCGGTGCTCGACCGGATCGGGCACCGGCTGTCGGTGGCCGTGTTCGCGGCGCTGGCGGTGGCGCATCGACGGCGCTTCGGCACCGATCGGATGCGCGCGGTGATGCCGATCGCGACCCGGCCCGACTTGCGCTGGCTGGAGTCGATGGGCTGGTTCGTCAACGTGGTCCCGGTCGACATCGCCGTGCCGCCGGGCTCGGACACCACCGCCGTGCTCGACACCGCCCGTGCCGCCTTGCGGCGTTCGCGCACGGCCAACGACGCGTCCTGGGTCCGCGTGCTGGAGCTGCTCGGCGTCGCGGAAACACCCAGGTTCGGGATCTCGTTCCTCGACGTCCGCATCCTGCCCGGCTACGAACTGGTCGCCGACCTGCGTGGACGTACCTTGCGGGCCGAATCGTACTCGCGCGACGAGGTGTTCCTGTGGGTGGTTCGCTCGGGCGACGGCCTCTACGTCTCGACCCGCTATCCGGCCGGGCTACCGGCGGCGGTGATGGACGAATACCTCGCCGCGTTCGGCCGGGCGCTGTCCTCGATCACCGCCTCCGCGCGGGTCGATCCGGGCGCGCCGAGCACCGACGCGGCTGTCGTCGTGCGAGCGGGGTGATCCCGATGCGAGCACTGTTGGCCTTCCCCGGCAGCCGGGGCGACGCCCAGCCCGGCATCCTGCTGGCCCGCGCGCTGATCGCGCGGGGGCATGAGGTGACGCTCGCGCTGGCACCGAACCTGATCGGGCTGGCGACCGGCCACGGGGTATCGGCGGTCGCGTTCGGCTGCGACTCCGCCGCGCTGTTGCGCGCCCAGCGCGCCGACGCGCGATTCCGCTCGCGCGATCCGCGCGTCCGCCTGCGTGCCCTGCTCGACCTGCAGCGGCGCGGCGTGCCGGAAGCGCTCGCCGACCTGCGGAGGTTGGCGCCCGGACACGACGTGGTAGTGGCGGGGATGGCCGGTGAGGAACCGGCGGCCGTGGTGGCCCGCGAGGCGGGGCTGCCGTCGGCCGCGATCCACTTCTTCCCGATCCAGCCCAACACGGTCGTTCCGGTGGTACCCGCGCGGTGGGCCGCGCGGATGCCCGGGTCCGTACACCGCGCGGGGTGGGCGCTGCTCGCCCGCGCCAGGGCGGCGTCGCTGGCGCCGATCCTGCCCGCGGGTCAGCAGACCGCGCGGCTGCGGATCCAGGCCTACGACCCGGCGCTGTTTCCCGGCCTCTCGGCCGAGGTGCCCGGCCCGTTCACCGGGTTCCCGCTCGATGTCGACGGTTTCGGTGCCGCCGCGACTGATTCCGCGGCGAACGACGACGCCGGTGGTCGCGCGCTGCGGCAGTGGCTGGCCGCGGGTGCCGCGCCGATCTACGTGGGATTCGGTTCGATGGACGTGGGGGATCCGGCAGAGTTCGTGACGATGGTCCGCGCCGTCTGCGCGCGCCGGGGGCGGCGGCTGCTGCTCGCGGCGGGATGGGCCGCGATCGCGCCCGGCATCACGAGAGATCTGGCCGTCGCCGCCCAGGTCGACCATGCCGAGGTGTTGCCCCGATGCGTGGCGGTGGTGCATCACGGCGGTGCCGGAACGACTGCCGCGGCACTGAGAGCCGGTGTGCCACAAGTGATCTGCTCGGTCCAGGCAGATCAGCCGTACTGGGGGCAGGCGCTGTCCCGACTCGGCGTGGCGGCGACCCTGCCTGCCGGCGCGCTCACCGAGGCGCGCCTGCACGCTCTGCTCGACACTGTCTCGGCCGCCGAGGTCCGCCGTCGGGCCGCGACCCAGGCCGCGCGGTTGCGCACCGACGGTGTCGCGCGAGCGGCCGTCGCTGTCGAATCGCTCGTGCCGGTCGGCGCCGACCGGATCGGTGCCGACGGGAGGCTGTCATGACCACCGACATCGCGCTGCGCCTGCGCGGCCTCGGCAAGTCCTACGGCCAGTTCACCGCCGTCGACGCCGTCGACCTCGACGTCGCCGCGGGCACGGTGTTCGCGCTGCTCGGCCCGAACGGCGCGGGCAAGACCACCACCGTGCGCATGCTCGCGACCCTGATCCGACCCGATCGGGGCAGCGCCGAGATCTTCGGCTACGACGTGGTAGGCGACGCGACCGCGGTGCGCTCGATGATCGGGCTCACCGGCCAGTACGCCTCGGTCGACGAAACACTCACCGCCGGTGAGAATTTGCGTCTGCTCGGTCGTCTGCTCGGCTTGACCAGGCGCCAGGCGGCCCGGCGCGGTGCCGAGTTGCTGGCGGAGTTCGAACTGAGCGCGGTCGCCGACCGGCCGGTGGGACAGTTCTCAGGGGGCATGCGGCGCCGGCTGGATCTGGCGGCGACTCTGCTCACCGATCCGCCGCTGATCTTCCTCGACGAGCCGACCACCGGCCTCGACCCGCACACCAGGGACCGCATGTGGGCCATCATCGGCACCCTCGTCGGCCGTGGCGCCACCGTGCTGCTCACCACCCAGTATCTCGAGGAAGCCGACGCGCTGGCCGATCGGATCGCCGTCATCGATCGGGGCGCTATCGTCGCCGACGGCACCGCCGCCGAGCTGAAGTCCTCCCTGGGCAACCAGGTATTGCGCTTGGAGCTGGCCGATGCGGCCCAATCCGCGCGCGCCGAAGCCCTCGTCGTCAGCCACACCGGCCGGATCCCGGCCGGCTGCGCGAGTGCGACGCTCACCGTCGCGCTCGCCGACGCGAGCGCCGCCGCCGACATCGTCGCCGACTGCCGGGCGACGGGAATCGCGCTGCGCGGCTTCGCCGTCGACCGGCCCGACCTCAACGAGGTGTTCCGGGCACTCACCGGCACGGCACCCGCCGCCTGACCACGGAAGCCGAGATCACTATGACCGTCACCACCACCGAGGTCGTCGTCGAGGCCGTCGCGCCCGCGACCATCGATCGCCGACCCCGGATCACCCACCTCAGCGTCCGCGCCGCGCTGAACCAGTCCCTGATGATGGCCTGGCGTGGACTGCTGACCTTCCGGCACAGCCCACAACTGCTCTACGACGCCCTCCTGCTGCCCATTGTCGGGCCCTTGCTGTTCGGCAGTATCTTCGGTACCGCGATCGCGGGCAGCACGAGTGCCTACCTGCCGATCCTCGTTCCCGGCGTGCTGGTCCAGATCGTGCTCACTTCCGCCGTCGCCACCGGCGTCCAGCTGTCGGAAGACATTCGCTCCGGTGTGTTCGACCGATTCGTGGCCATGCCGATCGCCCGCTCCGCGCCGATCGCCGGGGCACTGCTCGCCGGCGCCGCGCGCTATGTCATCGCGGCGACGACCGTGGTCGTCGTCGGCTTCGCCATGGGCTATCGGCCCGCGCATCCGGCGGGCTTTCTCGCCGGGGCGGTGCTGGTCGTGGTGGCGACCACCGCGATCAGCTGGTTGTTCGCGTTCATCGGGGTCACGGTGTCGCGGCCGGCCGCCGTGCAGGGCATGTCGATGTTGGTGCTGACCTTTCTGAGCTTCGCCTCCAACGCGCTGGTTCCCGAGGAATCGATGCCGGCCTGGCTCGGCCATGTCTCCGACTACAACCCCGTCTCCTACCTCGTGTCGGCGGTGCGCACGCTCGCCGAGGACGGGGCCGTCGGCGTCGACGCGTGGTGGGCGGTGCTGGCCTCGCTCGCCGTCGTCGCCGTGTTCGCGCCCCTGACCGTCCGTACCCTGCGTGCGCGCTGAGAGGACTCACCATGACGATCACCGCTGCGGCGCACACGCCGGTCGCCGCCGTCAACCGGCTCACCGCCGACGACGATCTGTTCCTGAAGCTGCACAGCCTCTACGGCAACGCGCTGGTCAACCAGCTGGCGTGGCGGTTCGACGAACCCCTCGACCGTGACCTGCTCGACCGGTTCCACGCCCAGCTCGCCCACGGCTTCCTCGCGCGGCGGGTGCACGGTGCCCGGATGCCGTTCGCCCGCCCGTACTGGCTCCCGGCCACCGCGTCGATCCCGCTGGGCTTGGACCCGGTCCCGGTCGCCGACGACGAGATCCTGGACTGGTATTTCGCCCAGAGCCGGGTGGACTTCGACCCCGGGGCCGGGCTGGTGTGGCGACTGTCGGCCGCGCGCACGACGACCGGTGCGACCGTGGTGTCGTTGGTGACCTCGCACGTGGCCTCGGACGGGGGCGCGGTGCTGTTCGCGGTGGGTGACGCGCTGTCGCGCTTGGGCGAGCGGCCCGATCGGGCCGTGAGCTCCGGGGCGCTGGTCGGCCGTGCGCCGCGAAACGCCCTCGGCGCGAACGTGTCCGACGCGGCAGCTCAGCTGGTGGCCGTGGCGAGAGGAGTGCGGGCCGCGGTCGCGACCCGCACGGTCGCCGAACCCGAGCGCACGCCACGGCCCGCCGAACCGCGGCTGCCGTTGCCGGACCGCTGGACACCGGCCGACGTCGTCGTGCGGCTGTCGCTCGACGAGTGGAACGCTGTGGCCGCCGCCCATTCCGGCACCACGAACGGTTTGCTGATCGCGCTCGGCGCCGGCCTGCTCGGGCGCAGTGGACGCGTCGGGGACACCGCGGACATCCGCGTCGACGTGCCCCATTCGACGCGCATCCCGCACGATCCGCGCGCGAACGCCACCACCGGGCTGCCGATCTCGGTCCACTACCGGATCGGTCACCGCGTCGACCTCGGCGCTGTCAGGTCGGCGGTGAAGCGGGCGGCCACGGCCTACCGCGATCCGGCCACCACGCCGGCGCTGCAACACCTGCAACCACTGCAGATGGTGCTGCCCCGCGCCGTTCTGCGCTACTTCGCGCGGACGGCCACGGCGCCGGAGTGCCTGTGCACCAATCTCGGCGAGACCGCCCTGGGAGTCGCCGAGCTCGGCGGACACCGCGCCTCGGCGGTGCTGATGCGTCCGGTCGTCTGCACCAACGACCCCGCCGTGTTCCGGCGGATGGCCGCCGGGGTGAACTTGTCGTTGTGCACCGACGGCGAGACCGTCACCCTCGCCGTCACCGGCGCTGACCCCGATCGGTTCCCCAGCCGCGCCGCGCTGCGCGCCTTGCTCACCGCCGAGTTCGACTCCTGGGGTCTGACACCCGACTACTGGTGATCGCACGGCGCGATCCGCGCTCGGTTCGGCGCCCGGCCGTCCTGTTCGGTTCGCCGTGCGGCCAGGGTCTCGGCATAGGAGACCAGCATGTCTTCGACCAGGGTCAGGATCGAGGCATCGAGGTCGGGTCGCTGATAGACCCCGCGTACCACCGCTTCGCCGGAGAACATGTGCAGCATCATGAAGAACAGCGGTTCGCGGATCTGTGGCGGATAGTCGTCGAGCAGACGCGTGCCGTCGAGCGAGGCCACGATCTGCCGATCAGGTCGAGAGTGCCAACACCCGCGACGAGGCCATCGCGGCCGTCGCCACGGTCATCGTCCCGCACCGGCCCGCGCCGACCGACCGGCGTGCCCTGCTGTCGTTCCGGATGGCCGAGGACTCGTTGTCGATCAACGGCGCGCCCTCCTACAGCTTGCAGATGGGCTCGCTGCCGAACCCGCTCGATTCCGTACTGCCCGCGGAGTTCGTGGAGGCGCAGGCGATGCTGCAGCTCGGCCACGCCGTGGTGATTCCCGACCATCAGGGGCCCAACGCCGCCTACGCCGTCGGGCCCCTGGGCGCGCGGATCACGCTGGACGCCATTCGCGCCGCCGAACGGTTCGAACCCGCCGGACTTCCCGGCATCGACACCCGGGTAGCCCTGTGGGGGTACTCCGGCGGTGTCATCCCGACCGCGCACGCCGCCGAACTCCACCCCACGTACGCGCCGGAGATCGACCTGGTGGGCTCGGCGACCGGCGGTCTGCTGGCCGACATCCGGGCCGCCATCGACTACGACAACGGCACGTCGACCTTCGGCGGCGCGGTGCTCGGCGGGTTGCTCGGCGTGGCCCGCGAGTACCCCGAGGTGGACCAGTTCATCGACCGGTACATGAACCCGCTGGGCAAGGCGGTGCGCGTGGTGCGCGAAGGGCAATGCGTCGCACTGCAATTCGCCGGCTTCCCGTTCGTGAACATCAAGGGTCTGTTCGACTATCCCGGCGACCCCATGCTGGCCCCGCAGATGCAGCCGATCCTGGACGAACTCAGTCTCGGCCGTCGTGGCACTCCGACGGCTCCGCTGTACCTCTATCAGGCCCCGCTGGACGAGGCCATGCCGATCAACTCGGTGAACAAGCTCTACGACACCTACTGCGCCGATCCGGACGCCCGGGTGTTCTACACCAGGGAACTGCTCAGCGAACACGGCATCGCCGCGGTGAGCGGGGCGGGCAGCGCGGTGCTGTGGCTCGACGACCGGCTCAACGGCGTCCCGGCGCCACAGGGTTGCTCGAACCGCGACGTCGTCCTGCAGATCCTGGACCCCGGTGCGCTCGACGCTGTCGTCGCCGCGCTCGGGCAGACCCTGGCCTCCGCGCTCGGCCTGCCGGTGTAGTCCGGCCGCCGGTGGTCGTGAATCGCTGCCTCGGCGTCGTCTGACGACCCGATTGCGGGGTAATCGCTCCCGGGAATCCCTACTCAGGAGGTGTCATGATGTCAGTTGGACTGAGGCGCTGTGTCGCGTCGGCGGCGATGGCCCTGCTCGCGGTGACGGCGGCGGCCGGGCATGCGACAGCGGAGCCGGCGCGGGTATCGATCAACGGTGACATGCAGGTCGTGGGCATGGATGTGTTGCACATCGAGGCCCAGGGCAGTGGAGACGGACCAGCCACCGGTACGTATGTCGCGCAGGCGCGGGTGGGTGAGATGCCGTTGCCGATCCGGGTGACCGGGCCGGTGACCTGTCTGCGGGTCGTCGGTGACACGGTCTCGCTGGTCTATCCGATCACGACCGCGGAACCGGTCATGGTGTTCGAGCCCGACACGATGGCCATCCAGATCACGGTGACCAAGGGGCGTGACGGTGCTCCCAACATGATCGGCTACGGCGTGCCGATGCCCACGTCGATGCTTCGGGACTGTCAGCCCGGCGTGACTCCGCTGGTCTTCGACGGGACCATCGACATCGACTGATTCCCCGGTCGTCGTTCGCGCGCCGGGCGCGGTCTCACCGCGCCCCGCCGCGCGGGGTGCGCGCGCGGCCGGACCGGGCCAGGCGATTCCGGAGGCCGGGCGTCCACCGATAGGGTGGCGCACGGATTGTTCGTTCGATGTTAGGAACCTCGATGGGAAGCACTGTCCTCGACGTTGTCGCGTTGCTGGTCAACCGCGCTGCGGAGTTCTGGAATTGGATGGCGACCGGTTCGTCCGGGTTCCCGCCGCTGTGACCAGCTGACCCGAGTCCGCGACATCCCCCGGTGGCCGTACTGGCGCCGGGGGATGTCGCTGTCGGCGTCGGCAGTGTGGTCCGCGCGGCGAACGGCCGCCCGGTCAGTCGTCGTGCCGACGCCCCGGCGGGCTCGATTCCGTGACGGGTGCGCGGGGCAACAGCCCGGTGCCGAACAGCGCCAGGACCGCGAGCAATGCGGTGACGGCGAAGGCGATCTGCAGGGCCGCGAGCCGGGACTCGGAGTTGACGGCGAGCACGGCGGTCGCGGTGGACTCGTCGATTCCGGCCTCGTCGAGCGCCGCCTCGAGTTGCCGGTCGGACAGGAACGGCACGCCGCCGGCCAAGTCGGTCGTGGCCTGCTGTTGCACCGCGGCCGGGACCGCCGGATTGTTCTCGATCCCCGCCACCACCGACGTCGTGAGGGTGGCGATCAGAATCGACCCGATGAGGGCGGTGCCGAGCGAGGCGCCGAGCGTGGTCGCGGTGTTCTGCAGCCCGCCGACCTCGGCGCTGCGGGAGTCCGGCACGGCGGAGACGGTGACGGCGCCGAGCTGGGACGCCAGCGCGCCGAGCCCGAGCCCCATCAGCACCATCGGGATCGCGATCACTTCGGCGTCGGCTCCGGGGTCCATGCCTGCCGCGAGCATGAGCACGCCGACGATCATCGCGAGCAGGCCCCACCGCACGACCCGGCGAGGGTTGGCGCGGGGCGCGAACTTCGGGATGCCCGCGGCGGCCAGGATGAGCGCGATCGACAGCGGCAGGATTCGCACGCCGGTGTCGACCGCGCTGAGTTCGAGCACGACCGACAGGAACAGCGGCACGGTGAAGAACACGCCCGCCTGCACGGCGAACTGCGCGAAGAACATGCTGGTCCCGCCGACGAGCTGCCGGTTGCGCAGCAGTGCCGGATCGATGAGCGGATCGCGGCCCCGCCGCACGAGCGCGCTCTGCCGGCGCAAGAACAGGAACAGGGTCAGCAGGCCGCCGGTCAGCAGCCAGAACACCGCGGACAGACCGAACAGGGCGGGACCGTCCGGTTCGGGGCGCACCCAGCCCCATTCGCTGGAGCGCAGTACCGCGAACACGATCGCGCCGAGTCCCACGGCGGACAGCACCGACCCGACGAGGTCGAGCCGGACCCGGGTGGCCGGCGTGTCCTCGATCCGGCGCAGCACGAGCAGGATGGCCACCACGATGACGACCTCGCCGAAGAAGACGTAGCGCCAGGACGCGAACGTGGTGACGGCGCCGCCGACGAGCGGGCCGACCGCGACGGCCATCGCTCCTGCCGCGGCGACGATGCCGTAAGCCGCGGAGCGGCGTTCGGGCGGGAAGTTCCCGGCCACGAGCGAGACGATCGCCGGCATGATCAGGGCGGCACCGATGCCTTCGAGCAGTGACCAGCCGAGCAGCAGCACCGTCAGATCGGGTGCCAGTCCGGTCACGAACGAGCCGACGCCGTATACGACGAGCCCGATCCCGAACACCCGGCGCCTGCCGATGATGGCACCGATCTTGCCGCCGGTGATCATCAACGACGCCATCACCAGGGTGTAGAGCGTGATGGCGGTCTGGATACCGGTGATCGTGGTGCCGAGATCCTGGGCGACGGTGGCCATCGACACGTTCATCACGGAACTGTCGAGCGTCATCAGGAACTGTCCAGAGGCCAGCACGAGCAGCACGACCGAACTCGACTTCGCCTGCGGTGCCGGCATCGCGTCTCCTCGGGTCAGTGGGTCAGGGCGATCTTGACGGTGACGACAATGGTGGCCGCGCTGATCCGCCCGGCGGCGGTGCGCCGGTCGAGTGGGGCCCTCCGGGAGAACAAGGGCCGGTGCAGCACATCGTGGGTGGGTTCCATCGTTGGTCGCCGTTCGTCGGCCCGACACGGGTTGCACTTCGGAAAGGGACTGCCGACTCCGAATATAGAACCCGAACCTGGTGCGGTGGGACGCTGCGCCCGCGGCAGACCGGGCCCGCGGCGACCGCGCCTTGGCCCGTCGGTGTCGTACCCCGGCGTTACCGTTGGCGCACAGCCCATATCGAGGAGGGTGGCCATGGCGGACAGTGTCGACGGTGTGCGGGAGCGAGCGCGATGCCCGGAGGATCTGGGCAGGCTCGTGGTCGAGCGGTTGAACGCCGGGGATGTGGACGGATTGGTGGAGCTGTACGAGGCCGAAGCGGTGCTCGCCCTGCCCGACGGGGTGGTCGCGACCGGCATCGAGGAGATCAGGGCCGCCTACACCAGGCTGGTCGCCGATCGCCCGGTGTTCCAGCCGGGCGCGCAGGCACCCGCGCTGCGGGCGGGTGATCTGGCGATGACCTCGACCCGGCTACCCGGCGGCACCGCCGCCACGGTGGAGGTGGCGCGCAGACAGCCCGACGGCAGCTGGCGGTGGATCCTGGATCAGCCGAACGTGCTCGGCTGAGCGAGACGGGGCCGCGGGGGAATTCGCGGGTCAGTTCTGGGTGAGCCCGGTCGAGAACACCACGACCACCTTCTCGTCGGTGACCTCGCTGACCCGCACGTCGGTGCCGTTGGACTCCTGGGTCTGGCCCACCGGCACCGTCAGGTTCTGGCCACCGATCTTCAGCGTGACCATGTCCCCGTCGACGGCGACCAGTTCGGCCTGGATCCCGAGTACCGAGGCCTGGGCGCTCACCCCGCGGTCGAAGGTGACGGTGCACCCGCTCACCGTGCACTCGGAGGTGTAGCCCTCGCCCGACATGGTGCAGGCAGCGGCGGCGAAGGGCAGCAGGAGGGCGAACGCGAGCAGCGTCATCAGCCGACGAACAGGCATGTCGGCCAGTGTAATGCGGTCGGGGCCGAGCGCGGCGCAGAGCATGACGCGGGATCGAAGGTGCAACGGAACGGTCTCGTCGTGTTGCGGGTCGGCCGCACCGGCAATACCGTCGCTGAGAGGTAACTGACATCGTGGCGTTGGTGCCGATCGTGTCCGGTCGCGTCGGGGTGACCAGGTCGGAATCGTCGATCCGGCGGTTCGGCCGGCCCGCCGGATGATCGCTCGGGCGGTGGCGGATGTGGGGAGGTGGACGATGATCGCGGGCGAGATGACGGTTGCCAGTCGCTGGTGGTGGCGGCCCGGATGGACCGAGGGACGATCCTTCTACGACTGGCAGGTCACGCCGACCCAGCCGGTCGCCGACAAACTGGTGGAGATCTTCGCGCCGACACTGTCCCGGCTGCCCTGGCTCGAACCGGTCGACGCCGCCCGGCTGCGGATCGGGTTGCAAGGCGTCGGTTTCGTCGACGGGGTGAAAGGCATGCACCTGGCGGCGCTGGTGCAGGGCGCGCGGGTGCGGCTGGCCGCGCACGCGCCGTTCCAGATCACGTTCGGCCCGCCGGTGATCGCCGCCGATTCGGTGCGCTTGCCGATCAGCATGCCCGCGCGGCTGCTCGATGTCAGGGCGGAGCTCACCGACGCGTTGACCGAGGTGTGGATTCGCGAACGCATCCCCGAATTCGGCGAGCCGCTGTGGCCGTATCTGACGCTGGCCCATGTGGTTACGCCGTCCCCGTCGCTGCAGCTGCGCGCGGCGCTGGTGGCCGATGGGCTCGCCGACTTCACCCTCGACGACACCGTCTCGGCCATTACATTGGCTGAATTGCAGCGTGCGAAAGGGCGTTACGATTTCGCCGAGGTGAGCTCCGCCGATCTGCTCCGGGTACCGGACCCGGTGCTGGAGCCGACCGTGTTCGACGATCCGCTGTTCGGCGCGCTCGGCCGTGCCGAGCGGGAGCTGGTACTGCGCGGTCAGTGAGCGGGCGCCGCGGCGACGCCGGGCGGTGTTCCCGCACGGGGCCGTTGGCGGTTCGCGATACCGGTCACGGTGCATTCGCCGAGCACGCCCGCCCGGTCGAAGAGGGTCGCCGAACTCACCGCGATCCCGTCGGCGGCTCGGTGGCTGTCGGCCTCCAGCCCGATCTCGTGTCCGGCCGGGAGCCGGGTCAGCGCGAGCGTGACGTCGCCGTTGATATAGCCGAGACCGCCGGTGCCCATATTGGTGACCAGGTTCGTCAGGTCCGCGGCCATGGCGGCCATGGCGAACGGTGTCGCCGGTTCGTCGTCGAGGACCGACCACCCGGTCGCCCACAGCCGTTTGCGGTGCGCGTTGTGCCAGGCGGGACCGTTGTGCGGCAGCGGAAGCCAATCTCCGTCGTCGCCGCTGGTGCCGAGCAGCCGGGCGCCCGGGTACGCGGTGCGCGGTGGTGGTTGCGGAACCCGGGTCCGGGTCCAGCGCGTACCGTCGGCATCGGCCGATGCCCGATAGTAGACGGCGCTCGCCCTGGCCACCGCCTCGCCCGCCTGGCACAGGTCGGCCTCGACGACCCGAATCCGGTTGCCCCACCGGATGATCCGGGTGGTGACGGTGACGTGGGCGAGGCGTACCGACCGGAACAGATCGGCGGTGAGACGGGTGGGGAAGAAGTCGCTGTCGCCGAACTCGGTATCGATGGTGCGGGCGAGCAACCCGAGTACCGCGGGCCCGGCCAGCATGTCCGGTCCCCAGGCGCTCGCGGCGGCCGCGGTGGGTGCGAAACCGGCACCGGCGCGGCGGAAGTACGGCCGCGCGATCGCGTACGGGCGCGGTGCCTCAGGCTCGTGGTCACCTGTCATCGCCGTGCTCTCCCTTCGCGCTTCGGCGATCCCGACGGCTCGACAGCGAGCTCAGCGGCCGCAACGTCGAATCGGGATGCGCCACTGTGCATACTGCCCGCCAGGTGCGATTCCCTCCACCGCGGGGGCGCCGGTGTCCGCCTGCGGCGGGTGCCTTGCGACCGGCGGCCACGCCGATTCCTCCTGGTCCCCGGGAATCCCGGCATAGGATCGCCCCTGCGTACCATCGGCCTGGCAGGGGCACGCACCGCCCCGATCGGATCGGTGCACCGCGCGATCGATCCGGGCGGATGGAACAAGATGGTCTACCGCCCTGGCGACGGCAGGCCCCTCACCCGGATGCTGTGGGCGAGTGCGTCCTTCCTGCTGCTGTTCCTAGGGTGGGGCTGGTGGGCGGTCGCCTGGGCCCGCGCGGGCGGGCGGCGGCGAGCTGGTCAGGATCGGCCGGAGCTCCGGCCGCGGTCGTAGAGGGCCGCGTAACGGCGCCAGCCGTAGAGGGTGAGCCCCATGGTGGTGGCGACGCCGAGGGCGGTCGGGACCCGCCGACGCCGCTGCGCCGCGACAATCGCTGCGCCGAGCGTGGCCAGGCCGACGGCGTTGAGCACGGTCATCGTGCGGTCCAGGGCGGGATCGGCCAGCCAGCGCTCCTCGCCGAGGATGGCGCGGGTGGCCAACGAGGTCCGATCGACCGGCTCCGGAGTGATGATCGGGTTGACCGCGAACCAGACCAGCACCGCGGCGGCCACATCCGCGCGCCTGGTCCAGAACGGGGCCACGACCAGCGGGGTGGTGAGCAGCCTGCTCCAGGCGCTGAGCGGGTGAGCGTGCCGGGCGAACATCCGGTGCCGCAAGTCCTGGTAGCGGTCCACGATCGTGCCCTTCACCTCGACGCCCGAAAGCCACCGCAGGAACCGCTGCGGCGTCGGTTCACTCGGCGGACGGTTCGGCACCGCGCGGCGCGCTGAGCCGGATCACCCCGGCGTCCAGATCGACCGCAAGGGTGGGGTCGTGGTCCTGGCCGTCGCTGTCCCCGCTGCCCTCGTTCTGCAGCTTCTTGCCGGGAAAGAGTTCGCCCATGATGCCCACGACTCCACGATAGCGAGCCGGGGCACGGACTCACCAGAACCGCGGGGTGAGGCCCCAGGCGGCGAACTCGGCGCGCAGCAGGTCCTGCAGGGCGGTGCGGGTGGGGAAACGGTCGGGGTCGCCGCCGGTGACCACCAGCGTCACGGTGTCGTCGTCGCAGGAGAAGGCCAGGTTGACGCCCACTTCGACCTGTCGGAACAACTCCACCGGACCCGGGTTCACGACCGGGCGCATGATCACGTCGCGGGCCCGATGCGGGCCGAGCACAGCGATGTTCTGGGCGGTCCGGCCCATATTGGTGCACAGGCATTCCGGCGCCTTGGCGGTGCGGGCGAACCGATGCAGTACCACCTTGGGCAGCAACATCTGCACCGGTTGCAGATGCTGGATCGGCGGAACGGTGGCCGGATCCTGATAGGCAAGACCCGCCGCTTTGAGTGCCGCGCGGATCGCGGGCAGGTCGGCGCGGGCACCGGCCCGGTAGGTGACGCTGATCGGCAGGCCGGTGGTGGCGTTGGCTCGCGGATCGTCGGGACGTCGCATCGAGTGCGGGATGTCGACCCGCACGTCGGCGCCGTCGGTGATCCGTCCGCTGCGCCCGAGCAGCCCCACCGCGACACCGACCAGCAGCCCGTTGGTGGTGCCGCCCGCGGCCGCGGCGACGGCGTCCCACTCGGCCAGCTCGAGCTGCACGATGGTCTCGGCCGCCTGCCACGTCGGCGCGTGCGGCAACCGCGGCTCGGCAGGGCGGGGATTGCGGGCCGGCTCACGTACGCCGCGGGCCCGCCGGGCCGCGCGCACACCCTGTGCCACGGCGCGCAGCTGGGCGCGAGCATCGCCGAGATCGGCGGCGAGCCGGCCGCCCGCGGCGACCGGACCGACCAGTCTGCCGGCGGACGCCGCCCGGTCGGGCTCGGCGCCGCGATTGAGCCGATCCAGCGCGTCGACGATCGCGTGCATCATCCCGCCACCGTCACACGCGACATGCGAGGCGACCAGGGTGACGACCGTGCCGCCCGAGGCGGTGTGCGCCCCGGCGAGCTGCCACACCAGGCCCCTGGCCGGATCGAATTCCACCGCGGCCTGTTCCAGGAACCAGGACAGGATCTCGCTGTCGGGCAGCGGCGTCGGCGACCACACCAGCGGCAGCGATTCGGTCGCCGGTTCCCAGTGGGCGCGCGCGAACGGGAACCGGGTGGTGCGGATCCTGCGGGCGATGAACCCGGTGGCCAGGTGTGCGTGCCAGCGGCGCAGCAGCTCCGGGTCGAGCCGTTCGTCGAACCGGTAGGCGAGCTGGTTGACCAGCGCGTTCGGGTACAGGCTGTGCAGTTTGAAGAACAGGTCGTCGTCGGCGGTGATCCGGTTCAGCGTGGTGGGCGCTGCCGCGACGGCGGGGGCGGTGACAGTCATCGACAGACTCCTCATCGGGAACGGAGAGTACGCACGGTCAAGGGCGCGAAGACGGCGACGACCGCCAGCGAGGCGACCAGCGACCAGCACGCATCGGCGCCGAGCGTGCCCTCGGCAGCCAGCGTGCGCACCGCCGAGACCAGGTAGGACACCGGATTGAGGTCCGACACGTGCCGCATCCAGGTCGGCATGGCCGACTCGGGAACCAGGGCGTTGGAGGCGAAGCCGAGGAAGGTGAGTACCAGCATGCACATGCCCTGCACGGCGGCGGGCCTGGCGACGGTGGCACCGATGAAGGCGAACAGCCAGCTGATCGCCGTCGTCGCGCACACCACCAGCGCCGCACCGGCCAGGAAGCCGCCGGGGTGCTCGGGCCGGTAGCCCATGCCGAACCCGACCAGTACCACGGTCGTCGCCGCGATCAGATAGCGCACGGTGCCTGCCAGCAACGCCCCGGCAACGGGGGCCGAGCGGGCGATCGGCAGGGCGACGAACCGGTCGAACACCCCGGAGTGGATGTCCTCGCACAGCTGGACACCCACCGCCACCGACGAGGTGAGCACGATCTGCACGAGCACGCCGGGAATCATCAGCGGCAGATAGGCTTCCATGCTGCCCGCGATGGCGGTGCCGAAGATGCTGCCGAACAGGATCGGCCCGACGATCGGCAGCGCGATGGCGTCGTAGAGCAGCTGCGGGCTGTGGCGGAAGGTGAGCAGGCCGCGCCAGGCCAGCAGCAGCGCGTGCCACAGGGCGGTGCCGGGGCCGACTCGTGTCACGCGCGGCGCGCGCGTGACACCGGTGGGAGCGGGTGCGGCGGTGAGGACGGTCATGACACCTCGACCCGGTCGCCGACACGGCCGGTGAGCGCGAGGAAGACCTCGTTGAGGTCGGGCCGTTCCACCGCGAATCCGCGCAGCTCGATACCCGCTGCCCGGCAGGCGGCCACGATCTCGGCCCCGACGGCGGTCTCGCGCAGCGCCACGGTGAGCGTTCCGGTGGCCGACCCGGTCGGCACGTCGCCGGTGAGGTCGACGATCAGCGCTTCGGCGCGCCGCAGGTCGACGCGATCGGGGATGTCGAGCCGCAGCACCTGCTCACCGACCGAGGACTTCAGCTCGCCCGCGGTCCCCTCGGCGACCAGCCCGCCACGGTCGATCACCGCGATCCGGTCGGCCAGCGCGTCGGCCTCCTCGAGGTATTGCGTGGTGAGCAGCACCGTCGCGCCACGCTCGACGAGTCCACGCACGATGCCCCACATCCGGTCCCTGGTGTGCGGGTCGAGACCGGTGGTCGGCTCGTCGAGAAAGATCAAGGGCGGCACCGTGATCAGCGTCGCGGCCAGATCGAGGCGCCTGCGCATCCCGCCGGAGAAGGTCGACACACTGCGCCGGGCGGCCGCCGTGAGCTCGAACTCCTCGAGCAGTTCCGCGCTGCGCAGCGCCGCGTCCCGGCGTGACAACCCGAGCAGGCGGCCGAACAGGCGCAGATTCTCCGCGGCGGTGAGGGTTTCGTCGACCGAGGCGTACTGCCCGGTGAGCCCGATCATCGACCGCACCGCGGTGGCCTCACGCACCACGTCGAACCCGAACACTTCGGCGTTGCCGCGATCGGGCCGCAACAGTGTCGCCAGCATCCGCACGGTCGTGGTCTTGCCCGCGCCGTTCGGGCCGAGCAGGGCGAACACCGAACCGGCGGCGATCTCCAGATCTATGGCGCCGACCGCGGTGAAGTCGCGGAAGGACTTGCCGAGTCCGCTGGTGCGGACGGCGAGGTCGGTGCTCACTGGAGCCTCCCGGCATGGTCGTAGCAGGAACTCGGAAAGGTCGCGAGGACAAGGGCTTCCACCTCGTCCGCGGCGCGGGCGAGCCCGTCGGTGGGGAACCGGCGGGCATACTCGGTGGCCCGCGCCGCCAGGGCAGGGTCGGCCACCCGGTCGAGCAGCGCGGACAGCTCGGCGGCGCGCAGGCCGTGGACGCGGCGAGTGACCGCCAGCCCGCGCCGTGCCAAGGCCTGTCCCCAGTACGGCTGATCGGCCTGCACCGAGCAGATCACCTGCGGCACCCCGGCGCGCAGCGCGGCCGCCGTGGTCCCGGCGCCGCCGTGATGCACGGCGGCCAGGCAGCGGGGCAGTACCGCGGCGTGGTCGACCTGGTCGACGATCGCCACCTGGGCCGACAGTTCCGGTGCGATCCCGGCCCAGCCCGCCGCGAGCAGTAGTCGCACGCCGCGTCGCTCGCACACCCCGCGCAGCATGCGCACCAGCGCGGCCGGGTCCTCGACGGCCATCGATCCGAAACCCACGTAGAGCGGCGCGGGACCCGCGGCGAGCCACCCGTCGAGCGCGGAATCGGCCGGGCAGGCGAGGATCGAGCCGGGATCGACGGCGAAGCCGGTGATCGGGTGCCGCCGCGGCAGCTCATCCGCCAGGCCGGGAAACAACCCGGCGTCGTAGGCCTGGATCGAGACCCGGCCCGGCAGTGGGTGTTCCACGATCCCGAAGTCGGCGAACGGCGCGGCCAGTGCGGCATCACGGGCTCGGCGCAGCCCGGACCAGATCCACCGGTTCAGGCCGCCGGGCACCCGGTGCCCCCACGGTGTCGGCAGCACCGGCACGGCACGATTCGGCACGATGGGGAAGAAGTGCACCGCCGCAAGCGGTATCCCGACCCGCCGCGCCACCTTCTCCGCGGCCTCCTCGCCGGCCATTCCGGTGACCAGCACGTCGTGGCCGGGTGCGAGGGTGAGCAGATCGCGCACCGCCTCGGCGACGCCACGCCGCTGCAGGTCGAGGACGGCTCGCCAGCGCTGCCGTGGACTCGGGCTGCGGAAGCGGCGATCGGCGTGCTGAGTGCGCAGCAGTTCGGCACTGTCGCAACCGAAGCCGACGGCGGGGATACCGTGCGCGGTGGCGAAGCCGACGAGGTTGGGTGCGAGCGCCAGCGTCACCGTGTGGCCGCGCGCGCGGAGTTCACGGGCCAGCAGCAGGCCGGGCTGGGCATCGCCGCGACTTCCCGTGAAGGCCAGCAGCACGCGCATGTTCAGCCCGCGCTCATGGCCGCCTGCGCGGCACCGGCGACCGGGACGGCGTCCTCGGCCGGTGCGGACAGCGCGGTGACCGCGTAGATGGCCCTGGCGAAGGCGAGCAGGAAGCGATCCATCACCTCGGCCGGCAGCCCGGCCGGATAGCGGGTGGAGACATAGAGTCCGTCGGGGCCGCGCACGACCCAGAAGTAGACCTCGTCGGTGGAGTACGAGACCGCGCGTAGGGTACGGCCGCGCAGGTCGGCGACCAGTTCGTAGTCCGGCAGCATGCGGATGTCGAGGAACGAGGCACCGAAGGTGGGGCCCTCGAGCGCACCCGCCATGGCCAGCGATCGCCCCCAGGAGGCGTCGTTGCACAGGTGGGCTCGTTTGAGCGCGGCTCTGGTGACCGCGAGCGCGGCGCCCATCTCGGCGTCGGCGGGCAGGGTGATGTCGACCGGAACCACATTCACGAACCAGCCCATCGATTCGAGCCAGCTCAGATCGGGCCTGGTGGCGATCGGCATGATGGTGCGGAACCGGTTGTCGCCGAACACCTCCCGTGACGCCATCGCGAGCGCGGCGAATACCGTCACCGAGAGCCGGTGTCGGTGGGTGTCCAGCGCCGCCTCGACCTCCTCGAGTTCGGCGAGGCTCAACAGCGTGCGCGAGACGCTGGGCTGGGCGTGCTCGCCGTCGAGCGGGACGACCAGCCCCTCGGCGAAGCGTGGCATCGGTGAGCCGGGCGTGCCGACGAAATCGCGCCAGACCGCGACCGCGGGGGAGTCGGGGGTGAGGTCCTCGGCGGCGGCGCGCTCGATGGCGGCGTAGTCGGCGGCGCTGCCGAAGGTCGCCGAATCACGGATCTCGCCGCCGGTGCGGACCGCGGTGTAGAGGGTGCGCAGTTCGAGGATGAGCACGGCCTGGGAGTAGGCGTCGAGCACGGAATGGTCCGCGCCGACCAGCACGGTGAAATCGTCGGTGTCGTGCGCGACGGTGGCCACCAGCAGATGCGGCCACACCAGCGGTGACAGGCGTAGTTCGAGTGTCTCGCAGAGGAACTCGTTGATCCGGTCGCCGTCGGTGAGGTCCTCGACCCCGACCGCAGCCAGTCGCACCGTGCCGGGATCGGTGGTGATGCGGTGGTACTCGCCGTCGCCGTTCGTCGAGACGGTGGTGCGGAACCCCTCGTGGCGGTCGTGCCAGAGTTCCAGCGTGCGGGCCCAATCCTGGTGGTCGAGCGGGGCGTCCATCTCGAACACGGTGCCGATCCAGCGGCCACGTCCCGGTCGCGGGTCCTCGGGGTCGAGGAAGCCGAGGTACTGGGAATGCACGCTGGCCAGCGGGCGCTCGTCGTCGTACCAGCGGCCGGGTCCGTCGATCTCGGGCGTCCAGACGGTGAGGGCGCCGTCGCGGATCTGGAAGTCGGAGAGATGGGTGTATTCCATCGGGTCACCTCGGGTGGGTACATGCCGGAACGGCGAACGGGAAGGGCGGTGCACGCGGGGGCGTCACCGGGTGTTGCTCTGGATCCCGCACCGGATGTAGCTGGCGAACCCTGGGCTACCGCCGAGTCTATTGCCTCGGCACTTTTCTGAAACAGCGGTTCTTCACAATTTGCCGATGTGAAGAACCTCACCCCATTTTGTCGGCGGATCGCCAGCGTAACCCGGTGCCCCTGAAGTAAGGGGCAGATCAGGCGCGAATCGCCTCGGGCTCGGCTGCCGGTGCCGACACCGGCAGCCGCGCGTCGATCACCAGGCCGACCAGGCCGAGCGAGAGGCAGACGGCCGACACGGTGATCGCGATCGGGTCGGTACCGCCCGCCAGGGACCCGGCCAGGACCACCGTCGCGATCGTGCCCGGCGCCGAGCCGGCGACCGTCGCGATCAGATAGGGCAGCACCCGCACCGACGACAGCCCGCAGCAGTAGTTGACGACCGAGAACGGTGCCATCGGGATCATCCGCAGCGCCGCGACCGCGAGCCAGCCCCGCTGCGCCAACCTGCTATCGATCGCGCGGACCGCCGGATGGTTCAGGTGCCCGGCGACCCGATCGCGGCCGAGCGCGCGAACACCGAGCAGGGCGATGGTCGCGCTCACCCCGCTCGCGCTCAGCGCGAGCACCGAACCGAGCACGGGACCGAACAACACCCCGCTGGTCACGGTGAGTACCGTGCGCGGCACCGGCGCGACGGCGACGAGGGCGTAGAAGACGAAGAACAGCACCGGAAGCAGCGGTCCAGCCCCACCGGCCCACTCCCGGATCTGCTGCGGACCCGGCAGCGGCGCGGTCGCCGCAACCGCGAACAGTGCGACGATCCCGGCCAGTGCCAGCAGCACGCGCGGGGAGCGGATCAGTCGGAGCACCGGGCAAGCGTACCGGCCGGTAGGGGATGGCCCGGGCGAGGTGACAGGCTGTCACAGTTAGCATCGACAATGGAACCGGACATCTCACCGGTTCGCCTGAGCACCCGCCCGGCTCGCTGAGCTGGGCGAACGCGTTGGAAGAGAGAACACCAGCTATGCCGATTGGTTCAGAGTCCGGGACGGGACTCGCACCGGATCCGGTGCCCGAGTACGCCGCCTGGCGCAAGGGTGTGGCAGGCGTGCTGGCCAAAGCGCGACGGGTCGATGCCGCCGAACTTCCCGACGAGCCCGAGCATCTGCTCGACGAGACCACCTACGACGGGCTGACCATCGCCCCGCTCTACACCCGCCGCGACGAGCTGCCGGAGCAGCCGCTGCCCGGCACCTTCCCCTATGTGCGTGGTGGCAGCGCCACCCGCGATCCACAGCGGGGCTGGTTCGTCGGCGCGTTCGCAGGTACCGGGGATGCCGAGGCCACCAACCGGACGATCCTGACCGGCCTGGAGAACGGCGTGAGCGCGGTCGCGCTCGGCGTCGGCGCCCACGGTGTCGCGGTCGCCGACATCCCGGTGGCGCTGCGCGGGCTGCTCTTCGAGCTCGCACCGCTCACCCTGGTCGCAGGCCCGGATGTCACCGCCGCGGCGGCGCGGGTGTACGAGGTGCTCGACGGCTACGCGCTCACCGATCGCGCGCAGATCCAGGTCGGTCTCGGCGCCGCCCCGCTCACCAGCGCTTTCAGCGGCGCAGCCGATATCGACCTGGATACCGCACTCGCCATGGCCGCCGGGTCGATCGCCAGGCCCGAGACCGTCCGGGCGATCACGGTGGACGGCATCGCCTTCCACAACGCGGGTGCCGCCGACGCGCAAGAGGTGGGCGCCGCCGTCGCGGCGGGCTTGGCCTACCTGCGCGCGCTGACCGCCGCCGGGGTCGACATCTCCGACGCCTTCGGCCAGCTCGAATTCCGCTTCGCCGCCACCGACGACCAGTTCGCCACCATCGCGAAATTCCGTGCCGCCCGGCGGCTCTGGGCCAGGGTCGCCCAGGTGTGCGGCGCGTCCGCGTTCGGTGCAGCACCGCAGCACGCCGTCACCTCGGCCGCCATGATGACCCAGCGCGACCCGTGGGTGAACCTGCTGCGCACCACGCTGGCCGCCTTCGGCGCCGGTGTCGGCGGCGCCGACTCGGTGACCGTGCTGCCGTTCGACTCCGCGCTACCCGTGGGCGAGCTCGGGGTGTCGGAGTCGTTCTCCGAGCGCATGGCACGCAATATCCAGCTGCTGCTGCTCGAGGAGTCCCGCCTCGGCCACGTCCAGGACCCGGCCGCGGGCTCCTGGTACGTCGACGCGCTGACCGACGAACTCGCCGCCAAGGCGTGGGAGTTCATGCAGGAGCTCGAGGCCGCAGGCGGCTACCAGGCCGCGCTGGAGTCGGGGCTGATCGCCGCGCGGATCGCCGAGACCGCTGCCGCGCGTGGCTCCGACATCGCCCACCGTAAGACCGCCGTCACCGGGGTCAACGAGTTCCCGAACCTGGCGGAGGCGCCGCTGTCGGAGCAGGCCCGCGCCGAGGCTTCGGCCGTGCGCTACGGCGCCGCGTTCGAGGCGCTGCGCAACCGGTCGGACGCGTTCCTCGCGGCCACCGGTGCCAGGCCCAAGGCCCTGATCGTGCCGCTCGGCCCGGTCGCCGAACACAACGCGCGCACCATCTTCGCCGCGAACGTGCTGGCCTCCGGCGGGATCGAGTCGGTGCATCCGGGGCCGCTCACCGTCGACGGGATCGCCGCCGCCGCTACCGATTCCGGTGCGCCGATCGCCGTGCTGTGCGGCGCGGACAAGCGCTACGGCGAGGAGGCGGGCGCCGCGGTCGACGCGCTGCGCGCCGCAGGCATCGCGACCGTGCTGCTGGCCGGACCGGAGAAGGCGGTCGCGCGGTACAGCGGGACCCAGCGTCCCGACGGATATCTGACCCTGCGCATCGACGCGGTCGCGGTGCTGTCACAGCTGCTGGAGAAGGTGGGAGCCTGATGACCAGATCCGAGATCGAGCACCGGATCGGCAGTTTCGCCGAGGTGCCGCTCACCGAGCACGCGCCCGCGGCCGCCGCGGTGGACGAGGCGCAGGTGCGCGAGTTCGTCGCGCAGGCCGCCACGGCCAACCAGACCACCGCCGACGAGCTCACCTGGGCCACCCCCGAGGGCATCGACGTGCCGCCGGTCTTCACCAAGGCCGACCGGGATGCCGTCGTCGCGCAGGGCTATCCGCTCGACACCGTGCCCGGTGTCGCACCGTTCCTGCGCGGTCCCTATCCCACCATGTACGTCAACCAGCCGTGGACCATCCGCCAGTACGCGGGCTTCTCCACCGCCGCGGACTCCAACGCCTTCTACCGCCGCAACCTGCAGGCCGGGCAGAAGGGCCTGTCGGTCGCCTTCGACCTGGCCACCCACCGTGGCTACGACTCCGACCATCCGCGTGTGCAGGGCGACGTCGGCATGGCGGGTGTGGCGATCGACTCGATCCTGGACATGCGCCAGCTCTTCGACCAGATCCCCCTGGATCAGGTGTCGGTGTCGATGACCATGAACGGCGCGGTGCTGCCCATCCTGGCGCTCTACGTGGTCGCCGCCGAGGAGCAGGGCGTGACGCCGGCACAGCTGGCCGGAACCATTCAGAACGACATTCTGAAGGAGTTCATGGTCCGCAACACCTACATCTACCCGCCCAAGCCCTCGATGCGGATCATCTCCGACATCTTCGCCTTCACCAGCGCCGAGATGCCGAAGTTCAACTCGATCTCCATCTCCGGCTACCACATCCAGGAAGCCGGAGCCACCGCCGATCTGGAACTGGCCTACACCCTCGCCGACGGTGTGGAGTACATCAGGGCCGGGATCGCGGCGGGTATGGACGTGGACAAGTTCGCCCCGCGCCTGTCGTTCTTCTGGGCCATCGGCATGAACTTCTTCATGGAGGTCGCCAAGCTGCGCGCCGGACGGCTGCTGTGGAGCGAGCTGGTGTCGAAGTTCGAGCCCAAGAGCGCGAAATCGCTGTCGCTGCGCACCCACTCACAGACCTCCGGCTGGTCGCTGACCGCGCAGGACGCCTACAACAATGTGGCGCGCACCTGCATCGAGGCGATGGCCGCGACCCAGGGACACACCCAGTCGCTGCACACCAACGCCCTCGACGAGGCCCTCGCGCTGCCGACGGACTTCTCCGCCCGCATCGCCCGCAACACCCAGCTGCTGATCCAGCAGGAGTCCAACACCACGCGCCCGATCGACCCGTGGGGCGGGTCGTACTACGTGGAGTGGCTCACCCACCAGCTCGCCGAGCGGGCGCGCGCCCACATCGCCGAGGTGGAGGCGCACGGCGGGATGGCGCAGGCGATTTCGGAGGGCATTCCGAAGCTGCGCATCGAAGAGGCCGCCGCTCGTACCCAGGCGCGCATCGACACCGGCCAGCAGCCGGTGATCGGCGTCAACAAGTACCAGGTCGAGGAGGACCACGAGGTCGAGGTCCTCAAGGTCGAGAACTCGCGGGTGCGCGCCGAGCAGATCGAGAAGCTGGAACGGCTTCGCGCGGAACGGGATCCGGCCGCCGTCGCGGCGGCGCTGGACAACCTGACCCGCGCCGCCGCCTCGTCCGAGGGCGGGATGGCGAACAACCTGCTCGCCCTCGCCATCGACGCCGCCCGCGCCAAGGCCACCGTCGGTGAGATCTCCGACGCACTGGAGAAGGTCTACGGCCGCCATCAGGCCGAGATCCGTACCCTCTCCGGTGTGTACCGTGACGAAGCAGGCAAGGCCTCCAATATCGGCGCCGCCATCGCGCTGGTCGAGGAGTTCGCCGAGGCCGAGGGCCGCCGCCCGCGCATCCTGGTCGCCAAGATGGGCCAGGACGGCCACGACCGCGGCCAGAAAGTGATCGCCACCGCCTTCGCCGACCTGGGTATGGACGTCGATGTGGGTCCGCTGTTCCAGACCCCCGAGGAGGTGGCGCGCCAGGCGGCCGACAACGACGTGCACATCGTCGGTGTGTCCTCGCTGGCCGCGGGTCACCTCACGCTGGTGCCCGCCCTGCGGCAGGCGCTGGCCGATGTCGGCCGCCCCGACATCATGGTCATCGTCGGCGGTGTCATCCCGCCCGGTGACTTCGACGAGCTGTACGAGGCGGGTGCCGCCGCGATCTTCCCGCCCGGCACCGTCATCGCCGACGCGGCCATCGACCTGCTGCGCAAGCTCGGCTCCTCGCTCGGGCACGAGATCGGCGGCGGCAGCCAGGGATGATCGGTCAGCGCCCGCAGCTCCGCGGCACCTCGGCGAGCGCCCGAGCACGCCGAGAGGGAACCGCATGAGTACCGCGGCCAGGGGAACCGGGGATGCCGCGGCGCATCCCCGGCTCGGCACCACCGCGGGCACCGGAGCGCCGCGCAACGACGGGCGGCCTGTCGCGCGTGCGGTGCGGACCATCGACGTCGACACGCTCGCCGACGACATCCGCGCCGGACAGCGTGCGGCGCTGGCCCGCGCCATCACCCTGGTGGAGTCGACCAGGGCCGATCATCGCGAGCTCGCCCAGCGCCTGCTGCTGCGGCTCGGGCCCGAACCCGGTGCGGTGGTGTCGAACCGGGTGGGTATCACCGGTGTGCCGGGGGTCGGCAAGTCGACCTTCATCGACGCGCTCGGGATGTACCTGCTCGGTAAGGGGCATCGGGTGGCGGTGCTGGCCGTCGACCCGTCCTCCACCCGCACCGGCGGGTCCATCCTCGGCGACAAGACCCGCATGGCCCGGCTGTCGCTGGAAGCCGACGCGTTCATCAGGCCGTCACCGACCGCGGGCACGCTCGGCGGTGTCGCCAAGGCCACCCGCGAGACCATCGTGCTGCTGGAGGCGGCGGGCTACGACGTGATCCTGGTGGAGACCGTCGGTGTCGGCCAGTCCGAGGTGACCGTCGCCGGTATGGTCGACGTGTTCTGCTTCTTGACGCTGGCCCGCACCGGTGACCAGCTGCAGGGGATCAAGAAGGGTGTGCTGGAACTGGCCGAGCTGGTCGCGGTGAACAAAGCCGATGGCAAGCACGAGATCGAGGCCAAGGCGGCGGCCAGGGAACTGTCCGGCGCGTTGCGCCTGATCCACCCGCACGACGCGCTCTGGCGGCCACCGGTGCTCACCATGAGTGGCCTCGAGGGTGTCGGCCTCGACAAGTTCTGGGACACCGTCCTCGAGCACCGCCGGGTGCTCACCGAGGCGGGGGAGTTCGCCGAGAAGCGGCGCCGTCAGCAGGTCGACTGGACCTGGACGATGGTGCACGACCAGATCCTGCGCCGCCTCACCGACAATCCGAACGTGAAATCCGTACGCGCCCAGGTGGAGTCGGCCGTGCGCGCGGGCACTCTCACCCCGGCCCTCGCCGCCGAACAGATCCTCGACGCCTTCGACGCCTGAGCCGCGTTCGCGGGTTGGTGGTCGGTGTGAGCGCAACCCTTCCGTAGCCCGCCCTTCGCGTGCTACGTTCGTTCCCAGATTAAGTTACCGGCCAGTAACAACGTGAGTGTTGTTGCTGGCCCGTGCTTCTGGGGACGGGGAGTGGACTGTGAGTACCGCGACAATCGCACTGGGGATCATCGGCATCGCCATCACCGCGTTCTGCTGGGGCACGCTACTGGTCGGAGTGACCCGGATGATCCGGGTGCTACGGGCGGGGCAGCCGGACCTGCCGCGGTGGCGTCCGGTACTGCCCCGGTTGCGGACCGTGGCGGTCGAGGTGGTGGCGCACACCAGGATGAACAAGTTCCGTACCGTCGGCTGGGCGCACTGGCTGGTGATGGCCGGGTTCCTGCTCGGGATGGTGTTCTACTTCGAATCCTATGGGCAGACCTTCGATCCGGGGTTCTCCTGGCCGCTGATCGGTGACACTTTCGGGTATCACCTGGCCGAGGAGGTACTCGGGCTCGGCACGGTGCTCGGAATCGTGACGCTGATCGTCATCCGGCAGCGCAACCATCCACGGCGGCCCGAGCGGTTGTCCCGGTTCGGCGGGTCGAATTTTCTGGCGGCGTACCTGATCGAGGGCATCGTGCTCGTCCACGGAATCGGTGATGTGCTGGTCAAGGCGGCCAAGATCGCCACCTACGGCGGTGGGCACCTGTCCAGCGATCTGGTGACCATGCAGGTCGCGAGGGTTCTGCCGGCGAGTCCGCTGCTGATCTCGGTCTTCGCGTTCGTGAAGATGCTCGCGGGAGCGGCGTTCCTGTACCTGCTCGGGAAGCGGCTCACCTGGGGTGTGGCCTGGCACCGGCTGTCGGCGTTCGTGAACATCTACTTCAAGCGTGCGGCCGACGGTGGCGTGGCCCTCGGCGCGGCCAAACCGATGATGTCGGGCGGCAAGATCCTCGATCTGGAGAATGTCGACCCCGATACCGACACTCTCGGTGCGGGCAGGGTGGAGGACTTCTCCTGGAAGGGCCTGCTGGATTTCACCACCTGCACCGAGTGCGGTCGCTGCCAGTCCCAGTGCCCGGCCTGGAACACCGGAAAACCGTTGTCGCCCAAGCTGTTGATCATGTCGCTGCGTGACCATACCTATGCGAAAGCGCCGTATCTGCTCGCCGGTGGAACCGAGATCTCCGAGGCCGCGCGGGCTGAGGCGGAGCGTCCGCTGGTCGGTGGTGAAGATGTCAACGGTGTGATCGATCCCGAGGTGCTGTGGTCGTGCACGAGTTGTGGTGCGTGTGTGGAGCAGTGTCCGGTCGATATCGAGCATGTGGACCACATCATCGATATGCGCCGCTATCAGGTGTTGATCGAGTCGGAGTTCCCGTCCGAGCTGGCCGGGTTGTTCAAGAACCTGGAGAACAAGGGCAATCCGTGGGGTCAGAACTCCAAGGACCGTTTGAACTGGATCTCCGAGGTCGATTTCGACATTCCGGTGTTCGGTAGGGACGCCGACAGTTTCGACGGCTACGAGTACCTGTTCTGGGTCGGTTGTGCCGGTGCGTATGAGGACCGTGCCAAGAAGACCACCAAGGCTGTGGCCGAGCTGCTGGCTACCGCGGGCACCAAGTTCATGGTGTTGGGTGCGGAGGAGACCTGCACCGGTGACTCGGCGCGGCGTGCGGGTAACGAGTTCTTGTTCCAGCAGTTGGCGATGCAGAACATCGAGGTGATCAACTCGGTGTTCGAGGGTGTGGAGCAGTCGCGCAAGAAGATCGTGGTGACCTGTGCGCATTGCTTCAACGCGCTCAACAACGAGTACCCGCAGGTCGGTGGCACTTACGAGGTGGTGCACCACACGCAGTTGCTGAACCGTTTGGTGCGGCAGAAGAAGCTGGTGCCGGTGGCGTCGGTGTCGCAGAACATCACCTACCACGATCCGTGCTATCTGGGTCGGCACAACAAGATCTACAACGCGCCGCGTGAGCTGATGGAAGCCTCCGGGTCGACGTTGGTCGAGATGCCGCGCCACGGCGAACGGTCGATGTGCTGTGGTGCCGGTGGCGCCCGGATGTGGATGGAAGAGCAGCTCGGTAAGCGCATCAACGTCGATCGTGTCGACGAGGCGCTCTCGACGAATCCGACCAAGATCGCGACCGGTTGCCCGTTCTGCCGGGTGATGCTCACCGATGGGGTGACCGCCCGTCAGGAGCAGGGTCAGGGCGAGGGTGTCGAGGTCGTCGATGTCGCGCAGTTGATGCTGGACTCGATCTCCCGGGTCGATGCGGCGGAGTTGTCGGCGAATCTGCTGGTGGTGCAGGAACCCAAGGCTGAACCCGCACCCGAACCCGAACCGGAGCCTGAGTCGGCGCCTGTGGCGCAGGCGGCTCCGGCTGCGGCGAAGGCGGCTCCGACCGGTGGCGGTTTGGGGATGAAGGGTGCCGCGAAGGCGCCCGGTGGTGGTCTCGGCATGAAGGGCGGCGCCAAGGCACCGGGTGCGAAGGCACCCGGGGCGGACGTCCCAGCCACGGCAGCGGCACCGGCCCAGACGCCTGCGGCCGCGTCGGAGTTCAAGCCGACGGTCGCGGCCAAGGGCCTGACCATGAAGTCGGGCCTCAAACGCCCCGGCGCCACGCCCTCCGGCCTCACTCCTGCGCGGCCGGACGAAATCTAGACAGGCCGGAGGAGGGTATCGCGTCTCATCCGGTGCGGCCGTGCAGCCAGCGCCGGTAGCGGCGCAGGGCGGTCCGCTGCAGGGTTTCACCCGCGAGATCTTCGAACGCGGTGGCATCGTTTCCTCGGTCTGCCACGGCTACTGCGGCCTGCTCAACACGAAGCTGTCCGACGGCTCCTACCTGGTCGCCGGACGCAAGCTCACCGGGTTCGCGTGGCAGGAGGAGGTCCTGGCCAGGGTCCACAAGCTCGTGCCCTACAACGTCGAAGCCGAGATGAAGAAGCGTGGCGCGCGATACGAGAAGGCCACGCTGCCGTTCGTCCCCTACGCCGTGGTCGACGGCAACCTCGTGACCGGGCAGAACCCGGGATCGGCCAAGAAGACGGCGAAGGAGATCGCCGCCCGGTTGTGACGAGTGCGGGTCGGCCGTTGACGTCGACGGGACGGCATCGACGACTGGCGCCGCGACCTCATCGTCCTCTCGGGGGTTGCGTTATCCGGGGTCGGCGTGAATACTTAGGTATGTGCCTAAGTATTCACGCGAAGTCGAGGAGGGTGGGTTGGACGCGGTGTTCCGCGCACTGGCCGACCCGACCCGGCGGGCGATCGTCGAGCGATTGGCCAGGGGTCCGGCTTCGGTGTCGGATCTCGCCGAGCCGTTCGGCGTGGCATTGCCCACGATCGTCCAGCATCTGAAAGCCCTGGAGGCGGGGCAGATCGTCAGCTCGGCCAAGCTCGGGCGCGTGCGCACCTATCAGCTGGCGGCGGGGGCCTTCGGGCCCGCGATCGCCTGGCTGAGCCGGCAGCGCCCGCACGCCGAGCGGCAGGTCGACCGGCTCACGGCACTACTCGAAAGAACCGCGAAAAACACCGAGGGAGAACAGCAATGACCGACACCACGACCCGTTCCATCAAGCACGCCCAGTTCACCATCGAGCGCGAGGTACCCGTTGCCCCCGCCGTCGCGTTCCAGGCGTTCGCCGACCCGGCGATCAAGGCCGAATGGTTCGGCGGCGAGGAAGGCTGGGAGCAGGGCGAGGTCGCCGTCGACTTCCGGGTCGGTGGCACCGAGGTCAACGAGGGCACCTTCCAGGGCACCGTGACCTCCCGATTCCTCGCCACCTACACCGATATCGTCGACGACGAGCGCATCGTCTACACCTACGACATGTGGCTCAACGGTGCCCACATCTCCACCTCGGTCGCCACCTGGGAATTCGAGCCGACCGCCGCCGGCACCAAGCTCACCCTCGTCGAATTCGGCGCCCACCTCGACGGCCACGACACCGGCGCACAGCGCGAGGAAGGCACCCGCGAGCTCGTCGACAACCTGGTGAACTACCTCAGCAGCAGGGCGTGACGGTCGCCGCGAACGTCCCGAACTCGCGGTGGCATCCGGGACGGCGGGTCACCGCGCCGGCCTGCTCCGGTCGGCGCGAATGATCGGCAGTGCGACGATCGCCAGCCCGGCGCCGATCACGCAGACCGAGGTCAGTGCCGCCCCGGCGGCGAGCGGGAGTGCGGCGAGCACCGGCGTGCCACTGATGCCGAGCTGGAACGCCGACACGGTGGTCGCTCCCGCCAGTGTCGGTGCCGCGCCCGCGATGGCGAACACCCGGCTGTAGAGCGCGGGATTGAGCACGAACGCCGCGATCCCGAGCAGGAACACGACGGGCACCACCCAGGCCGACGTCATCGTCACGGCGAGTACCAGCGACAGCAACGCGATCGCGCTCGCGCCCGCACCGAGTGCGAGATGCGGTCGCCGGTCGGCGATTCGCCCACCCATCCAGAGTCCGGCGAACGCGCCGATGCCGAACAGGGCGAGCACGGCCGGGATCCATACCCCGGCCAGGCCGGTGATGTCGGCGAGCATGGCCGCCAGGTAGTTGAAGGTGATCATGTACCCCGCGGTCGTCAGGATCGTGATCGCGTAGATGCCCCACAGTTTCGGGGTGCGCATCGTCCGGAGCTCGCCGCGCACATCCGGCTTCGCTGCCCCGCCGGAATCCGCTGCCGCCGCGGGGATTCCGAGCAGGCATCCGGCGATGCCGGCCAGCGTCAGCAGCACCACCACCCAGAATCCGCCGCGCCAGCCGGTGAAGTGGCTGAGCAGCGTGCCCGCCGGACCTCCCGCCACCATCGCGACGCTCAGTCCGCTCACCACCACCGCGGAGGCGCGCGCCGTACGGTCCGGCGTCACCATGCCGACGGCGGTGACGGTCGCGACCGCGAAGAACCCCGCGTAGGCGACACCCGAGACCACCCGGGAGATCAGGAGCACCTCGTAACCGCCGAACAGCCCGACCGCGATACTCGCCGCGAACACCGTCTGGGTGCCGAGCAGCGCGGTGCGCCGTGGCCAGCGCAGGCTCAGCACCGCCAGCGGTGGCCCACCGAACACCACGCCGAGCGCGAACGCGGTGATGAGCAGACCCGCCGCCGACAGCGGGACACCGAGGTCGGCGGCCACCTCCGGGAGCACGCCCGCGAGCAGGAATTCCGCTGTGCCCATGGCGAACAGGCTGAAGCCGAGCAGATACACCCCGGCGGGCAACCTGCCACCCCGGCTCGGCGCCGGTGTCGATCTCGTCGCAGTATCCGTTGTTTCGGTCATTCGGATCACCTCCGCGACGAGCGTCGGCGACCGCGTGCTGTTTCAGCAAAGAACGTTGCCGAAACGGGGACGGGTTGGTGAACTGGTCCCATGCAGCATCAGCCCAGTATCAGCGCGGTGATCGAACAGATCGCGCCCCGGTTGCGCCGCGCCCGCGAGCGGCGCGGCCGCAGCCTGGCCGAGCTGTCCCGGCTCACCGGCCTGTCGACAAGCACCTTGTCGCGGCTGGAATCGGGGCAGCGCAAGCCGAGTCTCGAACTGGTCCTGCCGGTCACGGTCGCGCTCGGGGTCCGGCTCGACGAGATCGTCGCCGCACCACGCCTGCTCGAGGCCGGCGTGCCGCCGCAGCCGCGCAGAGCGGAGGGCCCGACAGTGATCCCGCTGTCCCGGCAGCAGGGTGGGCCGCGCGCCTACAAAATGATCATGCCCGCCACCGATGGCGAGCCCGCTCCCCGCTCCCACGACGGCTACGCCTGGCTGTTCGTCCTGCGCGGCAGGCTGGGGGTGCGGCTGGGCGAGCGTGAGTTCGTGATGGGAGCAGGCGAGGTGGCGGAGTTCGACTGCCGGATTCCGCACTGGTTCGGCGCCGCCGACGGCCACGCCGCCGAGATCCTGAGCCTGTTCGGCGCGCACGGCGAACGCATCCATGTGCGGGCCCGCGGCGCGGTGCCGGGGTGACGGGCCCCGCTCACCCGTGGTCCATCCCCGCCATCGCCATCGCGCGCGGTGTCGCGCTCATACCGGGCGCGAGAACCAAGAACTGACCCATCATGCCCTGGTCCTCGTGATGGAGCAGATGGCAGTGGTACATGTACGGGAACGTGGGGTCGGTGTGGTCGGCGAAACGCATGGCGAGGGTGTAGGTGACCCCGGAGCTGGTGTAGACGGTGTCCTTCCAGCCGGCCAGGGCGGGCGGTGGCGGGGCGCCGTCGACGGTGAGGATCTGGAACTGCACATCGTGGATGTGGAAGTTGTGCGGCCAGTTGTCGTGGTTGCGGACCTGCCACACCTCGATGGTGTCGACGGGCACGGTGAGGTCGATGCGGTTCATGTCCATGCGCTGGTTGTTGATCATGAACCACTGCAGGTCGAAGGTCCTGGTCGGTGGGGTGTGCGCGGGGACGAGCGGTGCCAGCGGAATCAGCGACGTCGGTAGTGCGGGGGAGGAGCGCAGATCTGCCGCGGCGCGCAGCTCGAGCAGGTCGAAGGTGTCGTCGAAGCCGAACTCGGCCGCACGGTCGATGCCGGCCCGGTCGGTGATCGGCAGCGAGCGCAGCACGGCGGTCTCGCCGGGCCGCAGCGTGACCACCAGCTCGGCGCGTTCACCCGGGCTGAGCTGGAGTCGCCGCAGTTCGACGGGCTCGGGGAGCAGGCCACCGTCCGTCGCGATCAGCGCGAACGCGCGGTCGTCGGCGAACGCGAGGTTGTAGAGCCGCCCCGGCGACCCGTTGAGCACCCGCAGCCTGACCCGCTCCGTTCCCACCGCGAGATGCGCACCCGCGATGCCGTTGGTGACGATGGTGTCGCCGAGCAACCCGATATCGGTGGGATCGGATTCGTCGATCTCCCCGGCGGGGGTGAACCGGCGGTCCTGCAGCACGAGGGGAATGTCGTCCACCCCGTAGTCGTCGGGCAGCCCGAGCGCGTCGGCCGCGTCGTCGTCGATCAGGAAGAACCCGGCGAGCCCGCGCTGGACGTGCTTCTCGGTGGCACCGTGCGGATGCGGGTGATACCAGAGCGTGGCGGCCTGCTGCCCGATCGTCCAGGACGGGCGCCACACCGCGCCGGGCGCGATCATCTGATGCGGTCCGCCGTCACTCGCGGCGGGCAGGTGCATACCGTGCCAGTGCACCGAGGTCGCCTCCGGCAGCGTGTTGGTGATGGTGAACTCGACCTGCTCGCCGCGGCGTGCCCGGATGGTCGGACCGAGAACCGACCCCGAGTAGCCCCAGGTGGGGGTGGACCGGCCGGGCACCATCTCGGTGCTGCCGGCCCGCGCGTCGAGGGTGAACCGGCGGACGCCGTCGGTGCCGACCGCCGACGGCAGCAGCGGGGGGATCGGCAGCGGCCGGGTGGCAGGCCCCGGACCGGATGTCGGCGTCGAGGTCCCGCCCGCGCAGCCGACCGCGAAGGCCGTCGGGACCAGGACCGAACCGAGGAGAAAACCTCGCCGCGAAACCACTATGCGCTCCTTGCGTCTGGGGAACCTCCAGCCTTGCCGGACCGCGGCAGGCGCGGCCCGGCCGCGAGGTCGGCGACCACGGCCCGGATTCCGGCCGTCGGACGGTTGCCGGCACCCGGTTGCTGTGCTAGCGCAGCCTGCCTCCAGGTCTTCGCTTGCCGTCCCGTGCGGTGATCACCGGGCGCGCACGAGAGGTCGCATACCGTGGACGGGTGATCGACATCGGCGCCACCCGCCTCCGGCCACTGCTGCGCTGGCTTCCACTCGTCGTGACGCCGGTGCTGCTGCTGGCGAGCACTTATCCCGGGCTGTACCGTGTCCCGCCGCACTACTGGGTGCTCGCGATAGCCGCGGCGGTGGTGTTCGGCGCCGGGGCGCGGTGGCCGCTGGCGGTGTCGCTGGTGGTCTCGGCGCTGGCGGTGCCGATGCTGCGTACCCCGGCATGGGGCGTCTCCGGGCTGGTGCCCTATCTGGGTGCGGTGGCGCTGGTCGACGTCGTCGCGCGAACCAGGGGGCGCGCGACGGTGTGGGTGGCGACGGCCGGGTGGGCGGCCGCGGTGGCGCTCGGGCAGACTTCGGCGCACGACACCTCCGTCGGGCGGGCATCCACCGTCGTCGAGGCGATGGCCTATGTCGGGCTCCCGCTGCTACTCGGGCTGTACCTGCGCGGGCAGCGTGACCTCGCGGAGAATCTGCGCCTGCGCGCGGCCGAAGCCGAGGCACGCACCAGGATCGACGAACGCGCGGCCGTGGCCCGCGAGCTGCACGATGTGGTCGCCCACCACATGGCCTCGATCATCCTGCGGGTCTCGGTGGCCGGGCGGGTGATCCGCGACGCCGACCCGCGGGTGATCGCGGTGCTCGACGACGTCCGCGGTACCGCCGCCGCGGCACTCGCCGACATCCGCCGCTTCCTCGCGGCACTGCGCGACCCCGCACTCGGCTCCGTCGCCCTGGTCGAAGCCGAAGCGGTGGACACCGAGATCGCGGCCGCGGTGAACCGGGCAAGGGCGGCCGGGTTCACCGTGACCACCGAGATCGACCCGCTGCCGGTTCCGCTCGACGCGATGAGCAGGCTCACCCTGGTGCGGGTGGTCCAGGAATCGCTGACCAACGTCATGAAACACGCGGATCGCGCGGTGGCGGTGCGCGTGCGGGTCGGCGCATCCGACGACGGCATCACCCTCGAAGTGCGCAGCGGCGGACCGGCCGGTGCCGCGGGGCCGGGGCACGGCGTGGTCGGAATGCGGGAACGCGTCGCGCTGGCAGGCGGCACTGTGACCATCGGCCCGCAGGACGGGCAGTGGGTGGTGCGCGCCTGGCTCCCCGCGGTCGCGAGCGAGGTGGCGGCGTCGTGATCACGGTCTTGCTGGCAGACGACCAGCGGCTGGTCCGTGCGGGTCTGCGGATGCTCATCGACGACACCGACGATCTGACCGTGGTCGGCGAGGCCGCCGACGGGGTCGCGGCGGTCCGCAGATTCGCCGAGCTCAGCCCCGACCTCGTCGTCATGGACCTGCGGATGCCCGGCCTCGACGGTGTCGCCGCGACCCGGCAGATCCTGGCCCACTCCGCCCGCGCGAAAGTGCTGGTGCTCACCACTTTCGACGACGACGAGCACCTGTTCCCCGCGCTCGCGGCAGGCGCCGCCGGCTATTTCGTCAAGGACACCGACCCCGAGGTCCTGCTCGACGCCATCCGGCGCACCGTCGAGGGCGACCTGCTGTTCTCGCCCGCGCTGCTGCGCCGCGTGGTCGACCGTGCGCTCACCGTGCCCGCACCGCCGGTCGCCGCACCCGACCTCACCGCGAGAGAACTCGATGTCCTACGGCTCCTCGTACAGGGCGAGGGCAATCAGGCGATCGCCGACCGGTTGCACCTGGGTGTGAGCACGGTGAAAGGGCATATCGCGAATCTCCTGGACAAGACCGGCACCGACAATCGGGTACGGCTGGCGGTGTATGCCTCCAGGCTGCTCGAGTCCTGAGCTCGCAGCGGGGTCAGCGCAGGTCGAACAGGGCGACGGCGTTGTCGTGGCACACCTGACGCAGCCAGTCCGGCCCGAGGTCGAGCCGTTCGAGCGCCTGGACGGCCTCGGCGTAGGAGTACGGGATATTCGGGAAATCGCTACCGAAGAGGATGCGATCACCGAAGCGGCGCAACCGATCCCGTTCCGCGGGCGGGAACGGGGCACCCGATTCGCTGAAGTCGGTCCACACCATCGTGGTGTCCAGCCGTAGCAGCGGGTATTGCTCGGCCAGATCGAGGAATTCGGTGTATTCGGGGGTGCCCATGTGCGCGATGATCAGGCGCAGTCCAGGAAACCGCCGCAGGAGTTCGGCGATGGGCTCGGGTCCGGTGAATTCGCCGGGGGCGGGCCCGGATCCGCAGTGGATCAGCACGGGGACACCGGTTTCGGCGAGGATCGCCCAGACCGGGTCGAGCAGTGGATCCAGGGGCGAGAAGGCACCGACCTGGATATGCACCTTGAACACGCGCGCGCCGTTGGCGATCGCGGCCCGCACGTAGTCGGGGGCGGTCGGCTCCGGGTAGAAGGTCGCGGTGTGCAGGCAGTCCGGGGTGCGGGCGGCGAAATCGGCGGTCCACTCGTTGAGCCAGGCCGCCATCTGCGGCTTGTGCGGGTACACCAGCGACGTGAACGCGCGAACACCGAAGTCGCGCAAGGTCTTCAGCCGTACCTGCTCGTCATCGCGATAGGTGATCGGCCACGGCCGGCCGGTGAGCGGACCGGCCTGATCGAAGTACGCCCATACCTTGCGCATCACCTGATCGGGCATGAAATGGGTGTGCACATCGACGATCGCGGGCAGCGCGAGGCGCCGCCGGAAGTCGGCGAGATAGGCGACGGTGTCGACGGTCATGCGGGCGGCTCCGGGTACAGGCGGCGCGCGTAGGCGCCGACGCGGGTGATCAGTCGGTCGAAGAACACGGCGGGATCGGTGCCGACGGCGATGTCGGCATTGGGCTGCCTGCCCCACATACCCGCCCAGTCGGCGACCGTGGTCGCCCTGGTGATGGTGCCTGCCAGTTCGACATCGACGGTCGCGGGCCTCGTGGTGACCAGCGCAGGGTCGAGCGCGACGGCCGCCGCGAAGGGATCGTGCATGTGGGCGAGATAGCCGAGGTCGTAGCCGTGGTGGAAGTCGAAGTAGAAGCGCACCGCGTCGACCAGATAGCGGAGCACCGGATTGCTCGCCGCCGAACGCCATGCGGCGCCCTGGCCGGCGGCGGGCAGTTCGACCGGCGCGCTGCCCGCGGCCTCGGCCAGCCGGGCCAGATGCGCGGGCCGCATCTCGATGGTCTCGGTGATGTCGAGCGCGCACACCAGCGGCCTGCGCTGCGGCGGCGCCGCCGAGAACGCGTCGAAGACCTCCTTGGCGGCCTCCGGATCGACGTGGATGTTCCATTCGTTGGTCGGCGTGGTGTTGCCCGGATGCTGGAACGCACCGCCCATGATCACCAGCCTGCCGAGCAGCCGGGGCAGTTCCGGTTCCAGCCGCAGGGCCAGCGCGAGATTGGTGAGCGGCCCGGTGCACAGGCCGATCGCACCCGGATGCGCCCTGGCCAGCTCGGCCCACATCCTGGCCGCGGACCGACCCGACAGCGCACGCGCCGAGACCGGCAGCTCGGCGTACCCGAGCCCCTGCGGGCCGTGGGTGTCCTCGGTGGTGCGCAGCGGAATCGCCAGCGGTCCGTCCGCGCCTGCCGCGACCTCGATCTCGCCTGCGCCACCCAGATCCAGCATGGCCAGGGTGTTGGCGGCCACCTGCGCGGTGCCGACATTGCCCGCGGTCGCCGCGATCCCGAGGATCTGCGCCTCGGGTGAGGCCAGCAGGTACAGCAGCGCCAGCGAGTCATCGATTCCGGTATCGACGTCGAGGATCATCGGCTGCGGCACAGCTCGAGGGTAACCGGGCCGGATTCGCGTCGTGTCGCTGACCGTGGCGCGGTCGGTGGCGCCCGGTCGATTACTCTCGCAGAGAGATTTGCAGACCGGTAGCTCAACACTTGGCGAAGGTAGGTGCATCTTGACGGGGTCGACCGCCGCGAAATTGGCGCAGTTGCGCAAGAATCTGGCCGCAGCACAGGAACCGGCGGGCGACGTCGGTGTCGCCAAACGCGCCGCCAAGGGCATTCCCAGCCCGCGCGAGCGCATCGGGATGCTGCTCGACCCCGGCAGTTTCGTCGAGATCGGGGCGCTGGTGCGCCAGCCCGGCGTGTCCGACAGCCTCTACGGGGACGGCGTCGTCACCGGGCACGGCGCGGTCGACGGACGGCCCGTGGTGGTCATCGCGCACGACCAGACCGTTTTCGGTGGCTCGGTGGGGGAGATGTTCGGCCGCAAGGTCGCCAAGGCCATGGACCTGGCCGCGGAGATCGGCTGCCCGTTCGTGGCGATCAACGACTCCGGCGGCGCCCGCGTACAGGACGCGGTCACCTCGCTCGCCTGGTACGCCGCGATGAGCCGACGCCAGCTCAGGCTCTCCGGTGTCGTGCCGCAGGTGTCGATCATGCTGGGCAAATGCGCGGCGGGCGCGGTGTACGCGCCGATCAACACCGACGTGCTGATCGCGACCGAGAACGCCTACATGTTCGTCACCGGGCCCGAGATCATCCGCGAGACCACCGGGGAGGAGGTGACCCTGGAGGAACTCGGCGGCGCGTACAACCAGGCGAACAACGGCACCATCCACCATGTCGCACCCGACGAGCGTGCCGCGTTCGACTGGGCCAGGAACTACCTGAGCTTCATGCCGTCGAACTGCTTCGACCAGCCTCCGGTGCGTAACCCCGGCCTCGAACCCGACCGCACCGACTCCGACCGCGAACTCGACAGCCTGATCCCCGACTCCGACCGCGCCGGGTACGACATGTACGACGTGCTGCTGCGGATCTTCGACGACGGCGAACTCCATGAGGTCGGGGAGTCGGCGGCGCGCAATCTGATCACCGGATTCGCCAGGGTGGACGGACGTAGCGTCGGCGTGATCGCCAATCAGCCGCTGGTGTTCAGCGGCGCGATCGACGCCAGGTGTTCGGACAAGGCCGCGCATTTCATCCGGTTGTGCGACGCGTTCGGGCTGCCGCTGGTGTTCGTCGTCGACACGCCCGGTGTGCTGCCTGGTGTGGAGGAGGAGAAGATCGGCGTCATCAAACGGGGTGGGCGCTTCTTCTACGCGGTGGTGGAGGCTACGGTGCCGATCGTGACCGTGGTGGTGCGCAAGGCCTACGGCGGTGGGTACGCGGTGATGGGCTGTAAGCAGCTCGGCGGTGACATCAACCTGGCCTGGCCGACCGCGCGGATCGCGGTGATGGGTGCCGAGGCCGCGATCGGGCTCACCCAGCGCAGACAGCTCGCCGCGGTGCCTGCGGACCAGCGCGACACCGTGCGGCAGCAGATGGTCGACTACTACAACACCGCCGTCGCCACGCCGTGGACCGCGGCCGAGCGCGGCTATATCGACGCGGTGATCGAGCCGTCGCGGACTCGGCTAGAGATCCGCAAGGCTTTGCAGCTGCTGCGGGACAAGCGCGTCGAGCAGGGGCCGCGCAAACACCACCTCATTCCGCTGTAGCGGGGAATCAGCACTCCGGCAGGGCGAAGTCATCGGTGTGGCCGAAGTAGATCCGCTTGGTGAGTGGCCGCATCGGGCGCGACATCATGATCCGCACGTTCAGTCTCGCCAGTGCCGTCATCAGCCGGGTGTTCGGCAGCATCATCGCCACACTGCCACCCGGAATGTCCTTGGTCGTGGCGAGGAACGGCATGATGGCATCCTGGTAGCGCTGCTGCGCGCCGCCGAGATCGCCGGGGGTCGCGGCGATCTCGGCGGCGAGCAGGTACGCGCCGACCAGCGCGGTCGCCGTGCCCATCCCGCTCAGGGGTGAGCCGCAGGAGCAGGCGTCACCGATCAGCGTGACCCGGCCCCGCGACAGCGCGGGCACGTCGACCCGGATCAGCTCGTCGAAATAGAAGTCGGTGGTTGATTCCATCGCCGCCAGTACCGCGGGCGCGTGCCAGCCCGCGTCGGCGAATGCGGTGCGGATCAGTGCCCGCTGCGCGTCGGGGTCGCGGCGCAGGGCCGGGTCTGGGGCGGCCCGCACGGTGAGGATGGCCTTGCTGGTGGCCGGGTTCCGGTCGGGCCGGATGCCCATCATCGCGCCGGGAACCATCCGCATGGCGAACCAGCCGGGTTCGATATCGGCGGGGCTCGGCATCGTGAAGAAGGCGCCGTAGCCGCCGAGCGGGGTGGCGAACTCGCTTTCCGGGCCGAACGCGAGGGCTCGGGTAGCGGAGTGCACGCCGTCGGCGCCGATCACCAGGTCGAACCGTGCGTTGGGGCCGGCGGTGAAGGTGACCTCGACACCGGTGCCGTCCTGGTCGATCCGCTCGATCCGGTCGCCGTAGCGGTAGTCGAGATGCCCGGCGTCGGCGGCGGCCACCGCGTCGAGCAGGACCTGGTTCAGATCGCCGCGGGTGATCTCGATGTCGGCGACCGCCCCGCGGCCGTCGAAATCCGCCATCGCCATCCGGGCGTAGATCGCGCCGTCGCCGTCCACATAGGACATGCCGCGCTCGTCGAGCTGGTACTGCGCGATCGCGTCGAGCAGGTCCATCCGCTCGGCAGCCGCCTTGCTCGGGCCGCGCAGGTCGACCGCCTGCCCGCCCGGCCTCGGCGCGGTGGCGCGCTCGACCACCGTCGTGCGAATCCCGTTGCGCAGCAGCTGTAGTGCGACCGCATTTCCCGCGATCCCGCCGCCGGCGACCAGGACGTGCGGGGAGCTGGAGGTGCTCATGAGGTTTCCCATCGTGAAGAACGAATGTCTAAGACGTATGTCTAATCCACATTCGCACGAATGTCTAGTACAAACGTCTTAGACGTTCGGGCTACGCTCGGGACATGGGAAATCGGGAAGATCTGTTGGCGGGGGCGCGCAAGGTCATCATGGAGCGCGGTGTGGCCAAGGCGACCGCCCGTGATATCGCCGCCGCGGCTGGGGTGAGCCTGGCCGCCATCGGCTATCACTTCGGCTCGAAGGAACGCCTGGTCACCGAGGCGCTGAGCGAGGCGCTCGGCACCGCGATCGGCGATGCGATGGACGACCTCATCGCTGACGGCGCCGGTGGGTCACCGCTGGCTGGATTCATCCGGTTGTGGAACGCCATGCCCGCCGTCTTCGCGGCCAATCACGAAGCCATGCTGGCCAGCCTGGAGAACATCGTGCGGATCGTGCGTTCGGACGAGGCGCGAGCCCAGCTGGGCGATCAGCTCGGTGCCGCGTGGGCCGATCTCGCGGCGAACGTGCGCGCCGCGCATCCCGACCTCGACGCCGCGCAGGCCGAGGCCATCGGCAGGCTGTACTTCGTGCTCGCGCAGGGACTGGGTGTGCTGTGGCTGCTCGATCCGGGAAAGGCGGCGGCCGACGGCGATCAGATGGCCGAGGCTGTCAGGGCGATCGTGGGCGAATAACGCTCAGCCCGCACCGATTTCGGTGAGATAGCCGCGGACCGCGCGCTTGGTCTCGCTGATCAGCGCGGTCCGTTCCGGCTCGTCGACGGTGACGATCGCCGGGGTCATGCCGCGCACGATCTGCACCGCGACCGCCGCGCTGCGGCGGAGGTCGGCGGGTGGGTGGTCGTCGGGAAGGCGGGCGGCGAGCACGGCCTCGACCCGGCCGAGCACGGCCTCCTGGAGTGGCTTGGTGCCCGCGGCGAGGTCGGCGGGCATCTCGGGGCTGCCGAAGAGGGCCTTGGCGCCCGGGTTGTCGAGATTGAACGCGATGAGCGGGTCGAGGATCCGGTCGACCAGCTCGTCGACCGGCAGGCCGGCCGCGTCGTCGATGCTGAAGGCCGAGGAATGCGCGGCGCGGAACTGGTCGACCAGGCGGGCCGACAAGGCCTCGGCGATCGCGGATTTGTTGCCGAAGAACTGGTACAGCGAGCCGGGCGAGATGCCCGCTCTGGCGGCGATGGCATTGGTCGAGGTCGCCGCGTAGCCGAGCTCGCCGAACAGCTCCAGCGCCGCGTCGAGGATCTGCGCCATCCGTTGTCTGCCGCGCTCCTGGCGCCGCACTGCTCCGGCCTCGGCCACTGGTCCTCCGGCGTCGTCGTTGACAAATACGAGAGGTTGCTCGTATTTTCGAATTTGCGAGACATCGCTCGCGTTTTCGACGTTAGCAGACACATCGGAGTTCCCATGCCCGTACTGCACCGGCTCGGCACCCTTCTAGCGCACCGGCCCAAGCCGGTCCTGCTCCTCGGCCTGTTACTCACCCTCGTGCTCGCCGTCGTCGGATCGGGGGCGATGGGCGAGCTGATCCTCAACCGGTGGGAGGCGCCGGGTACGGAATCGGTACGCGCCCAGGAGGTGCTGCAGCGCGACTTCCACACCGGCAATGCCAATCTCATCCTGCTGATCACCGCCGAACACGGCACGGTCGACGACACCGCCGTCGCCGCGGCCGGAACCGCGCTCACCGAGGAGTTGCGCGCGGACCGCGCCATCACCGACGCCTGGTCCTACTGGACCGAGGACGCCGATCCGACCATGCGCAGCACCGACGGTCGCCAGGCGGTGGTGCTGGCCAATGTCGCAGGCGACGCCACTGCCGCGCGCGCCGAGATCGGCGAACGGCTGCTGCCCGGCTTCACCCGCGCCGACGACCTGGTCACGGTCCAGGTGGCGGGGGCGGAGGCCGCCTCCAGCCAGATCAGCAGCAGGGCGGCCCAGGACTTTCTGCGTGCCGAGATCATCATCATCCCGCTGCTCGTGCTGTTGCTGCTCGGGCTGTTCCGGCGGTTCCGGCTCGCGGTGAGCACCCTGGCCGTCGGGCTGTTCGCGGTGTTCGCGACGCTGGCCGCGCTGCGACTGCTGGCCCAGTTCACCGAGGTGTCCACGTTCGCCGCGAACATCACCCTCGTCATGGGTATCGGTCTCGGCGTCGACTACTGCCTGTTCGTCATCGCCCGCTTCCGGGAGGAGCTCGGGCACGGTGCCGAGGTGCCCGACGCGGTGGTCACCGCGGTGCGGTCGGCGGGCCGCACGGTGCTGTTCAGCGCGGGCACCGTGGCCGCCGCGCTGGCGGTGCTGCTGGTGTTCCCGTACTCGTTCCTGCGGTCGTTCGCCTATGCCGGGGTGCTGGTGGTGGTGATGGCCTCGATCGGGGCGCTGGTGCTGTTGCCCGCCGTGCTCGCGGTACTCGGTCACCGGGCGCTGCCGCGGCGCGCGCGTCCGGCTCGGCCCGCCGAATCCGGCTTCTGGTACCGCTTCGGCGGACTGGTGATGCGCCGTCCCGTCGCACTCGGGCTGGCCGGGCTGGTGCTGGTCGGCCTGCTCGCGGCACCGGCCGCGGGTCTGCGGATCGGCCTGCCCGACGATCGGGTGCTGCCGCCGACCGCGTCGACCAGACAGGCCTACGACGAGTTGCGGGCGAATCTGCCCACCGAGCCCAACGACGCCATCCAGTTCGTCGCGCCGGACGGTGGTGCGGTGCCGGTTGCGGAGGTGGGTCGCTACGCGGCCGCGCTGTCGGCGATCGACGGTGTCGCCCAGGTGAATTCGACCGCGGGCGTGTACGTCGACGGACAGTGGACCAGGGACGCGCCACGGCCGGAACGGCTCCGCGGCGACACCGGACTGCGGCTGGAGGCCGTGCCGGAGCGGGAGGTCCTGGCCGGCACCGAGGTGCCCGCGTTCGTCGGTGCGCTGCGCGCGGTGCCCGCGCCGTTCGACGAGGTGCTCGTCGGTGGGTATCCCGCCGAACTCGCCGACTTCCGGGCGGTGCTCACCGAGCGTATTCCGCTCGTCGTGCTGTTGATCGCCGCGGTGACCTTCGCGGTGCTGCTGTTGATGTCGGGTAGCGTCCTGCTGGCGGTGAAGGCGATCGTGCTGAACCTGCTCGGCCTCGCGGTGATGTTCGGGGTCCTGGTGTTCGTGTTCCAGAACGGTGCCTTCGCCGAGGTGCTCGGCTTCACCCCGATCGGCACGCTCGATCCCGCGTTCCCGATCCTGCTGTTCTGCGTGGCCTACGGGCTGTCGATGGACTACGAGGTGTTCCTGCTGTCCCGGATCATCGAGCGCTACCGCGCGACCGGCGACAATCGTCGCGCGGTGCTGGAGGGCCTGCAGCGCGGTGCGCCGGTGGTGACCGCCGCCGCGCTGATCCTGGCCGTGTCGTTCTCGCTCTACGCCACCGGTCAGGTGATGTACCTGCAGATGCTCGGCCTCGGCATAGCCGTGGCCATCGCGGTCGACGCCACCGTGATCCGCGCCGTCCTCGTCCCGGCGTTCATGCGCCTGGCCGGGCGCGCCAACTGGTGGGCACCCGGACCGATCGCGAAGTTCGCGCAGCGGTGGGATCCGCACGGAACGGACGCGGTCGCGGGTGCCAAGGCTGATCCGGCCCGCACCCCGGCGATGGAGATCGGCAGACCGTGACGGAGCGGCTCGGCCGGGACGGACGGATGTCTGTGGCTCGGCTCGTGACGCGAGACATGGCGGTTCGACCCGGCCGGTGCGGCGTCGCGAACTCAGGACGCGATCAGTGGTCCGGCCAGTCCGGCACGGCCGAACCGTAGGCAGGCGCGGGGTGCGGGTAGTCGGGATGATCGGGGAAAGCCGGTGCGGCGGTGCGGGTGTCGCCGTGGCGGACGGTGACAGCTGGATCCGGTGCCGTGGCGCTCGGGTGGTTCGGGGTGCGGGCGCCCGCGGCGAGCAGCCAGGACGCGGTGCGGGCCAGCGCTACCCGGACCTCTCGACCGCGGCCGTCCTCGGCGCCCAGGCGCAGGGCGTCGATGACGCCCGCGGCGAGCAGGTAGCCGGAGCCGTGGTCGAGCGCCTGGGCAGGCAGTGCGCCGGGCCGGTCGGTGGTGCCTTCGATCAGGGCGATACCGGAGGCGGCCTGCACGATGCTGTCGAAACCGCGCCGAGCACCCCACGGTCCGGTCTCGCCCCAGGCCGAGACCCTGGCGTGGATCAGGCCGGGGTGGTCTGCGGTGTCGACTCCCGCCGCGGCCAGCGCGCCCGGCCGATATCCGGTGACCAGTACGTCGGCCTCGGCGAGCAGGGCGGCGAAGACCGCTGGATCGGTGCGCAGGTCGAGCAGCGTGGACCGTTTGCCCTGGCAGGTGTCACGGAACTGCCAGTCGATCTCGGACAGCCACGGCGGATCGACGCGCAGCACGTCGGCGCCGAGCAGGGCGAGGGTGCGGGTGGCGACCGGGCCGGCGAGGACCCTGGTGAGATCGAGGACGCGAATCCCGAGCAGCGGTCGTTCGGTGGTGAGCGGCTGCCGTGCCGAGTGCCGGATGCCGTTCGCACGCCCGCTGGTGTGCCACCGCGGATGAGACGGCGTGCCGCGCGACGCGGTGTCCGGCACCGGTCCCTGCCCGCTGTCGACGGCGAAGCCCTGCTGATCACCGCCGCCGGATGCACCGTCGACGGTGGACCCCGCGCCCACGGGTCGGGCGAGCGGGCGCACGGCTTCGGCGGCGGTCGTCTCGAACACCGCGGCCGGCGGGTCGATGGCGACCAGCGGACCGACGGCGGCGGCGCGGCCGGGCGCGCTCGATGTCCACTCCTGCTCGGTGCGCACCCGGACCGCGATGGCGTCATGACCGGCGGCGAGCTCCTCGACCTCGGCCGCCGTCAAGCGTGCGAAGAGCGCCGCCGCCGCTGCGGCGCTCGCGTCGACGGGCAGGCCGACAGCGGCAGCCAGGCGGTCGCGATGGTGCGGATAGTTGGCGTGGGTGCGGATCCAGCCGTCGGCGGTGCGGAAGAAGCCGGACAGCTCGGCGAAGATGTCGGGCGCGTGTCCGTCGCGCAGGAACAGCCGTTCGCTGCCGAACGCGGCGGCGATGCGTGCCGGGTCGAGCCGGACCGGTGCGGTCGGCAGCCCGGCGGCGACGCGGAACCGGTTCGCGGCGCGGGCCACCGTGGCCACCGATCCGGCGGCCAGCGCCCACACCGGTAGCGTGGCAGCCAGCCGGGCACCGGGATCGGGCTCGTCGGCCGATGCCGACGGCGGGAACCCCAGTCCGGACTCGTAGGCGTGTACGAGCTGGCGCGGGGTGGTCATGTCGCTCAGCCTATCCGCGAAGATCCACGGTGAGGAGTGTGATGTCGGCGTGAATACCGCTGCGACGGAGTGGGTTCGGGTGCTGCGCGCCGAGCGTGCCGCCCGCGTGCGGCTCGTGTGTTTCCCGCCGGGTGGTGGCTCGGCCGCCGCCTACCGCGACCTGGCCGGGCACCTCGGACCCGCCCAGGCCGAGCAGTGGCAGGCCGTCACCACCGGGCCGTTCCACCTCCGGACCTACCCCGGCGGACACTTCTACCTGGACGAACAGCCGACGGCCGTAGCCGAGGAGATCACGCGGCACCTGAGCTGAGCCGGCGCTGCCGGTGCGACAGCCGCAGATAACCGGCCCACGACACGAGCACCGTGGCCGCGGCGAGCAGCTGCACGGCGCCCAGCGCGCTGTCCGGGTAGAGCACGCCGGTCAGATAGTGGTCGATGAACCCGGCCTCGGGCAGCGGGGCCACCCCACCGCGGATCCGCGCCCAGTTCTCGGCGTAGGTCAGCGGGCAGTCGAACCCGATCAGGATCGTGCCGAACCCCCACGCCACCGCAAGCAGATGCAGACCGATGGTCCGTGGCCACCGCCACGCCAGAAAGCCACCGGCGACCACGTACGCGATGAACGCGACGTGGGTGACGGCGATCAGATCGGCCAACACCGGGAACGGCACAACTCCAGGATAGGGACCGGATCAGCGAACTTCGATCGTGCTCGACATTCCGGTTCGGCAACGCCGGCGTCTCACCAGGGGGAGGGCCGGTAGTCCTTGAGGAAGCAGCCGTACAGGTCGACGCCGTTCTCGCCCTGCACGATCGGGTCGTACACCCTGGCGGCGCCGTCGACCAGATCCAGCGGCGCGTGGAAACCCTCCTCGGCCAGCCGCACCTTCGTGTAGTGCGGGCGCTCGTCGGTGATCCAGCCGGTGTCCACCGCGGTCATCAGGATCGAGTCGGTTTCGAACATCTCCAGCGCGCTGGTGCGGGTGAGCATGTTCAGCGCCGCCTTGGCCATGTTCGTGTGCGGATGGCCCGGCCCCTTGTAGCCGCGACCGAACTGGCCCTCCATCGCCGAGACGTTCACCACGTACTTGCGCCGCCCCGCCGCGGCCGCCAGCGCCGGCCGCAACCGTGACACCAGGATGAACGGCGCCACCGAATTGCACAGCTGCACCTCGAGTAGTTCGGTGGCATCGACCTCGGCCACCGTCTGCACCCAGCTGTTGGTGTGCGCGAGATCGGGGACGAGCCCGCCCGCGTCGATCGCCACTCCCGCCGCGATCCGCTCCGGGGTGGCCGACCCGGCTACGAGCGCCAGCTCGGCGACCTCGGCCGCCGACAACGACGGAGTGAGCGAGGCGGTCAGCGCGGTGGGATGGGCCTGCATGGTCTTGCCGAAGGTGACCATCTCCGGCAGCGCGCCCGCAGGCAGCGGCGCGCTCTCCGCGTCGACCAGCGCGCTGTAGGCGCCCGCCGAACGGCGCACGGTCTGGGCGGCGTTGTTGATCAGGATGTCGAGCGGGCCGTGGGCAGCCACATCGTCGGCGAGCGCGACCACCTGGGCCGGATCGCGCAGATCGATGCCGACGATGCGCAGCCGGTGCAGCCAGTCGGCGCTGTCCTCCATCGCGGCGAAGCGGCGGATCGCGTCGTTGGGGAAGCGCGTGGTGATGGTGGTGTGCGCGCCGTCGCGCAGCAGCCGCAGCGCGATGTACATGCCGATCTTGGCGCGGCCGCCGGTGAGCAGGGCGCGCTTGCCCGTGAGATCGGTGGTGGCATCGCGCTTGGCGTGACTGGCGGCCGCGCAGTCCGGGCACAGCTGGTGATAGAACGCGTCGACCTGGGTGTAGCGCTGCTTGCAGATGTAGCAGGGCCGCGCGCGCAGCAGGGTGCCCGCGCTGGCTCCGGTACTGGCCGAGCTGATCGGGATGCCCGCGGTCTCGTCGTCGATCCGCTGCGGCGACCCGGTGGCGGTGGCCGCGATGACCGCGCGATCGGCGGCGGCGACCTGCTCCCTCGCCTCCACCCGGCGGCGCTGCTTGAGCTTCTTGAACATGTGCCCGACGGCGCGCTGCACGGCGATCGAATCGGGGTGGTCTTTCTCGAGTTGCCCCGCCTGCTCCAGTACCCGCAAACAGGTCGCCAACTCGGCCGGATCGATCGTGTTCTCGGTCATCGGGGCGCGCGGCATTCCTTCGTGCGGGTGCGGGGGACGACACACATTGTCGCATTGGCCGCCCGGCCGACCCGCTGGGTATCGTGGTGGACCGCCGTCGCAACCGTGCGGCAGCCACCGATCCCGACGGAGCAGCCCGATTTCCCCGCTCGACAGCGATACCGCAGACGCGCCGCGCCGGCGCAGGCTCGAACCCGACGAGCGACGCGCGCAGATCCTGGCCTGTGCCATCGACATGTTCGGGGAACGCCCGTACGCGGCGGTGTCGACTGCGGAACTCGCCCAGCGCGCCGGCGTGGCCCGCGGGCTGATCAACCACTACTTCGGCAACAAGCGCGATCTGTATCTCGCGGTGGTGCGGCGCATGGTCACCCTGCCGCGGGCCGACAAGGTCGCCATTCCCGCAGGCACCCCCGGTGAGCGGGTCGACGCGATCGTCACCTGGCTGCTCGACACCATCGCCGAACACGGCACCACCTGGGTGAAGGTCACCAGCCACGAGGGCGTCGGCGACGACCCCGAGGTGCAGCAGATCCTCGATCAGGCCGATGACGCCGCGGCCGAACGCATGCTGATGATGATCGGCCGCGCCGACATGGCAGACAGTGCACAGTTGCGCGCACTGGTCCTCGCCTACGCGGGACTGGTCAAGGTGGCGGGCCGCGAATGGATCACCCGCGGCACGCTCACCCGCGATCAGGTGCACCGGTTGCTGACCGACACGCTGCTCACCGTGATCACCGAGACCATGCCGAGCGTGGAACCGCGCGCGGTCAGGCGCTGAGGCTGCGCCGCCCGGTATCCGGCAGCGCGATCTCGCGCACGCTGTAGCGCTGTGGCCCGATATGGCCCGGCGCGTGGCCGCTGCGTCCGTAGGCGAGCTCGATCTGCTCCTCGCGTCGATGCTCGAACCAGAGGCCGCCGATGCCGCCGAGCAGGAAGACGGCGGTGGCGATCCCGGCCAGCACCGCCCACCCGGCATGCCCGGAGCCTGCCGCGACGAGCGCACAGGCCAGGCCGATGACGCCGATCGCGCACGCGATGATGCCGGGCACGTTGTAGTCGTCGGCGAGTAGATCCCCGGCCTGGGCATGCCAGCCGGGACGGTCTGCGGGGGTGGTGCTGCCTGCCATCGGGTTCTCCTCGCGGGCTCGGAACGCGCGCTGTGGTCCGCTTGATGACCAGCATGGACCCGGATCGCGTCGGCGGGCAAAGGTGTTTGCCGGTTCGTTACCCGTGTCGATCCCCCTGGATCGGGCGCGGGCCCGCGCTGCGGGCGTTTGCCGTTTGTCCTGAACAACGGGCCCCGAGTCCCTATCCTCGTCGCGTAACCCGGTGCCGCATGATGTTCGTTTCCGCATCGGGGGGATCGGAGAGGGACCCGGGGTTGATGGCACGGTACGACGAATGGGACGACGACCCCGTGGACGAGCGCGACGACCGGCGCTGGAACGGGCAGCGGTGGCCGCAGGTCGGCGAGGACGACGGCGGGCAGGCGTCAAGGGGCGGGGACCGGCCGCGCGTGAATCCGTATGCGATGGTCGCGCTCGCCGCCGCACTGGTCCTGCTGTTCCCGATCGCCATCGTCTTCGGTCTGCTGGCGTACGGGCATCCGCGTGGCCGCGGGATCGCGACCTTCGCCCTGCTGCTCGGCCTCACCGAGGTCGCCGCGGTCGCTACCGTCGGGCTCGTCCTGTTCGGCGGTCTCGACCTCGACGTGCCGAGGCTGGCGCAGGAACCTGCGACGACGGTCACCTCGGTGGCGACCACGGTGCCCTCGCAGGGCGCGCCGACGGCCACCGGCACCGTCCCGGTGGTGAGCCCGGCCACCACCGGAGTCGTGGAGAAGGGCACGCCGTGTGCGGCGGACCGGGTGGGCCTGCTCGGCGTCGCCGCCGACGGCGCCACTCTGCTGTGCCTGCGCGTCGACGGCGACTACACCTGGTCGGGCCCGTTCACGGTCTCGGGCTCCTATTACACCGAGGGCGCCCGCTGTGATCCCTCGGTCGCCAAATCCGGCCGCACCTCGGAGAATCGCGCCCTGGTGTGCGAGGGCACCCAGGGCGCGACCACCTGGGTGCCCTGGACGACCGAGTAGCTCAGCCGCCCTTCTTGGCCCGGCTCGGCTGCACGCGCGGTGGTTCGTTGGGCATCTTCGGATACTGCGGCGGCCACGGTGCGTCCATGAGGCCTGCGGCCATATCGCGCTCCGACATGGCCAGCAGTGGTTCGATGGACTGCGGGGTGCGGTCGGCCCACGGGTCGCCGCCGGCGGCGAGCCTGGCAGGCACGGTGGCGAGGGTGAGTTCGTCGGGGACGACGGCATCGAGCTCCGCCCACGCGATCGGGGTGGAGACCTGTCCGCCGACCTTGGGGCGCACGGACCAGGCGCCGAACACGGTCTTGTGCGGCGCGTTCTGATTGAAGTCGACGAACACCCGCGTGCCGCGCTCCTCTTTCCACCACTGGGCGGTGATCTCCTCGGGGTAGCGGCGCTCGAGCTCCCTGGCCAGCGCGACCGCGGCCGCCCGCACCTGGTAGCCGTCCCAGCGTGGTGCCAGCGCGGCGTAGATGTGCAGCCCGCGTGACCCCGAGGTCTTGATCCGGCTGTCGATGCCGAGCTCGCCGAGCAGGTCGCGGGTGCGTACCGCGGCGCTGCGCAGCTCGTCGAAACCGATGCCAGGGGAAGGGTCGAGGTCGATGCGCAGTTCGTCGGCGACGGTCAGATCCGGGACGTGATTGGGCCAGACGTGAAAACCGAGACAGCCCTGGTTGACCGCCCACAGGATGTGGGAAAGATCGTGGGCGACAAGCGCGTCGCTGGTGGTGCCGTTGGGCGTGGACACCTCCACGGTCCGCAGCCAGTCCGGCGCCGACGCGGGCACCCGCTTCTGGAACCAGGACTTGCCCGACGCGCCGTCCGGATACCGTTCCAGCAACAGCGGTCGACCACCGATCACGTCGAGCAGCGGTCCGGCGACGGCCTGGTAGTAGCGCACCAGGTCGAGCTTGGTCTCGCCCCGCTTGCTGAAGTAGACCTTGTCGGGGTTGCTGATCGTCAGGGTACGGCCGTCGACCTCGAGCTCCGCGCCCGCGCTCATCGGGCGCCGCCGAAGATCGCATCCAGCTCGGCCGGGGCGACCTCGTCGAGCTGGGCGTAGGTGCACGAGTCCGGCGTGCGGTCGGACCGGAACCGCACCAGCCTGCCGCCGTGCCGGAACCGCCCCGACTGCACGTGTTCGTAGCGCACTTCCGCCACCAGTTCGGGCCGTAGCGGCTCCCAGGACAGATCCTTGCCGCCGGTCCACCGGCTCACCCCGCCCGGCATCTTGCCCCCGGCGGTGGCCTGGGCCATGGCGTCGGCCCAGTCGCGCCACGGGTGGTCGGCCAGGGCGTTCTCCCGCAGCGGGGCCAGCTCGCCGAGCAGCTCCCTGCGCCTGGCCGCGGTGAAACTCGACGCCACTCCGACGTGGTGCAGATTGCCCGCGTCGTCGAACAACCCGAGCAGCAGCGAGCCGACGCCCTCGCCGTCCTTGTGCATCCGGTAGCCCGCGACCACGCAGTCGGCGGTGCGCTCGTGCTTGATCTTGAGCATCACCCGCTTGTCCTGCAGGTACGGCAGGTCGTCGGATTTGGCCATCACCCCGTCGAATCCCGCGCCCTCGAATCGGGTGAACCAGTCCTGCGCCACCGCGGGATCCTGGGTGATCGGGGTGAGATGGATCCGGCCCGGTGCCGCGTCGAGCAGCTTCTCCAGCTCGGCGCGGCGGGTACCGAACGGCTCGCCGGTCAGGTCGCGCTCGCCGACCGCGAGCAGATCGAAGGCGACGAAGCTGGCCGGGGTCTCGGCGGCCAGCTTGTCGACCCGCGAGGCCGCCGGGTGCAGCCGCTGCTGCAAGGTGTCGAAATCGAGGCCGTGCTCGGTGACCACCACGATCTCGCCGTCGACGACGCAGCGGGGCGGCAGTGCGGCGCGCAACAGCTCGACCAGTTCGGGGAAGTACCGGGTGAGCGGCCGGTCGTTGCGGGAACCCAGTTCGATCTCGTCGCCGTCGCGGAACACGATGCAGCGGAAGCCGTCCCATTTGGGCTCGTAGCTGAGGCCGGGGTCGCGGGGTAGCGACGGTGTCGACTTGGCCAGCATCGGGCGCACGGGCGGCAGCACCGGTAGATCCATCCGATCCTCCTCGCGGGTGGGTTCACCCGTGTCGACGGCGCGAGCACACCGGATTCATCGGTGCGGGATCGATCGTAGGGCGCCCCACCGACACGGGTGCGGATCCCGGCGCCACGGTGTCGCCGTCAGCTGTCGAGCCAGCCGTGCTCGTCGGCGAAGGTGGTGAACCGGTCGCGGATGGTGATGATCTCGGCCGCGGTGAGCGCGGGGGACGCGTCGAGCAGCAATTCGGTGATCTGCCGGCGCATCTCCTCAGGACCGAGCCGCCCGCCCGGCCGCTCCTTGCGGACTTTGGGGGCGGTCGTCGGGTGGCCTACGGCGGTCAGGTTGATCGCCTTCGGGCCGCGATCGCCCTCGGTGACCTCGAACTCGAACATCCTGCCCTGGCGCAGCTCGTCCTCGTCGAGGCCGATGTCGTTGACGTGGACGAACACATCGGGCCCGCCGTCGTCGGGCCGGATGAACCCGAAACCCCGTGACCCGTCGAACGACACCAATTTCCCGATGGACACCGACCTGCTCCTCGCTCCGCTTCCCCGAGCCACTCTAACGCGGCTTTTGGGCGTTTTTCCGGGAAAGGGCGAGACGCCGGATCCCGCGCTTCTCGGCGCGGCCGACCCGACGGAGCCCGGTCACAATCCGGTAACTGATTGTTCATATCCGCTCATTAGCGTTTCGAATCTGTTCGGCACACAGGTGTGGAGGTTGCGAGGCGTGTTCGACCCCGGGTCGGGGATCAGGTCGGGGGGATACGGCGCCGGTCGCGGCGTGCTGACGGCGCAGCGGCGATCCGGCGGGCCGACCGGTTCCTTCCGGTCCGCCGTGCCACCGCTGGTATCGCCCGCGCCGCAACCCCGCCCGGCGCACGTGCCGCTCGCCCCCGCCCAGGAGCGGATGTGGCACGCCGCCCGGCTCGGTAGGTCCGCGGACTGGAACGTGGCCAGGGCGGTGCGGCTGCGCGGGGCCGCCGTCGACGCCGGTGTCCTGCGTGCGGCGCTGGCCCAGGTCGTCGCGCGCCACGAACCGCTGCGTACCCGCTATCCGCTCACCGAAGCCGGCCCGGCCCAGCGGGTGGCCGACCCGGACACGATCGACCTCGATGTGGCCGAATCGGCCTGTAGCACTGCCGAACTCGGCGGGCTGGTGGCCGAGCTGGCGGCGCGGCCGTTCGACCTCGCCCGTGACCTGCCGGTGCGGGCAAGGGTGTTCGTGCTCGGCCCTGACGAGGTGGTGCTCGCGCTGGTCGTGCACCACATCTCGGTCGACGGCCGCTCGCTCGGTCCACTGCTGCGCGACCTGGTGACGGCCTATCTGGCCTGCCGTGCCGGAACCACCCCGCAGTGGCCGCCGCTGCCGATCAGCTACACCGACTACACCCTGTGGAAGCACGCCCAGCTCGGTGAGTTCTCCGACGAGTGGAGCCGGGCGACCCATCAGCTGCGCTACTGGGCCAACGCGCTCGCCGGACGGCCCGCGCTGCTGGATCTGCCCGCGCGCGAACCACAGTCGCCGCCGGTCGACCCCGCCGCCGGTGCGCTGATTCCGGTCACCTTCGATCGCGGTGCCCACGCGGGGCTGCTCAGGCTGGCCATGGACGCGCGCGCGAGCCTGTTCATGGTCCTGCAGGCCGCGTTCGCGGTGACCGTCGGCGCGTTCGCCCGCTGCGCCGATGTCACCGTCGCCACCGCGGTGTCCGGGCGGGGGCACCGGCTGCTCGATGATCTGGTCGGCAACTTCGCCGACGACGTGCTCATGCGCGTGCGGCTCGACCGCGCCGCCGACGTCGACGAACTGCTCGATCAGGTGCGCCGGGTGGCGCTGGCCGCCTACGCCCATCCCGACACCCCGAATCCCCGGCTCAAGCGGTGCCTGCTGCAGGACCCGGCATTGCCGCTGTTCCAGGCGACGCTGATCCTGCAGCGGGCCGAGGCGCCGCAGCCGGAATCGGCGGTGGCGCCCGGCTTGTCGATCACCGACCTGCCGACCGGGGTGGTCAGGGCCAAGCACGATCTCGAATTCGGGCTCACCGAGCACTACGATCGGCACGGCGCGCCCGCCGGTGTCGACGGCTCGTTCCGGTATCCGATCGCGCGGTTCGACGAAGACACCGCGCACCGGTTCGTCGAGCGATTCACCGCGGTCGTCGGGCTGCTCGCCGACGGCTATCGCGGACCGCTCGCACCCTTGCTCGCGACGGCGGGCAGGCGCCGCGCCCTGCCCCCGGCGCGCCGGGCCGTGCGCGTACCTGCCTGATCAGCCGCCGCGTTCGAGCGGATAGCCGGCATCGCGCCAGGCGACGATGCCGCCGGCGAGACTGAACGCGTCGTAGCCCGCGCCGTGGGCGAGTGCGGCGAACCGCAACGAGGCCGCACCGACCGGGCACACGAACACCACCGGTCGCGAGCGCGGGAACGGCACGCCCTGGCCGAACATGTCGTCGAGCTGGTCGTCGCGGACATTGATCGCGCCAGGCACGTGCCCGACCCGGTAGGCCATGGCGCCGCGGGTGTCGACCACGGTCGGCCTGCCGGTGCGGTCGAGGTCGGCCAGTTCGGCGGCGGTCAGCGTCGGTGCCGCCGACAGATCCGGCGGTGCGGGTGCGGCCGCCGCGCCGAACAGGTCGGGCCTGCGTTTGGCGAAGTAGGACAGGTACGGTTCGAGCCGGTCGCACACGATCAGGACCGCGACCAGCGGCCGGTCGGCCGGGCGCGGCGTGTCGGCCAGGACGCGGTGCGCGGCAGCGTATCCCGCGCCGCTGGTCGGTCCGGCGAGCACGCCGAAGGCGCGGGCGAGGGCGAGGGTGGACTCGATGGCGGCGGCGGAGTCGACGGTGACGATCTCGTCGTAGAAGTCGGGCCGGAACAGGCCGACCTCCCACATCTCGCGTTCGGAGCGGATGCCGGGGATGAAATCGTCACGATCCGACACCACCCCGACGGTGCGCAGCGCCGGATGGTGTTTGCGCAGTGCGGTGGCGGTGCCACGGGTGGAGCCGGTGGTGCCGAGACCGCCGACGAGCACATCCAGGTGCGTGATGCCCGCCGCGGCCAGGTCGGCGGCGATCTCGGTGCCTGTCCCGTCGTGGTGGGTCTCGATATTGCGTTCGTTGGTGTACTGCGAGGGGTGGAACCAGCGGTCCGGTGCCTGGCCGATCGTCTGGGCGATGACCGCCGAGACATCGTCGGCGGCGTGCGGATCGGGGCATTCCGAGAGCCCCGGCAGCTCGACGATCTCGGTCCCGAGCAATTGCAGCAGCTGCTTGACCTCGGCCACCCTGATCCGGTTCGTCACCGCGCGCAGCGGAATGCCGTGCAGTGCGCCGAGCACGCGCAGCGCCTTGGCGGTGTTGCCGCTCGAGGCCTCGATGAACGACCGCCCGTCCGCGGCGACCCGGTCGATGTCGTCGGCGATCATGGCGAGCGCGACGCGGTCCTTCACCGAGCCGAAGGGGTTGTGCGACTCCAGTTTCGCGTACAGCTCGACCCCGTCGAGCCCGTGCCCGGCCGGGTCGAGCCGCAACAGCGGTGTGTTGCCGATCAGCTCGGTGATGTGCTGGTAGACCATCACACCACCACCCCGTCGGGCCGGTAGTCCGCGTCCGGGCACAGCGTGAACCCGCTGTCGTCCCGGCAGACCGCGACTTTCGCGGGCAGCGGGTGCATTCCGGCGATGGCCGCGGACAGGTCCATGTGATAGGCGGCGGTATTGGCGAACACCACCCGATCGCCCGGCGCGGGCACGCCGTCGAGCCGCACCTGCCGCTGGGTGATCAGATCCCGTTCCAGGCACAGTCTGCCCGCGAAGAACACCCCTACAGGTTCGTCGCGCGCGGTGGCCGACAGCACGATCGGGTCGATGAGCACCTCCTGGTCGGCGGCGGTGACGGTATCGCGGCTCAGGTCCAGATGCACCAGGGTCGCGCCGTTGCCCGCCTGCTTGACGAATTCCACCGTGGCGATCGTGATGCCGGCCTGATCGACGAGTGCCTTGCCCGGCTCCAGCCACAGGTCGAGCAGGTTGTCGGCCAGCACCCGGTCCATGGTGTGTCCGCCGTGTCCCGGGAGCGGGGTGGCGAGCAGGTCGGCGAGGATCGCGGCGGCCGGTTCGGTGTTGGCGTACTTGTGGTAAACCGGTCCGCCGTGAATCGCGCCGCCGCAGACCTGGTACCCGAAGGTGGCCGCGCCCCACTGTAGTGCGGGCCCGGTGCCCCGCAGGCCGGCGCGCAGCGCCGCGTCGTAGGCGTCGTAGGCGGTGGCGTCGGCGGTGAACACCTGGCGCAGGCCACCCCCGATATCGAGAACGCTCGGGGCCAGCTCCCTGGTGTAGGCCAGTTCGATCAGGCGCAGGCAATCGGTGACCGCGCCGATCCGTTCGGCGGTGGCCGCGGTGTCGAGGTGAAAGGCGAAGCCGAGCAGCCGCAGCCGGGCGCGGTGCCGGACGAGCAGCTCCAGCGCCGCACCGGCAGCGCCGAGATCGATCCCGAACCGGCTCGGGGCGCCCTCGGCGAATCCGGAGATCCGCAACAGCACCGGCACCGGCGAATCCGGCCCGGCCATGGCGACCAGCGTCTCCAGCTCCCACAGGTTGTCGACGTTGATCGTCGCGCCCGCGGCCACGGCCTCCCGCAGCAGTGCCACGCCCTTGGGCCCGGTCACCTCGATCCGGTCGCCGGCGAACCCGGCCGCTTGCGCTGCCCGCAATTCCCACACCGAGGCCACATCGATGGCGATCCCCGCGGCCGCGGCCGCGCGAGCGAAGGCGCCGGAGCGATTCACCTTGTGCGCGTAGCAGATCCGGTAGCGCGGTGCGGCCGCGTCGAGCACTGTGCGCAGCGCGGTCAGGTTCGCGTCGAACACCTGCGGGAAAACCAGGTGCACCGGGCTGCCGAAACGGCGCAGGGCCGCGTCGACGGCGCCGCGATCGGCGAGGAACGCCGCGACCACCGGGGCCACGGCGGCGGGGACGGCGGGCGGGGTCATCCCACCGCCGCGCCCGGCGCCTGCGCGCCCGCCTGGTCGACCGGGTTGTAGCCGCCGTCACGCAGCGCCTCGAACACGCGGAACCGGTTGCGCGGGCTGCGGATCCTCGCCTCGACCCGCTTGGCGGCCAGATCGATGCCGAGCACCGGTATGTCCATCGAGGTCAGTAGCGCGGTGATGGTGCGGACACAATGCTGACAACTCATGTCCGGCACGTAGAACACCCCGTCGTCCCCCTGTCCCTCCCCTGGATCGAGGACCGTGGCATCCTCGACCACTCGCACCGTAGGCGCCAGCGCCGCGAAGGTCGTCACGAAGTGATCGACCACCGTCGCCAGCACGTGCACCGCCTTCCCGTCGACCGTCTGCGGTGTGGCCGCGAGGCAGGCAGGCCTGGTTCCGGTGGGCAACAGGGCGTACTGCCGCGAGATCAGGTCCAGATCGTCGTGGTACCTGGCCACGGCGGCCGCTACGTCCATGCCCTCCTCGGTGGTGGCGCGGTGCATCACCGCCTCGGCGTCGGCGAGCGTGGCGTCCTTCATGGCTCGCAGGAGCGCGATCGAATCGGGGGAGTAGCGCACACTGCCGTCGGGCTGGGTGACCAGCCGCACCGGGATCATGCCGCGCCGGTAGGTCGAGGCCTGTAGCTCCCAGAACCAGCGGGTCGCCACTGCCGCGAAGATGCCGGAATCCCGCATCCCCCTGGCGAATTCGACGATGTCGCGGTATGGGGTGTCGCCGGCGATCAGGCCGTGTTGGGTCAGTGCTCGTCCCGCCGCCTCGACGCCGACCCGGAAGATCTCGGGCGGCTCGTGGTCGGTGGTCGTGGCGGCGAGCACCGCGCGGTCACGCTCGGACAGCGCCGCCGACCGTTCCGGCACGCCGGAGCCGGCCAGCGCTCGCCACAGCGTCAGCACGGTCTCCCTGGCCAGCACTGCGAGCTCGGGACCGGCGCCCTCGGTGTGGTAGTACCCGGTGTTGGGGATGCCCGCGCTGTCGGTCCAGGTGAGGCGATGGGTCGCGCTGGTCACCTGTTCGGGTCGGCACGGCCGCATGAATCGTTCGAGATACATCCGCTGCGACTGGGTCAGCGCGCTGCCTGGTTCCGGCCGCAACGGGGTGGCGCGCACCGCGATCCGGGTCGGCGCCTGCGGCTCGGTGTCGGCGAAGAGCCCGGGCGCGGCCAGCCCGGCCAGTACCCGGGACGCGGCGCGGCGATCGTACGGCTGCGTGGAAACGGTGCCCATGGATGCTCCTCGGTTTCGGTGACAGGGGAGTGTTCACGACCCCGCGATGCGGGTCAGGTAGGCGGCGAACCGGTCGATCTCGTCGAGGGTGTTGTAGAGGTGGGTGCTCACCCGGACCGAGCCGGCCCCGGCCTCGGCCGATGGCACACAGTGCGCCCCGGTGCGGACCAGGAACCCGGCATCGGCCAGGACGAAACCGAGGTCGGCGGCGCTGATCCCGTCCAGGGTGAACGAGACGATCCCGTACCCGACGGCACGGCCCGCGTGTGCGGGTCCCGGCAGGAATTCGAGTCCGGGTACCGGGCGCAGCCGGGCGATGAGCCGCAGGGTGAGCTCGCGGTTGTGCGCGGCGACCGCGGTCGGATCCAGCTCGTCGAGCAGGTCGAAAGCCGGTGCCAGCGAGAGGATACCGGGAATGTTGGCGGTACCGCCTTCCAGTAGCCGCGGCATTCCCGACCCGACCAGCCCGTCGGCACCGACCCGTACCCCGGAGTTCCCGCCGGGCAGGAACGGCCGCAGCCGATCGTGCACCCGCCGGTGGCAGTAGAGCAGCCCGACGCCCGGCGCCGCGAACATCTTGTGCCCGGCGAACACCGCGAAGTCCGCGCCGAGGTCGCGGACATCGACCGGCAGGTGACCGCCGCTCTGCGAACAGTCGAAACACAGCAGGATCGCCGGATCGATCCGGCCGCGCAGCTCCGCCAGCGTGGTCAGGCCACCGTAGACATGATGCAGGTGGCTCGTGGTGATCAGCCGGGTCCGCGGCCCCACGGCGGCCAGGATGTCGGCGACGTCGGCCTCGCCTGCCGCCGTCGTGCGGTAGGGACGCAGCACGATCCGGTGCCCGAAGCGGGCCATGGTGTCGCGCAGGTGATGCCACGGCAGCACATTGGCGGCGTGGTCGGCCGGGCTGTAGAGGATCTCGTCCCCGTCGGCGAGCTGGGCCGTTCCCCAGCTGTGCGCGATCGCGCCGAGCGCGGCCGTCGCCCCGCTGGTGAAGACGATCTCGTCCGGGTACTCCGCGCCGACGAATCCGGCGGCCCTGCCACGGATCGCCTCGATCCGCGCGGCCAGCGCGGTGGCCCAGCCGTAGGTGCCCCGGCCGGCGTTGGCGGTCTGCGCGGAGTGATAGGCGGTGACGGCGGTGATCACCGCCTGTGGCTTCTGTGTGGTGGCGGCACTGTCGAGATACACCACCGCCGGATCGGCCAGCGCGGGGAACCGGTCGCGCACCGACGCGGGGACCGGGGTGGGCGCGTGCGTGGTCACCGGGACGGCGGCGAGCTCGGGCCGGAGAGGGTGCACCAGATCAACGATACGCGCGGGCAACGATTTTCGGCCCGCGGTCAGTACCTGCCCTGCAGATAGTCGACCAGGTGGCCGCGTTCGGTGGCGAGTTCGGTGATCTCGCTCTTCACCACGTCGCCGATGCTGACGATGCCGACGAGCCGACCACCGTCGACCACCGGCATGTGCCGGATCCGGTGCTCGGTCATCACCGCGTGCAGCGAGGCGACATGGTCGTCGGGGGCGCAGGTGCGCACCCGTTCGGTCATGATCTCGGTGACCGGGCGGTCGAGCAGCTCGGCGCCGTGCCGGTCGAGGTGGCGGACCACATCGCGTTCGGAGACGATGCCGCTGATGGACGCCCCGTCCGAGGAGACGAGCACGGCGCCGATATTGCGCTCGGCCAGCACCGTGAGCAGCGCCCGGACCGTGGTGCCAGGGGGCACCGTGGTCACCGCCGTACCTTTGTTCCGCAGGATTTCCGCTATCCGCATGTGCCGCTCACCTGTATCCGCACCCGACCGTTGTGGTCCAGAATGCCCGGACCCGGGTACGGTGACCAGCACGAAGACGTTACAACCGGTTACTCGTCGTCCAGCCCGGCCGAGAGGTAGGCAGCTGCGGCCAGCCACTGCCTGCACTGCGGACCGTGCACGTCGTGCTGGGTGAGCATTTCGCGGGCCTGCCGGTAGGTGAGGGCGTGCGGCTCGTCGTTGCACGAGCTCGACGGTGTGCCGTAGGCGCCGGGGTGACGCGAGACCTCGAGGCCCGTGGTCGCGGCCGTGACCCGGTGGGGTGTGCGAAACGACGTGCTCATCGGCAGCCCCTCGTATCCGGTGAGTGGAAGGCCGGCTCGACGCGCTCCGCCGACGTTCCTTCCGTGATCTTGCTGCCCGAGTCTACGGTGCGTTCTTTTGCAGATGCAAGCACATCTGCACACTCGGTTCGGGCGTGTCGCACCGTAGAAGAGGTTGTGGCGCTTCGGAATTCAGGGGGCTGGACGGCTCTGGTCGAGGTCGGCTCCCGATCGTGTCGTCGGGTAAGTACCGACCGGTGCGCGGTGTGGTGAACCGTGTTAATGTCCCGGGCGAACCGTGCAGATGCAAGAACATCTGCGCGCACATCTGCAACTTTCGTACCGATGGTCGACATTCGATATCGAGGAGTGCTGCGTGTCCGGAATGCACCATGATCAGCGTGAACGCCCCGCCACCGGTGTGTGGCGCAAGAGTACGTTCAGCAACCCCAGTGGCAACTGCGTGGAGGTGGCCGAGGCGTCGGACGGTTCGGTGGCCGTGCGCAACTCGCGCGACCCGCAGGGCTCGGTCATCTTCTACACCCGCCCCGAGATCGACGCCTTCATCCGCGGCGCGAAGGCCGGAGAGTTCGACTACCTGACGTCGTGATCGGTAATATCACGGTCCATGACGGCTGAACCCGACGAGATCGGTCGCGTGCAACCCGTTGTCGACCGTGGCCCTACCGTGCTGCGAATCGCCCTCGGTGGCCAGTTGCGCAAACTGCGCGAGAGCAAAGGCATCACCCGTGAGGCCGCGGGCGAGGCGATCCGTGGCTCACACGCCAAGATCAGCCGGCTCGAACTGGGACGCACCGGCTTCAAGGAACGCGATATCCGGGACCTGCTCACGCTCTACGGTGTGCACGACACCGTAGAGCGTGAGTCGTTCTTCGAGCTGGCCAGGCAGGCGAGCGAACCGGGCTGGTGGCACCGCTACAGCGACCTGCTGCCGTCGTGGTTCAGCACCTACCTCGGGCTCGAGCAGGCCGCCAGCCAGATCCGCACCTACGAGGCCCAGCTGGTGCCCGGTCTGCTGCAGACGCCGGAGTACACCAGGGCCATTGTCACGCTCGGCCTCGACGACGCCGATACCGAGCGCCGTGTCCAGGTCCGCCAGCTGCGCCAGGACGTCTTGCACCGGATCGATCCGCCGGTGGTCTGGGCGATCATCGACGAGGCAGTCCTGCACCGCCCGATCGGTGGCCGCGACGTACACCGAAGACAGCTGCACTACCTGGCCGAGCTTGCGGACCTGCCGCATGTCACGGTGCAGGTACTGCCGTTCGCGGCGGGTGTGCCCGCCGCCGCGGGCAGTTCGTTCAGTATCCTGCGGTTCGCCGAGCCCGAGCTGCCCGACATCGTCTATCTCGAACAGCTGACCAGTGCGCTCTACCTCGAGCGCAGGCAGGATCTGGCGCTGTACCTGTCGGTGATGGACCAGCTCAGTGTGCAGGCCGTCCGGCCCGATCGCTCGCGCGAGATGCTGCTGGAGTACGCCGACCGGCTCTGAGGTGGGCCGCGCGGAAGTGGTGGGCGC
>NZ_JBHSBA010000015.1:609109-874903 GCF_042650365.1 Nocardia rhizosphaerae
CACTTCCGCAGCGGTGTCAGTAGCGGATGCAGCCCGAGGCGATGCGCCAGAACGTGTCGGGAGTCAGTGTCTGCAGATCCCAATCGTCGGCCAATTCGTGCGCGGTGCTCACGATCCGGTCGATATCGAAATCATTCCGCGTCGCCGCGCCGGTGGATTCCACGGCGTCGATGACAAAGGCGACCGCTGTTTCCCTGGAATACCGTTCGGTGACCGGATGAGTGGTGGTCGCTGCGCGATCAGCGAGGCCGAACCGGCCATTGGTGTTGTTCATGTGAACGCCCCTGTGTGTAGACAGTGGCAAACCGAAGGCAAATGCCGCCTCAGGTGTGCCGCTCGCGGCCTCCCCTGACTTTCCCTGAATGGTGTTGCGGCCCTGAGTTTAGGACGGAGTCACTTTCAGATGCAAGCACATCTGCACGATCGATTCCGTCTCGATGCCGGGTCTTTCGTGGCTTCTGAGCGGCGAATCCGCCCCTGCGCCAGGGGGATCGCGGGGGAGTGCGGTGGGATAACGCCGTGACCGGCGGTTCGCCGGAAACGGGCGGCGGCGTCCGGGTGCGGCCGTGTCGCCGGAAAGGAGCTACGGAGCGAATTGCCTTGCCATAGTTAATTTTCGGCTATCGAATCGCCGTGACTGCGGCTGAAATCGGGTCGGCACCCGAGACCAGCTCCAGAGTGCGCCGAAATGTGTTGTCCGCGACCAAGATCGAGGCGATGGTCGCGGCGACGTCGGCGCGGGGGACCGGGCCGCGAGGAATCGGCGGCGGCCCGAGCGTGACCAGACCGTTGCCCGGCGCGTCGGTGAGAATGCCGGGGCGCAGGATGGTCCAGTCGAGCGGGCGGGCCCGCAGATCCGCTTCGGCGCGGGTCTTGGCGTCGAGATAGGCGGCCCACACGTCGTCGGTGCCCGTCGCGGGTGGGCTGCCCGCGCCCATCGTGGAGATCTGGACGAAGCGTCGGACGCCGGTCCGCTCGGCGGCGTCGGCCAGCTGGACCGAGCCGTTGAGATCGACGGCGTACTTGCGGGCGGCCCCGCTGCCCGGCCCCGCGCCTGCGGCGAACACCACCGCATCGGCACCGGCGACCTCGGCGGCCAGATCGGCCGGCGTGTCGCGTTCCATGTCGTAGATGACCGGAACGCCACCGGTGGCGGTGATGTCGGCGGCCTGGACGCGATCGCGGATGAGGGCGTGCACCCGGTCCCCGCGACGGGTCAGCGACTGAGCCAGCAACAGGGCGATCTTGCCGTGTCCACCGGCGACGACGATACGCATGCGGAGTGCTCCTTTCGGGCGGTGGCCCTCAGCGTTCCGGGCCGCCGGGATTGCAGTTCGCCGACACCGTCGCCTGGTAGCCGACGGCGGGCCGCCACGGCTCCAGGTTCCAGCTCGGTTTGTCCGGTGCCACCATCCTGGCCCACACCCAGTGGCAGACGAACTGGTCCCGCATCCCTGGCGCGTCGGCGCCGGGATCGAGGGCCAGGATTTCCTGCCAGGCGAGTTCGTCGGTGCCGGTGGCGGCGGTGCGCCTGCCCGCGACGGTGGGGATCACGAGCAGCCGTGGCCCGTCGACGGTCGTCGTCCAGCGCACGTGGTCGATCAGCGGCAGGCCCGCGTACGGATCGACGGTGGTGGTCGGCGGCGGGATGGTGACCGGTGGCTTGCTGGTCGGCCGTGCGGACGTGGTGGCGGGTGGGGTGGTGGCGGCTGTCTCGTCGCCGGGTGAGCCACAGGCGGTGACGACGGCCAGTGTGACCGTGGCGAGTGCCGCCGGGTAGGGCCACCGTGTCACGGAGATCCTCTCGACTCGGGCCGCGGCCGGGGACACGACCGCCCGGCCAGCCTAGTGCGGCGGGCCGGGCGGTGTCGGCGCGATCAGTGCCAGAGCGAGCGGCAGGGCAGTCTGCGCATGTCGGGGCCGACCTGTCCGTCGACGGTGACCATCAGGCCCGCGTGGACGGCGGCGGAGGTGAACTCCCAGGCCTCGGCGGGGGTCGCGGCGTATTCCAGGCACAGCGCATCCTGCGGGGTCGGGCCCTCGAAGTACACCGAGATCCGGCGGGTCGGTATCTCGGCCGGATCGGTGTGGGTGGTGGCGATGGTTTCGTCGAGGGGGATCATGGCGTGCTCCTTTCGCCCGGCACTGATAGCGCCTGCCTCCGACGGTAGGTCCACCGCCATCGAGGAGAACACGTTCTCGCCAGGCCTTGCCTTCGCTCACAAGCGCGTAGTGCCGAGGTTGTGAGCTGCGCCGATCTGCTTCGAAGGCGTTGTCAGCGCGCGAAGCTACCGGTCAGTATCGATATCGACGGCCGCGATACGGGAGGACGAGCCGGATGAATACGGTTGCCGCGACAGCACTGCAGACGGCGCGCCGAACGATGCTCACGATGCTCGCGGCACTGGTGCTTGTCGCCGTGTCCGCGGCCACCGGGCACACCACGCCGCGGTATCCGACGCCCGATCCCGATCCGTTCTACGCCCAGCCCGCCGACGTGGCCGAGTACGCGCCGGGAGATGTGCTCGCGGTGCGCCAGATGCCGCCGCTGCCGATGTTCCCCGGCACGAACGTCACCCTGGTGAAGTTCCGGTCCACGAACTCCACGGGCGAGCCGATCGCGGCGACGACGACCGTGCTGCAACCCGCCGACCATCGCCCCGACGCGCCTGTGCTGTCCTACCAGCACATCATCAACGGCCTCGGCGTGCAGTGCTCGGTCTCGAAGGTCCTCTACACCCAGGATCCGAACCTGATGGTGCGCGAGGCGATCGCCTGGAATGTGGCGTTGCGCCGGGGCTGGACCATGGTGCTGCCGGACCATCTCGGGCCGACCTTCGCCTATGGCGCGGCCAGATTGGGTGGCCTGATCACCCTGGACGGGATCCGGGCGGTCCGCCAGGTGGAGCGGTTGCGGATCGGGGGCAGCCGGGTGGCGATGGCCGGCTACTCCGGCGGCGGTATGGCGACGGCCTGGGCGGCGGCGCTGCAGCCCGGCTACGCGCCCGAGCTCGATCTCGCGGGCGCTGCCATGGGCGGCGTCCCGATGAATCTGGTCTCCATGCTGGAGGGCCTCGGTTTCGGCAGTCATCCGGTGTTCGGGTTGGCGCTGGCGGCGGGGATCGGTCTGGAACGCGAGTATCCGAAGCGTTTCCCGATCAGCGAGCAGATGAACGCGAAGGGCCTGGCCGCGCGTGACGCGATCGCCGATGCCTGCACCAACGACATCCTCGGCGCAGGCGCCGGGCGCGGCATCCTGGATTTCGCGGCGACGACCTCGCTGGTCGAGGACCCGCAGGCGCGCGGGGTGGTGGAGGAGAACAGCCTCGAGCTCTACCCGGATGCACCGGATATGCCGGTCTTCGAATGGCATTCGCCCACCGACGCCCTCATCCCGGTCGACGCCATCACCGCGACGACGCGGCGCTGGTGTGCGGCAGGTACGCCCGTGGTCACCGAATCGACCCCGACACCGGACCATCTGACCGCGGCCGTGCTCGGGCTCCCCTCGGCACTGCGCTGGCTCGACGCTCGCCTGCATGGGGAGGAACCGGCGCCGAGCAGCTGCTGAGCCCGATGCCGTCGGCCGGATCCGCTGTCCCGCCGCGGATCCGGACCGAACGGCGAATGATGTTGCGATCGTGCCGCATTGCGTTACGAGTCGGGCACGACGCCGGTGCCGCGCCCGGCTCGCGGCGTACCGTCAGGATCTGACGAGAGGCGCACTGGGGGAGGTTCGGCGGGATTCGAAGCACCGCATCGCCGCACGTCACCACGAATCCGACGTTGAAATGCTGCTCACCCGAAGGCGTGTGTGCTATGCGATCTGTGCGTGTGCTTGTCTGTTCGATACTGCTGCTCTGCTCGTTCGGCGTCGGTACGGCTGCGGCCGATCCGCCACCGGGAATTCCACTGCCGCCCCCAGGTTCACCGGGCTTCCTGCCCGAGCTGCAGCAGTGGATCGACCAGGTACTGCCCTCGCCGATCCAGCCTTCCGGCGACACCGTCGATCCTGAGGCCGAACTGGCGGCCCTGCGCGCCGCGGTGCTACCCGCCGACGTCGGCGACCCGATGTTCGACCACTGGCCCGCCGATCTGGCGGGTCGGTCGCAGGGGGAGATCCTCGCCGCGCGCGACGTACTGGCCACCGCGGCACCGCTGACCCTGGTGCCGCTGCGCTCGGCGACCCTGCTCAAGTTCCGCACCGACGACTCCCAGGGCAGACCGTCGTTCGCCACCGCGACGCTGCTCGTGCCCGCCGCCGACTGGACCGGACCCGGCGACCGCCCGGTCCTGGTGAACAACCTGCCGATCGATGCGCTCGGCCGCGAATGCACCCCCGGCTACACCCTCGCGCACGGGCTCGGCCTGAAATCCAGTTCCACCGAGTTCATTCCGCCCACCACCCAGCTGGCGGCGCTGCGCGGCTACGCGGTCCTGGTCCCCGATCACGAGGGCCCGCTGATGGCCTACGCCGAGCCCTATGTCGCGGGCCACGCGGTGCTCGACGCGATCCGGGCCACCAGGGCACACGACCCAGCGGCCTTCGGCGCCAGCCGATTCGCGATGACCGGCTACTCCGGCGGTGCCATCGCCACGCACGGCGCGGCCAAGCTGCTCGGCTCCTACGCGCCGGAGCTGGCCGAGGTGGTCGTCGGCGCGGCGCTGGGCGGGGTCCCCGCCGACTTCGAGATCCTCTCCCGCAGCATGAACGCCAATCTCGCCTCGGGGATCTTCATGGCGGCGACCTTCGCGATCGGCCGCGAACGCCCGGAGATCCTCGCGGCGATGAACAATCTCGCGCGCTGGGTTGCGACCTCGGTGATGAAGGACCAGTGCGTGAGTGTTTTCGCGATTCCCGGCGTGCTGCACCTGCCGATCGATATCGGGGCGAACATCCCCGACCCGTTGCGTTCGGATCTGGCCGCGCGCATCTACGAGATCACCAGGATGGCGGGACTGCGCTCGGCGACGCCGCTCTACATCTACAACGGTGAACAGGAGTTCTGGATCCCGGCCGCCGGTGCCCGCAAGCTGTACGACGAGCAGTGCTCGCTCGGGGCGAACGCGGTGTACCGCAGTGTGTTCGGCGAGCACATCGTCGGCGCGGTGACCGGCTATCCGGAGGCCATGCTGTGGCTCGACGACCGCCTGCAGGGCATCGCGGCGCACAGCGAGTGCTGACGCCCGCGCCCTCAGCCCGCGCGATACGTGCGGGCGACCAGCGCCGAGCGCAGGTACCACAGCCCGGACGGCTGGGTCGGGTCGAAGCCGGTGAGCTGCCCGATTCGTTTGAGCCGGTAGTCGACTGTGTTGGTGTGCACGTGCAGCACCCGCGCGGTGCGCTGCCGATTGAGATTGTTGGCGATGTGGCGCTGCAGCGTCTCGAGCAGTTCCGGGTACTGGTCGAGCGGGTCGAGCAGCGAGCCGAGGAACTCCCGGCCGGGGCCGGGCCGGGTCAGCTGGTATTCCAGGGCCAGCTCGTCGAAGCGGTACAGCCCGGAGGTGACATCGAGGCGCTGCACCATGTCGAGCAGTTCGTGGGCCTGGTCGGCGGCATCGGGGATGCCGATGGTCGAGCTCTCGACCAGTGCCGCGGTGATCCCGACCTGCGCCGCCTGGGACAGCTGGGCGACAAGCGCGGCCAGCCCGTCGCGGTCGAAGGTGTCGGCGGGGATGAGCACGGTGCCCCCGTCGACACTGAGCAGCGACAACGCCGATTCGCCGCAGCGTTTGGCCAGTTCGGCTTGGACCCGGCGCAGCTTGCGGCGGGCGACGACCTTCGCGTCCAGCGCAGGGTTCGCCTCCTCGCGGTGCGGCGGGATCGCCAGCGCCAGCACGGCGTAGCAGTCGGCGATCGCGATGCCGCACTCGCGGGCCATCGTGGAGGTACTGTGCCCGCCGAGCAGGGCCGAGGTGAGGGTGTGCACCGCCGTGTGGTGCTCGCTGACGACGCCGCGCAGCTCACGCACATAGGCCAGCGACACCTGGGCGGTGATGGTGTCGAGCATTTCCATCACCATCTTCACGCCGTCGACGAGGTTGTCGTAGTCCTTCACCGAGGCGTTGGACACCACCAGGTCCAGCCCCATCTTGAAACCCTCGGCGATGGAGTGGTGGATGGTGTCGATCGGGACACCTTCCCTGGCCCAGCCGCTGGCCGCGTCCTGCAGGCGTTGCAGTTTGTTCGGGATGTCGCGGCCGTCGAGCATGCTCACCGCGAACTCGAGGCAGATCCGGGTGATGGTGGTGACGTCACCGGAGATGGCGTCGCCGGGCAGGGTGCCGCAGGGCGCGACATTGGCGACGAAATGCCCGACCATCTGCCGCGACAGCGTCCGGACATCCTTCAACGGCGACGACATCGGCTGACCTGAGATCGTCAGCGACGGCCTTGGCCGGTTATCGACCGACATCTGTGTCTTCCCTTCGCCTGATTTCGGCTCTCTCCCCCCGCTGTACAGCTGTTTCACCCTAGCCGGGCGGTGCTGATACCGGAATGGAATGTCGGGTTATGGGCCGCTGACGTACGCCCCTACCGCCGGGTTGGTGACCGGTCACAAGTCTGGTCCCACGCTATGAGTGGTTGTAGAGTTCTCCGCGCCGGAACGAACCGATAGGGGCACCACGAATGCGACCTGCCGTCCGTTGTCTGGTCTGGGAACTGGACGAAACCCTGTGGGACGGAGTGGTCCACGACTCGACCAGCACCGTATTGCGCCCGCAGGCGGCGCGAACGCTGACCAAGCTCAGCGAACGCGGTGTGCTGCACGCCGTGGCCGCGCGCGGCGACCGGTCGCGCACCCTGCGCACGCTCTACCGGCACGGGCTCTACGAGATGTTCTCCGCCGTCGAGGTGGGGTGGGGCCGCAAGTCAGCCGCGATCGTGCGGATCGCCGACACCCTCGGACTCGGCTTGGACGCGCTGGCGTTCCTCGACGCCGAACCGGTCGAACGCGCCGAGGTGTCGCGGGCCCTGCCGATGGTGCGCTGCTACGCGGCCCGCAACGTCGATGTCCTGCCGCTGCTCCCGGACTTCCGCCACGACCTGCGGTCGGACCGGTTGCCGACGCCGCCGCTCGGTTTCGCGCGCGTCCCCGCGCACTGACGACACCGGATGCGTGTACGCAGTCGATGCCCCTTTGCATCGACTGCATGATTGCCTGCTGTGCCGGTGCGGTGGCGCGCCCAGCCGACGCGCCACCGCACCCACTCACGACCCGGCGAGGATGAAGTCCGCGGCCTGCTCGCCGATCAGGACGGCAGGCGCGTTCGTGTGGCCGCGGATGATCAGCGGCATCACCGACGCGTCCGCGACCCGCAGACCGTCGACGCCGCGGACCTTCAGGTCCGGGGTGACCACGCTGGCGGCGTCGGTGCCCATCCGGCAGGTGCCGACCGGGTGATACAGGGTGTGCGAGAAGCGCTCGATGCTCAGCGCCATCGCCGCTTCGAGGTCGGCGGGGGCCTGCGGCGGATAGATCAGCGGACCGAGCGCGCGCTGGAGCGCCGGCTGTTCGCGCAGGGCCGCGCACACCCGCAGCCCCGCCGTGAGGGCGGCGCGGTCGGCGCCGTCGGCATCGGAGAGATAGCGCGGATCGATCACCGGCTTGGCCGCCGGATCGGCCGAGGCCAGGCCGATCCGGCCCCGGCTGCGCGGGCGAAGCAGGATCGCGCCGAGTACCACACCGTGCTCGGTCGGCTCGACCAGTCCCTCGTGGTAGAACGGGGCGGGCGCGTAGATGAGCTCGATATCGGGATGCTCGAGCGAGGGCTCGCTGCGCACGAAGCCGTAGGCCTCACCGACATTGGAGGTGAGCATGCCGCGATGCCGGATCAGGTAGTTCAGCAGTTCGAGCGGCTTCTCGGCCGCGAACAGCGAGTCCGAGTCGACGCCGTAGCCCAGCGCGGCGATCAGGTGATCCTGCAGGTTGGCGCCCACCTCGGGGGAGTGGGCGACGACGTCGATGCCGTGCTCGGCCAGCTCCTGCTGGTCACCGATACCCGACAGCTGTAGCAGCTGCGGGCTGTTCACCGCGCCACCGCACAGCACGACCTCGCGCTTCGCCGTGACGGTGTGGGTCTGGCCGTCGTGCCGGTATTCGATCCCGGTGGCCCTGGTGCCGTCGAACAGCACCCGGGTGGCCAGCGCCTCGGCGTGCACGGTCAGGTTGGCGCGTTTCATGGCCGGGCGCAGATAGGCGTCGGCGGTACTCCAGCGGCGGCCGTCGCGCTGGGTCACCATGGTCTGCGAGAAGCCGCCGGGCGCCGGCCGGTTCGGTGACTCCAAGTCGTAGCCCGCCTGCCGCGCGGCCTCGAGGAACGCGTGGGTCGAGGCGCGCGGGCTGCGCTGGCGCTGCACATGCAGCGGCCCGTGCGTGCCCTCGTCGGGGAACTGGGCGTCCTGCACCTTCTCGATCTTGCGGAACTGCTCGACCGCCGCCGCGAAGTTCCACCGCTCGCCCGCGAGCAGCCCCCACTCCTCGTAGTCGGCCCGGAATCCGCGCACCCACATCATCGCGTTCATCGACGACGAGCCACCGAAGGTCTTGCCGCGCGGCCAGTAGATCTGCCGGTCGCCGAGCTGCGGCTGCGGCTCGGTGAGGTAGTCCCAGTCCCGCTCGGTGCGGAACAGCTTGGAGAACGCCGCCGGGATATGGGCGTACTGGTCGTCGTCGGCCGGGCCTGCCTCCACCAGGACCACCGACGTGCCGGGGTCGGCGCTGAGCCGGTTCGCGAGCACCGCCCCCGCCGACCCGGAGCCGACGATCACGTAATCCGCGGACGTCCCACCTGCTTGCACTGTCCCACTCCGATCCCTGCACTGCGTCTGTCACGGTCAACCGCACGCACCGTCGCACGGTGTGAAACACCAGTGCGCACAGCCGGACTCGTCATCCGGTGGCGTGCTGCATGCAGCGTAGGCGACAGCGGCACTGCGGTGGGTGGCCTGTGGCTAGTCCGTGGCCGCGGCCTTGCCCGCGCGCCTGCCGTAGAAGCTGCCGTCACCGAGCGAGGCGCCGCTGACATAGCCGTACGCGCACAGTCCCGAGGTGCAGCGCCCGGCCGCGTACAGGCCCGCGATCGGCTCACCGCTCACGTGCAGGACCCGGGAATCGAGGTCGGTGCGTAGTCCGCCGAGGGTGAATCCGGCGGTACAGCCGCGCAGGTCGTAGCCGGCCAGCGGCGGGGTCAGCGGGCGCAGCCACTCCGCCTTCTTGCCGAGCAACGGGTCAGCGCCCTGCTCGGCGTTCCGGTTGTAGACGTCGACGGTGGTCTGCAAGGTCTGCTCCGGCAGTCCCATCTCGGCCTCGAGCTCGGCCACGCTCTCGGCGACCCATTTGGGCGGGAACCGGAAGAACGGCGTCGCGGTCTCGGTGGCCAGCGCCTCCTCCAGCGCGGCCTCATCGATGACCAGGAAGGCCTGATTGTCGTTCTGCAGCAGGGTGGCCTGGCCGATCCGGCCGGGATAGGTGTCCTCGGTGACATAGCGCTGCCCGCGCCCGTTGACCAGGATGCCGCGCGCCATCATCTGGGGATCACCGAAGACGGCGACCTCACTGGCGTCCATGTGCGCCAGCTCGGCGCCGAGCGCCTGCGCCAGCCGGATGCCGATGCCGTCGTGCTCCTCGATCGCCGCACCCGGCCGACCGCTCAGGCGCGGGGTGTAGCGGTCGATCATCTCGGGGTCGTAGGCGAAACTGCCGGTCGCGAGGACCACCCCGCGTGCCGCCCTGATGTGGACCGGCTTGCCGTATCTGGTGGCGAGGATGCCTACCACGCGGTCGGTGTCGTCGACGATCAGCCGCCGGATCCTGGTGTCGTATTCGACGTCGACGCCCAGTTCGGAGACGGTGTCGGCCAGCGGCTTCATCAGCATGTAGCCGCCGCCGCGCTCGCCGGTCTTCTTGTCCGCCAGCGCGGGCACGTGCCCGCGCGGTGCCGGCGTCGCGATATCGAGGAACGGCGCCGCGTTCTCCCCGCCGGAGTACATCAGGCCCTCGTCGTGTGGCGGTTCCCAGCCCGGCTCGCCCCAGAACGTCTCCTTGAACGGCACGCCGCAGTCGACGAGCCAGTCGTAGTGCTCGACGCTGCCCGCGCAGTAGTCCTCGATCTTGGCCGTGTCGACCCCGGGGCCGAGGGCGGCGGTGAGGAATGCGGCCATGTTCTCCGGGGTGTCGTCGAAGCCGAGCGCCCGCTGTAGCGGAGTGCCGCCACCCAGGTAGACGAACCCGCCCGCCAGGGACGCGGCGCCACCCCAGCCGCCGGTCCGCTCGACGATGAGCACCCGTGCGCCCGCGCGCGCGGCCTCGATCGCGGCGCACACCCCCGCGATCCCGTACCCGGCCACCACCACGTCGGCCTCGAGATCCCAGTGGGCCACCTGGCTCGCGCGCAGCGGTCGGACGGTATCGATCCGGTGGGGTTGTTCGGTCACGGTGCCTCCGGTGCCTCGGGTGTGTGTACCGAAATGGTGCCGTCTGTCCGGCGACAAAACAAGAACGTGTTACAGAATCTCCCGTCCAGCGGGACGCGTGCGTGCCGGTCTCGTTCCGGTACGGTGGCGGTCGAACCGACCCGGAACGAGAGCTGGTGGTGTTGTGGTGAGTACGAACATTCGGGACACGGCGGTGCGGACCCTGCACGGGGCCGAGACGACGCTGGGCGAGCTGGCGGGCGAGAAAGCGGTGCTGCTGGTCAACGTGGCCTCCAAATGCGGGCTGACCCCGCAGTACACCGGACTGGTCGAGCTGCAGAAGACCTACGGCGAGCGCGGGTTCACCGTCATCGGGTTCCCGTGCAACCAGTTCATGGGCCAGGAACCCGGCACCGCCGCCGAGATCGAAGAGTTCTGCGCGGTCACCTACGGCGTCGACTTCCCGCTGCTGGCCAAGGCCGACGTCAACGGCGAGGACCGGCACCCGCTCTACACCGAGCTGGTGCCGACCCCGGCCGCCGACGGCACCGCGGGCGACGTGCAGTGGAACTTCGAGAAGTTCCTCATCGGCCGCGACGGCACCGTCGCCGGCCGGTTCCGCCCGACGGTCACCCCGGACGCGGCCGAACTCGTCGCCGCCATCGAAGCCCAGCTCTGAGTCGGCTCGTACGCGCTGCCGCGCCTGCTCGCGGAACCCGGTAGCGGGCAGTTCGCGCGTCCGCCCGTGGTGTCCACGGACCGGCCGGCGCCACGCTGGTCGGAGCGGGATAGCCTCTGTGCCAACGGAACCGATGCTCTAGGCTGGCTTGCATACAGTCGGTCCGAAGCCCGGAGGCGCCCGAATGTCGCAATCCTCAGCCGCCTACCCCAGCTCAGCTCCGGTCGGGGTGGACACCACACGCGCGAGCATCGCGCGTGTCTACGATGCCGCGCTCAACGGCAAAGACAACTACGAGGTCGATCGCGAGGTCCTGGCGCAGGTCCGCACCGTCGCCCCGCAGGTCAACGACCTGGCCTGGGCGAACCGTGATTTCCTCATCCGCGCGTGCCGGTTCCTGGCCAAGTCGGGGATCGACCAGTTCCTCGACCTCGGTTCGGGCCTGCCCACCGCGGAGAACACCCACCAGGTGGTCCAGCGGGTGAACCCGCAGTCGCGCGTGGTCTACGTCGACAACGACCCGTCGGTGCTCGTGCACGGTCAAGCCCTGCTGGCCAGCAACAGCCGGACCAAGATCGCCGAGGCCGACATCTTCCGGCCGCTCGACGTACTCGGCAACGCGACGATACGCAACGACATCGATTTCAGCCGCCCGCTGGCGATGTTCCAGATCGGCACCCTGCACCACTACCTCGGCGACGATGCCGCCGCCCTGATGCAGACCTACATCGACGCACTACCGTCCGGGTCGTTCGTGGCCATCGCGCACTTCTTCGATCCGCAGATCCCGGAGTACAGCGAACTCGCCGCCAAGATGGAGGAGAAGTTCATCCACAGCCCGATGGGCAGTGGCCGCTTCCGCGCCAGGGACGAGATCCAGGCGATGTTCGGCGATCTGGAGATGGTCGAGCCGGGTCTGGTCCGCTGCGACGACTGGTGGCCCGACGGCCCGCATCTGACGCCGCTCAACGCCGTCCGCAACTGCATCGTCGGAGGTATCGGCCGCAAGCGCTGAACCACGTTGCCCACAGCCCCGGCGGCCGCGCGCAGCGGCGGTCGGGGCTGTTCGCGTTCCCGCCCTTGTCGCGGCTCGGCGGAGGACGGCCGTGCGAAGCGGGCGATGTCGCGACCGCGGGCGAGATCGGGAAAGCCCGCGGTCATCGACCCGTGCTATGACTCGGTAGACCGGGTGTGACCTGCGGTGACGGGCCGCCGTTCGGCCCGGCGGTGACCCCGAAAATTCCTGTGCGCACTCATAACTCGCGGACTCCGATCCTGATGTACTATCGCCGTCGGGGGAGCACGAGATGTCCGATCGTCTGCTTGGTTTGTCGCAGGCACCGGCAGCTACGGCTGCCTCACCACTGCCATACCCGACATCTCCAGGGGAATGAACTTGATCGAAACGACACCGCACCCCACCCCACGGAGCCGCTTCGCGCGTCGCTCCGGCATCACCGCGATCGTGGCCGCCGCGGCGCTGGCCGCGGCGCTGGTGACCGGCTGCTCCTCGGAGGAGACCACCACGGCGCCGCCGACCGGCGAACTGCCCGACGGCGCGCAGATCGTGAAGGAGTCGGCCAAGACCACGCAGACTCTGCGCACCGTCCACCTGAACATCGACGTCGAGAACCTGCCCGACCTGCCGGTCGACACGGTCTCGGCCGACGTCACCAACGAGACCCAGGGTTCGGGTGCCGCGATGGGTGAGGCCAAGGTCCGGCTCAAGCCGGAGGCCGACTTCACCGAGGCGAAGTTCCTCGTGGTCGACAAGGTGCTCTACACCCAGACCGGTGGCCGCTACGTGCCCGCCGGCGACGCCGAGAAGGTCTACGATCCGGGCGTCATCCTGGACAAGGACAAGGGCATCGCGAATGTGCTGGCCAATGTCCAGAACCCGAAGACCGAGGCCCGCGAGGTCATCGACGGCATCAACACCGTCAAGATCACCGGCACCATCGACGGCGCCGTGATCGACCCGATCGTGCCGCGCGTCGGCGAGAACGCGGGCTCCATGCCGATCACCCTGTGGATCCAGGACACCGCACCGCCGGAGACCGATTCGACCAAGCCCTCGGACGCACCGTCCACCGGCGAGGGGCCGAATCTCGTTCGCGCCGTGGTGAAGAAGGACCAGGGCGAGGTCACGGTCGGCCTGTCCAACTGGGCCGAGCCGGTCACCATCGTCAAGCCCGCCGGCTGATCCGAGCCGACGGGTCCGGATCGTTACGCACCGGTCCGGGGACAGCGGATCCTGGCACGCAGTGCCGTCCGCGGCCCCGGGCCGGTGTGTCGTGTGGGTGTCGCCCGTGGGGACCGAAATCTCCGTAGCGGGCGGTATGCCGCCGATAAGAGAATGTTCAGCGAGATGCAAGGCGCCACAAGGACTATACGTGTCGGGACGCTGGTCGGCAGGGCAGCACGCATCGAACGCCGATCGACACAGAGGAAGAACGCATGACGATCGATGATCGACCTGATGAAGCGGAGCGTGAGCTCCCGCCACCGCCGGGCCCTGGGGGTCGGCCTCCCGTCAACAACGTGTGGGTCTTCAACGGCAAAGCCTACGACCTGAGCGACTGGATCTCCAAGCATCCCGGCGGTGAATTCTTCATCGGCCGGACGAAGAACCGCGATATCACCTCGATTATCGGTTCCTACCACCGGAATCCGGAAAAAATCGCGCGCATGATCGAGCGTTACAGCCTCGATCGCGCCGCCACTCCCGAGGATATCCACCCGAAGAACAACGCGCCCGACTTCCTGTTCAGGGAAGGCTTCAACAGCTGGGACGACACCCCGAAGTATCAGTTCGACGACAAGAACGACCTGCTGCACCGGATCAAGGCCAGGATCTCCGAACCCGAGCTGGCCGCCCGGCTGAAACGGATGGACCGGATCTTCGACATCGTCGTCGCGTTCCTGATCTTCGCCTACTTCGCCGTGCAGGGCCTGCGCCTGTGGGACACCAGCTGGATGCCGTTGCCGGTCTTCGTGATCGCGATGGTGCTGCTGCGCAGCTCGCTGGTCGGCTTCGGCCACTACGCGATCCACCGAGCGCAAAAGGGGCTCAACAAATACGCGGTGAACGCGTTCGACATGAACTATGTCGCACTGTCTTTCGTCACCGCCGACGGCCACGCCCTGCTGCACCACCCGCACACCCAGAGTGAAGTCGACATCAAGAAGAACGTCTTCACGATGATGATGCAGGTCCCGCGCCTGTACCGGGTGCCGGTGCACACGGTCCACAAGTTCGGCCACCTGCTCACCGGCATGATCATCCGGTTGCTCGACGTCTGCCGGCTCACCCGCAAGGTGGGCATCAAGGACATGTACGGCACCTGGCGCGGCGCGCTGCCGCATTTCATCGGCTCGTTCGGGATCAGGTTTCTGCTCGTCGCCGAATTCGTCGTCTTCACCGTCGCGGGCGATTTCCTCGCCTGGGCACTGCAATTCGTGATCACGCTGTGGATCAGCACCTTCATGGTGGTGGCCAGCCACGACTTCGAGGTGCCGACCGAGGAACTCGAGACCGACACCGACGACTGGGCGGTCAACCAGCTCGAACAGGCCTACGACCTGACCGTGGTCGGCAACAAGTACGTCGACTGCTTCCTGTCCGCGGGCCTGAGCTCGCACCGGGTACACCACGTGCTGCCGTTCCAGCGCAGCGGTTTCGCCAATATCGCCACCGAGGACGTGGTGCGCGAGGAATCGGCGAAGTTCGGCGTCGAATGGCTGCCCGCGAAGAGCTTCTTCGGTGATCGTTTCCCCAAGCTGTGCCGGACCTACCTGCTCGCGCCCTCGCGCGAGGCCGAGGAGAACCGGTGGGGTCTCGTGCGCGAACACTGCGCGCCAACAGCGTTGAAGACCTGCCTGACCTACACCGTGCAGGGCTTCACCGGCATCGGGACCGTCTGATCTCGCCGACTCCGCTGCCGCTCTCTTTGCGAAGTATCGAAAGGAATTGTGCCCGTGTCTATTTCCCTTGACCTGCTCCGAACGGCTGATGTCGAGCGCGGGCACGCTCCACTACCGCCCGCGCCGCCGACCACCGTCGCGGTGATCGAAGCGGTCGCGACCGGATCGCCCGAACTGGTCGTCGAGCAAGCCGTGAACGCGGGACGGGTCGCCGAGTTGTTCACCGATCCCCTGCAGCGGCAGCGCATTCCGCGGATCTACGCCAAGACCCGGATCGACACCAGGCACCTGGCGGTCGACCCGCTCGCGCCGGAGTTCCTCGAGTTCAGCCGCCGCCCCGGCACGATCAGGGAGCGGATGAACCTGTTCTTCGAGCACGCCGCGCCGCTGGCGGTCGATGTCGCCCGGCGCGCGGTGGCGGGCCTGGCCGACCCGGCCGCGGAGATCGGGCAGCTGATCTTCGTGACCAGCACCGGCTTCATCGCACCCGGCGTCGATGTCGCGGTCGTCAAGCAACTGGGACTGTCACCGACGGTCGGCCGGATGGTCGTCAACTTCATGGGCTGTGCCGCGGCGATGAACGGCGTGCGCGCCGCCACCGACTACGTGCGGGCCAATCCGGACAAGAAGGCGATGGTGCTGTGCATCGAATTGAGTTCGGTGAACGCCGTTTTCGACGACGATGTGAACGACGTGATCACCCACAGCCTCTTCGGTGACGGTTGCGGCGCCGTGGTGATCGGTGCCAACCAGGTGCAGCAGCCGCTGGCGCCGGGCAGCGTGGTGATCCGCGACAGCTTCAGCCACCTGTTCGACGACGCCGAGGACGGCATCGTGCTCGGCGTACAGGACGCGGGCATCACCTGCGAGCTGGCCGCGAGCCTGCCCGACTACATCTATCGCGGTGTCGACCCGGTGGTGACCGAGGTGCTGGCGCGCAACGGCCTCGGCAAGAGCGATATCGAGCTGTGGGCGATCCACCCCGGTGGTCCCCGCATCATCGAGGAGTCGGCCCGTTCGCTCGGCATCGACGCCGAGCTCGCCGCGCCGAGCTGGGACGTGCTCGCCGAGCACGGCAACATGCTGAGTGTGTCGCTGATCTTCGTGCTGGAGCGGATGATCCGCGACGCGCGGTCGGCGGCGCCGATCTCCACCGGGGTGGCGTTCTCCTTCGCGCCCGGTGTCACCCTCGAGGGCATCGTGTTCGATGTCATCCGCAGCTGAGAGCGCAGACCATGCAACTGCTTCGTTTTCTCGCCGCGCTGTCGCCGGGCCGGATCGCCGCCGTGGTGGCGGCGGGCCTGATCTGCGGCGTGGCCAACACCTATCTGGTGACCCTGATCAACGCGGCGGTGTCGCCGAAACCGCCACCCGACCAGCTGCTCGGCCGGTTCGCGCTGACCGTGCTGGTGATCGTGGTCAGTGGTGTCGCCTCGCAGGTGCTGCTCATCCGGTTGTCGCAGGACGCGATCTACCGGCTGCGCAGTGACCTGAGCTCCGGCATCGTCTCGGCGCCGCTGGAACACCTCGAACGGCTCGGTATGCATCGCCTGATGGCGACGCTCACCGAGGACGTGCGCGCGCTGTCGCAGGCGGTGACCGCCATCCCGTCGATCTGTGTCGACCTGGCGACCATCATCGGCTGTTTCGTGTTCCTATTCCTGGTGTCGGGCCCGATCTTCGCGGTGACGGTGGCGGGCACGCTCCTCGGCATCGCCTGTGTGGAGATGGTGCTCAAACGGGTGCGCGGCATCTACCGTGAGGCCAGGGAGAACGAGGACGCGCTGCTGCGGTCGTTCCAGGCCGTCACCCTCGGCATCAAGGAACTCAAGCTGCATCGCGGCCGTCGCCGGGATTTCATGGATCGGCATCTGCTCGGCTCGGCGAGCGTGCTGCGCGACCAGAACACCGACGCGGGCTCGAAGTTCTCCTACGCGCAAGGATTCGGGCAGGCCTTGCAACTGGCGACCATGGCGCTGATCCTGTTCGTGATCGCGGCGGCGCTGAACGTCCCCCGCGACACCATGGTCGGGTACGTGCTGGTCACCACCTTCCTGGCGATGCCGATGCAGAACTTCATGCACCGCATCCCCGATCTGCTGCGCGGCGACGTGGCGCTGGCCAAGATCCGGGCGATGAACCTGTCGATGGCCACCCTGCACGACGAGGAGCAGCTGCCCTACACCGAGCGGCCTGCCGTGGGGCCGGGCAAACTCGAGCTGAGCGACGTCAGCTACGTGTACCGGTCGGAGGCGCCGTCGCCGGTGCCGCCACCGCCCGGCACGCACCCGGGTGGACCGCCGCCCGAGCACGGTGCCGCGCCGCCGCGTCCGGGCAGGCCACCGCACGAGGGCAACGGCACCCATCCGCATCCCGCGCATCCCGGCGCTCACCCCGGCGGGTCGCAGCCGGATGTGAACGGGAAGAACTGGATCGACCACGGCGGCACCGATGTGCGTCCGCTGGCTCCACCGCCCGGTGCAGGCGAGCACGGCGATTCCGGCTTCCGGCTCGGCCCGATCGATCTGGTGTTCGAACCGGGGCAGATCACTTTCATCGTCGGTGGCAACGGCAGCGGGAAGTCGACGCTGGCCAAGCTGATCACCGGGTTGTATGTGCCGCGTTCGGGGTCGTTGTCGCTCAACGGGGAGAGGATCGACCACGACAACATCGAATGGTTCCGGCAGAATTCGTCGGCGGTGTTCACCGATTTCCATCTGTTCGAGGACTATCTCGGGTTCGACCGGCCCGGGATCGACGGTGAGGTGCAGCGCTATCTCGAGGAGTTGCAGATCGCGCACAAGGTGACCGTGTGCGACGGCCGCCTCTCGACCGTGGATCTGTCGCAGGGACAGCGGAAACGGCTGGCGCTGCTCACCGCCCTGCTCGAGGACCGGCAGATCTACGTGTTCGACGAGTGGGCCGCCGATCAGGAGCCGCGCTTCCGCGAGGTGTTCTACCGGGAGATCCTCACCGAGCTGAAGCGGCGCGGTAAGACGGTCATCGTGATCACCCACGACGACCGGTATTTCGACTGTGCCGATCAGCTGGTGAAGCTCGACTTCGGGCTCGTCGCGGCCTGATCCGAGGCGCCGGTTCGGTCTCGGCGACCGGGCCGGCGCGCGGCGGGTCAGGCGCTGGCGCGCTGGGTTGTGAGGAACTCCGACATGGGTGGCCGGTCGGCGAGGCTCACCTCGGAGGGCGTTCGCCGCCAGCCGTTGTCACTGGGCCGGTACTGCACGAGCCCGATCCCGGAGTCGCGGATGCCGAGCCGGTCGAGCAGGGTCGCCACCACCTGCCTGCTCAGTACCGCGAGCTCATGGGTCGACCGGTTGCGGTGCACCCTGGTGCCCAGGTCGACCTGGGCGATCGCCGAGAGGCCGTGCCGCTGCCAGCAGTCGATGAGGATCCCGATCTCCGCACCGTGCCCACCCGCGATCGAGATTCCGGTGAGAAACGCTCGGGTGGCGGCGTATTCACCGCCGAGCGGCTGCACGATCTCGCTCAGCGCGGGCGCCAGCGCGGTGAGTAGCGGCCGCGCCACCAGTTGCGTCACCCGGCCGCCACCGTCGGCGTCGACCCCGGCACCACTGGCGAGCGGCCGCCGGTAGAACCCCTTCACCAGCGTCGGCGCCTGTTCGTCCAGCAGCGGCGCGAGCAGCGTCGGCACGAACAGCGGATCCGGCGTAACCAGATCACCGTCGAGGAACACGATCAGGTCCCCGGTGCACACCGCCAGCGACCGCCACACCGCCTCACCCTTGCCCGGCCGGGTCGACAACCCTGGCACCGCCTCCTCGAAGGTATAGACCGCCGCCCCCGCCGCCCTGGCCCGCGCGAGCGTCCGATCATCCGACCCCGCGTCCAGCACCACCACTTCGTCGACCAACCCACCCAGCCACACCCGCGCCGCGGCGACCACCCCGGCGACGGTGTCCTCGTCGTCGAGCGCGGGCACCACCACCGAGACCCGGCGACCCAGCTTGCGGTCGATCAGCTCACCGATGTCCATGCCGAACAGTGAACGACACCACCCGCCCACCCGCCACGAACTTCAGTGATTCTGTGATCGAGGCCAACCGGTGCGGTGCCCGGCTGGCGGGATCTACAGCGGTTCGGGGGTGCTCGGGGACCGCCCGCTGGCTGATACAATCGGCGGTACGATCGGGTGTTCCCGCTTCCAGACCCACCGGCATGGCCGGTCGAAGTTGGTTGCGGATCTACACCTCAAACCGATCGAGACAACCGGAAGGTTGGCGAACATCTACCATCAGGGACTCAGGCCGCCGCTGGAGTATCCGGCCGCCGCGAATCCGATCGCAGTCCTGGCAGGCACGGTTGGTGTCGTCGCCACCATCCTCGCCGTCGTCACGATCGCGCTGGAGGACGGTTTTCCGGTTCCCCTCGTCTATGGTGCGCTCGCTAGCGGTGTCGTGGTGTCGGTGGTCAGCGCTCGGCGGGTGCGTGGGCGTCACCCGGAGCTTGTCATCGACAGCGAAGGCATCATCGTGCGGCGCTACGATCGAATCCGTTGGCGGGAGATCGACATTGTGCGGATTCGCAGGGTGGAGGTTCGGGACCGGTTGGTGCAGAAGCTGCGGGCATGGCGGGGGCTGGAGATCGTCCTCGTCTCGCCGGAAGCTGTGTCGGCCCGTGCGCCGCGACGACTTCGGCTGCACGAGTTCCTGACAACCACTTACGGCTGGAGCTTCGTGAGCATCTCGGAGACACAGGTTCTGCCGCACACCGTCGAGGATGTCGCGCTCGCGATGAAGGACTACTTTCCCGCATTGCGCATCGAGTTCTAGGTGCGTATTCGTGGCCGGTGGCGCACGATGGTGGGTGCGCTTCGTCCACGGGTGGTTCGTCTCGACAGGGCGGGGGAGCCGGCGAGCTGTGGAGGAGCGGAGAGATGGGGAACGCGATGGTGGTCGAGGTGGCCAAGGGGGCGAAGACCGATCTGGTCGACGGCCGGTACACCGTGCGGCTCGACCTGGCCGGTCCCGCTGGGGCGGTGGATGTTTCGGCGGTGCTGGTGACCGGTGACGGACGGGTCCGGTCGGATGCCGATTTCGTGTTCTTCAACAATCCCGCGGCGCCCGGCGTTCAACTGGTGTCGGACGCGGCGGTGTCGGTGGATCTCACGGCGGTGCCCGCCGACATCCAGCGGGTGGTGATCGCGGGGAGTACCGAGGCGCAGGGTCTGCGATTCGGCGAGGTCAGCGGGCTGCGGGTCGCGGTGGACGGTGACACGCAGGCACTGAGTTTCACTCCGCCTGGGCTGGATTCGGAGACGGTGCTGCAGGCGGTCGCGCTGTACCGGCGGGGGAGCGGTTGGCGGCTCGACGCGATCGGTCAGGGATACAGCGCGGGTCTGGCGGCCTTCGCGACCGACCACGGCATCGAGGTCGACGCCGAACCCGAGGGACCTGCCACCGATATCGCGCCGCCGAACCCTTCCCCCGCTCCCGTCGGGACCGCCGCGCCCGCGATGGCGGTAGCGCCGGTGCCACCCGCCATCGATCTGCGCAAGGTCGACGTGGTGCTCACCAAGGATTCACCCGACAAACGCGCCACGATCGATCTGCGCAAGGGCGATCCCGGCTATGTGCTCACCGTCGGCCTCGAATGGGACGGCCGCGGCGCCCACTACGACCAGACCGGTCGTGTCACCCGTTTCGGCACCGGCGACCTCGACGTGTACTTCTTCTGCCGCAACGAGATCACCGGCGACTACGTGGTGATCAGCGGCGAGAAGGGACACCAGGGCAACCTCGCGATGTGGCCCTTCATTCACCATCAGGGCGACACCCGCGGCCCCGGCGCGAACAACCTGCCCGCCACCGAACAGGTCATCGTGCGGCCCACAGAGAACGGTGACCTGCTGCTGAACGTCTACCAATCGGTCGACAACGGCGCAGGCGCCATCGACACCTTCGGCCGCCCACGCGTCCGTGTCCGCTACGGCCGCCCTGGCCCCGACGGACTGCCCGGCCCCGACGCCGACCAGATCACCGTCCTGATCGGCAACGGCAAGAACTCCTTCTGGGCCACCGTCGCCCACATCGACGTCCGCGACGGCCTGCTCACCGTCGACGGCACCACCCGCTACAGCCGCGCCTTCAGCGAACGTATGCCCGTCCTCGACACCACCGGCACCTGGCAACGCTCGGCGAAGAACGGCCCGGTCGGTCGCAGCAAAGGCCGCAACGGCCTCGGACTCACCCGCTACGAGGGCCGCTGCCCGGATCCACGCTGATCCGACCCACCTCGCTCCAACGAGTGCCCTGGTCCGGACCGGCCTGGCGACAGTCCGGTCACATCGCTGCGCCGCGACAAGGACGCGACTCGCTCCCAGAAGTCGGCGCAATGCCTCGGCATGGATCTCGACCACGATCCCGATGGGTGGAGGTGGGCCGGGGCAATCGCCTAGTAGGTGATGCCACCGAAACTCTTTCTCACGCAACGTCATCCCGTCGATGACTCGCCGCACCAGTCAACCGGTCAGGAACGATTGAGGCGCGCCATCGCTCGGACCATCACATGGATCAGGGAATGATCACCGCGGCGACCACCGCGAGCGTGCTCGTGATGCCCGATATGGCTGCCGCAATCAGCAGCGTGCGCCCGATAGGGAGGTATGTCGGATCGCAGTTGATGATGAACCGGAGACAGCCCGCGGCCATGGCGGCGATGAACGCCAGGCCGAGTAATGCCATGGCGAGTCCCGCTGCCGCGGTCCCCGGCCCGGAGGTAGTCAGCGATCCGTTGCCGTATCGTGCCGGGATAATCGAGTTTCCGGGGTGCGGACCGCCCCGCATCCTGGTCTGAATCGACTGTGTACCTGGGGCGATGAAGGCGCCAGTGCAACCGGCACCGTTTCTCCCGCGCTCGGGATAGCAGTCTTCTACGAGAAAGCTTCCAGCGACCCCGGCAATGCCGGCCGCGCGCGTGAACTCGTCGAAGCCCTCAGCGGTCAAAAGACTCGATGGACCGGCAGATGGCCCTGACAGTCGAATGGCTCAAGCTATTGGGAGACATGACCTAGTCGTGACCGGAGCGTGTGGCCGGGGAGCCGCCGTCCATGATGTCGAGCCACCAGGATTGCAGGGGGCTCGGATCGGGCCAGTCCACGAACGGTGTCTCGGGGGCGGGTTCGGGGCGCGTGGGGTCCGCGTCGAGTTCATCGGTCATGACGGAGGTCTCTCGATAATGCCGCGGCGGCGGCTGAGGGCGCACGCGCGGTCAGCCGATGTCGGGCGAATGGTGGCTGACGCGGCCGACCGCGTGCAGGATCTGGGCGTTCGCCACATCGGCCGGGGTGTCGGCCGCGATCACCAGCAGGGTCAGGTGGACACCGTTCACGCCGACGAGGTGCATGGTGTCGGGCAACTGACCGATGTCGGGGACCCGAAGATCGATGCCGTCGTCGTGGTCGATGCGGCGCTGGTTGCGGCTGGTCACGTTCCAGTCGAAGCTGATTCGCGCCGTCCGGCCGAGGCGGGGTGTGAGGGCGCTGACCAGATCGTGGAGTTCGGCGGTGAGGTTCACCGTGCGGGGCCACCAGGCGCCGTCGAACAGCTCGGTGTGACTTTCGCTGCCGCGCAATAGCAGTCGCGGGGTCCGGGTCGGCACCCGGAAGGGCTGCCGGTCGCCGCCCATCGCCTGGTGATTGGTGATGTGCCGCAGACTGTCCGCGGTCTCGGTCTCGAACTCGGGCTCGGGCTCGGCGGCGGGGTCGGCTTCGGCCGCGGGGTCGGCTTCGGCCGCGGCCATCAGGGACTGGTGGGCGACCCGCTCGTCGGTGTCGGACGGGATGACCTGCAGCACCAGCATGCCCGCGTCGCGCCCGAACACATACATCGTGTTCCACAGCTCGAAGTGATAGGAATCCAGCCGGACGGTCTCTCCCGCGACGGTGATCCGCGCCGGCGTCGACGCCCAGCACGACGGGTCGTAGACGACGCGCCAGACAGGACCGAGCCGGACGCCGAGGACCGCGAGCAAGTCGGGAAGTTCGGCGGCCAGGTCGGCCGAGCGCGGCCACCAGGCACCGTCGATGTAGCGGTCGCCCGCCGAGCGTGACCGCATCCGCAGCCGTGGCGTGTAGAGCGGGGGAACCTGGTGGCGGGCGGGTGCCGCGGCGGGATGATGGGTTTCGCGAACGCGCATGACGATGGGTCCTTTCGGCCGGGATCCGAGGAATCGGTATCAGCTCCGGGGACCTGTACACCTCCAGTAGACGCGCGAATACCGCGCTTGTCAACGTTGTAGGTCTACACTGGCAACGGCAATCGAAGCAGACGGAGGTGCCCTCATGACCGAGGATTCGACAGATGGCGCCCGCCGTCCCCCCAGTACGGTGACCAGGGAATCGGTGCTCACCGCCGCGCTGATGATCGTCGATCGCGACGGCGTGGACGCGCTGTCGATGCGTCGGCTGGCCGAGGTGGTCGGCCGGGATCCGATGGTGATCTATCGGCATCTGCCCAACAAGGCCGCGGTACTCGACGGTGTCGCCGAGATGGTGTTCGAGCAGTTGATGGTCGACGCCGACGATCCGGACTGGGCCGCCCAGCTGCGCGTGGTCGCGCGCTCGTTCCGCGCGCTGGCCCTCGCCCACCCGAATGTGGTGCCCCTGCTGGTGACCCGGCCGTTGTCGACCCCGCTCGGCATGCGCCCGATCGCGATGGTGCGCCCGCTCGAGAACATCCTGCGACTGCTCACCGGGGCCGGTTTCTCCGGCGCCGACGCGCTGCACATCTACCGAGCGCTGTTCGGATTCCTCTACGGTCACGTGCTCAACGAGCTCCAAGAGGTGATCGAGCGACCCGAGGAATCCGACGAGGTCCTGCGCCTGGGTCTGCACCGCCTGCCGATCACCGAGTTCCCGCTGGTGCGCGAACTCGCCCCGGCGCTGGCCGCCTACGACGGCGCAGCCGAACTCGAGCGAGGCCTCGACATCCTGCTCACCGGCCTCACCGCGACCCTGACCTACCCCGCGGGTTGAGACCCCCGGGCTCGGCCCCGCCCTCGGACTCCCACCGCTGCTCGGCGGACTCGCCGTCGAGGTCGGCCGGGACGACCCGCAGGCGGAGCCGGTAGCCGTCGACGCCGAGTACATCGACGGTGTGCGGGCGCATGTAGTGGTAGCCGTCCAAGCGCACCCGATGACCTCGGTTGTCGAAAGTACGGGCGGTGGCCGACCATTCGCCGATGTTGTAGCTCAGCCGATGAATCGGCCCGCGCCGGGGCTCGAGCCGCGCCAGCAGGCCGGGCAGCTCGGCGACCAGGTCGGCGCCGTGCGGCCACCAGATCAACGAGGCGTCCGCATGCGGTCCGGGTACCTGCCCGGACGGTTTCTGCGTCATGATCCGGCGCTCCTGTCCCGGCTCGCGCCGACTCCGTCACACGGCGGTCACCGTGGATGTCTATACCGTTAGTCTACGCTGTAGACGTCAGCTGTAGAGGGACGTAGAATCAGTACTACGACCAGGCGAGGACCCCCATGGCCATTACCGAAGTCGCGGTTTACGCGCACCTGAGCAAAGCCGACATCGAGGCGCTCGGCGAAGAACTCGACGCCATCCGTCGCGATATCGAGGATCGGCGCGGCACCCATGACGCCGACTACATCCGGCGCACGATCGCCTTCCAACGCATCCTCGACGCGGGTGCGCGACTGCTTCTGGCGAGCAGCGGTTCACGACTGGGCTGGCTCGTCGGCACCTCGGCGCTGGCCACGGCCAAGAGTATCGAGAACATGGAGATCGGCCACAATGTGTCACACGGCCAATGGGATTGGATGAACGACCCCGAGATCCATTCCCGAACCTGGGAGTGGGACATGGCCGGAGTGTCGTCGCAGTGGCGCTACTCGCACAACTACCGCCATCACATGTTCACCAACGTGGTCGGCATGGATGACGACGTCGGCTTCGGCGTCATCCGGGTGACCAGGGACCAGCAGTGGCGCCCACGCTTGTTGCTCCAACCGCTGCAGAACCTGCTCCTGGCAGCCACTTTCGAGTGGGGCATCGCCCTGCACGGCCTGTACTCCGAACGCGACCGCGCCGCGACCGAGGCCGAGAAGGCCGCGCACACCACAGCACTGATCCGCAAGATCGGCAGGCAGACGGCCAAGGACTACCTGTTCTTCCCGCTCCTGAGCAGACGGCGCTGGCGCCGCACCCTGACCGCCGACATCGCCGCCAACGCACTGCGCAACATGTGGGCCTACGTCGTGATCTTCTGCGGCCACTTCCCCGACGGCGCCCAGAAATTCACGCCGGAAGCGATCGAGCACGAGACCCACGGCGAGTGGTATCTGCGCCAGATGCTCGGCACCGCCAACTTCGAGGCGGGACCGCTCCTGGCGTTCCTCAGCGGACACCTGTCACATCAGATCGAGCACCACCTCTTCCCCGACCTGCCCAGCAACCGCTACGCCGAGATCGCGGTCCGGGTGCGCGCGCTCTGCGACAAGTACGACCTGCCCTACACGACGGGGCCCCTGCCCAAGCAGTACCTGCTCACCCTGCGCACGATCAACAAGCTCGCCCTCCCCGACTCGTTCCTGCTGGCGACCAGCGACGACGCCCCCGAAACCGCGTCCGAGCGCAAGTTCCCCACCGTGACGCTCACCGAACCCGGCGCGATCCGGCGCGGCCTGCGCACCGCCTTGCGCTCGCGCTGACGCGATAGGTGCAGTGCCAGTCCTGCGTCATGGCGTCCTGGCGGGGATCGGCGATCTCCACACCGAACTCACGCTCGCCGTAGGCAAGAACAGGGAAACGCGATTGGGAGACATGACCTAGTGTGTGCTGATCGTCCGATGGTTCGCGGTCGCGTTCGGATGGGTCGTTCGGTTCGTGTATGCGGCCAGCGCCGCGCCGGCTCGCTGTCGGATTTCGGCGAGCAGGTCGTCGGGGGCCTCCACCACCACGTCTGGTGCCCACCAGATAGCCAGTCCCACCGCGGTGCGGCGGCAGCGCAGGCGTATCCGCCAGCGGTGCCGTCCATCGCGGTCGGGCAGCCGGACGGCGGCGTCGGCGGAGCTGTCCAGGCCGCCGATCGCGCCGAGAAACTCCTTCTCTACTTGGGGAGCGAGGACGACATCGATGGCCACCGGCTCCGGGGCGGAGGCCTCGAAGGCTTGGCGCAGCCGCTGCCATACCTGGTCGACCGGTTCGGTGCGTGGCGTCTCGAGTGGACTGTCGAGAACCTCGAGTTCGGCGATGCGATCCACCCGGTAGGTGCGGGGGCGGGTGTCGTGGGCGGCGACGAGATACCAGCGGCCGGACTGGTCGACGAGACCCCACGGGTCGACGGTGCGCCAAAGTGGCTCCGCGGCACCACGACTGGAGTAGTGGATCCGCACCCGCCTGCCGTGGACCGCCGCCTCGCGCAGCAGCGGGAGGGCGATGGTCGAGGTGTCCTCGGCGAACCAGCGACGGCGGTCGGTGGTCAACACCTGGCGCAGTCGGTCGGCGCCGGAGAGGGCGGCGGTGCCTGCGGATGCGGCGATCTTCGCCAGCGCGCCGGTGAGATCGGCGCCGAGGCCGAGTTCACCCGCGCTGTGCTGCCCGGCCCACGCGAACAGCGCCTGTGCCTCGCCTGCGGTGAGCCCGGTCGCGTCGGTCTTGAATCCGTCGAGCAGGAAGCAGCCGCCGTTGCGGCCGCGTTCGGTGTACACGGGAACCCCGGCCGCGGACAGCGCTTCCATATCGCGCAGCACCGTCCGTTCGCTGACCTCCAGGAGTTCGGACAGCCGTGGCGCGGACAGACGTCCGTGCCGCTGCAGCAACACGATCAGACGAAGGAGACGGTCGGCGCGCATGCCGTCGATGATTTCACGAATACCTGACAGAAGATGTCCGGATTCGGGCGGTGTACTCATGCCATGACAACCGAAACGACCGCTGCCACCCTCCCCGACCTGCGCCCCGCCCTCGCCCGCGCCCTCGACCAGATCGGCACCCTCATCGCCGGCACCGACCCCGCCGCCGCCGGGAACCCGACCCCGTGCAGCGAGTTCGACGTGGCCACCCTTATCGGCCATCTCCAGGCCGTGGTGCGCCGGATCGGAGTGGTCGTCGCAGGCGAGCCCTTCGACAGCGTGCCGTCCATGCGCACCTCCACCGACTGGGTCACCGAGTGGGCCGATGGCCGCACCGCCACCGACGCTGTCCTCGCCGTCGACGCCAACCTGGATCGTGTCGTGCGGGTTCCGTGGGGCGAGGTCCCCGCACGCGCCGCGGTCGGCGCCTACATCGGCGAACTCACCACCCATGCCTGGGACCTCGCCATGGCCACCGGCCGCCGCGACCAGCTCGACGACTCGCTCGCCGAACTCGTCCTCCCGGCGACGCTGTCCACCATCCCCGAACAGCGTGGTGAAGGCATCCCCTTCGCGCCGATCGTGCCCGTTCCGGAGGATGCCCCGGCCTACGACCGCGTGGTGGCATGGTCGGGCCGAAATCCCGCCTGGCAGCCTTGAACCCCTGTGGTGCGGCCAGTCGACACCTGCGGCCAGCACGGGCACGACAGCCCATCGTCTGCCGGTCGGCGTGATCGTGTTTCTCACGGCCGCAACGGACTCGGGCTCGCGGCCGCGGCTGCTCCGGCTCCGTGACGATCGCCGAGAAGTTCGGCACCTCGTTCGGCGACGGTCGCGCGCAATTCGTCGACGACGGCGGCGACCTCGGGGCGGCGGAGGGTTTCGGGGCGGGAGACGAGCCAGTAGGTGAGCTGGACGCGGACCTGGTCGGCGAGGACGCGGACCAGGTCGGGGTGGCGGTCGGCCATGAAGCAGGGGAGCAGGCCGATCCCGGCGGCGGCGCGGGTGGCTTCGACGTGGACGAAGACGTTGGTGGAGGAGACGGATTGGCGCATGGCGGGGGCGAAGCTGGTGGCCAGGTCGAGATCGTCGACTTGCAGGATCGACTCGATGAAGTAGACCAGCGGATGGTCGCGCAGGCCCGCGACGTCCGGCGGGGTGCCGTGCTCGGCGAGGTAGTCGCGGGCGGCGTAGAGCCCGAGGCGATAGTCGCCGAGCCGGATCGCCTCCGCGCGGTGCACCTGTGGTCGGCCGACCACGATCTCGAGGTCGAGCCCGCTGCGCTGAGTGGACGCGCGGCGGGTCGTCGCGATGATCTCGACGGACACGCCTGGATGCCTGCGCCGCACCCGGGCGGCGGCGGGCGCGGCGAGATAGGCGCTGAACCCGTCGGTGGCCGAAAGGCGCACCACCCCTTCGAGTTTCCGTTCACCGCCCGCGGCGCCGAGTGAGCGCACCGCGGCCTCGATGGTTTCCGCGGCGGCCAGCGCCGAACGGCCGAGGTCGGTCAGTTCCCAGCCGCCGGTGCCCTTGGTGAGTACCCTGCCGCCGACCGCGCGTTCCAGCGCCGCGATTCGCCGGGAGATGGTGGTGTGGTTGATGCCCAGTTCCTCGGCGGCGGTGATGTAGCGCCCCGATCGGCCGACGGCGAGCAGAACCAGCAGGTCATCGGCGCTGGGACGCCGTCCGGGATCGGGCGAGGTCGCGCTCATTTCTGCATCTTTGCAGATAGGTGGTGCGAACTTGGCCATTGCGACCGAATTCGATCTGCACGAATACTCTCCCCATTGCACGTGGGCCACATCACACCCGAGTCGAGATGTGGCACCGATCACCGAGGAGCCTGCGATGAGTGTCCGCACCGCGACCCAGCGACCCGACGACGATCCGGGGGGAGCACCGAGTGGCCTGCGCCGCGTGGTCGCCGCCTCGATGGCGGGCACCGTCGTCGAATGGTACGAGTTCTTCCTCTACGGCACCGCCGCCACCCTGGTGTTCAGCAAGGTGTTCTTCGCCGAGGGCACCAGCGATCTGGATGCCATCCTGGCCGCGTTCGTCACCTATGCGGTCGGCTTCTTCGCCCGCCCGCTCGGCGGCATCGTGTTCGGCTACTTCGGGGACCGGTACGGCCGCAAGCAACTACTGCAGGTGAGTCTGGTGCTGGTCGGCGGCGCGACCTTCCTGATGGGCTGTCTGCCGACCTTCGCCCAGATCGGCTACTGGGCCCCGGCGCTGCTGGTGACCTTGCGTTTCATCCAGGGTTTCGCGGTCGGCGGGGAATGGGGCGGCGCGGTCCTGCTGGTCGCCGAGCACAGCCCCAGCCGCAGTCGCGCGTTCTGGGCCAGCTGGCCGCAAGCCGGCGTGCCCGCGGGCAACCTGCTCGCCACCGTGGTCCTGATCGTGCTCACCTCGACCCTGTCGGACGCGGCATTCCTCAGCTGGGGCTGGCGGGTCGCGTTCTGGCTGTCGGCGGTGGTGGTGCTGGTGGGCTACTACGTGCGCACCAAGGTCACCGACGCGCCGATCTTCGTCGCCGCGCAGCAGGAGATGGAGCAGACCAAGGCCGCCTCGTTCGGTGTGTTCGAGGTGCTGCGTCGCTACCCGCGCGGGGTCTTCACCGCGATGGGGCTGCGGTTCGGCGAGAACATCATGTACTACCTGGTCGTCACGTTCTCGATCACCTATCTGAAGGTGCACGTGGAGGCCGAGACCACCACCATTCTGTGGTGGCTGCTCGCCGCGCACGCGGTGCACATGCTGGTCATCCCGGTGGCGGGGTGGCTCGGTGACCGGTTCGGTCGCCGCCCGGTGTATCTGGCCGGGGCGCTGGCGGCGGCGAGCTGGGGCTTCTTCGCCTTCCCGCTGATGGACACCGCCAACAGCGTGCTGATCATGGCGGCCATCATCGTCGGCCTGGTGTTCCACGGCCTGATGTATGCCGGGCAGCCCGCGATCATGGCGGAGATGTTCCCGACCAGGATGCGCTATTCCGGGGTGTCGCTCGGGTACCAGGTCACCTCGATCGTGGCGGGGTCGCTGGCGCCGATCATCGCGGTCAAGCTGCTCGACACCTACGGGTCCTCGGTCCCGATCGCGGGATACCTGGCGGCCGCGGCCGCGGTCACCGTGGTGGCGGTGCTGTGCACCAGGGAAACCAAGGGCATCGACCTGGAATCGGTCGACGCCGCCGATGCCGCGGGGCCCGCTGCCGAGGCGGTGCGCGCATGACGGACCTGACCGGACGCAGCGCGCTGGTCACCGGCGCGGCGGGTGGCATCGGCGCGGCCTGCGCGCGCGAACTGGCCGCGCGCGGGGCACAGGTGATCGTCGCCGATATCGACGAGATCGGCGCGAAGACCGTCGCCACCGAGATCGGCGGCACCGCATGGACGGTGGATCTGCTCGACGTGGACGCGCTCGCCGAGCTGACCCTGTCGGTGGACATCCTGGTGAACAACGCCGGGGTGCAGACGGTCAGCCCGATCCAGGAATTCGACCCGGAACAGTTCCGGCGCATGCAGACCCTCATGGTGGAGGCGCCGTTCCTGCTGATCAGGGCCGCCCTGCCGCACATGTACGCGGAGGGATTCGGGCGCATCGTGAATATCTCCTCGGTGCACGGGCTGCGCGCCTCCCCGTACAAGGTGGCCTATGTGACCGCCAAGCACGCCATGGAGGGGCTGTCGAAGGTGACCGCGCTCGAGGGCGGACCGCACGGCGTCACCAGCAACTGCGTCAATCCCGGCTATGTGCGCACCCCGCTCGTCGACCGCCAGATCGCCGATCAGGCCGCCGCGCACGGCATTCCGGAACAGGAAGTGCTCGAGCGAGTGCTGCTCACCGACAGCGTGATCAAACGGCTCATCGAGCCGTCGGAGGTGGCCGCGCTGGTCGGCTGGCTGGTCGCCGACCAGGCGAGCATGGTCACCGGCACCTCGTATGTGATGGACGGAGGGTGGAGCGCCCGATGACCGGGACGACCACGGCACCGCAGTGGGTGCCGACCGACGCCGATATCGCACGGGCGCGGATCACCGATTTCGCCCGGTTCGTCACCGCGCGGCACCACATCGCGCTGCCGGACTACCGCGCGCTGTGGGCTTGGTCGGTCGGCGACGTCGCCGCCTTCTGGACGGCGGTCTGGGACTACTTCGAGCTGGGGGAGCGGCCGCCGGTCGCGCTCGCCTCCGCGGAAATGCCAGGAGCGCAATGGTTCCCGGGGGCCCGGCTGAACTACGTGGACAGGGTGCTCGAGCAGGCGAGGACGGATCGGCCCGCGATCGTGTCGGTGGACGAGGGCGGCACCGTCACCGAGCTGTCCTGGGCCGAAATGCTGGGCCGGGCCGCCGGATTCGCGCACACCCTGCGTGAACTCGGGGTTCGGCCGGGTGATCGGGTGGTCGGCTACCTGCCGAACATCCCCGAGGCCGTGATCGCTTTCCTGGCGACCGCGAGCCTCGGGGCTGTCTGGAGCGCGTGCGGGCCGGACTACACCGCCGCGGCCGCGCTGGATCGGCTCGGTCAGCTCGACCCGGTCGTGCTGGTCGCCGCCGACGGCTACCGCTACGGCGGCAAGAACCATCACCGTGGCGCGGAGATCGCCGAGTTGCGCGCCGCGCTGCCGAGCCTGCGCGCCACGGTGCTGGTCTCGCGGCTCGACGACGACGTCGACGGCACGCTCGACTGGGCTGCCGCCAGCGCACCTGTCGACGCGCCCTTCGTCCCGGAGCAGGTCGCCTTCGACCACCCGCTCTGGGTGCTGTACTCCTCCGGCACCACCGGTCGTCCCAAGGGAATCGTGCACGGTCACGGCGGCGTCGTGCTCGAACACCTGAAAGCGCTTGCCCTGCAGTCCGATATCGGCGCCGACGACACGTTCTTCTGGTACACGAGCCCGAGCTGGATGATGTGGAACTTCCAGCTGGCCGGACTGCTGGTCGGCGCCACCATCGTCTGCTATCCGGGCAGCCCGTCCGCGCCTGCGCCGGACGCGCTGTGGGAGCTGGCGGCTCGCCTCGGCGTGACGGTCCTCGGCACCAGCCCCGGCTATGTTCAGGCCTGCGCGAAGGCCGGTCTCGTGCCCGCCCGCGATCACGACCTGTCCGCCCTGCGCCTGATCGGCGTCACCGGGTCGGCGTTCCCGGCGTCGTCGTCGCTGTGGTTGCGCGACCAGGTCGGCGCGCACATTCCGGTCGCCTCGATCAGCGGCGGCACCGATGTGGTGTCGGCTTTCGCCGGTGGCGCGCCCACCGTCGCGGTCCGGCCGGGCGAGCTGTCCGCACCGTATCTCGGGGTGGCGCTGGCGGCCTGGGACGAACACGGCACGACGGTGCACGGTGCGGTGGGCGAGCTGGTGGTCACCGCGCCGATGCCGTCGATGCCGGTCGGGTTCTGGGACGACCGGGACGGATCGCGGTACCGCGCGGCGTATTTCGCGGACTACCCCGGTGTCTGGCGGCACGGCGACTGGATCACCGTCACCGAGCACGGCGGCATCGTCGTGCACGGCCGCTCCGACTCCACCCTGAACCGGCACGGCATCCGGATGGGCAGCGCCGACATCTACCAGGCCGTCGACGACCTCCCCGAGCTGGCGGACACCCTGGTGATCGGCGCCGAACAACCCGACGGCGGCTATTGGATGCCATTGTTCGTCGTCCTCGCGCCCGACACCGTTCTCACCGACGAGCTACGCGCGCGCATCGGCACCGTGATCCGCACCCGCACCTCCCCGCGGCACGTGCCGGACGAGATCATCGCGGCACCGGGTGTCCCGCGCACCCGCACCGGCAAGAAGCTCGAGGTCCCGGTCAAGAAGGTGCTCCAGGGTGCCGACCCAGAGGACGTCGTTGATCCCGGTGCCGTCGACGATCCGGCCCTGCTGCAGTGGTATGCCCGCTTCGCCCGGAAAGCGAGGGTGGGGGAGACCGACCGACCGGGATGGTGAGCTTGGTACAGTCCCCGAGCCGTGGTGTTCGGGAAACCGGTGGAAAACCGGTGCGGCCCTCGCCACTGTGATCGGGAGCGGCGGATCGATCCGGTCGACGACTGTCGACCGGAGCCACTGGGGCAACCAGCCCTGGGAAGGTGGATCCGCCGCGCACACTCCCGTCAGCCAGGAGACCGGCCACGGCCATGCAGTAACCGTTCCACGAGGACCTGGAAGGCCGATACCGTGACCCCGTCTGTTTTCGCGCGCCTACGTACCGGCGCGCTGATCGCCTGCGCGATCGTTGTCGCCGGTTGCGGTGTGCAACCCGGCCCCGAAGCGGGCGGCGCGAACGCCGTCTCCCGCGTGAACTGCGGGATCGACATCGCCGTTCCCGAACCGCCACAACGCATCTACGCCGCGTATCAACCCTCGATCGAGATCGCGCACGCTCTCGGCGTCAGTGGCCGGCTGGTCGGGACGGCCTTCCTCGACGCCGCCGTACTGCCCGAATACCAGGACGCGCAGGCGAAAGCGGACTACGTCGAGAAGCTGCCGAGCCGCGACGAACTGCTCGCCGCGAACCCGGACTTCGTGCTGTCTGGCTACAACGGGGTGTTCGCCGAGGCCGCGCAGCAGAGTGTCGGCACCCGCGCCGACCTGCACGACCTCGGCGTGCGGACCTGGATCCTGAGTCCGCTGTGCCCGAGCGCCGACGGCCTCGCCGACGAGGCCATCGACCCGAAGACCGTGCGATTCGAGAACGTCTACGCCGACCTGCGAGATCTCGGTGCGCTCTGGGGTGCCTCGGCACGGGCCGACGCGGTGATCGCCGAGCTGCGCTCGCGGATCGACGCGGTGCGGGCGAAGGTCGGCGACGCGCCGCGGCCCAGGGTGGCGGTCATCACCCCGAAGGACGACGGCACCTACACCGCGGCGGGCGGCATCGACTTCATCACCCAGATCATCGAGGCCGCCGGCGGAGAGAACGCTTTCGCCGATCTCACCGCGCGCCGCAATGTGCAGATCGGTGCCGAGGAGCTCATCGCTCGCGATCCCGACATCATCCTCACCAGCCAGTGCTGCAAGGCCACCTACACCAGGGCCGACGCACAACCGCAGGTCGACCGGATCGTCGGCAACCCGGCCTTCGCCGACCTGACCGCCGTCAAGGCGGGCGCGGTGCACCCGTACCTGTTCGCGGACCGCGCGGCGGGCGTGCGGATCGCGCACGCGACCGAACTGGTCGCCGAGCTGATCCACCCCGAGCTGTTCGGGCGGTGACCGGCGCCGTCCGCGGAACCGGTCTGCTCGTCGCCGGTGCCGCGCTGGCGCTGGCCTGCGCGGCCTCGATCCTGGTCGGCGCGCACGCCATGTCCGCCGACCAGGCGATCGCGGCGTTCACCGACTTCACCGGCTCCGACACCGACCGCATCGTGCGCTACATCCGGCTGCCGCGCACGGTCGCCGGTGTGCTCGCCGGCCTCGCTTTCGCGCTGGCCGGTGCGGTCATGCAGGGGCTCACCCGCAACCCGCTGGCCGGTCCCGGCCTGCTCGGGATCAACGCGGGCGCCTCGCTGGCCATCGTGCTCGCCATGGGCGGGCTGAGCGTGGCGACCCCGACCGGATACGTGTGGTTCGCCTTCCTCGGCGCCGCCGTGGCCGCGGTCTTCGTCTACACGCTCGGCTCGCTGGGGTTCGGTGGCGCGACACCGGTGAAACTGGCGCTGGCCGGGGCCGCGTTCGCGGCACTGTGCGGGGCGATCACCACCGCCATCACCCTGCTGGACCGGACCAAGTTCGAGAACTTCCGGTTCTGGGTGGTCGGTTCACTGACCCGCGCCGATATCGAATCCGTCTGGGGCATCACGCCGTTCATCGCGGTCGGCGCGGTAGTGGCGGTGATGGTGGCACGGCCGCTGAACGCCATCGCCATGGGCGACGATCTCGCCCGCACCCTCGGCACCCGCCTGGTCGCGGTGCGTGCCCTCGGCGCGACCAGTGTCGTGCTGCTGGCAGGCGCTGCGGTCGCCATCGCGGGCCCGGTCGCCTTCGTCGGCCTGGTGGTCCCACACATCGCGCGGTTCTTCGCCGGTCAGGACTACCGATTGGTGCTGGCGTGGTCGGCGCTGCTCGGCCCGACGCTGCTGCTGTTCGCCGACATCCTCGGCCGGATCGTCGCGCGGCCGGTGGAGATCCAGGTCGGCATCGTCACCGCGTTCGCCGGGGCACCGTTCTTCCTGTATCTGGTGCGCAACCGGAAGGTGGCCACACTGTGAGCGGTACCGAACCCGACGTCCTGCCCGCGGGCACGCTGCTGCTGCGCGGGCCACGCGGGGTGGTCTTCTTGGCGCAGCGGCGTTCGCTGCTGCTGACGGTGCTGATCACCGCGGCGGCGCTGGCGGTGGCCGCCTTCTCCCTCACCGTCGGCCACTACCCGCTGACCGTCGCCGACGTGCTGCGGGTCCTCGCGGGCGGGGGCACCTTGATCGAATATGCCGTGGTCGTCGACGACCGGCTGCCGCGTGCGCTCACCGGGCTCGGGGTCGGCGCGGCGTTCGCGCTGTCGGGGGCGATCCTGCAGCGGATTGCGACGAACCCACTGGTGAGCCCGGAGATCATCGGCATCAACGCGGGTGCGTCGCTCGGTGCGCTGGTGGTGAGCGTGGTCCTCGGCGGGGCCGGGGTTGCGCTGGTCGGCGGCGCGCTGACCGGCGCGTTCATGGCGATGACGCTGATCGTGCTGACGGCCACCAAGAACGGGCTCGACGGCTACCGGCTCGTGCTCGTCGGGATCGGCGTCACCGCCATTCTCACCTCGGCCATCTCGTATGTGCTCACGACCGCCAACGTCTACCAGGCGCATACGGCCGCCATGTGGCTCACCGGCAGCCTCGCCAACCGCAATTGGTCCCATGTCGGCTTCGCCGCCGTCGCGCTGGCCGTCGTGGTACCGCCGCTGCTGGTGCTCGCCCGATCGCTGCCGCTGCTGGAACTGGGGGACGAACTCGCGACCTCGCTGTCCGGGCGGCGCGGTCCGCACCGCACCACGCTGATCGTGCTGGCCGCCGCGGCCGCCACGCTGGCCACCGCAGCGGCCGGACCGGTGGCGTTCGTCGCGCTGGTCGCACCGCAGATCGTGCGGCGCCTCCTCGCCGAACGCGGGGCCGGGCTCGCCCCGGCGGCCGCTACCGGCGCCCTGCTGGTGGTGTGCGCCGATCTGGCCGCGCGCAGGCTGTTCCCGGCGGAACTGCCGGTCGGTGTGGTGACCGCGCTGCTCGGCGCCCCCGTCCTCGTCTATCTCCTCGCTCGCGCAACCAGAATCGGACACGCTGGATGACCGCACACCTCACCACCGACGCCCTCACCCTCGGCTACGGCGACACCGCGATCGTCACCGCCGCCACCGTCGACTTCCCGCCGAACGCGATCACGGTGATCGTCGGTCGCAACGGCTGCGGCAAGTCGACTCTGCTGCGCGGGCTGGCCAGGCTGATCCCGCCCAGCGCGGGCGCGGTGCTGCTCGACGGCGCCGATCTCGCGCCACAGCCCGCCCGGACGGTGGCGCGTAGGCTCGGCATGCTGCCCCAGCAGCCCGTCGCGCCCGACGGCATCACCGTCGGCGAACTCGTCGGCCGTGGCAGGCACCCGCATCAACGCTGGTTCCGGCAGTGGTCGGCCGCCGACGAGACCGCGGTCCGCGCCGCGCTGACCGCCACCGACACCCTCGAGCTGATCGATCACACCCTCGATCAGCTCTCCGGTGGCCAGAAGCAGCGGGTATGGCTGGCGCTGGCTATCGCCCAGGAACCGGAGGTGATGCTGCTCGACGAGCCGACCACCTTCCTCGACCTCGCCCACCAGCTCGACATCCTCGACGTGCTGCGGAACCTGCTGCCGCGCACCATCATCGCGGTGCTGCACGATCTGAACCTGGCCGCCCGCTACGCCGACCACCTGGTCGCCATGAAGGACGGCAGGGTGGTCGCCCAGGGGCCGCCCAGCGAGATCGTGCGCCCCGATCTGGTCGCCGAGGTGTTCGGCGTGACCTGCACGGTGATCGATGACCCGATGACGGGCACCCCGCTCGTCGTCCCCGCCGGACGTGCGGTGCGCACCGCATGACCCGCCGCCACATCCTCGTCGCCCGCCCCACCCCGTCGGGTGTCGACGTGTCGGCCGTCGAGGTACTCGCCCGCGCCTGCGGTGTCGGCTACGCCCTGCTCGACCAGGGCGAACCGACCATCCACGACGTCCTCGACACCGCCGCGGACGACGCCGTGCCGGTCACCCTGATCCCATTGGCCGTCCCCCGCGACCGCTACCTGGAAACCTGGATCGCCCGGGCCGTCGCCAACTGGCGCGAGACCCGCGGCGCCGACCTCGATGTCCGCGTCACCGAAGGACTCGACACCGCACCCGGATTCACCGCGTCGATCCGCGCCCGAATGCGCGAGGACGGCACCCCCGTCACCGCGAGCCCGCGCGCCTTCCGCAGCCCCGCCTGGTCGGTCATCCCCGACCACACCGCACACATCCTGGTCTGCCGCGGCCCCCGCTGCACCGTCTACGGCGCCGCCGACCTCCACCGCACCCTCCGCAAAGACCACCCCGATGCTCTGATCACCGCCACCGGCTGCCTGAACCCCTGCAATCTCGGCCCGCTGTACATCACCTATCCCGATGGTGAGTGGCATACCAACGCGCTGCCCTCGGGCTGTACGGCATCGGCCCGAGCGACCTGATCCGATGGATTCCCGTCACGACCTGATCACCTCGATCTCGCCCTGATCGCTGACGATCTCCACCTGTCTGCCGACGCCCCGCGCGGTGTCGAGCCGGGTGGAGTTCTCCATAGCACCAGATCGGGCTGGGGAGCGTCAGAGAGGATGCAGGCGAGTTCTCTGATAGCACAGTCACTTCGGGCCTCGGGGTCCATTTCTGAAACGGGAGGGCGGAGCGGCGATGACGGAATCCAACGAGACCCAGGCAACTCTGACCGGTGCGGCACCCGCCCTGATCCGTGCCCTGCGGCAGGCGGCGGAATCGGCTGAGCGCAACGGCCGGGCATGGTTCGGTGTCGAGGACGTGCTTGCGGTGTTGCTCGATGAGCGCAAGTCGGCGCTGGCTCACTACGCCACCGAGCGTGGGGTAGTGAACGAGCTCGATGCGGTCAGGGAGCTGGCGCGCTCGATGGTGCCGGGCACTGCCGGTGGCACCAGCACCCCGAGCGCACCGGTCGGGGTGCAGTTCAGCGTCACCGGCCCGGACGCGGCCGAGTTGGAGGCGAGCATCCGCGCCTGAACAGCGGCAGCGTGGTACCTGCGGGCCTCGCGCATGCTGCGCCTGGAGCGCGTTTCGGCGTTCACGATGCAGGGACGAACCCAGTCGTGCCAGGCGCGACCGACCTGACATCGTGTCCAGGTGGCCGTACTGCTGGGTGACTACAGGGCCGAATCTGCGGAGCCTGCCGACCACGCTGAGCGTTCACTTCCGCGGACAACGGTCACTTTCGAGACCATCCGACGATTATGTGAACACTCAGCGTGGGTGCACGCCCGAGTTGGCCGGGCTCAGCCGGCGAAGCGTTCGGCGACCTGTTCGGCGGTGAGGCCGTAGTCGGCGAGGGAGTAGTGGTGGGTGGGTTTGCGGGCGCCGGTGCGGCTTTCGGTGTCGAGGACGGTGATGGCGGCGCGGGCCGCGTCGGTGAACTCGAGGTCGAGGTGGGCGTAGATCCGTTCGACGACGGCGAGGGGGTTCGCGCGCAGGTCGTCGAAGTCGACGTCGAGGAAGGTGGCTTCGGGGTGGCGGGCGCGGGCGGCGGTGAATTCGGACAGGCCGCGGGCCCACAGGTCGAGCTGGGTGCGGCCGATGGTCTCGCCGGTGAAGACCGTGGACCAGCCGCGGGTGGCGTGCTCGTTGAGGCTGCACACCGACGGGATGATGGTGGCCGGGTCGCGGTGGGTCTGGATGACGACCGCGTCGGGGTATACCGCGAGTAGGGCGTCCAGGCAGAACAGGTGGCTGGGGTTCTTCAGGACCCAGCGCCGGCTGTCGTTCATGCCGATCAGCTGAAGATTGCGCCGGTGCCGCGCGTAGGCGGGCGTCCAGTCCTGCGCAGCGAGCCAGCGCGCGTAGCTCGGCACATAGGCCAGGCATTCGTAGGAGTGCGATGTGCCCGACTGCCGTAGCAGCTGCCAGCATTCCTCCACATCGGCGGCGCTCATGTAGTGCAGTCCCATGAACTCCGGGTTCTGCACCTGGTGCTGCCGCAGGCCGGCGTCGATCTGCTGGAACGCCGGATTGTCCGCCCACTGCTCGCGTGGTGGTCGCGGCTGGGGGAAGTCGGTCAACCACATCTCCAACCCCTGATTGCCGGGGTCGGCGGCGAGCAGCCGGTGTAGCGCGGTGGTGCCGGTGCGCGGCAGGCCGGTGACGAAAATCGGCCGGGTAAGCGGGGTTTCGGTGTATCCGGGATGCGCCTTCCACGCCGCCTCGCTGAGTGCGCGGGCCACCAGGGTGCCGCGCAGGAAGAACCGCGACATCTTCGAGCCGAGCTCGGTGAGCCCGGCCTCCTCCCGATAGGAGTCGAGCAGGACCCGCAGGCCCTCGGTGTAGTCGTCGGCGCCGAAATCGGTGAGGCCGGTGAGTTTGGTGGCGGAGGCGTGCAGGTCGGCGACGGTGCCGACATCGGTGCGCACGGTCATCAGGGAAGCTCCTAGTTGTGGTATTCGCCGCAGTTGACGTCGAGGGTCTGGCCGGTGATCGCGCTCGCCCAGTCGGAGGCGAGAAACACCACGGCGCGGGCGATCTCGTCCGGTTCGGGAAGCCGCTTCAGATCCGACTTCGATGCGGTCTGCTCGTAGACCTGCTCGACGGTGATCCCGTATTTGCCCGCGATCTCGCCGAAGTACCACTTCAGCTGATCGGTCCAGATGTAGCCGGGCAGCACACTGTTGACCCGCACACCCTTGCCGCCGAGTTCGGTCGCGAGGGTCTGGGACATGGCCAGCAGTGCCGCCTTGGTGAGCTTGTAGCTGCCGTAGCGCGGCTCGGAATGGCGCACCACCATCGAATTGATCATCACCACAGCGCCTTCGGACTCGGCCAGCGCGGGCGTGAAGGCCTGCGTCATCCGTAATCCGCCCAGCACCGTCATGTCCAGGCTCGACCGGATGTGCTCGAAATCGGTGCGGTCGAGCGGCTTCATCGACGGCACCGCGAACGCGTTGTTCACCAGCGCGTCGACCCGCCCGAACGCCTCCAGCGTCTGCGCCACCAGGTTCTCGACGGCGGCCGTGTCGGTGATGTCGGTGGGCACGCACAGCGTCGACCCGCCGGTGCCCTCGATCTCGGCGGCGACCTCGAGCAGCCGCGATTCGGTGCGCGCCGCCAGTACCACGGTCGCACCGGCGGCCGCGGCCTCCAGACAGATCGACCGGCCAAGCCCTGGCCCGACCCCGGAGACGACGACGACCTTCCCGTCCAGCAGTGCCCCGCTCATGCCGTCACCTCGCCGGCGCTCGGCCGCGGCAGGCGCGGTGCGCGACTGCACATGATTCGCTCGCTCATCCGAGCATCCTCTCTGCGAAGGCCCGCTGCCGGGCCGCGATCCGCTCGCGCCACCCGGCGGCGTCGATGCGGTTGTGGTCGAAGTAGGGAAGGTGTTGTGCGACCTCGGCGATGGGCACCTCGGTGACGGTCGGCCCGTCGGCCTCGGTCATCTGCCGGTCGGTGCGCTGCCACCGGAACTGCAGGATGCCCCTGGTACGGCCGGTGGTCTCGATCCAGTTGGCGATGCCGGGATCGGCCTTGCTCACCACCATGCGGATCATCCCGTCCGGATCCACCTGGGCCTGGGCGTGATTGAGGCTGGTCTGATGGTTGACGTAGTCGAGCGAGATGTACCAGAGACTGCCCAGCTGGAAACCCTGATACGGTGCATCGGATTTCGGCACCGTGATCACCAGCGCCTGATCGTCGGCCAGGTCGAAATGCCCGACCGAGGAGTACTGGGTGCTCAGCCCGCCCGGCGTGAGCCGGGGCGCGGTGAGCGTGTTCACCGGTAGATCCAGATAGAACCACTTCGGGAAGTTGAACCAGGTGTGCAGGCGGGTGAGCAGCATCTTCGCCGCGGCGCCGTAACGTTTGCGCAGCCGCGCCAGGTCGGGCTCGACGGGCGCGGTGCCGACGGTGTCGACCCGCTCGATCCGCAGGGAGCCCTTGCGCTCTGTCCAGTCGCCGTACACCTCGCGCACCGCCAGCATGGACGCGCCGTCACCGAGGGTGAAATAGCCGGGGCCCGCATCCGGTCTGGCCGGACCGAAGCGGATCGAGAAACTGCCGTCCGCCGCGATCGGGATGCGCCGGTCGTCGAAGGCGTCCTCCCCGCCCGGCACGTCGGTCGCGGTGTAATCGCCTTTGAGTACTTGGAAACTCAGGTCGACGGTGCTCCCGCGCACACCGCTCACCAGGTACTCGGCGCCGGGCTCGATATTCGCGTGGTAGTAGAGGGTGTCGGGATTGTCCAGGCCCATCTTGGCGTACGGCCCGGTCGAGGACACGAAGTACGGGTGGGAGGTGCCGTGTGCGCCGGACAGGCGCAGACAGGCGGCGATGCTGCCCGCGAGATAGTCGTAGCCTTCGGCGAGATCGGTCTCGCTGCGGACGAATTCGGCGCGGGCGACGAGGTGTTCGGCCTGGGCGACGGCCGCGGTGAACGGCGCGGTGAGCGGTTCCGGTGGCGCGGTGCTCCCCGCATCGGTGGCGGTGCTGGAGTGGATCAACGGTCTGCGATTCCTAGCTCTCGGAGGATATGGGTGGCGATCTCGGCGGGGGAGCCGAGTTCGGGGGTGATGACCAGATCGGGCCGGTCGGGCCGCTCGTACGGCGCGTCGATCCCGGTGAAGCCGGGCAGTTCGCCCGCGCGGGCCTTGGCGTAGAGGCCCTTGGGGTCGCGCCGCTCGCATTCGGCCAGCGGCGTGTCGACGAAGACCTCGTGGAACGGCAGCGCGCGATCGGCGTGGGTGGTGCGGGCCCTGGCCCGCTGCGCGGCGAACGGGCTGATCACCGACACGATCGCGACCGACCCGGCATCGGCGAACAGTGCGGCCACTTCGGCGACCCTGCGCACGTTCTCGTCCCGGTCGGCGGGGGAGAAGCCGAGCCCGGCATTGAGTCCGTGCCGCAGATTGTCGCCGTCGAGCAGGTAGGCGGCGCGGCCTGCCGCGATCAGCTGCCGTTCGAGTTCCACCGCGATCGTCGACTTGCCCGACCCCGACAACCCGGTCAGCCAGACGGTCGCCCCGGCGTGGGCGCGATCGTCCCTGGTCACCGCCGAGCGATGCCACACCACTGCGGCCGATTCGGCGGGGGTGCCGGTATCGCGGCCGGTGACCATGCCCGCGGCGACCGTCTGATCGGTCACCGGGTCGATGAGGATGAAGCTGCCGGTGCGCCGGTTCTCCCGGTACGGGTCGAACAGCAGCGGCTGCCTGCTACGCAACCGAACCCGCGCGATCCCGTTGAGCCCGACGGTCTCGACGTCCTCGACGCGGTGCAGGGTGTTCACGTCGAGCCGGTAGTCGATACCGGTGACCTCAGCAGCCGAGAGCTGCGTGGCCGTGCGGACGAGATACCCGGCGCCCGAACGCAGGTGCGTGGTCTCGGAGAACCAGCACACCATGGCGTCGAGGTCGGTGCCCAGGTGTGGGCGGTTGCCCGGTCGGGCCAGCAGGTCACCGCGGCCCACATCGATCTCGTCGTCGAGGGTGAGCGAGACCGCCATCCCGGTGAACGCCTCGTCGACCTTCGTGCCGCCGGGGCCCCAGATCTCGCGCACCCTGGTGGTGTGCCCGGCGGGCAGCACCACGATCTCGTCGCCGGGTTTGAAGATGCCGCCCGCGACGGTGCCGGCGTAACTGCGGTGGTCGAGACCCTGCTGCGCCCGGATGACGTACTGGATCGGCAGGCGCGCGTCGATGAGGTTGCGATCCGAGGCGATGTGCAGGTCCTCGAGCTGCCGCAGCAGCGGCGGCCCCGGATACCACGGCATGTGCGCGGATCCGTCGACGACATTGTCGCCGAGCAGGGCCGAGACCGGCACGAAACTCAGATCGCCGACGGTCAGTTTCGCGGCGAACGCGGCGAACTCGGACCGGATCTCGTCGAACCGGTCCTGCGACCAGTCGACCAGATCCATCTTGTTCACACACACCATCAGATGCGGCACTCCGAGCAGGGTCGCCAGGAAGGCGTGTCTGCGGGTCTGCTCGGACACCCCGGTGCGCGCGTCGACCAGGATCAACGCGAGATCGGCCGTCGAGGCCCCGGTCACCATGTTGCGGGTGTACTGCACATGCCCCGGGGTGTCGGCGATGACGAACTTGCGCCGCGGCGTGGTGACGTAGCGGTAGGCGACGTCGATGGTGATGCCTTGTTCGCGTTCGGCTCGCAGCCCGTCGGTGACCAGGGCGAGATCGGCGCCGTCGGCGCCGCGTTCGGTGCTGGCCCGCTCGATCGCGGCCAGCTGGTCGTCGAACAGCGACTTCGAGTCGTAGAGCAGCCTGCCGATGAGCGTGGACTTGCCGTCGTCGACGCTGCCCGCGGTCGCCAGGCGCAACAGGTTGCGGCTCATCAGAAGTAGCCCTCTCGCTTGCGGTCTTCCATGCCGGTCTCGGAGATCCGGTCGTCGGCGCGGGTGGCGCCGCGTTCGGTGAGCCGGGTGGCCGCGGTCTCGGCGATCACCTTCGCCGCGGTGTCGGCGTCGCTCTCGACGCAGCCGGTGCAGGTGGCGTCGCCGACGGTGCGGAATCGTACGGTCGCCTCGAAGGCGCGTTCGCCGGGCGCCGGGGTGACGAATCGTCCTGTCGAGAGCAGCATTCCGTCGCGTTCGACCACGCGGCGCCGGTGCGCGTAGTACAGCGGCGGCAGCTCGACGGCCTCGCGGTCGATGTATTCCCAGATGTCGAGTTCGGTCCAGTTCGACAGCGGGAACACTCGGATGTGCTCGCCGCGCTGATGCCGCCCGTTGTACAGATTCCAGACCTCGGGGCGCTGCGCGCGCGGATCCCATTCGCCGAAACTGTTGCGGAAGCTGAACACCCGCTCCTTCGCCCGTGCCTTCTCCTCGTCGCGGCGCGCTCCGCCGAACACCGCGTCGAACCGGTGCTCGGCGATGGCGCGCAGCAAGGTGGTGGTCTGCAGGGGATTGCGGGTGCCGCCGGGGCGTTCCACCGCCCGGCCCGCGTCGATATCGTCCTGCACCTTGGCCACCAGCAGCCGGGACCCGGTGTGCTCGGCGGTCCGGTCGCGGAACGCGAGCACCTCGTCGAAGTTGTGGCCGGTGTCCACATGCAGCAGCGGAAACGGCAGCGGCGCAGGCCAGAAGGCCCGCCGCGCCAGGTGCAGCAGCACCGTGGAGTCCTTGCCGCCGGAGAACAACAACACCGGTCGTTCGAAGGTGGCCGCCACCTCCCGGAAGATGTGCACCGATTCGGCCTCCAAGGCCGCGAGGTGCGACAACTCGTATCCCGTCTGCACTGCTCACCCACTCTGTCTGCTCATCGCGTCCGGTGGAGGTATCTCACCGGGTTGCGTTGTCGAATATTCGACGCTATTGTTCGATATTGTGACACCGACGATAGGCCCAGCCGTGCCCGCCGGTCAAGAGGCGACTCCTGACGCGGCCTCCCCACCCACGCAACGGGTCGTGAAGGTGCTCGAACTACTGGCGAAACATCCCACCGAGCGGCTGTCGCTGGCGCGCATCGTCCGGGAGGCCGGACTGTCGCGGGCCACCGCCCACGCGGTGCTCACCCAGCTCACCGCCGACGGCTGGACCGTGCGCGACGACGACAGCTGCTACGGCATCGGTTTGGGTCTGCTCACCGTCGCCCGCCGAGCGGAAGCGGGCTTTCCGCTGCGCCGAGTCGCCGCACCTCACCTGCGCGCACTGGCGCAGCGCACCGGTGACCCGGTGTTCCTCGCCGAACGCGACGGCGACAGCATCGTCGTCACCGAAGTTGTCGGTCATCCCTCCGCCGGCTGGATCCGCCCCGGCCGCAGGCTGCCGCTCGCGCCGCCCGTGTGCCGCGAATTCGTCTCCTGGGCACCGGAATCCGAGCGCGCCGCCTGGCTGGCCGCCGCCGATCCGGCGCACCGGGAACGGCTCGCGCGAGTTCTCACCGAGATCCGCGCCCGCGGCTACTCGGTGGAGCGGCTCGTCGACGATTCGACCCCCGTGCTCGAGGCGCTGGCCGGACTGCGTGATTCGCCGATCACCGAGACGCTGCGGGCTCAATTGGGTTCGGTGATCACCGAACTGATCACGATCGACTATCTGCCCGACGAACTCGGCACGCAGAACGCGGTCGTCACCATCGCCGCCCCGATCCGGGACGCGGCCGGTGCGGTCGTCGCCGCGGTCGTGAGCTGCCCCGACACCAGGCTCTCGGCCGCGGAGCTGAGTGAGCTCGGAGCCGTGACGGTCGCGGCGGCCGAGGCGATCGGTGCCACCGGGTCCGGTCGCAGCTGAACCGGGTCCGGCTGCGACGGGCGGCACGGCGGGCGCGGTCCGTCTACGCTGGCAGCGACGAGCCGGTCCCGTGGCGTTGTGGTCCGGGCGCACAGGAGGATTCGACGTGGCACACGACGGTGACCGCTGGTGGGAAGATCCGGGACTGTCGGGGCAGGGCCCGGCCGCGGGGCCCTATTCGCAGCCGGGGATCCCGCAGCCGCCTGCGGGCTATCCGGGGCAGCAGCCCGGTGCGTACGCACCGCCGCAGTACGGGGTGCCGCCGGGATACGGGCAGCAGGCGTACCCACAGCAGCCCTACGGTCAGCAGCCCTACGGTCAGCAGCCCTATGGGTTCGCGCCACCTCCCGGCCCGCCGCGGCGCGGCAACGGCGCGGGGATCGTCATCGCGGTGGTGGCTGTCTTCGCGCTGGTCGTCGTCACCGGGATCGTCGCGGTGGTGATCGCTCGTTCCGGTTCGCCGGAGACTTCCGCCGCGGCGACCAGCACGACCGCTCCGGCGACGCAGGCCGCGCCGCTCACCGGCACGACCACCGCACCCGCCACCCCGGGTTCGAGAGGTGTGCTCGTCGCCGCCTACCGGGTCGCCTACGACGTGCCGAGTGCCTGGACGATCGCCTCGGCCTCGGAGACGATGTCGTTCTCCTCCGCGGCGGGTTCCATCGTCGGGCGTGGGCAGGCGCACGAGGGCGAGGACTACTGCCCCGGCTCGGCCTATCGCGTCATCTCGGGGATCACCACGAGCACCGAAACCGACGAGGCCGCCGCCTCGCAAGCCATCGCGAGAATCGCCGCAGCGGGTGGCTATTCGGACGCCTCGGGCGGAACGCTCACCGCACCGACCGCGCTGACCACCACCAGTGGTGTCACCGGACAGTTCGTCGAGAGCACCGGACCGTGGACGCCACGAATCCCCGGCTGCACGGCCGACTCCTACTCGGTCTACACCTTCGCCTTCTACAACGCGGAAGGCACCCTGCTCGTGCTGACCATGCTGGTCGATCGCGGCACCAGCGGTGAACTCTCCGCCGACGCGGCGCGGCAGATCATCACCAGCCTGCGCCTGGTCTGACGGCACGGCCGCCGCGGAGGGCGCGGGCGGACCTCACGGCTCTCGGGTGCCCGGCAAGTCGCGGTGGAACTCACGCAACGCGGTGGTGGACGCGACCAGTACCCGGTGCGCCGCCGCCAGATCGGAGTCCGGTAATTCGGACAGTGCCGACCGGGTACGAGCGCTGAGTGGGCCGAAGAAGCTCGCGGCGACGGACATGCCGTGCGTGGTGTAGCCGAGGTGGACGCGCCTGCGGTCGGCGGTGTCGGGTACGCGCGCGAGGTGGCCCGACTCGATCATTCGCTCGACCAGATAGGTGACCGCGGCGGCCGAGACGCCCATGAGCTTGCTGAGCTGGCCCGCGGTGACGGGGGCGCCCTCGGCCTCGGCGGTGGCCACATGCATCAAGGCGCGGAAGTCGTTCGGGCGCAAGTTGTTCGAGTGGGCGAAGGCATGGCCGATCTGCTCCGAGATCGCGGTGAGCGCACGCAAGTCCCTGGCGATCTCGGTCTCCAGCTCTGTCCGGCCGGCGGGTGTTTCGGTGTCCTCGCCCATGCGCGGTCTCCTCTCGGTCGGCTGTGAGTTTAGCCGTTCGAAGTGGTCGCGATTGTGGGTTAGTTAAGTTTCTGAAATAGTAGTCGCGTGATGCGAGCGAAGGACAGCCAGCCGTTGGACCGGTTCGCCCGGTTGGTCACCGGTCGGCGATCATGGGTGCTCCTGCTGGTGATGCTGACGGCGGCAGCGGCGCTGATCGTGCTGGCAGGTGGCAACGACAGCGCGGGCCAGGCCCCGAATTCCCTGCCGTCCTCGGCCGAATCGGCCAGGGCCGCCGCCGCGGCGGAGGCCTTTCCCGACGCGGGCGAGGCCGCCGCCATCGTGGTCGCGACCCGCACCGACGGTGGTCCGCTGACCGAGGCCGATCTCGCCGGGCTCGAGTCCACGCTCCGTGCGGCCGGGTCGGACGCGATCGTGCCGGCCCCCGACCGCCTGGCGGTCCTCGCCCAGGTCCCGGTGCCCGCCGATCTCAACGGATTCGCGCTCACCGAGCGGATCGGCGAACTGCGGACCGCGGTCACCACCGCCGTTCCCGACACGGTGCGCGTGCAGGTGACCGGCGGACCGGCCTTCGGCGCCGACATCGCCGACTCGTTCTCCGGGGCGAACAGCCTGCTGCTCATCGTGACCGCGCTGGTGGTGATGGCGTTGCTGATCCTCACCTATCGATCGCCGATTCTGTGGCTGGTCCCCCTGACCGTCGTCGGCGTGGCCGATCGGGTCGCCACCGGCGTCGGCACCGCACTCGGCCAGCTGACCGGTCTCACCTTCGACGGGTCGACCGCCGGGATAACCAGCGTGCTGGTCTTCGGTGCGGGCACCAACTACGCCTTGCTGCTGGTCTCGCGATACCGCGACGAACTGCACCGGCACCGAGATCACCGCGACGCCCTGCGCGCGGCCGTGCGCCACGCCGCTCCCGCCATCGTCGCCAGCAATGTCACCGTTGTCCTCGCGCTGCTGACCCTGCTGCTGGCCACCCTGCCCAACACCCGGAGCCTGGGCGCCTTCGCCGCCGCGGGGCTCGTCGTCGCACTCGGCTTCGTGCTGCTCGCGCTTCCGCCCGCGCTGGCACTGTGCGGGCGCCGGATCTTCTGGCCCTACGTCCCGGTCGCAGACGGACGCGATCCGGCCGAGCGCGGCATCTGGTCGGCCGTCGCGACCCGCGTGGTGCGCAAGCCCGCCCTGGTCGCCTGCGCCGCATCCGCCGTGCTCGTCGTGCTCGCCACCGGGCTGGTCACCACCGAGATCGGGCTGTCACGCACCGAACAGTTCCGGGTGCAGGCCGAATCCGTCGACGGGTTGCGGACCCTGGCCGCGCACTTTCCCTCCGGATCGTCCGATCCCGCCGTCGTGATCGCGCGCAGCGCCGCCGCTACCGAGGTCGACGCCGAACTCGATGGGCTGGCGGGGGTTTCGCGGGCCACCAGGACCGGGACCTCCGCCGAGGGTACGACCCGCTGGTCGGTCGTACTGGACGCCGAACCCGGCTCGGCGGCGGCCTTCGACACGATCGAAGAGATCCGGACCGCCTTGAGCGCGGTACCGGCTGCCGCCGCGCTCGTCGGTGGCTCCGACGCCGAGGCGCTCGACATCCGCGACGCCGCACGCCGCGACCAAGTGCTGGTGATCCCGCTGATCCTGGCCGTCGTCCTGCTCGTGTTGCTCCTGCTGTTGCGGGCGGTGCCCGCGGCGATCGTGTTGGTGGGGGTGACGGTGCTCAGCGCCCTCGCCGCGCTGGGTGCAGGCAGCCGCCTGAGTGAGACGGTGTTCGGGTTCCCCGCGCTGGACACGAATGTTCCGCTGTTCGGCTTCCTGTTCCTGGTCGCGCTCGGCGTCGACTACACGATCTTCCTGGTGACCAGGGCGAGGGAGGAGGCGGCCGAGCACGGCACGACGCGGGGCATGGTCCGGGCCGTGGCCTCGACCGGCGCGGTGATCACCAGTGCCGGTGCTGTTCTCGCCGCGGTGTTCTGCGTACTCGGTGTGCTGCCGTTGATCACCCTCACCCAGTTGGGAATCGTGGTGGGCATCGGCATTCTGCTCGACACGTTCGTGGTGCGGACGCTGGTGGTGCCCGCTCTGTTCGCCCTGCTCGGCGACGCGGTGTGGTGGCCGAGCGCCCCGGCGCGGACCGACCGCGCGCGGTCGGCTTCGGTGCCCGTGGCGTAACGCTCAGGAACGGCGGGCGAGCCCGGCCAGATAGTCGGCGAAGTCGGTGGCCGGCCGTCCGGTGAGGGTCGGCACCGCGTCCGTCACCTGCGCGAGATCGCCCGCGGCGATCGCGGTGTAGGTGCTGACCCAGCCGTCGACCTCCCAGCGCGGCGCACGGTAGCTCGCCCGCGACGCGTAGGCCTCGTCGACGGTCTGGTCGAGGAAACGGTAGGGGCGGCCGAGGATTTCGGTCATCTGCGCGGTCGCCTCGGTGAGTGTGAACGCGCGCGGGCCGGTCAGGTCGTAGGTGGTGCGGCTGTGTGCGCCGGAGGTGAGGACCGCGGCGGCGCAGGCCGCGACGTCGGCCCGGGTCACCGCGGCGACCCGGCCGGACCCCGCCGGACCCGCGATCACCCCGTCCGCATCGGCGAACTGCGGAATGATGTCCTGGTACTCGTTGTCGCGCAGGAACGTGAAGTCCAGCCCGGACTCGCGCACAGCCTGCTCGGTGTGCCAGTGATCGCGACCGAAGGTGAAGACGCAGTCCGGCGCGGCGCCGACGAACGACAGATACACGATCCGCGACACCCCGGCCGCCGCCGCGGCCCGCACCACCGCGGCCTGCTGTGCGGCCCGGTCCGCGGATTCGACGGCGGAGACGAAGAAGAACGTGTGCGCGCCCTCGAGCGCGGGCGCCACTGTCGCCGGATCGGCGAAGTCGATCGCCGCGCTGGTCGACCCTGGAAGCGCGGGCAGCTTGGTGGTGTCCCGGCCGAGCAGGCGCAGTGGCATCCCGGTATCCGCCAGCAGGTGGGCAACGCGCCCGCCGATCTGTCCACTGGCCCCGGAGATCGCTATCGTGTTCGCCATCAGCCCAGGCTACGTGCACTCCACGCGAAATCGGCGAAGGCGGTGCCCTCGCCGCTCCGCGCGGTCCCCGCCATGGTGCCGGATGGGACCGCGCGGAGTACCTGCGTGCCTATCGGCACCGATAGGTGCGTGCGGCCTCGGGGAGGTGACGACGTCGGCCGCGGCCCCGCAGGCGGATCTGCTCAGCGGGGGGTATAGGTGAGGCAGCGCGCCGCGTGCTCGGCACTGCCGGGACCGACTCGGATCTCGCTCGCGGTGCACTCGAGGTCGCGGTTGTGCGTGCAGTCGGCGCGCTGGCAGGCACCGACCATGCTCGTCACCGTGTCGAGTCCGCCCCGCATCGACAGGGGAACGAAAGTCCCGCAGTCGGCGCTGCCGTTGTGGCCCGCGACATTGATCGCGTAGGCATGGCAGCCGTCGTGGTTGTAGGAACAGTTGTTGACCGTGCACTCGGAGACGTGAGGCATTTCGGTCGTCGTCATATCCAGCCCTCCGGTCCTCTCGATGGTCCTGCTGTGAGCACCCTCACACTAGGCGGCGGAGATCCGGAAGAAAAGGCAGGTCAGACTACCCTAACGCGATGGAAGGGCGTTAAAGCCCCGGACCACGGTTCGGGACCGTGGTCCGGGGCTCGGCGGCAGGTATCAGCCCGCGGTGTGTTCCTTGCCGCGGATATCCACGATCGGCAGCACCAGCGCGGCAGGCGCGCCCGCTGGCACGGCGGGGTGCTTGGGCGCGATCGGCTCGATGCGGGTGTATCCGGCGCTCTGCTCGGGCCTCGTGTCGACCTCGCCCTTGTTGGGCCAGTACGCGGCGGCGCGCTCGGCCTGCGCGGTGATGGTCAGCGACGGGTTCACGCCAAGGTTGGCCGAGACGGCGGCACCGTCGACGACGCTCAGCGTCGGATAGCCGAACACCCGGTGGTAGGCGTCGATCACCCCGTGCGCGGGGTCGGCACCGATGGCGGCGCCGCCGAGGAAGTGCGCGGTGAGCGGGACGTTGAACACTTCGCCCCAGGTTCCGCCCGCGACACCGTCGATCTTGTCCGCGACCCGGCGGGTCACCTCGTTGCCCGCCGGGATCCAGGTCGGATTCGGCTGTCCGTGGCCCTGTTTGGAGGTGAGCTTGCGGCCGAAGACACCGCGCTTGGTGTAGGTGGTGATCGAATTGTCCAGATGCTGCATCACCAGCGAGATGATGGTGCGCTCGCTCCAGTTCTTCACACTGAGGAAGCCGAGCAGGGTCAGGGGATGCAGGATCGCGATGCCGAGGAAGCGCAGCCAGCGCGGGATCCTGCCACCGCCGTCGACCATCAGCGTCTGCAGCAGGCCCATCGAATTCGAGCCCTTGCCGTAGCGCACCGGCTCGATATGGGTATCGGGGGTCGGGTGGATCGACGAGGTGATCGCGACACCCTTGGTGAAGTCCTGGCCGGGGGCGAGCTTCTTGGTCGCCGCGCCGACGATGGACTCGGAGTTGGTGCGGGTGAGCAGACCGAGCCGGTCCGACAGGTTCGGCAGGGTTCCTTGGTCTCGCATGGCGTGCAGCAGTTTCTGGGTGCCGAGTGTGCCCGCCGCCAGCACGACCTGGCCGGCGGTATAGGTCTTGGGATCCTTGCGCAGCCAGGCGCCGGTGCGCTCGGTCGCGACATCCCAGCTGCCGTCGGGTAGCGGCCGCAACGCGGTGACCGTCGTCATCGGAACGACCTGCGCCCCGGCTTGTTCCGCCAGGTACAGGTAGTTCTTGACGAGCGTGTTCTTGGCACCGAACTTGCAGCCGACCATGCAGTCGCCGCACTCGACGCATCCGGTGCGCTCGGGACCGGCGCCGCCGAAGTACGGGTCGGCCACAGTCTTGCCCGGTTCGCCGAAGAACACTCCGACCGGAGTCTGCACGAAGGTGTCGCCGACGCCCATGTCCTCGGCGACCGACTTGAAGATCTCGTCGGCCGGAGTCATGTGCGGGTTCTGCACCACCCCGAGCATCTTCTTGGCCCGCTCGTAGTACGGGGTGAGCTCGTCGCGCCAGTCGGTGATCTCGCGCCACTGTGCGTCCTGGAAGAACGGCTCCGGCGGCACGTACAGGGTGTTGGCGTAGTTCAGCGAGCCACCGCCGACGCCCGCGCCGCCGAGGATCAGCACATCGCGCAGGGGATGGATGCGCTGGATACCGAAGCAGCCGAGCTTGGGCGCCCACAGGAACTTGCGCAGGTCCCAGCTGGTCTTGGGCAGCTCGTCGTCGGCGAACCGGCGTCCGGCCTCGAGAATGCCGACCCGATAGCCCTTCTCGACCAGGCGCAGCGCGGTGACGCTGCCGCCGAAGCCGGAGCCGACGATCAGCACGTCGAAATCGGTCTTGCGTTCGGACATACTCGGGCTCCTGAAGGGTGTCGACAGTGACCTGGGTAACGCTAACGACGACAGTCGGAACTGTCAAAGTTCGGCGCGTGGCGGTCCTATGCTGGTCCGGTGGCCCGATATACCCGCGCGGAGCTCGCCGACGTCAGTGGCGTCGCGGCGCGCACGATCCGCTACTACCACTCCCTCGGCGTGCTGCCCAAGCCCGCGCGCGCAGGCAAAGAGGTGGTGTACACCGACGCGCACCTGGACCGGCTGCGCGATATCGTCGCCATGCAAGCCAGGGGCCTTCGACTCGATGCGATCCGCGAGGTCTTCGACGCCGAGCCCGCGGCCGGTGACTGGCGGACACTGTTCGATCCGCGTGGCGCGCAGTCCGGCGAGCGCGCGGTCCTGCTCGACGACGCCGAGCTGGCCGGGCTGCTCGGGGATCGGGGCACCGACGTCCTCGCCGAGCTGATCGCGGCGGGCTACCTCGAGCGTCGCGGCGACCGCTGGTTCGTCGCCGACCGGCCCATGCTCAAGGGTGCGCTGGTGCTCTACGACACCGGCACCGACATCACCCTGAGTGGGGTGTTGCGCACGTTGATCCGCGAGCGGATCGCCGAATTGGCCGACGAGGTCGTGCGCACGGTGCGCGCCGCGGCGGGCACCGGCTACGGCGGCGAGGACATCGGGGTCGACCTGAGCCGGTTCAGGGAACAGTTCCTCGCGATGGCCTGGGAGGTGGGTGGCGCCACCTTCGCCGCCGAGATCCAGCGTGCGGCGGGCACGCCCGCGGCGCCGGACCCGGCACCGCGGGCCGACGACGCTGCGCGTGCGCGATGATCGGACGATGAGCACCGACGGACCGGGACCGCGCGCACTGGCCCGCGCCAAGACGATCGCCGACATCAAGCGGATCGGCCGCGAGCACCTCGCCTCGCAGGGTGCCGCGGCGCTGTCGCTGCGCGCGGTGGCCCGCGACCTCGGTGTGGTCTCCTCGGCGGTGTACCGCTACGTGCGCAGCCGTGACGAGCTGCTGACCCTGCTGGTTGTCGACGGCTACAACGCGCTCGGCGACGCCGTCGACGCCGCCCTCGCCGCCGTGGCTTCCGATCCCGCGACCCGCTTCCGCGTCACGGCGCGGACGGTCCGATCGTGGGCGCTGGCCGAGCCGGCGTGGTACGGACTGCTGTTCGGTACCCCGGTGCCCGGCTACGCGGCCCCCGCGCAGGACACCGAGGCGCCGGGTATCCGGGTGATCGCCACCCTGCTCGGCATCATCGACGACGCCTACCGTGCCGAATACCTCACCCCACCATCGGCCGAGCCGATCGTGTCGGCCCCCACAGCGGCCGACTTCTCCGCAATTCGCGCGCAATTCGGGCTCGCCGCGCCCGACTGGGTGATCGCGGCGGGCCTGACGGTGTGGACCACGCTGTTCGGCGCGGTGAGTTTCGACGTCTTCGACATGTACGGGCGCGATACCTTCGCCGATCGCGCGGCCGTGTTCGAGTTGCAGATCGATCAGATGCTGAGCATGCTGGGCTTCGCGCGGATTGCCGAAAAGTAGCTGATTGGCGCGGCGTGGGCGACTGGATACCGGGAAGCGGTCGGTACCGTAGCGATCGAGGTGGTTCCCGCGGTATGTGGGGTGAGAGATGTGTGAACGGCGAAGCTCGGTGCGTCGCCAACGAACGGGAGTGCCCGAGTGAATTCTCGCGAGGAGATCTTGCGCCGCGTCCGTGACGGGCTGCTCGACCTGCCCGACGACGAACGTCGGGTGCCCATGCGCCGTTCCGCGGGCGCGCGCGGCCATCTCGATCCGGCCGAACGGGCCGGGGTGCTCGCCCGCTTCGCAGATCGGTTGCGCGAGCACGGTTCGCTCGTGCGCATGGTTGATCTGGACGGCCTGCCCGCCGCGGTGGCGGATGTGCTCTACGGCATGAGCGTGCGGTCGGTCCGCGCCGCGGTCGAACCCGGCCCGGCGTGGCTGGACCACTGGGCGAGCGCGCCGGGGCACGAGGTGGTGCACGGCGGCGCGGCGGAAAGCGGCACCGGTGAGGCGGTGGTCCGCGACGTCGTCGCAGGCGATGCCTCGACCGGCTCGCTCGCCCTGGAGGTCGACGGTGGCCCCGCGGTGTCGGAGGTGGTGCCGCAGGTCTGCGTGGTGCGCGCCGACCGGGTGTTCGGTTCGCTGACCGATGCGCTGGACCGGCTCGATCCGCGGCGACCGCTGGTGTGGCTCGGTGGTCCCGGTGATGCGGATCTGGCCCGGCAGCTCGTGGTTCTGCTCGTCGAGTAACGCCGATCGCGTCCGGGTCACAAACCGGCGCGCGGGGTTGTGTGGGACTCTAGGTCTCAGTTATTCTCGGATCATCCGGTGTGACGGCCGCAACAACGCCGTCGCCGGACACGAACCGAGGAGGCACCGATGACGCTGACCGAATCGAGCCGTGGCGAATTCATCACCGAGGAGTACCGGGATGCGCTGGCGACCCTGTCGCAGGGGTCCGTCGACCGGCATTTCGACCCCTACCTCGATATCGACTGGGATTCGCCCGAGCTCGCCCTCGACCCGAACGACGTGCGCTGGGTACTCTCGCCCGACGTCGATCCGCTCGGCGCGACCCAGTGGTATCGCGACCAGCCGCTGGACAAACAGATCGCGATCGGCCGGTGGCGCACCGCGAACGCGGTCAAAGTCGGCGCGGCCTTCGAGAGCATCCTGATCCGCGGGATGATGCAGTACGTCATGAAGCTGCCGAACGGCTCGCCCGAGTTCCGGTACTGCCTGCACGAGATGACCGAAGAGTGCAACCACATCCAGATGTTCCAGGAGCTGGTGAACCGCATCGGGATCGACGTGCCGGGTATGCGGCCCGTGTTCAAGGCGATGTCGCCGCTGATCGGCGTGGCGGGCGGCTACGCGCACACGATTCTGTTCATCGGCATCCTCGCCGGTGAGGAACCGATCGACCACTACCAGAAGGCGGTCATCCGCGAGGGTGCGACCATGCCGCCATTGGTGTTGCGCACCATGGAGATCCACATCGCCGAGGAAGCGCGGCACATCTCCTTCGCCGGCGAGTTCCTCGCACTCCACATCGGCCGGATGGGAACGTTCAACCGCGGCGTGTGCTCGGTCGCGTTCCCCCTCGCGATGCGCTGGCTGGCGAGCGAGATCATGGCGCCGCCACGCTCGTTCGCCAAGGAGTTCGACATCCCGCGCGAGGTGATCGAGCAGGCGTTCTGGAAGTCGGAACACTCCCGCAAGATCCTGTCCGGATACTTCGCCGACATGCGTAAACTCACCGAGGAACTCGGTCTGATGAACCCGGTCGCGCGCCGATTGTGGCGGGCGCTCGGCATCGATGGTCCCGCCTCGCGCTACCGCAGCGAGCCGGAACGCGGCCTGCGCCGGGTGGCCTAGTTCGGCGCGGCGAACTGGGTGATGATCTCGACCAGCTGCTGTTCGGGGTCGAGGGTGAGCCCGTGCCTGCGGGCCACCCCGTCGACCACGTGCCAGGCGTAGGAGGCCACTTCCTCGATCAGTTGCTCCCGGCTCAGCAGCGGCGCCGGGTCGCCGGCCCAGCGGGTCACGGTGGCCTCGGTCATCGACACGATGGCGAAGGTCATGGTGTCGACCGACCCGTCGTCGGCGACACCGACCACCCCGGCGAGGCCGGTGACGAGGGCCCGGGTCGACGCCGCGATGGTCGCGATCAGCGCGTTCATCGCATCGACCTCGGAGCCCTCCTCCGACGGGCCGGTGCGCAGGAACTCGTGCAGCCGGGGATGGTCCTCGATCCAGGTGACCACGGCGCCGATGGTGCGCACCAGGATCGAGTGGATGGACCCGTCGGCGATATCGAGGGCGTCTTCGATATCGGCGACGAACCGGTCGGAGATCTCGCGCCTGATCCGGCGATCCAGTTCGTCGCGCCCGGCGAACTGCCGGTACACCACCGACTTCGCGAGCCCGGCATGCTCGGCGATCTGCATGATCGGCACCTCGACGCCGACCGGCGCCTGTTCGAGCAATTCGATCGCCGACACCACGATGCGCTCCCGGCGGCTGTCGTTGTGTGGCTGCCATCGGGCTTGTCTGCCGCTCACCGGGCGTGACGTTGCGCTCGACACCCGTCCGAGTCTAGAGCACCGGGGTCTGGCTCGATCCGCTACTGCGGGAGCGTCACCGGATCGGTGCAGCTGCCGGGCGGGTCGACCAGGGAGCAGGTCACCGGGGCGCGGGTCGGCAGGTAGTTCGCGGGGACGCCGCCGGATCCGGTGATCGCGCGATAGGCCTCGACCGCGTCGGTGGGGGTGCGGGTGAGCGTCGGGTCGGTCAGGACATCGACCGTGTACAAACCGAAACGCGGTGTGTACGAGCCCCATTCGTAGTTGTCGGTGAGGCTCCAATAGTTGTAGCCGATCACCGGGATACCGTCGGCGACGGCGCGCTGCAGCCAGTAGGTGGTGTCACGCAGCGCGTCGGCGCGGGTGTAGCCATCCGGCCGGGGTAGGCCGTTCTCGGTCGGGATGCCGTTCTCGACGATGTAGAGGGGCTTGCCGGGAAAGCGGCGCGCGTAGTGGTCGAGTGCGTAGTAGATGCCCTCGGCTTGCAGGGGCATCGTCCACAGCCGGTCGAAATCGGGCACGGTGAGCTGGCTGGGGGACAGGCCGTAGTAGTAGTCGATGCCGACGTAGTCGAGCCGGGCCGCGATGCGGTCGAGCAGCGGGCCGCTGATCGCGTCGTCGACGGCGGGAATGAACGCGGCATTGCTGGTGACCTGGGCCCCTGGTCGCACGCCGTGGATGTAGTCGTAGATCTCGTTGTGCGCCTGGGCGATCCGCTCGGCCATGACGGGCAGGCCCGCCGCGTCTATGCCGCCGTGGCGCAGCTCGTTCACCAGGTACACGGTCGGCTCGTTGAAGGTGACCCAGAGCGGGTCGGTGTCGGCGTATCGGTCGACGACGCGCCGAGCGTTGCTCAACCAGGCCGCCACGATCCGCTCATCGCGCCAGCCACCTCGTTCGGCTGCCCAGCCGGGGTACACCCAGTGGTCGAGGGTGAGCATGGGCCGCATGCCCGCCGCGACGATGGCATCGACGACCTCGTCGTAGAACGCGAAACCGTCCACGTCCCACACGCCGGCGTGTGGCTGCAGTCGGGCCCACTCGATGCCGATGCGATAGACCCGCACCCCGAGATCGGCGGCGAGAGCGATATCCGAACGGAACCGTGCCAGGAAGTCGACGGAGTTCAGATAGGGGTCCTTCGTCTTGCCGGACTCGACATAGCGCCGCCAGTTGCTGTCGGGCGCATCGCCTTCCGCTTGGAAGCCGGACGCGGCGACGCCCCAGAGGAATTCGGGGCCGAGGGGTGCGAGCTGGGCGGGTGCGGCCGGGCGGGCGAAAGCGGGGGAGGGGCCTGCGCCGAGCGTTGCCGTCAGCGCAGCGATGATGGCGAGGATACGGCGGCCACTGGGGGAGGGCATGAAGCTCCAGGTGGGTGCGAGGAAGCAGGGGGAGTGGATCCCAGTGTGCGACAGGGGCTGGATCGAACGACGGAAATGCGTAGGTGTGGCTTCTGGCAGCATATAACATCGGGATACGTAGATATGCGCATTCAACTATGTGCACTCCCCCTCAACCACCCGCCGTCACTTCGCATACATGTTCGCCTCTACCAGCCTCTAGCAAAGAGGAGGGGGGTTGGGCTCGCTGCTCGGCTCGCCCAGTGTCGAGGCCGGTATATGTGCAGGCCGCGCATCTTGCTCCGGGACGGCAGGCCGCGTCAGAACCAGTAGTCGTGCATCCCCGTCAGAAACTCGGCAGTGAGCGGATAGCCGGACGAGTCACCGATGACGCTGTCTATCCCGCAGATCGGGCACAGTGCCGTCTCGCCCCGCCCTCTCTGCGTGTCGGTCCAGTCCTGAATCGCCGAGGGCGGGAAAGTTGTGCGGCAGTGGAAGCAGCCACAGCGGGAGCTCGCCTCGATCTCGAAGCGGTGCCGGGCGGAATAGCGGTGGGCGGCGCGAAGAGCTGAATCCCGCGGTGACTCCTGACTGCTGCTCACTGGGCGATCTTTGCACGAGGACTGCGAGGTTCGTGGGGGCGACGGGATGAGCGGCAGGGTGACGCTCGCGGTTGGGGTCGCCGGTCACTGCGGCTACCGCTTGTCGGTGGCCCTTCGGGTGAACATGCGCCGGAGAGCCGGACTTGTGTCGTGGCGTGTTGCGGGTCATCCTGCGGTGGTGGTTGCCGAACGTTCATGGCGTGGACTGCGAATGACCGGTGCTAGCGAATGGGCCGGGACGATGCTGCTTCGGCCCGGTGTGATGGTGTTGACGGGTGACGTCGGCGCGACCACGCTGCATGCGCATCATTCGGTACAGGTACTGACGAGCGAGTCCCGCTTCGCGATCGGTGATGCCTACGGGAACACGACGACCTGTCGCGCGGTGGTGGTTCCGCCGAATGTCCGGCACCGGGTGGTCCACGGTGCCGCGGCGTCGACGGTGGTCCATGTGGCGCCGGAAGCGAGTGCGGTGGCGACGCTGTGTCCTGACCGCGGCGACACGGTCGATGGCTGGGTGCGTGCCGGGTCACTGTTTCTGTCGGGGCCGATCGGTACGGCCGATCTGGTGGCCGGCCTGGGCGGGCACGCGGATGAGACCGGTCATCCGGCCGTCCGTCGCGTGCGGGCCGAGCTGCCTGGGTTGCTGGCCGACGGCCCGGTCCGGCTCGCCGCGGTGGCACTGCGAGTGCGGCTGTCCGAGAGCAGGCTGGCGCATCTGTTCGCCGCCGAGATGGGGCTTCCGTTCCGGGCGTATGTGCGGTGGTTGCGGATGCAGCAGGCGATGCGGCTCGTCGCCGCGGGCCGTTCGTTCACCGAGGCCGCGCATGGTGCGGGATTCGCCGACAGCGCCCATCTGAATCGGGTCTGCCACAGCATGTTCGGTGCGGCTCCGTCGGATTTCGGGCGGCTGCGGTGGGTGGACGAGCTTCCGTAGCAGGTTCGTTCAAGCCCACGGCATGGCCGCGCTGGGAGGCTGTCGGTCAGTTCGACAGCAATGGAGGTTCCGATGTCCCGTATGCCCGTGTCCGTTCGATCCGCGTTCGAGGCCGAGCTGAGCCGCGCACACAGCGCCGCCGAGCTCGACGAGAGGTGGCATGCGCTCGAACGGGCGCACATCCTTTCGCAGCCATGGGCCTGGCCGCACACTCGTGTCCATTGGGTGATGCTGGTTCTCGCGCTGCGGTGCCGCGACCGTCGCGAAGCGGTCGGGCAGGTGATTCGGCTCGCAGGCGCCGGCGTCGCCTCCGCGACCGGGCGGGCTCCACTCGGGAACACCGGACGGTCCGATGTCGGTGTGTTCACGCCGATGCCGATTCCCGAGGATCTGAGCGCGATCCTCGCCGCGGGTGCGTCGGAACGCTGAAGAGCGGTGCGCTGACTCAGAGGCCGAGCTTGGTGACGGCGTTGTCTTCGAGGGGGTTGGCGGTGCGGATGTAGCCGTGGACGGTGCGTGGGTTGGCCCAGCGGCCCTGGCGCATGATCTCCCGGTCGCTGGCACCGCCGAGCGCGGCTTGGGTGGCGAAGCCGGCGCGTAGCGAGTGGCCGGAGAACAGGTCGGGGTCGAGGCCGGCGCGGGCGGCGTAGCGTTTGACGAGTTCGGCGACAGCTCGGCCGGACAGCGCCGCGGTGCCGAGGGAGCCGTGGCGGTTGATGGTGGGGAACAGTGGCCGGTCGGTCTGCGCGCTGAGCGGGGTGCCGGTGAAGCCGTGGCAGCGGTGGATCGTGGTGTCGGGTACGGGGTTGGCGGTGGTCCACGCGCGGGTTCCGGCAGTGCCTTCGGCGTCGTGGATCTCGAGCAGCCGGACCCAATCGGCGAACGCGCACACCGGGCAGGTGCGTGGGTGGGTGCCGCGGGGGAGGGCGATGCGTTGTTCGGCGGCACCGGTGGGGTCGGTCTTGGTGGTGGGCAGGTGGACGACGAGCAGCGGTTCGCCGGTGGTGTGGTCGGTGCGCGCGTGGACGTCGGCGATGCGCAGGCCGGCGAGTTCACTGCGGCGCAGCGCTCCGGCGAACCCGACGAGCAGGGCGAGGGCGTCCCGGCGCCGGGCCGGTTCGGTGGGCCACCCTGGTGCGGGGAGTTCGGCGAGCAGCTGGTCGAGGGTGTGCAGCAGGACGGGGCGTTTGCGGGTCGGCGGGGTGCGCCGGGTGCGCCGGATTCCGCGCAGGGTGAGCCGGACGACATCGGACCGGGTCGGTGCGGGGAGTCCGTTCGCGGCGTGCACGGCGGCGATCGCGGCGGACTTCCGTTCGAGGGTGGCGGGACTGAAAGCCCATGCGCCACCGTCTCGTCGGGCATCGGCCGCGGCCGCGAGATACACGGCGACGTCGAGCGGGTCGGCGGGCAGCGCCTGCCGCTGCTCGGCCACGCACCATCCCGCCCAGGCGATCCAGTCGGTGCGGTAGGCGCGCAAGGTGTTCGCAGACTGGGAGGCTTCCAGGTACCGCCGCAACGCGTCGGCTTGTCCGTCGTCGAACCGTTCCCGGACCATCCGCAGCGCGGCGGTGTCGACGAGTACGCTGCGCACGCCCCGCCGCAGCTCGGTCCGCACCTGTTCGGGGAGGACGACCGCGGTGTCGGTGTTCACGCCGCCCCCTCGGTGCATCGAATCGTTGCCGTCGTTGATTCCTGGCGCTCGAGCTTAGGCGATCAGGGCATCGATGGGCGCAGGCGACTCGCGGGGTCCGATGCCCTCAGGCCATTTCTTCGAGTTCGGCGAGTTTGGTGTGGATGAAGGCGGCGAGCCGGTGGCGGGCCGCAGTGGTGAGGAAGCTGATGTCGCCGAGTCGCGGGAAATGGTCGTCGACCTGGCCGGACAGGGTTTCGGTGGCGTCGCCGGGATCTTCGGTGGACGCGAGGGGTGCCGGATGTTGCTGGGGGAGAGGAACATTCGGCACGTCCGGGTCTGTAGTGGCTGCTCCGTGACGTACCATGCCTGAACCTTAACGTTTTGGTCACGGCCGTTGCCAACATGCAAGGCACGGTAGTGATAACTGCCACGTTTTCGGATTCTGTGGATCATCGGGGACCGCGATGTGGTGGGGGCCGCGAGCGGTGGTCGCCGCCGAGCGTGGTCTGCTCGGTTCAGGTCCGGGCCAGCTCCCGCACCAGGATCGGGGCGCCGTCGGCGGGCACGTGGGTGATGTTGCGAACGCGGCCTCGCCCGGTAGCGCCCGGCGGGAGCTCGATGCGGTGCCTGCGCAGGATCTCCTGCAGCACTGCCGCGCCTTCCATGAGGGCGAAACCCGCGCCGAGACAGCGTCGGACACCACCGCCGAAGGGGAACCAGGTGTGCGGGGCGAGGGTGCCGTCGAGGAAGCGTTCGGGCCGGAACACCGCGTCGGGGTAGGACTCGCCGTCGCGATGGGCCAGCAGGATCGAGCACGCGACCACCGTGCCCGCGGGCAGCCGATGCCCGCCGAGCGTCAGGTCGCGGGTCAGCTTGCGGACGACGCCGCCGATGACCCAGTGGAAGCGCAGCGCCTCCTTCATCACCGCTTCGAGATAGGCGGTGTCGCCGTCGTGCGCGGCGCGGCGGGCCGATTCCTGGCGCTCTGGGTCGGCGGCGAGCTCGTGCAGCGCCCAGGCCAGGGCCGAGGAGGTGGTCTCGTGACCGGCGGCGAGCAGCGTGACGAGCTGGTCGCGCAGTTCGGTGGGAGTGAGCGGGTGCTCGGTCGCCGCTCCGGCGGCCAGCAGGCGGGACAGCACGTCGCCGCCGGGTGCGCCGGCGCCGGTCTCACGGGCGGCGATCTCGGCGTAGAGCCTGCTGTCCAGGAGGGCCTTGTCGTCGTGGAATCGTTTCCACGGGCCGTGGTTCTGCAGACGTGGTGCGCGCGAGCCGAGCAGGGTCAGCGGGGCGATCTCGGTGATGCGGCGCATCGGTGGGCCGATCTGCGCCCGGCGTCGTGGATCGCTCACGCCGAGCACGACCTCGCTGATGATGTCGAGGGTGATGGCGGTCATCGCGTCGAGACCGCGCACGGTGGTGCCGGTAGTCCACGTTTCGATGTGGTCGGCCGCGATCCGTTCGACGAGTGTGCGGTAGCCCGCCAGGGCGGCCCCGGTGAAGGCGGGCATGAGCAGGCGCCGGGCGCGTGCGTGCGCGTCGTCGTCGGTGAGCAGTACCGAGTGCTCGCCGAGCAGGGGGCGCAGGATCGCGTTGCTCTCCCCGGCGTGCAGGTCGGCGGGAGAGGCCGCGAAGATCTCCCTGATGTGTTCGGGTCGGGTGAACACGACGAGGTGGTGTGGGTAGGGCGGCAGCAGGCGCAGGGTGAAGGTGTCGCCGTAGCGGCGCGCGGTGGCGGTCAGGAAACGCTCGCGTCGCTGGAGGTAGCGCAGTGTCTGCACGAGGGGAGGCTGTCGGGGGCCGGGCGGATACATCGCGGTCGTCCTCTCCTCGGCGGCTGGGTCTCACGGTAGCTCAGCGGCCCGATCAGGTCGCCGTTTTCCGCCGGCCGTCAGCGACGGTTGGCAGGTCGGGCAGACCCATTGCCCACCGGTAGAACTCGTCGGCCGGGCCGAGTGCCGTGCGGATGTGCGCGGGGACGATCGGTGTCGAGGAACGGCTCGAGCAGCTCGGCCCACACGTCGGTGCCGAATTCGACATCCATCGGGTCACCGGAGCCGGGGGTCTCGGGTTCAGTGCGGGTCGGTGGTGGCGCGGGTGGTGAGCAGGTCGGTGAATTCCTCGGCGTAGGCGAGGTGTTTGCGCAGCCGCTCGGCGCTGTCGGCCGCCTTGTCGCGCAGCACGCGCAGGTCGGCGCGGGCGATGGTGTGCCGGTCGGCGGGTGCGGTCGGGTCGTCGAGGATGTCGATCGCGTCGAGCAGGTGTTTCATCTCCGTCAGGGAGAACCCGAGAGGTTTCATTCGGCGGATCAGCAGCATACGGTCGACGTCGGCGGCGGTGTAGAGCCGGAATCCGCCTGCCGACCGGGCCGAGGGCTGGACCAGGCCGACCTCGTCCCAGTGGCGGATGGATTTCAGGGACAGGTCGGTGAGCTCGGCTACCTGCCCGATCTGCAGGTAGCCGCTGGTGTCGGCGGGCACCTCAGTGCCCGCCGACCAGGTGCCCGGACAATCGGTCATGGCGGGCTTCCGAGGCCGGGTTGAGCCCGATGATCTCGGCTTTCTTGCCCTTGGCGGCGTATTTGGTGGTGATGGCGTCCAAGGTGGCCACGGTCGAGGCGTCCCAGATGTGTGCCTGCGACATGTCGATCACGACATGAGCGGGGTCGTCCACATAGTCGAACTGGTAGACCAGGTCGTTGCTGGAGGCGAAGAACAGTTCGCCGCGCACCCGATACACCCTGGTGTCGACGGTGCCGTCGTGATCGGTGTCGGACTCGGCGACCTTCTCGACCTCGGTGAAGTGGGCGACCCGGTGGGCGAAGGCGACCATCGCGGTCAGCACGCCCGCGATCACCCCGTAGGCCAGGTTGTGGGTGGCGACGGTGACGACGACGGTCACCGCCATGACGGTGGTTTCGGCGATCGGCATGCGGCGCAAGGTCTTCGGCGCGATCGAATGCCAGTCCATGGTGCCCACCGACACCATGATCATCACCGCGACGAGCACGGCCATCGGGATCTGCGCGACGAGGCCGCCGAGGCCGACCACCAGGATCAGTAGGAACACCCCGGCCAGGAAGGTCGAGATCCGGGTGCGGGCGCCGGAGACCTTCACGTTGATCATGGTCTGGCCGATCATGGCGCATCCGCCCATGCCGCCGAAGAATCCGGTGACCACATTGGCCACGCCCTGGCCCCAGCCTTCGCGGGTCTTGTCGGAGTGGCTGTCGGTGATGTCGTCGACGAGCTTTGCGGTCATCAACGATTCGAGCAGACCGACGAGGGCGACAGCGAGGGCGTACGGGGCGATGATCCGCAGGGTGTCGACGGTGAACGGCACGTCGGGTATCAGCCACGCGGGCAGGCTGGACGGCAGTTCACCCTCGTCGCCGACATCGGGCACGTCGAGCGCGAAGATCATGGTCAGTGCGGTGAGGGTGACGATCGCGATCAACGGCGCGGGGATCGCGGTGGTGAGCTTGGGCAGCAGCACCATCACCGCCAGTGCCACGGCCACCATCGGATACACCAGCCACGGCACCCCGATCAGGTGCGGGATCTGGGCGAGGAAGATCAGGATCGCGAGAGCGTTGACGAAGCCGACCATGACGCTGCGCGGAATGAACCGCATCAGCTTGGCGACTCCGGCGAGGCTGAGCACGATCTGGATGATCCCGGCCAGGATGACGGTGGCGATGAGGTAGTCGAGTCCGTGCTCGGCGACGATCGGCGCGACCACGAGGGCGACCGCGCCGGTGGCGGCCGAGATCATGGCGCGGCGGCCGCCGACCACGGCGATGGTGACGGCCATGGTGAACGAGGCGAACAGCCCGACGCGTGGATCGACACCGGCGATGATGGAGAACGAGATCGCCTCCGGGATCAGCGCAAGCGCGACCACAAGTCCGGCCAGCACCTCGGTGCGCAGCCGGGCGGGGCTGCGCAGGGCGGCGAGCACCGAACCCTCGTCGGCCTGTCGATGTGCCGTCGCCGCCATGGCTCTCCATTCGGTGAATCGCGCACGCGGGCGCACCCGCGTGCGGACGCCGCACGCGGGAATGATCGTCGGGGACGTGGGCCGCATCGCCGCAGCGCCACGCGCCGAACCCTACCCTTACGGGAGGGTAGGGTGACAAGCCGGTTTGTCCGATCGTGAGCGGGATCTCAGCACCGTCGTCGCCGGGCGCCGGCCCGGCGTCCGAATCGGCTGAGCGAAGTCGTCGGAACGCCGGTAGCGGGGGTGCGCCGGGACCGATCACCGGGATCCGGTGGTGCCGGCTCGCTCGCTGGTCGGCATGATCACCTGCCGATGCTGTCCAGTTCCGCGACATCGTCGGCGGACAGGTGGAGTCCGGCGCCGGTGATGTTCTCCCGGAGATGCGCTAGCTGGGACGTGCCCGCGATCAGCAGAATGTTCGCCGAGCGCTGCAGGAGCCAGGCGAGCGCCACCGACATCGGTGTCGCGTCCAGTCGCATAGCCACTGTTGACAGCGCGTCCGCCTGCAGGGGTGCGAAGCCGCCGAGGGGGAAGAAGGGGACATAGGCGATGTTGTCCGCGGCGAGTCGATCGACAAGCTCGTCGTCGTGCCGGTGGGCCAGGTTGTACATGTTCTGGACGCAGACCACCGGGGCGATTCGCCGTGCGTCGGCGATCTGGTCGGCGGTCACGTTGCTGACGCCGAGGTGCCGGATCAGGCCTTGCTGCTGGAGGCCCGCGAGGGTCTCGAATGCCTCGGTGATCGAGCCCGGCTGAGGTCCGGTCGCGTCGCCCATACGCATGTTCACCAGGTCGAGAGCGTCGACTCCGAGGGATTCGAGGTTGTCGTGCACCTGCCTGCGCAGGGATTCGGGATCGCGGGCCGTGGGCCAGCCGCCCTCGGCGTCTCGACGTGCGCCGACCTTGGTCGCGATCACCACGGATTCCGGGTAGGGGTGCAGCGCTTCGCGGATCAGCTCGTTCGTGACTCGCGGGCCGTAGGCGTCGCTGGTGTCGATATGTGTGATGCCCTGCCTGACCACTTCGCGAAGGACAGCGACGGCGGCGTCGCGGTCGGCGGGTGGGCCCATCACCTGGGGTCCCGTGAGCTGCATGGCCCCGTACCCGAAGCGTGGCACCGTGCGGTCGCCGAGAGTCCAGGTCCCGCCGGGGAGGGTAGAAGTGGTGGTCATCGTGATTCCCTTCGTGGTGAGCGTCGATCGAGCATCGCGCCGCTACCACACCAGCTTCGGTGCGTAACTCTATGATGGAAAGTAGGCACTTCGGAGTGCGTAACACACCAGGTTCGGAGGGCCATCCATGGCGACCAGGAGCGCTGCCGGGAAGCGCGAGCAGGCCAGAAACGCATACAACGCCTTCCTCGCGGCGTGTCCGAGCCGGAATCTTCTCGACCGGCTCTCCGACAAGTGGGTCGTACTGATCCTGTGTGCTCTCGGGGGAGACAGCACCGGCGGTGACGGTGCGCCTGTCACTCTCCGGTATTCCGAGCTCGCTCGGCTCATCGCCGGTGTGAGCCAGAAGATGCTCACGCAGACATTGCGGTCGTTGGAGCGCGACGGACTCGTTACCCGGACGGTGACGCCGACGGTCCCGGTCACCGTCGACTACGCACTGACCGATCTCGGCCTCTCGCTCCATCAGACCTTGCGTCAGGTCCGTCTCTGGGCGCAAGACCACATGGACGAGGTGGGGGCTTGCCGAGCCATCTACGACGGCGACGCGGTGAGCTGAGTCGGTGTGCGCTCGGCTATCGGTGTGTGGAACAGCGATCCGGAACCGGCGCGCACCCCACTGGGATCAGTCCGTGAGCGCGGTGGCCTCGACTTCGACGAGGACGTCGGGTTCGAAGAGGCTTTCGACACCGATGAGCGAGGCCGGGGGTAGCGGCAGGGGCAGTCCGATCTCGGGGGCGACGGCTTCGACGCCGGCCATGAAATCGCCGATCTTGTCCGCGGTCCAGGCTGTCACATAGAACGTCAGGCGCAGCACGTCGGCGAAGGTCGCGCCCGCGGCGGCCAGGCCGATGGAGGTGTTGCGCAGCGCTTGGGCGACCTGTCCGGCCAGATCACCGGGCGCCACCGCGGTCCCATCGCTGTGTCGGGCGATCTGGCCGCTGACGTGGACGTGCACGGCCCCTGTTCCCACTGCGACGTAACGACCTTGCCGCTTCAACGAACTGCGTCGGGCCATCCCGCAGGTCACCCAGAAGTCGCTCACCGCCACGCTGCGGCGCTTGGAGCGCAATGGTGTGATCGAGCGTGAGGTCGTGTCCACCCGCCCGGTGGCCGTCAGGTACCGGATCACCCCGCTCGGCAAGTCTCTGTGCCCACCCATCGACACACTGCTGGCCTGGGCCTCGCAGAACATGGCCGCGATCGACCGCGCCCGCGAATATTTCGACGATCACGAGGAGACCAGTCGATCCTGACCGAGGGGGTCGCCTTCTCGACCATGGCCTCAGCCGAGGTCTCGACGGGTGAACCGGTAGGTGCCTGCGGTGACGAGGGCGATCGAGGCGGCGGCGAGGACGACGACAGCGAGGGGATCGATGCCGTGTCGCAGCGGTTCGCTGTCGATGTAGTAGTGGAACGGCGACAGGTAGGCGAGCCCTCCGAGGCCGATCTGGTCGGCGAAGGTGTGCGCGGCCCAGGCGGTCACCCCGGCGACCGCGGTCACGGCGAACACGGTGCCACGGCGCCCGGTGACGGCGCCGATGGCGGTGGCAAGGGCGCCGAAGAGCACCGTGAGCAGGACCAGATGCAGGCATTGCGCGGCGAACCGGCCCGCACTGATCGAGGTCAGTTCGGCGCTGCCCCGGATGGCGAGCATGGCCAGCCACAGGACGACACCGACCCCGGTGGCCGCCGCGACGAGTGCGGCGAAGCGTTGCAGGAGCAGCGAGGCGCGGGTGATGGGGTGGGCCAGGAGCAGGTCGAGGGTGCCCGATTCCTCGTCGGCGGCGGTGACGCGCGCGCCCAGCGCGGCGCCGAAGAACATCGCCAGCAGCGCGACGAGCAGGCCGAAGACGGTGGAACCGAGGTATCCCGCTGCGGATCCGATGTCGTTCATGTTGAGCGCATCGCGCAGCCCTTCGGGCAGGTTCGCGGTCTGTTCGGCGCCGTTCTTCGCCATCTGCGGGTAGAAGCTGGCGTAGGCGACGGCGGCGACGGTGATCCCGGCGGTCCAGCCGAGCAGGCCGCGCCGGGTGGTACGCAGCGTTTCGGCGACCACGACGGTGTGTGTGGTGGCGATCGAGGGTTCGATGGTGGTGGTCATCGCGGATGTCCTTCGGATACAGGGTGATTCGGGTGGTCAGGCGGCGGTGCGCGGTGCGGCCTCGGCGCCGGCGTAGTGGCGGTGGAAGATCTCGTCGAGGTGTGGTTCGGTGGTGGTCAGCGCGATCACGGTGTGTCGTGCGGCGGCTTTGACCACCGCGTCCGGCGTTCCGGACAGGCCGGCGCGCAAAATGGTGCCGGAGGGGTCGAGGTGCGGTTCGACCAGTCCGGGCACGGTGCGGAACTCCGCGAGGGCGACGGGGTCGGCGAATCCGATCTCGATGCGGCGGATGGCCGAGGCGCGTAGGTCGGCGACCGTGTCGAGGGCGACGAGGGTGCCGTCGCGCAGGATGCCGACGCGATCGGCGACGGCTTCGACCTCGTCCATGATGTGGCTGGACATGAACACGGTCTGACCGGACCTCGCGGCGTCGGCGACCAGCTCGAGGAAGGTCTGCTGGACCAGCGGGTCGAGGCCGGAGGTCGGTTCGTCGAGGATCAGCAGTTCCGGGGTGTGCATGAAGGCCTGTACCAGGCCGACCTTCTGGCGGTTCCCCTTCGACAGACTCTTGATCGTCGCGGTCGGGTCGAGGCCGAGCCGGTCGCAGAGTGCGTCGATGCGTGGCTGGGGGACACCGCCGCGCAGGTGGGCGAGGAACCGCAGGCATTCGCGTACGCGCTGGCCTCCGTCGACGACGAAGTCACCGGCCAGATAGCCGATGCGCCTGCGCAGGGCGACACCGTCGTGGCGGGGGTCGAGTCCGAGCACGGTCGCGGTTCCCGAGGTGGGCCGGATCAGATCGAGCAGGAGCCGGATGGTGGTCGATTTGCCCGCGCCGTTGGGCCCCAGGTAGCCGAACACCTCACCGGCGCGGACGTCGAGAGTCAGTCCGGACAGTCCCCGGCTGGTGCCGTAGGTCTTGGTGAGGTCGCGGATCTCGATGGCGTTGTTCATGTCTCGAACGGTATCGAAGATTCAGAGATTTGTGAAGATTATGAAGTGTGCGAAGGTTCTGTAGGGTGGGCGCATGGATTCCGACCAGAGGCTTCGAGACGCGGCCGAGCGGCTGGCACTGACGCTGTCGCAGGGCGGCATGCAGAAAACGACCGCACGGGTGATGACGGCCCTGCTCTACACCGAACAGGACACGATGACTGCGGCCGACCTGTGCGAACAGCTGTCGATCAGCACCGGTGGGGTATCGACCGCGATCAAGCAGCTGACCCAATCGGGCATGGTGGAGCGGGTGCCTGCGCCGGGCAGCCGCCGCGAGCACTACCGGTTTCCCGAGGGCGTGTGGGCGCGCCTGTTCTCCCAGCAGAACATGATGCTCGAGGTGATGAAGAACGCCGCCGTGGTCGGCCTGGACGCGACGGGGCGCGACACTCCGACTGCCAAGCGGCTGCACGAGATGCAGGACTTCTACGGCTACATGGAAACAGAGCTGCCCGCGCTCATCGACCGATGGCGCGAGAAGCGCGACGGCGAGGCCTGACCCCCGGACCGGATTCGACCTGGCGGCAAGGCCTCACGATCGCGTTCACCCGAGATCAGGGCAAGAGGCAGGTCAGCGTCGCGTACAGGGCGAACATGGTGGGCCTTTCTGCTGTGGAACCGATGTCCTCCAGCCTCGCGACATAGTCTGTTGCCCGTCCAATACCCGCATCCATAACCTGAAGGCATGGATGTCGACACCCGGCTGCTGCGCTATTTCTCGGCGGTGGCCGCCGAGGGCAACCTCAGCCGCGCCGCGCAGCAGCTCCCCATGTCGCAGCCTTCGCTGACCGAGCAGATCCATCGCCTGGAGGACCTGCTCGGCGTGCCGCTGTCCTCCGTTCCCGCTCCGGGATGACGCTCACCGCGCCGGGCCGGGTGCTCGCTCAGTCGGTCGCACCGCTGCTGGACGGCTGGCAACGCGCGGTGACCGAGGTGAAACGGCGGCAGCCGAACAGGATCGGGTCCTGCGGGTCGGGTTCCTCGCCAGCGCCGCGAACGAGGCGACACCGCGGATCATCGGCGCGTTCAGTGAACGGCGGCCTGGCCGGCGGGTAGAGATGCGGCAGAGCTCCTGGTGGGATCCCACCGCCGGGCTGGCGGCAGGGGAGGTCGACGCCGCGCTGCTGCGGGTACCGTTTCCCGCCCAGGAGTCCTGGGGGGATCGAAGTCCTGCTGACCGAACCTGAAGCTGGCCCGAGTCACGAAGCAGCCCCCTGAAATCCCTGCGGGCGTTCCGTTGGCCGATCCACCAACGGACACCTCGGAGCGTGAATATCGGCCCAGCTCACTGGTGTTCCGTAGGGGTGTTCCGGAAACCATCCCGATCAACCCCCGCTATCCGGAACAATTCGAGCATGGGTGAGCCGTTCCGGGTGGGGTGCTGCCGCTGCTCCACCGACGGGGCAAGACGTCGAGATCCAAACCGACCAACTCCTCGCACTCGGAGTCCCACGCGAACGGATCTTCATCGACAGTGGATTCTCCGGCACCACCCGCAAGAACCGCACCGGCCTGGACAATGCGCTCACTGCGGTCACCTCCTCAGCCGCCGCGGTCACCGACCGGCAGGTCGTGCTGACCACGACGAAGTTCGACCGATTCGCCCGCAACATGGCCGAGGCCGGCGGAATCCTGACCGGTCTGCGCGAGCGACTGACGTTCGGTCACTTCTCGGGTCCAGAATGTCATGTGGTGCGTGAGCGAGAAGTATCAGCGCCGCTTGCGTGCCGACGGCGGGTTCGTGGCCGTGATGGCGGTGCGCCGGGACCGACACCCGCTCGAGTCGTTCGATCCGCAGCCCGGCCGCGGTGATCCCCGCGCGCAGGTCCGCGGCGGTGATCAGCTCACCCGGAGCCGACCATGAGGTGCGCTCTGCATCCCATTCGCCGAGCACGAGCGTTCCGCCGGGCGCCAGGGCCGCGGCGATGGTCATGAAGGTGGCGGCCTGCGCGGTCGGGCCGAACGGTAGGGCGTAGGAGCTCAGTATCAGGTCGTATCGGTTCTCGGGCTGCCAGTCGACGCTGTCGCCGAGGACGAGTTCGAGGTCCAGTCCGCGCGCGCAGGCGCTGGCGCGGGCACCGGCCAGGGCATGGGGGGCGATGTCCACGCCCGTGACCCGCCATCCTCGGCGCGCCAGTTCCAGGGCGTTGCCGCCCGCTCCGCAGCCCAGGTCGAGCGCGGTGCCCGGGGTCAGGTCGACGGTGTGGGCGAGCAGTAGTTCGTCCGGGGCCATCGTGTCGCTGCCGTCGCCGCGGTAGATGGCATCCCAGTCGAATGCGTGGGTGTGCTGGGTCTCGGGCATGGTGTGACCTCCATCGGCTTGTCATGAATGACCGTCAGTCAGTAGTATGACCATTGGTCAGTCGTCCGGTCGAGTCGCCCTTGGAGGCACACCCATGAATCCCATTCACTACGACACCGTGATCGTCGGCGGCGGCCCCGCCGGCCTGGCCGCGGCCATGGCGCTCACCCGCTACCGTCACCGCTCGCTCGTCGTGGAATCCCCCGAACCGCCGCGCAACGCCGCCTCTCAGGGCATGCACGGCCTGATCGGGCTCGACGGGATCAGCCCGGCCGACCTGCGTGCGCGCACCTGGAAAGATCTCGACGCCTACGGCCTGGCCACCCGCGCCGACACCCTCGCGCACGACATCACCCGAGACGAGGACGGATTCACCGTGACCCTCGCCGACGGCACCCAGGCGCGTGCCGGGACGGTGCTGCTGGCCACCGGCATGGTCGATATCCACCCCGATATCGACGGCTTCGCGGCGTGTTGGGGCCGCACGATCATCCACTGCCCGTTCTGTGTCGGTGAGGAGAACGCCGACCGTGCCTGGGCGGTCATGGCCGCCGAACCCGACTTCGCCCCCATGGTCCCCGACGCGTTCCGGGCCTGGACTTCCGACGTGGTGGTTCTGTCCCCGCCCGACCTCGAGGGCGCGAGCGAGATCCGAAACCGGTTGCGCGAGCAGAGCAGCGACCTGATCCAGGGCGAGATCGCCCGCTTCGTGCACCGTGACGGCGAGCTGTCGGCGATCGAATTCACCGACGGCCGAACCCTCGAACGGCAGACACTGCTGTGGCATCTGCCCCAGCGGCAAGTGTCGCTGATCACCCGGCTCACCGAAACCCTCGGACTGGCACTGGATTCCGGTGGCCTCGTGACCGTCGACGAGCATCAGAAAACCAACATCGCCGGGCTCTACGCCGCTGGGGACCTCGCCACAACTGAACAGGGCGCGATGAACTCCGCCGGCGCGGGCGCGGCCGCCGCCGACGCGATCCACTTCGCCGACTTCTTCTGAGCAACCACCCACACCACCCCTCGCGGCACCGGCGTCGCGGCTCCCGCACGCGGTGCCGGTCCGGTCCGGCACCCCACGGAGGCACCCCATGTCCGCTCTCGCGAGTTTCCCCGACTACCTGCGGCGCATCGGCGATCGCACCCCGCTCTACACCGCGGTCGCCGAGTGCACCGGCGCGCAGCGAGTGCTGTACCCCGGCAGCTACCTCGACATCGCCCCCTCCTACGTGTGGCCCGAGGTGACCTACCTGGATTCGGATGCGCGGGCCCGCAAGGCATTCGCCGATCCCGAGACACCGCTGTCGCTGGTTCGCGCTCACCGCCGCTACACCGTCGAACCCGCCATCACCTTCGTCCCCGGCGACTACACGCGCACTCTCGCCGAACTACCCGCCGCCCAATGGGACCTGGCCATTTCGCTCTACGCGGGACCGATCTCCGAGCATGTGGCCCGATGCCTGCGCCCCGGCGGATGGCTCCTGGCCAACAACAGCCACGCCGACGCCGGACTCGCACACCTGAACGCGCGCTTCGAACTCGCCGCCGCCGTCCACCACCGCTCCGGCGTATATCGCCTGACCACCGACGGTCTCGACCGCTACTTCCAGCCCGCCCGACTACCGCACCCGACCCGCGAGCAGCTCCTCGCCGGTGGGCGCGGTGTCCGATACACGCGCCCCGCCGATGCCTACCTGTTCCGCGCATCCAGGCACCCGCAGGACTGACCCCGCCTCACGCGCAAACCCTTCGATCCGACCTCGGCGAGCTGCGTAACACAGTCCGGACTCGTGCCTGGAACACCCGGTCGTTGGCCTTGGCCTCTTTCACCGGTTCCCGCAACGTCTTCTCCCCGACCACCGGGTACAAGGCTTCGCGCACGATGCCGTCGGGGTGATCGACGGCCGCTTCGGCGAGCCGGAACACGATGTTGTCCTTGCCGCGCACTCGTCGCAGGTCCTCGGTCAGCTCGTTCTCCACCCGCCGATCCGCCCGTGTGTTCACCTTGTGCACCAGCTCGATCAGCAGATCCACCAGCGCATCGGTGAACAAGTCCGGCGGCAACTCGAGCGCGCGCACCGCGGCTAGTTTGTCCACCTCCCGCAACAGTGTCTCCAAGCTGGCTTTGCCCGGACCGGACTTCAACTCCGCCAACAGATTCCGTCCTCGTGCCAGCGGCGCCGCGCCGACCCGATCAACCGTTCGATCCGTCCCGGCGTCGTGGGTTCGATCCGTTCCACCCGGCAGCGCACCAGCAGTGCTTCACGCAGCTGTTCCTCGCGCAGCTCGACCGGACATACCTCGGCGGCCAACCAGCGGGCGAGCTTGTCCTCATCACCGACACTGAACCCACGGAAGCCGAATTCCTCCCGGATCTGTTCGCGGTGGTACTTGGCCGACCGGCCAGACCACGGATAGGCGTCGAGCTCTATCGGATCGACCTTCAGCTGCTCAGCCATGTAGACGATCGCTACAGCAGGCAATTCCTCCGGGCCGCGAGGAGACCGGGCTTCCGACTCGAAGAATTTCAGGAAGACCCGAAACCCAACCGAGTCGCCCCGGCCTTGTTTCCCACCAACTGCCAGTCGTTCCCGACCAGCATCCACGACCCGATCAGATCCTCGGGCGACCACTCCTGACGCACGCCCGGTCACGCTAGACGAAATCGCCTGCCACCAATGCTACTTTGCACGTCCTGACAGCTTCAGGATTCCGGGGCCTATCTGGCCGAGCGCTGGGAGATGACGCAACGGCATCAGGGCGGCCGCGAGCACACTCCCGGGCTGATCGTGCGCGTGATCGACCAGACCGAGTACGAGATCCGCACCGCCCGCTGAGCGAGCAGCTCCGGCGGTCCGCCGATTCCGAAGACCGACCACTCTGGCGGAACCAGTGTCCGAGGCAGCCGGAGGCCCCCTGCTCAGCGCTCGGGCTACAAGTCAACCGCATCGACGGATGTCGCACGGTCGTACCACCGTCCCTAGTTTCCGATGCGTTTCGTTGCATATACGTAGCGTATGCACCAACCAAACGAAAACGTAAATCAGGCAAGGCCATGCAAACGTCACCTGAAGTCTGACCGCCGATAATGTTCACTTATCGGCGGTCAGCCGGAGGGGTCCTCACATCGAGATGTGTACGGGCGACACGGATTTCGTTTCGTGTAATACGTGTGGAATTGACGAAATCAACGTTACGATTCTCCGGTGTCGAGCGTCTGCAACTTCCCCGGCTGCACCAAGCCCATTACCCGCGGCGGTGGCCCGGGACGTCCCTCCGAGTACTGCGACCATCCCGACCACACACGATGGCGGGCATGGCGGGAGCGGCAGCGGCAGCTCCAGGAGTCGGAGAGGGTGGGGGAATCCGTCACTGTGACGCCACAGGCGCCGGTGACGGCGGCGCGGTTGCGGGCCGACGAGCTGCTCGGACAGTTCCGCGGCCTGGCCGAGCAACTGGGCACGACGCTGACGGCCGCGGTGGCCGAACTGCAGACCCTCGGTGATCCGTCCATCGCGGAAGCGCAGGTCCAGGCGGTGCAAGCCGACGCGGCGCGCCGGATCGCGGAGGCCGAGATGGCGACCGTGACCGCCGAGCAGGCGCGCCGCGAGGCCGAGGACGCACGGGCAATGGCCGAGTCGGTCGCTCAGGACGCCGCCGCTGCCGCGGAAGCCGCCGAGCAGGCAACGACCGAGGCCCGCACCGCCCGCGACGAGGTCCTCGCCTCGGTCGAACAGCTCACCAAACAGGCCGCCGACGATGTGTTCGTGGCCCGCAGCGACGCCGACACCGCGATCCGTGCCGCGCAACGCGAGGCCGCCGAAGCGGCCGAGGCCGCGCAGCAGGACGCGGCCGCGAGGATCGCCCAGGCCGAACAGCGCGCCGAAGCCGAGATCGCCGCCGCGCGCCGCGATGCCGACGCCCGCGTTGCCGCCAGTACCGCCGAGCGCGACCTGGCGATCCAGCGGGCCGCCGACGCCGATCGCGCCACCGAACGCGCCGAACAGGCCACCGCCGAACGTGTGGAAGCCGCCGCCGAGGCGCGCGAGGAGTGGCGCAGGGCGCGCGCCGAACTCGATACCGCCCGCACCGAACTCGACCGCACCCGCGCCGAACTCGCCGAACTGCGTCGCACCGCGGCCGCCGAGGCCGCGCAACACCGGAGCGAATCGGCCGCCGCGCTCGAGCAGGTCAGAGCCGACGCCGCGCACCGCATCGCGGCGCTCGACGACGCCCGCAGGCAAACCCTGGCTCGCGCCGAACGCGCCGAACACCAGCTCGACGAACTGCTCGCCGCGGGCCGGCCTGCCGAATCCGGGGAGCCGATCGCGCTCGCGGGCACGGTGAGCGACGGTGTGGACTAGCGTAGGCGCCATGACCGACCAGCCAGGGCCACTCGAATCCACCCGGGAATTCTCCGCCGCCGAGCTCGCCGCGTGGCAGGACGACGAAGACACCTACACCGGGCCCTCGCCGCGCATCCGGCTCATCGCGATCCTCGTGGTGGCGGCGATGGTGCTGGGCGCGGGCGCCACGACCCTGGCGATCGTGCTGTCCTAGGTAAACGCCGCGCCTGTTCGAATCCGGTTGGGGCGCAATGCTGGCGGGCCGGCGGCGGAGCCTGTTCACTGGTAGGCATGGCTTCCACCGCTCGACCGAGCAGGCAGCGGCGCCCGGGGGTGCCGGGGCCCGCGGTCGCACCCGCCGAACTCGTTGTCGTCACCACGTCGGCCGGGCCGCGGATCACCCCGATCGCCCTGCGGGAGAACCGGTCCGCCCGCGCCCACCTGGACCGGATACTGCCCGATGCCGCGCATCTGGTGCCGATCTTCGGCCCGGACAACCGGTTGGCCGCGCGATTGGCCGGGACACCGCAGGCGTCCGCCGCCTGCGACTACCTGAGCTACTTCACGGTCCAGGGACAGGCGGGTGACCTGGGGGAGCTCGCCGACCGGTTACGTCGTGACGACGCCGTCGCCGCCGCCTACGTGAAACCGGCGGCCGAGCTTCCGCTCGCTCCGCTGACCGAGAACGTCGCCGCCCCCGACGCGCCCGCGGTGACCCCCGACTTCCGTGACCGGCAAGGATATCTGGACGCGGCGCCGACCGGGATCGACGCGGCCTGGGCACACACCAGGCCCGGCGGGCTCGGCGCCGGGGTGCGGGTGATCGATATCGAGGGTGCGTGGCGGTTCACCCACGAGGACCTGCGCCAGAACCAGGGTGGCGTGATCGGCGGGACCTCGTCGACCGATCTGGGGTGGCGCAATCATGGCACCGCCGTGGCCGGCGAGATCAGCGGTGACCTCAACGCGGTGGGGGTCACCGGAATCGCACCCGAGGCGCATATCCGGGCGATCTCGGTGTTCGGGATCGGGTCGGCGACCGCGATCAGATCCGCCGCGGACACCCTCGATCCCGGCGATGTGCTGCTGATCGAATTGCACCGGCCGGGACCGCGATTCGACTACCGGGGACAACCCGACCAGCGCGGGTACATCGCCGTCGAATGGTGGCCCGACGATTTCGCCGCCATCCGCTACGCCGTCGGCCGCGGCATCGTCGTCGTGGAAGCCGCAGGCAACGGCAACGAGAACCTCGACGACCCGGTCTACGACGCCAGGCCCGGTGACTTCCCGGCGACCTGGCACAACCCGTTCCGCGGTGGGTCCGCCGATTCCGGTGCCGTGCTGGTCGGCGCAGGCGCGCCGCCGCCAGGGCTGCACGGCCGAGACCATGGTCCCGCTCGATCCCGCCTGCCGTTCTCGAACTACGGTGCGCGGCTCGATGTCCAGGGCTGGGGCCGGGAGGTCACCACCACCGGCTACGGCGATCTACAGGGCGGCGGCGACGAGGACCTGTGGTACACCGACGAGTTCAGCGGCACCTCCAGCGCATCCCCGATCGTGGTCGGCGCCGTCGCCGCCTATCAGGGCATCCGTGGATCGAACCGGGCCACCCCCGACGAGATCAGGTCGCTGCTGCGCGATACCGGCTCGCCGCAGACCGCCGTGCCAGGCCGGCCCGCGGGCCAGCGCATCGGGAACCTGCCCGACCTGCGCGCGATGCTCGGCCGGGGGTAGCCCCCGCCGCGAAAACCGGATGTGCCCGGCGGGGGTACCGTGGGAAGGTACCGATATGGCATCGACGAAGAGCGTAACGATCCGGTCGGCGACCGCGGCGGACAGCGCGGCGATCATCGATCTGCAGGAAACCGGTTTCGGGATGCGCCTCGGCGCGGACGAAGCCGCGCTGAAAGGCGAGCTGTTCCCGGTCGAACGGTCCCTGGTTGCCGTCGACGGTGACCGGATCGTCGGGCACACCGTCGACCGGACTATGACGGTGACTGTGCCGGGGGAGCGCAGTGTGCGCGCGTGCGGTGTCTCCGGTGTCGCCGTCGCGCCCACCCATCGGCGGCGCGGAATCCTGCGCGAGCTCTACACCGCCCAGCATGCCCGCACCGAGGCCGACGAGTTGCCGCTGACGATCTTCACCGCCAGCGAGGGCACGATCTACGGCCGTTTCGGCTACGACACCGCGATCGTGGCCGACACAGTCGGGATCGACCCCCGGCGCGCCGAATTCCGCCCGACCACACCGGATCCGGGCGGAGTCTCGATGGCGACCCTTACCGAGGCGGCACCCCATATCCGCGACATCTACCAGCGATGGCAGCGGGTGGTCCCCGGCGCCCAGGTACGGCCGGAAGCGAAGTGGGAACTGTTCTTCGCCGATATCGAACGGCAGCGCGGCGGCGGCACCTCCCTGTTCGCGGTCGTCCATCCCGACGGGTATGCCCTCTACCGGCGGCACTACCGCGACAATCGGTCCGCGCTCGCGGTCTGGGAATTCCGGGCGCTGACCACCGACGCGCATGCCGCGCTGTGGCGGGTGCTGCTCGGCATGGACCTGGTCGACACGGTGGAAGCCGAGATCGCCGCCGACGATCCGCTGCGCTATCTGCTGACCGACCCCAGGGCGGTGCGGGTCATCCGGCACGGCGACACCCTGTGGGCGCGGCTGATGGATGTACCCGCGGCGCTGACCGCGCGCACGTACCGGCACGACGTCGACACCGTGCTCTCGGTGCACGACCCGTTCCGCGCGGCAGGCGGCACCTTCGCCCTGCGGGTGCGCGACGGGATCGCCGAATGCGAACCCACCGACCGGCGCGCCGAGCTCACCGGCGACATCGCTGTGCTCGGCGCCCTGTATTTCGGTGCCCACCGGGCTCGCGACCTCGCTGCCGGGCATCGGATCCGGGTCGAGAACCCCGCCGCGCTGCGCGATCTCGACGCGGCGTTCACCACCGACCGCGCCCCGGAACTCGGCTGGTTCTTCTGACCCGGCGCCGATGCCGCGCCACACAACGGCAAATCGTCGGCTATCCGCGGTTTCGGGCCTATCGTTGGCACGTGCCCGTGAACGACGGGGAGGGGAAACCGAGCGCCGACACCCGGCAGGCGATGCGGATCGCCGGCGGGTGTTCGATCGTGCTCGGCCTCGCCACCCTGGTGTGGCCGGGGCGCACCGAATCGAGCCTGGCACTGCTGTTCGGCAGCATGTTGCTGGTGAGTGCGCTGATGCAGGGCTATCTGGCGGTGCGGGCCAGGATCTCGCCGCTACTGCGCGTCCTGGTCCTGGTCAGCGCGGTACTCACGATGGCCTTGGCGACGCTCGCCTACAGCGGCGGCAATATCGAACTGCTGGCGCTGTGGATCGGGATCGGGTGGGCGGTGCGCGGCATCGTGCAGGCGCTGGTCGCGGTGTGGGAGGACCAGCGGGCCGACAGCTGGCTGCACGAGGTGTGTGGATTGTGCACCGCGGTGATCGGGATCGCGGTGATCGCCATGAAGTTCCAGACCGTCACCGGGCTGGCCAATGTCGCCGGGGCCGCGCTGGTCGTCATCGGGGTGCTCGAGTTGCTCACCGGTGGGGTGGTGCCCGGTGTGCTGCGGTCGCGCCCGGCACCGGAGCAGGCGGCGGCCGAGCAGGCGTAGCCGATCCTCTACGCGCAGTACGGAATTCGTGGTTTTCGCGAACGCCGGGCCAACGGCATCTTGCGGTCTGCGGATCGGGCGGCGAACACTGCGTGCCCGACCGTTCACCGCTGGGGCAACTGTGCTCGGCGCCGGTAGCGTGGCCCGCGGCGTACGCCCGGGAGGCCGGGTCGACGCGCCGTGTCCGCAGCCCGATGTGTGCCAAGGAGAGATGTCGTGTCGCGCGTTACCCCCGGCGAATCCGCCGATACCGTCCAGCGGGAACAGCTGGCGATGCGGCGGATGACCGAGACCCTGGTCGAGGACCTGTCCGAGAACGTCCCCGCCGATCAGGTGACCTCGGCGATCGGCGCGGCCCATGAACGCTTCGCCGGCAAACCGATCCGGGAGTTCGTGCCGATCCTGGTCGAGCGGATCGTGCGTAACGAACTGGGCGACGCCGAGCCTGCCGTGCGTATCCCGGTGCCTGCCCGCGCCGTGGCGGCGCAGCCCGAACAGCAGCCGTCGATGAGCGAGCGGGCCAAGCGGGTGGTGAGCAGGCGCGGGGTGCTGCCCCTCTCGATCGGGGCGGTCACCGTCACCGCCGCGGTCGCCGCGGGCGTGACGCTGCTTCCCGGCGGCGCCGAGACCCCGGCCGCGGCGCCTGCCGGTGCGCCGCCCGCGCTGGTGCGCGGTGTCGTCGGCTCGGAGAAGGTGTCGTTCTTCCGTGACGAGCGGGTGGTGCGGGTACTCGCCGACCATGGTGTGCGGGTGGAGGTGGAACCGGCAGGGTCGCGCCAGATCGCGACCACCGTCGACCTCACGGAGTTCGATTTCGCGTTCCCGTCGAGCAGTCCCGCCGCCGAACGCATCCAGCGTCAGCAGAACATCACCGTCAAGTACACGCCGTTCGCGTCGCCGATCGCGATCGCGACCTACCGCCCGATCGCGGACCTGCTCACCGCGGCCGGGGTGATCGCACCGGGGGCGGTCCCGGTCTTCGATATGAACCGCTATCTGGAGCTGACCGGCACCGGCGTGCAATGGGACGACCTGCCCGGCAACACCACCTACCCGGTGGCCAAGAACATCCTGGTCTCGACCACCGATCCGCGCAGCTCCAACTCCGCGGCCATGTATCTGTCGATCGCGAGCTATGTGGCCAACGATCACACCATCGTGCGCGGTGCGACCGCCGAACAGCATGTGCTGCCCGCGCTGTCGAAACTCTTCCTCGCCCAGGGCTACACCGACAACAGCAGCGAGGGCCCGTTCACCCAGTACCTCACCAACGGCATGGGTCCGACCCCGCTGGTCTGCATCTACGAGGCCCAGTTCGTCGAGGCGGCCGGGGAGGGCAAAATCGCCGCGGACATGGTGCTCACCTACCCGACGCCGACGGTGCTGTCCAACCACACCCTGGTCCCGCTGAACGACACCGGCGACACGATCGGCAAGCTGCTCACCGAAGACCCGCAACTGCGCAGGCTGGCCGCCGAACACGGGTTCCGCACCGGCGACAGCGCCGAGTTCGCCGCCATCGCCGCCGAGCGGAAGGTGGCGGTGCCCACCGATCTGATCGACGTGGTGGATGTTCCCGCCTACGAGACCCTCGAACGCCTGCTCGACGGAGTCGCGGACGCCTACAACTGACGCCCCCTCCGGCGTCGGCGGCCCCCGGTTACCGTGGTGGCGTTGGTGCGGACACGGAGGAGTGTGGTGGCGGTGCCGGGTATCGGTGACGAGGGAATCGCGGTCGACCTCGACGACCTGCGATTGTTCGCGGTGGTGGCCGACGAGCTGCACTTCGGCCGGGCCGCGGCCCGGCTGCACCTGAGTCAGCCGGGGCTGAGCTACCGGGTCAAGGCGCTGGAAGCGGCGCTGGGATATCAGGTGCTGGCCAGGACCCGGCGCGACGTGCGGCTCACCGCTGCGGGCGAGGTCCTGCTCGCGGGCGCGCACCGGCTGCTCGGGGAGGCCAGCCGGATCGTCGACGACGGCGGCCGGGTGGCGCGCGGTGAGCTGGCGACCGTTCGGGTCGGGTTCGTCGGGACGGCGCTGTACAGCGCACTGCCTGCGGTCGTGCGCGCGGCCAGGGAGCGTTACCCGGCGCTGCAGATTCGGGTCGAGGAGCGCAAGACCGCCGACCAGGTGCGGCTGTTGCGGCTGGGGTTGCTCGATCTGGGGCTGTTGCATCTGCCGGTCGACCCGCGTGCCGGGCTGACGGCGACACCGGTGCTGGAGGAGCCCGTCGGGATCGCGCTGCCCGCCGGACATCGCCTGGCCGGGGCGGAGGCCATCGACCTGGCCGACCTGGCGCACGACGCGTTCGTGCTGTTTCCCCGCGAATTGGAGCCGCAGACCTACGACCGCTACACCGACGCCTGTGTCGCGGCGGGTTTCGCGCCGCGCATCGCCCACGAGGCCACCGGTCTGCAGACGATCCTGGCGCTGGTAGCGGCGGGTTCCGGCGTCGCGTTCGTCGCGCGATCGGTGGCGGGCGCGCTCGTGCGCTCCGGCGTCGTGTGCCGTTCGTTGACCGGCCCGGCACCACGTCTGGTTACCGGTCCGGCGCGACTGGTCGGCAGCGAACATTCCGGCGCGGCGTTGCTGCACGACCTCATCCTCGAGACCTGCGGTAATCAACTGGACCGATCACTGGAAGAAGAATTCGTATTGGACTGATAACTCGCCGGTCCTTAGCGTTTCCGGCATGGATATTCACAACTCCGTTGCCCTGGTGACCGGCGCGAACCGCGGCCTCGGTCGCGCCATGACCGAGGCCCTGCTCGACGGCGGCGCCCGGCGGGTGTACGCGGCGGTCCGCGACCCCGAATCCTTGACTGGGCATCAGGATCGGGTGATCCCGATCCAGCTCGAGCTGACCTCCCCGGCCGACATCGCCGCCGCCGTCGACCAGGCGCCCGATGTCACGCTGCTGATCAACAACGCCGGCACCGCCCGCTTCGCGGATCCGTTCGCCGCACGGCGCGACGACATCGCCGCCGAACTGGCCACGAACTTCACCGGCACACTCGACCTGATCCGCGCGTTCGTGCCGGTCATCGAGCGGGCAGGCGGTGGGGCCGTGGTCAACGTGCTGTCGCTGCTCGCGCTGGCCGCCACCCCGCCGATGGCGGGATACTCCGCGTCCAAGGCGGCGCTGCACTCCCTCACCCAGGCCATGCGCCCCGGTTTGCGGGAACGCGGCATCGCCGTGCACGGCGTGTACCCGGCCGGTATCGACACCGACATGGTCGCGGCCTTCGACGAGATGGCCAAGGCCGCGCCACGCACGGTCGCCGACGGGATCCTGGCGGGCGTCGCCGCCGGGCACCCCGACATCTTCCCCGATCCGGCCGCGACGGAGATGTCGGCACTGTGGTGGAGCGATCCCAAGGGCTTCGAGCGCGCCTTCGCCGGGGCAGCGCAGTGACCGGGAGACTTCCCCGGGTCGCGGTGGTCGGCCTCGGCGCGATGGGTTCGCGGCTGGCGCACAACCTCTGTGCCCGAGGCTATTCGGTGCGGGTGGCCAACCGGTCCCCGGAACCGGTACAGCGGCTGGTCGCGGCGGGTGCGACCGCGGCGGGATCACCCGCCGAGGCCGCCGCCAAGGCCGACGTGGTCCTCGTCGCGGTGCGTGACGACGCGGCGTCCGAACAGGTGTGGCTCGATCCGGCGACCGGGATCGCGGCGGCCGCGGCGCCGGGCACCACCGCGGTCGAACTGAGCACGCTGTCACCGGGCTGGATCCGGCGGCTCGCCGCGGCGGCCGACGCTGCCGGACTGCGGTTTCTCGAAGCGCCGATGATCGGATCACGGCCGCAGGCCGAAGCCGGTGCCCTGGTCCATCTGGCAGGCGGACCCGCCGACGTCCTGACCGATGTCCGGGCCGTACTGGAGGTCAGCGCGTCCCGGATCCACCATGTCGGCGCGTACGGTGCCGCCGCCACGCTGAAACTGATCGTCAACGCGTCGCTGGCCACCCAGGTCGCCACCGCGGCCGAACTTCTCCGGGTTCTGCGCAGCACCGATCTCGACCACGGCGAATCGCTGCGCATCCTGACCGAGCTGCCGGTGACGAGTCCGGCCCTCGCCCGCGCGATCGGAGTGATGAGCACCGGGGACTTCTCGCCGAACTTCCCGGTACACCTCGTCGCCAAGGATCTGGACTACCTGGCGGCGCTGGCCGAGGATGTCGGGGTGCAGACGCCCATGGCGCGGACCGCCCTGGACGGGTACCGGCGCGCCGAGTCGAACGGACTCGGCGCTGCCGACCTGACCGCCATCGCGGCCGGGTTCGACCCGCCGGAGGCGCTCGGGCGCTGAACACGGAGAGGAGTTCCGGCGGGCGGCGATGAGTTCTGGTGGCGGGCACCGTCTCAATGAGTGCTAGCTGTAGCCGAGATCCAGGAGACGCAGATGACCGCCAGTTCCGCCGTCAGCACCGGCACCCTCGTGGTGTCCGATGCCCGCCTGTACTACGAGATCAGGGGGACGGGCCCGCTGCTCGTGCTCATCGGCGCGCCGATGAACGCCGCCGCGTTCACGCCGCTGGCCGAACAGCTGGCCGCCACCAACACGGTACTCACCACCGATCCGCGGGGACATTTCGGCAGTGTCGTCGACGATCCACGGCAGGAATCGTCGGTGCGGGCCCGCGCCGACGACCTGGCCCGGCTGATCACCCACCTCGACACCGGCCCCGCCGTCGTGTTCGGCTCGAGCGGCGGCGCTGTCGGCGCACTGGCGCTGGCCCAGACCAGCCCCGATCTGGTGACCACCGTCATCGCGCACGAACCGCCGCTACGGGAACTGCTGCCCGACGCCGACCCGCTCCGTGCCGACACCGCGGACATCATCGCCACCCACGGCGCGGGGGACCGGGTCGGTGCGTGGCGGAAATTCTTCGCCCTCGCCGGCATCCCGATCCCCGAACCCGCACTGCGGGAACACTTCGGCGACGACCGCGATCCGCGTCAGCTCGCCAGCGAAGACTACTGGTTCGCCAACGAACTCGCCGCGACAACCGGCTGGGTGCCCGACCCCGCGCTGCTGCGGGAGATCGCGACCCGGGTCATCGTCGGGATCGGCGCCGACTCGGCCGGACAGTTCTGCGACCGCGCCGCCCGTGCACTGACCACCGTCCTCGGCGCCGACCCCGTGATCTTCCCCGGCGATCACACCGGATTCGTCAGCACACCCGCCGCTTTCGCCGCACGCCTGCAGGAAGTGCTCGACACACCGTGACAGTCGCCGCCCGCACGCAGCCGGGCCGTGCGATGGGCACACCGGCGGTCGGTAGGATGCGGCGGATGCCTGAGAGTTCCGAGATCGCGCGACTGTTCGACCGGCGGCCGAAGCAGTGGGGCGCGGCCGGGGATCCGGTCGTGTGGGATGTGTTGCGCGACAAGATATGTGCCGTGGCACCGCCGGGAACCGCCGGGGAGTTCGCCGAGATGCTCAGACGGGAGTTCGCCGTCGCGGTCGGGCTGGAGATCGACGACACCGGAGCCGAGTTCGTCGAGCGCGCCGGGGCCGACCCCGTCCATCTGCCCACCTGGCGCACCATCCTGCTGCCCCTGCTGATCGTGCGCGCCCGCCAGCTGTACGGCGAGCTCCCCACCGAGCGCCCCTGACCCACCCGGACGGTGCCGAGGCGACACCGATGCTCGCACCGAACCGGCCTGGCGCCCGCGATCGTCGATGCCGGAGCCGCCGCCACCGACATCCCGCGCGCCGGACCCCGGGTTGACCAGGACCGCGGGCTCATCGCTGCCCGGCGGCGTTCCGATCCACGATCGAGTTTCGCGGTCCAGGTGGTCACTGTGCGCAACCTACCCCTTCAGCTGATCGGTCCGCGCTCCTGGCGTCTCGTTCGTGCCGCCGAATTCCGTGCGGTAGTACTCGGACAGCGCCGGGTAGTAGTCGTCGAAGCGCACGGTGGCGGGGTCGCGGCCGGCTTCCGCGGCGACCAGCCGGTCGAGGTAATAGTCCCAGCCGGGTCCGACATTCTCGGCCATGGTGGGGTCGGGCAGGTTCTGGGCGAAGGTCAGGGTGGTGATGCCGGCCGCTTCGGTGAGGTCGAGGCGCAGCTGCCAGCTTTCGGGGTCTTCGCCGTCGGTGGGCATCGAGGTGGTGATCCGCAGCCGGTGCGGCGCCTCGCACTCGTCGATGCGGAACCCTTCGGCGGGCATGTCGTCTTCGAACAGCATCTGGAACGTGACCTCGCCGGTCGCTGGGTCTCCGGTCCAGGTGCCGAGCCAGCGTGCGAGCCGCTGCGGTTCGGTGACGGCGGCCCAGACGTCCTCGATCGGCGCGTGGAAGGTGCGTGTCCATTCGCAATAGGTGCCGTCGGAGAGGTCGCGGCGGTGTCCGGTCGCGGTGGGAGTGGTCATGCTGTCTGCTCCTTGTCGGGGTGGGTGCCGGTGCTGCGGCGTTCCCTGGTGGTGCGGCGGACCTCGAGTTCGAGCCCGTCGAGGGCGTGTTCGGGAATCGGCGGACCGGTGGGCCGCAACCGCTCGAGATAGCGCCGTAGTGGTTCGAGCCCGGCCGAGGCCAGGCGGTAGTGCCGTTCGCGTCCGTGTGGTTCGGCCGTGACCAGACCCGCTTCGGTGAGTAGCCGCAGATGCTTGCTGATCGCCGGCCTGCTGATCGGATATTCGGCGGCGAGATCGACGACGCGCGCCGGTGCTGTCGCGAGCCGCTCGAGCAGATCGCGACGTACGGGGTCGGCCAGCGCCTCGAACACATCCACCCACTATTGGTAACCCATAGGTTACCAATAGTCAAGATCGTCGGGCCGGGTGCCTACCCTTCGGGGTCGACTTCGGCGAGGCGACGCATCAGGAAGCGGCGGGTTTGTTCGTTGCCCGCCGTGGTCAGGGCGGCCCGATAGTGGTCGGCGGCCTCGCGCGGGCGGCCCGCGCGGCGGAGCAGATCGGCGCGGGTGGCGTGGACGAGGTGGGTTCCGGTCAGGCGCGGGTCGGCTGCGGCGGCGTCGAGGGCCGCCAGGCCGGCGGGAAAGCCGTGCGCGAAGCCGACGGCCACCGCCCGGTTCACTCGGGCGACCGGCGAGTCGGCGTATCCGAGCAGTTCGTCGTAGCCGGCGAGTACGGCGTGCCAATCCGTGTCCGGCCAGCTCGGCGCGCTCGCGTGCGCCGCGGCGATCCGTGCCTGCGCCAGGTACGGCCCGGCGCCGTCGGCGACCGATGCCAGACAGGACAGGCCCGCCGCGATCGCCGCGTGGTTCCACCGCGAACGATCCTGGTCCGCCAACGACACCAACTCACCGTCCGCCGAGCAGCGCTGGGCACGTCTGCTGTCCTGCAACAACATCAGCGCCAGCAATGCGCGCGCCTCCGGCTCGCCGGGCAGCAATCCGCACACCAGCCGGCCCAACCGGATCGCCTCGTCGCACAGTTCCGCGCGCACAGCGGCCGGGCCCGCGGTCGCCGAATACCCCTCGGTGAACACCAGATACACACAGGCGAGCACCACCGGCACCCGATCGGGCAGCAGATGCGCCGGTGGCACGCGCAACGGGATCCCGGCCTGGCGGATCTTCGCCTTGGCCCGACTGAGTCGTTGCGCGACGGTGTGTTCCGGCTGCAGGAACAACCGCGCGATCTCGGCGGTGCGCAGACCACACACCAGCCGCAGCGTCAACGCCACCTGCGACGACGGTGAGAGCGCCGGGTGGCAGCAGGTGAATATCATCCGCAACTGGTCGTCGGCCACCGGGGACACCTCGGCCTCCTCGACCGGTGCGCGCAGCATCGCCGCGCCGTATTCCTTGTCCGGCCGCGCGGATTCGCGCCGCAACCGGTCGAGGGCGCGATGCCGGGCCGCGGTGGTGATCCACGCGCCCGGATTGTCGGGCCGCCCGCGGTGCGGCCAGGTGCGCACCGCGTCGGCGAATGCCTCCTGCACCGCGTCCTCGGCGAGTCCGAGATCGCCGGTCAGCGCGGCAACGGTCGCAACGGCCCGGCCGAACTCCGCGCGGTACACCGCATCGATCGTCCCGGCCGGGTCGTCGCGCACGGTCAGCTCTCCAGATCGACGATCTGGCGCACCTCGGTGCGTCCACCGGCGCCCAGCGGGATGGCCGCGGCGATCTCCTTCGCGCGATCCCGGTTCTCGGCGGCGAACAGATACAGCCCGTCGACGACCTCGGCGAACTCGGGGTAGGGGCCATCGGTCAGCAGGAGCTGCCCGTCGCGCACCCGCACCGTTGTCGCGGTGGACGGCGGTCGCAACGCGCCACCACCGCGCAGGGACTGCGCGTATTTCTCACCGAAACGCGTGTGCTCGGTCGCCATCGCCTCCCACTCCGGAGTACCCGGTTCGACCACGGCCGCGGGCTGCTCCCACAGCAGGGCCAGCCACCAGTCCGCGGCCGGGGTGTCGTGCGGCGTCCACTCCATGAGCGGGCGCACCTCCACCGCGTCGCTGTCGACGGCGGGCAGCTGCCGCGCGAGCCGGATCGCCTCGTCCAGGTCGTCGGCCTCGAAGACATAGAACCCGCCGACCACCTCGGCCTGCTCGGTGAACGGCCCGTCGGTGATCAGCGTCTGCCCGCTCGCGCGCCGCACCTGCATCGCCTCCGACGAGGGGAACAGCGCCGCGCCACCCGCGACCGCCGCGCCCTCGCGCTCCTCGAACTCCGCGTACCGCGTGACCTCGGCGTCGAACTCCGGCGTGCCGGGCTGGGCAGCGGGGGTGTCCTCACGTCCCACCAGTGTCACCAGATAATGCATCACGTCACCTTCCTCGTTTTCCGAGAGGCCCGATCGACCCCATCTCTACCAGGACGACGAACGAAACAACGCTTTCTCCACACCATGAGGAAGTTTTCGCGTGATCACGCTCTCGCGCCGTTCGCCGCACTCCGCGCCGAGGAATCCGATCGGCAGAATCCCGAGGGCGCCCGGAGACTACTGACCGTCCGAGCCGCCGGCGGGGCGAAGGAGCCGATGGCGGTCACGAGCAGAACCACGAACCATACTGACGGAACCGCCCCCGCTGGGCCGGGTTTCAGGACTCGTCGCGGAAGGCTCGGTGGCGCAGGACCGGGACGGCGGTGCTGGATGCGAGTTCGACGGCGATCGCGACGTCCTCGGCGAACCCGGCGGCGCGGAGTTCGCGCGCCGATGCGCACTCGGCGATGATCGCACCTACGTCGGCGCCGTCGTAGGTGGCGGCCGCGGACTCGGCCTCGGGCGAACACGGGCCCGCGCCGAGCGTGGTGAGCGCGGCGACAACGGCGCCCGCACCGAGCCAGTCCTCGATCGCGGGGCGGATCCCCTCCCCGCCGGGCCAATGTTCCCCGGCCGGAATGACGGCGATCGGTTTCTCGGCAGTCGCCCAGCCCCGCTGGACGATCCAGCGTGCCACCGCCGTCGCGTTGCGCAGGCAGCCCGCGATCACCGGTGTGCCCGCGACCGCGGACGCGATGGCCGAGCCGTTCGGGGACGGCAGCACCAGCCGAGGGGGACCGGGTGCGCGGCGCAACACTGCCGGTGACAACGACCAGGGCCGGTCGGCGGTGACTGCGCTGCGGCCGACGGCCAGTTCGGCGTCCTCGGCGGCGGCGAAGGCTGCGGCGGTGGCGTCGCGCCACCGGTACGGCAGCACCTGCGTACCCGCATCGACTGCCACCGAGACCGCGGTCGAGAACGAGAGCACATCGACGACGACCACGGCGGCGCAGCCGGGGCCGAGCACCTCCGCACCCGTGCGCCCCCACTCCAGGCGGACACCGTAGCCGCACTGTCTCGCCCATTCGGGAACCACCGACATGCCCGAACCCCCTGAATCCCCGGACTTCTCCTGTCGACGTTACGGTGGCTGGACGCGGCCTGTCGACAGGGGCGCAGCGCACCACCGGCGAGAGGAGAACGCCATGGATCCAGACAGTCTCGGGGCCAAGCTGGGTGCCCGCATCCTGCGCACCCGATGGATGGTCCGCGCGCCGATCTGGATCTATCGCGCCGGGTTGGGGTTCGTGTTCGGATCGCGTCTGCTGATGCTGCGGCACATCGGGCGCCGGAGCGGGCAACCGCGCTATGTCGTCCTCGAGGTCGTCGACCGGCCCGCCACGGGCGAGTATGTGCTGGTGTCCGGCTTCGGCACCACGGCCCAGTGGTACCGCAACGTCCGCGCCGATCCGCACGTCCGGATCTCTACCGGCCGGCTGCGCAATGCCGCAGCGACCGCCACCCCGATGACCGAAGGCGAATCGGCGATCGCGCTCGAGCACTACATCCGCAGCCATCCGGCCGCATGGGACAAGTTGCGCGGCACCATCGAAGCGGCCACCGGTAAGCCCGTCGACAGTCTTCCGATGGTGCTGGTGCGGGTCGACGGCGTATCCTGACCGCCGACGCGGCGCCGGTCCGTGCACGCGTCGAGCGTGTACTCACACCGGTCGATACCGACGCGGGCGAAAGGAAGTTCGCCGATGACGATGCCGCGGCGGTACTGGATCGAATTCGACATACAGCACGACTCCGATGCCCGGCTCTGGCACGGCGTCGGCGTGACCGGATTCGACGTGCCGGATTGTCTGTCGATGGTGGCGGAGTTGTTCCGCATCGGACCGCTGCCACCCGTGCGCCGGGTTACGGCCGACATCTCACTGGCCGAGCCACTACCAGTGAACCTCGGTCTCGGAGTGCCGGTGTGGCGCGGGGTGTGGTACCCACCCGTGAACCTGGAAACCGGGCCGACCCGCAGCATCGACCGACGGGCCGCGCCTTCCCGTTACCCGGCACCGGTCGCGGATCTACCCGGAGCCAGGGGCGGCGCGAACTCGCGTGCCGAGCACACATGGTGGGACGAGATTCCGTATATCCGTGGGCTGCGTTGGCCACTGATGGATAGCCATAGCGCCACGTATGTCGGCGGATTCAGGCTGCGGGTCCAGCAGATGCGCACCGCCTACGGCAAGGATCCGACCCTCGGTGACATGGTGCGCGATGCGCTCGACTTCATGATCGCGTGGCGCCCGACGCCGGACGACTGGTTCGACCCGACCGGGATCAGGTTCGCCGATCAGCGGCAACTGGACGAGTACCTGCAAGCCTTCCGCGACTTCCTGTTCGGCGACCGAGCAGAGCCGATCGATCCGCCCGGCCGCCCATGAGTTCCGGTGTGTCCCGGCTCGGCGAGCGCAGCACCGAGGGAGTGTTCCGTCAGCTCAGTCGGTGTCCGGCGCAAGCCGGTGGATGGTGGCCAGCCAGGCGGCGGAGGCGTCGCTGAATCGGGTGCGCAGGGTGTCCGGGTGGATGCTCACGACCTGCCAGCGGGGGTCGGTGTCGAAGGGTTCGGCGAGGGCCGCGCGGCTGACCGGGTGCGGGCCCGGGGTCGCGGCGAGGTCGCTGAAGCAGAGGATGTGGAGGGTGCCGCCCGGTTCGGTGGCGGCGGCCAGGCTGCTCACGTAGGCGTGGCGTTCGGCGGTGTCGAACGTATGGAAAAGTCCGCAGTCCAGCACGGTCAGGAAGCGGCGGTCGAGCCGTTCCAGGTGCAGGGCGTCGGCGACGGCGAAGGTGGCGTCGAGGCCGCGGTCGGAGGCGGTGAGCGCGGCGGCCCGCACCGCGGTTTCGGCCACGTCCACCCCGAACACGGGCAGCCCGAGCGAGGCGAGGAACAGCGCGTTCTCGCCGGTGCCGCAACCCGCGTCGAGGATCGGCGCGGCGAACCCGCCCGCCGCGGCGAGCCGCCGCACCGCTGGTTGTGGCGCACCGATATCCCACGGTGCCGGCCCGTCCTGGTAGGACGCGTCCCACGACCGGCCCGACTGCCGTTCATGGCTGGTCGGGGGCCGGTCGGGGAGCGGATCGGTGGCCATGGTCAGCGCAGGAACGTGGCCGCGTGCTCGGCCAGGTCGAGGAGCGGCTGCGGGAACACGCCGAGCAGGACGGTGGCGCCCGCGGTGAACGCCACCACCAGCGTGGTGGCGAACGGCGCGGTGACGGTCGGGGCGCCGGCGGGCGGCTCGGTGAAGAACATCAGCACGATCACCCGCACATAGAAGAACGCGGCGATCGCGCTGCACACCACACCGATCACGACCAGCGGTGTGTACCCGGTGCCGGACGCCGCGGCGAACACCGCGAACTTGCTGACGAAGCCGCTGGTGAGCGGCAACCCGGCGAACGAGAGCAGCAGCAGCGCGAATACCGAAGCCAGCCACGGGGATCGGCGGCCGAGTCCGGCCCACTGGGACAGTGAGGTCGCTTCGTCGCCGGAGGAGTCCCGCACCAGGCTCACCACCGCGAACGCGCCGACCGTGCCGAGACCGTAGGCGAGCAGGTAGAACAGCACCGCCGCTACTCCGGCGTCGTCGGCCGCTGTCATACCGACGAGCAGGAACCCGGCGTGCGCGATCGAGGAGTAGGCCAGCATCCGCTTCACATCGGTCTGCGTGATCGCCATGACGGCGCCGACCACCATCGTCGCCACCGCGACCGCGGCCAGCACCGGTCGCCAATCCCCGCTCAGCGCACCGGTGCCCACCATCAGCACCCGCATGGTCGCGCCGACGGCCGCGATCTTGGTGGCGGCCGACATGAACGCGGTGATCGGTGTCGGCGCACCTTGATACACATCGGGCACCCATGCCTGGAACGGCACCGCGCCGATCTTGAACAGCAGCCCGACCGCGAGCATCGCGATGCCGAGTAGCGCGAGCGTGGCGTCGTCGGGGTCGGCGGCCAGCGCCGCACCGATGCCGGGCAGCGAGACCGTGCCGGTCTGCCCGTACAGCAGGGCGACACCGTAGAGGAAGAACGCCGAGGAGAACGCGCCGAGCAGGAAGTACTTCAGCGCCGCCTCCTGCGAGAGCAGCCGCCTGCGCCGGGCGAGCCCGCACAGCAGATACAGCGGCAGCGACAGCACTTCCAGGGCGACGAACATCGTCAGCAGATCGTTCGCCGCGGGGAACAACAGCAGACCGCCCACCGCCAGCATGGTCAGCGGGAACACCTCGGTGGTCGACACGCCCGCCCGGACGGCGGCCAGCTCGTGCGCGCTGCCCGGCACCGCCGACGCCTGCGGGGTGAACGCGTCGACGCCACGGTCGAGCATCGCGGCGGCCCTGCTCCAGGTGCCTGGTCCGCTGCGCGTCCGCGGCACCGCGCCGCGCTCGCCGATCAGCAGCAGCCCGAGCAGCGACACCACCAGGATCGTGCCCTGCAGGAACAGGGTCACCCCGTCGATCGCCACCGCACCGGCCACGGCGGTGCCTTCGGTACCGGCGAGCAGCACCACCGCGATCAACGCGGCGAACACCCCGCCGAGTCCGAGCACCAGTTGGGTGAGATAGCGAGAAGGTCGTGGCACGAACGCCTCGACGAGCACGCCGACGACACCGACCGCGAACACGATCAACATCGGGGCGAGCACGTGGTATTCGATGCTGGGTGCGGGCAGGGTAGCCGCGAGGTCGTTGCTGATCACGGTGTCCGTCCTCATTCGTGTTCGCCCTCGGGCGAGGTGGCCGCACCGGCTTCGGGTGCCGGGACCGTGGGAGCGGGATCGCGCTTACCGATCGTCGACAGGGTGTGACCCACCGCCGGATCGACCATGTCCAGGACCGGTTTCGGGTAGAGACCGAGCACCACGAGGGCGATCAGCAACGGCACGACCACGGCGAGTTCCCTGGGGAACAGGTCGCGCAGGTTCTCGTTGCCCTGCTTCAGCGGGCCGGTCATCATCCGCTGGTACATCCACAGCACATAGATCGCCGCGAGCACCAGCGCACCGGTGGCGACGACCGCGGCCACCTGGTATTTGCCGAAGGTGCCGACCAGGACGAGGAATTCGCTGACGAACGGCGCCAGCCCTGGCAGCGACAGGGTCGCCAGACCAGCGATGAGGAACGTGCCCGCCAGCACGGGGGCGACCTTCTGCACGCCGCCGTAGTCGGCGATCATCCTGGTGCCGCGCCGGGAGACCAGGAACCCCGCGATGAGGAACAGTGCGGCCGTGGACAATCCGTGATTGACCATGTACAGCGTGGCACCGGACTGGGCCTGGGAGGTCATCGCGAAGATGCCGAGGATGATGAACCCGAAGTGCGAGATGGAGGTGTAGGCGATCAGCCGCATCACGTCGGTCTGGCCGATGGCCAGCAGGGCGCCGTAGACGATGCCGATCACGGCGAGGGTGATCACCAACGGCGCGAAGGTGTCCGAGGCCAGCGGGAACAGCAGCAGACAGTAGCGCAGCATGCCGAATGTGCCGACCTTGTCGACCACCGCCATCATCAGCACCGCGCTCGACGGTGTCGCCGAGACCGCCGCGTCGGGCAGCCAGGTGTGCAGCGGCCACAGCGGCGCCTTCACCGCGAACGCGAACAGGAATCCGAGGAACAGGGCGTTCACCAGCGCGGTGCTGCCGCCGAGCTCGCCGTTGTTGGCCGCGGCGACCACGATGCGCAGATCGAAGGTGCCCGCCGAGCCCGCACCGAGGCCCGCCTGCGCGGTGAGCACGTACAGCCCGATCACCGCGGCCAGCATGATCAGGCCGCCGAACAGGTTGTACAGCAGGAACTTCACCGCCGCCCGTGACCGTTGCGCGCGCACGGCGGCGTCGCCGGTGCGTGGCCCGAAGCCGCCGATGAGGAAGTACATCGGGATGAGCATCGCTTCGAAGAAGATGTAGAACAGCAGGATGTCCAGCGCCAGGAACGAGATCAGCACCATCGACTCGACCAGCAGCATCAGCGCCAGATAGATGTGGGCGGTCTTGCGGCCGTCGCCCGCGGCCCGGTCGTCGTGCCAGCCCGCCAGGATCAGCAGCGGCAGCAGCGCCGTCGTGAGCAGGACCAGCGCGGTGGCGATGCCGTCGAGGCCGAGGGTGTAGCCGACGCCGAACGCCGGGATCCATTCGTGCGCTTCGACGAACTGATACTGGTCGCCGCCCGGCTGGAACCGCACCGCCAGCCAGACCGCGAGCGCGAGCACACCGATCGACACGACCAGCGCCAGCACGCGCGCCACGTTCTTGCGGGCGGCGGGAACGGCGAGGACCGCGACCGCGCCGACCGCGGGGGCGAGCCAGAGTGTTGTCAGCCAGGGAAACGAGTTCACCAGAACCTCACCGCCAGCAGGGCAGCGGCCACCAGGGCCGCGCCGGTGAACATGGACAGGGCATACGACCGGACGAACCCGGTCTGGACCCGCCGGACGCGGGCGGACAGTCCGCCGATTCCGGCGGCGGTACCGTTGACGATGCCGTCGACGCCGCGCGCGTCGAGGAACACCAGGGCGCGGGTGAGATACCGGCCGGGCCGTTCGAAGGCGGCCTCGTTGATCGCGTCGCCGTAGAGGTCCTTGCGCGCGGCCGTGGTGAACACCGTGACCTGTTCCGGCGCCGTCTCGGGGACCGGGCTCTCGGCGTACTTGCGGTAGGCGACCGCGACACCGATGGCGACCGCGGTCAGCGCCAGCGCTGTCACGACACCAGCGGGCACGACCGGTTCGCCGTGATGGGAACCCACCACCGGTGCGAGCCAGTTCTGCAGCGAGGAACCCCAGACGAAGATGCCGCCCGCGAACACCGAGCCGAACGCCAGCAGGATCATCGGGCCGGTCATCACCGCGGGAGATTCGTGCGGGTGGGTATCGGGCTGCCAGCGGCGCTCGCCGAAGAAGGTGAGCAGCATGACCCTGGTCATGTAGAAGGCGGTGAGCGCGGCGCCGAGCAGGGTCACCGCGCCGAGCAGAATGCCCACGGCGCCACCGTGATCGAAGGCGACCTCGATGATCTTGTCCTTGGAGAAGAACCCGGAGAACGGCGGCACCCCGATGATGGCCAGATAGCCGAGCCCGAAGGTGACGAAGGTGATCGGCAGCATGGTGCGCAGGCCGCCGTAGCGGCGCATGTCGGTTTCGTCGTTCATCGCGTGCATCACCGACCCGGCGCCGAGGAACAGCCCGGCCTTGAAGAAGCCATGGGTGAGCAGGTGCATGATCGCGAACGCGTATCCGGCCGGGCCGAGACCGACGGCCAGGATCATGTAGCCGATCTGGCTCATCGTCGACGCTGCCAGCGCCTTCTTGATGTCGTCCTTGGCGCAGCCGACGATCGCGCCGAACAGCAGCGTCACCGCGCCGACCGCGATCACCGCGCCCCGCGCGGTGGGTGCCAGATCGTAGATCGGGTTGGCGCGCGCGATCAGGTACACGCCCGCGGTGACCATGGTCGCGGCGTGGATGAGCGCCGAGACCGGGGTGGGGCCCTCCATGGCGTCACCGAGCCAGGACTGCAGCGGCACCTGCGCGGATTTGCCGCAGGCGGCCAGCAACAGCAGCAGGCCGATGGCGGTGAGGGTGCCTTCGCTCGCGCCCGGTGTCGCGCCGAACACGGTGCGGAAGTCGAGGGAACCGAACGCGGCGAACATGGTCATCATGGCGACGGCCAGTCCTATGTCGCCGACCCGGTTCACGATGAACGCCTTCTTGGCCGCGGTGGCCGCCGACGGTTTCGCGTACCAGAAGCCGATCAGCAGGTACGACGCGAGACCGACGCCTTCCCAGCCGAGGAACAGCACCAGGAAGTTGTCGGCGAGCACCAGCACGAGCATGGCGGCCAGGAACAGATTGAGGTAGGCGAAGAACCGGCGGCGGTCCGGGTCGTGGCTCATGTAGCCGATCGAGTACAGGTGGATCAGCGAGCCGACACCGGTGATGAGCAGCGCGAAACAGATCGACAGCTGATCCAGCTGCAGGCCGAACCCGACCTGCAGGTCACCGGCGGCCACCCAGGTGTACAGGGTGGTGTGGACGGCGCGGTCGGGGTCGGCGCGGCCGAGCATCTCGACGAACGCCACCACCGCGACGGCGAAGGATGCCAGCGCGGCGACGGTGCCGAGGTAGGCGCCCCAGCGGTCGGCGCGCCGGCCGAGCCCGAGCAGGACGAGCGCGCCCGCGAGCGGGAGGACGGGCAGCAGCCACAACGGTGCGGTACCCATGTCAGAACTTCAGCAGGTTGGCGTCGTCGACCGAGGTCGACCGGCGGGCACGGAAGATCGTCATGATGATGGCCAGGCCGACCACGACCTCGGCGGCGGCGACGACCATGGTGAAGAAGGCGATCACCTGGCCGTCGAGGTTGCTGTGCAGCCGTGCGAAGGTGACGAAGGCCAGGTTCACCGCGTTGAGCATCAGCTCGATACACATGAACACCACGATGGCGTTGCGGCGCAACAGCACTCCCGCGGCGCCGATGGTGAACAACAGCGCGGACAGGAACAGGTAGTTCTCGGGGTTCACCGGGTGCCTTCCTCGTCGGCCGTCGGGGTGACGTCGCTGCTTGCGCCGACCGAGAGCGCGGCCGCCTCGGTGTGGGCGCGGGTGCGGCGGTGGCGCAGGATCGTGCTCACCGACAGTTCGGCGAAGCTGCCGTCGGGGAGCTGAGCGGGACTGTCGACGGCGTTGTGCCGTGCGTACACGCCCGGGGTCGGTTGCGGGGTGGCCCTTGCTCCGGCGGTGCGGAACCGGTCGCGGGAGAGCTCACGCTGGCCGCGGCGCGGGGTGAACTGTTCGCGGTGGGCCAGCACCATCGCGCCGATGGTGGCGGTGATCAGCAGCGCGCCGGTGAGTTCGAACGCCCACACGTACCGCAGGAAGATCAGTTCGGCCAGCTCGGCTATCACGTCGCGACCGCCGAAACCGGTGGCGGGATAGCCGGTTCCGGTGCCGCGGAGAGCCGCGCCGATGCCGCCGATGAGCAGCAACCCGAAACCGACACCGACCACGGCGCCGGCGATGCGCTGGCCGCGCAGCGTTTCGCGCAGCGATTCCGCGGAGTCGACGCCGACGAGCATCAGCACGAACAGGAACAGCATCATCACCGCGCCGGTGTAGACGACGATCTGCACGACGCCGAGGAACAGGGCGCCCTGGGCGATGTAGAACACGGCGAGCGCGATCATGGTGGCGGCCAGGCACAGTGCGGAATGCACGGCCTTGGCGGCGGTCACCATGCCGAGCGCGCCGAGTACCGCGATCGGGGCGAGCACCCAGAACAGCACGGCTTCGCCGGTGGCGGTGGCGGGGATGTCGGCGGCGAGCAGGGTGGTCATCGCAGGACCTCTTCCGACGTGGTGGGGCGGACCTGGCCCAGGTAGTAGTCGGCCTCGTCGGTGCCGGGTGCCATCGCGTGCGGCGGGGCGACCATCCCGTCCTGCAGGGGCGCGAGCAGGCGGTCCTTCTCGTAGATGAGGTCGGCGCGGTTGTCGTCGGTCATCTCGTAGTCGTTGGTCATGGTCAGCGCGCGGGTCGGGCACGCTTCGATGCACAGACCACAGCCGATGCAGCGCAGGTAGTTGATCTGGTAGACGCGGCCGTATCGCTCGCCGGGGGAGAAACGTTCCTCGTCGGTGTTGTCGGCGCCCTCGACGAAGATGGCGTCGGCGGGGCAGGCCCACGCGCACAGTTCGCAGCCGATGCATTTCTCCAGCCCGTCGGCGTACCGGTTGAGCTGGTGGCGGCCGTGATAGCGCGGCGCGGTCGGCACCTTCTCCTCGGGGTAGGACTCGGTGTTGGGCTTTTTGAACATGGTGGCCGCGGTCACGGCGAAACCGGCCAGCGGCTCGAACACCCCGACCTCGGCGTCGTCGACCGAGGGCCGGGTCGGCATCGGCGGTACCGGGAAGCCGAGGAACACCGCGGATTTCGCGGGTTCGGGCGGCAGCGGTGGCAGGCCCTTGGACCGGCCGGAGCGCAGGAACATCGCGATCATGGCGGCGGTGATGATCACCCCGGTGGTCACCAGGATCGCGGTCTGGCCGCCGATGCCCTCGATCTCGAGGACGCGGGCGGTGGCCACGATCATCACCCACACCAGCGAGGCGGGGATGAGCAGTTTCCAGCCGAGGTTCATGAACTGGTCGTAGCGCAGCCGGGGCAGGGTGCCGCGCAGCCAGACGAACACGAACAGGAACGTCCACACCTTGAGGGTGAACCACAGCAGCGGCCACCAGCCGGAGTTGGCGCCTTCCCACAGGCTGATCGGGAAGGGTGCCCGCCAGCCGCCGAGGAACAGGGTGGTCGCCAGCGCCGACACCGTCGCCATGTTGACGTATTCGGCGAGCATGAACATCGCGAACTTCAGCGAGGAGTACTCGGTGTGGAACCCGCCGACGAGTTCGCCTTCGGCCTCGGGCAGGTCGAACGGTGCCCGATTGGTCTCGCCGACCATCGCCACGCAGTAGATCAGGAACGACGGCAGCAGCAGGAACACATACCAGGTGCCCTCCTGGGCGGTGACGATCCCGGAGGTGGCCATGGTGCCCGACAGCAGGAACACCGTGGCGAAGGTCAACGCCATCGCGATCTCGTAGGAGATCACCTGCGCGGTCGAGCGCAGACCACCCAGCAGCGGATAGGTCGAGCCCGACGACCAGCCGGCGAGCACGATGCCGTACACGCCGATGGAGGTGATGGCCAGGATGTAGAGCACCGCGACCGGCATATCGGTGAGCTGCAGGGCGGTGGTGTGGCCGAAGATCGACACCTCGGGGCCCATCGGGATCACCGCGAACGCCATGAAGGCCGGGATCACCGAGATGATCGGGGCGATGACGAAGATCGGCTTGTCCACGATGGCGGGGACGATGTCTTCCTTGAGCGCCATCTTCACGCCGTCGGCGATGGACTGCAGCATGCCGCCGGGCCCGACCCGGTTGGGGCCCTTGCGCATCTGCATCCACGCGACGACCTTGCGTTCGGCGTAGACCGCGATGAGCGGCACCAGCATCAGGTACACGAACACGCCGAGTGCCTTGAGCACCACCAGCCACAGCGGGTCGGTGCCGAACACGGTTTCACTCATGGCGGTGTTCCTTCATCCTGTCGTCGGCGCGGCGCAGGCGCACCACGGCGCCTGGCGTCACGCCGAGGGTGGCGGCGACGGTGCTGCCCACCGAGTGCAGCGGCAGCCAGACGACCCGATCGGGCAGGTCGGTGATCATCAGCGGCAGCGTGATCTCGCCGCGGTCGGTGGCGACGATGACCCGGTCGGCCTCGTCGGCTTCGATCTCGGCGGCGGTGGCTGCGGACAGCCGGACCACCGGGGGCCGGGCGATGCCTGCGAGGTTGGGTTCGCCGTCCTGCATGCGGCCCGCGTCGAGCAGCATGCGCCAGCCTGCGAGCACCGCGGTGCCGGGTCCGGGGACGGGGCGGGTCTGGCTGGAATGTTCGGGGGCCGAGATCGGTTCGCCGGTCCAGGCGCCGAGCGCGTCGAGTTCGGTGCGGGCGGCGGCGTGGTCGGGCAGGTCGATGGGGACGCCGAGCTCGGCGGCGAGCCCGTGCAGGACGCGCAGGTCCGACAGTGGCGCGGCGACCCGGCGGGTGGTGTCCAGCGGTGCCGCGGTGAACGGGCGCGGCCTGCCCTCCCAGGTGCGGAAGGTGCCGGACTTGGTGATGACGGAGGCGACCGGGAACACCACGTCGGCGCGTTCGGTGACGGCGCTGTGGCGCAGTTCCAGGCTCACCACGAACCGGGCCGCGTCGATGGCGGCGATGGCGGCGGCCGGGTCGGGCAGGTCGGCTGGATCGACACCACCGATGACCAGCGCGCCGAGTTGCCCGGCGGCGGCGAGGATGCCTGCGGTGTCACGGCCGAGGGTGACGGGGAGCTCACCGCTGTGCCACCGGTGCCGGACCTGTTGGCGCGCGGCCGGATCGACGACCGGCCTGCCGCCGGGCAGCAGGTTCGGCATGGCGCCTGCTTCGAGGGCGCCACGCTCACCGGCCCGGCGCGGAACCCAGGCGAGTTCGGCACCGGTGCGGTCGGCGAGCCGTGCCACGGCGGACAGCGCGCCGGGACTGCCGGCGAGACGTTCACCGGCCATGATGACCGCGCCGGGGGTCCGCAGCAGCGACCGCAGTTCGGTGGCGTCGGCGCCGGTGTCGGCGGCGATGGCGTCGAGTACGTCGGCTTCTCCGCACGGCGGGGTCTGGATCAGCGCACCCGAGAGGCGTTCGAGGCCGCGCGAGGCGAACGGCGCCAGCGACACGACCCGCAGCCCGCGCGACCGGACGGCCTTGCGCAGCCGGAGGTAGACGATCGGGGATTCCTCTTCGGGCTCGAAGCCCACCAGCAGCACCACGGGGGCGGCGGTGAGCGCGGCATAGTCGACCCGCACGCCCTGACCGGCGATGCGGGCGGCGAGGAAGCGTTCCTCTTCCTCGGAGTGCACCCGGCTGCGGAAGTCGATGTCGTTGGTAGCGAGCACCATCCGCGCGAACTTGCCGTAGGCGTAGGCCTCTTCCTCGGTGACCCGGCCGCCGACGAGGACACCGGCATTGCCGATGGCGGCGCGCAACCCGGTGGCGGCGGCGGCGAACGCTTCCGGCCACGAGGCCGGGGCGAGAACACCGTCCCAGCCACGGACCAGCGGGGTGGTGAGCCGGTCGCGTTCGGTGGCGTAGGCGAAGGCCCAGCGGCCCTTGTCGCAGTTCCATTCCTCGTTGACCTGTGGGTCGTCACCGGCCAGGCGCCGCAGGACCTTGCCGCGTCGATGATCGGTGCGCTGGGCGCAGCCCGCGGCGCAGTGCTCGCACACACTGGGCGTGGAGACCAGGTCGAACGGGCGGGCCCGGAACCGGTACGCGGTGCCGGTGAGCGCGCCGACGGGGCAGATCTGCACGGTGTTGCCGGAGAAGTAGGAGTCGAGCGGTTCGGCCTGGGCGGTGCCGACCTGTTGCAGCGCGCCACGATCCATCAGTTCGATGAAGGGGTCACCGGCGACCTGCTGGGAGAACCGGGTACAGCGCGCGCACAGCACACACCGTTCCCGGTCGAGCAGCACCGCCGAGGACAGCGGGATCGGTTTCGGGTAGGTGCGTTTCTGCCCGTCGAAGCGGGATTCGGCACTGCCGGTCGACATCGCCTGGTTCTGCAGCGGGCATTCGCCGCCCTTGTCGCAGACCGGGCAGTCCAGCGGGTGGTTGATCAGCAGTAGTTCCATCACGCCGCGTTGCGCCTTCTCGGCGACTGGCGAGCTGACTTGGGTGCGCACGACCATGCCGTCGGTGACCGGAATCGTGCAGGAGGCGACGGGCTTTCGCTGCCCTTCCACCTCCACCAGGCACTGTCGGCACGCGCCGACGGGGTCGAGCAGTGGATGGTCGCAGAAGCGGGGGATCTGGACGCCGATGAGTTCGGCGGCGCGGATGAGCAGGGTGCCGACCGGCACCTGGACGGTGGTGTCGTCGATGGTGACGGTGACCAGGTCGGCGGGTGTCACCTCACTGCTGCTCCCCGGAGCGATCGCGGTCATCGGTTCCCCTTTCCTGTGGCCCACACCGTGGCCTGGGCCGGATCGAACGGGCAGCCGCCGCGGCGCTGATGCTCGAGGTATTCGTCGCGGAAGTACTTCAGCGAGGAGAAGATCGGGCTGGCCGCGCCGTCGCCGAGCGCGCAGAACGATTTGCCGTTGATGTTGTCGGCGATGTCGGCGAGCTTGTCCAGATCGGCTTCGGTGCCCTGACCGGCTTCGAGCCTGTGCAACAGCTGGACGAGCCAGTAGGTGCCCTCCCGGCACGGAGTGCATTTGCCGCAGGATTCGTGGGCGTAGAACTCGGTCCAGCGCAGCACCGCCCGTACCACGCAGGTGGTCTCGTCGAAGATCTGTAATGCCTTGGTGCCCAACATGGATCCGGCGGCGGCGACCCCTTCGTAATCGAGCGCGACATCGAGGTGCTCGGCGGTGAAGAGGGGGGTCGACGATCCGCCGGGGGTCCAGAATTTGAGCGTGTGACCGGCCCGGATACCGCCCGCGTAGCCGAGCAGCTCACGCAGGGTGATGCCGAGCGGCGCCTCGTACTGGCCGGGTCTGGTGACATGGCCCGACAGCGAGTACAGGGTGAATCCGGGGGATTTCTCGCTGCCCATCGACCGGAACCATTCGGTGCCGTTGCGCAGGATCGACGGCACGCTGGCGATGGACTCCACATTGTTGACCACGGTCGGGCACGCGTACAGGCCGGCGACGGCGGGGAACGGGGGTCGCAGCCGGGGCTGGCCGCGCCTGCCTTCCAGCGAGTCGAGCAGGGCGGTTTCCTCGCCGCAGATGTAGGCACCGGCCCCGGCGTGCACGACGAGTTCCAGGTCGAATCCGGAGCCGAGGATGTTCTGGCCCAGATAGCCCGCCGCGTACGCTTCGGCGACGGCGGCCTGTAGCCGGCGCAGCACCGGGACGACCTCGCCGCGCACGTAGATGAACGCGGTGGCCGCGCGGATCGCGTAGGCCGCGATCACTACGCCTTCGATGAGGGTGTGCGGGGTGGCCAGCATCAACGGAATGTCTTTGCAGGTACCCGGTTCGGATTCGTCGGCGTTGACGACGAGATAGTGCGGTTTCGTTGTCCCGTCGGGGCCGGGGCCCTGCGGGATGAACGACCACTTCATGCCGGTGGGGAAGCCGGCGCCGCCGCGTCCGCGCAGCCCGGCGTCCTTGACGGTGGTGATCACCTCGTCGGGTGGCAGGCGCAGCGCGGCGCGCAGGCCCTCGTAGCCGCCGGTGGCGAGGTAGCTGTCCAGGGTCCACGATCGCGGCGTGGCCCAGTGCTGACTGAGGACGGGCGTGAGGGTGGTCATCTCAGGCCCCCTCGCCGGTCGGATCGTGTTCGGCTGCGGCGGCATCGAGGCCGGCCAGCGTGGCCGGGCCCGGCGCGCCGTCGTTGGCGCCGGGGCGCTCGTCGGGGAAACCGGCGAGGATGCGGGCGGTCTCGCGGAACGTGCACAGCGGCGCGCCGCGGGTGGGCCGCACTCGGTGACCGGCGCGCAGCGCGTCGGTGATCTCGCGCGCGGAGTCGGGCGTCTGGTTGTCGAAGAACTCCCAGTTCACCATCATCACCGGCGCGTAGTCGCAGGCCGCGTTGCATTCGACGTGTTCGAGGGTGATGGCGCCGTCGGGGGTGGTCTCGCCGTGCCCGATGCCCAGATGTTGTTGCAGCGCCGCGTAGATGGCGTCACCGCCGAGGACCGCGCACAGGGCGTTGGTGCACACCCCGACGTGGTAGTCGCCGGTGGGGGTGCGCCGGTACATCGAATAGAAGGTGGCCACGGCGGTCACCTCGGCGGCGGTGAGGCCGACCTGTTCGGCGCAGAAATCGATCCCGGTGCCGGTGACGTATCCCTCTTCGGCCTGCACCAGATGCAGCAGCGGCAGCAGTGCCGAACGGGGATGTGGATACCTGGCCACGATGTCCTTGGCGTCCACCTCCAGCCGGGAGCGGACGTGTGGGGGATACGGTTCCGGCCGGGTGGTGAGCTGCAGCAGAATCGCTGTGCCGGAGGACTGTTCGCTGGTCATCGGTCCACTCCGCCCATCACGGGGTCGATGCTGGCGACCGCGGCGATGACGTCGGCGACCATGCCGCCCTCACACATCGCGGCCACCGCCTGCAGGTTGGTGAACGAGGGGTCGCGGTAGTGCACCCGGTAGGGGCGGGTGCTGCCGTCGCTGACCATGTGCACGCCGAGTTCGCCGCGCGGCGATTCCACCGCCACGTACACCTGGCCCGCGGGTACCCGCATGCCTTCGGTGACGAGCTTGAAGTGGTGGATCAGCGATTCCATGGAGGTGCCCATGATCTTGCCGATGTGCTCGGGCGAATTGCCGAGCCCGTCGGGGCCGAGTTTCAGATCGGCGGGCCAGGCGATCTTCTTGTCCTCGACCATCACCGGGCCAGGCCGCAACCGGTCCAGGCACTGTTCGACGATCTTGAGCGACTCCTTCATCTCCGCGACCCGGATGAGGTAGCGGCCGAAGCAGTCGCAGCCGGTGGTGGTGGGGATGTCGAACTCGTAGTTCTCGTAGCCGCAGTAGGGCGCGGTCTTGCGCAGGTCGTGCGGCAGGCCGGTGGCGCGCAGGACCGGGCCGGTGATGCCGAGCGCCATGCACCCGGTCAGGTCGAGGTAGCCGATGTCCTGGGTGCGCTTCTTCCAGATCGGGTTGGCGCTGAGCAGGTGTTCCATGTCACGCAACCGGCCCGGCATGATGTCGAGCAGTTCGCGCACCTTGGGCACGGCGTCGTCGGGCAGGTCCTGGGCGAGTCCGCCGGGCCGGATGAACGCGTGGTTCATCCGCAGGCCGGTGATCGTCTCGAACACGTCCAGGATCAGTTCGCGTTCCCGGAAGCCGAACAGCATCGGGGTGAGCGCGCCCAGCTCCATACCGCCGGTGGCCAGCGCCACCAGATGCGAGGAGATGCGGTTGAGTTCCATCAGCATGACCCGCACGACGGTCGCCCGCTCGGGGATCTGCTCGGTGATGTCGAGCAGCTTCTCCACGCCGAGGCAGTAGGCGGTCTCGTTGAAGAACGGGGACAGGTAGTCCATCCTGGTCACGAACGTGACACCCTGGGTCCAGGTGCGGAATTCGAGGTTCTTCTCGATGCCGGTGTGCAGATAGCCGATGCCGCAGCGGGCTTCGGTGACGGTCTCGCCCTCGATCTCGAGGATCAGCCGCAGCACGCCGTGGGTGGAGGGGTGCTGGGGGCCCATGTTGACGACGATGCGTTCCTCGGCGCCGCCGTCGACGACCTCGCTGACCTGGTCCCAGTCCTGGCCTGCCACGGTGACGACCTGCGGTTCGTCGCGGCGGAAATCGGTGTCGGTCATCAGCTGTAGGCCCTCCGCTCGTCGGGCGGCGGTATCCGCGCGCCCTTGTACTCCACCGGGATCCCGCCGAGCGGGTAGTCCTTGCGCTGCGGATGACCGCGCCAGTCGTCGGGCATGGTGATCCTGGTCAGCGAGGGGTGTCCGTCGAAGACGATGCCGAAGAAGTCGTAGGTCTCGCGTTCGTGCCAGTCGGTGGTGGGATACACCGAGAACAGCGAGGGGATGTGCGGATCGGCGTCGGGCGCGGATACTTCCACCCGGATCCGCCTGCTGTGGGTGATCGACATGAGGTGATACACCGCGTGCAGTTCCCGGCCGGTTTCGTCGGGATAGTGCACGCCGTTGACCCCGAGGCACAGTTCGAAGCGCAGGGAGGAGTCGTCGCGCAGGGCGCCTGCCACGTCGAGCAGGTGTTCACGGCGCACGTGCACGGTGATCTCGTCGCGGAAGACGACGATGCGTTCGATGACGGTGTCGAACGCGATGACCCGGTGGGTGAGGGCGGCGCGCAGGGTGCCGACGAAGCCGTCGAACCAGCCGCCGTAGGGCGGTGGCGTGCCCGCGGGCAGGGCGACCGGGGTGACCAGGCCGCCGTAGCCGGAGGTGTCGCCGGTGCCGCTGACACCGAACATGCCGCGGCGGGTGCCGATCACCTCGTCCTCGGGAGGTGCCGGTGGCTTCGACGGTGCCGGGGTGTCGTCGGGAATGCCTTGTCCGGCCGGGCTGTCGGCGTCGTCGGGGGCGTCGAAGGTCATCGCAGCAGGCCCTCCATCCGGATGGTCGGGGTGCTGGCCAGCGCGGCCTGCTCGGCGGCCCGGACGGCTTCCTCGCGGTTGACGCCCAGCGGCATCTCGGCGATCTTGGCGTGCAGCGCGAGGATCGCGTTGAGCAGCATCTCCGGGCGTGGCGGGCAGCCGGGCAGGTAGATGTCGACGGGCACGACGTGGTCGACGCCCTGCACGATCGCGTAGTTGTTGAACATGCCGCCCGAGGAGGCGCAGACGCCCATGGCCAGTACCCATTTGGGTTCGGTCATCTGGTCGTAGACCTGGCGCAGCACCGGGGCCATCTTCTGGCTCACCCTGCCTGCCACGATCATCAGATCGGCTTGGCGGGGGGAGGCGCGGAAGGCTTCCATGCCGAAGCGGGCGATGTCGAATCGTCCGGCGCCGGTGGCCATCATCTCGATCGCGCAGCAGGCCAGCCCGAACGTGGCGGGCCACAGCGAGCCCTTGCGCAGGTAGCCGGCGAAATCCTCGACCGTGCTCAGCAGGAACCCGCTGGGCAGTTTCTCTTCGAGACCCATTATTTCCCACTCATTCCCAGCTGAGGCCGCCGCGCCGCCACTCGTAGGCGTAGGCGACCGACACATTGACGATGAACAGCGCCATCGCGGCGAGCCCGAACAGGCCGAGTGCGTCGAAGTGCACAGCCCACGGGTAGAGGAACACGATCTCGATGTCGAAGATGATGAACAGCATCGCCGTGAGGTAGTACTTCACCGGAAAGCGCTGTCCCGTAGCGTTTCCCGGACCACCCGCGATGGCGTGCGGTGTCGGTTCGATCCCGCATTCGTAGGGTTCCAGTTTGGCCCGGTTGGCGCGCTTCGGGCCGACCAGCGCCGCCATGACGACGGAGAACACCGCGAACGCCGCGGCGATAGCGCCGAGTACGAGCGCGGGTACCTCGATATTCACGACTGCACTTCCCCTCCTCGCTGGAGCAGGTCGAGCCGAGTGGCCCGGCCGCGAACGGCAGCTGCCGCGAGACGGGCCGACATCGTTGTCCGCCGAACGGGGCTCGCGCATGGCCGTGCAGCGATGACGGAGCGTGATACCGATACCCGCGCTCGTGTGAGCTAGAGCACAGACTACCGCCGTCAGCGGGGTGCACCCGCCGTTTCCGGGGTGCCCTTTGATCGATTTCGGTACCGCGATTCATGAGCGATCCGGGGGTAATCCAGGATCGGCGCAGCACCGTGAACCACTGGTGTTACCAGTGGTGATAGACAGATCTGCGTGACGCGGACTATCCGAGGGAACAGGACGATGCCCGTCGGGGCCTTCGATCAGCGGGCGAGCAGGATTCCCGCGACCGCGTTGGTGAGCTGCATCGGGTCGATCGGGTGCGAGACCGCGGCCTCGGCGCGCGACCAGTTCGCCAGCCAGGCGTCATCGGGCCTGCCGGTGAGCACCACCAGCGGCGGGCACCGGTCGATCTCGTCCTTGAGCTGCTTGGCGATACCCAGGCCGCCGACGGGCGCGGATTCCCCGTCCAGGATCGCCAGGTCGACTCCGCCCGCGTCCATCTGCTCGATGACCACCGGCGCGGTGGCGACCTCGAAGAAATCGAGTTCGGGCAGATCGGCGCGCGGCTTACGCCCCAACGCCAGGATCACCTGTTGCCTGGTGTCGGCGTCGTTGCTGTAGACCAGCACACGCAGCGGAGTGGAACCCTTCGATTCGGCCACGCTCGGATCGTACGTCCGCCGGGCCACCTGGCGTGGCAGGTTCGCCGGATCGGTGAGTTGGCCTGCGAGGCAATCGAGCCCGCCGCGCGGTGGTGGGTCGCCGCGGCGATCCTTGGTTGTTGTGTTGACGACAAAAACCGATGGCGTCGGTGGGCTGCCGGATCTACTTTCATGGACGATGAAGACTGAACGACGCCACGTGGCCGTGGTGAACGAAGAGATCGCCGCGCACGGAAACTACCGGACCGCAGGCGGTGTGGCCGTCGAGATCGGTGCGGCAGTGGCCGCCGCCAGAGCCGGCACAGTGTCCTACACACCACCGCAGCTGGACCGGATCGTGCGCGCCCCGGCGCCGGGGGCGGGGAACCCTCGCATCGCGGTGACCGGTGAAGGGAGCGTGGCGGCCGCGCGGCGGCTGACCGTGGACGGGGCCTGCGGGCGGATCGGGGTGCTGAACTTCGCGTCGGCGCGGAATCCGGGCGGTGGGTACCTCGGGGGCGCGCGAGCGCAGGAGGAAGACCTGTGTCGCAGCGCGTTGCTCTACACCTGCCTCCTCGCGGCGCCGGACTACTATGCCGCACACCGCACTTCGAGCGACCCGGCCTACAGCCACCGGGTGATCGTCTCGCCCGGCGTGCCGGTGATCCGCGACGAGCGCGGGGCACTCGCCGACCCGTTTCCGGTGACGTTCCTGACCTCGCCCGCACCGAACGCCGGGGAACTTGCGCGCCGGTCAGCGGCCGTCGACGTGCGCGCGATCCTGGCCGAACGGGCCGAGCGGGTGCTCGCGGCGGCAGCCCGCCACGACGTGCGCGCGATTGTGCTCGGCGCGTGGGGTTGCGGGGTGTTCGGCAACGATCCCGCCGAGGTGGCCGCGGCCTTCGACGCGGCGCTGAGCCGGTGGGGTGCGGCCTTCGAGCACGTGGTATTCCCGGTGTGGGACCGGGCGCCGGTCTCGGCGAATCGCACGGCCTTCGAACAGCGATTCGGCGGTGCGCGGAGCACTGGCGGCGGCTGAGCGCTACGGCCCGATGGCGGCGTGGAAGGCGTCGGTTCCGGTTTCCTGTGGATCGATGAGGTGGGCGAGGAACAGTCGGGTCGCGGGGGTCGGGGTGGGGGTGGTGACGGCGTGCCAGGCGCGGTCCAGGGGGGTGCCGGGGACGTCGATGGTGCGTAGGGCGCCGGATTCGAGGTGTTCGCCGACGGCGTCGGAGTGGATCAGGGTGATGCCGAGGCCCTCGCGGGCGGCGGCGATGACGGCGCCGTGGGAACCGAGGGTGAGGGTCGGCGGGTCGATCCGGAGGCGGTCGAGCAGCGCGAAGGTGGCCTCGCGGGTGCCGGAACCGGTGCCGCGCAGCAGCCAGGTGGCGTGGCGGGGGTCGTGGTCCTGGCCTGCGCCGACGACGACGAGGGTGCTGGGGCGGCGCGCCTGGATGACCAGGTTCGCCGCGTGCGGCGGGCGGCCCGCGATCACCAGATCGGTCTCGTGGTGCTGCAGTTCGAGGAACAGCACGTCCCGCGGCTGGATCGACAGGCTCAGCTCCACGGCGGGGTAGCGGTGACGGAACGAGGCGAGCGGGCGGAGCACCACCGTTTCGCCCGCGGTGGCGACCACGCCGATCCGCAGCCTGCCCACCCCGGCCTGGCGGACCGCGGCGTGGGCTTCCTTCATCAACCCGAGGATGCCGCGGCAGTATTCGGCGTAGACGCGGCCCGCCTCGGTGAGGACGATGCCGCGGCCGGAGCGGGTGATCAGTTTGGCGCCGAGCTGCTTTTCCACGTGGGCGACCGCGGCCGACACCGCCGCCTCGGTGACATGCAGTTGCGCGGCGGCCCGCCGGATGCTGCCGAGCCGGGCCACGGCGAGGAAGGTTTCCATCCGTCCCGCACTCACCCTGCCCATTACCCGACGGTAGCAAACTCAACGTTTCGGTTGAGCGTTCCCAGAAACATTCAGATTGTTTGTCGCGGTCGCCACCCGCATCCTGTTATTCACCAGGGGCGCAGCCGATTCCAACAGGAGGAACCATGGCGGAAGAAACCGAACGGGATCGTTGGGATCCGGGTGTTCAGTCCTACGCGTCGATGGGATATTACGCACCCGACTATGTGCCGGCGGAGACCGACGTGCTCGCGGTGTTCCGGGTGACCCCGCAGCGCGGGGTCGACCCGATCGAGGCCGCGGCCGCCGTTGCGGGCGAATCCTCCACTGCCACCTGGACTGTCGTGTGGACCGACCGGCTCACCGCGCACTCGAAGTATCAGGCCAAGTGCTACCGGATCGACGAGGTGCCGGGCAGACCGGGTGAGTACTTCGCCTACATCGCCTACGATCTCGACCTTTTCGAGGAAGGGTCGATCACCAATCTCACGTCCTCGATCATCGGTAATGTGTTCGGATTCAAACCGCTGCTCGCGTTGCGGCTCGAGGACATGCGTATTCCGGTGGCCTATGTCAAGACCTTCCAGGGCCCGCCGCACGGCACGGTGATGGAACGCGAATATCTGAACAAATACGGCAGGCCGCTGCTCGGTGCGACGGTGAAACCGAAACTCGGGCTCTCGGCCCGCAATTACGGGCGGGTGATCTACGAGGCCTGCAAGGGTGGGCTCGACTTCACCAAGGACGACGAGAACATCAACTCCCAGCCGTTCATGCGCTGGCGCGACCGGTACCTGTTCGCGATGGAGGGGGTGAACCGGGCGATGGCCGAAACCGGCGAGATCAAGGGCCACTACCTCAATGTCACCGCCGCATCCATGGAGGACATGTACGAGCGGGCCGAGTTCGCCAAGGAACTCGGGTCGGTGGTGATCATGATGGACCTCACCGTCGGATACACCGCGATGCAGTCGATGTCGAAATGGGCGCGCCGCAACGGTGTGCTGCTGCACCTGCACCGGGCCGGGCATTCGACGTTCACCCGGCAGAAGACACACGGGGTGAGCTTCCGGGTGCTGGCCAAGTGGTGTCGCCTGATCGGGGTGGACCATCTGCACGCGGGCACCGTGGTGGGCAAGCTGGAAGGCGACCCGGCGACCACCCGCGGCTTCTACGACACCTTGCGGGAGAACCGCATTCCCGTCGATCCGGGCAACGGCATCTTCTTCGATCAGGACTGGGCGAGTCTGCCCGGGGTGATGCCGGTGGCCTCCGGCGGGATCCACGCGGGGCAGATGCATCAGCTGCTGGATCTGTTCGGTGACGACGTGATCCTGCAGTTCGGTGGCGGCACCATCGGGCATCCGCTGGGGATCGCGGCGGGCGCCGAAGCGAACCGGGTGGCGCTGGAGGCGATGGTCAAGGCGCGCAACGAGGGCCGCGACCTGCTGAAGGAGGGCCCCGAGGTGTTGCGGGTGGCCGCTTCGTCGTGCCGTTCCCTCGAGGTCGCGCTCGCGACCTGGGGTGATGTCACCTTCGAGTACACCTCCACCGACGCACCCGACGCGGTGCCGACGCCGAGCCTGTAGGGAGCCACCATGTATCTGCGACAGGGGACGTTCTCCTACCTGCCCGAGCTCACTGACGCCGAGATCGCGGCCCAGGTGCGCTACGCGCTGCTGAACAACTGGCCGGTGTCGATCGAATACACCGACGATCCGCACCCGCGCAACACCTACTGGGAGATGTGGGGGCTGCCGCTGTTCGATCTCGACGAACCCGACGGGGTGATGGCCGAGATCAACGCCTGCCGGGCGACATTCCCGCGCCACTACGTGCGGGTGACCGCCTACGACGCCACCTACACCAAACAGACGACGGCGCTGAGCTTCCTGGTGCAGCGGCCCGCCACCGAACCCGGTTTCGAACTGGGCCGTGCCGAGGGCGCGGATCGGCGCCAGACCTACAGCCTGCGCTCGTACGCGACCGCGCGCCCGCAGGGACAGCGGTATGGCGGCTGAGGGATCCGCGGGTGGATTCCGGTTGGCACGGCCGGGCGTCGGTGACGCCCGGCCGTCGGGCGCGCCACCGGAGGCCCCTGACGTCGAGGAACCGCTGGCCCCGGACGCGCGACTGGACCTGTCGCTGGATCTGGCTGGTCACGACGTGGATAGGACGCTGGCCGCACTCGATGCCGACCTGATCGGGCTGGCCAAGGTGAAGGAGCGGGTCCGCGAGATCGCGGCGCTGCTGCTGATCGATCGGGCACGGCGCCGTTTCGGGCTGGAGTCCTCGCGGCCGACCATGCACATGAGCTTCACCGGCGGCCCAGGCACCGGCAAGACCACGGTGGCATTGCGGATGGCGCAGATGCTGCACGCGCTCGGCTACATCCGCAAACCCAAGGTGCACACGGTGACTCGGGACGATCTGGTCGGCCAGTTCATCGGCCACACCGCACCCAAGACCAAGGAGGCGATCGCCAAGGCCGCCGGTGGCGTGCTGTTCATCGACGAGGCCTACTACCTGTTCCGGCCGGAGAACGAACGCGACTACGGGCAGGAGGTGATCGAGATCCTGCTGCAGGAAATGGAGAACGAACGGGCGAACCTGGTCGTGATCTTCGCGGGCTACCCCGACCGGATGGACCGCTTCTTCTCGGCCAATCCCGGCCTGTCGTCGCGGGTGGCCCATCATCTCGAGTTCGCCGACTACACCCACGACGAGCTGATGGGTATCGCGGAGACGATGGTGACCGTGGAGAACTTCCGGTTCGACCCGGCGGCGCGCACCGCCTTCGCCGAGTATCTGACCGCGCGGATGACGCGTCCGCGGTTCTCCAATGCCCGCAGCGTGCGCAATGCGATCGACCGGTGCCGGCTGCGGCAGGCCAAACGACTGGTGGAGGCGGGGCGGCCGCTGTCGAAGGCGGATCTGATCACGCTGTGCGACCGGGACGTGTACGGCAGCAGTGTCTTCGACGAACCGGCGGGGGAGGTGGTCGTGGCGTGCCGGATCGAATGAAGACCCTCACCAGATACACGATCGAGGAAGAACATCGGCATCCCGGTTCTTCCGGCGAGTTCTCGGCACTGGTGAACGTGGTGGCCACCGCGACGAAGATCATCGCCAATCAGGTGACCCGCGGCGCGATCGTCAGCTCGGGTGGCGACGACGAACCGGTCTCGGTGAGCAGGCGCCTCGACACGCTGACCGACGACATCATGGTGGCCCAGACCCAGTGGGCCGGGCAGCTGGCTGGGTTGCTGTCCGAGCAGCGGGCCGAGGTGGTGCCGGTGCCCGCCGCCCAGCGCCGCGGCAAGTACCTGCTGGCCTACGACGCACTGGACGGGTCGAGCAATATCGATGTGAACCTGCCGGTCGGTTCGATCTTCAGCATTCTGCGCGCGCCGCAGTCGGTGCTGGACGGGACAGCCGAGCCGGGTGCGGCGGACTTCCTGCAGCCGGGGGTGCGGCAGGTGTGCGCCGGTTTCACCCTGTACGGGCCTGCGACCATGCTGGTGCTCACCACCGGCAGTGGGGTCGACGGATTCACCCTGGATCGCGAGATCGGCGCTTTCGTGCTGACCCATCCGCGGATGCGGATCCCGGAGGACACCTCGGGTTTCGCGATCAACGCCGCCAACGAGCGGTTCTGGGAACGACCGGTGCGCCGGTATGTGCAGGAGTGTCTGGCGGGGGTCGACGGTCCGCGTGGCCGCGACTTCAACATGCGGTGGGTGGCGTCGCTGGTCGCCGACACATTCCACATTCTCACCAGGGGCGGGATGTATCTGTATCCGCGCGACACCAGGAATCCGGCGCGCCCTGGCCGGGTGTCGCTGCTGTACGGGGCCAATCCGATCGCGTTCATCGTCGAGCAGGCCGGTGGCGCCGCGAGTACCGGGCACGACCGGGTGATGTCGGTGACACCGGCCGAGGTGCATCAGCGGGTGCCGTTCGTCTTCGGTTCCCGCAACGAGGTCTTGCGCGTGGAGCGCTACCACTCGGAGCCGGACGCGGGCCCGAGTTTCGACAGTTCGTTGTTCGGGACGCGATCGCTGTTCCGTCCGGCCGAGCACGACCAGCGTAGGTAGAGGAGTGCCCCGATGTCGGTCAAGCATCCTGTTGTCGCGATCACCGGGTCCTCGGGTGCGGGCACCACGAGTGTCACCCGCACGTTCGAGGAGATCTTCCGCAGAGAGGGGATCAACGCGGTGGTGGTGGAGGGCGATTCGTTCCACCGCTACGACCGTGCGGAGATGAAGCTGGCGATGGCCGAGGCCGAGCAGCAACGCGATACGACGTTCTCCCATTTCGGGGAGGACGCGAATCTGCTGCCCGAATTGGAGACGCTGTTCCGGGAGTACGGCGAATCCGGGGTCGGGCAGGTGCGCAGATACCTGCACGACGAGGTGGAGGCGAAACCGTTCGGGCAGCCCGCCGGGACGTTCACGCCGTGGACCGATCTCGCGCCCGGCAGCGATCTGCTGTTCTACGAGGGGCTGCACGGTGCGGCGGTGACCGAGGCGGTGAACGTCGCCCGCTATACCGATCTGCTGGTGGGGGTGGTGCCGATCATCAACCTGGAGTGGATCCAGAAGGTGTACCGGGACAAGACCCATCGCGGCTATTCGAGTGAGGCGGTGATCGATACGATCCTGCGCCGGATGCCGGACTACGTGAAATACATCTGCCCGCAGTTCTCGCGGACGTACGTGAACTTTCAGCGGGTGCCGACGGTCGACACCTCGAATCCGTTCATCGCGCGCAGCATTCCGACCGCGGACGAGAGTTTCGTGGTGATCCGTTTCGCGGATCCGAAGGTGATCGATTTTCCCTATCTGCTGTCGATGCTGCACGACTCGTTCATGTCGCGCCCGAACTGCATCGTGGTGCCGGGCGGGAAGATGGACCTGGCGATGCAGTTGATCTTCACACCGCTCATTCTGCGGTTGATGGACAAGCGGCCCAAGCGGTTCGGCTGATCAGGCCCCGGTGTCCTCGTCGCGTTCGGCCTGCTGCCTGCGGGCCTCGCGGCGCTGCTGTTCGGCGCGTTCGCGCAGGCCGCGCAGGAAGGCTTCGTCGTCGTCAGGATTGGATGCCACGGCCCGGCCCGGCCGGTCGTACTCGCGATAGCGGGTGGTGGACACCGGCCGTTCGGTGCCGACGGGGCGCCCGGCGAACAGCCACAGCAGGGCGCCGACGGTAGGCACCAGCACGACCACCACGATCCAGCCCATCTTGGGCAGATGCCGGATTCCGGCGTCGGGGCTGGTGATGATGTCGACGAGGCAGTACACCCACAGGGCGAGGGTCAGGAAGCCGAGGACGGCGTAAGGCATTCGCCGACTATCCCATGCCGGGTGTTGCCCGCGCACCTCGCTCGCGGTGGGCGCGACCGTGCGGGGCTGCTGCGGCGGGAGGGTGGTTGCGCCGGTGGGCGGCGCGAGCTCAATCGGGCAGGAGCGGGACCGACAGTCCCGCACCCTTGTCGAGCAGAGCGGCGCGGGTGACGGCGGTGGAGCCGAAGCGGCGGCGCAGGTCGTCGAGCGTGGCGTCGAGCGTGTTGTCGGCGCGGGGTTGCAGCGGGAGTGTGAGCTGCATGGTGTCGGCGTCGTCGAGGTTGGTCAGGGCGAGGCCGATGAGGGTGATGCCGCGTTCGGTGATCAGCGGCTGGGCGGTGTCGAGCAGCAGCCTGGCCGCGTGTCGCAGCGCGGCGGTGGCGTCGGTTGCTTCGGCGAGGGTGTGGGAGCGGGTCGCGCGGGTGAAGTCGTCGAAGCGCAGGCGCAGGATCACGGTGCGGCAGACCCGGTCGGCGGCGCGTAGGCGGCGGCCGAGCCGGTCGGTGAGGCCGTCGAGGTAGGCGGCGAGTTCGTCGGGTTCGCGGTGGCGGCGGCCGAGCGCGCGCTGGGCACCGATCGAGCGTCTGCGTTTTCCGGTCTCCACCCGCCGCGGATCGCGGGCCGAGGCCAGGGCGAACAGGTGCCTGGCCGCGGCGGGGCCGAGGATCGCTCGCAGGTGCGGTTCGCCGAGTTCGGCCAGCTGACCGATCCGGGTGATGCCGTTGGCGTGCAGGGTGGCGGCGGTGACCTTGCCGACGCCCCATAGCCGCTCGACCGGCAGCGGGTGCAGGAACTCCAGCTCCGCACCCGGTTCCACCAGACGCAGGCCGTCGGGCTTGGCGACCGCCGAGGCCACCTTGGCCAGGAACTTGGTGCCTGCGATGCCGACCGAGATCGGCAGCCCTACCGAGCGCGCGACCTCGGCCCGTAACGTGCGGGCGATATCGATCGGCGCGCCGCGGATCCGGCGCAGCCCGCCGACGTCGAGGAACGCCTCGTCGATCGAGATCGGCTCCACGATCGGGGTGGTGTCGTGGAAGACCGCCAACACGGCCTTGCTCGCCGCGGCGTAGGCCGACATGCGCGGCGGCACCAGTACCGCGTGCGGGCACAGCCGAAGCACCTGTCCGATGTTCATCGGGGTGCGGATGCCGAAGGCCTTGGCCTCATAGCTGGCGGCCAGGACGACGCCTCCACCGACGATCACCGGTTTTCCGCGCAGCCAGGGCTGATCGCGCTGTTCGACCGAAGCGTAGAAGGAGTCGAGGTCGGCGTGCAGGATCGAGGCCTCGGTACGGGTTCGGATGCGGGGGCGGCGCCCAGCGACGGAATCGGACACGAACATATGTTCGCATCGGGGTACGACAGGTGGGTTGCCGTGCGATTGCGGTCACTGCGGGGCGTAGGGTGGGCCGGGTTCGGATGAGGACGAGGAGTTCGTGCACGGTGCGTGAGTTCGGTGAGCTCGAGGCGGTGTTGATGGACCGGCTCTGGGACCGCGATGTCGATGCCACGACGGTGCGCGAACTGTTCGAAGAGCTCGCCGCCGAACGCGATATCGCCTACACCACGGTGATGTCCACTATGGACAACCTGCATCGCAAGGGCTGGCTGGACCGGGCGCGGGAGGGCCGCGCCTACCGCTACTGGCCCACCATGACCCGCGAGCAGCACAGCGCCCGGCTCATGCACGAGGCGCTGGAGCTGGGTGGTCGCGCCGATCTGGTGCTGAGCCATTTCGTCGAGCGGATCGGCGACGACGCCTGCGACGGACTGCGCGCGGCCCTGCGGCAGGCGACCGTGCGCCGCGCCGATACCCGCTAGACCCGCGAACCTGTCGGGGCGCTCTGCTCTGATGGTGCTCCGGTCACAGCGAAAGGGGTTGCTGCGCATGTTGCGTGTCGGGTGGGATCAGGTGTTCGCGTGGCGGCTCGGGCGCCAGTTCGTCGCAGTACCGGCCGAGGGTTCGGCCACCGAGATCGCCGGGCGGCTGGCCGGCGTCCAGGCCCAGGTCGCCTCGGCGGCCGAGACCGCGGTCGCCGTGCGTACGGCCGCGCCGCGGTCCGGTGCGGTGGCCGACGCGCTGGCCGCGGGCACCCTGGTGAAGACGTGGGCGATGCGCGGCACGCTGCACGCGATGCCGCCCGCGCAGGCCGCGGCCGCGCTGTCGCTGATCGGTGCGGCGCGCACCTGGGAGAAACCGTCGTGGCAGAAGACCTTCGGTGCGACTCCCGATCAGGTCGCCGCACTCGTCGAGGTGGTCTCGGGGGTTCTCGCCGACCAGGTACTGACTCGCGACGAGCTGGTCGAGGCGGTGCTGGCCGAACCGGGCTTCGGCCATCTGGGCGAGCAGCTGCGCTCAGGCTGGGGCGCGGTGCTCAAACCGCTGGCCTGGCAGGGCGCGCTGTGCCATGGTCCGTCCCGCGGTACCAAGATCACCTTCACCCATCCCGCGCGGCTCATCCCCGGCTGGCCGGGGATCCCGGACCCGGACATCGCGGCACCGGAGTCGATCCGCGCCTACCTCGGTGCCTACGGTCCGGCCACGCCGGAGGCCTTCGACGCCTGGCTCAGCCGCAACAGCCTGCGCAAGACGCGGGTGCGTGGCTGGTTCGCCGAGCTCGGCGCCGAGCTCACCGAAGTCGACGTCGAGGGCAGAACCGGGTGGCTGCCCGCCGAACTCGCCGACGAACTCGCCGCCGCGAGACTCGACGGCGCGGTCCATCTGCTCGGGCCGTTCGACCAGTACGTGCTCGGACCCGGCACGGGCGATCCCGCGTTGCTGCCCGCGGCGCACCGCGGTCGGGTGAGCAGGGCGGCGGGGTGGATCTCGCCACTGGTACTGGTCGACGGGCGGATCTCGGGTACCTGGGAACGGATCGACGATGTCGTCGAGGTGTCGATGTTCGACTCGGGCGCCGTGCCGGAACGGGCGGTCGCGGCCGCGGTGGAGCGGGTGGCGGCGGCGCTGGGCGACACCGCGCTGACCCTGCGAATCGCCTGACACCGAACCAAGCACTTGTTAGGCTCGCGCGATGATCCCCACGATCGTCTGGGGCACCGGCAATGTCGGCCGCGCGGCCATCCGCGCCGTGTCCGCCCATCCGGCGCTGGAACTCACCGGGGTGCTGGTGCACAACCCCGACAAGGTCGGCCGTGACGCGGGCGCGCTCGCCGGACTCGACCACGACCTCGGCGTGGCCGCCACCGCCGACATCGATGCCGTCCTCGCGGCCGGACCGCGCGCAGTGGTGTACGCGGCCTCGGGCGATATCCGGCCCGGCGACGCACTCGCCGATATCGTGCGTGCGATCCGCGCTGGTGCCGTCGTCGTCACCCCTGCGCTCTACCCGCTCTACGATCCGGTCGGCGCGCCCGCTGAACTACGTGACCCGGTGCTCGCGGCGATCGCCGAAGGGGGCGGTTCGCTGTTCGTGTCCGGTGTCGATCCCGGGTGGGGCAACGATGTGCTCCCGCTGTTGCTGAGCGGGCTGGCGAGCACCCTCGACGTGGTGCGCTGCCAGGAGATCTTCGACTACTCCACCTACGACCAGCCCGACTCGGTGCGCTATCTGGTCGGGATGGGACAGCCGATGGACTACCAGCCGCCGATGTTGCTGCCCTCGGTGCCGACCATGGTGTGGGGCGGGCAGATCCGGCTCATGGCCAGGGCGCTGGGGGCCGAGCTCGATGAGATCCGCGAGACCGTTGACCGGTGCGCACTCGATGCGACTGTGCAGACCGTGCAGATGGGGGAGTTCGCCGCGGGCACCCAGGGCGCGGTGCGGTTCGAGGTGCAGGGCATCGTCGACGGGCGAGCGCGGATCGTCATCGAGCACGTCACCCGGATCCACCCGGACTGCGCACCACACTGGCCGACACCGCCCGACGGTGTCGGCGCGCACCGGGTGATCATCGAGGGCACTCCGCGGATCGAGGTGAGCGTGGAGGCCTCCGACGAGGGCGGCAACCGTTCCGCGGGCGGAAACGCCACGGCGGTGGGCCGTCTGGTGAACGCGATCGACTGGCTGGTCGCGGCCGATCCCGGACTCTACGACGCGCTCGATGTGCCGCTGCGGCCCGCGGTGGGCAAACTCGGAAGGACGACCCCATGATCATCGATATCCCGCAGGGCAAGGACCCGATCGGCTACGTGTGGGGCGAGATGGTGCCCGGCATCGGGGTCGCGGCGGCGGCGTTCTCGCTGTCGGTGTACGAGCATTCGACGCTGGGGCTGCGCGAGTTCGAGGCGGCCCGGCTGCGGATCGCCCAGCTCAACGGATGCCTGTTCTGCCAGGATTGGCGCACCGAACGCGACGGGCAGAAGGTGGAACCGGAGTTCGCCGAGGCCGTCACCGAGTGGCGCACCACCGACCGGTTCGACGAACGGGCCAGGCTCGCCGCCGAATACGCCGAGCGGTACGCCCTGGATCATCACGGCCTCGACGACGCGTTCTGGTCCAGGATGTTCGAGCACTACAGCCAGGCCGAGGTGGTGGAACTGAGCATGAGCATCGGGTCCTGGCTGGCGTTCGGCCGCCTCAACCGGGTGCTCGGCCTCGACACCGCCTGCGTCCTGCCGGGGCACTGACGGGCGTAGGCTGCCCACCGTGGTGGACTCTCCGGTACAGCAGCTGATCGACACCGTCGCCTGGGTACTGATCGAGGACGGGCGCATTCTGTGCGCGCGGCCCCGTGGCAAGGATGTGTTCTTCATTCCCGGCGGCAAGCGCGAAGGCGCCGAGACCGACCTGCAGACCCTGGTCCGTGAGGTCGCCGAGGAGCTGGCCGTGGAGCTGGAGGTGGCCACCGCCGATCATGTGGGCACCTACGAGGCGGCGGTGACCGACGGGCACCCCACGGTGGTGCGGATGGCCTGCTATACTGCGGCGTATCGGGGTGTGCTCACCGCGAGCAGTGAGATCGACGCGCTGGCCTGGTTCCGGTATCGCGACCGCGATCTGGTTCCGCCGGTGGATCAGCTGCTCTTCGACGATCTCGCCGCGGCAGGCGCGTTACGGTGAGCGGACCGCGGCGCAGCATCGCCTATGCCCTGCTCGCCGTGCCGCTGGCGGTGTCGCCGATCCGGACCCGGCTGCGGGTGCCGCGCCGGTTGCTGCACGAGCCGGTCGCCGCGCGCCGCGGCGGGACGGGACGTCTGCTGCTGCACTCGGTGCTGTCGGCCGGAGCCGGGTTGCTCGCGTGGTTCCTGCTGATGCTGACGGTGCTCGCGCTGGTGCGCGGCCTGCTGTATCCGCTGCTCGCCGCCAACGACTACCGGAATTCCTGGGGCGGACCGACATTGCTCGGCGCGTGGCTGGTGCACGCCGGGCTGAGCCTGCTGCTGGCGCCGGTGTTCCTCGGCATCGTCGCCGCGCTCGGACGGCTGCAACTGCGGCTGACGCGCGCTGTGTTCGGTGGCGGGGGTTCGTGGTGGGTGCTGCCCGCCGCGGTCGTGCTCACCGCGGCGGGGGCGGTGTTCTTCGTGGCGTGGATGCATCAGATCTGAGCGGTCAGCCCACGGTGGTGAAGAGGGTCACGCCAAAGGGGTTGGGCCACCGAGGTGGCCCATGCCCTGGCAATGCGGTCCGTGTTCGAGCTCCGCTAGTGCGTGGGTCCCGAGAAACCGTAGCCAGGGATCGAGAGGAGCCGGGCGAGGTCATTCGGCCGACAAATGTCGGTGCTGTAAATGTTTGTGCCACTAACGATATCAGCTGATCGTTTGCCGATCCAACGATTGGGGTTAGGCTCGGGCCATGGAGAACGCCGAAGGGCGGCAGGCGGCCTGGGAGTCGCTGCCCAGCCGGCTGCTCACCCAGACCGCGCAGCACGCACAGCGTTTGGCGGCTGACGGGTTCGCGGCCGTCGGAGCGCGCGGCTACCACTACCGGCTGCTGGCCACGCTGGCGGAGTCCGGTCCGGCCAGTCAGGCGGAGCTGGGGCGCCGCAGTGGAATCCACGTCAGCGACATGGTGGCCACCGTCAACGAACTCGCTGAACGAGGCCTGGCCGAACGCGCTCCCGACCCGGCCGATCGCCGCCGCAATGTCGTGACGATCACCGCCGCCGGACGCCGACGGTTACGCAGCCTGGAGAAACAGGCCGCCGCCTGCCAGGAGGAGTTGCTCGCCCCGCTCGACGCCGACGAGCGGGACCAGCTCACCGGGTTGCTGTCGAGGCTGCTGGCCCATCACAGTCGGCTCGCCGATACCGCGGGGCGCTGACGGACTCCGTCCACTCCGCCGATGCCGTCGACGCCGACAGCCGCAGGCCTGAGCAGGAATGGAGCCGAGATCGTGTGTAGTCCTGTGCGCTGCCGCACCTGCGGGAAGACGACCTGGTCCGGACGCGGTAGTCATGTCGCCCAGGTGAGAGCCGCCGTCCCGCCACACCAGTGGTGCCCCGGCCACGATGCGCCCGAGTCCGGGAGTGGCCGGCTGCGGCGATTCTTCCCGCCACGCTGACGGAGTTCGTGGCGGCCGCCCATACCACGTGGACAACGGACCCCGCCGCTGTGAAGTGGGGCAAGGTGTGCGCGGTCCGGCGGTGAGTCCGCTAGCCTGCCGGGTGTCCGTTCCCCCCGAACGAAGGTGATCCGCACAGTGACTTCCGTGATCGATGCCCCCGATATCGCGTCGAAGGTAGGGCATTACTACCGTCTGGACGACGTCTACGAGGTCGGTCGCGAGAAGGTCCGCGAATACGCGCGCGCGGTGCAGGACTTCCATCCCGCGCATTGGGAGGACGACGCAGCGGCCGCACTCGGCTACCGCGGCCTGGTCGCCCCGCTGACCTTCACCTCGATCCCGGCGATGGCCGCCAACCGGCCGCTGTTCGAATCGGTGGTGACCGGCTACAACATGTTCGTGCAGACCGAGCAGGTCTTCGAACAGCACAAGCCGATCGTCGCCGGTGACCGGCTCGTGGTCGACGTCGAGCTGTCCTCGGTGCGCCGGATCGCGGGCAAGGACCTGATCACCGTCACCAACACTTTCGCCGACGAGTCCGGCGAGACGGTGCACGTCATGCACACCACGGTCGTCGGCATCACCGGTGACGAGGTGGATCCCGAGATCAGCCGCGCGGTGGAGAACGTGATGGTGCACGGGGTCAAGGTGTTCGGCAACGGCGATGGCGCACCGGCCGAGCCGGTGGAAACCCCGCTGCGTCCCGAAGGTGAGCTGCGGTATTCGGCGGAAGGCGCCGCGCGGGTTCCGGCGACGACGCTCTCGTTCGAGGAACTGACCGTCGGCGCCGAACTGCCGTTGCGCGCCGCCCGGCTGTCCCGTGGCGACCTGGTGAACTACGCCGGGGTCTCCGGCGACGGCAACCCGATCCACTGGGACGCGACCATCGCCGCGCTGGCCGGGCTGCCCGATGTGATCGCGCACGGCATGCTGACCATGGGGCTCGGCGCCGGTTTCGTCTCGGCCTGGTCCGGTGATCCCGGTGCGGTCACCCGCTACGGGGTGCGGCTGTCGAATACGGTGGTCGTCGATACCGAGGCGGGCGGGGAGATCGAGTACACCGGGCGGGTGAAATCGATCGATCCCGAGACCCGCACGGCGGTGATCGCGATCGTCGCCAAGTCCGGTGGCCGCAAGATCTTCGGCCTGGCCACCACCACCTTGCGGTTCCGCTAGCCGGTCCGGCGCGGCGCGGCCACGGTGGCCGCGCCGTCGGCGGGTCGGCTCGGGTCGAGGACCGGGCCGACCCGCACCCAGGTGCTGTTGACCGCGGCGGTGCCCGACAGCGGATCGGTGCGGGTGGGATCGTGCAGCAGGTTGACATTGGCGCCGGGATGGGCGGCGGCCACCTGCCAGCCGAGACCGGGATCGTGGTGTCCCCACCCGTGCGGGATGGCGACCACGCCGGGACGGATGTCGGCGCTGACCTCCACCGGCACCACGATCTCGCCGACCGCCGAGGCGACGGTGGCCTGCGCGCCGTCGGCCAGCCCGCGGGCGGCGGCGTCGTCGGGATGCATCAGCACGGTGCAGCGGTCGCGGCCCTTGACCATCGACTCGATGTTGTGCAGCCAGGAATTGTTGCTGCGCAGGTGTCTGCGGCCGATGAGCTGCAGGTCGTAGCCGAAGGTCGCGGTGGCGCGGGACTCGTCGAGCACGGTGCGCACGGCGCGCAGGAAGTCCGGTGGTGCCAGCTGCACCTTGCGGTCGCCGGTCCCGATCAGTTCCCGCAGGCGCGGCCGCAGTGGACCGAGGTCGACGCCGCCGGGTGTGGCGCGAATCCCGTTCACGGTGAGGCCCTTTCGGCCGCGTCGCAGGATGCCGTAGGGGCCGGTGGCGAGGGCGGCCGCGGTCAGCCGCAGCGGGGTGAGCCGGTCGAAGACGGCGGTGACGGCGCGACCGGTGAACCGGCGCGCCGGCAGCGGCACCAGTTCGGTGATCAAGCGGGCCAGGATCTGCCAGTCCTCGAGCCCGTCGGTGGGCGGGGTGAACACGGCGGCGTCGAAGCGGGCGTTGTTGCGGACACTGAACACCGGGAACAGCAGGTTGAGTTCTTCGCGTTCGAGCGGGGACACCGGCGGCAGGATGATGTCGGCATGGCGGGTGGTCTCGGTGACGTACATGTCCACGGCGACATAGAAATCCAGCGTGTCCAAGGCGTCGCCGAGCCGCCCGCCCTGCGGGGTGGACAGCACCGGGTTACCCGCGTAGGTGATCATGGCGCGGATCCGGTCGGGACCGTCGGCGCTGATGTCGTCGGCGAGCGCGGCCACGGGCAGTTCGCTGCGGAAGGACTTGTAGCTGCCGGTGCGGTCGGTCCACGCACCGTGCCCCATCGGGAGGTGTTTGGCGTAGCGGGCGGCGTCGACGGGCGGAGTGGCGAACATCTGCCCGCCGGGCCGGTCGAGATTGCCGGTGACGGCGTTGACGGCGTTGACCAGCCAGTGCGTGAGCGTGCCGGTGACCTGCAGGCACACCCCGATCCGCGCGTACAGCACGGCCGAGGGGGCGGCGGCGTGCTCGCGGGCGAGCCGGACGATGGTGTCGGCGTCGACGCCCGCGTGCGGGGCCATCAGCTGCGGGGTGGTGGTGGCGACCAGCCGCGCGAGTTCGGCGAAGCCGGCGCTCTGGGTGGCGACGGCCCGCTGGTCGCACAGGTTCTCGGTGACGAGCACATGCAGCATGCCCAGCAGCAGGAATACGTCGCCGCCGGGGCGCACCGCGACGTGTTCGTCGGCCAGGCGCGCGGTTTCGGTGCGGCGCGGGTCGATGACGACGACGGTGCCGCCGCGTCGGCGCACGTCCCTGATCCGGTTCTTGGCGCCGGGCATGGTGGTGATCGAACCGTTGGACACCGCCGGGTTGGCGCCGAGGATCACCAGCCGCTGGGTGCGGTCGATATCGGTGACCGGCATGAGGACATTGGCGCCGAACATCCGCCAGGCGACGAATTCCTGCGGGAACTGGTCGATGGAGGAGGCGGTGAAGAAGTTGCGGGTGAGCAGCGCGGCCCGCAGGGCGACGCCGTAGAGCACCGAGGAGCTGTGCGCGGCAGGGTTGCCCATGTACATGCCGATGGCGCTGGGTCCGTGCGCGGCGCGCACCGCGCGCAGCCGGGTGCCGATCTCGGCGAACGCCGCGTCCCAGCCGATGGGGACGAACTGGTCGCCGACCCGGCGCACCGGGGTGCGCAGCCGGTCGGGGTCGTGGTGCAGGTCGCCCATGGCGGTGGCCTTGGGGCAGATGTAACCCTTCGACAGCACGTCGTCGGGATTGCCCTCGATCCGGGTGACCCGATCACCGGCCACCGTCACCAGAATCCCGCAGTGTGCTTCGCACAGTGTGCATTGCCGGGCGATTGTCGCGCTGTCCACGTTGACCCCACCTTCCGCCGAACCGCTCGTTCCACGCTAGCGCGTCGTGGCGGCGGGCAGATCCGTCCACGGGCGGAGATCTCGTCTCACCTCACAGCAGTTCCCGCAGGACGGCGGCGATGGTGCGCAGCGCGGTGTCGTCGGTCATCCGCCAGTGGGTGGCGTCGACCGGGTGGTTGGTGATCGGGCCGGTGACCGCGCCGGTCCAGCTCGCGGCACCGGCGGTGCCGTCCGGATCGTCCTGTGCGGCGGTGAAATAGGTGAGGGCACCGTCGAACGGGCGCGGCCGGTAGGCGGCGTCGATCGCCACCGAGGCCAGCGCGGCGTCGACGATGTGGTCCAGGCGGGCCGGGTCCAGCGCCAGCTGGGGCGCGGCGCGCTCGCACAGGTCGCGAGCCAGCCGGCGGGGATCGAGATCCGCGTCGGTGGCGTGATCACCGGCGAAGCCGCCGAGCAGGTCGGCGGCGGTGGCGTGCCGGCCGGAACTGCCGGTCGCGGCGGCGGTGAGCCGCGAGTCGAGCATGGCCAGCACGGCCACCTGTTCGCCCTCGTCCTGCAACTGGACGGCCATGGCGTGTGCGAGGACACCACCGAGCGACCAGCCGAGCAGATGATAAGGGCCCGCGGGCTGGACTTCCCTGATCTGTTTGACATACAGCCGGGCCCAGTTCTCGATCGAATCCGGTAGCGGCTCGGCCGAACTCAGGGCGGGTGACTGCAGGCCGTAGAGCGGCCGGTCGGGGTCGAGGTGGGCGGCCAAGCCGCCGAAGGACCAGGCGACACCGCCGATCGGGTGCACACAGAACAGCGGCTCGCGGGATCCGGTGGTGCGCAACGGCAGCAGCGGATCGAAGGCGGTGTCGGTGTGTTCGGCGGTCACGGCGGCGGCCAGGCCCGCGGGGGTCGGTGCGGTGAAGATCCAGGTGACCGGGACCGTCGTGGCCAGTGTCTCGCCGAGACGGGCGGCGAGCCTGGTCGCGAGCAGGGAGGTGCCGCCCAGTTCGAAGAAATGGTCGTCGAGCCCCACCCGGTCCACCCGCAGCACCTCGGCGACGAGGTCGCAGACGATGTCCTCGACCACGGTGGCCGGCGCACGGTAGGCGCGCACGGCGAGCTCGGGTGCGGGCAGTGCCGCCCGGTCGAGCTTGCCGACCGAGGTCAGCGGTAATTCGTCGAGCACGACGACGGTGGCGGGCACCATGTGCGCTGGCAGCGTGCGTGCCGCGTACTCGAGCAGTTCGACCGTGCCGATCGTGTGTCCGGGCGCGGGCAGCGCGTAGGTCACCAGCACGGTGACCCCGGCCTGGTTGGCGCGACCGACGGTGACCGCGAAGCCGACATCCGGGTGTTCGGCCATGACCGCGTCGATGTCGCCGAGTTCGACGCGGTAGCCGCGGATCTTGACCTGGAAGTCGGTGCGGCCCAAGTATTCCAGGGCGCCGTCGGCGGTCCAGGCGGCGAGGTCGCCGGTGCGGTAGAGGCGGGTACCCGTACGGAACGGGTTGGCCACGAACCGTTCCGCGGTGAGGTCGGGGCGTTCCAGGTAGCCGGTCGCCAACTGGGTGCCCGCCAGGTACAGCTCACCGGGCACCCCGGACGGCACCGGGCGCAGCCGCGCGTCCAGGACATACACCTGGCTGTTCCACACCGGCCGCCCGATCGGGACGGTGCCGGTGGCGGTGTCGTCGACCCGATGGTTGGTGATGGCGACCGCGGCTTCGGTGGGGCCGTACACGTTGTACAAGGCGGTGCCGGGTGCCGCGGCGGCGAGTCTGCGGGCCAGCGCCGGGGGCAGGGTGTCGCCGATGGCGAGGACGCGCCGCAGCGAGGCCGGGAACGGCACGGTGAGCAGGGCGTCGAGCATGGCGGGCACCGTGTGCAGGGTGGTGACCCCTTCGCCGCGGATCAGCTCGGCCAGGTAGGCCGGGTCACGGTGCCCCTCGGGCGCGGCCAGCACCAGCGTGGCGCCGCTGGCCGCGGCCGACCAGAACTCCCACACCGACAGGTCGAACGTCGCGGCCGTCTTCACCAGGACCGCGTCGTCGGTGGTGAGCCCGAATTCGGTGGTCTTCCACCGCAACTGGTTCACGATGGCGGCGTGGGACACCGCGACACCCTTGGGGCGTCCGGTGGAGCCGGAGGTGAAGATGACGTAGGCGGTGTTGCCGGGGCGCAGCGGCCGGTGCCGGTCACTGTCGGTGAGCGGTTCGGGCCGGTAGGGCGTCAGGTCGAGCCGGTCCAGCCGGTCGATCCGGTGTCCTGGCGCGGTGAATCCGGTGCTCGAGTCGGTGAGCACCAGCAGCGGGACCGCGGTGTCGAGGATGTGCGCGGTGCGGGCCACCGGCTGATCGGGGTCGATCGGCACGTACGCCCCGCCCGCCACACACACCGCGTACATGGCCACCACCAGGTCGGCGGATCGGCGCAGCGCCAACGCCACCCGGGTTTCCGGGCCGACGCCTGCGGCGACGAGGTAGCGGGCCAGCCGGTTCACCCTGTCGTCGAGGTCGGTGTAGCTCCATCGGGTCGCGGCCGCGACGAGCGCGGGCGCGTCCGGGTGCGCGGTCACGGTGTCGGCCAGCAGCGAGGCCAGAGTGGCCGAGGCGACCGGGTGGGTGGTGTGGTTCCAGGTGTCGAGGATCCTCGACCGTTCGGCCGGGGCGAGCAGGTCGACGGTGTGGATCGGGGCGGTCGGGTCGGCGGTGACCGCGGCGAGGAAGCGGGTGAACCGGTCGAGGAAGCCGCGCACGGTGGCAGAGTCGAACAGGTCGGTGGCAAAGGTGCAGTGGCCGCTGATCCCGGCCGGGGCGCCGTCGGTGTCGTACTGGTCGGCCAGGATCAGATGCAGGTCGAATTGCGAAAGGCCACGGTCTGTTTCGACGGAGTCCACGGTGACACCGGGCAGGTCCATCCGCACCGGCGCCAGGTTCTGGAACGACAGACCCACCTGGAACAGCGGGTGGCGGGCAGTGGAGCGGGCCGGGTTGAGGACCTCGACGAGCTGTTCGAACGGGATGTCGGCGTTGGCGAACGCGCGCAGATCGGTATCGCGCTGCCTGCTCAGGTGGGCGGCGAACCCGGCGTCGACCTCGACCCTGGTGCGGAAGACCAGGGTGTTGACGAACATGCCGATCAGGTCGTCGAGCGCGGCCTCCCCACGCCCGGCGACCGGGGTGCCGATAGCGATGTCGGCGGTGCCGCCGAGCCGGGCCAGCACGATCGCCAACGCGGTGTGCACGGTCATGAACAGCGTCGCGCCGTAGGCACGCGACAGCTCGGTGAGCGCGGCGTGGGTGGCGGCGTCGAGGGTCAACGGCACCCGCCCACCGGCATAGCTCTGGACCGCCGGTCGCGGCCGGTCCCTCGGCAGGTCGAGCTGATCGGGCAGTCCGGCCAGCTCGGCACGCCAGTAGGAGATCTGCTCGGCGGCGGTGGAGGCGGGGTCGGTGTCGTCGCCGAGCAGCCGCTGCTGCCACAGCGCGTAGTCGGCGTACTGCACCGGCAGCGGCGTCCAGCCGGGGGCGGTGCCCGCGGCACGGGCGGTGTAGGCGCGCACCAGATCGTGGGTGAGCGGTGCGCCGGAGAAGCCGTCACCGGCGATGTGGTGCACGGTCATCGCCAGTACGAACTCGCCCGGCGCGACCGCGCACAGGCACGCCAGCAACGGCACCTGCGTGGTCACGTCGAACACGGTCGAGACCACCTGTGCCACCGCCGATTCCGGATCGTCGACGGTGTCGACCCGCAGCCGCGGCACGGCGGGATGCTCGGGTGGCAGCACCAGCTGGACCGGTGCGTGCTCGACCATCGGGTAGACGGTGCGCAGGATCTCGTGGCGGGCGACGACATCGCTGAACGCGTGCCGCAGGGCTTCGACGTCGAGGGCACCGGTCAGGCGCAACACCACCGGGATGTTGTAGGCGGCGGTGCCGGTGTCGAAGCGGTTCAGGAACCACATGCGCTGCTGGGCCGGCGAGAGCGGGATCCGGTCGGGACGCCGGCCTGCGGTGAGGGCCGGCCTGCGCGCGGCGCGGGTCAGCCGCGTGACCTCGGCCGCGCAGCCGGCGACGGTGGGCGCGGCGAACAGCACCCGCACCGGCACCCGCAGGTCGAGCGCCGCGCCGAGGCGGGCGGTGAGCCGGGTGGCCAGCAGCGAATTGCCGCCGCGGTCGAAGAAGCTGTCGTCGGCACCGACCCGGTCGACACCGAGCACCTGCGCGAACACCTCGGCCACCGTGACTTCCAGTGGTGTCCGCGGCGCACGGTAGGGGCGGGCGGTGAACTCGGCGGGCGGCAGCGCCGCGCGGTCGAGTTTGCCCGCCGCCGACAGCGGCAGCCGGTCCAGCACCACGATCGCCGCCGGCACCAGATGCGCCGGCAGCGTGCCCGCCGCCCAACGGGTGAGGGTGCCCGGGTCGATGGCGCTGCCGGTCACATACGACACCAGCACGGTGTCTCCGGCCGGGTTGGCGGCACCGACGGTGACGGCCGAACTCACCTGCGGGTGCCGGGTGAGCACCGCGTCGATCTCGCCGGGCTCGATCCGGAAGCCGCGGATCTTGATCTGGAAATCGGTGCGGCCCAGATATTCCAGCTCGAACGAGGCACCGGTCACCGCCCGCACCCAGCGGACCCGGTCGCCGGTGCGATACATCCGGCCACCCACCTGCCATGGGTCGGCGACGAACCGGCCCGCGGTCGCGGCGGTGTGGTCGTGATAGCCGCGGGCGAGCGCGGGCCCGGCCAGATACAGCTCACCGACCACCCCGGTCGGCACCGGGCGCAGCCGGGAATCGAGGACGACGGCCCTGATCCCTGGTACCGGGCGGCCGATGGTGACGCGCTGTCCGGCGCGCAGACTGGCGTAGCTGGCGCCGATGGTGGCTTCGGTGGGGCCGTAGCCGTTGAGGAAGTAGCGGCCCGGCTGCCACGCGGCCAGCAGCTCAGCGGTGCTCGCCTCACCGCCCGCCGAGACACACACCAGGTCGGGCAGACCCGCCGGGTCGAGAGTGCTCAGCAGCGCGGGGGTGATGATGGTGTGGGTGACGCGTTCGGTGCGCAGCAGGTCGGCGAGTTCGGCGCCGCCGACGGTGTCGGGCGGGGCGATCACCAGGGTGGCGCCACGGTGGAACGCGGTGCCGAGCTCCTCGATCGACTGGTCGAAGCTGGGCGAGCACACGTGCAGCATGCGGTGGTCGTGCCGCAAGCCCATCAGGTTGGCCGAATGGGCGACGAGCGCGCCGAGTCCGGCGTGGGTCACCGTCACCCCCTTGGGCCGTCCGGTGGAGCCGGAGGTGTAGATGAGGTAGGCGGCGTGGTCGGGCCGGATCGAGGCCAGCCGGTCGCGGTTGCGGACGGGGGTCGCCGCCCTGCCCGCCGCGCTCGCCCGCACCGCGGGGTCATCGATGCCGAGCCAGTGCACCGTGGCGGCCAGGGTGGGGACCAGTTCGGCGAGGGTGAGCCCGAGAGTGGCGCCGGAGTCGTCGAGCATGTGCCGCACCCGGTCGGCGGGGTAGGCCGGGTCGACCGGCAGATACACGCCACCGGCCTTGGCGACGGCCCAGAACGCGAGAATCGACTCATACGACCGCGGAACCGCCGCCGCGACCACGATTTCCGGTCCGACACCGGCGGCGATGAGGACGCGGGCCAGCCGGGCCGATTCGGCGTCGAGGGTGCCGTAGGTGACGGAGCGGTCGCCCTCGCGTACGGCGATGCGCTGCTGGCCGTAGCCGGTGCCGCGGACCAGGATCTCGGGCAGCGTGCCGGTTACCGGTGGGGTGGCGCCGTCACCGAGCTGGAGCAGCGCGGCCGTTTCACCCCGGTCGGTCAGCGGCAGGTCACCGGCCGGGGTGCCGGGATGCTCGGCGGCGGCACCGAGCAGGTGCAGCAGGCGCCTGCCGAACGCGGCGGCCTCGTCATCGGTGTGTGCGCGGCAGGTGATCCCGATCCCGGATTCGTCGGTGGTCACGGCCAGTTCGGTGTCGGTGGCGGCAGGTCGGCTGGTCAGGCTCACCTGCTGGAGGTGGTCGGCGCCGACGAGGTCGGCCAGCTCGGCCGCCGGGATCGGGCCCGCGGCCCTGGCGGCGGCGTCGGCGCGTGCGGCGTCGGCGAGCAGCTGGCGGAACGGGGTGGCCGGGTCGACGACCGTGCGCGAGACCCGGTCGGTGTCCGGGGTGGCGATGACGATGTCGGCGGTGGCGGTGAGCCGCGCCAGCAGCACCGCGAGGCCGGTGCGGATCAGGACCGGCCAGGACACGGCGGTGGTGTCGGCGAGAGCGCGCAGCCGCCGGTGCAGGTCGACGGGCACGGGCAGGTGGGCCTGCCCGTGCGTTGGCGCGGCGGTGCCGTTCCGGTCGGTGGGCAGGGTCAGCGGTGCGGGCGGGTCGGCCAGGGTGCGGCGCCAGAACCGGGCGCGGCCGATCGGGTCGGCGGTGGCGGCCAGCTGCCGGATCAGGTCGCTGTCCGCACGGTCCGGGGTCGCGACGAGCAGGTCCAGAGCTCGCCGCAGCCGGTCGGTGACGGCCTCGGCGGTGGATTCGGCGACCAGGTCACGACGGAACTTGACCTGCACCGTGGTGCCGGCGCCCAGGAATACCAGTACCGTGATCGGATAGTGGGTGTGGTCGGCGCCGCGCAGGTCGTCGATATGGAGGTCGTCGATGCCACTGCCTGCCGCGCGCAGGCCCTCGGCGTCGACCGGATAGGACTCGAAGGCGAGCATGGTGTCGAACAGCTCGCCCGACCCGGCGATCCGCCCGATGGCGCCGAGACCGAGATGGTGGTGGTCCAGCAGCGAGGCCTGCTCGGCCTGCACCGCGCGCACCAGTTCGGCGGCCGAACCGCCGGTGCGGCGCACCCGCACCGGGACCGCGTCGACGAACAGACCGATCATGTCGGCGACCCCGTCCAGCTGCGGTGGGCGACCGGAGATGGTGGCACCGAACACGACATCGTCGCGGCCGGTGCTCGCGGCGACGACCAGTCCCCACGCCGCCTGGAACACCGAGTTCGGGGTCACCTCGGCGCCCGCCGCGAAGCCGGTCAGCGCCGTGGTCGCCGCGGAGTCGAGCGCGAACTCGCACAGCCCGAATCCGGTACCCACCGCGGGCGGCCAGGTGAGTTCCGGTGCCAGCAGGGTCGGCTCGACGCCGGAAAGAGCGCGGGCCCAAGCTTGTTCGGCGCTGTCACGGTCCTGACCGGCGAGCCAGGCGAGGTAGTCGCGGTAGGGGCGCACCGGCGGCAGCGCGGTGCCGTCACCGGTGGCGTAGCCAAGGAGCAGCTCCTTCATCAGCAGCGGCATCGACCAGCCGTCGAGCAGGATGTGATGGCCGGTGAGCACCAGGTGGCTGCGCCCGCAACCGGTGCGGTACACCGTGAATCGCAGCAGCGGCGCGATCGCCGGATCGAACACGGTGCGCTGGTCGCCGGCCAGCAGCGCGGGCAGCTCGGCGTCGTCGCCGACCTCGACGACGCGCAGCGGTGCGGTGACGTCGTCGTCCACCAGCTGCACCGGGGTGCCGTCGGCGGTGGTGACGAACGCGGCACGCAGATTGGCGTGCCGGTCGAGCACGGCCTGCGCGGCGCGGCGCAGCCGGTCGAGATCGAGCGTGCCGCGCAGTTCGGCGACGAGCTGGATCACATAGGCGTGCACCGATTCCGCGAGCAGCTCGCCCAGCGCCAGCAGCGACTGCTGCAACGGTGACAGCGGCAACACGTCGATCAGCCCCGGCCTGCTGCGGCGCCAGGAGTCGAGTTCGGCCTGGGTGACCTGGACCAGTGGGACATCCGACGGGGTCAGGCCACCCGCGGCCGGGTCCGCCGCGTGCGCGGCGAGGTCGGCAAGGGCGTCGGTCCACGCCACGGCCAGTTCCCGGACGGCCGATTCGTCGAGAATCCCGGTCGCGTACCGGAAATTGGCTTCCAGTTGCCTGCCCGCGTCGGTGCCGACGGTGATGGCGTTGATATCGATGACGGTGTGCGCGGGTAGCGCGGGGTCGTAGCCGACCTCGAGGTCGCCGAGATCGGCGGTGGGTAGCCAGGCGGTGTCCCCGGTAGCGGTAGCGGCACTGGCCCGCCCGAGATAGTTGAACCCGATCTGGCCGAGCGCACCGGACAGCGCGTCGCGGGTGCGCGGGTCGTGGCGCAGCAGGCCGAAGCCGATGCCCTGCGCGGGCACGGCGCGCAACTGTTCCTTGACGGCACGCATGGTGGCGGCGAGCGGATCCTCGGCGTCGGCGGCGACCGCGAGGGCGACAGGGTAGACGCTGGTGAACCAGCCGACGGTGCGGGTGAGGTCGGCGCCGGGAACAGCGTCGTCGCCGCGGCCGTGACCTTCGAGCCGGACCAGGACGGTGTCGGCGTCGCCGCCGCGGCGCGTCCGCCAGGCGCGCACGGCCAGCGCGAGTGCGGTCAGCAGGCCGTGGTCGGCGCCTGCCCGGTACAGCGCGGGCAATGCGGTCAAGACGGTCTCGGTGGTGCGCACCGGCACCCGCACGGTGAACGAGCGGGTCGTGGCCTCGGTGTCGCGGGCGGGATCGGGGCCACGGTCACCGAGCAGCGGATCCGGGGTGGCCATGACCCGGCGCCAGTAGTCGAGCTCGGCGCTGTGATCGGCCTCGGCCAGTCCGTGCGCCCAGCGCCGGAACGAGGTGCCGACCGGAGCCAGAGCGACCGGCTGCCCGCTGCTGCGCTGCGCCCAGGCGGTGACCAGGTCGGGGAGCAGGATCCGCCACGACACCCCGTCCACGGCGTAGTGGTGAACGGCGACGGCCAGCACGTCCGGGGCGCCGTCGCGACGCACCCACGTGCAGGCCAGCATCCGCCCGGACCCAGGGTCGAGCATCGAGAGCGCCGAATCCATGGCGGCACTGCCGATCCCGGCGAGTGCGGCCCCCACGGCAGGGCCCGCGTCGACTTCGGTGAGCAGCGTGTCGACGTCGACGGAGCCGGGGGCGAGCACCTCCCAGCGCCACCGGTCGGCGTCACGCGACAACCGCGAGCGCAGCATGTCGTGGTGGCCGACCACCGCGGCGAGGGTGGCAGCCACCCCGGCGTGGTCGATGCCCTCGGGCAGGGCGAGCACCATCGTCTGCGCGAAACGGTCGCGGGAGCCGTCGCGAAGGAACTCGGCAAGCACCGGGGTCAGCGGCACCTCTCCAACGCCGCCGCCGGGCAGCTCGGCCGGCACCGTCGGGGCACTCTCGCTGGTGGCGATCGCGGCGAGTTTCGCGACCGTGCGGTGCTCGAAGACATCGCGGGTGGTGAACACCAGACCGGCGGCGCGGGCAAGGGAGACCAGCTGGATCGACAGGATACTGTCGCCGCCGACGGCGAAGAACGAGGTGTCGGCACCGACCGCGGGCACGCCGAGCACCCGGGCGAACAGGTCGGCCAGCACGGTTTCGGCAGGTCCATGCGGTGCCCGGCCGATGGGGGACACCGTGACCGGGTCGGGCAGGGCGGCGCGGTCGAGCTTGCCGTTCGTCGTCATCGGCAGCGCGTCCAACGGCACGACCGCGGTGGGCACCAGCTGCGGCGGCAGCACCGCGGCCACCCGCTCGAGCAGCTGCCGCGGATCGACGGTATGCCCTGGTGCGGCAACGACATACGAGACCAGCGTGACAGTTCCCGCCGCGGTGCTACGACCGACCGTCGCGACCGCGGCGAGATCGCCTGCGGCGACGAGCGCCGCGTCCACCTCACCGGGTTCGATACGGAAGCCGCGCACCTTCAGCTGCGCGTCGGCGCGGCCCGCGTACTCGAGGGCACCGTGGCGCAACCGCACGAGGTCACCGGTGCGGTACATGCGGGCACCCGGTTCGCCCCACGGATCGGGCACGAACCGGACCGCCGTCGTCGCCGGCCGGCCACGGTAGCCGCGTGCCACCGCGGCACCGGTGAGATACAGCTCGCCGGTGACACCCGGCGGCACCGGCGCCAGCCGTGCGTCCAGGATCAGCGCGTGCGTGCCCGGCACCGGCGATCCGATCGTGATCGGCGCTCCCGCCGTCAGTTCCGCATAGGTGGAGATGATGGTGGTCTCGGTGGGGCCGTACCCGTTGAGGTAGCGGCGGCCCGGCTGCCAGCGCGCCAGCAGCTCCTGGCCGGTCACATCGCCACCCACCGACAGCACCCGCAGCGAATCCAGCCCCGCCGGATCGAGGGTGCCGAGCACGGCGGGGGTGATGATCGCGTGCGTGACCGCCGCACCGGCGATCACCTCGGCCAGTTCGGCGCCGCCGGTGATCTCGGCGGGCACCACCACCAGCGTCGCCCCGGTGGCCAGCGCGCACAGCCACTCCAGGACCGACGGGTCGAAACAGGGGGAGCAGATGTGCAGGAAACGGTGCTCGGCGGTGAGCTGATAGCGGCGCACCGCCTCGTCGAGCAGACCCGCCAGCCCGGCGTGGGTCACCACGACACCCTTGGGCAACCCGGTCGACCCGGAGGTGTAGATGAGGTAGGCGGGATGCTGCACCCGTAGCGGGGACCGGCGCTCGTCGTCGGTGACCGGCGCCGACGGATAGGCCGCGCACTCCCGCTCGACCACCGGATCGTCGAGCAGCAGCCAACCGGGCTCCGTGGGCAGCCGATCGCCCTGGCCCGACACCGAAATACCCAGTGCGGCCCCGGAATCGGCGATCAGATGCCGCAGCCGTTCGGCCGGGTAGGCAGGATCCATCGGCACGGGGAATCCGCCTGCCTTGGCCACGGCGACCGCGGCGACCACCATCGCGGCCGACCGCGGCAGGGCGAGCGCCACCGCCACCTCGGGTCCGACGCCGCGCGCGAGGAGCGCACGCGCCAGCCGGGAGGTGCGCTCGTCGAACTCGCCGTAGGTGAGCGTGTACTCGCCCTCGCGCAGTGCGATACGGTCGCGACCGACGGCGACACCACGAACCAGCAGATCCGGGAACAGCACAGCCGGGTCGGTGGTGCCCTCCCGCGCGGTGAGCGCCGCGAGTTCGCCCTCGCTGAGCACCGCGAGATCACCGACCGGTGTCCGCGGCGCGGCGAGCGCGGCGAGCAACAGCCGCAACAGCCGGTCGGCGAAGACCGACACCGTCGCGCGATCGAACAGGGCGGTGGCGAACCGGAATTCGGCGGCCACCGTGTCCTCGGTGGCATCGGCACACAGGCGCAGCACCAGGTCCGCGTGATCGAGGCCATCGACCGGCTCGGTGCGGATCATGGCCCGCGCCACCGGGACACCGGCCCCGGCGCACGCGACATCGTCGGTGGCGAGCCCCGGCTGCGCGAAACCACGCCGGGCGACGGCATCCGCGGCCGCGACCAGATCCTCGACCGCGACCGCGGCCGGCACTCGCAGGCGCAGCACCCGGATCCCGGCCTGCGCGGACGGCACCCCGATCGCGATGTCGTCGCCGCCCGACAGCCGGGCGAGCAGGACCGCGAACACCGTGTGCACCACCGTGAACACCGTGGTGTCGCGCTCGCGAGCGAAATCGCGGATCCGCCGGTACAGGTCGGCCTGGATGACGACGCGCACCCGATCGTCGGCGACCACCGGTGCCGCCGGGCGCGGCCGATCGGCCGGCAGCGCCAGCTCCGGCAGGTCCGTCAGCAGATCCCGCACGTACACGGCCGCCGCCAGCGCGTCGTCACCGTGCGCGAGCGGGTCGAGCAGCTCGGCGACCGGACGGCCGGATGCCGCGACGAACGCCTCGACCACCGACCGCAACCGATGCAGCAGCGCATCGGCCACGGCATCGGTGATCCGATCGCGCCGGTACTGCACCCCGATCCGGATGCCCGCACCGACCTCCACGCCGACCGCCACCGGATAGTGGGTGGCATTGGCGGCCTCGACGCCGACGATCTCGAGTCCATCGATCGCGCCGTGCGCGCGCCGCAAACCCTCGGTGTCGACCGGATACGACTCGTAGGCCAGCAGGGTGTCGAAGAGTTCACCGGACCCGGCCGCCCGCTGGATCTCGGCCAACCCCAGATGGTGACCGGCCAGCAGCGTCACCTGCTCGGCCTGCACCCGTGCCAGCAGCGTGCGCAGCGTGTCGCCGGGCGCGGGCCGCACCCGCACCGGAATGGTGTTCGCGAACAGGCCGACCATGGTGTCGACACCGTCGAGCTGCGGCGGCCGCCCCGACACCACCGCACCGAACACGACATCCTCGGCACCCACCACACCGGCCAGCACCAACCCCCACGCCACCTGGAACACGGTGTTCACCGTGACCTCGGCAGCCGCGGCGCACGCCGCCAGCTCCTCTGCCCACGCCGCCGACAGCTCCACACTCGCCGACGCATGACCGGTATCGGGCACCGACGGCACCGGCACCACCGCGGCCAGCATCGTCGGCTGCTGCCCCGACAGCGCCGCACCCCAGTTCCGCAGCGCCTCGGCCCGATCCTGCCCGGCCAGCCAGACCAGATAGTCACGGTAGGGCCGCACCGGCGGCAACGCGGCACCGTCGGCCGCGTAGGCGAGCAACAGCTCACGCATCAACACCGGCATGGACCAGCCGTCCACCAGCAGATGATGCACCGTCAGCACCAGGTGCAGCCCGCCATCGGCCCGCCGGAAAACGGTGAACCGCACCAGCGGCGGCACCGCGGGATCGAACCCGGTCCCGGCCTCGGCCGCCAGCAACGCCGCCGCCTCGGTCTCCGTGGTGTCCACCACCCGCCACGGCACCGCGACACCCTCGACGACGAAACCGGCTGCGGACCCGGCCGCCGTCGACCCGAACGAGGTCCGCAGAATCGCGTGCCGGTCCAGCACGACCTGCGCGGCCCGCCGAAGCCGGTCCGGATCGACCACACCGGCCAGCTCCACCGCCAGCTGCACCAGATACGGATCCCGCGGCGACAACTCCGCCAGGAACAGCAGCCCCAGCTGCAGCGGCGCCAGCGGCACGACATCGACAAGGCCCGGCCGCTCGCGGCGCCAGCCGTCCAGCTCCGCCTGTCCCACCCGCACCAGCGGCACATCCGACGGCGTCAGGCCACCCGCCGCCGGGTCGCCCAGATGCTCGGCGAGCACCGTCAGCGCCGCCGTCCAATGCTCGGCCAGCTCACGCACCGCGGCCTCGTCGACGAGCAGGGACGCGTAGGAGAACGACGCCCGCAGCTCGACACCCGCCCCGGACTCGGTGGCGATCGCGTTGATGTCCACCACCGCGCCCGCCGGCAGCTCCGGATCCTGCGCGGCCACCGGTTCACCCCACTCGCCGGTGGGCAGCCATCCGGCCTCGGCATCCGGGCCCGCCACCTCGCCCGCCGAGATCCGGCCCAGATAGTTGAACCCGACCTGGCCGAGCAGCCCGTCGAGCTGTCCGGCGGTGGCCTCGTCGAGATGACGCAACATCCCGAACCCGATCCCCGCGTCCGGCACCGCGCGCAGCTGCTCCTTGACCGCCCGCACCACCGCCGCGGTCTGCGCGCCCCCACGCCACGCGGCCTCGGCACCGATCCCGCTCAGGTCGAGCGCGACCGGATACATGCTGGTGAACCAGCCGACCGTGCGGGTCAGATCGGCACCGGGCACCGCCGACTCGACCCGGCCGTGCCCCTCCAACCGCACCAGCGTCGCGTCCGCGTCGACACCGCGACGCGCCCGCCACGTGCGCACCGCCATCGCCACACCGGCCAGCAGGCCATCCGCCGCGCCTGCCCGGTAGCGGGCAGGCAGCTCGGTGAGCAGCGCCGCGGTGACCTCGGCAGGCACCGTGACGGTGAACGTCGCCACGGTCGCGGTGATATCGAGCGCCGGATCGAAGGCCCGGTCACCCAGCGGCGGGTCGGGCACCGCGAGCACCGCACGCCAGTAGTCGAGTTCGTCGCGCCGGGTCGCCGCCGCCTCCGTCAGACCGTGCGCCCACCGGCGGAACGACGTGCCGACCGCGGGCAGCGCGACCGGGCGACCCGCCGCAAGCCGGCCCCACGCGGACACCAAGTCCGACACCAGGATTCGCCACGACACCCCGTCGATCACCGCGTGATGGGCGACCACGATCAACCCGTCTGGCCCGTCGGCCCGCCGCAGCCAGGCGAAAGCGACCATCCGCGCCGCCGGATCCAGGCAACCCAGCGCGGCATCCATGGCCGCCTCGGCGATCCGCGCCCGCTCGGCCTCCCCGCTTCCGGCCGGGACATCGACCTCGGCCAGCAGCTCGGCCACAGCCACACCGCCCGCCGGGACGGTGTCGAACACCCAGCCGCCCTCGACCCGACGCAACCGCGCCCGCAGCATGTCGTGCTGATCGAGCACCGCCGACAGCGTCGCCAGCAGACCCGCCCGATCGATGCCGTCGGGCAAGCCGAGCACCAGCTGCTGACTGAACCGGCCGAACGCACGGCCACCCGCCACCGACGCGGCCAGCACCGGCGTCAACGGCAGCACACCGACCCCGCCACCGGGCAACTCGGGCAGCGACGCCACCGGTTCACCGCCCAGCACCGCCACCCGCGCCAACCCGGCCACCGTGCGATGCTCGAACACCTGCTGCGGAGTGAACGAGATCCCCGCCGCCCGCGCCCGCGTCACCAGCTGGATCGACAGGATGCTGTCGCCACCGGCGGCGAAGAACGAATCCTCCGCACCGACCCGCTCCACCCCGAGCACCAGCGCGAACAACTCCGCCAGCGCGATCTCCACCGGACCCTCCGGCGCCCGCGAGGTCACCGCATCGAACACCGGCACCGGCAGCGCGGCCCGATCCAGCTTCCCGTTCGGCGTCAGCGGGATCTGCGTCAGCACCACGAACGCACCCGGCACCATGTGCCCCGGCAGCGACGCACCCGCGAATCGGGTGAGCTCCGCCTGCTCGACCACCGCACCCGCGCGCGGCAGCACATACGACACCAGCACCGTCGCGCCCGAATCGGCGGTCGCGCCGACGGTCACCGCGTACTCGAGATCGGGATGCGCGGTCAGCGCCGCATCGATCTCACCCAGCTCGATCCGGAACCCGCGCACCTTCACCTGGAAATCCGAGCGCCCCAGATACTCCAGCTCACCGTCGGTGCTGCGGCGCACCAGATCACCCGTCCGGTACATCCGCGCACCCGCCGAACCGGCCAGCGGCGAGGCGACGAACCGATCGGCGGTCAGCCCCGGCCTGCCCAGATAGCTTTGCGCCAGCGCCGGCCCGGACAGATACAGCTCACCGGCCACCCCGGCCGGCACCGGCCGCAACCGCGCATCCAGCACCACCGCGCCGACCCCGGCGAACGCCGACCCGATCGTGATCGGCTGCCCCGGCCGCAGCGCGCCGCTTCCGGTGGCCAGCACCGTCGCCTCGGTGGGGCCGTACCCGTTGAAGAACGACCGGCCCTGCACCGCCCACCGCTGCACCAGCGCGGGACCGAACGCGTCACCGGCCACCACGACCGCCCGCACCGAATCGAGCCCGCGCGGGTCCACCGACTCCAGCGCCGCGGGCGTGATCAGCAGGTGCGTCACCCGCTCCCGATGCACCAGCTCGGCCAGGTCAGGACCGCCGAACACCGTCGGCGGTGCCACCACCAGCCGCGCCCCCGCATGGAAGGTCAGCAGCAGCTCGAGGACCGACACATCGAAGTTCGGCGAGCACACGTGCAGCACGCGCGCCTCGGCATCCACCCCGTACCCCTCCCGCGCGGCCGCGACCAGACCGGCCAGCCCGGTATGGGTGACGACCACGCCCTTGGGCCGACCCGTCGACCCCGAGGTGTAGATGACATAGGCCGGATGCTGGTCGGTCAGCACGCGAACCCGGTCCACATACGACACCGGATGCGCCGCGCGCGCCGCGATCCGGGCCGCCACCGCAGGCTCGTCGACGACCAGCCAGTCCAGCGACGCACCCAGCTGCTCGAGGTGTGCGGAGGTGGTGACACCGAGCAGCGCACCGGAATCGGCGAGCAGATACGAAATCCGCTCCTCGGGCAGCCCCGGATCCACCGGGACGAACGCCGCACCGGTCTTGGCCACCGCCCACACCGCGAGCACCGACTCCACCGACCGGGTGACACCCAGCGCCACCACGTCACCTGGGCCGACCCCGCGCCCGATCAGCTCCCTGGCCAGTCGCGACGAACGCTCATCCAGTTCGGTATAGGTCAGCTCGCACCGGACGCCGCCCGCGGGGGAGTAGGTGAGCGCGACCGCGGCACCGGCGGAGTCGACCGCGGCGGTCAGCAGCTGCGCGAACAGCGGAGCGCCCGCCTTGCGATTGCCTCGACCTCGCGCCGCACGACGAACCTCACCCATCCGAGCACTACATCCTTCACCTGTCCGGCCCACAGCTGCACGATGACCCACGAACCCTGCCGGATTCTGGGCCTACCGGGGTGGACCAGTGTTCGAACAAGCTTGAAAGGAGTCGATCTCGGGGCGTTCGGCGACCATGACACCACACGTTTCGTGTCAAGACCACACCTCGGGTGGGGAAGCGCGACGTCAGGCAAGCCTTCACCCGAAATTTGTGCGCATGACACAATGCCGCGGACCGAATTTGTGCAAGGAACGGAGCGGCCAGGTGGCGGGATACGGAACACTGGTGTGGGTCGGGCAGGCCCTCGGCCCGCTCACCGACGCGATCACCGCCGACCTCATCCGCGTCACCGAACAACTCATCCCCGTCACCGACCTCGCCTTCGACCTCGCCGAGCTGCGCGCCGCCAGCATCGCCGAGAACGTCGCCCTCGTGCAGTACGTGCTGGCCAACAACATCGACCCCGCCACCGTCAGTCCACCAGCGGGCGCCGCCGCCTACGCCCAGCGCCTCGCCCGGCGCGGCGTACCGCTCACCGTCCTGCTGCGCGCCTACGGCCTCGGCCAATACCGGCTGCTCGATGCCGCCATCGGCATCGTGCTCGCGGTCCACGGACCCGACCAGGCTGCCCGCATCGCCGAACTGCTGAAATTCGCGGGCACCTACCTCGACCGGCTCAACTCCTCGATGGGCCGGATCTACGAGACCGAACGCGACCGCTGGCTCAGCAGCAGACAAGCCGCGCAGCAGCAGTGGATCGCCCAGCTGCTCGACAGCGACGACGTCGACCTGCCCGCCGCCGAAGCCGCCCTGGACTACCGGCTCGACCGGCATCACCTCGGCGCCGAGATCTGGACCACCACACCCGAGCCCGCCGGCACCGACACCGTGCGCGTCCTCGACCAGACCCGCCGCCTGCTCGCCGCCGAAACAGCGGCCGACGGTCCCGAACTGGTGGGCACCACCGGTGACCGGACGCTGCGGATCTGGTTTCCGGTCTCCGCCGATCGGCCCTGCGACACCGACCGGATCGCCTCCCGGCTCCACACCGCCGGACTACCCGCCCGGATCGCCCTCGGCCCCGTCGGCGCCGGGCTGCCCGGATTCCGGCGCACCGCCCGCTGCGCCGCCAGGGCGAAGACCCTGGCCACCGCGGCGGGCGCCGAGGCACCCGCGGTCCTCGACTTCGACGCCGTCGCCCCGTTCGCGCTGCTCGCCGACGAACCAGGCGAACTCGCCGCCCTGGCCGGGCGCGCCCTGGGGCCGCTGGCCGCCGACACCCCCAAGGCCGCCCTGCTGCGGCACACCCTCGAGGTGTTCCTCGCCGAAGGCTCCAGCTACTCCCGCACCGCCAGGGTGCTCGACGTGCACCGCAACACGGTGCAATACCGCATCCAGCAGCTCACCGGTCGCTACGGGATCGCCGTCGACGCCGACACCTTCGAGCTGCGGTTCGCCCTCGGTATCTGCCGCTGGTACGGCCACACCCGGACAATCTGAGTCCCGCCGGTTTGTGCGTTACGCACAGTTGCACATAGTTCGCTCGGACGCTCCCACTGCGAGATTCGCCACGCACCGGCCCCCGCTCCGCCGAGCCCACCCGCCCGAGAACACCGCGCCGACCGGCCGGAAACCAGCCCAACCGCACCCGTCACCCGCCCGACCACCACCTGCGGCGATGCGGGAAACACACAGGTCGCGCGCCTACCGTCGACACCCCCTGCGCCCGGCCGTCCGCGCGCCCTCCGTCCACAACTCCCAACCCTGGCGCTGGCACCTCGGCCACGACCGCCTCGACCTGTACGCCGACTTCGGCCGCCAGCTCACCGCCACCGACCCACGCGCCCGCGCCCTCATGGTCAGCTGCGGCGCCGCGCTGCACCACCTCGGCACCGCCCTCGCCATGCTCGGCCGCCACGCCACCATCCACCGCCTGCCCGACCCCACTCGACCCGACCACCTCGCCACCATCACCTGCACCCCACACACACCCACCGACCTCGACCGCGGACTCGCCGCCGCCATCACCACACGACGATCGGACCGGCGCCGCTATCCCGCCCCCGTTCCACCCGCCGACCTGCGCGCGATCACCACGCCGCGCCGCCCACTCGCCGAGGTCCTCGACTGACCGAAATCCGTTGACGCCCGCAGACACTCACCACTGAGCTCGTCCCGAATCGGGCACAGCCGCGGGGCCGGTTCGCGCTCGCCACCGAGACAGGCGTCAGTGCGTCTCGCTCCGCGCCGGGTGTGCGAACATACCGTCGAGAACCGCGTCGAGCTCCGTGTGGGCAGCCGTCAATGCCCGCTCGCGCGAACGGGACGCGGCGACGAACATCGCCAGCTCGTTGAGACCACCCAGCAGCAGATGCGCCAGCACCCGCGGATCGTGCCGGGGGAGCAGCTCGCCCTGCTCGTGCGCGGACACGAGCAGATCCTTGACCAGCCCGAGAGAACGGCCACCGTCGATCTCGCGCCAGCGCGCCCAACCCAGCGCGGCGGGAGCCTCCACGAACAGGATCTGCCGCACCGTCTCGTCGGCCAGCCGATCGACGAACGCGTGGGCGACAGCGCGCACCCGCTGTGCGGGCGGGCCGGGCCGGGCGTCGCGTGACAAGGCCTCGACCACGCCGTGATCGACGGCGGCGAAACACGCCTCCATCAAGCCGACCATGCTGCCGAAATGGTGGTACAGCGCGCCACGGGTGACACCGGCGGCTGCGCACACCTGCGCGGTCGTCACCTCGGCGAAGCCGTGTTCGGCGAACAGGGCGGTACCCACCGTGATCAGCCTGGCCCGCGTGCGCGCAGCCCCTTCCTCGCGAACCGTAACCACCGTGTCTCCCTTCCACCCGTGACATACATACTGTATCTGACATACAGTTTGTAGGTCGGACCGGAGTGAGGGAGCGGCACCAATGCTGAAAATGAAATCGACCTGCGAAACCTGCGCGCGCGAGCTGCGCGCCACCGACGAGGCGTTCATCTGCAGTTACGAATGCACCTACTGCCCGCCCTGCACAACGAACCACCAGGTGTGCCCGAACTGCGGAGGCGAACTGGTCCAGCGGCCACGGCGCACCACCGGCGCCGCGGAGATCGCGCGCCGGGCACCCGCCCGGCTGCGCCGCATGGTGCGGGGGACCGGGCGATGAACGCGGTGGCCCTACCCAGCGGGGCGGTCGCGCAGTGGTTTCCGGGTCGGCCAGGATCACCGACCTTGCTGGTTCTCCCCGCCATGGGCGTAGCAGCACGCCATTACCAGCGTTTCGCCGAGGCGGCCAGGACTCGGGGTTTCAGTGTGCTGACACTCGACTACCGAGGGCAGGGCGAAAGCCCGCTGACGATATCCCGAGGTGTGCGTTTCGGCTATACCGACCTGGCCGCGGGCGAGATCACCGAGGCCATCACGTGGGTGCGTGAACAGGGGAGCGGTCCGCTGCTGCTGGTCGGGCACAGCCTCGGCGGACAGTTGGTCACCGCGCTGGAATCGATATCACCGGGAACGTTCGACGGGCTCGTCCTCGTCGCCGCGGGCACACCGCACTGGCGGGCCTTCACCGGCCGCGCACGGCTGGCACCACTGCTGCTGCCCACCGCATTCGTCGGAATGGCGGCCGCGCAAGGCTGTTTCGACGGACGCAGGTTCGGGTTCGGCAGGCAATCGGCACAGCTGATCGGGGAGTGGGCCCGCATGGCCAGGACCGGTTCGTGGTCCCCGGATCCGATCGAACTGCCGCATCGGGAGTTCCCGCTCATCGCGCTGTCCTTCCGCGGAGATCGGCTGGCACCGGCATCCGCGGTCGACGCCTTGGTCGCAAGGTTCCCGAGTGCCACGACAACACGGACACATCTGGATGAACCGGCCGGGCATGCCGGGTGGTTGAAGCAGCCAGACAGCGCGATAGAGGCCCTGAGCGCTTGGGCGGCGGAGGCCTTCACCCCGGAGCGCAAGCGGTAACCGCCGACCGATAGGGGTGTACTCGATTCGTGCCCGAGCAGCAGGCGCCGGCAGGCGTAAAGTTGCTGTCCCGGAGCGAAAGGAGCAGACCATGTCCATGCGCGCCAGACCGATGACGGTTCGAATCGCCGCGGTGGCCGCGGCCGTGAGTGCCGCCACGCTCGTCGGGGCGACCGGTCGAGCGGTCGCCGAGGTCGAACCAGGCACCTACACATCCACGACGTGGTCGTCCGGCATCGTGCTGCTGCAGCGCGACGCGCGCGTCGAAGGCGGTGAGCTGGTTTTGATCGGGCGTTATCCCATTCATCCGACTCCCGACGGTGGTTACGTCGACCTGTTTCCCGGCCACCGCGTCGTCATGACCAGCGACGGACGGGGCGGGTACGAAGGCCCTGCTTTCTTCGGCGGGGTAGTGATCGGCTCCATCACGCTGACGCCGAAGCCCTGATGCCATACGGGGTCACTTGACATAATGTGCATTATCGGCGTTTGAACGCACCCGCTGGGCGCGGGCAATCTGCACGATTCCCGCCGTCCGTCGCTCGCCGGGTCGGCCGCTTCCGCGTCCGCCGCGCTGAGATCGATCGTTCAACGCAGTGCCGGTGGTTCCCGGACTGGCAGATTGTCGGTCGATCTCACCGATCCGGCGACGCGCGGGTCGGCGAGATCGACACAACGCGGGAACTCCGCCGGGCCGAACGACTTCCCTCGGCTTTGATCCGCATTGATCGCCCGCGTAGGGCCCCGCGGCCACGAACGGCGCCACTCCCCTTCACTCCCCCCGGCTGCGATAAATCGTCACTGTGACGTTTTCAAGAAAGGGATAATCCCCGCGGAGTTCCAGGTACTGGTGCGCCACAACGGTTTTCGAACTCGCGGTCGACGCGGTGGCTCCTACCCGGCCGGTGCGATGTTCTGGTTCAGATGGAACAGGTTGGCCGGGTCGTAGGTCTTCTTGATCGTGGCCAGGCGGTCGTAGTTCGCGCCGTAGTTGGCGCGGATGCGGCTCTGGTCGTCGGAGGCCATGAAGTTGATGTAGCCGCCCGCCGCGGTGTGCGGTTCGAGCGCTGCATGGTAGTCACGGACCCACCCGATGTTGGCTTCGTTGTCGACCGGATCCGGCCACATTCCGGCGATCACCGGGGCGAAGGTCGCGTTCCGGTAGGCGAACGCGGTGGCATCCGCCGCGATGTCGTGCACAGCGCCATCGATGGGATACAGGTGCATCGTGGACTGCATGGCGGGGACCCGGGGCCCGAATTCGAGATGGGCCGCGAGGGCGTCGTCGGTGAGCTCGAGCTGGAACGCCGCCTTCCAATAGTGCTGAAGTCCCGGCGGCAGCAGTGCGTCGAACGCGCTGTTGAGGGCCGGATAAGGCATTCGGCCGACGTGCTCGGCCACCGGTGTCGCCACCGCTCGCAGGTCCGCCAGCAGTGCCTCTGCTGCTTCGTCGCTGCCGTTGAAGCAGGACACGAGCAGCAGGAATGGTTCGCCGACCCGGCCCTCGGGGATGAACGGCAGTGGCGGCGCGATCTGAAAACCCGGGAAAGCACCCATCGCCCGTGGCGCCGCCGCGATCCAATCACGGTAGGTCCGCAGCAATGCTTCGGCGGCACCGAGTTCGAAGAACATGGGGCCTCCGTACACGGTGTCCACCGGGTGCAGGTCGAACTCCATCTCGGTCACCACACCGAAGTTGCCACCTCCACCGCGCAGGGCCCAGAAAAGCTCGGGATGCTCGGTCTGGTCGGCGGTCACGAACGTGCCGTCGGCAAGGACGACATCGGCGGATCGGAGGTTGTCGATGGAAAGCCCGTGGGCGCGGGCGAGGTAGCCGATGCCGCCGCCGAGCGTCAGTCCTGCCACACCGGTGGTCGAGATGATGCCACCGGTGGTGGCGAGGCCGAAGGTGTGCGCGGCGTGGTCGAAGTCGCCCCAGGTGCAGCCTGCCTGTACCCGGGCGATCCGCCGCGCGGGATCGATGCGAATGCCTTTCATCGCCCGAAGGTCCAAGACGATGCCGTCGTCGACTGTGCCGAACCCGGGAACGCTGTGCGCTCCGGCACGGATGGCGAGGTCAAGTCCGCTCTCGCGGGCGGCGTCGACGGTGGTGCGGACATCGGCCACATCGACCGCGCCGACAATCGCGAGAGGCTTTCGGTCGATCATCCCGTTGTAGACCGAGCGAGCCTCGTCGTAGCCGGGTGACTGCGCCGTGATCACCTCGCCGCGGGCCGCTTCGAGCATGGTCAGTGCTGGTGTGCCGTTCATTGCCGCTCCCTGAGGTCGGTTCGAGCCGGTGTGGCGATCAGCCGAAAAGGTGCAGTGCGTGGTCGTGGAACTGCCGCATCTGCGCGACGGGGCCGACTTCGAGGAAGACCGCGCCCTCGGTCGAGGTCGCGGTGTGCCCTGGGGGCCAGTAGTAGACCTCGCCGGCTTGCGCGGTCTCCACGGTGCCGTCGGCATGCTCGAGCCGTAGCGATCCTTCCAGCACGATTCCCCAGTGCGGGGAGGGGCACCGGTCCTCGGGGAGGCCACGCAGGACCGGACCGAAGTCTGTCCCGGCCGGGACGCTGGCGTGCCGGAGTGCCATGTCGCCCCACTCTATGTATCGGGTCACCAGCTCGCCTTGGGCGACTTCGATGGGCAGATCCTTGATCGGTGTGGCCATGATGCGGCTCCTCTGTCGGCGTTACCGGTGACGCTACGGAGTCGCGGCGCCCCGTACCTGACCTGATCTGATCGAATCGATGCGACGGTGAGGGGGTCAGATCGGACTATCTCGGTGGTCGCCGAATCCGGCTATGGTCGAGAGGTGACGGAATCGGCTCCGCCGAGAAGTGGCACGGCCTTTGTCGGTCGGCGCGCGGAAGTCGCGCGGCTCGAAGCTGTCTGGGCGGCGGTCGAGGACAACCGGCGACAGGTCGTTTTCGTGGGTGGCGAGCCCGGTGTCGGCAAGACCCGGCTGGTGAGCGAGGCCGCCGCCGCACTGCGTGCCCAAGGCGTCACGGTGCTGTGTGGCGCGTGCCGCGAAGACCTCGACATTCCGTACCGGCCGTTCGTCGCGATCCTCGAACAGGCGATCGAGCGGACTCCCCCGGACGTCTTGCGCGCCGTCGCCCCCGCGGCCGCGGCCCCGCTGCTACGGCTGACAGCGAGTGTGTCGCGGTGCTGGCCGACCGCGGAACAGCTTCTTGGCGGATACGATTCGCAGCCGGTCCTGTTCGATGCTCTGCTGCGGGTGTTGCTGGCGATCGCCGATCGTGGTCCCCTGGTGCTGGTACTGGAGGATCTGCACTGGGCCTCGGAGCCGACGTTGGCCATGTTGTCCCACCTGGTCGAGTCCACGGCCGGTGAACGGCTCCTGGTATTGGCCACCCTCCGCACGACTGCCCCGGACCGTACGGATGCGGTTGGTTTCGCCCTCGCCGATCTACATCGGCTCGACGGCGTCGCCCGGATCGACCTGGTCGGGCTCGGTACCGGGGAGGTGGCTGACTACCTCGTTCGGGCAGCCGGGGTGTCCCGGGTGGTCGCGCGGTCGGCCGCGCCGGTATTGCGTGACCACACCGGTGGGAATCCGTTCTTCCTCCAGGAGTACTTGCACGACCTGGTGAACCGGGGTGGTCTGTCCGCGATACGGTCAGGTATCGCGGCGCCGCGATCGGTCCAGGATGCGCTCGCCCGCCGTCTGGCGGCCTTCGACGCCGACCACGCGCGGGTGATCGAGCTGGCCGCGGTCGCCGGCGACGTCGTCGATCCCGAGATCCTGTCCGACGAGCTAGATGGCGTCCAGGTCCTGGCCGGGATGGATTTCGGGGTGCGCGCGGGTCTTCTCCTCTGCGATGGCGAGGACGGTGGATTTCGCTTCGCGCACGCGCTGGCTCGCCGGGCCGTGCTGGACCGGATGCCCGCGGGCGATCTCGCGGCCGCGCACGCCAGGGTCGCACGCGCGATCGAGAAGCGGGATCCGACGCTGGTAGCCGCGCTGGCACATCATTTCCACCAGGCTCGTGGGCTCGGATACGCGGACAAGGCGGTGCACTACCTGGTGCTCGCGGCCCGCCAGGCCGAGCGTGGCATCTCGCACCGCGAGGCGGCGGTCCTGTACGAACGTGCCGCGCGGGTGCAGTCCACGCGGGGGCCGACTCGGGTCGAGCTGCTCGCGGCAGCGGCGCGCTGTCATGTGCACGGTGGTGACTTCCCGACGGCCCGTCGCCTCTTCGAGGAGCTCGCCACCGACGACGACCCCCGAGTCCGGCTGGCTGCTGCGATCGGGCACGAGGACGCGTCGTGGCGTCCCTCCGCACCTGGTCAGCGCTCGCTGGCGTTGCTGAGTGAGTCGCTCGGCGCCGCCGGGCTCGATCAGGATGATCCGCTGTCGGTGCGAGCTCGGGCGAGCATGGGGCGGGCCGCTTCGTTCACCGGCGATTCGGAGCAGGCTCGCCGGATCGGTGAGGACGCGTTGGCGCGCGCCAGGCGCATCGGCGACGAGGAGCTCCTCGCGCATGCCTTGAGCACGACGCTGTGGCAGGGTATCCGGCCGGATCTGGCACCGGAGTTGCTGACCCGCGCGATCGAGCTGAACGAGATCGGGTCGCGTCTCGGCGATGACGATCACCGGGGCCCGGCGGCGTTCCATCGTGCGGTCTTTGCGTATCTGCTCGGCGACGAGCCGGAGTGGAGTGGTGCGCAGCGTGATCTGACCGAGCTGGCGCTGGCGCGCGGGCAACCGTTCTTCCGGTATGTCGCCGGCTGTTCGCGGTGCGCGCACCGGTTCGCGGTCGGCGACTTCGCGGGCGCGGAGCGGATCAGTGATTGGCTCGACGACCAATTCGCGCACGAGTTCGGCGGCGCTACCGAAGGATCGTGGGGTGTGCAGCAGTTCATGCTCCGGCGGGTCACCGGGAGTCTGGAACAGGTTCGCCCGCTGATCACCGGGCGCGAGAACTTCGACGATCACTGGTTGCCTGGGCTGTTGGCGTTGTACACGGCATTGGAGATGTGGCAGCAGGCCGCTCGCCTGTTGGTCTACCTGTGTGCTCGGCTCGATGACTATCGGCTCGGCGCGCAGTGGGCGGGGGTGCTGGCTTTCGCCACCGAGGCCGCGGTCCGGCTCGACGATCCGGCGGTGGCGGCGACGTTGCGCCCGTGGCTGGTCGAATACTCTGGGGCCAATCTGATGGCCGGAGCAAGTGTGGCGGTGTTCGGCAGTGCCGACCGCTACCTCGCCGAAGTCGATTCGGTACTCGGTGTGGACAGCGCCGACCAGCACTTCGAGCGCGCGCTCGCGATGGATCGCCGGATGGGCGCGGTCACTCACCAGGCCGAGACCTTGGCGGCGTGGAGCAGACACCGGCTCCGCCACCCTGATGCCGGGCCCGGACCTGCCGCCACCGATCTGGCGACCGAGGCACGCGCGCTGGCCCGGCGGATCGGGCACCGCCGCATTCTCCGTGAGCTGGATGCCGATCCGGCTCCGCGTACCGAACGCGCGCTGCTGCCCAAGGGGTTGACGGATCGGGAGGTGGAGGTGCTCCGCTTGGTAGCCGATGGTCTGTCCAATCGCGAGATCGGTGAGCGATTGTTCATCAGCGCGAATACGGCGGCCAATCATGTGCGCAGCATTCTGATCAAGACCGATGCGCCCAATCGCACCAGGGCGGCGATATTCGCCTCCGAGCACGGACTGCTCTAGCGCGGGGCGGTTACAGCGGAGCGAAAGAGCCGTCTGGGGTGAGGGTGCCGGACAATTCCATGATCGCGTCGGCGGGAATTCCGGCTCGGACCGCGGCGGCCCGGATCGCGTCGACGTTGTCGGCCTCGTAGAGGCAGAAGGTTTTGCGTTTGTCCAGCGACAGGAACGAGCTGAGCCAGCGCACACCGTATTCGTCGTTGATCCGGTTGATTTCCGCGGCGGTCTCCGGGGCCACCTCGAGCTGTTCGGCGAATTGCCGCTCCACCATGAATACCGGCATCGATGCGCCCCTTGGTTGTGTTCGGGTGGCGGCCCATGGTTCGCCGGTCCGAACGGCGGTCCCCGATTTCAAGGTACCAAGGTCGCGGTTCGCCGTTCAACGTGTTGTTGCGGTCGTTTCCGGACTACCGTCGATGGATGACCACCGCGGCGGAGTTGCGGGCCAAGCAGGCATCGGTGAAACAGCGCTACCGGGAAGATCCGGGTGCTGCGGTCACGCCACTGCGTGCCAGGGGTTCGTTCGCCGATCCCGGTGTCACCTGCACGGTGCAGACGTTCGCGGGACCGGCGCGTGCGGGCCTGCACCCCGCCACCGGCGGCGACGGCTCCGATGCCTGCTCTGGTGACATGTTGCTCGAGGCGTTGGCCGCCTGTGCCGGGGTGACCTGTCGTAGCGTCGCCACGGCGATGGAGCTGCCTATCGTCGGCGCCGAGGTCGAGGCGACCGGTTCCTTCGATGCCACCGGAACCCTCGGCATCGACCGGACCGTCGAGGTCGGGGTGTCACCGATCACGGTGACGATTACCGTCACGACGTCCGCCGAGGTGGAAGTGGCCGCGTTGGCCAAGCTCGCCGACCTGACCGAGCGCTACTGTGTGGTCGGCCGGAGCCTGAGGCATCCGCCGGTGATCCGGGTGGTGCGCGCGCCCGGATGTTGACCGGTGGTGATCGGCCTGTGCGCACCGGGTGGGCTCCTGCGCGGTCGCCTGAGCAGTACACGACGTACTGCCGGTCGCGTGGTGGTTCGCCGAGCCGGCGGGACGTGTTCGCGACCGTTCTCCCCCGGTGTCGAAATCCCAGGGGAGAACGGCTTCTTTCATGCTCCGACGTACTCGGCGAGGTGTTGGCCGGTAAGGGTGGAGCGGTCGGCGACGAGGTCGGCGGGGGTGCCTTGGAACACGATCTGGCCGCCGTCGTGGCCTGCGCCGGGGCCTAGGTCGATGATCCAGTCGGCGTGTGCCATGACGGCCTGGTGGTGTTCGACGACGATCACGGATTTGCCCGCGTCGACGAGGCGGTCGAGCAGGCCGAGGAGTTGTTCGACGTCGGCCAGGTGCAGTCCGGTGGTCGGTTCGTCGAGGATGTAGGTGCCGCCCTTGTCGGACATGTGGGTGGCCAGCTTGAGGCGCTGGCGTTCGCCGCCGGACAGGGTGGTCAGGGGCTGGCCGATGGTGAGGTAGCCGAGGCCGACCTCGGTGAGGTGGGTGAGGATCTTGTGTGCGGCGGGGGTGCGGGCCTCCCCCGCGCCGAAGAATTCGCGGGCTTCGTCGACGGGCATCGACAGGACTTCGCTGATGTTCTTGCCCGCGAAGGTGTAGTCGAGCACCTCGGCCATGAACCGCTTGCCCTCGCACACCTCGCACACGGTGGACACGCCGGCCATCATGGCGAGGTCGGTGTAGACGACGCCTGCGCCGTTGCAGTTGGGGCATGCGCCTTCGGAGTTCGCGCTGAACAGGGCCGGTTTGGCGCCGGTTGCCTTGGCGAAGGCTTTGCGGATGTGGTCGAGCAGGCCGGTGTAGGTGGCGGGATTGCTGCGGCGGGATCCCTTGATGGGTGCCTGGTCGATGGAGATGACGCCCTCGTCGATCGGGATGGATCCGTGCACGAGCGAGCTCTTGCCCGACCCGGCGACACCGGTGACGGCGACCAGGACACCGAGTGGGATGTCGACGTCGACGTCGCGCAGGTTGTTGGCGGTGGCGCCGCGGATCTGCAACGCGCCCTTGGGCTTTCGTACGGTGTCTTTGACAGTGGCGCGGTCGTCGAAGTGGCGGCCGGTGACGGTGCCGCTGGCGCGCAGTCCGTCGACGGTGCCTTCGAAGCAGATGGTGCCGCCCTTGGAGCCTGCGGCGGGGCCGAGGTCGACGATGTGGTCGGCGATGGCGATGGTTTCGGGTTTGTGTTCGACGACGAGGACGGTGTTGCCTTTGTCGCGCAGGCGCAGCAGCAGGTCGTTCATGCGCTGGATGTCGTGCGGGTGCAGTCCTGCGGTCGGCTCGTCGAAGACGTAGGTGACGTCGGTGAGGGAGGAACCGAGGTGGCGGATCATTTTGACGCGCTGGGCTTCACCGCCGGACAGGGTGCCGGAGGGGCGGGACAGCGACAGGTAGCCGAGGCCGATCTCGACGAAGGAGTCGAGGGTTTGGCGCAGCGATTCCAGCAGCGGTGCGACGGAGGGGTCGTCGACGGTTTTGACCCATTCGGCGAGGTCGGTGATCTGCATGGCGCAGGCGTCGGCGATGCTGACGCCGTCGATCTTGGACGAGCGGGCTTCGGCGGACAGGCGGGTGCCGTCGCAGTCGGGGCAGGTGCCGAAGGTGACGGCGCGTTCGACGAAGGCGCGCACGTGCGGCTGCAGGGCGTCGACGTCCTTGGACAGCATGGACTTGCGGATCTTGGGGATCAGGCCTTCGTAGGTGAGGTTGATGCCCTCGACCTTGATCTTGGTCGGCTCCTTGTAGAGCAGGTCGGCGAGCTGCTTCTTGGTGTATTTTTTGATCGGTTTGGCGGTGTCGAAGAAGCCGCTGCCCTTGAAGATCCGGCCCATCCATCCGTCCATGGTGTAGCCGGGGATCTTGAAGGGGCCTTCGTCGAGTGATTTGTTCTCGTCGTAGAGCTCGGTGAGGTCGATGTCGTTGACGGTGCCTTTGCCCTCGCAGGTGGGGCACATGCCGCCGGTGATGCTGAAGCTGCGGCGTTCTTTCACGGTGACGCCGTTCTTCTCGACGGCGACGGCGCCGGAGCCGCTGATCGAGGCGACGTTGAACGAGAACGCCTGGGACGACCCGATATGCGGGTCACCCAAGCGGCTGAACAGGATACGCAGCATGGCGTTGGCGTCGGTGACGGTGCCGACGGTGGAGCGCGGGTCGGCGCCGAGGCGGGACTGGTCGACGAGGATGGCGGTGGTGAGGCCTTCGAGGACGTCGACGTCGGGGCGGGACTGGCTGGGCATGAAGCCCTGGACGAAGGCGCTGTAGGTCTCGTTGATGAGGCGCTGTGATTCCGCGGCGATGGTGCCGAACACCAGCGAGCTCTTGCCGGAACCGGAGACGCCGGTGAACACGGTGAGCCTGCGCTTGGGGAGCTCGACGTCGATGTCGCGCAGGTTGTTCACGCGGGCGCCGTGGACCCGGATCAGGTCGTGGCTGTCGGCCGGTTCCACGGTGGGGGTAGCGGTTCTGGTGGCCGTGCTCATGGGTCTCCTAGGTCGGTCGGCGTCGCCGGGTCGATGGTAGTCGCGGGGTCCGACTCATTGGATTTGCTGAATGCGGATCAGGTTGCCCGCTGGGTCGCGGAAGGCGCAGTCGCGGACGCCGTAGGGCTGGTCGGTGGGTTCCTGGACGACCTCGATGTCGCCGGCTTGGAGCTTGGCGAACAGGCCGTCGAGGTCGTCGGTGGCGAGGTTGACGCCCGCGTAGGTGCCTTTGGCCATCATTTCGGTGATGACGCGGCGTTCGTCGTCGGTGATGCCGGGGTCGGCGGCGGGTGGGTGCAGCACGATGGCGGTGTCGGGCTGGCCTGCTGGGCCGACGGTGATCCAACGCATGCCGTTGTAGCCGACGTCGTTGCGGACTTCGAAGCCGAGGGCGTCGCGGTAGAAGGCGAGGGCGGCGTCGGGGTCGTCGTGGGGCAGGTAGGACTGGTGAATGGTGATGTTCATGACGACCACGCTAATGACCGGTGGCGGCGGGTGCTTCTCGATTCCTGATCGGTCTGGTCACCTTCTTGACCTCGCACGACGGCATTCCCGCTGTGGGCGCGGACTGGTGTCGCTGCCGGTAGACGCTGGGTGGGACGCCGACGAGTTCGGTGAAGCGGGTGCTGAAGGTGCCGAGTGAGGACGAGCCGACCGCGAAGCACACCTCGGTGACGCTGAGGTCGCCGCGGCGCAGCAGCGCCATGGCGCGTTCGATGCGGCGGGTCATCAGGTAGGAGTAGACCGATTCGCCGTAGGCGGCGCGGAAGCGGCGGCTGAGGTGGCCGGCGGACATGTGCACGCCGCGGGCGAGGGCTTCGACGTCGAGTGGCCGGGCGTATTCGCGGTCGATCCGGTCGCGGACGCGGCGGAGCAGGGCGAGGTCGCGCAGGTGCTGGGATCGCTCCGGCGTGCTGGGCATACGCCCGATTCTCGCATGCCCGCGATGTGGTTGCCGATGGTTAGCCGACGTGGTGTCAGCGGGGGCGCAGGACGACGATGCCGGGGACGGTGCGCAGGTAGTCGGCGAGCGGGGTGTCGACGACCCGGTGGTCGGCGAGCGAGGACGCGTTGCGGAACACGGCCCCGTCCGGGGTCCGCACGATGATGCCGACGTGGGTGACGTCGAGCCCGGCGTCGGTGGTGTAGGCGCCGAGGAAGTCGCCGGTGCGCAGGGCGGCCACCACTCCCCCGTCGACGGCGGCCGACGGGATATGGGTGATCGGCCGGTCGACGACGGGGATACCGGGCAGGTACATGCTGCCGTCGGCTTTGGCGTTGAGGTGTTTGGTGGTGGTGACAGCGGTGGGGCTCAGGGTCGCGGTGATGTCGGTGGCGAGCGGGCGGCCCGCACCTGCCCAGTCGGTGAAGAAGTGTTTGCGCTGGGTGAATTCGACGCGGCTGTCGAAGTAGCGGGTGGCGATCAGGTTGGCGGTGAATTCGTCGCGGTCGGCGGAGCGGGAGGCGGCTTCGACGTAGTCGAGCAGGGTGAAGCAGTCGACGCGGCGCAGGTCGATGACGAGTTGTTCGGGTTCGGTGGCCGACCCGATGAGCATGTCCGGCCCGTAGGGGGTGCCGAGCAGCCGGGCCGACAAGCGGGCGAGCAGGTCGCCTCGGTCGAGATCGCCAGCTTCGGCGCGGACGGCGAGCAGGTCGTCGATGATGCGGCCGGTGGTGTCGTCGACGGCGGGCGCGGCGGGCGCAGGTCCCGCGGCGCAGGTCAGCGCGGCGAGGACGAGCAGGATCCGGACGAGGGTGCGCAAGTCGCCTCCAGCGGTCGATCGGTGCGGCGGTGTCCACCGTAGCGCGGGTCGGGACGCGGGGAGTCCGCAAGCGGTTCGAGTCTTGTCGTTGCTGTGCGCCGGACCGATCGGGCTGCTCGGGGTGCAGCGCGGGCTGGAGGTCCACGTCCTGGACCGCACGGCCGATGGCCCGAAGCCGGCGCTGGTGGCCGATCTGGGGGCGACGTTCCATACGGGGTCGGCGCTGGTGTTCGGCTCGGTGAACGCGAATCGGCGGCACTACGAGCTGGCGACGGCCGATGCGGGGTGGCTCGGCCGGTTGATCACCCGGCGGCTGCCGTTGGAGCGGGCGCTGGAGGCGATCGGGTCCGGCGCGAACGCCGATATCAAAGTTGTTGTCGACCTGCAGGTTTCAGCTCGGGCAGCCGTCGGGTCCGCAGGCGGGGGCGTTGTCGCCGTCCACGGTGATCAGCGGTGCGGTGCGGTCGTTCCATGCGGTGGTCAGCGCCTGGGTGAACACCTCGGTGGGCTGGGCGCCGGAGACGGCGTACTTGTTGTCGAAGACGAAGTACGGGACGCCGGTCGCGCCGAGCTGGGCGGCGTCGCGTTCGTCGCGGCGCACGTCTGCCGCGTAGGCGTTGGGGTCGGCGAGCACTGCCCTGACCTGGTTCTCGTCGAGCCCGGCGCGGACCGCGATGGCGACGAGGCGTTCGCGGTCGCCGAACACGGGTTCCGGTTCGGCGAAGTTGCCGGCGTAGAGCGCGTCGAGCAGGGCGTCCTGGCGCCCCTTCTCGAGCGCGAAGTGCAGGAGGCGGTGCATATCGAAGCTGTTGCCGTAGTCGCGGCCGCTGCTGCGGTACGGCAGGCCGAGCTGGGCGGCCTGGGCGGCGATGGCACGTTCGTTGGCGGCGGCCTGGTCGACGCCGATGCCGTACTTGGCGGCGATGCGGGGGATGACGGGCCCTGTCTGGTCCGCGGGCAGAGCGGGGTCGAGTTCGAACGAGCGGTGCACGACCTCGACCTCGTCGCGGTGTTCGAATTCGGCGAGCGCGGCTTCGAAGCGGGCTTTGCCGAGGTAGCAGAACGGGCAGTTGATGTCGGTGAAGATCTCTACCCTGGTGGTCAAGCGGGCCTCCTCTCGGCGGCGGTTCCGCCGAACTGATCTGGACAGGCGTACAAGTTTCGGGGGGTGCAACATCGGCGGTATCGCCGCTATTCCCTGGCGCGTCCGGGCACGACAGGACGAGCGGGAAGGTGTTTCCGATGGTCATCGAACCGCGGAGAGGATGGGTGCAGGTGCCGGAGGGGTTGCCGGTCCCCCGTGCGCTCGGTGGGCTGTGGGCGGTCCGGCACGCGCAAAGCGTCGCCAACGCCTGGTACGCGGATCCGGCGACCGAGCAGCGCCCGATGCGCGGCACCGACGCGGAGGTCGAGCTCACCGAGTTCGGGCTGTGGCAGGCGGGATGTCTGGGCGAGTGGTTGGCGGGGCTGGCCGGGGCGCAGCGGCCGACGCTGGTGGTCTGTTCGCCCTACCTGCGGGCCCGGGTCACCTGGGCGGTGATGGCCGAGGCCGCGGCGACCCGCAACCGGCACCTGCGCCCGATCCGCACCCTGGTCGACGAGCGGTTGCGGGACCGCGAGATGGGCGTGTTCGAGCTGCACCCGTACCGGGCGATCCGGCGCCGCTCCCCCGCCGAGGCGACGCGCAGGCAGCAGGTGGGCAACTGGGTGTATCGCCCGCCCGGCGGTGAGTCGCTGGCGGATGTGGCGTTGCGGGTGCGCGGCTTCCTCGACGAGCTGGATGTGGTGGCCGCGGGCGAGCAGGTGCTGGTGGTGAGCCACGACGCGGTGGTGCTGACGATGCGCTATGTGCTGGACGGGCTCGGCGCTCCAGTACCCGATTCGGTCGAGCCGGTGCCGAACGCGTCGGTGTCACAGTGGCGGCGGGAGGGTCCGCGGCTGGCGCTGCGGGTCTGGGGCGCGGTCGGCCATCTGAGCGGCGACGAGCAGGTGGGCTGAGTACGTCGTTGTCGGCTCGGATTCGCCGCGCGATCGGCGGTGCCACGGCGTGGTCGCGGCCCTGCCCGCCAGGTGGCGGCCGTCGTGGGGATCGAGTGACCGGGTCAGCAACGGCGTGTGGGCACACCGCGCTGGCCAGGACGCTCGGCGCGGCGCTGATCATCAGCGGCAACGCGCTGTTCAACGTGGGCGGGCGGATCCTCGTGCTGCCCGCCGCGGTGTGTGTCGGGCTCGGGGTCGGGGCCAGCCTCGGCGGTGTACCTGTGGTCGGTGATCGCGCCGCGCACGGCGGCCACCTGAGACCGGTGGAAGAATGCCGACCGTGGACATGGCGATCGGTGTGGTGATTCTGGTCGGCTCCGCGGCCGCGCTCGCGGCACTGGCGCGGCGATTCGGGGTATCGGAGCCGCTGGTACTCACGGTGGCCGGGGTGGCAGCATCGTATCTGCCGATGGTGCCGCAGGTGCATCTCGAACCGGAGGTGGTGCTACTTGGCCTGCTGCCCCCGCTGCTCTACACCGCGGCGCTGCGCACCTCGCTGGTCGACTTCAAGGACAACGTGCGCACCATCGTGTCGCTGTCGGTGGGGTTGATCCTGTTCACCACCTTCGCGGTGGCCGTGGTGGCGTGGTGGCTGCTGCCCATCCCGTTCGCGGCCGCTGTCGCGCTCGGCGCGGTGGTCGCGCCGCCGGATGCGGTGGCGGCCACCGCGATCGCGCGGCGCACCGGGATGCCGCGCAGCATCGTGACCGTGCTCGAGGACGAGTCGCTGTTCAACGACGCCACGGCGCTGGTGTCGTTGCGCAGCGCGATCGCGGCGATGGCGGGTGCGGTGACGGTCGCGCAGATCGGCGGCGACTTCCTGATCGCCGCGGTCGGCGGTGCGGCGATCGGCGCCGCGGTGGCGGCCGCTCTCGCGCTACTGCGCACGCGGATCAACGATCCGGTGCTCGACACCTCGCTGTCGCTGCTGGCGCCGTTCGTGGCGTATCTGCCCGCCGAGCATGTGCACGCCTCCGGGGTGATCGCGGTGGTGACCTGCGGGATGATCCTCGGGCACGGGGCACAACGCTGGCAGGGCGCGGCGTCGCGGGTCGCGGAGTCGACCAACTGGCGCACCATCGGTTTCCTGTTGGAGAGCACGGTGTTCCTGGTCATCGGTCTGCAGGTGCGCTGGATCGTGGAGGGAGCGTGGCGCAGCGGGCTCGATCACACCACGCTGCTGCTGGCGGCCGCGGCGGTGCTGGCCGCGGTGTTGCTGGCACGCCCGATCTGGGTGTTCACGCCGGTGCTGCTCGCCCGGCTGCTCGGGCGCCCCACCGAACCGTTGAGTCATGCCGCGGTGGTGTCGTGGGCGGGGATGCGTGGTGTGGTGACATTGGCGGCGGTCCTGCTCCTGCCCGATTCCACTCCGCAGCTGCCGGTGCTGGAATTGCTGGCGCTGGTGGTGGTCGGCGGCACCCTGCTGGTGCAGGGCACGTCGCTGCCGTGGCTGGTGCGTCTGCTGCGGTTGCGCGGGCCGAGCCGCGCCGAAGACGCGCTGGCGAAAGCCGAACTGCTGCAGCAGGCCTCGACCGCGGGTCTGGCCGAGCTGGACCGGCGGATCGAACCGGACACGCCGGCACCGGTGATCGAATCGCTGCGGCAGCGGTTGCAGTGGCGCACCAACGCCGCGTGGGAACGTCTGGGTAGGCCGGAGGCCGAGGTGGCGACACCGACCGCGGAGTACCGGCGGCTGCGGCTGGCGATGCTCGACGCCGAACGGGCCGCGGTGCTGCGGGTCCGCGATGCGGGCACCGCCGACTACGAGGTGCTCCAGCACGTGCTGGCCCGCCTCGACCTCGAGGAATCGATGATCGACCGGTTCGACGAGGCCGATGACGAACCGCGCGTCGAACCGCTCACCGGGGCGACGGCCACGGGCTGCACGCATCTCGAACACGCGCCGCTGCTGCGTGAACCGGCCGGGGCGCTCGAATGCGCGCGGTGTGTCGAGGAGGGCCTGACCTGGGTGCACCTGCGGCTGTGCACCGACTGCGGCTACATCGGATGCTGTGAGTCCTCGCCGGGCAATCACGCCACCGCCCACTTCGCGGCGACCGCGCACCCGGTGATCCGCAGCATCGAACCCGGTGAGGTGTGGCGCTGGTGCTATGTGGACGAACTGCTGGGCTGACGGCGATGGGAGTAGATCAGGCGCGCGTACTCGCCGAGTAGTCGGTCGAGTTCGGTGGGTTCGCCGGTGGCGGCCAGCTGCTGGTAGCCGATCAGCATCGCGATGCCGAGCTCGGTGACCACGCCGGCGGTCTCGGTGTCGCCGACCACGCCGTCGATCACGCGCTGCGCGGTCCGGCGCCGGGACTCGTCGACCCGTTTGACCGTCACGTGCACCGAGTCGTCGTTGGCCGCCCAGGCCCGCAGGGCCGCTTCGGCGCCGTGCTGGAGCCCGCCTGCCAGCTCCGACATGGCGCGCACGTCGGCGTCGGGGTCGCCGTGGCCGACGTCGAGGGCCTGTAGTTCGCGCATCTGCCGGTGTTCCCAGTGTTCGAGCAGGGTGTCGACGAAGCCTTGCCAGGATCCGAAATGGTGGTAGAACGAGCCGCTGGTGACGCCGAGCCTGCGGCACAGCACCCCGATGTTGAGACCTTTGAAGCCGAATTCGGCCAGCACCGTCACGGCGGTGTCGTAGTACTGCTCCTTGGTGACCACTCGGGACATCGCGATGCCGATCTGTTCGTGCGGACAGGACCGAAGAATGCGAACAGTACCCGATCGTAACGAGGGTTCGTGCGGGCGTAACGAAGACTGTTCTATGCCCGAATCCCGCTAGCCGGTCACGAAATCCTCAGTGGCAGAACATAATTCATGCTCCACCTGCAGCCATGTACCTCCGGATGGAATAACAGAGCAGACGCTCTGTAAACTTTTGTTCATGCCGAGACCGCGCATCCACGACCCCGAGACCGTCCTCGACGCCGCCGAACGGCTCGCCGCCGAGTCCGGTCCGGCGGCGGTCACGGTGCGCGCGGTCGCCGCCGCGACCGGGGTCTCCAACGGCGCCTTCTACCACACCTACGCCTCCCGGCAGGAGGTCCTGGCACGCACCTGGGTGCGCGCGGCCCGCCGCTTCCTCGCCCTGCAGGCCGCCGCCGTGGACCGCGCCGTCACCGCCGCCGATGCCGCGACGCGCCTGGACGCGGTCGTCGACGCCGCCGAGACCCCGGCCCGGCTGGCCGACACCCATCCCGACTCCGCCCGGTTGCTGCTGCTCGTCGACCGCGACGAACTGCTGACCGGCCCGCTCCCCCCGGAACTCGCCGAGCAGATCACCGCCACCGAGCGGGCGCTGCGCACGGTGCTGATCCGGCTCGCGCGGGCCCTGTGGGGCCGGGCCGACCGGCGCCGGGTCGCCACCGTCACCACCTGCCTGGTCGACCTGCCGACAGCGCTGCTGCTGCGCCGCGACCAGCTCACCGATCCCCTGGCTCGCAAACATCTGCGGGCCGCTGTCCGTGCCGTCCTCGACGTCGGCCCCCGCTGAAAGGAAACCCATGCCCACCCTGCGCCACCACGACGCGATCGCGATCCTCGACCTCGGTGACGGGGAGAACCGCTTCTCCCCCGATTTCCTCACCGAGGTGCACGCCCACCTCGACACCGTGGTCGCCGACGGTGCGGCCGCGCTGGTGACCACCGCGTCCGGCAAGTTCTACTCCAACGGTCTCGATCTGGAGTGGCTCTCGGCCAACGGTGACCGGGCCACCGAGTATGTCGCCTCCGTGCACGCCCTGTTCGGCCGGGTGCTGACGCTGCCGATGCCGACCGCCGCCGCGATCGTCGGCCACGCCTTCGGCGCGGGCGCCATGCTGGCGATGGCGCACGACTACCGGATCATGCGCGCCGACCGCGGGTTCTTCTGCTTCCCCGAGGCCGATATCCGCATCCCGTTCACCAACGGCATGGCGGCCCTGATCCAGGCGAAGGTGCCGCCGAAGACCGCCGTGGCGGCCATGACCACCGGCCGCCGCTACGGTGGCGCCGACGCGGCGGCATGCGATCTGGTCGACGCCGCCGTGCCCGAGTCCGCGGTGCTCGACTCCGCGCTGGCCACCCTCACCCCGATCGGGGTCAAGGATCAGCCGACGATGACCGCGATCAAGTCGGTGATGTTCGGCGAGGTCATCGCGGCGTTGCGCGGCAAGGACTGACCGTCACGGCAGCCGGGGGCCCTTGCCCAGATAGACATCACCGCGATCGTCACTGGCCCAACCACCCCCGGTGTAGTCGCCGAGCACGAAACACGCGTCGCAGAACTGCTTTCCGAACACCGACAGATAGATGCTGCGATAGGAGCTGATGGCGCGCATCTTCACCGACTTGTAGGCGGCCTGCGCGCTCGGCTGCGCCTCGAGGAACGCGTACCTGCGGAAGTCGGCGACCGGTTCGGTGGAGAACCGCACCAGCCCGAGCCTGCTCAGGTTGCCCAGATAGTGGTGATCGCGGTCGGGTAGGGCGCAACCGGCCATGTAGGCGATCATGTTGATGCCGTCGGCCAGGCGCTGGGACCCGATCCCGAACGGGGTCTTGGTGCGGATGTCGATGGCCGGTTGCGGTCCGGCCACAGCGAGGAAGCGCAGGATGCGGGCCTCGTCGGGGGTCAGGTCGTGCAGGATCGGCACGAACGAGGGGTGCAGGTCACGCGGCTGCTGGGCCGAGTCCCAGCCCTCGGTGATCATCGCCCCGCCCATGGCCCGTAGATCCTCGGCGCCGATCGCCTGATCGCCGCTGCCGTACACGCCGGAGGCGGTGCTGGTCAGGCCGAGCGCCGACAGCGCGATCTTGCGCAATGCCTCGACCCGTTCGTCGACGATCTGCGAGATCGGTTCGCCCGCACGGATATCGTCGGCCAGGTCGGTGGCGGTGTGCAGCGCACCCTTGGTGACCGCGCCGACGATATGACGCAGCGACAGCCCGGCGATGCGCGCCAAGCCCACCAGGTCCGTGGGGATTCCGGGTTCGGGCGCCGGTTCGGGCAGGTGGTCGCGATCGTCCATGCTCACGCTCCGAAAACCAGCAGGTGCAGGGCGCCGACGAGGACACCGAGTACCCCACCGTGCAGGTAGAGCAGCCAGGCGTCCTGTTCGATGGCGGTGTACAGCATTTCGACGAACTCGTCGGGCGGCAGTTCGCGCAGCTTCTCGGTGGCGAGCCGGTCGACGCTGGCGGCCGTGGACTGCGAGAACTCCACGTCCTCGACCAGCCACGGCTTCATCTCCGTCGCCAGGCTCACCCCCGCGGTGGCCTGGATGGCGTCGAACTGGGCAGGCCCGACCGCGAGCCGGGTCACCGAACGCAACGGCCCGAGCACCCGGTCGATCTCCGCCTTCAGGAAGTGCGCGATGACCGCCCGGGTCTTGTCCCCGCTCGGCCCGTCGAGCAGCTGTTCGGTGACGACATCGAGGGTGACGATCTGGTAACCGATCGCGTGCCCGAGATCGGCGGCCGCCTGATGCTGACGTTTGGCGAACTTCGCGACCCGCCACGGGTATTTGTAGCGGGGCTGCGGAGTGGCAGGCTCGAACACGACCTTGATGGCGATGATATTGACGACCACGCCGACGATGGAGGCGCCGAGCAGCACCCACAGCCAGCCGGGCAGCAGATGCACGATGGTGTACAGCCAGCCGGGCAGCTGGATGTAGGCGGGAGTGTCGCCGTGCGGAGTGCTGTAATGCAACAGCGACAACCACAGCGCCACGATCACCCCGAACGGGAAGCCGAGCACGCCGCTGCGGGTCATGAACCGCAGCTCCGGCGCCCCGAGCCCGTAGATCACATCCTTGAGCAGTTCGGGACGGCGCCGCAGATACCCGACGACCATCAGTTTCACATCGAGCAGCTGATCGATGTTGGCGCCGATGAAGTCGAATGCGCGGTCGGTGATGGCAGGCAGCTCGGCCTCCACCCGTGAGTACACCACTTCCCTCGCGCGCGGCGGCATGTCGGCCCACAGCTGCGGATGCTCGGTGGTCATGATGTTGTCCACCATGGCGCGCACGTTCGGCAGCGCCACGTGCGCGACCTGCGCGGAGATCTTGCGCGGATCCATCTGGTCGAAGAAGTCTTTGGCGGTGCCGATCTTGGCGACCGCGTTGTCGACCATCAGGCTGGCCATCTTCTCCGCGCGGGCCGGGATGAAGCCCTGGAAACCGAGGATGCCGCCGGGGGCGAAGGTCGGCAGGATCTGCACCTTGCGCGGCAGCAGCGGGAAGATCGTCTTGAGGCCCGGCACGTAGAAGCCGGTGAACCGGACCGGCGCGAACAGCATGATCACCCCGGTCCAGTTGGTGATCAGCCCGGCCATGGCACTGAAGATCGGAATGCTGATCATGTCGACCCAGAACCTGCTCAGGCCGGTCATTTCCTCCCAGTCGAGCAGGCCGAAGAAGCCCGCCGCCTCGATCCCAGCATTCATCCGGCGTCCACTCCGTCGTGTTCCCAACCGCGCACGTTGCGGTCATCATAGGTGACCGAACTGCGAGTTCCGGGCGACTTCGGAAGTTCCGGGCAAAACCGGAGCAAACCGAAGCTGTCACGGATGGGTGGTGTTCACCAGGAGAAGGTTGGTGTCGATGTCGTGGGAGACCTTGTTGGCGACCGAACCGAGCAGGCGGGCGGGACCGCTCATGCCACGATTGCCGATGGCCACCAGGTCGTACTTCCAGGCGGCGTTGCAGATCGCTTCGGCTGCGGGCACTCCGGTCAGCACGTCGTGGCCGAACAGGCCGGGGTCGGCCACCTCGGCGGTGGCCGCCACCTCGGCCAGGGTGGCGGCGCCGTCGTCGTCGGTCTTGGCCGCGGTCACCAGGAACGGGCGGGCCCCCAGCGCGACGGCCAGGTCGTAGCCGCGGCGCACGGCGATGATCGAGCTCGCCGATCCGTCGGTGGTGAGCCCCACTGTGGTCCAGCGCTTGGGGACCTTGTGGGTGAACAACACATCCGTTTCGCTGTGGTGCGATACATGATTGGCGGTCGAACCGCGTAGCCGCGCCGCCGAGCTGCCCAATCCGCCGCCGCCGATCACCAGTAGCGTGCCGGGTTCGGCGACCGCGTAGTCCAGCAGCACCGGCCCGGCCGAACCGGGCAGCTCGGCGCGGCGCACCACCGGCGCTCCCCCGGCCAGCAGTACATCGGCGGCGGCCGCGGTGATCGCCGCCGCCCACGTGGCATCGGTGCCGCTCTTGCGGCCCGCGTCCTTCCACACGGCCAATGCGGTGACCGCGACATCGAGGCGCCCGGCCGATTCTGCGGCGACGGCGACCGCCGTCTGCGCCGATTCCGAACCGTTGGTCCCCACCACGATGCGCTGGTACCCCATGTGACGCTCTCCGATCGACGGCAGGTCAGCTGCGCTTGGCGTCAGTATAGACATCGCGCACTTCCAGCAACCGATGCCGACGAGCCACGGCCGACTGTCTGCGCCGCGTCCTCGACCACCGTGGCGCCGGTGTCGGCACAGGTCACCGAGCCGGTGGCGCGGGCAGCTTCAGCTGTTTCAGATGCAGCGCGTTGAGCGCCACGATCAGACTCGACCCCGACATGGCCATCGCCGCGATCTCCGGGCGCATCGTCAGCCCCCACGGTGCGAAGATTCCCGCCGCGATCGGCAGCGCGATCCCGTTGTAGCCGACCGCCCAGGCCAGATTCTGGCGTTCCTTGCCGACCGTGCCGCGGCCGATGCGCAGCGCGGTCGACACGGTGAACGGATCCGAGCGCATGAGGACCACGTCGGCGGTCTGGATCGCGACGTCGGTGCCCGCGCCGATCGCGATGCCGAGATCGGCCGTGGCCAGTGCGGGCGCGTCGTTGACACCGTCGCCGACCATCGCCACCGTGCGCCCGGCTCGCTGAAGCTCGGCGATCCGCTCGGCCTTGTCCGCGGGGAGAACCTCGGCGATCACGGTGTCGATGCCGAGGCCGTCGGCGATGCGCTGGGCCGTGGCGTGATTGTCGCCGGTGAGCATGACGACGTCGATGCCGAGTTCGTGCAGGGCGGCGACCGCGGCGGCGGAGGTCGCGCGCGGGGCGTCGGCCAGCGCGATCACCGCGGCCACGGTGCCGTCGATCGCGACGAGCACCGCGGTGTGCCCGGACGCGGCGAGCTCGTCGCGGTGCGCGGCCAGCTCGGCCACATCCACGTGCTCGGTGTCGAGCAATCCCCGATTGCCGACAAGGACTCGATGCCCGTCGACGGTCGCGATCGCGCCCCGCCCCGGCACGGTGGTGAAGTCCGTCGCCGACAGCGACAGCGCGTCATGCGCTTTCGCGTAGTCGACGATCGCCGTCGCCAGCGGATGCTCCGACTCGCGTTCCACCGCCGCGGCCAGTGCCAGCACCTGCCCGAGCTCGGTTCCCGGCGCGATCACCACATCGGTGACCTCCGGCGCACCCCTGGTGAGAGTTCCTGTCTTGTCCAGCACCACCACATCGATGCGGGCGGAGTCCTCCAGCGCGGTGGCGTTCTTGAACAGCACGCCGCGCCGGGCGCCGAGGCCGGTACCGACCATGATCGCGGTCGGTGTCGCGAGCCCGAGCGCGTCGGGGCAGGTCACGACCACCACGGTGATGGCGAAAAGCAAGGCCCGGCTCAGGGACGCGCCGGCCAGCAGCCACGCCGCGAGTGTGCCGAGACTGCCGACCAGCGCGACCAGGGTGAGCCAGAACGCGGCCCGATCGGCCAGCCGTTGACCTGGCGCTTTCGAATTCTGCGCCTGCTGCACCAGATCCACGATCTGGGCCAGGGCGGTGTCGGAGCCCACCTTCGTCGCCCGCACCCGCAGACTGCCGGTGGTGTTGATGGTCGCGCCGATCACCGGCGCTCCGGGTTCCTTGTGCACCGGCAGGCTCTCGCCGGTGACCATGGACTCGTCGACTTCGCTCGTGCCGTCGAGTACCGTGCCGTCCACGGCGATCTTCGCGCCCGGGCGCACCAGCAACACGTCACCGACGGCCACCTCGGCGGTGGGTACCTCCACCTCCGCACCGTCGCGTAGCACCACGGCTTTCGGTGGCGACAGGTCGAGCAGAGTGGTGACCGCGTCGTTCGCGCCGCCCCTGGCCCGCATCTCGAACCAGTGCCCGAGCAGCACGAACGCGGCGAGCATCGTCGCGGCCTCGTAGAACACCTCACCGCCGCCGGTGAGAGTCACCGCCAGCGAGTACAGCCATCCGGTGCCGATACCCACCGAGACCAGCACCATCATGTCGAGGGTGTGGGCGCGCAGCGCCTGCCATGCCCCGGTGAAGAACACGGTCGAGGAGTAGAAGATCACCGGCAGGCTCAGGATCAGCGCCCAGACATCGACCCGCAAGCCGAACGGAACCGGCAGGTGCAGGCCGAGCATGCCGGTGGCCATCGGCGACCACAGCATCACCAGGGTGGCGAAGACGACGGCGACGAGGAACCGGTTGCGCATGTCGCGGGCCATGTCGTCCATCGACATCGCGGCGGCACCGCCATGGTCGTGCCCACCGCCGGTGCCCGCGTGCTCGGTGGGCACCGCGGTGCTCGGTGGCGGCGCCGCGTCCCGGCCCGGCGGCTCGTCGACGGGTGCCGCCGGAACGAGCGCAGGCGCGGCCCGCTCGTGTCCTGCGGGCGGGGATGCCGGGACCGGGGCGCGCACGGTACCCGGTGACGGCTCACTCAGTGGATCGCACAGGTGGTTCGGCACCGAGCGGCCCGCGCAGTGATAGCCGCACTCGTTGACCCAGGTGCGCAGCTCGGCGACCGTCGTCCGGGTCGGGTCGTAGACGACCGTCGCGGTATGGGCGACCGGGTTCGTGTCGACCGCCAGGACGCCGGGCCGCCGGGTCAGCGTACGGGTGAGCACCGCCCGTGAACTCGCGCGCGGCACGCCCCCGACGTGCAGCACGACCGTCGCGGTGTGGTCGGTGTCCGGCATCGCCGCTCCCGTCCGTCGGTATACGCGACGCGACCGCGCCACGCGCCTGGCTCCGGTGTCGACGGTACCCGCGAGTTCGCGCGGCGACGCCCGATCGGGTCAGCCGCGACCGGTCAGAGCGTGATACCGAGCAGGGCGTCCACGGCCTCGCGGATCAGGGTGGGCGCGGTGGGGTCGGCACCGCCGTAGGTCACCGCCTGGGTGGCCCAGCTGTCGATGGCGTCCAGCGCTTTCGGCGTGTCCAGGTCGTCGGTCAAATGCTGACGCAGCCGCGCGACGGTGTCGGCGGCCGCGGGTCCGGTGGCCAGGCTGCCCGCTTCGCGCCAGCGTGCCAGGCGGGTCGTCGCCCTGGTGAGGACCTCCTCTGTCCACATCCGGTCCTGGCGGTAGTGCCCGGCGAGCAGGCCGAGGCGGATCGCGGCGGGGTCGACGCCGGAGCGGCGCAGTTTCGACACCAGCACCAGGTTGCCCTTGGACTTCGACATCTTCTCCCCGTCGAGCCCGATCAGCCCGGCGTGCACGTAGTGGCGGGCGAAGCGGCGGGTTCCGGTGATCGCCTCGGCGTGCGCGGCCGAGTACTCGTGGTGCGGGTAGATCAGGTCCGAGCCGCCGCCCTGGACGTCGAACTCGGTGCCGATCCGGTTCAACGCGATCGCGGCACACTCGATGTGCCAGCCGGGGCGGCCCGCGCCGAACGGCGCCTGCCAGGACGGTTCACCGGGACGTTCGGCCCGCCACAGCAGGGCGTCGATGGTGTCGCGTTTGCCGGGGCGGTCGGGGTCGCCACCGCGTTCGGCGAACAGCGTCTCCATGGTGGCGCGGTCGTAGCCGGACTCGTAGCCGAACTGTTCGGTGGCGTCGGTGCGGAAGTAGATGTCGGGGTATTCGGCGTCGTCGACGACGTAGGCGGCGCCGGCGGCGAGCAGTTTCTGCACCAGTTCCACCACCTCGTCGACCGACTCGATGGCACCGATGTAGTCGCGGGGCGGGAGCACCCGCAGCGCGGTCATGTCCTCGCGGAACAGCTCGATCTCGGAGGTGCCGAGGTCACGCCAGTCGACGCCGTCGCGGGCGGCGCGTTCGAACAGCGGGTCGTCGACGTCGGTGACGTTCTGCACGTAGTGCACGGCGTGGCCTGCGTCGCGCCACAGCCGGTTGATCAGGTCGAACGTCAGGTAGGTGGCGGCGTGGCCGAGGTGGGTGGCGTCGTAGGGGGTGATGCCGCAGACATACATCGTCGCGGTGGCACCGGGGGTGACCGGGCGGATCTGCCGGTCGGCGGTGTCGTACAACCGCAACGGCGGCCCTGCTCCGGGGACGGTCGGTAGGGCGATATCGGACCAGGACTGCATGATTCGAGGGTAGAGCCCCGGTCGGCGCGTCCGGCTCGCGGGCCGGTCGGACCGGTGTCGGCGAGGTCACAGCGGTGGCCCGCCACCTGCGCACGAGCCGTTCCCGTCGCCGCGTCAAGGGTTGCGCTCACCCAGATTCGCTCGCACCTGTCCCGAGACCGATCCGCCGCGAGGTGCGCACGACCGGCTCACTCAGCAATATTCCTCATACATACCTATTGTTCCGTATCAGTACATTCGTTTAACGTATCTTTATGACAGATCGCCTGTACTCGGTCGAGCAAGTCGCGGAACTGCTCGGACTGCATGTACGCACCGTCCGCAGTTACGTCCGTGACGGCAAACTGCCCGCGGCCCGTATCGGCAAGCAGTACCGAATCGCCCACGACGACCTCGAAGCCTTCACCGGGCTGCCGATCACCGCGCCCACCTCCCCCACGCACGCCGCGCACGCCGACGTGTCCTGCATCGTCGACCTCGACGGCATCGACCGCGCCACCGCCGACCGGATCACCACGCTGCTCACCGCCTCGGCCGCGACCCGCGGACCCGGCCGGTCGGTGCGGGTGCACACCGGCTACGACCCGGACCGCGCCCGGCTCGAGGTCGTCCTGCTCGGCGGTCTCGTCGAGACCGCGCGCCTGCTCGAATACATGGACGGAGTACTCACCTCATGACCGGCATCTACAAGACCGAAGACGGCCGCCTGGCCATCGCGCGCCGCTATCGGGCACAGCTGGACGCCTGGCCGGTCCCGCGCGAGGAAATGCGTGTACCCACCGCCGCGGGCGAAACGTTCGTCATCGCCTCAGGACCCACCGACGCGCCCGCCCTGGTCCTGCTGCACGGCTCCGGCGCCAACTCGGGGACCTGGCGAGGCGACATCGCGGACTGGTCGGCGATCTTCCGGGTGTACGCGGTCGATCTGCCCGGTGAACCGGGCGGCAGCGCGCCCACCCGGCTACCACTGGACACCGACGCCACCGCGTCCTGGTTCGACGAGGTGTGCGACGCGCTCGGGCTCGACTCGTTCGCCCTGGTCGGGATGTCACTGGGCGGCTGGACGGCGCTGGACTATGTGCTGCGCAGGCCCGGGCGAGTGAACACGCTGGTACTGCTGTGCCCCGGCGGACTGGGCAGGCTGCGATACGGCTGGCTGGTGCGCAGCGTGCTCGCGCGGCTGGTGGGCACGCACAGCGTGCGCGAACAGGCGCGCACCGTGCTCGGGCTCGGCGACGATCCGGCCGCCGAGGACATCCTCGACGAGGTGGAACTGGTCTTCACCCATTTCTCGGCACGTTCGGGCACGCTGCCCCGCTTCGGCGCCGAACGCTTGCAGGAGGTGGACATCCCTGTCCTCACCATTGTCGGCGAGCGCGACGCCCTGTTCGACGCGGCGCAGACCGCGGCGCTGGCCCGCGCCGGATTCCGGCGGGGCGAGGTCCGGCTGCTGCCCGGCATCGGTCACGCGGTGCTCGGGCACACCGCCGCGGTGCGCGAATTCGTGCGCGCCGCGGGCTGATCGTGGTGTCGCCGCGCGTCGGGAGCGGCGACACCACTCAGCGGGTCACTGCTGGTAGCACTGCACATTCATGGTGTCGGCCTCGGGACCGAAGTGCGGCAGCGCGTAGTAGGCGGCACCGACCTGGTCGGCGGCCTCCACGGTGACCTCGGGCAGCGGCGCACCGGTATTGCGGTCGGTGGCGGTGCACACGAAGGTCTTCTCGGTCCACCAGCTGCTGGGGAAGGCCTGCGCGGGCGCGGCGACCGCGGCGGCGGCACCGGTGACCAGCAGCGCGGTAGCGGTGGTGGTGACGAGGGATCGGGTCGACATGAACATCCTCTGCTCTGCGTTGTATGACGAAAGTGCTTGCAGCACACTAGCACCGGCCCCGACCCGGAAAAGCAGCATCACCGTACCGCACAGCGGCGTGCCGCGCCACGGAATCACCGGACCCGGTTCGGCGCCGACGGATCAGAATGCGGGCCACGGTATCGGGCGGGCCGAGTTCGGCAGCGGCATCACCGGATGCTCCAGCAGGTACTTGGTCCGTTCGACGAGGGCAGTGATCTCGGCGTCGGTGATGTGGTCCGCGAGCGAATCGGCCACGGCGCCGGGCAGATTCGTGGCGAACGCAGTGATGTCGCCGATCAGCGACTCGTGCACCGGACGCCCCGCCCACCCCCACAGCACCGTGCGCAGTTTCGGTTCGGTGTGCAGACAGATGCCGTGATCGACACCGTAGACCTGGCCGTCGACGCCCTCGAGCGCGTGGCCGCCCTTGCGGTCGGCGTTGTTGAGCAGCAGGTCCAGCACCGCCATCCGCTGCAGGCGCGGATCGTCGGCATGCACCAGCGACACCTCCCTGCCCTCGCCGTCCATCGCGCGCAGCACCTCGCAGAAACCGTCGGGCACGGTCCCCGGCCGCACCAGATCCACCAGGTCGAGGCGCTGCCCGCTGTCGGTGTGGTTGTCGACCGCTCGCACCCAGCGCTGCACCATGCCCGGCCCGAACGGGCCGTCGCGCAGCACGGTCTCCGGGATGACGCCCCAACCGAGCTGCTCGGAGATCAGATACGAGGCCACCTCGCGGCCGGCGAGAGTGCCGTCGGGGAAATCCCACAGCGGGCGCTCCCCGCGCACCGGCTTGTACACCACGCGCAGCGGGGCGCCGTCGGGTTCAGGTGCGGCGATCTCGCAGACCAGGGTCAGATTGCTGGCGATCCCGACCCGGCCGACGATCTCCAGCTCGCCCTCGGTGAGCACCGGCACGCGTTCACTCCTCGTCGAGCTCGGCCGCGCCGAAGATCTCGCCGCGCTTGTAGCCGTTGGTGCGCACGCACATGTGGCCGCGCGCCGACAGCGGTTCCCCGCACAGCGGGCACGGCGGCCTGCCCGCCGCGATCACCCGCGCCGACCGCAACGCGAACTCGCGCGCCTGGATCGGGGTGAGGAACACCCGCACCGCGTCGGGGCCCTCGTCGGTGTCGTCGAGCACCACCGATTCGTCGACCTCGGTCTCGGTGATCGCCAGCAGCTCCACCACCACGGCGCCCGCGTCGGCGTCCCAGCCCAGCCCCATGGTGCCGACCCGGAACTCGGTGTCGATGGGGGTCACCAGCGGGTCGACATCGCGCACGTCGTCGCCCTGCGGGGGCACATCGGCGCCGAACCGGCGCGCGACCTCGTCCAGCAGCAGCCCCATCCGGTCGGCGAGGACCTTCACCTGCTGCTTCTCCAACAGCACGCTGACCACGCGCGGTTCCTGCACGGCCTGCAGGTAGAACGAACGATCGCCCGGTTCACCGACGGTCCCGGCGACGAAACGATCGGGGGTGCGGAATACATGGATTGCGCGTGACACATGCACCTCCTGATACGTGACCCTGATCGACACTCACGACAGCATTCCCCCTACGGAGAATCGCGGTGTCCCGCATTCCCATTATCCGCGCCGTCGGGGACCTCTCCACCCGGAGCCGGTGCCGCGGTGACGGCGAGCGCGGACAGATCGGCCCCGGTGTCGTTGAACTTCCACACCGACGGCCCGGTCGGGCGGTAGCGCACCACACTGATCGAGGCGGGTTCCACCGCGATCCGCTGGAAACTGTCCAGGTGCAGGCCGAGGGCATCGGCCAGGATCGATTTGATGATGTCGCCGTGCGCGCACGCCACCCACAGCACGTCACGGCCCGCCCGCTCGGCGAGCCCGCGTTCGGTCTCCCTGATCGCGGCGACCGCCCGCTGCTGCACCTGGGCCAGGCCCTCCCCACCGGGGAAGACCGCACCGGAGGCGTGCCGCTGCACGACCTTCCACAGCGGTTCGGTGAGCAGTTCGGCCAGCGGCCTGCCGGTCCACTCGCCGTAGTCGACCTCGATGAGCCGTTCGTCGTGCTCGGGCTCGAGGCCGAGCTTCTCGGCCAGCGGCGCGACGGTGCGCTGGCAGCGCAGCAGCGGCGAGCTGGCGATGTGCTCGATCGGCAGCGCGGCGAGCCGGTCGGCGACCGCGGCCGCCTGCTCGGTACCGCGCTCGGTGAGCGCCACACCGGGGGTGCGCCCGGCCAGGGTGCCGCCGATGTTGGAGGTGGACACTCCGTGCCGGAGCAGGATCACCGTCATGGGACCAGCCTAACCATCGCCCGCCACCGCTCAGGTCGCCGAGATGACGCCCGCGGTGAGCAGACCCATCACCGCGAGGCCGACGATGATGCGGTAGCCGACGAACCAGTACAGCGAATGCTTGCCGACGAACTTCAGCAGCCAGGCCACCGACGCGTAGCCGACCACGAACGACACCACCGTCGCAACCAGCAGCTGCGGGCCACTGGCGTTGAGGCCCGCCCCGGCCGGCTCGAACGCGTCCGGCAGGCTGAACAGCCCCGACGCGGTCACCGCGGGAATGGCGAGCAGGAACGAGAACCGCACCGCCGCCTCGCGCTCCAGCCCGAGGAACAGGCCTGCGGTCGAGGTGGCGCCGGAGCGCGATACTCCGGGGATCAGCGCCAGGCACTGCGCGAAACCCATGACGATACCGTCGCGGGTGGTGAGCTGCTCGATCGAGCGTTCCTTCTTGCCGAAGTACTCACCGGCGGCGATCACCAGCGCGAAGGCCACCAGCATGAACGAGACGAGCCACAGGTTGCGGGCGCCGGTACGGATCTCGTCCTTGAACAGGAATCCGAGCACCCCGATCGGGATGGTGGCGATGATCACGTACCAGCCGACGCGGTAGTCGAGTTCGCGCTGGGCGTCACGTTCGTGGGCCTCGCGGGCGCTGCGGTCCATCACCGGCAGTTTGGTGGTGACCCGGTCACCCACGGCGACGGCCTGCTGCGAACGTTCCCGCCAGCGCATGGCCAGGGTGGTGAACCAGGCGACGACGATGCGCTGGATGTCCTTGGCGAAGTACACCAGCACCGCGGCCTCGGTCCCGAGCTGGGTGACGGCGGTGAACGACGCACCCGCGTCGCTGCCGAAGAACACCTCCGACACGATGCGCAGATGCCCGGAGGAGGAGATCGGCAGGAACTCCGTCACTCCCTGTACGAGCCCGAGTAGCAATGCCTGGAACCAGGTCATCGCTTCGCCCACCACGTCCTCCTGCTGCTTCGTGCCCGAAAGAGGTTGTCCTCGGCGGGCTTTTGCCACATCGGTCCGCGCGCGGGGCGCGACCTCGCAGCGACCCTACCCGGCGCGGTGCGCCGCTGTCGCCCGCCCACCACCCGAGATCCCGCCCGGCGCGGGTCGTCGCGGCGGTGCCCATGCCCGCGCCCATTACGCTGGACGCCGTGACGAAAACACGGGCGCGGTGATGGAACAGCGGACGGTGGGACGCAGCGGCCTTCGGGTGTCGCGGATCGGTCTGGCCACCCACACCTGGGGCACCCATACCGATGCCGACGAGGCTTCGGTGCAGCTGGCGGCGTTCACCGAGGCCGGTGGCACCCTGGTGGATCTGTCGCCCGGCTACGGTGGCGGCAAGGCGCAACGGATCCTGGCCGACCTGCTCGGCGACCTGGTCTCCCGTGACGAGCTCGTGCTCAGCGGGTGCGCGGGCGTGGTGTGGCACGGGCCGGGCACCGGGATCGGCGACACGGTGCCCGCGGCGCCCGTGGTCGACGGCTCGCGGCGCACGCTGCTCGCCCAGCTGGATCGGACGCTGCGCGAACTCGGCACCGATCATCTCGACATCTGGAGCATCGCGGCCTGGGACCCTTATACCCCGCTCGACGAGGTGGTCGCGACCGTCGAGCTCGCGATCAGCTCCGGCCGCACCCGCTACGCCGGCGTGCGCGGGTTCGCCGCCTGGCAGCTGGCCGGTCTGGCCGCGATCGCGCCGATCACCGCGATCCAGACCCCGTATTCACTGCTCGCGCGCGGCACCGAGACCGATATCGTGCCCGCCGCCCGGCATCACGGGGTGGGGGTGATCGCCTCGGCGCCGCTGGCCGGGGGCATCCTCACCGGCAAGTACCGCGACGGCGTGCCCGCCGATTCGCGCGGCGCCGACGAGGCGACGGCGGCGGAGATCCGGCGCAGGCTCGACGACGAGCGCGCGATCCGGGTGGTCGACGCGCTGGTCACCGCGGCCGACGGGCTCGGCACCTCGCCGCTGGCCGTGGCGCTGGCCTGGATCAGGGACCGCCCCGGCATCGCCAGCATGATCGTCGGTGCCCGCGATATCGGCCAGCTCACCGGCGTGCTCGCCGCGGAGACCCTCGAACTGCCGCGCGCGATCGCCGCGGCGCTGGACGATGTGAGCGCCCGCCCCGAATGATGGCTAGCCTTACCTTCATGACACTGCGTGGTGTGCTGACGACAACGGTCGCGGCCGTGCTGCTGACCGGTACCGTCGCCTGCACGGCGAGCGAACCCGCATCGACTGCCACGTCCGGCGGCCCGGTGACCGCCCGGATCGCCGAACTCGACCCGGTCCCGATCGGCGAGCCGCCCACCCCGGCGCTGCCGGCGACCGTGCGCTCCTTCGACGGCAGCGAGGTGACGGTCACCGACGCCTCCAGGATCATCGCCGTCGACCGGTACGGCACCCTCGCCCAGACCGTGTACGCGCTGGGACTCGGCGCCAACCTGGTCGGACGCAGCACCTCCGCCTCGTTCCCCGCCGTCGCCGACGTGCCGAACGTGGCGGCCGGCAACGGCAGCCTCAGCGTGGAAGCGGTCCTGGCGTTGCGGCCGTCGGTGTTCCTCACCGATACCACCAGCGCCGCCCCCGCGGTCCGCGAACAGCTGCGAGCGGCCGGGGTGAACGTCGTCTACTTCGACCCCGACCGCACCATGGCCGGAGTGGTCCCGCAGATCCAGGCCGTCGCCGACGCGCTCGGGGTTTCCGACGCAGGCGCACGGCTCGGTCAGCGCACCAGCGACGAGATCGCGATCGCGACCGCCGCGATCCCAGTGCAGAACCCGCGCCCGAAGATCGCGTTCCTGTACCTGCGCAGTACCGCCATCACCATGATCGCGGGCCCCGGCTCCGGCGCCGACTCGCTGATCACCGCGATCGGCGGGATCGACGCCGGGACCGCGGCCGGGGTGAGCGAGCCGTTCACCGCCATCACCAGCGAGGCGATGATCGCCGCCGCCCCCGATGTGCTGTTGGTGATGTCGGACGGCCTGACCTCGGTCGGGGGTGTCGACGGGCTGGTCCAGGTGCCGGGGATCGCGCAGACCCCCGCGGGCCGCGACCGGCGGGTGGTCGACATGGCCGACGCGGTCCTGCTCAGCTTCGGCCCCAACACCGGCCGGGTGATCTCCGCGCTGGCCGACGCCGTGTACGGGTCGGCGTGAGCGCGGGCGACGCGCGCATCGTCGACCTCACCGAGTCCGCGCCCCGCATCGACGACGCGACCCCAGACCCGTTGCCGCAGCCACGGCACCGCGCCACCCGGGTCACCGTCGTCTTCGTCGTCGCCCTGATCGCGCTGGTGGTGCTCGCGCTGGTGTCGGCGGTGCTGGGCCAGGTGCCGACGACCGCCGCCGAAGTCCTCGGCAGCGTGGCGCACCGGATCGGGCTCGACCTCGGGCCGCTGCCCGCGCACCCGGCAGGCGAGGTGACGCTGTGGGAGGTGCGTTTCCCGCGCGTGCTGCTCGCGGTGCTGGTCGGGGCCGCGCTCGCGACAGCGGGTGCGTTGTTGCAGGGTGTGTTCGCCAATCCGCTGGCCGAACCAGGGGTGATCGGTGTCTCGGCGGGCGCCGCGGTCGGGGCGGGCACGGTCATCGTGGTCGGCGGCGCGTTCGTCGCGTCCTGGTCGGTGGCGCTGGCCGCGTTCTGCGCGGGGCTGCTCACCACCGCGCTGGTGTATCTGCTGTCGCGCTCGGGTGGTCGCACCGAGGTGGTGACACTGATCCTGACCGGCGTCGCGATCAACGCGTTCGCGGGCGGGCTGATCGCGCTGCTGCTGTTCGTGGCCACGCCCGCCGCGCGCGATCAGATCGTGTTCTGGCAGCTGGGCAGTCTCAACGGGGCCACCTGGTCGGCGGTGGCGGTCGTCGCGACACTGGCGTCGGTGGGGGTGGTGGCGGCGGTCGTGGTCGCGGGGCGGCTGGATCTGCTCGCGCTGGGCGATTCCGCGGCACGGCACCTCGGCGTCGATGTGGAGCGGCTGCGCCGTGAGGTCATCGTGATCGTGGCGATCCTGACCGCGGCGGGGGTGGCCTTCAGCGGCATCATCCTGTTCGTCGGGCTGATCGTTCCGCATGTGGTGCGGATGCTGGTGGGGCCGGGGCATCGGGTGCTGGTGCCGTTGAGCGCGATCGTCGGCTCGGTGGTGCTGCTCGGCGCGGATGTCGTGGCGCGGACCCTGGTCCACAATGCCGACCTGCCGCTGGGCATGCTCACCTCGCTCATCGGCGGGCCGTTCTTCTTCTGGCTGCTGCGGCGGACCAGGGCACGCGCGGGAGGCTGGGGATGACCGGCGTTCAGGATCCGGACGTAACCGGCGCGCACAGGTCGTGGTCGATGCGCGCGCTGTTCGCCCGGCCCGCCGATGTGCCTGCCCGGCCCACACCGGGCACCGTCACCCTGCGCGCGACCGGTCTGACGGTCCGGCGCGGGCAGCGCACCGTCCTCGACGACGTGGATTTCCAGGTGGCCGCGGGCGAGATCGTCGCGTTGGTCGGCCCCAACGGTGCCGGCAAGTCGAGTCTGCTCGCCGCGCTCGCCGGGGAACTGCCCGCCGACGGCGGGTCGGTGCAGCTGGAAGGTCACGCCCTCACGCACTGGTCGCACGCGGAGATGGCGCGCCGCCGTGCCGTGCTGCCGCAGTCGCACACCGTCGGGTTCCCGTTCACCGCCCGCGAGGTCGTCGCGATGGGACGCGCCCCCTGGCTGCGCACCCCCGCCGCCGACCGCGACGACGAGCTGATCGCCGCGGCGCTGGCCGCCACCGATGTCACCCACCTCGCGGGCCGGGTGTTCCCGTCACTGTCCGGCGGTGAGCGCGCCCGCGTCGCCCTGGCACGGGTGCTGGCCCAGGACACCGCGACCGTGCTGCTCGACGAACCGACCGCCGCACTCGACCTCGGCCATCAGGAGGCCGTGCTCCGACTCGCCGCCGACCGGGCCGCGGCGGGCACCGCGGTGGTGGTCGTCGTCCACGATCTCGGCGTCGCCGCCGCCTACGCCGACCGCGTCACCGTTCTCGCCGACGGCCGGGTCGCCGCCGACGGCCCACCCCGCGAGGTGCTCACCCACGAGTTGCTCACCGCGGTCTACCGCCACCCGGTCGACGTCTTCGACCACCCCACCACCGGCGCCCAGCTGGTGCTGCCCGAACGCGGCCACGGCAGGGCCGGCTCGTGACGCCGAGCAGCGGCCGCGGTCGTCTTCTCGGTGGAGCGAACGTGCCGTGCCGCACCCCTGCACGCTGAACCCGGCACGGTGCCACCGCCGACTCGGCATCGATGCGATCGCGGTCAGCGCCAGATGATCTTCAGCAGGGCCGGGGTGAGGACCATCCGGATGACGGTGGCGTCGATGATCAGGGCCACGATCATGCCGTAGGCGATGTATTTCATCAGAACCAGGTCGGAGAAGCCGAACGCCCCGGTGACCACGATGAGAATGGCCGCGGCCGAGGTGATCACGCTGCCGGTGTGGGCGACGCCGTAGCGGATGGATTCGGCGGCGTCGGCGCCGGTGGCCCGTTTCTCCGCGATCCGGGACAGCAGGAACACCTCGTAGTCGGTGGACAGCCCGAAGATCACCGTGACGATCAGCGCGACCACCGCGAACATCAGTGGCCCCGGCGTGAACTGGAAGGTGCCGGAGCCGTGCCCTTCGACGAAGATCCACGTGAGCACCCCCAGCGTGGAGACCAGGCTCAGTGCGCTCATGGCCACCGCTTTCAGCGCGAGGACCACCGACCGGAACGCCACCACCATCATCGCCAGCGCCGCCGCCATCAAGATCGCCAGCAGCAACGGCAGCCCGTCGATGAGGCCGTTGATGCTGTCGCGTTCCAACGCGGGGATCCCCGCGACCATGATGTCCACGCCCGGTGGTTCCGGTAGTGCCCGCAGCGCGCCGATCACCGCGTCGGCGTCGCGTTTGTCCTGCAGGCCGGCCGAGAGCACGTTCACGTCGTTCTTCGTCGGAGCGGCGGGCTCGAACCGGCCGGTGAGCCCCGGAATCTGGTTGGCCGCGTACCGGATGTCGCCGAGCTCCTGCGGCGGCGCACCCACCACGACCAGCTTCACCGGTTCGGTGCGGAACCCGGGAAACAGCCGGTCGAAGTCCTCCTGCGCTACCCGCGCCGGATTGTCCTGGGCCAGATACTTCTCGCTGATCCCGCCGAACTCGATGTGGCGCAACGGGATACTCAACGCCAGCAGGGCGAGCACGATCGGGATCACCACCGCCAGCGGTCGCCGCATCGACCACAGCGCCAGCCTGGAGAAGAAGCCCGCGTCGATCTCGTCCTCGGTCTTGCTGCGGGAGAACCGTTTCCAGCCGAGCCAGTCGATGCGCCGTCCGGCGATGCTCAACGCGGCCGGCAGCGCCGTCACCGACAGCAGCGCGGCCAGCATGACCGCGGAGATACCGCCGTAGGGTACCGAACGCAGCACCCCGTTCGGGAAGATGAACAGCGCGCCGAGGCTGATCGCGATGATGGCCGCCGAGAACAGCACGGTGCGGCCCGCGGTCGCCACCGTGCGGGCGGTGGCGTCTTCCACGCTGCGCCCCGCGGCGAGTTCCTCCCGGAACCTGGTGACGGTGAACAGCCCGTAGTCGATCGCCAGCCCGAGGCTCACCAGTGTCATCACCGCGCTGGCGAACACGTTCACCTCGATGTGCGCGGTGAGCAAGCGCAGGATGCCCGAGGTGCCGAGCACGGTGAGCCCGCCGATCAGCACCGGCAGCAGCGCCCCGACCACCCCGCCGAACACGAAATACAGCAGCACGGCCACGATCGGCAACGCGATCAGTTCGGCGCGCCGGATATCGTGCTGCATCCCGATATTGATGCCCTCGACCACCGGTTGCAGCCCGGCCAGCTGCACGGTCGTGCCGCCTGGCCCGCCGCCGGGCACCCCGGCGTTCAGGTGTGGTTTCAGCGCCAGGTAGTTCTCGACGGTGGCGGTGCCGCCCCCGCCGGCCAGCCCGATGCTGGCGAAGGCGTGCTGTTTGGCCGGGTCGGCGGCGTCGGCCGAGAACGGGCTGTCCCAGTAGCTGTCGATCTTGTGGATGCGCTCGCCGTGGTCGGCTCGCAGCGCGTCGAGCGCGGCCACCACCGGCCCGCGCACCGCCGGGTCGTCGACGGTGGCACCCGAGGGCGCGGTGTAGATGACGATCAGGTCGCCGTCGGTGTCCCGGCCGAAGGTGTCGTCGGCCAGTTTCGACGCCGCCACCGACTCGCTGGACTCGTCGAACCAGCCTTCCTGGGTGTATCGGCCCGCCATGTCCCGTCCGAACCAGCCCGAGATCAGCACGGTCAGCACGAACAGGCCGAGCACCAGGAAGCGATGCCGGTGGACGAAACGGCCCCACCGCATCGAACGCGATTCCCGCATGGTCAGCCGCAGGCGGCGGTGCGATAGTCGGCCGAGCGCAGGATGCCGCACAGATCGGTGCGCGAGATCTTCCACTTCCCGTCGATCAGCACGAAGTGCACGATGGTGGTGCGCACATTGGTGCCCGTGCCGTCCTTGTCCAGGCGCATGGTGGCGGTGAGGGTGCCGTCGCGGTTGTCGAAGACCGGGTCGACCACTCCGTAGACGGCGTGCGGATTGTCGCGTAGCGCCTGATACATGTCGGGGATGGCGTCCTTGAACGCCTCACCGTCCTCGATCAGGTCGGTGCGTTCGGCGTCGGGCAGGTCGGGATCGAGCGCGCGTTTGATCTGCGCGTCGAGTTCGGCCGCCGTCGGCAGCGGCACGTTCGCCTTGCTCGACGAGGCCGCGATCGATGACGACAGGGAGGCGTTGGCCGCGGACCGCGCGGCCTCGACCGACGCCTCGTCGGCGCCGCCCCCGCACGCGGAGACAGCGAATACGGCCGTGAGGCAGAGGGCGGCCGCGGCGGCCCTGCCGGAAACTGTGGAAGACATCACCATCTACATACCATCAATGACCGCGCTGATCCGGCCCAAGATCGTCCGCACTCCGGTGACGTCGCGCGGTGCGACCGCGGCGACGGGGACCGCGGCGGGAATCAGATCGCGGACGAACGCGGCGACACTGCGCTCGTCCCCGAGGTCGATATCGGTGACCTGGGCCTGCGCGACCGCGACCACGTCATCGGCGGCAGGCACATCCTCGCCCAGATCGGCACGGTAGATGTGCAGGGTGAGGGTGGCGCGATGGGTGCGGAAGGAGAAGGCGCGGCCGTCGTCGGTGGTGCCGAAGCCGTGGGCGAAGGGACCGACGGAGAGGTCATCGATGCCGAATCCCGCTGCTGTCCGCTCGGTCATCGTGGAGATCTCCTGCCCCGTTCTGGCGATCAGTTGCCGACACGTCAACAGTAACGTGCGTCACCGACAGACCCGACGCGCGCCACCCGGTCGAAGCTACCGGTCGGTCATCGTGGTCAGATGGTGGACAGCGGTCACTCGTGAGATTAGGAGTTCGGTGCATGCGCCCTCGCGGCTCGGTCGCCTCAGCCCTGTTCGGCGTCGCGGCACTGGTGGTGCTGACCGGCTGCGGTGACGAGGCGGGCCCCGACGTCCCGACCAGGGAGCCCGCCACCGCCGCGGTCTCCCCCGCAGGCAGCGCGACGCCCGCCGGTCAGGTCGTGGCGCTGCCGGCGACCGGCCTGCTCCTCGCCGAACGCGAGTCGGGGCTGATCGCGGCGCTCGACACCGCGGGTACCACCCTGACCCTGGTCGATCCCGCCACCCCCGGCGCTACGCGCACCGTGTCGTTGCCCGGGACGGGCGCCGCGCTCGCGCAGGGCGCGCCGGGCGAAGTGCTCGTCGCCGCGCCGCAGCGTGTACTGCGGGTCGACGTGGCCGCGGGCACGGTCGCCGAGGTGGCCGTCGAGGGCGAGGTGCGCACGGTGCAATTCCGCACCGACGGCAACCTGCTGGTCGGTACCGCCGACGGCGCCGTGCGGGAGCTGCGGGCCGACGGCAGCGTCGTCCGCACCGTCACCGGCCTGGTCTCGGCCGACGCACTCGCCGTCACCGGCGATCAGGTCACCGTGCTCGACCGCAAGCAGACCGCGGTCGTCACCGTCGGCGCGGACGCGCTCGGGCTGATGCTGCGCGCCGGTGACGGCGCGACCAACGCCATCGCCGACCCGAGGGGCCGGATCCTGGTCACCGACACCGCGGGCGACGAACTGCTGGTGTACACGGCCGGTCCGCTCGTCCTGCGACAGCGTTTCCCGGTATCATCGTCGCCTTACGCGCTCGCCTACGACTCGCGGTCGGACACCGTGTGGGTGACCTGCACCGAGAGCAACGAAGTCGTCGGCTACGACCTGTCGACCGGGATCGGTGTCGAAGTCGGCCGCTTCCCCACCGTGCGCCAGCCCGACGCCGTGACCGTGGACGAACGCACCGGCGATCTGTTCGTCGCCTCCGCCGCGGGTGCGGGGCTGCAGCGGATCGGCGCGGACGAGCGGAAGCGAGGGCTCTGATGGCGGTACCGGCGAGCTGGGAAACCAGCAACGACGACTACGACTACGTGCCGCTGCGGCTGCCACCCGAGGTCACCCGGGTCACCGCCTCGATGCGGCTGGCCATCCAGGCCGAATTCGGTGGCTGGGAATTGTCGCGGGTGCGCGCCTACACCGACGGCAGCCGCCGGGTGTTGTTGCGCCGCCGCAAGAGTGCCGTCCTGCCTGTGCCCGAGCCCGGAGTGTGAACCGACCCATGTACGCCCTGCTACTACGCCTGATGTTCCTGCTCCCGCCGGAGCGGGTGCATCACCTGGTCTTCGGCGCCCTGCGGTTCGCCTCCTGGTTCCCGCCGACGCGATGGCTGGTCCGCAAGTTGACCGTGGTCGACGACCCGATCCTGGCCACCACCGCCTTCGGGGTCGAGTTCCCCGCTCCGCTCGGCCTTGCCGCCGGGTTCGACAAGAACGCCGACGGCGCGAACACCTGGGGGTCGCTCGGATTCGGTTTCGCCGAGATCGGCACCGTCACCGCGCACGCCCAGCCGGGCAACCCGGCGCCGCGGCTGTTCCGGCTGCCTGCCGACCACGGCCTGATCAACCGGATGGGTTTCAACAATCATGGCTCCGCTGCGGCGGCCGCCCGCCTGCACGGCGCTCACCCGGACGTGCCGATCGGCGCGAATATCGGCAAGACCAAGGTCACCGCGCCCGAGCACGCCGCCGACGACTACGCCACCAGCGCCCGGCTGCTCGGCCCGCTCGCGGACTTCGTCGTGGTGAACGTGTCCTCCCCCAACACGCCCGGCCTGCGTGACCTGCAGGCGGTGGCGTCGCTGCGCCCGATTCTGCAGGCCGTGCTCGACAGCGTCACGGTGCCGGTGCTGGTGAAGATCGCCCCCGACCTGTCCGACGAGGACATCGACGCCGTCGCCGATCTGGCCGTCGAGCTGGGGCTGGCCGGCATCGTCGCGACCAACACCACCATCCGCCGCGACGGCCTGGCCACCCCGGCCGCCGAGGTCGAGGCCATGGGCGCCGGTGGGCTGTCCGGCGCGCCGGTGGCCGAGCGCTCGCTCGAGGTGCTGCGCCGCCTCTATGCCCGCGTCGGCGACAAGCTGGTGCTGATCTCGGTGGGCGGGATCGAAACCCCGGAGCAGGCCTGGGCCAGGATCCTCGCCGGGGCCACCCTGCTGCAGGGCTACACCGGTTTCATCTACGGTGGCCTGTTCTGGACCACCCGCATTCACCGCGGGATCGCGGCCCGGCTGCGCGCGGAGGGCTTCGGTTCGCTGGCCGAGGCGGTCGGCGCCGAGCACCGCACGCACTCGGCCTGACCGGCGAGGGAGTTCGCCCCTATCCGAGGTAGACCCGGCGCGGACCGCCGTGGCCGAACAGGTGCGTGACGGTGCGGGGGCCGGTCAGCGGCGGGCGTGGGGCGCCCTCCTCGGACTCGTCGCCCGCGAAGCGTTCCAGCATCCGCTTGTAGAGCCGGATGATGGCCTGCTCCCAGACGATCCCGACGGCGTCGGCGAGCGCGTTGATCTGGGCGTGGGTGAGCCGGTCGTGTGCGGTGGTGAGGTCGCTGATCAGCTCGTCGAGTTCCATTCCCGCATAGGCCTGGTCCCGGTTGAGCTTGCGTTCGGGCAGCCAGCTCAACCGCCACACTTCGGGGTCGGTGCCGATCCGTTCGGCGTATTCGGGGCTGTGTGTGCTGCGCATGTCGTCCGGTGTGATGTGGATGGTCATCGAAAGACTCCGATTCCACGATGCGGAGCCCGCGGCTCCGTGGTTCCTGGGACGCCCGGCAGGCGTGGTCGCCGGGCGAGTGCGCCGGCGGCGCCGTCGCACCTGAGTTCGCCGGGTGCGCGGTGAACTCGTCACGCGGAAATCAGACGGGGTCCGGTCCCCTACCGGTCGGAGTGGAATACGTCTGCACCAGGCCTTCCGGGCTTCCTGGTGGGCGATTACGCCAATTCCAGTGTGGCATTTGCCGTTCGTGATGGTCAATTGCCGTTGTAGATTGGTAATTGCCGGACACGCCCGAACCTAAACCCACCGACCCTGGAGGGCCGATGATCCCGCAGGACGCACGAACCGACGTGGTACGAGGCATCCTCGCGCGGCTGGGCAAGTTCTCCGGGCTCAGTGCGGAACGCCTGCGCCACACCGAGATCGGTGCCGACCCGGTCCTGGAATTGCCCGTGGTCGCCGACCATGCCCGGCGCGCCGGGATCTCGCCGGAGGAGGCAGTGCTGCCGGTGCTGCGCGCTACCGCCGGGCAATTGCCCCCGACGCAGCGGCTCATCGCCGACGCCACCCTCGCGCTGGGCATGCTGCGCGATCTGTCCGCGGGCGAGATCGATCCGGATCGGCTGTACGCGGCGAACCTGGGCGCGCGCCGCGAGTACCTGGCCGAGCACTGGGCAGCATTGCACGCCGCGATCGGCGCGACGGACATCCCGGTGGCGCCCACGGTCAAGCGTCTGCGCACCAGTGCCGAGCGGGCGGCGCTCACCGCACTGGCCGGCGCACTCACCGACCCGGTCACCGTCGCGCTCCCGTCCGCGGCGCCGGTCCGGCCCGCGCCGCGGACGGGCCGTTCGGTGACCGTGCTCGGCGACGCGGTGATCGATCATCTGTACCGGGTCGACACCTTCCCCGGCCGCAACGCCCCCGTCGACGGCTCCTTCGCGGGCCAGCCCGGCGGCAAGGGCCTGAACCGGGCGATCGCGGCCGCGCTGCTCGGGCTCGACGTCCACCTGATCGCCGCCGTCGGCGACGACGAGAACGGCGCCCGGATCCTGGCCCGGCTCGACCACTTCGGCATCGGCCGCGACTTGGTCAAAGTCGTCCCTTCCGCGCCGACGCTGGTAACCGCGGTGATCATGAACCACAGCGGCGAGGTGCGGCTCATCGGCTGCCGCGACGCGCGGGTACGGTTGCTCAACGAGGATCTCGACCGGCCTGAAACCCGTGCCGCACTGGCGGATTCGGAGGTCATCGTCCTCACTTTCGAACAGCCCGCGCCGATTCTGGAGGCCGTGCTCGCGTTCCTGCGTGAGCTGCCGGAGCGGCCCCAGGTGATCGTCTGCGCCGCCCCGAGTCTCGCGGTGCCGCAACGGCTGTACCTGTACCTGGACGTGGTGGACTACCTGGTCGGCAGCTCGGCCGAGTTGAACGCCCTGCTGCCCGATGTCGAGACCGACTCGCAGGCCGACACCGCCCGCAGGTTGCGTGGTCTCGGCGTGTCGGTGGTGTGCGCGGTCGACGGTTTCGGCTGCACGGTGTACTCCGATCACGACGACATCGTCGTCGACCACTATCCGCGGGTGCTCAAGGCGGCGGTCGGGGCGGCGGCCGCGTTCGCCGCGGCGCTGGCGTTGCGGGTGGCCCGGTCGGAGGATTCGCTCACCGCCGCCGATTTCCGGTGGGCTACCGCCGCGATGTTCCCGACCCAGCAGCTCGGCGCGGTCTCGGCCGGTTTTCCCGATGTGGCCGCGATCGACCGGATCGTGTCGCTCTATCCCGGCGCGGGCCGTAACACCGGTGTGACCCCCGGTTGACGTGCGCGGCCCCACAGCCGGAGTAGAGTCGCGCCGTTGCCCCTGCCCCACCCCGTCCACGCAGCGGATTTCCCGATGCCGACACCGTCTCGGAGGAGCGCTTGACGATCATCGACGCCGCCCCGGTCCCGCCCGTCCCGGCGCCCGGCCCCGGCTCGGACGATCTACGACCGGAGCATCAGTTCAGCCGCGGCGGCACCCATCTGCGGGTGCGGGTGCATCAGATCGACGATCCCACCGACGGCGGGTATCTGCTGGTGTTCGGCGACCCGAGCCCGCAGCCGCTGGTGCGGGTGCATTCGCGCTGTCTCTACGGTGACGCGCTCGGATCCGACGACTGCGACTGCGGACCCGAGCTGGCGCTGTCGATGGACATGATCCAGGCCGAAGGCGCCGGAATCCTGGCCTATCTCGAGCAGGAGGGCCGTGGCGCGGGCTTGCTCGCGAAGGCGATCGGCTACCGCACCAGCGAGCGCTACGGTCTGGACACCTTCGACAGTTACACCAAGCTGGGTCTGGACCCCGACGCGCGCCGCTACGAGCCGGTGGCCAAGGCGCTGCTGAATCTGGGCGTGCACCGGTTGCGTTTGCTCACCAACAATCCCGACAAGCTGCGGGCGCTGGCCGACGCGGGGATCGAGGTGGAGGTGCTGCCGCTCGCGATCCGGCTGACCACCGAGCGCGGGCAGCGCTATCTCGACGCCAAAGTTCGTCATCGCGGGCACATGATCCCCCGCGGGATCGGCCCGTGGGCCCCGGAATACACGGTGCCGGAGCAGGTCGGCGAGCGGGATCGGCCACGAACCCGCAGGCGGTGGCTGTTCGGGCGTCGTCGCTAACCCGCGCCACAATCCCGTATGTCCGGTTACGATGAGTGAGCCACGCCACTGTGACGCCCATCGCTCGAGATGATGCGAGTGCAATTGCCTCATTGGCTCGGCGTCCAGGAATTGCCTCACGGGAACAGGGATATGACAGAGATCGGTTTCGCGCACGCTTCCGGCGTCACGGTGCACACCGTGCCCGCCGCTTTCCAGCAGACCGCCGCGTTGCGGCCCGACCAGATCGCGTTGCGCACGGTCGGCGGCACCCAGGAGATCACCTGGGCCGAATACGCCACCAGGGTCCGGGCATTGGCGGCGGGCCTGGCGAAACTCGGTGTCGGACACGGCGACGCGGTCGGCATCATGCTCACCAACCGGCCCGAGTTCAACCTCGTCGACACCGCCGCCCTGCACCTGGGCGCGACCCCGTTCTCGGTATACAACACCAGCTCCCCCGAGCAGATCGCGCACGTGTTCGCCAACGCGGGCAACAAGGTCGTCATCACCGAGCAGGCCTTCCTCGACCTGATCCGGTCCTCCGGTGCCGAGGTCGAGCACACCGTGCTCGTCGACGGCACCGCCGAGGGCACCATCGGGCTGGCCCAGCTGGAATCGGATCCGGCGCCGGACTTCGATTTCGACGCCGCGTGGCGGGCGGTGCAGCCGGGCGACCTGGCCACCCTCATCTACACCTCCGGCACCACCGGCCCGTCCAAGGGCGTCGAACTCACCCAGAGCAATGTAATCGCGCAGGTCGTCGGCCTGGTCTCGGGGCCGCTGCCGGTCGGCTTCGACGACCGCGCCGTGTCGTATCTGCCCGCCGCGCACGTGGCCGACCGGATCTCCGCGCATGCGATGAGCCTGCTCACCGGTATCCAGATCACCACCGTCCCCGATCCGCGCGAGATCGCTGCCGCCCTGCCCGATGCCAAGCCCACCGTGTTCTTCGGGGTGCCGAGGGTGTGGCAGAAGATCAAGACCGGCATCGAGAACAAGCTCGCGGTGGAGCCGAGCCCGGTGAAGAAATCGCTGGCCAACTGGGCGATCGGTGTCGGTGTCGCGCAGGCGAGGGCCAAACTGTCCGGTGACGGTTCCTCGCTGCTGCTCGGCATCCAGCACCGGGCCGCCGACGCGCTGGTGCTGTCGAAACTGCGCGAGGCGCTCGGTTTCGCCGAGCTGAAGGTCGCCGCGTCCGGCGCCGCCCCGGTCCCGGCGGAGACCCTCGAGTACTTCCTCGGGCTCGGGTTCGCGGTGAGCGAGGTGTGGGGTATGTCGGAGACCACCGGCGTCGGCACCTTCACCGAGATCGACAAGCCACGCCCCGGTTCGGTCGGCCGCGCCATGGACGGTGTCGAGCTGCGCCTCGACGCCGACGGCGAGGTCCTCATCCGCGGCCCGATCATCACCCCCGGCTACCGCAACATGCCCGACAAGACCGCCGAGGCCATCGACGACGCGGGCTGGCTGCACACCGGTGACATCGGCACCCTCGACGCCGACGGCTACCTGCGCATCGTCGACCGCAAGAAAGAACTCATCATCAGCGAGGCGGGCAAGAACATCGCCCCGTCCAACATCGAGAACTCCGTCAAGGCGGTCTCGTCGATGATCGGTCAGGCCGTCGCGATCGGCGACGCCCGCCCCTACATCACCGCGCTGATCATGCTCGACCCGGATGTGGTCGCGTTGCGCGCCAAGGAGTTCGGTGCCACCGAGGCCACTCACGCGGAGCTGACGCGACGGCCCGAGATCGTCGAAGAGGTCACCGCCGCCATCGCCGCGGGCAACCGCAAACTGTCACGGGTGGAGCAGATCAAGCGGTTCCGCATCGTGGAGACGCTGTGGGAGCCCGGTGGTGACGAGCTGACCCCGAAGATGTCGCTCAAGCGCACCCCGATCGCCACCAAGTACGCCTCCGACATCGAAGCGCTCTACGCCGCCACCCCGCCCGAGCACGTGATCGAGGTGAAGTAGTCCGGTGATATCGAGGGCCCCTGGGAGATCTCCCAGGGGCCCTCGATATCAGCGTTGCTCGTAGGTGCCGACCAGGGTGGCCCGGCCGAGCGTGTGCGAGAACAGGTTGAACCCGAGGAACGCGGGCGAGGCGTCGGGCCCGACCTCGAGCACCGGCACGTCCACCGCGTGCACGACCACGAAATAGCGGTGCGGGCCGTGGCCCGCGGGCGGGGCCGCGCCGACGAAACCGGGGAAACCGCCGTCGTTGCGCAACGTCACCGCGCCGATCGGCAGGCTGCCACCCGCGCTGCCTGCGCCGGTGTCGAGCGAGGTGATCGAGGCCGGGATGTTGGCCACGGCCCAGTGCCAGAAGCCCGACGCGGTCGGGGCGTCCGGATCGTAGACGGTGACCGCGAAGCTCTGCGTGGCCTCCGGGAAACCGGACCAGCTCAGCTGCGGTGAGAGATCTTTGCCGCCCGCCCCGAACACCCCGGACACCTGGTCGTTGCCCAGCGGCTGACCGTCGGTGATGTCGGCGGAGGTGAGGGTGAACGACGGGACCTGCGGCAAGGCGTCATAGGGGTTGTAGCTCATGGGTTCTCCGTTCCGTGGCTCAGCTGTGCAGGAGGAAGTGTTCCAGTACCCGGGTGCCGAATTCCAGTGACCGCACCGGCACCCGCTCGTCCACCCCGTGGAACAGGGCGGTGAAGTCCAGTTCGGGCGGCAGCTGCAGCGGGGCGAACCCGAAGCAGCGAATGCCGAGGCGCGCGAACGCTTTCGCGTCGGTACCGCCGGAGAGCATGTACGGCACGGTGCGCCCGTCGGCGTCGTTGGCCAGCACCGCGGCGTTCATCGCGTCGACGAGGTGACCGTCGAAGGTGGTCTCGTAGGAGTCGAGTTTGGTGATCCATTCGCGTTCGACATCGGGGCCGATCAGTTCGTCGACCTCGCGTTCGAACGCGGCCTGCCTGCCCGGCACCACCCGGCAGTCCACGACCGCCTCGGCGGTCTGCGGAATCACGTTGGCCTTGTAGCCCGCTTGCAGCATCGTCGGGTTGGCGGTGTCGCGCAGGGTGGCGCCGATGATGCGGGAGATGGTGCCCAGCTTGGCGAGCTGGCCTTCGATGTCGGGGCCGTGCGGGTCGAACCGCAGGCCACTTTCCTCGCTGACGGCGGCCAGGAACTCGGCGACCGAATCCGACAGCACCACCGGGAAGGTGTGCTTGCCGAGGCGCGCGACGGCCTCGGCAAGGATGGTCACCGCGTTGTCCTCGTGCAGGAACGAGCCGTGCCCGGCGCGGGCCTTGGCGCGCAACCGCATCCAGCCCAGCCCCTTCTCGGCCGTCTCCACCAGGTAGAGCCTGCGTTCGGTGCCATCGGGCCGCGGGACGGTGAGCGAGAATCCGCCGACTTCGCCGACCGCCTCGGTGATGCCGTCGAACAGGTCGGGCCGGTGCTCGACCAGCCACTGCGATCCCCACCGGCCGCCGTTCTCCTCGTCGGCGAGGAAGGCGAACACCAGATCACGCGGCGGCACGGTGCCCTCGGCCTTGAACTGGCGGGCCAGGGCCAGCGTCATCCCGACCATGTCCTTCATGTCCACGGCGCCACGTCCCCACACATAGCCGTCGCGGACCGCGCCGGAGAACGGGTGCACGCTCCAGTCCGCGGCCTCGGCGGGCACCACGTCGAGATGGCCGTGGATCATCAGTGCCCCGCGGCTCGGATCGGCGCCTTCGAGCCGGGCGAACACATTGCCGCGTCCAGGAGCACCCGATTCGACGTATTCGGTCTCGTAGCCGACCTCTCGCAGCTGCGCGGCGACCCAGTGCGCGCATTCCTGCTCGCCCTTGGTGGTCGCCAGCTCCCCGGTGTTGGAGGTATCGAAGCGGATCAGCGCGCTGACCAGCTCCACCACCTCGTCCACCGCACGGGACCGTCCGCTCGAACCAGTACTCTCGCCAGATGCCGACACGTCCCCTTCCTACCACCCCGGGTCCGCCGGGCGCCCGGTCCCCTGGTGGGTCGGCCCCGTCCGGCGGGAGTTCGCGTCCGGCGGCTTCGCGTGTTCGGGGTGAGGCGATGCGCATGCGGGTCGCCCGGATCGGGATCACCATGGTGGCCGGGGCCGCCACACTGGCCGGTGCGCTCGGCGTGGCACTGCACTTCACGGACGCGGCACTCGAGCCGGTGGTGCTCGCCGCCTCCGTGGCGCCGTATCTGATGACCGGCGCGGTGGCCGGTGCGCTCGGCTTCGCGGTGTGCAGGCGGTGGATCGCGACGGCGGTGGCAGTGGGGGTTGTCGCGGCCGGGGTGGTCACCCAGGCGCCGCTGTATGTGGCCGACGGTGCCGGTGCCGGGCCGGAACTCACTGTCATGCAGGCGAATCTGCTGTTCGACGGTGCCGACCCGGCAGCGGTGGTCGAGACGGTGCGCGCCGGGGCGGTCGACGTTCTCACCGTCAACGAGCTGACCCGCACCGCGGTCACCGAGCTGGGAGCGGCCGGGCTCGACACGCTGCTGCCGCACCGCTATCTCGCGCCGGGCCGCACGGCGAGCGGCACCGGGATCTGGAGCCGATATCCGTTGTCGGACACGGTCGAATACGACGGTTACGTACTCAACCAGATCTCGGCCACCGCTACGGTCCCCGAGCTCGGTCCCGTCTCGATCTACTCGGTGCACCCGGTCCCGCCGGTGTACGGCATCGCGGTATGGGCCGACGAGCTGTCCCGGCTCGGCTCCGTCGTGCGGGCCGCTCCCGCCGACCGCCCGGTGATCGTCGGCGGCGACTTCAACGCCACGCACGATCACATCCGCTTCCGGGCCATCGCTTCGGGACGCTTCGCCGATGCCACCGACCAGGCCGGCGCCGGGCATCTGGTCACCTACCCCACCGACAAGCGTCTGCCGCCGCTGGTCGGCATCGACCACATCCTGTTCGCCGGCGCGCACGCCACGACCGTCGAGACCGTGTCTCTGCCCGGCGCCGACCACAAGGCCCTCGTGGCCAGGGTGGTGCTGCACCGCCGTTGACCACCGGGCCTTTCGACGGCTCAGGCCGGCGCGGCGGGCTGTCGCGCCGTGAGTACCGCATCGATCCTGGCCGCCATCGCACGTCCCGCGGCCTCGAGTGGTTCCACCGAGCGCAGGGTGCGCGAGAGCACGAAGGCACCTTCGAGCGCCGACAGCAGCGCCAGCATCAGGTCGCGTGCCACCGTCTCGGCCAGCCCTCGTACCACGAAATACCCGGTGCCCTTGTCGATCCAGTCGGCGACGACCTCGGCCGCCACCGCACGCAACTCCGGTTCGCTGTCGGCGATCTCGCCGGCGACGGTGCCTACCGGGCACATGTTGATCCAGCCGGATTCGGCCATGGTGTGGGCGGCATCGGTGAAGGCGGCCGGGATGGCGGCGCGCAGGTCCTCGTGCGGGTCCATCAGCATCGGCAACAGCTGGATGTAGGCGGCACCGGAGTCGCGCAGGGCCTCGGCGGCGATCTGCACCTTGCCGTGTGGGAAGTGGTGATACAGCGATCCCATCGGGGCCTGCGCGGCCGCGGTGATCTGTTTGACGGTGATCGCGCTGTAGCCGTGCGTGCGCATCAGTTCGGCGACCGCGACGACAAGGCGTTCCCGGGTGGCCGTTGACATCTTCTCGCTCACCGTTCCAGACTAGAGCATACGCGCTAGAGCGAACGCTCTATTCCTGTGGAGGTATCTCATGCCGACCGTCGAACTCCCCGCGGGCCGCGTCCACTACCGGGAACGTGGCGACGGCCCGCCGGTCGTGCTGCTGCACGGCCCCCTGATGAACCACACCCTGTGGGACACGGTGCTGGACCTGCTGCCGGACGGTTTCCGGTATCTCACGCCCGATCTGCCCTTCGGCGCGCACCCCGAACCGCTGCGGCCGGGCACCGATCTGAGCATGCGCGGGCTCAACCAGCTCATCGCCGATTTCCTCAGCGAGCTCGACCTGCGCGAGGTGACGCTCGTGCACTCCGACTGGGGTGGCGGGCTGTTCCTCACCGCTTACGGCCTCGACGAGCGGGTCGGGCGCCTGATCGTGTTCCCGTGCGAGGCGTTCGACAACTTCCCGCCCGGTCTGCCCGGCAAGACCGCGATCCTCGCCTCCGTCGTGCCCGGCGGGATCGGGCTGGCGCTGCGGCAGCTGCGAGTGCGCTGGTTGCGCGGCAGTCCGCTGATGTTCGGCTGGATGGCCAAACGTCCACTGTCCGACGAGCTCGTTCACGGCTGGACCGAACCCGGCTTGCGCGATCCGGCCCTGCGCACGGACCTGCTCGCCTACTTCCGCGCCCCACGCGACCGCGCCGAGCTGATCGCGAACACCGAAGCGCTGCGCGGATTCCGCGGCGACACGCTGATCCTGTGGTCATCGGCAGGCAAGGTGATGCCCCGCACGCACGGCCACCGCCTCGCCGACCTCATCCCGCGCGGGCGGCTGGTCGAGATCGACGACGCCTACGTGCTGTCGATGCTCGACCAGCCCGCCGCCGTAGCCACCGCGGTCACCGAATTCCTCACCACCTCCACCGCACGACTGCCCGACCGCTGAGACGGCCGGCGCCCTCGCCGCCGGTCAGCGCACGACGCCCAGTGACAGCGCGGCCATCGCCTTGGGCGCGCCGGGAAGATAGAACCGGTCCAGTTCGACGGTGTCGAAGCCGGCCGCCGCCAGCCGGCCGGGGATGTCCCGGTCGAGGTGGCAGCCGCCCGCGATCCGGCGCTGGATCGGGGTGAGCCGGTGCTGCCAGGTGCGCACCGACGCGTCGGGGGCCAGCCCGTGTTCGACGAAATGCAGTGTGCCACCAGGTTTGAGGACCCGCCGGAGCTCGGTGAGCGCCGCGCCGACGTCGGGGATGGTGCACAGGGTGAAGGTCGACAGCGCGGTGTCGAACGTGGCGTCGGGGAAGGGCAGCGATTGGCCGTCGAGCCCGGCGCGCTCGATCGGAACCTCGCTGCGCGCCACCCGCTTCGCGGCGATCTTCCACGCCACGTCGGCCGGTTCCACCCCGCTGACCCGTTCCACCGCCGCCGGATAGAACCCGACATTGGTGCCGGACCCGAACCCTATCTCGACGACAGCGCCGTGCAGCCCGGCACACGCGCGGCGGCGCAGCGCGTCGTTGGCGGCGACCCCACAGACCTTGTCGGTCAGGTGCGGCAGGATCCGGTCGGTGTAGAAGCCCATGTCCCGATCATCCTCCCGCCTCCGTGCGCACGCACCGCGAACCCGCGTCCCGGCGCGCGATTCGGGACGCACACCGGGCACGCGCTCCCACAACATCGGCTCTGCGGGCTCCACATCGACGGCGGCGATACGGTGCTGACGTGGCGCCCGACATCTACAGCACCCCGGCCGCGATGGCGCCGCTCAGGCCAGGCGGCGGTCGAAGACCTCGGTGCCCGCGCCGGTGGCGGGATCGACGGTGACCACCCGCAGCCGCATCGTGCCTGCCGACGCGTCGAGCACCATGAAACCCAGTTCGTGCTGGGTCTCGTAGAGTGCGGCGTTCCGGCCCGGCGGGGCGGGCTGGCCCTTGGCGGTCTTGCCCGCCGCGCCGGAGACGATCTGGCGGGTGCCTTTCGAGGCGGCGGTCGGCTCCAGCACCTGCAGGGTGTGGTCGTGCCCCGACAGCAACAACGACACCTTGCCCAGCACGTGGTCTTCGAAGAAGCGCTTGGCGTGTACGCCGTTGAGCGGCTCCAGCGGCAGACCCTCGTAGTTGCCTGCGTCGCCGTGCGGGCCGTTGCTGAGGTACGGATGGTGGGTGCAGGCGATCTTCCACGGCGCGGTCGAGGCCGCCAGCGCGCCGTCGAGCCAGGCGCGCTGCTCGTTCATGTACGGGCCGTCGACCGCCCAGTAGGGGTCGAGCAGCGGTGGGATGTAGGCCGCGAGCGGGTTGACGTCGAGGACGAAGAACTCGACCACCGGGTTCTGCTCGGGCACCCGCACCGAGTAGTAACGGCTCGGCATCCACCAGCGCTGCGATCGCGCGTGGTATTCGACCTCGTGGTTTCCGCGGGCGAGCCAGCCGCCGTCGCCGGGGAACACCCCGGAGGTGTCGTGGTTGCCCAGCACCATGGCCCACGGGAAGTCCAGTCCCGCATTGGGATCCTCGAACTTGGCGGCGAACTGGACGTCGTCGGGACCGTTGGGGCCGGACTCGTAGATGTTGTCGCCGAGGCCGACCGCCATCGAGAACGGTTCGCGGGCGTGGAAGGCGCGGGCGGCGTCGGCGACGGTCCACTGAGTGCGGGTGCCGGTACCCGCGTCACCGGTGATCAGGACGCGGGCGGTGCGGCCCGTGCCCGGCGCGAACTTGGGCACCTGGGCGGGCACCGCGGCGGCGGGGGTCAGCCCGACGAGGGTGATCCCGGCGATGACACCCGCGGCGCCTGCCAGCATTTCCCTGCGCCCGATACCGGCAGGGTTCGAACCTGGGGTGGAGTGCGACAACGTGAAGCTCACCTTCTGGTCTGGGGTCGCAGGAAACCTACACCGCGCGCAGGGCCGAGCTCGCCGCGCACGCCGCACCCGCAGCATAACTTGGACAAGTGTTCAGATTTTGGTCACCGGATCACGTGGCGGGCGCCTGCTTCGCCACGCCGGTGTCACCGTGCATGTCCTCGAGGGACATGCCTTTGGTCTCCGGCACGAAACGCGACACGAACAGCAGCGACAGCAGCGCGAACGCCGCGTACATGCCGTAGGCGAAGCCGAGCGAGAACGTCTTCAGGCTCGGGAAGCTGACGGTGATGGCCCAGTTGGCGGCCCATTGCCCGGCCGCGGCCAGCGACAGCGCGGCACCGCGGATCCGGTTCGGGAACATCTCCCCCAGCAGCACCCACACCACCGGTCCCCAGCTCATCCCGAAAAAGATGACGAACAGGTTCGCGGCCACCAGCGCGATCGGCCCGCTGGCCCCGGTGAGCTGCGGCTGCAGCTCGCCATCGGCATCGGGCACCTGGGTGGCGCCGCCGAAACAGATCGCCATGGTCGCCAGGCTGATCGTCATGCCGATCGACCCGGTCAGCAGCAGTGGCCTGCGCCCGATCCGGTCGATCAGCAGAATAGCCACGATCGTGGTCGCGATATTGACCACCGAGGTGAACACGCTGATCTGGAACGACCGCGACTCCTCGAAACCGACTGCCTCCCACAGGATGTTGGAGTAGTAGAAGATCACGTTGATGCCGACGGCCTGCTGGAACACCGACAGGAACAACCCCACCCACACGATCGGGTAGATCCCGCCCGCCGGGCGCCGCAGATCCTTCCACGACGGCTTCTCCTCGCCCTCGAGGCTTTCCTGGATCCGGCCGATGGTCAGCGCCAGATTCTTCTCCCCGAACAGCATGGTCAGCACGCGCCTGGCCTCGGGAATCTGCTGGGAGGCCACCAGATAGCGCGGCGACTCCGGAATGGTGGAGGCCAGCACCCCGTACACCAGCGCCGGGATCGCCATCGACAGGAACATCCAGCGCCACGCCTCGAGCCCGAACCACAGCATCTCCCCGGCCCCGCCCGCGATCTCGGCAAGCACGTAGTCCACCAGCAGCGCCAGGAAGATACCGAGCACGATGGCGAGCTGCTGCAGCGATCCGAGCCTGCCGCGGATGCGGGCCGGTGAGGTCTCGGCGATGTAGGCGGGGGCGATCACCGAGGCGATCCCGACCCCGAGCCCGCCGACGATGCGGCCCGCCACCAGTACCCACACATCCGGGGCGAACGCGGTGACCAGCGCGCTGAGGAAGAACAGGGTGGCGGCGATCTTCATGACCTTGATCCGGCCGATCCGGTCGGCGATGCGGCCCGCGGTCATCGCGCCCGCCGCCGCACCGAGCAGCGCCGAGGCCACCGCGAAGCCGAGCACGGCGTCGTCGACCCCGAATTCGGCTTGGATGGCCGCGACCGCACCGTTGATGACGGCGCTGTCGAAGCCGAACAGCAGCCCGCCCAGCGCGGCCACCGAGGCGATCCGGATGACCGGTCCGGTGGTGTCGGCGTCGTCGGGAACGCCGCTTTGATCGGTGGTGGAGCCTCCGTCGTGCATCGACTTCGTCCTCTCCGCGGCGTGGCGCTGCCACACGGATCACTTCTCTGGTCGGCTCGCAGTATGCCCGCGCCGGCCCCCGTGGCCTGCCCGGACACGCGGCCGTCGTCGGTCCCGGTCAGGGCGCACACCGTTTGTTCACCTCGGCGACACGGCGGCCAGCTAGCGTGCCGGGGATGACCGATGTCGAGACTCGTCAGAACTCCGGTGAGCTCAGCGCGTTCGCCGATCTCGCCACCGCGGTGGATCTCGCCGACACCACCGCGTTCACCGTCGACGACAGTGACGACGACGACCCGCTGCTGCTCACCGCACCGGGCGGGCTGATCGTCGACACCTGGCGCGAGGGTTACCCGTACGACGAGCGACTTTCGCGCCCGCAGTACGAGTTCGACAAGCGCCTGCTCCAGATCGAGCTGCTGAAGCTGCAGAACTGGACCAAGGCGACCGGCAGGCGCCTGGTCGTCGTGTTCGAGGGCCGCGACGCCGCGGGCAAGGGCGGCACCATCAAACGGTTCATGGAGCATCTGAATCCGCGTGGGGCGCGGGTGGTCGCGCTGGAGAAGCCGTCGGCGCGGGAATCGACGCAGTGGTATTTCCAGCGCTACGTGCAGCATCTGCCCGCCGCAGGGGAGATCGTGCTGTTCGACCGCTCGTGGTACAACCGCGCGGGCGTGGAGCGGGTGATGGGGTTCTGCACGCCTGAGCAGCATCGCCGGTTCCTGGCGCAGGTGCCGTTGTTCGAGCGGATGCTCGTCGACGACGGCATCGACCTGGTGAAGTTCTGGTTCTCGGTGTCGCCGCTCGAGCAGCGCACCCGCTTCGCGATCCGCCAGGTGGACCCGGTACGGCAGTGGAAGCTCTCGCCGATGGATCTGGCCTCACTCGACAAGTGGGACCAGTACACCGCCGCCAAGGAGGAGAACTTCGAGCACACCGACACCGATCACGCGCCGTGGATCGTGGTCAAGAGCAACGACAAGAAACGCGCCAGGCTCAACGCGATGCGCTATGTGCTCAACCGGTTCGACTACGACAACAAGGACCACGCGATCGTCGGCACCGCGGACCCGCTGATCGTGGGCCGCGGCCGCGATGTGCTCGGTTCCTGAAATTCCTCAGCGCACCAGCGCGGTCCGGTGCGCCGCCTGCATGAGGGTGGACAGTTCGGACTGCTCGGCGGCGTCGAGGACCGCGAAACACGGGGCGATGAGGTCGTTGGTCGCCGCTTCGGCGGCCGCCCAGCGGGCCCGGTGCTCGTCGGTGATCTCCTCGAACGGTCCGGTCCAGCCGAGCAGGGCGGCGTGGGTTGGCCCGTCCGACATCGGCGAGCCCGCGATCAGGATCGCCTGTAGTGGGGTGAGCCCGTTGGCGAGCACGGCCAGCAGGTGCAGTCCGCCGCGCAGCTCGCGCAGTACATGCGTCAGCTGCGCCACCGCGGCGGGACCGTCGGCGGGCACCGGCATGGCTCGCCAGCCCGCGAACAGCGGCAGCCCGGCGGCGGGCGCGGCCGCGACCACGCGCCGCAGCAGGGCGGCGAGCCGGTCGGCGTCGGCGAAGCCGGTCAGCTTGCGTCGCCCGAACGCGTGGCAGGCTTCGAGGTATCCGGCGGCGGCCTCGGCGGCGGACAGCGGGACCGATTCCCAGGCGGTGCGCACGCAGCCGGGTTCGAAGAATCCGAACGCGGCCGTGACGACGTCGGCGTCGACCTCACCCAGCACACCGCCGCGCCCGCGGGTGTAGCCGCCGTGGAATCCCGGCACCCCGGTCGCGTCGCCGAACTGGCGTGCTTCGCGCGAGATCATGAACGCCCCGCCGAGTTCGAGAACCTGCTGTTTGACTGCTGTGGCCGTCATCTTCGACACCTTCCGCTCCGAAATCGCTTGCGCTCAGACTTTAGAACACTGAAGCCAGATCGGGAACCCCCGCAGTACGCTGATGCCATGACGAGCCGACCCCTCGTGGCGATCCTGTCCGGCGCCGGAATCTCCACCGACAGTGGTATTCCCGACTACCGCGGGCCGAACGGGCTCTGGCAGCGCGATCCCGAGGCCGAGAAACTGGTCACCAACGCCGGACCGACTCCGTACGACGACCTCGCCGACGAGGTGATCCGCGAGCCCATCGGCACCGCGCTGCCCGCCCTGCTGACCAGGCTCGCGCCGTGACCGTCGAGCCCTACGCTCGTGCCATGCCCGTCGAGACCGGCTCCGGCCGCCGGAAGTCCTGGCTCGCAGTCGAATTCGTCACCCTGTTCCTCGGCGTCATCGTGCTCTACGCCGCGTTCCTGCGTGGCGTGAGCCCCCTGCCGTTCCTGCTCGTCGTCGCGGTGGCGGTCGTGGTGTATCTGCGCAGGACCGGATTCGACCGGCGCAGCCTCTGGCGGGCCACCGTGTTGCGGGCGGCGCTGCCGAGCATGCTCGGCCTGTGGGCGGTCGCGGCGGTCGGGCTGGGAGTGGCCGTCGCGCTCACGCGCCCGGACTCGCTGTTCGAGCTGCCGCGCGAACGGCCGCTGATCTGGCTGCTCGTGCTGGCGTTCTATCCGCTGGTGAGCGTGTATCCGCAGGAGTTGTTGTTCCGCGCGTTCCTTTTCCACCGCTACGCTCCGCTGTTCGGCGACGGTACCCGGATGGTCGCCGCGAGCGCCGCCGCCTTCGGTGTCGCGCACCTGATCTTCGGCAGCTGGCTGTCGGTGGTGCTCAGCGCCGCGGCGGGCTGGCTGTTCGCGCAACGCTACCGCCGCACCCGCTCCCTGCTGACGGTCTCGGTCGAACACGCCCTCTACGGCTGTCTCGTCTTCACCATCGGCCTCGGCGACTTCTTCTACCACGGCGCCGCGACCGGCTGAGGACGCACTTCGATGGCGCTCGGCCTCGCGATCGGGGTGGCCGTGGGCAGTGCGCGTGGTAGGCCGCCGCGTGAACGAGAACTGACCGCTACGTCCCCGCGGTCCACCGGATCGCGGGTGGATTCACCCTGGCACACACCGGGTTTCCGGCAGCATCGGTGAGGCCGAGGGTGGCCTCGAGGACGCCCGAGGTGGCGGCGGCGGCGAGGATGCCCGCGGGGACATCGGAGAGCATCAGTTTGGCGCGCCGGAACATCGCGAACGTGCCCGATTCGTCGATACTGCCCCAGCTCAGATAGATGAACCTGCCGCCGGGGCCACCCTGGATGAACGGTCCGCGTATGTCGGTGCCGTCGACAGTGCAGTCCAGCGTCCAGGTGACGCGGGCGGCGTCGCCGGGCTGCGGGTCGAGCAGGTCGCCAGTGACCTTCTTGCGCTGCACACCGACATAGACGTTCCGGTATTCCCGCGCGTCGGCCGGATGGCAGGACGCGCCGGGCAGGTCGGTTCCGGTGATACGGATCAGCATCACCCCATCCTGACCCATCCCCGGCGGTCAGGCCGTGGCCGGGATGGCCACGATCCGCAGCAGCGACCACACCAGCAGCGCGCCGATGCCGATCGTGAAGAACCCGATCATCGGCAGCTCGCCGCCGTCGCGGTGCCCGGTGCGAAACTTCACGACCCCGCCCTCGACGAAGAAGCTCAGCGCGAGGATCGCGACGACGGCGACCGCCGCCCACAGCGCGCCGGGCTGGGCGGCGAAGTAGCTCAGAATCCAGCCGAGCAGCAAGGTCACCGGCAGCCCGAACACCATCCAGCCGAACCCGTGCAGCACCAGATTCTCGCCGTGCGCGGCCGGGTCGTACTCACTCGCCTCGTCCATCGAGGTCCCCGCGACCGGCCGGGACCGGCCGATCTGCACCACCGCGTGTCCCACGCAGGCCAGCGCGCAGGCGGCGACGAGGGTGAGGTAGGCAGTGGCGGGGTCGGGAGCCGGGCCGGTCCAGCGCACCGGCACCCATCCGGCGCACACCATCACCGTCACCGCGACCGCGATCCCGGCGCGGCCACGCAGCCGCGCCCGCACGTAGCCGGCGGGGAACAGCGCACCGTGGCGTCCGTAGAACCAGCCGAGCCACAGCGGCGCCGCCACCGCGACGACCACGCTCGCCCACCGGGACGGTCCACCGGTGCCGAACATCGACACGAAGGCCACCAGCCAGCTCGCCACGGCGAGGAGCACGGCGGGCCTGGCCAGCGCGGCCCATAACGTGTCGGCCCGCGCACGAGCCGCATCGAGCGGGTCGGGCACCGCGTCCACCCGGTCCGGTTCGGCGGCACCGTATTCCACGGCCCACCACGCCTCGATCGCGGCCTGATCGGGCGCGGACCAGGCACCGTCCGCGGTGGATCCGGGACACAGGACGGGGCTGTCGTCGGTGCGATGGTCGTAGTCCGCGTCGACCTCGTCTCCGAGATCGCGCATCGCCGCCATCCGCGCGGTGATCTTCAGCCCGTGCCATGGTTCGCCGCAATGCGGGTTCGGGCAGGGCGGATAGGCGGGGTCGCCATAGCCGAAGCCGAGGCGTGGCTCGCCGTCGCGCAGGCTGTCGTCGACGAGTTCATCGATCTCGTCGAGCAGCCGCTGCATTGATCGACCGGCCGCGACCGGTTCGGCGGGCAACTCGGCACGGGCAGGACCGTGGGCGAGGACCGCGACCCGCTCGCCGACGTCCTCCGTGCGCGCGCCAGGCGCACCGACCGTGTCCGGTCGCCCCGCCGCACCGAACCACCTGTGCCGCACCACGATCGCGTGCACGGTGCCGCCGAGCATCAGCAACGACCAGCACAGGTCGAACAGCGGCTCAGAGTCCCGGATCGACCACACTCCGAGCACGAACAGCCCCGCGTAACCGAGGGCGGCCGCCGCCAGCGTGCCCGATCTGGCCCGGATCGCCAGCACCGTGAACAGCGGCCAGGTCAGCACACCCAGCGACAGCAACGGCACGAACGATACGACCCAGCTCACAACCCGCAGTACGGCTGACACGCTTCTTCCCCCACTGGCCCGGAACACGATCCGCCGATCCTAGAGAGGCGCGGGCCGCCGGGTCCAGACGATCGCTAGTCGCCCGCGGGGTCCTTGACCCGCGCGCGCCGGTCCCGCAGGACGAGCACCGCCGCCGCGACCGCCCACACCCCGGCGAAGACGACAGCGCGCATCGGGCTCCAGTTGGTGAGCAGCAGCAGCACCGCGACGCCACCGAACAGGCCGAGCAGCCGCAGGCTGTGCGAGGAGAGCTTCACAGCGCCGATCATCGCACGCGCGTCCGGCCGAGGCGACGCCCTGCCGGTCCTCCGGTCAGCCGGGAACGCTGTCCATTCGCAGGAACTCGCTGATGCGCAACAGTTTCGGCGGTCGCGCGGCATCGGCGGCCATCGCCGCGAACGCCTCGGCCTCCCCGACCACGCGCGGCGCGGTGAGCGCCACCTCGGTGCCGTCGATCCGCAGCCGCGCCGATCCGGCGGCGAGGATATTGCGCACCCAGTCCGAGCGTGAGCCGTAGACGAGCACGAACAGGTAGCCGCCGTCGACAGGGAACGCGTCCAGCGGTGTGTGATAGGTCCGCCCCGAGGTGCGACCCACATGGGTGAGCACCGGCCATTTGCCCCCTTCGACGGCCCGCGGGTTGAACACCCGCTTGTTGATCTTGCCCCACCACAGTGGCATCGGCATGGGAATCTCCTTCAATACTCACTTACACGCGTAAGGCTGCCTTACAGATGTAAGCTTGTCAACGCTGTCCGCCGACCCCGAGGAGAATCCATGCCCGCGCGCCCACCACTGAGCCGGCAGCGTGTCCTCGACGCCGCCATCCGGGTGGCCGACCGCGGCGGCGTCGAGGCCATCACCATGCGCCGCGTCGCCCAGGAACTCGGCGTGGAGGCCATGTCGCTGTACCACCACGTCCCCAACAAGGACGCCATCCTCGACGGTGTCGTCGACACGGTGTTCACGGCGATCGACCTGCCACCCACCGACTCCCCCGACTGGCGTGCCGCGATCCGTGCCCGCGCCCGCTCCGCCCGGGCGGTCCTCGCCGAGCACACCTGGGCACTCGGCCTGCTCGATTCGCGCCGCACCCCCGGCCCGGCGACGCTGCGCCACCACGACGCGGTTCTCGGTGTGCTGCGCAGGGCCGGATTCGACCTTCCTACGGCCGCGCACGCGATCTCCCTCATCGACAGCTACGTACACGGCTACGTACTCCAGGAGGCGAGCCTGCCGATCACCACGCCCGAAGACCTCACCGAAGTCGCCGACGGCATCCTCGCCGACCTGCCGACCGCCGAACTGCCCTACCTCACCGAGATGATCGTCGAGCACGCCCTGCGCCCCGGCTACGACCACGCCGCCGAATTCAGCTACGGGCTCGACCTGATCCTCGACGCCCTCGACACCCGCCGGGGACGGACAGCAGCGAGCGCCGGGCGGGGGCACCGCGCCCGGCCGACCTCCCCGGCAGGTCAGTGACCGCCGGGATCGGTCAGATGTAGTCCCTCGTGCACCTTGATCCGCCGATGCTCGGCGAGCACGATCGTCACTCCCGACAGCAGGCACAGCCCGCAGATCACGCCGGCGAGCACGGCCCACCCGGCGAAACCGGAACCAGCGGCCGTGAGCGTCGCGGCGAGGAAGACGATGCCGACGCCGATGAGGAACAGTCCGGGCCAGTTGAGCGAGTCCAGGATGGACTCCCCCGCGTGGGATCGGAAGGTCCGCTCGGTATCGGGGAACTTGTGAACATGTGCATGCGGAACACTGCTGGCATCCATGGCGTAGCCGTCCTTTCGGATGAACGGTTCCTCTTCCAGGAGTACCCCTGTCGGCGCCGATGCACCAGTGGCAAACCTCAGTCCCGCGCCAGCACGAAGAAATACGGGTCGGGCCGGTCCCGGAAATCCATCACACCGAGCACCGTGTCGGCATCGACGCGGCGGAACACATCGATGATGGCAAGGTGGTCGTAGATCATCGCCGCGGTCACCACACCGCGATGCTCGAGCGCGCGCAGCCGGGCCCGGTACCCGGGAGCGCGCAGCACCGGCCGTGCCACACCGAGCAGGCCGCGACCCCGCGCCACCAGCGCCGGCGGCACCTTGTCGGCGATGCCGAGCGGCACCCGTTTCGGGTCGACGGCGAAGATCTCCCCCGCCGGATCGGTGAACAGCAGCGGGTGCACGCTGTCGGGACCGTCGAACTGTTTGCCGTACCAGCCCGAGGCCGCGAGCAGCCCGTCGAGCGGATGGCCGGTGGCCAGTTCCCTGCCGTGCCAGCGGCCGGTGAGATCCTCGGGCCGCACCGACTCGAGTGTGTCGAACAGGGCCAGCGCCGCCGCCCGGTCACAGGCGGGTTCGAGGGCGGCCAGCCGGTCGGTAGCGCTCATCATCGTCCTCTCGTCACACATCAGGCGGGCAGCCGCAGCGCACCGGGCGCGGTCGCGGGCACGGCAGGCGTGACCGGGACGACCGGACTGATGCGCTGATACGGCTCGCCGAGGGCCGGACGCGGGTCCGGTTCGCCCTTGTTCGGCCAGAACGCCATCGCCCGCTCGGCCTGCGCGGTGATCGTCAACGACGGGTTCACGCCCAGATTGGCGGTGATCGCGCTGCCGTCGGCGATGTGCAGGCCCGGATGGCCGTAGACCCGCTGGTAGGGGTCGATGACGCCGGTCTCGGCCGACTCGCCGATCGTGCAGCCGCCGATGTAGTGGGCGGTCGCGGGGATATTGAAGATGTCGGTGGCGATATTGCCCGGCAGTCCGTCGGCCTCGACGGCGTAGGCACGGGCGATGTCGTGCGCCAGCGGAATCCACACCGGATTCGGTTCGCCGCTGCCCTGCTTGGTGACCAGCCTGCGCCCCTTCAGATACGAGGTGAGCGAGTTGTCCAGCGACTGCATCACCAGCAGGATCACCGAACGGTCCGACGCGCCGTGCGCGTTCTGCGACCGCAGGAATTGCAGCGGATGCAACACCATCGACAGCAGCAGCCGCAGGAACCGGAACGCGCCACCGTCGATCATCGGCACGGTCTGCACGAACAGCGCGTTCTGCCCCGACCCGTAGGTGCACACCTCCACGTGAGTCTGCGCTTCCGGATGGATCGAGGACGTGATCGCCACACCCTGCGCGAAGTCCGTGCGCGACTTGCTGGTGACGCCGATGATCGCCTCGGAGTTGCTGCGGGTCAGCTCCCCCACCCGCGGCGACAGGCCGGGCAGGGTGCCGTCGGCGCGCAGCGTGTGCAACAGCTTCTGGGTGCCGAGCGCGGCCGCGGCGAACACCACCTGCTGCGCGGTGAAGGTGCGGCGTTGCTTGCGCACCCACCGGTCGGAGGCGACCGTCTCCACCCGGTACCCACCCGCACCGTCGGGCGCCACCCGGGTCACCGTGGTCAGCGGGTGCACCTGCGCACCCAGACTCTCGGCCAGGTGCAGGTAGTTGACCGTGGTGGTGTTCTTGGCGTTGTGCTTGCAGCCGGTGAAACATTCCGAACAGTGGATGCAACCAGCCCGGCGTGGTCCCGCCCCACCGAAGTAGGGGTCGTCGACCTCTTCGCCCTCGCTGCCCTCGTTGAAGAACACCCCGACCTGGGTGCGGTGGAAGGTGTCGGCGACATCCATTCCACGCGCGACCTGCAACAGCACCTCGTCCTTCGGACCGACCCGCGGATTCTCCACGACCCCGAGCATCCGCTTGGCCTGGTCGTAGTAGGGCGCCAGCTCGCTCTTCCAGTCGGTCAGGTGCGCCCACGCGCGGTCGGAGTAGAACTCCGGCAGCGGCTCGTAGAGCGTGTTGCCGTAGATCAGCGACCCGCCACCGACCCCGGACCCGCTGAACACCAGGCATTTGCCCAGCGCGCTGATCCGCTGCGGACCGGTCAGCCCGAGCCGGGGCGCCCAGATCGACTTGCGAATGTTCCAGTTGGTCTTCGGGAAGTCCTCGGCGTTCCAGCGCCGCCCGGATTCGAGCACACCGACCCGGTACCCCTTCTCGGTCAGCCGCAGCGCGGTGACACTGCCACCGAACCCGGATCCGACGACGATGACGTCGTAGTCGTAATCGCTCATACCGAGACCGCCTCGTAATCGGCCGCGTCGAAACGCGCCTGGTTCTTGTATTGGATGCCGAGCAGGGGCCAGTTGGTGGTGATCCGGCCGTCGGCCTGCCGGTACCACGACGAGCAGCGGCTCCACACACTGCCGGTGAGCTCGGCCTGGATCCTGGTGTCGTAGGCCCGCTCGACCTCCGGCCGTACGGTCAGCGCGGAACCGGTCGCCGCGAGGTGCCCGACATAGTCGGCCAGGTACTCGGCCTGTGCCTCGAGGAAGTAGATGATCGAGCCACCACCGGTATTGGTGTTCGGCCCGTACATGAGCACCAGATTCGGGAACCGCGGCACCGTCAGCCCGTAGTAGGCGTGCGCACCGGTGCGCCACTCCCGCTCCAGCGGATGTCCGCCCGTCCCGGTGATCCGCATCGGCGCCAGGAACTCGGTGGTGGCGAAGCCGGTGCCCCAGATGATCACGTCCACCTCGTGCTCACGGCCGTCGGCGGTGCGCACCCCGGCCGGGGTGATCGCGGCGATCCGGTCGGTGCAGACCTCGACGTTCGGCTCGGCCAGCGCGGGAAGATAGTTGTCGGAGAACAGGATGCGCTTGCAGCCGATCGCGTAGTCGGGCCAGATCTTGTCGAACAGGCCCGGCTTGGCCCTGGTCTGGCGGCGCATGTGGAACTTCGAGATCGCCTTGATCGCCGCGGCCAGCGGCTTGGCGTACACCCACGCCACACTGAGCCCCTCGGTCACCCCGTACCAGGTGCCGCGTTCGACCAGCTCGGTCACCGGCAGCTTCTCGAACACCCGGTGATGCAGTGCCGAGAACTCGCGGTCGGGACGCGGGATGATGTAGGGCGCGCTGCGCTGGAACACCGTGAGCGACCCGACCTCGGGCTGGATCTCGGGCACGAACTGGATCGCGCTGGCGCCGGTGCCGATCACCGCCACCCGCTTGCCCGCCAGATCGACGTCGTGATCCCATTGCGCGGAGTGGAAATTCGGGCCGGCGAAGCTGTCCCTGCCCTCGATCGACGGGAACGCGGGCCGTGAGAGCTGCCCGACCGCGGAGACGAGGACATCGACCACGACGGTGTCCCCGGTGCCCAACCGCACCGTCCACCTGCCGCTCGCGTCGTCGAAGGCCGCGCCGGTGACCTCGGTTCCGAAGCGGATGTGCCGACGCACGTCGTAGTCGCGCGCGATTCCGCGGATGTAGTCCAGGATCGCCGGCTGTCGGGAGAACCGGTGCGGCCAGCGTGGATTCGGCGCGAAGGAGAACGAGTAGAACGGCGAGGGCACATCGCAGGCGGCGCCGGGGTAGGTGTTCTCCCGCCACACACCACCGACCTCGTCGGCCTTCTCGAAGATGACGAGGTCGTCGAAACCTCGCTTCTTCAGCGCGATGGCGGCGGCGAGACCGCCGAAACCGCTGCCGATGATCGCGATCGAGGGTGCCATGTCGTCCTCTCGGGGGTCCGGCGACCAAGAAACAGTTACCGCGTACGGTTTCTTGATTGCACCAGGTTGTTGCCGCCGCGTCAATAGTCGCAGAACTTTTCGTCACCACGTACGATTTCTGGGATGACAGTGCCACCGCCGCGCCGCACGCAGGCCGAACGCCGCGCCGCCACCCGCGCGCTGATCCTGACGCACACCGCCGACTGCCTCCTCGAACGCGGCTACGCCCAGACCACCGTCACTGCCGTCCAGGAACGCGCCGGACTCGCCCGCGGCACCGTCCAGCACCACTTCCCCACCCGCACCGAACTCCTCGTCGCCGCCACCACCCACGTCGTCGACCTGCGCCTCGCCGAATTCACCCGCGCCGCCGAACTCCTGCCCACCGGCGAGGACCGGCTCCAAGCCATCGTCGACCTGGCCTGGCGCGACCTCAACAGCCCCGCCTTCTTCACCGCACTCGACCTGTGGGTCGCCGCGCGCACCGACCCAGAGCTGCGCGAACGCCTCATCCAGGAGGAACGCCGCGTCTTCACCGAGATGCGCGCGCGCTACCTCGAGATGGTCGGCGAACCCTACGCCGACGACCCACGCGCCGAACTCCTCGTCGAATTCACCATCGACCTGCTCACCGGCCTGTCCATGACCGCCATGCTCACCGGCTCCCTCGGGGAACGCGAACATGTCGTCGAACGCTGGAAACGCGCACTCACCGTCCTCGTCGGCAAGGCACCGAGCACCGAACTCCTCGACGCCGACCTGCACCCGATCCCGGACTGACCCCGGATCAGCCGATCCCGGACAACCCCTGCCAGCACAGCGCGACCGTGGTCGCCACGGCCTCCTGCTTGGGAATCGGGCGCCCCGCCTCCAGCCACTGTCGCGCCGCCAGATGACTGGCCCCCACCAGCCCGAACGCGCACAGATACGCCCGCGCGTCGTCCATCCCCGCCGCCCGCAACTCGGCACTCACCAGTACCGAGCACTCGCTGAAGGCCTGCCGCACCCGCCACCGCACACTCGGCTCACTCGGCACCGGCGAATCGAAGATCAGCACATGTCCGGCCGGATCCTCGTCGACGAAATCGAAATGCGCCAGCACCGCACGCCGCACCTTGGCCTCCTGTCCGGCCGCATCGGCGAGGGCGGACCGCAACCCGTCGACCATCCGGTCCAGATGATGCTGCAGCACAGCGAGATACAGATCCAGCTTGTTCGCGTACAGCGTGTACAGCACCGGCTTGCTCATCCCGGCGCGCAGCCCGATCTGATCCATGCTCGCACCGTGGTAGCCGTACGCGACGAACGCCGAGCGCGCCGCGTCCAACGCCGTCTGTAGCCGCTGCGCCCGGCTCGGACCGGCCGGGGCCGCCGGGGCAACGGCGGCCTCGACATCCATGATGTCGCTGTGCAGAAGAGTCATGTGTGCCTCGATGTTCTCCGGTCCATCCGGCTTACCAGGTAAGGACCGGTTTGACGATCCGACCGGCCCGCTGATCGGCGAGCGCGGTCTCGATCTCGGTGTGCCGATACCGGCCGATCAGCCGGTCGGCGGGAAATTGCCCCGCGGCGTACAGGTCGAGCAGCCGCGGGATGAACTCGGCCGGCACGCTGTCCCCCTCGAGACAGCCCCGGATCGTCTTGCCGTGCAAGACCAGATCACTCACATCGATCGGCGGGGTGCCACGACCGAGACCGACCGCAACCACCGTCGCCCCCGTGCCGAGCGTGGCCAGCGCATCGGCGAGCACCGACGGAATCCCTGTGGTGTCCAGCGCGTGCGTCGCCCCGCCGCCGGTCAGCTCACGCAGGCGCGCCACCGTCGGCCCTTCGGCCGGATCCACCGCGACCTCGGCACCGAGCGCGGTCGCCAATTCCCTGCGCACGGGCGAGGTCTCGACCACCGCCACCCGCACCTCGGGCATGGTCGCCGCGGCCAGCACCGCGGCCATGCCCACCGCGCCCGCGCCGTACACCACCAGCCACGCACCCGGGCCCGGCCGCAGGGCATTGAGCACCGCTCCTGCACCGGTCTGGAAACCACACCCGAACGGTGCGGCCACCGCCAGGTCGATCGACGGGTCGACGACGATCGTGTTGTCCGCGGTCGACAGCGCATACCCCGCGAAACTCGACTGGCCGAAGAAGCCGTCGAGCACCGGCCCGCCCGCGTGGCGCACCCGCGGCGCGGCATGAGCCCTGCGCCCGAACTGGTTGAGCACCACCGAGCGCGCGCAATAGGCGGGCCTGCCCGCGACGCAGTTCGCACACGCACCGCAGTGCCGGAAGGTCAGCACCACATGATCGCCGGGCCGCACACCACGCACCTGCGGCCCGACCGACTCGACCACCCCGGCGCCCTCGTGACCCAGCAGCACCGGCCGATCGGCACTGCCGGCGCGCCGGGTCACCAGATCGGTGTGGCAGATCCCGGCGGCCACGATCCGCACCAGGATCTCCCCGGCCAGTGGCTCATCGATGTCCACCGGCTCCACGGCGAAGCCCGCCGCCGGATCCCGCGAGAGCACCGCCGTCGTGCGCATCAGGACACCCGTTCCAGCAGGAAGTAGAAGTGCGCACCGCCGGCCAGCACGAGCTCGGCGCGTCCGTTCATGATGCCCATCAGGGTGCGTTCGTCGAGCCACTTGAAATGGTCGAATACCGCACGCCCGTCGTAGACCATCGTCGCGGTGACCTCACCGCGGAACTCGACGTTCCACAGCGTCGCCTCGCCCTGTCCCAGTTCGACATTCGAGAACAGCGATCCGTCCTCGGCGCGGCAGATCAGCGGCTTCGCGTCCTCGACCGTGTGGAAGGTCTTGCCGTACCAGCGGCTCGCGGGCAGTGCCCGGCACAGCGGATGCCCCGTCTGGAACGCCGCACCGCGCCATTCGCCCAGGATCTCGTCGTCGCGGGCCGGCCGCAGCCTGCTCCACAGCTCGTCCAGTTCCGCCGTGGACACCCCATCGGTCTGGTCCCGGAGTTGCTGCCAGCGTGGCTTGTCCTCGCCCATGTCGTCCTCGTCTCACCGATCCGCCGGAACCATCCGGTTTCCCCATCGGACGATAGTTCCGAACCAGATGGTTCGGCAAGAGGTAGGCTGCGGACATGCGAGCGGCGGGCGAGGCGACCAGGGAACGAATACTCACGGCCGCCAAGGCCGAATTCGCCGCCTACGGTGTCGCAGGCGCCAGGATCAACCGCATCGCCGACGCCGCCAACGCCAGCAAGGACCGGCTCTACGCCTACTTCCCCGGCAAGGCCGAGCTGTACGACGCGGTCACCGAACGCTGGACCGCCGAAACCGCCGCCGAGGCCGCCCTCGACACCGACGACATCCCCGGCTACATCGGCCGCCTGTTCGACCACTTTCTCGCCCATCCCGACAACGCCCGCCTGCAGGCCTGGGCCGAACTGGAACCCTCGGCCGAGCTCCGCGGCGAGGCCCTGCGCCGCGCGATCGACAGCAAGGTGGTGGAACTGCGGCGCGGCCAGGACGCAGGCACACTCACCCGCGAGATCCCCGCACCCATCCTGCTGCGCATGCTCACCGACCTCGCCCGCACGGCCGCCCTGCGGGCCCGCGCGGCCGCCCTGCATCTGGACGCCGACCTGCTCACCGCGTGGCGCGCGGCCACCGTCGTCGCGGCGACCCGCATGGTCACGCCCTGACTCCCGGTGCGGCGGAGCCTCGTTGACAGCTCAACCCGCCGACCGCATGATCAACTTGGACATACGTCCGAGACATGATGATGCAGGCGGTACCCATGCCAGACTCCCCCGTCACCGCGGCCGAATCGGCCGATGTCGTCATCGTCGGCGCCCGCTGCGCCGGCGCGGCGACCGCGGTGACACTCGCCCGCGCGGGCCACCACGTCATCGTCCTCGACGCCGCCACCCTCCCCTCGGACACCCTCTCGACCCACTTGCTCTGGCCCGCCGGACTCGCCGAACTGCACCGGCTCGGCGCCCGCACCGCCGTCGAAGCGCTCGGCGCACCCCGGCTCTCCCACGCCTACGCCGCGGGCGCCGGATACGGCATCACCTCGACCTTCCCCGCCGTCGACGGGATCGACTACGCGCTCTGTGTCCGGCGCACCGGACTCGACGACGTCCTGGTCCGCACCGCGATCACCGCAGGCGCCGACGTCCGGCAACGCTGTCGCGTCACCGACCTGCTCTGGTCGGGAAACCGGTGCGCCGGTGTCCGATACACCGACAGCACCGGCACCGTCACCGAGATCAGCACCGGCCTGGTGGTCGGCGCCGACGGCCGCCACAGCACCGTCGCCACACTCGCAGGCGCCGCCCAGCCGTACCACACCGTCCCCAGCGGACGGGACTGCTACTACGCGTACTGGCGCGACACCACCGGCCTGCCCCGCGACACCGCCGCCCAGTGGCGCGCCGGCGCCGACCTCGGCACCGCCTTCCCCTGCGACGACGGCCTCATCCTCAGCCTCGTCCAACCACCCACGGCGTCCGGGCGCACCGGCCCCACCGCGGCCGAACGCCGCTACACCGCGGCGATCGCTCGCATTCCCGAGCTCGCCGCCCGGCTCGACGGCTGCCACCGCATCGGCCGAGTCCGCGCCGCCACCGGCCTGGCCTCCTACTTCCGCCGCTCGACCGGCCCCGGCTGGGCCCTGCCCGGCGACGCAGGCCACTTCAAGGACCCCGTGACCGCGCAGGGTATCCGCGACGCTCTCCGCTATGGGCGACTACTCGGCGAGGCCGCCGCCGACCACCTCACCGACGCCGACGCGCTCGACCGCGCCCTACGGGCCTGGGAACGCCGCCGCGTCGTCGAATGCCGCGCCATCTTCCACTGGACCAACCGCCTCGCCCGCGGGGAAGCCATGCGCCCCATGGAGATCGAGCTCTACCGCCGCGCCGCCGCCGACCCCGCCCTCGCGCAGCTCGCCACCGGCATCTTCACCCGCACCAACGCACCCGGCGAACTCTACGCGCCGAGGCGGGCCGCCCAGCTGGCGTTCGGCGCGCTCCGACACCACCCCGACACGCCCGCGGCGCTCCGCGACATCGCCAGCGAGATCCGCACCGGCACCCGCGATGCCATCACGACCCACACGGTCCTGCGCGGCGCACCGCCTACGCACCCCGCTGCCCCTGCGCCGGACCGTCCGGCACCGCGATCCGAACTCCGTGCCACGCTAACCGTTTCGCCGAATCCGGATCGACGAGCACCCGCGGCGGATGATCGATGATCATGGTCGATCTCCGCTCGGCCGTGTAGGGCGGCCAGCTCGGCAGCGGCCGCCCGGTCCGCGCGAAATTCACCCAGTGCCGCTGGACCTGATCCTGCACCGCACGGAAGGCATGCCGCCCACCGGCCGCGGTCATCGCTCGCCCGACCGGACCGTCCACCCAGCCGAACACCGCGAGCAACTCGAGCGCGTGCGTCGCGCCGAAACCGGCCAGCCGCACCGCCCTCGGCGCGTGATCGAAACGGTAGGCGAAGGTCGGGGCACACCGGCTGTGCCCGTCGAGCACCGCCAATGTCGGTCGGAGGAAGACGAAATCCCCGCCCATCCGCACCGCCGTCCCGGCCCCCGGATAGCCGGGATAGCCGCGGATCACTCGCTGCTCGGTTCCCGGCTCGCACCGGTCGAAGACGGCGCCGAGCTGCCCGGCCGTATGCGGGATCGACTTCATGAAGCGCTGGAACAGCGTCGCCTCGTCCCGGTTCGTGCCGATGAGCAACGGCACCGCGTGGCCGCGCCCTTCGCCGATCACCGATAGCGGCGCCTCCGGCAGGAAGTCGCCGTCGACCACCGGGGCGTACGGGAAGCTACCCGGCCGCTCCCGCAGTGCCCGGCCGAGCGCGCGATCACCGGCCCTGGAGATCTCCGCCGCGGGCGCGGTGGTCAGCACGGTCGCGGCCGAGGCCGGATCCGCGCCGAGCCGGTCGAGGCAGGCGCGCGCGAACTCCCGTGCCTCGTCCGGGCTGACCGACCAGTCCGCCGGTGCGCTCTGGGCAATGGCCCGGTGGAACAGCCCGCGTGCCGCGGGCGTCGCCAACAGGGTGACCACCGCGTGCGCACCCGCCGACTCGCCGAACACCGTGACATTGCCGGGATCCCCACCGAAGGCCGCGATATTACGCTGCACCCAGGCCAGGGCCGCGACCTGATCACGCAGGCCGAGATTCGACTCGAACGGCCGGTCCGGCGTACCGAACTCACCGAAGTCCACATAGCCGAGCGCACCGAGCCGGTAGGTCACCGACACCACGATCACATCGCCACGGACGGCCAGCCGAGCACCCGAATACATGCTCGCTGCACCGAAGACGTATCCGCCACCGTGGATGAACACCAGCACCGGGCGCGCACCGGCGGCCGGCGTCACCGGAGCGGTCACATTCAGCGTCAGGCAATCCTCGCCAGTGGGCTGCCAGGTCCGCACCCCGGTGCGGGCGCCGTTCGGATGCTGCACCGCGGCAGGCCCGAACTCGGTCGCCGAGCGTACGCCCGGCCACGCCCGCACCGGCTGGGGTGCACGGAACCGCAGGTCGCCGACCGGCGGCGCCGCGTAGGGAATGGCACGCCAGCGGATGACGCGGCGGCCCGCTCGACCGCGCACGACTCCGTCGGCGGTCACGATCTCGGTGGACACCATGGCACCACAGTACGTGGTACCACCGGTACCGGTCGATGGTTCGGACGAGAGCAGACTCGACACCTAGACTCGATTGATGGCAGGCGCCGATCCGTACACCGCCCCGCTCGCCGCGAGCGAGGTCGACACCGTCCCCGCCCTCGACCGCCTCATCACCACCTGCCGGGCCTGCCCCCGCCTGGTCGCCTGGCGCGAGGAAGCCGCACGGGTGAAGCGCGCCGCCTTCCGCGACCAGGAGTACTGGGCACGACCGGTTCCCGGCTTCGGCCCGGTCGACGCCCGCATTCTCACCGTCGGCCTCGCTCCGGCCGCCAACGGCGGCAACCGGACCGGCCGCATGTTCACCGGCGACCCGAGCGGCGATGCGCTGTTCGCCGCGCTGCACGCGGTCGGCCTGGCGACCGGAGCGCACCCGGTCAGCGTCGACGACGGCATCGAACTCCGCGACCTCAGACTCACCGCCCCCGTGCACTGCGCGCCACCGCAGAACAAACCCACCGCCGAGGAACGCACGCGCTGCGGCGCGTACCTCACCCGCGAACTCGAACTGCTCGCCCCGACGGTGCGGGTGATCGTGGTCCTCGGCGGGTTCGGCTGGCAGGCTCTGTTCAGCGTGCTCGCGCAGGCCGGCTGGACCGTTCCGCGCCCACGCCCCCGCTTCGGCCATGGCACCCGGATCATCCTGCACCACCCCGACTCCCGCACCCTCACCATCCTCGGCTGCTACCACGTGAGCCCACACAACACGTTCACCGGCCGTCTCACCCCCACCATGCTCGAGGACATCTTCCGGACAGCGAAAACCCTTGCCGCCGCAGCCCCCGGCCAGCCCTCCCCGTCCTGAGCTTGTTTGTGGGGGTGACTGTTCGAGAGGAGTCCGATCGACTGAGGGACTTATATGTTTAGATGCGCATATCTATGTATCTGGATGTGAGATTGGGCCGTCACACCGTTCCCCGTGCCGGGATCACCCGCTCGGCGCCATCCGCGCAAACCCGCACATCGGACAGCCCCGGCTACCCCCAGCGGACGGGATCACCCGTCCCACTCCCCCATTCGCGCCCCATGGCGGCCGGTTCGCACCGAGCTGGTATGAAACTTCGTGCAGGGGTGCGCATTTCGCCTAGAATTGACGCCGGGTGAGATCCTCGGTCACCCGGCGCCGCGTTTTGGCGCCATTGCCGTCCCGCCGTCTCGCGGGGTGAGCGCGTGAGCCATGCCAACGGATACGTCGTCATGTAGGGGGTCAACAAACCATGTCCACAGCTGTCGATTTCGCTGCCCGTCTCATCGATCCAGCCGCTATCGTCGCGGCAGGTCATTCCGCCGTTCTCGGCTATGTGTCGCCGAGCAGGCCCGGCGCGAATTTCGGTGCCAAACCGATCACCGCCGAGTACGCTCGCGCGCTCACCGCCGCAGGCCTGGACATCGTGTCGATCTGGCAGTACGGCAAGCCCGGCGACCCCACCCCGTCGGACTGGACGACCGGGTTCGCGGGCGGCGTGCGGATGGCCGAGCAGGCGCTGACCACCCACCTGAGGATCGGCGGACCACGATACGCGCCGATCTTCTTCGCCGTCGACGAGGACATCTCGCTGCGCCAGTGGAACGACACCGCCGTCGAGTTCTTCCGCGGCGTCAACAGCGTCCTCGGCACGGCATGGACCGGGATCTACGGACATTCTCGGGTGTGCGCGTGGGCGATCGAGGACAATGTGGTCGGCAGACGTGGGGAGTTCAGCTGGGTGTGGCAGACACGAGCCTGGTCGGGCGCCGAACGAGAGCGGAGGGCGGTCCTCTATCAGCGGATCATCGACACCCCTGCCGATCCAGGTCCGCTCATCGACGGCACGCACGTCGATGTCGACGACATCCTCGCCCCCGACTTCGGGCAGTGGAGTCTCGACCGATCGGCCGCGGTGCCGCCCTTCACCGAACTCGACCGCCTCGGCGCCGCGCATTCCTCCCGGGACGGCGCCAGGATCACGAATTTCGTGCTGCACACACAGGAAGGCAACGGCACCGCCGAATCCCTCGCCGCGTACCTGAACAACCCGGCCAACGGAGTGTCCTACCACTACACGGTGCGGGACGGGATCGTGGTGCGCGTCGTCGACGAACACCGGGCCGCCTGGTCGGTGCTGTCGGCCAACCCGTTCACGGTGAATCTGTGTTTCGCGGGCAGCCGAGCCGCGTGGTCACGCGAACAGTGGCTGGCCATCGACGGCGATCTGCGCGTCGCCGCGTTTCTGGCGGTCCGCAGCGCACACCGGCACGGCTACGCGACGGAGGTGATCGCGCCCCCGTACCGGATCGGCGAGGGCATCACCGACCACCACTACGTCACCCAGGCGCTCGGGATCGGCACCCACACCGACGTCGGGCCGAACTTCCCCTGGGATGTCTTCGCGGCCCATGTCGCCGGCTTCGCGGGCCACGGAGTCAATGCCATCGATGCCCGTGCGGCGGCCGCGCCCTGGCTCGGTGCCCGGCGCACCGACGGCGAGGCCGTGACACCCGACGGCCAGGGTCGCTTCGCCGAGTTCGACCACGGCTACGTCTACTGGCACCCCGCGACCGGCGCGCACGCCATCCCCTCCCCCATCATGACGAAGTACGCCGAACTCGGCTGGGAGGCGGGCCCACTCGGCTATCCCACCGCCGAACACACCGAGTTGCCCGACGCGCGCGGCACCGGCCCCGGACAGGCGCAAGCCTTCCAGGGCGGCACGATCTACCGACGCGCAGGCCGACCGGCCCACTGGGTGCACGGCGCGATCGGCGCCCGCTGGGCGGCATCCGGTTTCGAGCACGGCGAGCTCGGCTGGCCCACCTCCGACGAGATCGCCCACGACGACGGCGCGTATCAGGAGTTCGAGTTCGGCCGCATCTATTGGGCACCGGAACAGATTGTGGCTCTACGGAATTCCGGCGATCCGGACACCCCACTCGCCCGTCCCGCCTGACCGACGGCCCGGCGAGCTAGGCTGGCGTTCCCGCGCGCGTCAGCGTGACAGTTCCGGCACGAAGGAGACCTGCGCCATGTGGCCGTCCGAATGGCCCGCACCCGCCCGCGCGATCGCGACCACCGTCGATGCCGCCGTCACCGCGGCACGCGCCACCGACGCACCCGCGTTCCACGCGACGCTCGGCGATCTCGCGGAACTCCCGGCGGATCAGGTGCGCGCGGTGCTGGGGGCGGCGGTGCGGGAACAGCTCGAGATCGCGCATCCGGACGGGCTCACCGCCGACGATATCCGCGCGGTGCTCGCGGCGGTGGTGGGCGCGGCGCTGCCGTGGCTGCCCGACCTGGACGCCACGGCCGTGGTCACCGTGCTCACCGGCGCGCTCGGCGTCACCGAGGCCGACGACGATCGGGATCAGCCACCGGCCGACCCGCAGCCCGCCGCGGTGCTGCTCATCGCCCACCTGGCCGAGCTGTCCCAGGTGCCTGCCACCGATTCGATCCGGCGCGCCATCGGGGAGATCGCCAGGGCCGAGACGGTCGAGATGCCGTGACCGCTCCGGGCGCCCTGCTCACTCGGTGGCCAGGCGCACCCCGAAACCGACCAGCACCACGCCGGTGACCGCATCGATGCGGCGGCGGATCCGGTCGGTCTGCATCCAGGTGGAGATCGAACCGGACGCGACGATCAGCGCCGCGCAGTACAGTGCGGTCAGCACGATGAAGATCGCGCCGAGTCCGAGCGTCGTCCAGGTCGCGGAGTAGCCCTCGGGCACGAACCCGGGCAGGAAGGTGACGAACAGCACGCCGATCTTCGGATTCAGGATGTCGGTGAGGAAGCCCGCGCCGAAATTGCCCATCCGATCCAGCGGCGCCACCGAGGATGTGTTCGGCGGCATTCCGGCCTCGGCGCCGGGCCTGCGCAAGGCACGCAGCGACTGCACCCCGATCCAGACCAGATAGCACGCGCCGATGATCTTCATCGCCTCGTAGCCGACCTCGCTGGCCCGCAACAGCGCCGACAGCCCGAGCACGGCGGCCACCACCCACACCGCCAGCCCGCACAGCACGCCCGCCGCGGTGCGGATGCCCGCTGTGCGCCCACCGCGCACGAGGCTGCGCACCACGACGAGCGTGTCGGGACCGGGCAGCACGACGATGAACACGGCGGCGAGGGTGAAGGACAGGAGCGCGGCGACCACCGGACCAGCATAGGTGGGCACCCGGGTCGCGCGAACAGGCACAATGGACTCGATGAAGCCATGGCACCCCGAGCACGCGCGCGATGACGGCCCCACCGACAACGGGCACGGCATCGCCGTCGACGATCTCAGGTTGATCCGGGATCAGTTCGTCGATTTCATGCTCGGCTACAAGTTCGCCATCGACGAGGTCACCACCAAGATCAATATCTTGCGCGAGGACTTCAACAACACCCACGAGTACAACCCGATCGAGCACGTGGGTTCGCGGCTCAAGTCGCCGGAGAGTGTGCTCGAGAAGGTGCGGCGCAAGAACTACGCGATGAACCTGACCTCCATCAGGGAGAACGTGCTCGATATCGCCGGGGTGCGGGTGGTGTGCAGTTTCATCTCCGATATCGCGACGATCAAGCAGATGCTGGCGAGCCAGGCCGACATCACGGTGCTGGAGGAACGCGACTACATCACCCACCGCAAGCCCAACGGGTATCAGAGCCTGCATCTGATCGTGTCGATCCCGGTGTTCCGGTCCGACCGCACCGAACGGATTCCGGTCGAGATCCAGATCCGCACGATCGCGATGGACTTCTGGGCCAGCCTCGAGCACAAGATCTACTACAAGTACCGGGGCGAGGTGCCGCCGAACCTGCGCAGCGATCTGGCCCAGGCGGCCGAGGTGGCGACCCAGCTCGACGAGCAGATGGAGGCGTTGCACCGGCAGGTCGATCGAGGCCCGCAGCCGAGCAGGCGGAGAGCGGATTCGCTCGACCTCGGGGTGCTCTATCGCAGTCTCACGGCCGATCATCCGGTCCAGCTGCGGCCCGGTGACCTGCCGCTGTGAGGCGGCGCTCAGCTCTTGAGCCAGTCGATCGCGATGGCGACAACGGCCGCGTTGAAGAAGAAGCTCAGCACACTGTGCGCGACGACGCGCCGCCGCATGGATCGGTCGACCACGTTCACATCCGATACCGCGAACGAGGTGCCGACGGTGAACGAGAAGTAGACGAATTCGGTGAGCTGCGGCCACCGGCACTCCGGGAAGGCCAGTCCCCCTTCGGCGAAGTAGGCGCGCGCGTAGATCTGCGCGAACGCGGTGTGCAGCAGTAGCCACGACATCAGTACGGTGAACGCCGCGACGCCCTGTGCCAGGGCGTCGGGACCGCCACCTTCGCGCGAGGCGATCATGATCATGCCCGCCGCCAGCCCGGAACTGCTGGCGACCAGCGCCATCGTGGTGGCATACCAGCTCGGCCCGATCCAGTCCGCGACCTGGGCGGACGGGTCGTCGGGCAGGTCCCGGTGCAGTAGCAGCCAGCCCGTCAGCACGTAGACCACCGCGAGAATGTTCCATGCCAGCAGCAGGCCGACCCCGTCGGCCGACCACGAGAACACCAGCAGCCAAGCCATGCCGAGGATGGTGAGCCCCAGCTCCATCGCACCGATGATCATTCGGCCCATGCCTGTCACACCTACCACGCGGCACGACCCGGATAGCGCAACCTCACCCCGTGTGCCCGGCCCCGCCGATCGGGACCGGGCATTCGGTCAGCGCCGGTAGCCGGCCACGTGGGGTGTGTCGATCACGAATGTCATGGTCTCTCCTCCTTCACCGCGCTGCGCAGCGCGGCCTGCTGGCGATCCTGCTGCGCGCGCAGCAATTCCGGTAGCGGCAACTGCGTTCGACCTAAGGTCTGCTTATGAGGTCAGCGCCGGGAACACCGGATATCGCGGTACTCGAACTCCTGGTGTCGGTGGCCGAGCTGGGCAGTCTCGGGGCGGCGGCACGGCCTCAGTCAGCCCGCGGTCGGGATGCGGATCAACGCGCTGGAGCGACGGCTGGGACTGCGGCTGGTGGACCGGGGGCCGACCGGGTCGGCGCTGACCGACGCGGGCCAGACGGTGGTCGAGCTCGGTCGTCCGGTCCTCGCGGCCTGGCACGCGCTGCGCGACGGCATCGTGGAGCTGCAGCGCGCGCAACGTCCCGGTGTGCGGGTGCTCGCGTCGAAGACGATCGGTGATCATCGGATTCCGCACTGGCTCTCCGCGCTGCGGAAACTCCGTCCCGAGGTGGCGGTCGAACTGGACGTGGCGAACTCCGAGCAGGTGCGCACCGCGGTCACGGCGCGCACGGTCGAACTCGGGTTCGTCGAAGGTCCGCACGCCCCCGCCGGTCTCGGGAGCCGGGTGCTCGTCGCCGACGAGCTCGCCGTGGTGGTGTCCCCGGACCATCCGTGGGCCGCTCGGCGGGATCCGGTGACGCTGGGCGAACTCGCCGCGACACCGCTGCTGTGGCGGGAGCGTGGCTCAGGAACGCGCGATACCGTCTGGGCGGCGCTGGCGATGCACGGCGCACCGGCCCCACCCGCCGCCGAACTCGGTTCGGCCGCAGCGATTCTGGCGACCGCCCGCAGCGGTGCCGCCCCGGCGGTGGTGAGCCGCTCGATCGTCGCGCACGAACTCGGCGCGGGCACGCTGCGCGAGGTGGGGCTGCCCGACGGTGTCGTCTTGGCCAGGAAGTTTCGCGCGATCTGGCACCGAAAGACCCCGCCGACCGGTCCGGCGGCCGACCTGGTCGAGCTGGCGGTCCGGATCGAAGCCGCACGGGTGCGGCGCGGGCGTGCGCACCACCGCACCCGGTGACCGGTCACCGCCGTGCCACCCGCACGGTCGCGCGGTCCGCGGATCTCAGGCGGTGGCCAGCGCCACCAGCATCAGGGTGGACACTCCGAAGAGCACCGGGACGACGAACTTGACCAGTGCGGTGCGGCGTGGTCCCGCGCTTACCACGAACGGCAGCGTCACCGCGACCACGCCCGCCGAGGGAAAGGCCAGCACGGTCGCGAAGAGCAGCGCGTAGCCGTGCGGGTCGGTGGCGGGATCGCTCGCCAGCCACGAACGGGCGGCAAGGAACACACAGTACAGCCAGAACAGGCCGGCGACGGCCGCGACGGTGCCGGCGAGCACGGCCTTCGGCAGCCGCCTACCGCCGGACCGGTCCCCGGCGCTCACCGGGCAGACTCCGTGCCGACGCGGGCCGCGGTGACACACCCAGGCATCACAGCTCTTCTCATTCGCTCGCGCATAGCTCCCTCCCACACAGATCACAACACATTCGGCACCGGCGCGCACGCCACGACCGAGGATCGCGGGCGGGGTGCCGTCTTCGGGCGAATCCGACCCGGTGCGGGTGTCATTCCTGCCGCGAACCTCGGCAGGCGGCCGACTCGAGAGGGTCCGTGACGAGGTCCGCCCGCGAAACAAGTGCGCGGCGAACGAGGCTCGCCGGGGGCAATGGCGTGCCATCGGCCACACCGGTGCGGCGAAGCGATTAGTGTCCGATCCGATGTCCCTGGCGGAAGGACTAATCCATGTCGATCACACGCCGCACCCTGATCTCCGGCGCGCTGGCCGGTGGTGTGGTCGCGGCACTCGGCGCGAGGGCCGCGCGGGCCGAGGCCCAGGGAATCGGACCGGATCATCCCGACTACCAGTCGCTGACACTGCGCGGTTACAACCGGCGGTTCCAGGCCGCGCCCGCCAGGTTCTACGTGCCTGCTACCGGTGGTGAGGTCGTCGATGCGGTGGCGGCGGCGGTGGGCGACGGCACGCCGATCGCGGTTCGCTCCGGCGGGCACTGCTTCGACGATTTCGTCGACGGCGCCGACACCGGGGCGATCATCGATCTCGGCAGGCTGACCGCGGTGTCCTGGGACGCCGAACACCGCGCGTTCTCCGTCGGCGCCGGCGCCGACATCGGGACGGTCTACGAGGCGCTGCATCGGTGGGGTGTCACCGTGCCGGGTGGGATCTGTCTCGGTGTCGGGATGGGCGGTCATGTCTGCGGCGGCGGCTACGGGCCGCTCTCACGCCGCCACGGGCTCGTCGCCGATCATCTGGCCGGAGTCGAGGTCGTCACGGTCGATGCCGGTGGCGCCGCGAAAGTCGTTGTCGCCCACCGTGACGGGCCGCACCGCGACCTGTGGTGGGCGCACACCGGTGGCGGGGGCGGCAATTTCGGGGTGGTGACCCGTTTCCTGCTGCGCTCCCCCGGCGCCGACGGCGACGATCCCGCTCGTGCCCTCCCCACACCACCGGCCCACATGCTCGACACCCGGCTCGTCCTGCCGTTCACCACCGAGGATTCCTTCGTCCGGTTCGTCGGCAACTATCTGCGGTTCTTCGAGCGATACCGCGCCCCTGGCAACGCGTTCGCCGGGCTGTACGCGCCGCTGATGATCAGGCCCACCGGCACCGGTGCCGCGGAACTGCTGATCCTGCTCGACGCCGACGCGCCGGACGCCCAGGCGCGCTGCGACGAGTTCGTCGCCGCGGTGAGCGAGGGCGTGTTCCCCCCACCGATCCGGCTGCCTGTCACCCGGCGGGCGTACCCGGACACCGTGCGACAGGTCTACTACGCCAAGGCTCCGAGCACGATCCGGGTCAAGGTGAAGGCCGCCTACCTGCGCCAGGCCTATACCGCCGAACAGCTGCGGGTCTGCTACCGATACCTCACCGATCTGCGCTTTCTCGGCGATTCCCAGCTGGAGTTCCTGCCGTTCGGCGGCGCGGTCAACGCGGTCGGCCCCGGTGCGACGGCCATGCCTGCCCGTGATTCGTTCATGACGATGCTGATCCACGCCGCCTGGCGAGACCCCGCCGACGACGACCGGTACCTGCGGTGGGCACGCGAGATGTATCGCGATGTCCACGCCGACACCGGCGGTGTCCCGGTCCCCGGCGAGCGGTACGGCGGCAGCTACATCAACTACCCCGACGGCGACCTCGCCGATCCCGTGTGGAACACCTCGGGGCTGCCGTGGCACGCCTTCTACTATCGCGACAACTACGCGCGACTGCGCCGGGTCAAAGCGGCATGGGATCCGGGAAACCGTTTCGCCCACCGGCTTTCCATCGGCAGAGCCGATGGGCTCAGGTGAGGGCGAGCACTCGGCACGGACCGCCGGTGCCGCCCGCGTGTTTCGGTGCGCCGACGACCACGGTGGCGCCGACGGCCGGTACCGCGGCCAACCCCGCGAGCATTTCCACACCGTAGCGGCCAGAGCCGAGCAGCGCGGTGTGCGCGCCGAAACCGGGATCGGCCCCGCTGTCGAGGCTGAGCGTGTCGACCCCGGCGCCGACGATGCCGTACTGCGCGACCAGGTACTCCACCGTTTCGGCGGCGAATCCCGGCGCGTGCGGTAGCCCGCGCTCGTCGAGATTCAGGAACGCCGACGGCGTCGCGAGGTGTCGCTCCCATCCGGAGTGCATCGCCACGAACGCGCCGCCGGGGATGTCACCGTGCCGGGCCCGCCACGAGTCCAGATCGGCGACGGTCACCATGGCGTCGGGATCGTCGGTGGCCTTGTCGCTGATATCGATCACCACGAGCGGAGCGACGAGGTCCTCGACCGCCAGCGCTTCGGTGCTCGCCCCGTCGGGTATCCGGTGTGCGGGCGCGTCGATGTGGGTGCCGGTGTGTTCCCAGTAGCCGAGCGCGTACTGGCCGAAGCCGCCCGCGGCGTGCCGGGCCACCGGCACCATCGCCATGGGTGGATTCCCCGGCCAGACGGGCAATCCGGGACGCAGGGTGTGCGTCAGGTCGAGGACGCCGCTGGTCCGTGGCGCGGCCGCCGCTGGTGCCGGTGCCACCGCGGCCACGGCCGTCAGCCCGGCCAGCCCGAGCAGTGCGCGCCGGGTCGGGCGTGGCACGGCGTCCCGGGCAAGACGAACGATCTCGGGCGTGCACATCGGATCACCATAGACCGGAACACGATGTGGACCAGGGATTTCCGCCCACGCTGGAGGCACCCGCCGGGGGCGCGGCCGGGACCGGATCAGGCGCGGGAGAATGCGGCGGCGCGCTGGATCTGGTCGGCGGTCAGCTCGACACCGGTGTAGCGGGTGAACTGTTCGGCGGCTTGCAGGGCGATCACCTCGGCGCCGGTGATCACCCGTTTCTTCCTGGCGCGGGCTGCGGTGATCAGCGGGGTTTCGGCGGGCATGGCGACGACATCGAAGACCACCTCGGCCCCCGCGATCGCCGCATCGGGGAAGGACTGCACGGCAGCATCGCAGCCGTGCATGCCCAGCGGAGTGACGTTCACCAGCACCTCGGCACCGGCGTCGGCGGGGTCGGGGATCCAGCGCGCGCCGTAGCGATCGGCGAGTGCGCGGCCTGCGGTCTCGTTGCGGGCGGCCACGGTCAGGTCACCGAATCCGGCGCCGGCGAACGCGGCGAGTACCGCCTTGGCCATGCCACCGCTGCCGCGCAGCAGCACACTCGCCGCCGGGTCGACCGCGTGCGTGCGCAGCAGCGATTCCACCGCGAGGTAGTCCGTGTTGTACGCGGTGAGCACGCCGTCGTCGTTGACGATGGTGTTCACCGAGTCGATCGCCGTCGCGCTGGCGTGCAGATGATCGACGAGCGGGATCACCGCCTCCTTGAACGGCATCGACACCGAGGCACCGCGAATCGGCAGACCGCGCACCCCGGCGACGGCCTGCGCGATATCGACCGGGGCGAATGCCTTGTACACGAAGTTCAGGCCGAGCTCGTCGTAGAGATAGTTGTGGAACCGGGTCCCGATATTGCTCGGCCGCGCCGCGAACGAGACGCACAACTGCATGTCCTTGTGCAGGATGGGCACGCGCTACTCCTTCCGGTCGTTGCGGCGAATCTACCGGAGCCCAGCGCGCTACCTCACGCTTCCCCGACCCGGCCGCTCACCGGGCGGCCGCACCGGCACCGATCGCGAGATAGGCGGTCATCAGCAGGAACAGGAACCAGCCAGCGCCCTGCCAGAGCGGCCAGTTCTGTCCGCGCCGCCACTGCCGGTAGGTGCGGGCGAACGCGCCGAGACCGCCGAGCAGCAGGATCACGGCTGGGCCGAACAAGACGGCCGCCTTGGCCGGGGTATCGCACAGCGTGGTCGCCGCCTCGGCACACGCCGACCTGCGGGCGGCCCAGATCCCGGTGACGGCCGCGACCAGCGCCGCCGACACGATCACCGCCACGAGATAGCGGGCCACCTGCCCGCCCTCCCCACCGTTGCTCCAGCGCTTCTCGACATCGTCGACCATCACCATCACCTCGCCCTGTGGGTTTCCGGTTCACGCCCGGCCAAACAGCGGTCAGCTACGCGAGGATCTCGACGTAGCCGTCGGTGCCGTTCACCCGGATCCGCTGTCCGTCCCGGATCGTCGTGGTCGCGTACTCGACCCCGACCACGGCGGGCAGCCCGTATTCGCGGGCGATCACGGCACCGTGGGTGAGCAGGCCGCCGACCTCGGTCACCAGGCCCGCGATCGACACGAACAGCGGTGTCCAGCTCGGGTCGGTGTAGGCGGTGACCAGGATGTCGCCGGGCGCGAGATCGGCGCGGCCGAGATCGGTGAGCACCCTGGCGCGGCCTTCGACGGTCCCGTTCGACACCGCCATCCCCGGCAGCGCACCCGCGGGCAGATCCGAGCGATGGTAGGCGCCGGTGAGGGCTTCGCCGTCGGAGGTGAGTACGCGGGGCGGGGTGAGCGTCCGGTAGGTCAGGAACGCGGCTTTGCGCTCGTCGATGAGGCCGGGGTCCACCCGGTGCGTGCGCACCACCTCGCGGAGTTCATCGAACCGCAGGAAGTAGATGTCCTCCGGTTCACCGAGGACACCCGCCGCGACGAGACGCCCTGCCTCGCCGAGCAGCGCTCGCTTGTACTGGAAGTACCTGCTGACCATCCGGTACTTCGGATATTCCCGGTAGCCGGAGTAGGTGCGGACCCGCTCGATCATCCGTGCGGTCTCGGCCGCTTTGTCCGCCCCGTCGGGGAGCGCCCGAATACGGTGCAGAAGTGACTGTTCGGCCTCCTCGGCGGCGCGCAGCCCCGCGTCGAACAGCGCTCTGCCCGCTCCGGGTTCGAAGTTGCGGATATTGCCGAGGAGCATCGGCACCAGCGTCGCCGGATGTTCGCTCCAGCGGGGCCGGGTGATGTCGATCTCGCCCGCGCAGCGCATGCCGTAGCCGGCGAGGAAGTCCTCGATGGCGGCCCTGGATTCCGTACCGCCCTCGTACCGCGACAGCCCGGCCAGGAAGTCGCCCTCGCCACCCTGCTCCTCGACCTGCCGCAGGTAGGCCACCACCTGCGGATACGGCCGGAGCACATCGGCGACGTCGAGCAGGGCCAGCCCCATCTCCGAGGTGACGTTCCCCGGCACCGACTGGGTGAGCGTATCGGCGGCGTTCTTCTCCCCCAGCCACTCCGACAGCCGGTCGTTGAGCCACTGCGCGGCGTCGATCGCCGCCGTGATCACCCGCAGTCCGCGCGGGGTGAACAGCACCCGCTGGAGTTCGGCGATGTCGGCCTCGATGAAGTCGAGCAGTTCGGGACCGGACTTCGTCCCGATCCGCTCGGTCATGGCGGCGAGGGAGGCCTCGCTGTCGGCGATCAGTTCGGCGACGATGCCGGGATCGGTGTCGATATCGATGCGCGCCGGTACCGTTCCCGGCGGCGACGCGGAATCCGGCTGGGGCGCTTCGGGAACGACGCCACGGTCGAGCAGGGTCCGCAGCGCATCGCCGATCAGGGGGTCGGACTTGCCGAGGCCGGCGACCAGCCCGGTTCGGGAGGCAGGCGTCGACAGCGCCGCGGTGACGTCGACGAACAGCCGCCCGCCCGCGTCCCGCATCGGTGCCCGGCTGGTGAGCTGCCACATCGAGAGGCCGAGGGGTTTCATGGCGTCGGTCATCATCTGCTGATGGCCCACCGACACGTAGACGTGGTACGCGTCGTCGCCGGCGGCGGGGACCGGGAACAGCGTGGTGATCGGCCTGCTCTGCACGATGCGCACCGTGTCGTCGTCCAGGCACCACTCGATGTCCTGTGGGCTGCCGAAGTGAGCTTCGATCCGGCGGCCGAGACGGGCCAGGCGCAATACTTCGGGCTCGGTCAGTACGCACTCGGTGCGGCGCTCCTCGGCGAGTTCGCGCATCCGGGTGCCACCCCGCGGGGCGGCCTCGACGGCCAGCTTCTTGGTGGCGATCGTCGTGCCGGTGACGACGCCGGCCCGCACCTGGTACACATCGGCGTCCACCAGACCCGACACCAGCGCCTCGCCGAGACCGAAGCCCGCGTCGATGGAGACGACCGTGCGGTCGGAGCTGACCGGGTCGGCGGTGACCATGATGCCCGCGGCACGCGGAAACACCATGCGCTGCACCACGACTCCCATCCGGATCCCGGTGCCGCCGAACCCCTGCCGCAGCCGGTAGGTGACCGCACGCTCAGTGAACAGCGACGCCCAGCACCGGCGGACCGCGTCCAGGATCGGCCCGATCCCGAGCACGTTCAGGAACGTGTCCTGCTGCCCCGCGAACGAGGCGGTGGGCAGGTCTTCGGCCGTCGCGCTGGAGCGCACCGCGTAGGCTCCGTCCGCGCCGAACCGGGCATGCGCGGCGCGGATCGCGGCCGCCACCTCGTCGGGTACGGCGAGGTTCTCGACGGCTCGGCGCACCTGCGCGCTCAGCGCCGCGATCCCCGCGCTGTCGTCGGGCGTCAGCTGATCCAGTGCCAGGACCCGATCGTCGAGTCCGGGCGCGGCGAACACGGCCCGCGCGAACGCGGCGGTGGTCACACAGAAGCCGTCGGGCACCTCGACGCCATCGATGCGCGCGAGTTCACCGAGCCCGGCCGCCTTGCCACCCACCTGCGCCACCTGGGTCCGGTCGATCTCCCCGATATCGAGCACATGAACCATCACGCCACTCCTCACCTGCGGTTTCGGCATGTCGCGAGCGATTATGGACGACTTTTCCCGGCCCCATGAGGCCCCGGATTCAGGTATACAGTGAAAGGGGGATGGGAGATCTCGACGTCAGGCGGTCGGCCCCTCCCACAGATTCTCGCGGGGTACGGCATCGCGGGTCGCCGACGCGCTCGGCGTGATCGCCGCTCAGGCCGAGCGGGAGAAGACCGCGACCAGAAAGTCCGAGTCGACGGTGAACGGCCGCAGATCCCAGGTGGACAGCCGCAGATCCGCGGTCAGGCCCGCGGTCTCGGCATCGGCGAGGAATTCCGCGAAGCCGTAGCCGCGGTCGGCACCGAAGCCGGTCACCACGCGCCCGCCGGGACCGAGATGGCGAACGAATCCGGCCAGCACCGCGACCCGGGTCGACGGTGCGAGGAACGTCATCACATTGCCCGCGCACACGACGACATCGAACCCGGCCGCGACGCCGCGCGCCGGAAGGTCGAGTTCGGCGAGATCGCCCACCAACCAGGTCGGGCCGGGATAGTCGGCCTCGGCCGCCGCGACGAGCACCGGGTCGACATCCACCCCGACAACGGTGTGCCCGGCGGCGAACAGGTGACCGCCGGTCCGCCCCGCACCGCAGCCGGCATCGAGCACCCGGCTGCCGCGCGCGAGCATCGCGTCGATCAGCCGCGCCTCGCCGACGATGTCGTGCCCCTCGGCGGCGAGGGAGCGGAACCGGTCGACGTACCGGGTCGAATGGGCCGGATCCTCGGCGATGAGCTCCTCCCACCTGCTGGGCGTGCGCGGGTTCGGCGCGTCCATCACGTCCTCCTGTCGCCGGCGGATACCCCGTCGACTCTAGAAGGTCCAAGGCCGCCGACGCGGATCCGGGCCCGTATGCCATCATCGACTAGAACGTGTTCTAGAACCGCAACCGGGAGGCGCCGTGGGAGCGACACGATCGATACGGACCGGACCCTTCGTCGTGCCCGATGTCGACGACGTTCCCGAGGGACGGATGCTCGACCTCCCAGGCCGCGGGCGCACCTATGTCGTCGATCTGCCCGGCCCGCCGGACGCGCCGACGCTGATCCTGCTGCACGGCACCGCGTGCACAGCCGTGCTCAACTGGTTCCCGGCACTGGCGACACTCGCGGAGCACTATCGCGTGGTGCTGTTCGACCAGCGGTGGCACGGGCGCGGCATCCGCTCCCCCCGCTTCCGGCTCGACGACTGCGCCGACGATGTGGTCGCGGTCGCCGATGCGCTGGGAATCGGGCGGTTCGTCTGTGTCGGCTATTCACTCGGCGGCATCGTCTCGCTGCTCACCGCGCGCAGACATCCCAGGCGGGTCGCCGGGCTCGTGCTGTGCGCGACCCCGTATCGCTTCCAGGAGAAGTGGCGTGAGCGGGCGTTCCATCGCGGGTTCGCGGCGACCGCGCGGGCGTTGGGCGACTACCCGTATCGGCGGGCGGGGCGGCGGGCACGGCGCCTGCCGGAACTTCCCGCGGCCTTGGAGCCGGGGCGGCTGCGCCGGTGGGCACTGGAGGAATTCCGCAGTACCAGCGGCTGGGCGCTGGGGCCGGTGCTGGCCGAGATCGGCACCTTCGACGCGACGACGTGGCTGCCCGAGCTGCGAATGCCCACCGCGGTGGTGATCACCACCAAGGACAAAGCGATTCCGGTGTACCGGCAGATCGAACTCGCGGCCGCGATTCCGGGGGCGAGTATCCATCCGGTGGCGGCGGGCCATGCGGCCTGCGCGGTGGCACCGCACCGGTTCGTGCCGGCGCTGACGCTGGCGTGCGTGACAGTGGCGGCGCGACGGTAGATGACGACCCTGTTCGACGCCGATGGCGAACAGGGCGGTCGGCCCGGAGCGTTGATCAGCCTCTGGCGCGGGCCGCGGCGAGCAGGTCGGCGATCACGGCGGGCACCGCGTCGGCCAGCGCCTCGATATCGGGCACCAGGTCACGGCAGGCGATGAAGCCGAAGTCGAGGTCGCCGCAGTTGGACAGCACCGTGACGGTGAGCCCGGCACCATGGAAGACCGGACCGAACGGATACATGCCGTCCACTCGGACACCGAGGAAGTACAGCGGCATCGGCGGGCCTGGCACGTTCGACACCACCAGGTTGTGCACCACCGGATGCCGGTCGGACAGTTTCAGCGAGGAGTACACCCTGGCGGCGAGCTGAAAGGTGTTCGGCGGCGCGTACTTCGACCAGTCCTGCAGGAAGTCGGCGCCGATCAGCTCGTGCTCGTCTTTGGCCGCCTGATTCGCCGTGGCCAGTTGACTCAGCCGCGCCACCGGATCGGCGACATCGGTGCCGAGACGGCAGAACAGCGTGGAGACCTTGTTGATGCCCGCGGTGTGCGTGGTCGAGTCGTGCACCGACACCGGCACCGAGGCGATCAGCGACCGCTCGGGCAGGCTGTCGCGGTCGTCGAGGTAGCGGCGCAGCACCCCGCCGACCACGGCGAGCACCACATCGTTGACCTTCACCCCGAAGGCGGTCTTGATCTCCTTGATCGCGCCGAGGTCGGCCTTGGTGAAGGCCACCGCGCGGGCCGCGGTGATCGCCTGGTTGAACGGGGTGCGCGGGGCGGCGAACGGCAGGGCCATGCCCGCTTCGTTGTTGCGCCGCCGCTGCGCGAACCCGGCGACCATGCCGACCGTTCGCGGCACCATGCCGACCACCCCCGCCCTGGCGGGCAGTCGGGTCACGGCGCGCAGGGCGAGACCGAGCCCGCCGGGCGCCGGTTCCGGCTGCCACGGTTCGGGCTCGGGGCGTCGCAGGCCGGGCTCGAGATCACACAGGTGCATCATCATGTTGGTGCCGGTGATGCCGTCGACCGCCGAGTGGTGGTATTTGCAGATCATCGCGACCTTGCCGTCGCGCAGGCCCTCCACCACCGTCATCTCCCACAGCGGTCTGGCGCGGTCCATCGGGGTGCTCGCGATCTCACCGATCATCCCGGCCAGTTCGGCCTGCCCGATCGGCTCGGCCATCGTGATCCGGCGCAGGTGGTTGTCGAGGTCGAAATCGGCGTCGTCGACCCACAGCGGGTGGTCGAGATCGAACGGCACCGGGTGCACCCTGCGGCGCATGTGCGGGATCAACGGCAGCCTGCGGCGCAGTTCGTCGCGGAGCCGGTCGAAGGAGTAGGTCCCGTCGGCGGGGTCGAGGATCAGCAGGGCGCAGACGTGGAGATGCTGGGTGCCGGTCTCCAGGTAGAGGAAACTGGCATCCAGTCCGGTGAGTTGTTCCATAGCCCGAGGCTACTAGAACACGTTCTATTTTGTTCCGGTGGTCCCGCGTACTGCCGCCACCCGCGCCCAGAGCTCCCGGTCCTCGCGCGGCCCGCCCGGCGTGGCCGCACCGTACCGCTCGATCTCGGCGGCCAGGTCGAGCGGCCCGGTGAGCGCCGTTCCCGGTGCCAGCGCCGCTTCGACCTGCGCGTCCGGCACCAGCCAGCACACCTCGAATTCGATGCCGTCGGGGTCGCGGGCGTAGAGCGCCTTGGTCGACCCGTGGTCGCTCGCCCCGGTCAACGCCCCGGCCTCGGCCAAACGCGTACGCATCGAAGCCAATTCGGCCAGTGTCGCCACCTCCCACGCCACGTGGTACAGCCCGACCGCACCGGCGGGCCCCGCCTGCGCCCGCGCCTGGAACAGTCCGAGATCGTGGTCGTTCGCAGACTCGGGATGACGCAGGAACGCGCCGCCGGGGAATCCCTCGGGCAACCTGGTGAACCCGAGCACCTCCTCGTAGAACGCGAGACTGCGCGGCAGGTCGGCGACGAACAGCACGATGTGATTGATACCCCGCATCGACAGGATGCTCCTCGGTCGACCGCGCCGCCGCTACCGCGTCGCGTCGTACGCGTCGCGGGCCGCGATATAGCCGAAGACCAGGCCTTGCCCGATGGTCGCGCCCGCGCCGGGGTAGGTGCGGCCGAAGGCATTGGCCGCGGTGTTGCCGATGGCGTACAGGCCGGCGATGGGGGTGCCGTCCTCGCGGAGCACGCGGGCCCTGGCATCGGCGCGCACGCCGCCGCAGGTACCGAGATCGCTGAGGGTCATCCGCACCGCGTAGTAGGGGCCCTTGGTCAGCGGACGCAGGTTCGGGTTGGGCCGGACGGTCGGGTCGCCGTAGTAGCGGTCGTAGGCGCTCTCGCCTCGCTCGAACGCGCGGTCGGTGCCGGTGGCGGCGTCGTCGTTGAAACGGCGGAAGGTCTCGGTGAAAGCGTCCTCGGGCAGGCCGGCCAGCCGGGCCAGCTCGGCGGGATCGTCGGCGCGGTGCGCGATCCCGGCGTCGTACCAGCTCTGCGGCAGCGGCTGGCGGGGGAACATCTCGGCCGCGAAGATGTAGCTGTTGCGGTACTTCTGGTCGAACACGATCCACATCGACTCGACCGGGTCGTCGGCACGCTCGCGGGCGAGCAGGCGCTGCCCGAACGACATGTAGTCGATGGACTCGTTGATGAAGCGACGGCCGCTCTGGTCGACGATGAACGAGCCGGGCAGCGAACGCTCGGCCAGCATCACGGTCGGCGCGCCACCGGGCAGCGCCGCCACCGCGGGGAACCACCACGCCTGATCCATGAGTTCGGTGGTGGCACCGGCCTCCTGCGCGAGCCGGATCGCGTCGCCGGTGTTGCCCTCGGCGCCGAGGCTCTCGTGCTCGCCGAGCCGCGCGGACTGGTGCTTGTGCCGCATGGCCATATCGTGGTCGAAGCCACCGGCCGCCAGCACCACGCCGCGGCGGGCGGTCACCGTGAACTCCGAACCGCCCTGTGCCACCACGGCTCCGGTGACCCGGTCGCCGTCGGTGATCAGCCGGACGATCTCGGTCTCGGTCCATACCGGGATCCCGGCGCGCACCACCCCGGCGAACAGACCCGCGGCCAGTGCCTGCCCGCCCGCCATGTACTCACGCCGCAGCGCCAGCCCGCCGAGACCCTGCGCCAGCCGCTTCAGGATGCGCGAAATGCCCTTCGACGGCACCCTGGCCACCAGATTCATCCACTTGTAGTCGGCACCGGTCGTCGGCATCGGCACCGGCGCCTCCATCAGGCCGGGACGCAGCCGCGACCGTTCGGCACCGAGGACCGAGGCGTTGAACGGCTTGCATTCACAGGTGCGACCGGCCGCCGAACCGCCGGGCAGCTCGGGGTGGTAGTCCGAATAGCCTTCGGCCCAGAAGAATTTCATCGGCGTCAGCCTGCGCAGCAGGTCGAGGGTCGCGGCGGAGTTCGCGACGAACGCCGCGCCGCGCTCGGCGGGGGCGGAGTCACCGACCACCGAGCGCAGGTAGGTGTTCGCGGCCTCAGGGGAATCGCCCGCACCGGATTCGCGTAGCACCGGGTTGTCGGGCAGCCAGAACGCACCGCCGGACCGTGCCGTCGACCCGCCGACGTAGGCGGTCTTCTCCACGATCAGGGTGGACATGCCGAGTTCGGCGGCGGTCAGTGCGGCGGCCATGCCCGTGCCTGAGCCGACCACCAGCAGGTCGACGGTGATGTCGTGCGCTGCCGGGGGCGTCGCGGAACGGGTCGTCATGGTGGAACTCCTTCGGTCGCTGTCGAGTGGACAGTAGAAACTGCGGCGGGCAAGCGGAAGGTGGCTTCCCGGCCACCGGGATGCGGTGCCGTGGTCAGACCGCGTGAACTCGTCGTTCGTCGTCGCGGTCGTTCGCGCCGAGTTCGGCGGTCAGATCCCGGCCCCTGGTCTCCGCCGTCACCGCGAGCGCGCCGAGAGTGACCAGTGCCGCGACCGCGGCGATCACGCTCAGCGGCGCACTCGTCTGCCCGAAGGCCGCGGTCAGGCTGCTCGCGATCAGCGGCGTGCAGCCCGCGCCGAGCAGCGCGGCGCTCTGGTAGGCCACCGACACACCGGTGTAGCGGATGCGGGTGGGGAACATCTCCGACAGCAGCGGCGTCAGCGGGGCGTACATCGCGTTCTGCAGAAACTGCGCGATCATCAGCGCGCCGGTCAGGATGAGGACCGAGCCGGTGTCGACGAGGGCATACAGCGGGAACGCGTACGGCACGGTCGCGACGGCACCGGCCATCATCACCCGGCGCCTGCCCAGCCGGTCGGAGAGCGCGGCGAACAACGGGATGGACACGATCGACACCGCGACGATGATCAGCAACGAGCGCATCACGCTCGACAGCGCGTAGCCGATACCGGTGGCGTAGGTGATGATGTGCGAACTGGTCAGCGCGGTGAGCGCGAACGGGCCGATACCCACCGCGACCGCGGGCAGGAGATGGCGAGGCTGCCGCAGCACCTCCGCGATCGGCAGCTTGCGCTCCCCCTGGTCGGCAGCCGCGGTGAACACCGGGCTCTCCATCACTTTCAGCCGCACATAGAGACCGATCGCCAGCAGGCCCGCGCTGGCGAGGAACGGGATCCGCCAGCCCCACGAGTAGAGTGCCGCGTCCGGCAGCATGGTCACCACCGTCACCGCGGTGGTCGAGAGCAGGAACCCGAACGGGGTGCCCAGCTGCATGATCCCGGTCCATCGGCCGCGCGTGCCGGAGTCGGCGTGCTCGACGACCATCAGCGCCGCGCCACCCCATTCGCCGCCGACGGCGATGCCCTGCAGCACCCGCAGCGTCACCAGCAGCACTGGGGCGAGCACACCGATCATGGCGTAGGTGGGCAGCACGCCGATCACCGCGCTGGCCACACCCATCAGGGTCATGGTGATCACCAGCATCGCCTTGCGCCCGACGCGATCGCCGAAGTGGCCGAACAGCACGCCGCCGAGCGGCCGGGCGAGGTAGCCCGCCGCGAGGGTGCCGAAGGCGGCGATGGTGCCCGCCGCCGGATTGTCCGACGGGAAGAACAGTTTCCCGAAAACGACGGCCGCCATCGTGCCGTACAGCAGGAAGTCGTAGTACTCGATAGTGGTGCCGAGCAGGCTCGACAATGCGACCCGGCGCACCGGTTTCCGGTCCTGTCCCGGCACTGCGCCGGTCGCCTCGCTGTTCATCGCCCGTTCCTCCTCATCGCCCGCGCGGCGCTCGATCGGCGCCGACGCCGCGCCGACGATCCCAGCGTGGAGACGAACGGCTCAAGAGGGGAATTCCATTCACCGGGTCATGCGGGACCGAGGGTGAAGTAGTCGGACTGGCGTGGCGGTTGCGCGGCGGCGGAAAGGATCCGGGCGACCTCATCGACCCCGTCCCGCAGCGGCGCCACTGTGACCCGCACCGCCTGCGTTCCGCCGCCCGGGTCGCCGACACAGAAGGGGCCGCCCGGCGCGACCCGGATCCCGTTGGCCGCCAGGTGGACCAGGGCCGAACGCTCGTCGGTGACCGGCAGCCAGGCGTTCAGGCCGTCGCCGTCGGCGATCCCGACACCGTGCCCGCGCAACGCCGTGCCCAGCGCCGCGCGGCGCCGAGCGTACTCGTCACGCGCGAATTCGACCGCGCGGCAAGCGGTCTCGTCGCGCAGCAGCTCGTAGAGCAGCCGTTGCAGAATGCGCGGGGTCCAGCCGGGGCCGAGCATCCGGGTGGCGACGATACGGTCGATCACCTCCTCCGGTCCCGACAGCGCCGCGATCCGCAGGTCGGGGCCGTGCGATTTGGAGAAGCTGCGGATGTGCAGCACCTGGTCGGGCAGCCACCGGCCCAGGCTGATGTCGTCAGCGGCCACGATGGCGCCGGAGTGATCGTCCTCGACGACCACGCAGCGGTGCGGGCTCGCGCGCAGGATCGCGGCCAGCTCTTCGGCGCGCTCGGCCGTCATGGTGGCACCGGTCGGGTTCTGCGCGCGCGGCTGCACGATCGCCGCCCGTGGCGCCAGGTCCAGCGCCCGCGCCAGCTCGGCGGGCAGGATCCCGCACTCGTCCATCGCCACCGGAAGCGCCTGTACGCCGATGGATTCCAGGAAGTCGAGGAAGTGCGGGAAGGTGGGATTCTCGACGATCACCCGGTCGCCGAACCGCACCACCGCCTGCAGGCTGCGCGCCACCGCGTCCATCGCACCGTCGACCACGGTGAGCCCACCCGAGCGGGTCGGCCAGTCGGCCTGCAACAGCCTGCCGAGCTCGGGGACGACCGGCGCCTGGTGATAGTCGGTGGTCTCTCCCTGCGACGCCACCTGCGCCAGCAACGCGCCGATCTCTGGCAGCAGTGCGGGATCCGGCGTCCCGAGCGACAGGTCGAGCCGCGCGTCCCTGGCGCCGCCGCTCATCCCACCCGCCCTGGCAGGCGCGGGGCGGGCCGCCGCTTCGGCGACGAAAGTCCCACTGCGCCCCCTGGATACGACCAGACCGGCCTGCGCCAGCGCCCGCCACCCGTGACTCACCGTCGCCGGACTCACCCCGAGCTGTCGCGACAGCTCCCGCACGGTCGGCAGCCGGTCGCCCGCGCGCAACTCGCCACTGGTGATCGCCCGCGCGATGGCACCGGCGATGCCCGCCGGCGTCGGATCTTCGATCCGGATTCGTTCGTTCACTTTCGCCTCGCCGTCGCGGCCGGAGATTTACACTTCTCCACACCGAGTGAAACATTAAAGAAATGTTTATTGCTGACGATAACACAATCCGATTCAGCGAGGAGATCCACTGGTGACGATCATCAAGGCAGCCATCACGCAGGCGACGTGGACCGGCGACAAGGAATCCATGCTCGCCAAGCACGAGAAGTTCGTCGAGCAGGCGGCGGCCGAGGGCGTGCAGATCATCTGCTTCCAGGAACTGTTCTACGGCCCGTATTTCGGCAATGTGCAGGACAAGAAGTACTACGAGTACGCCGAGTCGGTGCCCGGCCCCACCACCGAACGTTTCGCGGCACTGGCCCGCGCGCACAATATGGTGATCGTGCTCCCGGTCTACGAGCAGGATCAGCCCGGGGTGCTGTACAACACCGCGGCGGTGATCGATGCCGACGGCAGCTACCTCGGCAAATACCGCAAGCACCACATTCCGCACCTGCCCAGCTTCTGGGAGAAGTTCTATTTCCGGCCGGGGAATCTGGGATACCCGGTCTTCGACACCGCTGTGGGCCGGGTCGGCGTGTACATCTGCTACGACCGGCACTTCCCCGAGGGCTGGCGTGCCTACGGCCTCGGCGGCGCGGAACTGGTGTTCAACCCCTCGGCCACCAAACCCGGCCTGTCCAACCGGCTCTGGGAGCTCGAGCAGCCCGCCGCGGCCGCGGCCAACCAGTACTTCATCGCCGCCAACAACCGCATCGGCACCGAGTCCGACGAGTTCGGTGACGCGGCGGTCACCTTCTACGGCAGTTCCTATTTCGTCGACCCGCGCGGCAACTACGTCGGCGAGATCGCCTCGACCGGCACCGAGGAACTGGTGATCCGCGAGCTCGATCTGGGGCTGGTCCGCGAGGTCCGCGCCGACTGGCAGTTCTATCGCGACCGCCGTCCCGATTCCTACGGCGCCATCGTCGCACCCTGAGCGGAAGGCCCGATATGGCAACCACATTGATCTCCGGCGGGACCGTCGTCTCGGCCACCGGACGCGGCGCGGCCGATGTGCTCATCGACGGTGAGCGCATCGTCGCCCTGCTCGAGCCGGGCAGTACCGTGCTCGGCGCCGACCTGGCCGCCACCGTCGACACGGTGATCGACGCGACCGGCAAATACGTCATCCCCGGCGGTATCGACGCGCACACACACATGTCGATGCCGTTCGGCGGCACCACCGCCGCCGACGATTTCGAGACCGGGACCAGGGCAGCGGCGTGGGGTGGCACCACCACCATCATCGATTTCGCCGTGCAGAAGTTCGGCGAACGCGTCCAGGACAGCCTGGCCACCTGGCACGACATGGCCGCGGGCCAGTGCGCCATCGACTACTCGTTCCACCAGATCATCGGTGACGTCAACGACGAATCGCTGCGCGCCATGCGGGAACTGCCCGGCGAGGGAGTGAGCAGTTTCAAGCTGTTCATGGCCTATCCGGGGGTGTTCTACAGCGACGACGCCCAGATCCTGCGCGCCATGCAGACCGGCGCCGACACCGGGCTGCTCACCATGATGCACGCCGAGAACGGGCCCGCCATCGATGTGCTGGTCGGCCAGCTGCTCGCCGAGGGCAAGACCGCGCCGTACTACCACGGCATCGCCCGGGCCTGGGAGCTGGAGGAGGAGGCCACCCACCGCGCGATCATGCTCGCCAAACTCACCGGCGCGCCGCTGTACGTGGTGCACGTGTCGGCCAAACAGGCCGTGGCCCAGCTGGCCACCGCGCGCGATCGCGGCCAGAACGTCTTCGGCGAGACCTGCCCGCAGTATCTGTATCTGTCGCTGGAGGATCAGCTCGGCGCACCCGGCTTCGACGGCGCCAAATGGGTGTGCTCGACGCCGCTGCGGTCCAAGCACGACCACCATCAGGACGAAGCGTGGAACGCGTTGCGCACCAACGACCTGCAGATGGTGTCCACCGACCACTGCCCCTTCTGTATGAAGGGCCAGAAGGACATGGGTGTGGGCGACTTCTCCAAGATTCCCAACGGCATCGGCTCGGTGGAGCACCGCATGGACCTGATGTATCAGGGCGTGGTCGACGGCAAGATCAGTCTCGAACGCTGGGTGGAGATCACCGCCACCACCCCGGCCCGCATGTTCGGGCTCTACGGCCGCAAGGGCGTGCTGGCCCCCGGCGCCGATGCCGACATCGTGATCTACGACCCGAACGGGCACACCTCGATCGGCGTGAACGCCACCCACCACATGAACATGGACCATTCCGCCTGGGAGGGCTACGAGATCGACGGTCACGTCGACACCGTGCTCTCCCGCGGCGCGGTGATCGTCGACGACAACGCCTACCTCGGCCGCAAGGGCGACGGACGGTTCGTCCGCCGCGATCCGTGCCAGTACCTGATCTAGGAGACTGCCATGCAATTCGGAGCGGTGCTGCAATGCGATCCACCCGCCGCGCGCTCGGTGTACCTGGCCAAGCTCGCCGAGGTCCACGGATTCAGCCACCTGTGGACCTTCGACTCCCATGTGCTGTGGCAGGAACCGTATGTCCTGTACAGCCAGATCCTGCACGAGACCAAGCGGATCACCGTCGGGCCGATGGTCACCAACCCGGCGACCAGGGACTGGACGGTCACCGCGTCCACCTACGCCACGCTCAACGAGGCCTACGGCAACCGCACCATCTGCGGGATCGGGCGCGGCGACTCCGCGGTCCGGGTCGGCGGCGGCAAGCCGACCACCCTCGCGACGCTGCGCGAATCCATCCATGTCATCAGGGAACTCGCGAACTCGCGCGCGGTCCAGGTCGACGGGCGGGTGCTCCAGCTGCCGTGGAGCACCGGATCGACCCTCGACGTGTGGGTGGCCGCGTACGGGCCGCGGGCCCTGGCGCTGGCGGGCGAGGTCGCCGACGGGTTCATCCTGCAGCTGGCCGATCTCGATATCGCCGAGTGGATGATCGGCACCGTCAAGGAGGCCGCGGCCGCCGCGGGCCGCGACCCCGACGCCGTCAAGATCTGCGTGGCCGCGCCCATGTACATCGGCACCGACTGGGCGCACATGCGCGATCAGTGCCGCTGGTTCGGCGGCATGGTCGGCAACCATGTGGCCGACATCGTGGCCCGCTACGGCGAATCCGGTTCGGTGCCACCGGCGTTGACCGACTACATCGCCGGCCGCAACGGCTACGACTACAACCAGCACGGCCGGGCGGGCAACACACACGCCGAGTTCGTCACCGACGACATCGTCGACCGGTTCTGTGTGCTCGGCACCGCCGAAGACCACCTGCACAAGCTGCGCCGCCTCGCCGAGCTCGGTGTCGACCAGTTCGCGGGCTATCTCCAGCACGACAACAAGGAGGAGACTTTGCGTACCTACGGTGAGATCGTCATTCCGGGCATGGCCGCCCACATCACCGCAACCAAGGCGGCGTCGTGACCGCCACCGAGGTCGACCTGGACGCCCTTGCCTACCAGCTCGACCGCGAGCACGTGTTCCACTCCTGGTCGGCGCAGGGCGCGCTGCATCCGCTGGTGCTGGCCGGCGGCCGCGGCAGCCGGGTGTGGGATCACGCCGGGCGGGAGTATCTCGACTTCTCCAGCCAGATGGTGAATGTCAACATCGGCCACCAGCATCCGGTGGTAACCAGGGCCATCGCCGAGCAGGCTGCCCGGCTCACCACGATCGCGCCCGCCACCGCGAATCTGGCGCGCGGCATGGCGGCCCAGCGAATCACCGCGCTCACCCCACCGGGGCTGGACAAGGTGTTCTTCACCAACGGTGGAGCCGACGCGGTGGAGAACGCCATCAGGATGGCGCGGCTGCACACCGGCCGCGACAAGGTGCTCTCCACCTACCGCTCCTACCACGGCAACACCGGGGCAGCGGTGGTCGCCACCGGCGACTGGCGGCGGGTGCCCAACGAGTTCGCCCGCGGGCACGTCCACTTCTTCGGGCCCTACCTGTACCGCAGCGAGTTCTGGGCCGAGAGCGCCGAGCAGGAGTGCGAACGCGCGCTGCGTCATCTCGAGCGCGTGGTGCAATCCGAGGGGCCGGATTCGATAGCGGCGATCCTGCTCGAGAGCCTGCCGGGCACCGCGGGCATCCTGGTGCCACCGCCCGGATATCTGGCCGGGGTGCGGGCGATCGCCGACCGGTACGGAATCCTGTTGATCCTCGACGAGGTGATGGCCGGCTTCGGCCGCACCGGTGCCTGGTTCGCGTTCAGCCGCCACGACGTGGTGCCGGACCTGATCACCTTCGCCAAGGGGGTGAACAGCGGCTATGTCCCGGTCGGTGGCGTGATCATCGCCGAGTCCATCGCGCGCACCTTCGACGAGCGCGTCTTCCCCGGCGGCCTCACCTACAGCGGCCATCCGCTGGCCGCCGCGTCGATCGTGGCCGCGCTCGATGCCATGGCCGAGGAGGGCATCGTCGAGAACGCCGCCCGCCTCGGCCGCGAGACCATCGGACCCGCGCTCGCCGAGCTGACCGACCTGCCGATCGTCGGTGAGGTCAGGGGCGAAGGCGTGTTCTGGGCGGTCGAGCTGGTCGCCGACCGCGCGACCCGCGAACCCGTCTCCGCCGCCACCATGGCGCGACTCAAGGCAGGCCTCGTCGAGCGCGGTGTGCTGCCGTTCGTGGCCGACAACCGCCTGCACGTGGTGCCACCGTGCGTGATCACCGACGCCGAGGCCACCGAGGGCATCGCGATCATCCGCGATGTCATGGCCGGACTGTGAACAAAGGAGCTCACATGACCACCCCCGTTCTCGATCACTGGGTCGACGGCAAAGCCTGGCCCGGCGAATCCACCCGCACCGCACCGGTGTTCGATCCGGCGCTCGGCACACCCCAGCGCGAGGTCAGGTTGGCGAGCACCGCCGATGTCGGCGCCGCCGTCGCCGCCGCGGCCGCCGCGCTGCCGCAGTGGCGCGACAGTTCGATAGCGACCAGGTCGCGGTTCCTGCTGACCTTCCGCGAGCTGCTCAACGCCCGCCGCGACGAACTGGCCCAGATCCTCACCGCCGAGCACGGCAAGGTGCTCAGCGATGCGGCAGGCGAGATCGCCCGCGGCCTCGAGGTCGTCGAGTTCGCGCTCGCCATGCCGCAGCTGGCCAAGGGCGACTACAGCCAGAACGTGTCCACCGGCGTCGATGTGTACACCGTGCGCGAACCGGTCGGCGTGGTCGGCATCATCAGCCCGTTCAACTTCCCGGCCATGGTGCCACTGTGGTTCTTCCCGCTGGCCATCGCCGCGGGCAACACCGTGGTGCTCAAGCCGAGCGAGAAGGACCCGTCGGCGGCCAACTGGCTGGCCGAGCTCGCCGTCGAGGCGGGGCTGCCGCCGGGCGTGCTCAACGTGGTGCACGGCGACAAGGAAGCCGTGGACGCGCTGCTCACCCACCCCGACGTGGCCGCGATCTCCTTCGTCGGCTCCACCCCCATCGCGCGCTACGTCTACGCCACCGCCGCCGCCGCCGGCAAACGGGTGCAGGCACTCGGCGGTGCGAAGAACCACATGCTGGTGCTGCCCGACGCCGACCTCGACCTCGCCGCCGACGCCGCCGTCAACGCCGGGTTCGGGTCGGCGGGCGAACGCTGCATGGCCGTCAGCGTGCTGCTCGCGGTCGACTCGATCGCCGACGAACTGGTCGCCAAGATCGCCGAGCGGATGGCCGGTCTGCGCACCGGCGACGGCCGCCGCGGCTGCGACATGGGGCCGCTGATCACCCGCGAACACCGCGACAAGGTGGCGGGCTACCTCGACGTCGCCACCGCCGACGGCGCCGAGATCGTGGTCGACGGCCGCACCGCGACCTTCGACGGTGCGGCGGAGGGCTTCTGGCTCGGGCCCACCCTGATCGACAAGGTGTCCACCGCATCGGCGGTCTACCGCGACGAGATCTTCGGCCCGGTGCTCTCGGTGGTCCGGGTGGCCGGTTTCGAACCCGGCGTCGACCTGATCAACGCTTCGCCCTACGGCAACGGCGTCGCGATCTTCACCAACGACGGTGGCGCCGCGCGCGAGTTCCAGCGGCAGGTGAGCGTCGGCATGATCGGTATCAACGTGCCGATCCCGGTCCCGGTGGCCTATCACAGCTTCGGCGGGCACAAGGCGTCGATGTTCGGCGACGCGAAGGCCTACGGCGCCAACGGCTTCGCCTTCTTCACCCAGGAGAAGGCGATCACCTCGCGGTGGCTCGACCCCAGCCACGGCGGGATCAACCTCGGGTTCCCCCAGAACAGTTAGCACCAAGAGAGAGTTCGGTTCGATGACAGAGACACAGGTCGTGGCGCCCGGCGGCGCCGACCACCATTCGCAGCTGGTCAACGACGACTTGGCACCCACTACCAAGGACACGGCGACCTGGCGCACCTGGGACCTGTTCTGTCTGTGGATGACCTCGGCGCACAGCATCGCCAGCTACGGCTTCGCCGTCGGCATGCTGGCACTGGGCATGACCGGCTGGCAGACCATGCTCGCCCTGTTCGCCGGGGTGCTGCTGCTGTGGCTCGGCAGCAATCTCGTCGGTGTCGCGGGCCAGAAGGTGGGGGTTCCGTTCCCCGTCTTCGCCCGCGCCACCTTCGGGGTGTTCGGCGCCAATGTTCCCGCGCTGCTGCGGGCCCTGGTGGCCATCTTCTGGTACGGCATCCAGACCTATCTGGCCTCCACCGCGCTGATCGTGCTGCTGCTGCGCGTCTCGCCGGGGCTCGAATCGCTCACCACCTCGACGTTCCTCGGGCTGTCCACGCTCGGCTGGATCGCGTTCGGGGTGCTGTGGGCGGTGCAGCTGGCGATCATCAGCTACGGCATGGAGATCGTGCGCAAGGCCTCGGATTTCGCGGGGCCGGTGGTGTGGATCGGCATGATCGCGCTGGCGATCTGGATTCTCGGCAAGGCCGACTGGAGCATCGACTTCAATGCCCGTGCCGGAGAGGCGCTCTCGAGCGGGCAGACCGTTGCGGCGTTCGTCGGGGTGGCGTTCCTGATGGTGGCGTTCATGGCCGGCCCGCTGGTGAACTACGCGGACTTCGCCCGGTTCTCCCCGGACGAGAAGGCGATCCGGCGCGGCAACGCCTGGGGTATCCCGTTCAACGAGACCGCGTTCGTGGTGATCTCGATCATCATCTCGCTGGCCACGCTGAAGGTCTACGGTGAGGTGCTGTCGGATCCGGTCGAGCTGGTCGCCCATATCGACAGCGACGCCATCGTGATCGTCTCGGCCGTGCTGTTCGCCATCGCGACCGTCGGGATCAATGTGGTACTCAACTTCGTCTCCCCCGCCTACGACATCTCCAACGCCGCGCCGAAGTACATCTCCTTCCGCACCGGCGGGATCATCACCGCGGTCCTGTCGGTGGTGGTGCTGCCCTGGAAGCTGTGGGCCAACCAGGACTTCATCGTGTACTTCCTCGGTGGTGTCGGTGCGCTGATGGGCCCGGTCTTCGGCATTCTCGTCGTCGACTACTACCTGGTCCGCAAACAGCGCACCGAGGTCGCGCAGCTGTACTCCGGCAATCCCGCCGGGTCGTACTTCTACACGCGCGGGTTCAACCCGAAGGCTCTCATCGCCCTGATCGTCGCGGGCACCGTCAGTGTTCTCGTCGCGCTCGTGCCCGAGACCGCCTCGGTCACCGCGCTGTCGTGGCCAGTCGGTGCCCTGCTCGGGGCAGGCATCATGTACGCGCTCAGCATGAAGCCGGTGCGGGCGGCCGCCTGACCCGCAATGTCGTGTGCCCGGTGACCTCGGTCACCGGGCACACGCGGGTGGCGTCGCTCAGGACGGGCCGGTCGAGTTGTCGCGGATCTCGGTGATGATGGCCGAGAAGTCGCGGTCGGCGGCGGATTCGGCGAACCGGGCGTAGACGGCCGCCGCGAGCGTGCCGAGCTCGCCGTGGACGCCGTTGGCTTGCAAGGCGTTCGCCGCCAGGGTGAGGTCCTTCGACATCAGGGCGGTGGCGAAGCCGGGCCGGTAGTCGTTGTTGGCCGGGCTGGCAGGCACCGGGCCCGGCACCGGGCAGTAGCTGGTCAGCGCCCAGCTCTGGCCGGAGGCGGTGGAGACCACGTCGAAGAACGACTGGTGGCTCAGACCGAGGCTCTCGCCGAGCACCATGGCCTCGGACAGACCGATCATGGAGATCCCGAGCAGCATGTTGTTGCAGATCTTCGCGGCCTGGCCGACGCCGGCGGCGCCGCAGTGCACCACCTTGCCGCCCATCACGTCGAGGACCTCGCGGGCCTGCGCGAAGTCCTCGGCCGCGCCGCCGACCATGAACGTGAGGGTGCCCGCGGTCGCGCCCGCGACACCACCGGAGACGGGGGCGTCCAGCGGCCGGTGCCCGGCCGAGACCGCCCGTGCCGCCGCTTCTTTCGCGTCGGCCACATCGATGGTGGAGCAGTCGATGAACAGCGTGCCCGGTGCGGCGGCGGCTAGCAGTTCGGCGTACACGTCGAGGACGAGTTTGCCGTTGGGCAGCATGGTGATCACCACGTCCCGGTCCGCCGCCGCCTCGGCCGCGGTAGCCACCACGGTGGCCCCGTCGGCGCGCGCCTGCTCCTGCGCGGCGGGCACCGGGTCGTAGGCGAGCACTTCGAAGCCCGCCCGCACCAGATTGGCCGCCATGGGCGCGCCCATGTGGCCGAGTCCGAGGAATCCGATCTTCGTGCTCATCGCTGCGCCTCCTGTGCCGCGCCGAGTTCGTTGTCGCCGAGTTCGGCGAAGTAGGCCGCCACCTGGTCCGCGGTGACCTCGCCCAGCGAGGCGGGCTGCCACCGCGGGTTGCGGTCCTTGTCGATCACCTGGGCACGAATGCCTTCCACCAGGTCGTGCGAGCGCAGCGCGGCGATCGAAACCCGGTACTCCTGGTCGAGGACCGCCTCCAGGGTCGGCAGCTCGCGGGCCGCGCGCAGGGCACGCAGGGTGACCTGCACCGAGACCGGTGACTTCGCGAGCAGGTCCTCGGCGGCCTTCGTCGCCTCGGGGGCGTCGGCCGCCCGCAGCCGGGCCACGATCTCCTCGACGGTGTCCGTGGCGTAGCAGGCATCGATCCAGCCCTGGTTGGCGAGCAGTTCCGACGGCGGCGCCGGTTCGGCGAACTTCGCGATCGCCGCGTCGACGCCGTTGTGGCGCAGCGCGTTCAGCAGTTCCGGCAGCGCGGACGACGGCACATACGTGTCGGCGAATCCGGCCGCGATGGCATCGCCCGCGCTCATCCGCGCGGTGGTCAGCGCGACGTGGGTGCCGAGCTCGCCGGGCGCCCGCGACAGCAGATAGGTGCCGCCGACATCGGGCACGAAACCGATCCCGACCTCGGGCATCCCGATCTTGGACCGCTCGGTGACGATGCGGTGGCTGCCGTGCCCGGACAGCCCGACACCGCCGCCCATCACGATGCCGTCCATGATCACCACATACGGCTTCGAGTAGCTGCCGATCAGCGCGTTGAGCAGGTACTCGTCCCGCCAGAACACCCCGGTCGGCGAATCGGCGCCCGCCGCACCGCCTTTCGCGTCGGCGTGGATCGCGACGATGTCGCCGCCCGCGCACAGCCCGCGCTCCCCCGCACCGGTGACCACGACCGCGCGCACCGCGTCGTCGCTCGCCCAGGCGCGCAGCGCGTCGGTGATCGCCAGTGCCATCGGGTGATTGAGCGCATTGATGGCCCGCGGCCGATTGAGGGTGATGAGGCCGAGTCCGTCTTCGACGGCGATCAGCACTTCGGGTTCGTCGGTCATGCCGCTCCTGTCACCGCGCGGGCAACGACCACCCGCATGATCTCGTTGGTCCCTTCGAGGATCTGGTGCACGCGCAGGTCGCGCACGATCTTCTCCAGGCCGTATTCGTGCAGGTAACCGTAGCCACCGTGCAATTGCAATGCCTTGTTGGCCACGTCGAATCCGGCGTCGGTGGCGAACCGCTTGGCCATCGCGCACAGTTCCACCTTGTCCGGCGCGCCGGCGTCGAGCGCGGCGGCCGCCCGCCACAGCAGGGTGCGCGCCGCTTCCAGCTGGGTGCGCATGTCGGCGAGTTCGAACTGCAACGCCTGGTTGTGCACCAGCGGCTTGCCGAACGCCTGACGTTCGGACAGATATGGGACGCACTTGTCCATGGCCGCCCTGGCACCGCCGACCGAGCAGGCGGCGATATTGAGCCTGCCGCCGTTGAGCCCGTTCATCGCGATCGCGAAACCGTCGCCCTCGGCGCCGAGCCGGTTGGCGACCGGAACCCGAGCGTCGGCCAGGATCACCTGGCGGGTCGGCTGGGCATTCCAGCCCATCTTGCGCTCGTTGGGCCCCACCGTCAGGCCGGGGGTATCGGCCGGGACGATGAGCGCGGAGATGCCACGTGGACCGTCACCGCCGGTGCGCACCATCATCACGTACACGTCGTTGGCGCCCGCGCCGGAGATGAACTGTTTGGCGCCGGTGAGGACGTAGTCTTCCCCGTCGCGGACCGCCCTGGTGGTCAGGGCGGCCGCGTCGGAGCCGACGCCGGGTTCGGTGAGCGCGTAGCTGCCGAGCAGCTCCATCGACGCGAGCTGGGGCACCCAGCGGTGCCGCTGCTCGTCGGTGCCGAAGGCATCGATCATCCAGGTGGCCATGTTGTGGATGGAAATGTAGGCCGCGACCGCGGGACAGCCCGAGGCCAGTTCCTCGAAGATGCGCACCGCGTCGAGCCTGCGCAGACCCGAGCCGCCGACGTCCTCGCGCACGTACACACCGCCGAGTCCGACCGGGCCCGCCTTGCGCAGGACATCGACCGGGAAGTGTTTGCGCTCATCCCATTCCAGGGCGTTGGGCGCGAGGAATTCGCCGGCGAACTGGCGCGCGGTCTCGGTGATGGCGCGTTCGTCGTCGTCGAGTGTGAACATCGCCGGTCAGTCCATGGTGGGGATGACGAAGGCGTTGGACTCCTTCGCGCCCGCAGGCCAGCGCTGGGTCACCGTCTTGGTCTTGGTGTAGAAGCGGATCGAGTCCGGGCCGTGCTGGTTCAGATCGCCGAAGCCCGAGCGCTTCCAGCCACCGAAGGTGTAGTACGCGATCGGGACCGGGATCGGCACATTGATCCCGACCATGCCCACCTGCACGCGGGCGGCGAAATCGCGGGCGGTGTCACCGTCGCGGGTGAAGATCGCGACACCGTTGCCGTACTCGTGCTCGTCGGCCAGGCGCAGCGCCTCTTCGTAGTCACCGGCGCGCACCACCGAGACGACGGGGCCGAAGATTTCCTCTTGGTAGATGCGCATATCGGCTGTGACCTTGTCGAACAGGCTCGCCCCGACGAAATAGCCTTCCTCGGCGCCCTCCACCGTGAGGCCGCGACCGTCCACGACCAGCTCGGCGCCCTCGTCCACACCGATCTGCACATACTTGTTGACCCGGTCCACGCCATCGGCACCGACCAGCGGACCGAAATCGGCACCCGGATCGTCGGAGCGCCCGACATTGAGCTTGTGCACCCGCTCGGTCAGCTTCGCGACCAACCGGTCCGCGGTCTCCTCGCCCACCGGTACCGCGACCGAGATCGCCATACAGCGCTCACCGGCGGAACCGTAACCGGCACCGATGAGCTGGTCGGCGACATCGTCGAGGTCGGCATCGGGCATCACGATGGCGTGGTTCTTGGCGCCACCGAAGCACTGCGCGCGCTTGCCGTTGGCGGTGGCGGTCTCGTAGATGTACTGCGCGATCGGGGTCGACCCGACGAAGCCGACCGCCTTGATCCGCTCGTCCCGCAGGATCGTGTCCACGGCTTCCTTGTCGCCGTTGACCACATTGAACACCCCCGGCGGCAGCCCAGCCTCCAAGAACAGCTCCGCCAGGCGCAGCGGCACCGACGGGTCACGCTCGGACGGCTTGAGCACGAACGCATTACCACACGCCAACGCCGGACCCGCCTTCCACAGCGGAATCATCGCCGGGAAGTTGAACGGCGTGATACCCGCGACCACACCCAGCGGCTGCCGCATCGAGTACACATCGATCCCCGTGCCCGCGCTCTCGGTGTACTCGCCCTTGAGCAGATGCGGGATCCCGACCGCGAACTCGATCACCTCGAGACCACGCTGGATATCACCCTTGGCATCGGCGATGGTCTTGCCGTGCTCGGACGACAGCAACGCGGCCAGACTGTCCATCTCGTCGTTGACCAGGGTCAGGAACTTCATCAGCACCCTGGCCCGCTTCTGCGGGTTGAACGCCGCCCACACCGGCTGCGCCTGTGCCGCATTCGCGATCGCGGCCTCGACCTCGGACGTGCTCGCCAACGGCACCCGCGCCTGCACCTGGCCGGTGTTCGGATCGAACACCTCACCGAACCTGCCCGAGGTGCCATGGACCTGCTGTCCACCGATCAAATGCGTGAGTTCGCGAGCCATACCGGTCCTTGTCGTCGATCGTGCCACCGCACACGCTGATGCACGGTTTTCCGATAGTTGGATGCCCTAGTAATTGCACTCTCGCGGACAGCGCCCGTTTTGTCAACGACGGACGGCGCCCCACCCGCGCGGCCGGGGTGGGGCGCCGTCTACTGGTCAGGCCGCGGCCGGCGGCACGGACGCGGCGGTGCGATACTGCGGCACGCCGTCCATGACCTCGGTCCACCAACGGTCCAGCGGACTCGGATCGGGCCAGCGCACGGCGGACTCCGCGGACACGGTGGACTCCCGGCGTTCAGCGGGAAACGGACTCATCGGCATCCTTCCTGCTCGGCGGAAATCAGGAGACAGCCCTCAGGCGTCGATGACCTGAGGCTCGCGTTCGCGGGCGATCTCGATCTTGCGTGGCTTGGCCTTCTCGGCAACCGGGATGGTGAGCCGCAGTACCCCGTCGCGATAGTCCGCGCGAATGCTGTCGGTATCGAGACCTTCGCCGAGGAACAACTGCCGGGAGAACACCCCGCGTGCGCGTTCGGCCGCGATCATCGGGCGGTCGGCATCGAGTTCGGGACGCGCGGCGCGCACCGTCACCACATTGCGTTCCACATCGAGGTCGAGCGAATCCGGGTCCATCCCCGGCAGATCGAACTCGACGATGAACCGCTCACCGTCACGCCACGCGTCCATCGGCATCACCGCGGGCCGGGCCGCCGTGCCGAACATCTGCTGGGTCACCCGCTCGAGATCGCGCAGGCCATCGGTGCGCATCAGCATGGTCGCCACCTCCAACACACTCCATTCTCGATAGAATCGTCATCAGATAACCTGTGTCATCTGACATAGATTTTATTTAGCACTCAAGGCAGGAGAGTGCAAGGAAGTCGGAGAGGTATTCTTCGACAGATGCGAGGAGGACCGATGGACCGAGGAGGCAGTGGGCAGTTCCCCGCCGCGGGCCGGGCCGTATACGCCATCTCGGTCGCGGCGGACCTGGCCGGGATCGGCGTGCAGACGCTGCGCCTGTACGAACAGCACGGGCTCATCGCGCCGGAGCGCAGCGCGGGCGGAACCCGCCGCTACAGCGGCGACGACCTGACCAGGCTCGGGCGCATCACCACCCTCACCGGTCAGGGCATCAACCTGGCCGCCGTCGCGCGCATTCTCGAACTCGAGGACGCGATCGCGGTGCTCACCGCCGAGCGCGATCAGCTCCGCGCCCAGGCACGGCGCCGCTGACCCGGCTCAGTGTTCGACGGCGTAGACCAGCTTGGTGACGCCGTTGTCATAGCTTGCCGAATCCAGCAAGCGCAGTTGCTGTTTCGGACGATCGGTGTGCGGGAACAGCCCCTTGCCCGCACCGAGCAGGACCGGGAACACGAGCAGGTTGTAGCGGTCGATCAGATCGGCGTCGGCCAGCCCGCGGGCCAGTTCGGCGCTGCCGTGGATATAGATCGCGCCGCCCTCGGTCTGCTTCAGCTTCTCGACATCGGTCACCGAGCGCAGCAGGGCGAGCTCGCCCCAGCCGTCGATCAGCGCATCGTCGGTGAGCGTGGACGAGACCACGAACTTGGGCAGGTCCTTGTACGCGGCGTGGTCCTCGGAGTCGCGCCAGATCGGCGCGAACGCTTCATAGCTGCGCCTGCCGAACATCAGTGCCGAGGTGTCGGCCAGTTCTTCCCCCTTGAGCGAGAACGCTTCCGGAACGAACTCGGTCTGCATCACCCAGCCACCGCTGCGATGCCCTTCGACGATGCCCCCTGGCGAGTCGACCACCCCGTCCAGGGACATGAAGCCCGTGTAGACCAGCTCTCGTGTCATCCATACCTCCTGCGCGTCGGTGAACGTCGTATCCCGTCCCAAGCCTAGGAGGAATCCGGCATGCGGGTGGCCTGTCGGCGCTAGCCTGAGCACGGGCCATCGACGCGCCGATCACTCGACCTCAGGAATACCCGATGACCAGCTCCCGATCCACCCGGCGGGCGATCGCCGCGCTCACCGCCGCCGCCACCGCCACGATGCTGCCAGCGGTGCAGCCGGCCTCCGCGGCATCGCCCTCATGTGCGCACTGGACCGCGCACACGGTCTCCGCAGGCCACGGAATTCTCGAGAATCTGGCGTTCGACGGGCGCGGGAACCTGCTGCTGTCCGAACAATCCGCCACCGGCGGCGCCGGCGCCATCGTGCGCTTGGGCGCGGACGGGTCGGCCGGCGTGGCGGTACCAGCGGTCGACACTCCGGGCGGGATCGTCGTCGACGGTGGCACCGCGTACTTCACCACCGGCAACTCCGTCGCCTCCGCACTCGCGAACCGGGCCGACGGCACGATCCGCGCACTCGATCTCGACACCGGCGCCCTCACCACCGTCGCCACCGGATTGACGATGCCCAACGGCCTCGCCCGGCTCCCCGACGGCGACTTCGTCGTGAGCCGCGACATCGGGGCAGCCACCATGACCAGGGTCGCCGCCGACGGCACCGCCGTGCCCTACGCGCCGTCGCTGTCGTCGACCAACGGCCTCGCCTTCGACCGGCAGCGGCAGCGACTCGTCGTCTCGACCACCTTCGATCCGGCCACACTGATCACCGCTGTCGACTACGCCGACCCAGCGCGCCCGATGCCGAGGACCGTCGTCCCCGGTTTCGGCCCGCTGAACTCCGCCGACGACCTGACCGTCGACGCCGACGGCACCGTGTACGTGGCGCTCAACGCGGCGGGCCGGATACAGCGCGTCGACCTGGACACCGGACAGACCTGCGCGATCGCCGACGGCCTCCCGCTGTCCTCGTCGGTACGGTTCGGCGCAGGTCCGGGCTGGGATCCGACGGCGCTGTACGTCACGAGCTTCCTCGGCACCGTGACCCGGCTGACACCCCCGACGGGCTGACCGACCGGCGGCTGTGTCGACGTCGTTGCGTGCGGCTCGGCACAATCCGCGCCGACGGCTCGTAGGCTGACGGAATGACACACGACGGCGATCGGACGGTGGACATCAAACCGCGCTCCCGGGATGTCACCGACGGGCTGGAGAAGACCGCGGCCCGCGGCATGCTGCGGGCCGTCGGCATGGGCGACGAGGACTGGGCCAAACCGCAGATCGGGGTGGCGTCGAGCTGGAACGAGATCACCCCGTGCAATCTCTCGCTGGACCGGCTGGCCAAGGCCGTGAAGGAGGGGGTGCACGCCGGTGGTGGCTATCCGCTCGAATTCGGCACGATCTCGGTCTCGGACGGGATCTCGATGGGGCACGAGGGGATGCACTTCTCCCTGGTGAGCCGCGAGATCATCGCCGACTCGGTGGAGACGGTGATGATGGCCGAACGGCTGGACGGCTCGGTGCTGCTCGCCGGATGCGACAAGAGCCTGCCCGGCATGCTCATGGCGGCCGCCCGGCTGGATCTGGCCAGCGTGTTCCTCTACGCGGGCTCGATTCTGCCCGGCAATGTCGACGGCAGGGATGTGACGATCATCGACGCCTTCGAAGCGGTCGGCGCGTGCATCAAAGGGCTCATCAGCCGGGAGGAAGTCGACCGGATCGAGCGCGCGATCTGTCCCGGCGAGGGCGCGTGCGGCGGCATGTACACGGCCAACACCATGGCCTCGGCGGCCGAGGCGCTCGGGATGAGCCTGCCCGGATCGGCCGCACCGCCCGCCCCGGACCGCCGCCGCGACGACTACGCGCGCCGCTCCGGCGAAGCGGTGGTCGAGTTGTTGCGCCGGGGCATCACCGCCCGCGACATCATGACAATGCCCGCGTTCGAGAATGCCATCACCGTGGTCATGGCGCTCGGCGGGTCGACCAACGCGGTACTGCATCTGCTGGCCATCGCGCGCGAGGCCGGTGTCGATCTCACCCTCGCCGATTTCAACCGGATCGGCGACAAGGTGCCGCATCTCGGTGATCTCAAGCCGTTCGGCCGCTACGTCATGAACGATGTGGACCGGGTCGGCGGCATCCCGGTCGTGATGAAGGCGCTGCTCGACGCGGGCCTCATGCACGGCGAGGTCATGACCGTCACCGGCCGGACCATGGCCGAGAACCTGGCCGATCTCGACCTCGGCCTCGACGGAGAGGTCATCCGGCGGCTCGACCGCCCGATCCACGCCTCCGGCGGACTCACCATCCTGCACGGTTCGCTGGCCCCCGAGGGCGCCGTGGTGAAGAGCGCGGGCTTCGACTCCGACGTCTTCCGCGGCACCGCCAGGGTGTTCGACGGCGAACGCGCCGCGATGGACGCGCTCGAGGACGGCACGATCGTGGCCGGTGACGTGGTGGTCATCCGATACGAGGGACCCAAGGGTGGGCCGGGCATGCGCGAGATGCTCGCCATCACCGGCGCGATCAAGGGCGCCGGCCTCGGCAAGGATGTCCTGCTGCTCACCGACGGCCGATTCTCCGGCGGCACAACGGGTTTGTGCGTAGGCCACGTGGCGCCCGAGGCCACCGACGGCGGGCCCATCGCCTTCGTCGCCGACGGTGACCCGATCGTCCTCGACGTCGCCGACCGCCGCCTCGACGTCGACATCGACGCCGCCGAACTCGCCGCGCGCAAGACCGGCTGGACACCGCCGCCACCGAAATACACCTCGGGTGTGCTGGCGAAGTACCGCAAGCTGGTCAGCTCCGCCGCGCACGGCGCCGTCACCGGATGAACGCTCCCCACCGAGCTGCCACCATGTTGATCCCAGCTTCGTCGGCAACCGTGCCTACCGCCCGATAGATCCAGCGCCACCACGTCCTCGTCGCATTCGCCAACCTGTCCGGGCGCCAACACGACTTCATCGCCCGCGATGGACTCGGCCATGCAAGCCCCGTTCAGTCGGGTGTCGGCCTGGGGCAGGATTCGAGGGAACCGAACGGGCCGGTGGCGCGTCCAACGTAGGTAGCGGCGGGTTTCGCCGGAAGTTGTCAGGCAGGGGTGTTGTGGCAAGGTTGCGGTGGTGCGGTTGATGGGGCCGCACGGTCCGGGTCGAGAGAAAGGCTGCACGGCAGCGGCAGGGAGCTATCGCTTCTCGAAACTCTGCCACGTCCGGAAAGATCCATCGACTGGAACCCCTGAGATGGTGCAATTCTGCCATTCGACAAGGAGCACGATGAGTACTGGAAACCGTTGGTCCGCCGACGAGCTCGATAGGCGCGCAACATCGATAAGCGATACTGCGCAGCGCTACATGCAGTTGAATAGTGCGATGTCGGCAGTCTCCGCCCAGGCCACCCGAAGAGGAGGCGGCATTTCGGTGACTGTGGACAGCAATGGGATACCGACCGCGATCACTTTGAGCTCGGTCATTCGCGGGATAGATCCCGGCGAGGTCGCCAGCGAGATCATGCGCTGCCTGCACCAGGCACAGGCTGAGATGCGAGATCGCGCGCCAATACCTACGACCAAGTCGATGGCGAGTTCGCCCACAATCTTCGCGAGCAAGAGGCTCAGGCCACCGATCACTCCGGAAAGGTTGCCGAGTGAGCGACCAACTGGCACCGAACGAGGCTTTGCTGAGTCCGGTAACCGATGCTGTAGCCGATCGATCCGGCTTGTACACAACGAATTCCGACCACTATTCCGGCATCACGTTTTATGAAGCGGTAACGCAACTCAATCAAGGACTGGGCGAAGGCGACCTTCTGAATATCACGTCCGGTGCTGCCGCAGCCTCGCTCGACCTACTCGCAGCTGGGAGCGATCCCATCGGATACGTTGCGGGGCAATTGTTCTCCTGGATGCTAGAGCATGTCGCACCGATGCGCGAGGTTCTCGACGGCATGACCGGTTCACCGATGCTCATCGCCGGGTTCTCCGAGTTCTGGACGAATGTCGGCACCGAGACCGCGACCGTCCGGGGCGAGCTGAGCACACGAGTCTCCTCGGGAACACAGAATTGGGCCGGCCTCGCCGCCGAAGCCTACCGGGCGCAGGCTACTCGACTCGACGATCTCCTCGGATCTATGAGCGAAGCCGCTCAAGGAATTTCAACCTTGGCGGAGCAGGTCGGACATCTGATCGCCGGGATCCGGACAGCAGTGCGAGACATCCTCTCCGGGCTAGCGGGCACGCTGGTATCCGTCGTGCTCGAATTGTCATTGACAGCAGGTGCAGCAACGCCTGTCGTCATCGGGCAGGTATTGACGAAGATATCATGGTGCATGAGCAAGGTTGCACGACTGGTCGATGATATGGACGCAATCGTAGAATTCTCAGTTACCTGGCTTATCGCCATGCGCGATATACTTGATGGAATATTCAAGTCGGCAGCTGTCGAGCAACGGTGAAGCGAGTGCCATTAGGGGCTTTCCTGGTAAAGACTACGACCGGGTACCGGGCAAGGATTCCGGCGGATCCGGTGCGCGCTTCCCGGGCTCGACAGGATTGGCTGGGGGTCGGCCTCGGCCTGACAATCGGGATTGTCCTGGTTCCGTTGACAGTCGTTGGAGTCTGGGCATTGCAGTTCAGGTCCACACTCCTCGCCGAGGAGCCGGAGTGGCTGATTCCCGTCGCGATGACTGCACTGGCCATTCCGCCGGTATCCGCAGTGTGCTGGGTGCGGACCCACGGAATCAAGAATCCCCGCGTATGGATCGCGCTCGCGATACTCACGGGACTAGCGCAGTTCTTCACGAGCGTCGCAATCCAGTCGAACATCGACAATAATCAGCAACGCGTCGACCAGTTCGACCAGGCAGGACTGGTCGCCTCCTTCGTGTTGCCGATTATCGGGGTTACCGCCGTGGGCATCGCGAGCTGGCTCGTCTCGATGCAGCCCGACCTCGCTGACACCGACGTCGACATCAACCTCACCACCCGAATCGGCATGGTCGGCAGCCACGCACGTGGCACATCGGTCTGGCTTCGGCTGCATGCCATCGAATGGCGTTCTACAGCACGGAAACTCGGGCACGGACCGATCAGTTCCCCTCCCCCTACGATCACCCAGCTACCCTTTTCCGACATCATCGCGGTCTGGCCGATTTCGGTGCCGACCTCCGCCGCCTCGGTCTGGCACAGCTCACCCGACGGAGCAACGCGGTTTGTGGCTGGTTCCGGCCCTGCGGTCGTCCTACGCACCCGCTCGATGCGCGATGTGGTGATCCCGGTCCGCGACGCAGCCTGCGCAGCCGAACAGATCCAACTGCGCATGCGGCGGAGCGCATTCCGATGACCGCTCACCGCCAGTGACGTCGTCCGGCACGGATGGCTCCACTCGGCTACGCGAAAATGACGCCCTACCGCAGCAAGACTCGGCCGACTCGCGTGCCTGCTGAACGAGCGAACGCGCTGCGACCACTTCGTGACCGAGTTTCGTCGGCCGCCAGATCGCTCCGGTCGCCGTGTCCTTCGACCACACCAACCGCATCGCCCGCAGCTCGTCGAGGTACACGCCGGTGTAGTACCGGCCGTGGCCGAGCTCGCGTGCCAGATCGGTAGTCGTGGTGCCGGCCTCGTGGATATCGGTGATCGCCAGTGACTCGAGAATCCACGTCTGCACCCTGGTCAACACGATGTCCGCTGCCGCCATGACGCCATCGCCCCCGTGCCGGGACGGGCACGGCACGCTCGTCCAGCACCATCCGCTTCAGCTTTTGGAACTTCGCCCCCCGGAGAATGGCTGATCTGGCATTTACCGGTCAGCGTTGGACCGCCTAGAGTAAGAAGTACCAAGTTGATACGGTCGGCGTCAGAGATGGTGGTCATCTGACGTCGACCGCTGATTCCAACCTTGCCGCTCGACCGCAAGTCCCGGAAGTCCACGGCAGTACACGCGGAATGCGTTCAGGTACACGGCCGGTACACGCTGGCACAAACCCCTACGTTGCGGACCAGGAGTCGACTATGAATGTCTGGACGGGAGCAGATGCGGCGGACCTGCGAGGCAGTGAACTTGTCACTCGACCGCTTCTCCGTGCGCGCCGGCATTCACATCAACACGATCAAGAAGTGGTGCAACCGCAAGGAAACGATCACGCTGCGCCCAGAACATGCGGCGAGAATGAACCGGATCCTCGCGGCTGCAACTCGAGCGCAGCGAATCCTGTTCCACAAACTGCAGACACAGCGAGCCGTGGCGCCCTGCGCCCTCGAAGTCGACGACGACCCTGCCATCTGGAAGTCATCGTGCGAGAACGTCGCTGACGATCTCGCACGGAAGGACCTTCTGGTGGATCGCCGCGAAGTCGCGACAACCCTGCTCGGGGTCGTCGCCGGCACGTACCTCCTCGAACCCCTGGAACGGTGGCTGCGCGAACAGCGCGACACCGCCGCAACCGCACCGGTCATCACCGGCACCGGCACACAGGAACTCGACGAGCTCGAACGCGCCGCACGCCTTTTCCGGGAATGGGACGACAAGTTCGGTGGCGGCCTGCGCCGCAAAGCCGTCGTCGGCCAGTTCTCCGAGGTATACGACATGGTCTCGACGGCCACCAACCGACGCACTCGAACTCGTCCGCCTCGCGCGAGACCTGGTCGGCAGGTCGATCACCCCGACGACGCGCGCACTGCTGTGCACGAGGGAAGCGTGGGCGTACGCGAAGCTCGGTCGCCCGGCCGCGTTCCAGCGCGCCGCCGACAACGCTCGCGCCGCGTTCACCAACTCGTGCCCGGCCGACGACCCGTACTGGCTGCACTACTTCGACGCCGCCGAACTCTGCGGGACTCTCGGCGGGCGCCAGCTCGAACTCGCCCGCACTGAAGCCGATTTTGCGAACGAGGCCGCCGAGTCCATCATGTCTGCGATCGCGCTGCGCAGACCCGAGCGCTGGCGTTCAAGCGCCCTGGACCGGCTCGGTATCGCGGAGCGCGGCTAGCGCATCAGCCGACCGAGGTGCAGCGCGGGTCGGGGGCTGCTGGGGTGAGGGGGCTCAGCACGCGCGCTGCATCGCCAGCCATTCGCGGTCGATGGCTCTGCCGCGCAGGCGTGCGGTGGCGGCCACCGTCGCCGTGATCAGGCACCAGCCGGCGAAGGCGGTGCAGGCCATGACCATGGCGGCCACCGCGACACCGGTCACGACTGCCGCACCGGGCTCGCGCGGCTCGTCGACCGGGGTGCCTGCCTGGTCGAGCCACACCTCGACGACGTCACCCCGGCTGATCGTGCGGGAGACCTCGACGGTGGTACGTACCGGACCCGCCGGGCCCGCGAACAGCACCGGCGCCCGCCGGACGTGCGCGTCGTCGAACTGTGGCGCCTCGATGACCTCGGCGGCAACGGTCGTGGTCAGCGCGCGCTCGGTTCGGATGCGGGCGGCGTCGTCGGAATAGGCGGAGGTGCCGAGCGCCGCGGCCAGCGGCACGATCGCCACCCCGAGAACCAGGACGAACAGCCGCACCGCCGCGACCGTGCGATCCGGCCAGCTCATCAGGGAGTTCGTGCTCCACGGGCGGCAGCGCCACCAGCGCGCCGCGTGGACCGACCACGCGTCGGTGCGGAACGTCGTCGTCGACATCGCGAACACCTCTTCCGTTCTCTGTCTGCCCTTTCGAGCATCGTCGAAAGCCGTTGTCCCGCAGCAGGGGCGAAAGTCCCGCGCGACCGGGCCGATCTGCTCGATCTTGTCGGGACCCGACGGCCTTCGGCGCGGCGAGCGCGCTCACCCGGCGATATCGCGGTGCCGCACACCCAGCAGCCCGGCACCGGCGAGCAGCCCGGACGCGACGACCAGCGCGGCGAGCATCAGCGGTTCGGGCGCGGTCTGCGGAACCAGGGCGGTGTGCCGCAGTGGGGATGCCGCGGCGAGCCAGGCTGGCAGGTCGAACGCGTCGGCGAACATCGTCACCACCGCCACATAGCCGAAGTACAGCCAGGCCGCGGGCGCCGCAAGATTCGGCAGCAGGCCGAAGAACGCGGTCGCCACGGCCACGACCACCCACACTGCGGGCAGATACGCCACCGCGGAAACAACCATGCGGGGTACCTGCCCGGGGTCGTGGGCGGTGAGAGCGTAGGCGATACCTTCGCCGAGACCGCCCGCGATCAGGACAAGGGCGGTTCCCAGCATCGCCACCACCAGGTAGGCGCCGAGCCAGCGGGCTCGGCTCACCGGACGCGTCAGCACCAGCGCTGCCCGGCCCGACAGTTCCTCGGCGCGGGCGCGCTGCACGACGGTCACCCCGAAGGCGGCTGTGGGCAGGGCCAGTATCGACAGGGTGAGCGCGAGATAGGAATTCACCGCTTCGCTGGTGTCGCCGCCGAGATAGGCAGCGATCTCAGGGTAGTCGCGCAGGAACTGCTCGATGCTGTCGGCGAAGGACCCGTAGGCGACACCGACCGCGAGTACGCCAGTGGCCCAAGCCGCGATGCTCGCGCGTTGCAGGCGCCAGGTCAGACCGAGCGGCGTGGTGAGCAGCCGGGACGCGCCGGTGCGCCCGGTGCGGGGTCGCAGCAACCCCGCGCCGAAATCCCGCCGCTCCGCGAGCAGGAACGCCGTGACGGTCAGGGCGCACGTCACGACCGCGAAGATCACCACCGGCCACCAGCGGTCCGTGACATAGGGGTAGGTGCGCTGGCCCCAGCCGATCGGGGAGGTCCACGACAGCGCCTGCGGACCGACATCGCCCACCGCCCGCGCCACATAGGCGGCGGCAACGAGCAGCGTGACCGCGCCATAGACCGCGCGCGGGTTCTCGAACACCTGGGCCGCGACGGCCGTCGCCGCCGCGAAGGTGATGCCGACACCCCCGATCGCGACTCCCAGCAGCACCGATCCCGGACCGGGTAGCCCGCTCAGCGCGGCCGCCGCGGCGACCACCACCGCCGCGGCGGCATCGATCACGAGGGCAGCGCCGAGGGCCGCCAGCAGCGGAGCGCGACGGCCCACCCGGGCCGCCCTGACCAGTTCGGCACGTCCGCTCTGTTCGTCGGCCCTGGTATTGCGGCCGATCACGAACATGTTCATCAGCGCGACGGTGATCGCCAGATAGGCGAAGATCTCGAAGACGACCTCACCGCCGATGGTGTCGAGCAGCCGGGTGGGACCCCCCATCGCGACAGCGGCGGCATTGCCGCCCATGGTGACCCGTAACTGCGCGAGTTTCGCCGGCGTGTCGTAGAAGTTCTGGCTGCTGACCGCCTGCAAGGCCATCAGCGCGCCCATGCCGGCCAGCCACCACGGCGCGATCCAGCGTTCCCTGCGCAGCGTGAAGCGCATCAGGGTACCCACGCCTGCGGTGTGGGCTGTCGGTAGTCCGAGCGCGGTGGTCATGGTGTGACGACTGCCGGTGCGTCGGTGTAGTGCCGCAGGAAGATGTCCTCCAACGTCGGTCTGGCGCTGGTCAGGTCGACCACCCCCAGCGCGGCCAGTGCGCGCAGCACCTCGTCGTAGCTGCCGCCGTCGACTTCGAACCGAGCCAGCTTGCCCTCGACGGTGAGATGGCGCACGCCGGGCAGATCGGCCAATCCGGTTGCGGGGCGTTCGGTTTCGACGGTGACCAGGGTGGCGCGCAAGCGACGCAGGTCGGTCAGCGAGCCGGTGTCGATCCGGTGGCCCGCCCGGATGATGCTGACCCGATCGCACAGCGCCTCCACCTCGGCGAGCTGGTGACTCGACAGCAGCACCGTGCGGCCCTCGCCGACGAGTTCGCGGACGCAGGTGCGGAACTCCGCCTCCTTGAGCGGATCGAGACCGACCGTCGGCTCGTCGAACAGGAACAGCTCCGCGTCGGAGGCCAGCGCGGCGATCAGGGCCACCTTCTGCCGGTTGCCCTTGGAGTAGGCGCGGGCCTTGACGGCCGGGTCGAGCTCGAAGCGGGCCAGCAGGTCGGCGCGGCGGCGCGGGTTGATCCCGCCGCCGAGCGCACCGAGCAGGTCGATCGTCTCACCACCGGTGATCCCCGGCCACAACGCGACCTCGCCCGGCACATACGCCAGCCGCGCGTGCACCGCGACAGCATCGGACCAGGGATCGGCGCCGAGCACCCGCACCGTGCCCGCGTCCGCGCGGAGCAGACCGAGCAGGATACGGATGGTCGTGGTCTTGCCCGCACCGTTCGGGCCGAGGAACCCGTGGACCTCACCGGTGCGCACGGTGAGGTCGAACTCGCGCAGCGCCGTGGTGCGGCCGAAGCGTTTGTTCACTCCGGTGACGGCGATCGCGGGCGTGGAATCACTGCACATCACTCGATCGTCGGCCGCGGCCCGCACCTGGTGCAGGGCAGAAAGTCCTTGCCCGTGGCGCGTTGGTCCCCCTTGATCCGGGTACCTCGGCACTGCTGGGGGCCACCCGCCTCGAGCGACGCTGACTGCATGACTTCGACTTCTTCACCTCGCATCGCCGTGCTGTACGCCACCGAGCAGGGTTCCACTCGCGACATCGCCGAGTTCATCGCCGACGATCTGCGCGCCCGTGGTGCCGACGCCACATTGCACGACATCGCCCACGCGCCCGACCTCACCGCGGTCGACGTCGTGGTCCTCGGCAGCGCGGTGCACGACATGGATCTGCTGCCCGCCGCCACCGCTTACCTCCGCAACAATCTGCCCGCCCTGGTCGACAAGGAATGCTGGGTGTTCAGTGTCGGGCTCGGGCCGGCGCTGCGCGGACCGATCGGACACCTGCTCGGCCGCCGGACCCCGCGCCGGATCGCCACCCTGCTCGACCGGCTGCGGCCACGCGGCTACCGCGCCTTCGCGGGACGGTACGAGCGGGCAGGCGTCTCATTGCGGGCGCGGACGCTGTATCGGGTGCTCGGTGGCGCCCGGTACGGCGAGCTCACCGACTGGCAGGCGGTGCGGGACTGGTCGGGCCGGATCGCCGATACCCATGCCCTGCCGCACGCGCCCGCCGAGATCATCCATCCTTGAGCGAGATGCACCGATGGCGTCCGCGCCCGCTCCGTATCCCATCGTCACCGTCACGCGCAATCCGACTGTCGACCTCGCCCTCGAGGTCGATCGGCTCCGGCCGGAAGGCAAGTCGCGGGCGCGGGTGAGTTCGGTGCGCGGTGGCGGCGTCGATGTGGCGCGGTGCGTCCACCGGCTCGGGCGGTACCGCGCCGGCCGTGCACACGGCAGGCCGGCGCCCGGCTGACCGACTTCGCGACGCGGCGACGGGCATTCCGGCTCGGCACCGCGGCGCTCTTACTCCGCGGCGACCTGAGGCCCTGCCGTGAGCTCGAGCATGCTGTCGACCGGCCTGCGTGGTGTGCGCGGCGGTGCGGGCGTGCGCGCGCCGCCGATCCGCACCAGGACCTGCGGAAACCGCTGACCCACGAGTTCGGACACCAGCAGCCGGGCCGACGGCAGTTCGACGACATGGGTCACCGTGCCCGTCGACAGGCCCGCCTGGGTGCAGTCGAGCAGCACCGCCGACAGTGCGCGACCGCAGTCGAGCAGATCCACGGCGGAGTCGCCGGTGGTCGACAGCACCGCCACCGCGGCGGCGTCGTCGGCTCCCCCGGCGGCAGGGTCGGCGTCGAGTGTCCCCACCGGGAACTCCCGGTTCAGCGGCACCTCGGCACATCCGGGCAGCGCCGTGCTCGGCACGCCCGCGGCACCGTGCTCCGGTCCCGCTGTCCACCAGCGGAGTTCGTCCTGATACCGCGGGTCGTAGCGGCGCACCCTGGTGGTGAGGGCGGAGATCCGCCGCAATTCGGTCACCTGGTCGGCGTCGAGGAAGGTCGCGGTGGTGCCGAACCGGTGGGCGAGGAAGGTCAGTACCTGGCTGGTGGTCAGCCATTCCGGTGGGGCGTCCATCGGCATCCGGTCGGTGTAGCGGCGGCCGATCGCGGCGGCCAGGCACCGCTGGGCCGCGGTGGGCGGCCGCGGTTCGACGGGTTCGACGGCGGCGACATGCGCGCGCACGGTCGGCTCGGGAAACAGGGACGTGCGGGTGTGCCAGCCCGCCGCGGCCCAGGCCACCTCGGCGTGCTGCAGCACCACGCCACACCCGAGGACACCCTCCCGGTTGAACATGTCGGTGGCGGGCAGCAGCCGCTCGGCGTCGACATGGAGATCGGCGGTGGTGCCGTCCCAGCGCCACCGCCACGGTTGGCTGTTGTGCAGCGAGGGGGCACGCGCGGCGCTCTCTACGACCGCCCGGACGGTGCCGACGTCGGGAACCTGCCGTCCGGTCATGGGAACACCTCGTCGGCGGTGAGCAGCAGGTCCTCGACCGGTCGCCGGGGAGTGAGCGGTGGCACCGCGGCGCTGGTCGGCGCCCAGCCGATCCGCAGCAACGCCTGGGGGTTCACGGTGTCGCCGAGCAGCTCGTCGCGGATCTGCGCACGCTGCTCGGTGAGCTCGAGCGGCTCGGTGAGCAGGCACGTGGCCATCCCGATCCCGGTCGCCGTCAGCAGCATGCTGCTGATCGCCTCTCCCGCGCGCAGTCGCGAGCGGCGATCGTCGGCCGAGGTGCCGATCACGAGCAGCTCGGCGTGATCGGGGAGCCGCGACGGATCCGGGAGCTGCGCCCCAGCGAACGCCCGCGGCGGCAGCTCGTCGGTGGGCCGGGCCGCAGGCACGTTCCTGGCGGGGACACCGTCGGCGCTGCCGTGCCTGCCCGACCAGACCGCGAGTTCATAACGGTAGGCGTCGTCGGCGGTGTGGCTGCGGCCCGCGGCGACAACCGCGGCGCGCACCCGTTCCCGGTCCTCGACCGGGCGCACCACCGCGCCGAACACGGCGGCCCGCTCGGCGAGCAGCGAAAGATATCCCGGCGGTACCGGCCAGGAGGTGTAGCGGCGCCGGTCCGTGCGTCGCGTCGTGATGGCGGCGCTCATCTCGACTTCGTGCGCGGTGGGCCGGTGCCGGACCGGCGTGAGGGATGCCAGATGCTCCGGCGCGGCGGGGTCGGGAAGACGGTGGATCACCGAGGCCCACCCCATTGCGGTGAGCGCGACCGCCAGGTGGTGCAGGGCGGCACCGCAGCTGAGTACCACGTCACGTTGATCGGGATCGGTGGCGGGCAGCGTCCGCGCCGGATCCAGATAGAGGTGGATGCTGTGGTCGGTGACCCGCCAGCGCCACGGCTGCACATTGTGCACCGACGGCGCGCGGCCCGCGAGCGTCAGCGCGGCCATCACGGTCTTGTCGTCAGGCAGTCCACGGTTCATGGTGTCGGTCCTCGGTCGAAGGGGTCTGTCCGCTACGTTCGCAGCCGCCGCGCGCGACGGTTAGGGCACGACGACCCAGGCCGGAGGGACTTCGGGCAGCGATCAGCCGGGTTCCAAGGGCACTACCCCGCGTCGCCGAGGCCCGGCACGATCGATGAGCGCGAAGTGCTCTCCCCCGCCCGGACGACGTCCGAGGGCGTGTGCCGTGGTGATGCGGTTGGCGAATCCGCCCGCGGCGGCGCCGCGCACGGCGAACGGATTCGCGGCGTGTGCTCGGTACATCCCGGCCCGATCCACACGCCGATGACCGCGGACATGGACCCGGCGATCGCCGCCGCGTTCGCCGAGGCCGCCGAGCGCGGCGCCGAGTTGGTCGCGGTGCACGCCTGGAGCGATCTGTCCGAAGGCGGTTTCGCCGGCTCCAGCTATCTCGAGCTGCCCATCCCCGATTTCGGCACCGGGGAGGAAGCGCTGCTGGCCGAACGGCTGGCTGGATGGTCCGAGCGGTATCCGGTCGTGGTCCGGCGGGAGATCGAACTCTACGGTCCGCGCGAACGGCTGGCCGCGTGGTCGCGATCCGCGAGCCTGCTCGTGGTCGGCGGCCGGGGTCGTGGCGGGTTCCGCGGTCTGCTCCTCGGCTCGACCAGCAATCGGCTGGTACAGCGCGCGGAATGCCCGGTGCTGGTCGCGCACCCGGGTGACCTCGCCCGGCAGGGTATTTGGTCCCGTCCGAACGGGCGCAACGGCCGTCTCGGTGACGAGGTGACACGGATCAGAATCGAGAGATGAGCGATGAACCAGCCCCCGTGGTCCCCGACCGTCCGACCATCCGCGCCGCCATCGGGATCGGGTGCCGCGCACCGTCGATCCACAACACCCAGCCGTGGCGCTGGCGGTTCGACGGCACCCGATTGCACCTGTACCGCGACACCGACCGTCAGCTCGCCGCCGCCGACCCGCACGCTCGCCAGGCGGTCATCAGCTGCGGCGCCGTCCTGCACCACGTGCGCACGGCGTTCGCCGCACATCGCTGGCGTGCCGACGTGGTGCGGCTGCCCGAGCTCGGTACCCCGGATCTGCTGGCCACCTTCGAGTTCACGCCGTGGCCGGACCCACCCGTCGCGGTGTACCGCCGTGCCGAGGCCATCGAATACCGCTACACCGACCGGCTGCCGATGGCCGAGCCGAGCGGCTGGGCCTCGACCAGGCTGGTCCTCGACGAGCTCGTCAGCGCCCACGAATTGACCCTCGACGTGCTGGACGAAGCCGCACGGGTCCGGCTCTCCGTGGCCTCCGAGCAGTCCGGTGCGCTACGACGCTACGACATGGAGTACCAGAACGAAATCCGCTGGTGGGCAGGCCATCCGGACATGCCGGAGGGGGTACCCCCCTCGGCACTGGTGTCCGAATCCGAGCTCGCCAGAGTCGGCGTGGCCAGGGACTTCCCCGCTGCGCCGGGCGGGCCACGCCGTGGCGAGCTGCGCGACCACGCCCGGCTCGCCGTGCTCACCGCGACCGCCGACACCCCGCTGACCTGGCTGCACACCGGGGAGGCGCTCTCGGCGACCCTGCTGGAATGCACCGCCTCCGGCCTGTCGACCTGCGCGCTGACCCACATCACCGAGATCACCGCGGGCAGGCGGCTGCTCGGGAGTCTGCTCGGCCACCCCGGGGTGCCCCAGGTGGTGCTGCGCATCGGCGTCTCCCCCGACGGCTACCGGCCTGCTCCGACACCGCGCAGGCCGCTGGTCGACGTCCTCACCTTCGCCTGACCCCGGTACCCGCAGTGGGG
>NZ_JBHSBA010000015.1:874924-1334641 GCF_042650365.1 Nocardia rhizosphaerae
GTACCGATCAGTGCCTGGACCTGACCACGATCGTCGGGATCTCCACCGCATGCAGCAGCGCGTTGCTCGTGGAACCGAGCAGCATGCCGGTGAATCCGCCGCGGCCGTGACTGCCGACAACGACCAGCTGCGCCGAGGCCGCTGCGTCGACGATCGAGCGCACCGGACGGTCGGCCACGATGATCCGCCGCACCGGCACGTCCGGGTAGCGTTCGGCGAATCCGGCGATGGCTTCGGCGAGTTCGGTTTCGGCGGTCTGGTTGCCGACTTCCCACGCGAACGCGGGCAGATCGGCGCTGGCGTCGCTGAACGCGTGCAGGGCGACCAGTTCGACCTTGCGGCGGGACGCCTCGTCGAAGGCCAGCTCCACCGCGGGCGCGCTGTTGCCGGTGCCGTCGACGCCGACGAGGACGGGCAGCGTGGCCGAGACCGGATCGAGCGCGGCGTTGCCGTGGATCACCGCGACGGGGCAGTGCGCGTGCTGGGCCACGGCACGGCTGACCGAGCCGAGCAGCCCGCGCTGGAAGGCGCCGAGGCCGCGGCTGCCGACCACCAGCATCTCCGCGCCGGTCGAGCGGGTGATCAGCAGCGGCGCCGCCTGCTCGAACGCGACCTCGGTCGTGACCACCAGATCTTCGTCCGGTACGGCGGCACGGGCCACGCGCTCGGCTTCGCCGACGACCCGCTCGGCGTCGGCGCGCAGCCATTCCAGATCCGCTTCACCAAGGGACATGCCGGGGCCGAAGCCGGTCTGCAGGGCTCCCGAGGTGAGGATGTGCAGTGGCAGGTGACGCAGGGCCGCCTCCGCGGCCGCCCACGCGGCGGCCTGGTAGGAGACGGCGGATCCGTCGACCGCGGCCAGCACCGGCCGCGGGTGGTGTTCGGTGGCTCGGGGCTCGTGCTCGGTCATCGTCGTTCCTTTCCTCGACGCGATTCCCGGCGCTCGCCGGGGTTCTCGCTCGAGTCTCGCCGGACCAGGGCCGCCCGGCGCAGGGGCGAAGGTCACGGCGCCGAGGGCCGACCGGCCCCGGTTGCCCCTGCCGAGCCGGACGGGGACCGGGGTCCCCTCCATCCGGGACCTTCGGCCCTGCCCGGCCGTGGCGGCGCCGGGCGACCCTGTGGACATGATGTCCTCCCTGCACCGGCTCTCCCCGCGACGAGCCGCGCTGTGCCTGCTCTCCGGCATGCTGGCGACGTGGGCGTTCGCCGGTGCACTCGGCCTGATCGCCGGCGTAGTCACCCTCGGCCCTGCGGCCGAGAGCAGGCTGCCGTGGCAGAGCCCGATCCTGGCGGGATTCCTGCTCGCCGTGGTGGTCGGCCTGCCGATGACGGTCGTCGCGCTCACCGCGGCCGACGACGACCCGGCCACCGCGCGGACCACGCTCACCGCCGCCGTCGCACTGATCGGCTGGATCCTGGTTCAGCTCGTTGTCCTGCGCGAGTTCAGCTGGCTACAGCCGGTCTGCGTGATCCTCGCTGTGATCGTCGCCGCGCTCGGCGCACCGCCACTGCCGTCCCGCACCCCCGTTCGACACTGAATCGAGACCACCATGCGCGCACTCGTCGTCTACGAATCCATGTTCGGCAACACCGAGGCGGTGGCCCGCGCCGTCGCCGCGGGCCTGCGGACCCGCTACGAGGTGGAGTTGTCCCCGGTGACCGAGGCGGCGGGCAGGCCTGCCCCCGAGGTCGACCTGCTGGTCGTCGGTGGGCCGACGCACGCCTTCGGGCTCAGCCGCCCGGCCACCCGCAAAGACGCCGCGAGCCGGGTCCCCGGCCCGGTCCCGGCCGAACTCGGGGTCAGGGATTGGCTCGACGCGGCGTTCCCGGTGTCACCACCACGAGCCGCCGCCGCCTTCGGCACGAAGATGACCGAACCGCGCTGGCTCCCCGGCTCGGCCGCGAAGGGCATCGCCAAGCGGTTGCGGCGTCTGGGGTATCGGCTCGCCGGCGCGCCCGCCGACTTCCACGTGGACGGCATGACCGGACCGGTGACCGCGGGCGAACTGGACCGGGCGAGTGCCTGGGGCGCCGAACTGGCCGCCGCCGCCCATCCGGCGGCCCGGTGACCGGCTCGGTTCTCGCAACGGTTCCCTGCGCGCCGGGTTCGGCTGACAATGGTGATCAGATCCCGCGCGAGAGGAAGCCTTCGATGACCACCGTGTTCCTGGTCGACGACCATGAGATCGTGCGCCGCGGGGTGGGTGATCTCATCGCGCTCGAGCCCGACCTCGATGTGATCGGGGAGGCGGGCTCGGTGGCCCAAGCCATGGCCCGCATTCCCGCGCTGCGCCCCGACGTCGTTGTGCTCGATGTGCGTCTGCCCGACGGCAACGGCGTCGAACTGTGCCGCGAACTGCTCTCGGCCGATCTCGGGGTGCGCTGCCTGATCCTCACCTCGTTCACCGACGAGCAGGCCATGCTCGACGCGATCCTCGCCGGGGCGAGCGGCTATGTCGTCAAGGACATCAGGAGTCTGGAGCTCATCAACGCCGTGCGCGACGTCGGCAACGGCAAGTCCCAGCTGGACAACCGGGCCGCCGCGGCGCTGATGGCCAAGCTGCGCGCGGAAACCGCCGAGGACACCGGGCCGCTGGCGACCCTGACCAAGCAGGAGCGCACACTGCTGTCGTTGCTCGGCGAGGGACTGACCAACCGCCAGATCGCGGCGCGGATGTTCCTGGCCGAGAAGACCGTCAAGAACTATGTGTCCCGGCTGCTGACCAAGCTCGGGGTCGAACGCCGCACCCAGGCCGCCGTGATGGCCGCCGATCTGGACCGATCGCCGCACAAGTGACGGCCCTCGCGCCTGTCCCGCCCGTGGAAGAATACGGTTCATGGACGACGTGTCGATGGGTGGCGGTCGGCCGCCGGTGACCGAGACCCTGTCCCAGCTGCGGCTGCGCGAACTGCTGGCCGAGGTACAGGACCGGATCGCGCAGATCGTCGATGTGCGCGACCGGATGGATCGGTTGATGGAGGCCATGCTCGTCGTCACGGCGGGGCTGGATCTGGACAACACCCTGCGCACCATCGTGCACACCGCCATCGAACTCGTCGACTCGCGCTACGGGGCCCTCGGCGTGCGCGAGACCGACAAGACCAGCAACCAGCTCGCCGAATTCGTCTACGAGGGCATCGACGACCGCACACGGGTGCTGATCGGTGATCTGCCCCGCGGGCACGGTGTGCTCGGCCTGCTCATCGCCGAACCGAAACCGATTCGGCTGTCCAATCTTTCCGACCATCCGTCCTCGGTCGGGTTCCCGGCCAACCACCCGCCGATGCGGACCTTCCTCGGGGTGCCGGTGCAGGTGCGCGGCGAGGTGTTCGGCAATCTGTACCTCACCGAGAAGGCCGGTGGGCTGGAGTTCACCGAGGACGACGAGGTGGTCGTGCAGGCGCTGGCCGCCGCCGCGGGGATCGCGATCGAGAACGCCCGCCTCTACGAGCAGTCGAGAGTGCGTCAGCAGTGGCTCGAAGCCATCCGTGATGTGTCCACCGAACTGCTGGCGGGCAGTTCGGCCGAGGACGTCCTGGCGCTGATCGCCGAGCGGGGACGCTCGCTCACCGGCGCGGCGTGCACATTCCTGGCGCTACCGGAGGACCCGGAGGTACCGCGTGAGGACGTGACCGAGCTGGTCGTGGTCGCGGCGGCAGGCGTCGACGCCGACGTGCTGGTCGGCCGGTTCATGCCGCTGACCGATTCGCATTCGGCCGAAGCGTTCCGGTCGGGCGAAGCCGTCGCCGCGGACTCCCCCGCGCACAATCCGATTTTCGACTCGGTCGCGGAGTTCGGGCCGGTGCTCACCCTGCCGCTGCGCGTGAACGGAATGGTCACCGGAGTGCTCACCACCGTGTTCGCGGCCGGTGTCCGGCAGCTCGGTGACACCGAGCAGTCCCTGATGGCCACCTTCGCCGATCAGGCGGCGGTCGCGCTGAGCTTCGCCGATTCGCAGCGCCGGATGCGCGAACTCGACGTCTTTTCCGATCGGGACCGGATCGCCCGCGGTCTGCACGACCATGTCATCCAGCGCCTGTTCGCGGTCGGCTTGTCGCTGCAGAGCACGATGCAGCGGACCAGGACCCCGGAGGTGCGCGCCAGGCTGGACGAGACCATCGACGATGTGCAGGCGATCATCCAGGACATCCGGCACTCGATCTTCGATCTGCAATCCAACACCGCGACCGACTCCTCGACGTATCGCAAACGCCTGCACGCCATCATCGCCGAGATGACCGCCGACAGCGGCCTGCGCACCACCGTCCGGCTCGCGGGCCCGGTGACGGTCCTCGAGCCGCCGTTGTCCGAGCACGTCGAAGCGGTGCTGCGGGAGGCGCTGAGCAATATCGTGCGCCATGCGAAGGCGACCACCGCCTCGGTGGAGCTGGTCGTCAAGGACGAGGTGGTTGTCGAGATCGCCGACGACGGCGCCGGCATCGATCCCGAGGTGAGCCGGCGCAGCGGACTGGCCAATCTCGCCGCCAGAGCGGCCGAGGTAGGCGGCACCTGCACGGTCGAACCGCGCACGCGGGGCGGCACCGTGCTGCGCTGGTCGGCGCCGCTGGCCTGATCGCTCAGACGGTGTTGTGCACGTCGGCCATCACCCGGACGGTCCGCAGCGAGCGCCAGTACGCGGCGGGCAGGGCCGCGGCGCACGCGGTGGTGCGGTCGATCTCGCGCTGCATCAGCAGCCCGTACGTGAAGGTCGACTCCCCCGCGTTCTCGGCCTCCCTGGTGAGCTGGATCAGGTGATGCTTGGCCACCGCCGCGTCCTGGTTGTCGCCGAGCAGGTCCTGCACCGCGACCAGGCCGTCGGCGGCCTGATCGCTGCGGGCCGGATCCAGGTCGCGGACCGATTCCAGGTAGTAGCGCAGCCGCCGTAATGCCTTGCGCAGTTCGTGCGTCGCGGCGTCGGCATGGTCCTCGTCCCGTGCTGATTCGACCGCACGCATCCGGACTCGCACCCGGTCGAGCAGCGCGCCGATCACCGCCGCGTTGTCGGGGTCGTCGATACCGGGGACCAGGCCTGCGCGCAGCAGCCGTTCCTCGCTGATCATGTCCTCGATCATGGCGGGGAACCGGGGCGAGGCGAGCAGATCGCGCGCCGCCGTCCAGGCCGGGCGGGTGCGGGCCGTGAAGTAGGTGCTCATCCTGGCGCGGACCGGCCCGCGCACATAACGGGGCCGCAGCGCGTCGACCGCGGCGTGCAGCCGCGCCGACTGGACCCCCAGATCGTGCGCGGCGCCGACGATGATGCCGAACCACCGCAGCTCTTCGATCAGCCGGTGCACCTCGGGTTCGCGGTGGGCGGTCGGCCGGTGCGCGCTGAGCGCGCTGCGGGCTCGCCGCGCCGCGATCACCATCGTGGTGACGGCGTCGGGATCGTCGTGCCCGGCCGCGGCGATCTGGCCGTCCATGATCGTCTCGCGCTGGGTGTGCAGATACCGCGCCAGCTGCAGGCTCACCGGTGCCGGTGCGGTGCTGATCGTGCCATCGCTCGCCTGGATGTCGCTCATCGGGGAACCTGCCTCGGACGTAGGAATACTCGCCCTCTCACCCTGCTCGGTCCGGCCGCCGCGCACCCAGGGCCGTTGGCAACGCGAAGTCCCGGCGCCGGGCACCACCGGCGACGACCAACGGCCCCCTACGCACGGGCCGTGCGGCCCTGCCGCCGCCCCGCCGCCGCGGTGCACTGTGACAGGGAACAGAAAGGCACACACCATGAGCACTCCTGCGAATCCGAAGCATCCGGTCGTCGTCGGCGTCGACGAATCCGAACAGTCACGGCACGCGCTGCGCTGGGCAGGCCACTATGCCGCCGCCCACCGGGTCCCGGTACGGCTCGTCTACGCGGTGGAGGTCCCCGTGGAGTACGGGCCAGGCCTGGTCGGCGCCCTCTACGATCTGGAACGGCCTCGCGAGCACGGCGCGGCGCTGGTCGCGGCGGCCGCCGAGGAGATCGCCGCGATCGGTGACCTCACCGTGTCCACCGAGGTGGTCGTCGGTTCCCCCGCCGCGGTGCTGCGTCAGCACAGCCGGTCCGCCCGGCTGGTCGTCGTCGGCAGCCGCGGGCTCGGCGCGCTGCGCCGCACCCTGCTCGGCTCGGTCAGCACCTCGATCGCCCGGCACGCCGAATGTCCGGTGGCGATCATCCCGGAAACAGCCCCACCGGCCGACGGTGCGGTCGTGGTCGGCGTCGACGGGTCACCGTGCAGCGTCGACGCGGTCGGGATCGCCTTCGAGGAGGCGGCCCGGCGCGGTGTCCGGCTGATCGCCGTCCACGCCTGGACGGAGTTCTTCCGGTACGAGGCGCGCTCGACGATGCAGGCCGAGGGCGAGGTCGTGCTGTCGGAGAGCCTGGCCGGATACGCCGAGAAGTACCCTGAGGTACGGGTGGAGCGGGTCGTTGTCGAGGAGCGGCCCGCGAAAGCGCTGCTCGCGGTGTCCGAGGGCGCCCAGCTGGTCGTCGTCGGCAGTCACGGCCGCGGCGGATTCAGCGGAATGACCCTCGGCTCGGTGGCCCAGACCGTGTTGCACGGCACCGACCGACCGCTGATCATCGCCCGCCCGAGCACCCGCTGACCGCGCCCGATCGACGGTGCGGTCACGGCATCAGTACCGCCGCACCGTCGAACCTGCCCAGCGACAGATCGCGCAACGCGCGATCGGCGTGATCGAGGGAATACCGATGGGTCGACACGACCAGCCGATGCAGTCCGGCCAGCGCGAGGAACTCCCGCGCCTGCGCCCTGATGTTCGCGGTGACGCTGCGCAGCCGACGTTCCCGGAACAGGTGCTGTTCATCGTGCAGTGGCGGAATGTCGCTCAGGTGGATATCGGCGACGGCCGGCGTGCCGCCCGCGTCCAGCGCCGCCGGCGCGGGCGCGGGCGCGAGCGTACCCACCGGAGCGAAACCGACGCGGTCCCCGATCGCGGCGCCACCAGTCCGCCGCGGGTCAGGAAGGCGTCCCGATGATTGCTGCGCGCACCCGTCCGGTCGTGGTCGGGGTCGACGGCTCCGAGTACGCGCTCAACGCGGTCCGCTGGGCGGCGCGGGCCGCCGTGCTGCGGCACGCGCCGTTGCAGGTGGTGCACGCGATGAGCGCGGGCTGGGATCTCGGCCGGGCCGGGGTGCTCGCACTGCACGATCACCGGCTCCACGTCGCGGGCGCGGAGGCGGTGGCCGAGGCGGCGGAAATGGCCGCGGCGACGGTCGCGCCCGCTCCGCTCGCCGTGAAGACCGAGCTGGTGAGCCCGAGTCCGGTGGCGGCACTGCGGCGCAGGGCCAGGCATGCCCAGCTCGTCGTCGTCGGTACCCGCGGTCTCGACGCCTTCGAACGCACCGTGCTCGGCTCGGTCAGCAGCGCGCTCGCCCGGCAGCTGTCCGGCCCGCTGGCGGTGGTTCCGCATCCGTGCCGGTCCGATACCGAACGATTGCCTGTCCTTGTCGGTCTCGACGGCTCCCCCGACGGCGACCGCGCCCTCGCGACCGCGATCGAGGAGGCCGCGGTGCGCGGGGTCGGGCTGCTGGTGCTGCACGCGTGGGTCGAACCGGCGAAGGGCCTGGACCCGGCGCGGATGAGCGAGCACGGCCATCGGCTGCTGGCGCGGAGCCTGATCGGCTACGGCGACAAGTATCCGGACGTGCCGATCACCCGGATCGCCGTCGAGGGCGATCCGGCCCGCCTGCTGCTCCAGGAGGCCGCGGGTGCCCAGCTGATCGTGCTCGGCCGCCACCGGCGCGGCCACCGCCACCACGGCTTCGGCTCGGTCAGCCGCGCGATCCTGCACACCACCGAGGTTCCGCTGCTGCTCGCGGGCCACCGGTGAGCACGGCCGGGGTGCTCGTTTGTCCAGGACGAAGCTGCCCGGCGCGCATTCGAGTGGGCGGAAGTCGGGGTGGCCCTGGGGCCCGTCGGGGGCCGGGCGCGTCCTTCCGGGACTCGCGGACCGTACGTCTCCGCTATTCTCTTATTCCATGTTGTTGACGAATACCGCGCGTGACGCCGTCTCGGAGGCACTCGCCACGGTGCTCAAAGCGCTCGGCAATCCGACCAGGCTCGAATTGATCGAGCTACTGGCGCAGGGCGAGCGCAGTGTCGAGGCGATCGCCACGGCCAAGGGGCTCTCGCTGTCCACCGTGTCGGCGCATCTGCAGACCCTCAAACGGGTCGGGCTGGTCAGTACCCGGCGGGACCGGACCACGATCTTCTACCGGCTGGCAGGCGACGATGTGGCCGAGCTCTACGCCGTCGCCACCAGGGTCGGCCTGCGGCACTCCCCCGCGTTACGCGACACCGTCACTGCCTTTCTCGAGCCCGACGCGCCGGACCGGGAACCGACCATCGCCGCGGCCGCCGTCACCGCGGCGATGACGGTGCTCGACGTGCGGCCGCGCGCGGAGTTCGACGCCGGGCACTTCCCCGGCGCGATCTCGATTCCGATGGCCGAACTGCTCGCGCGGCGCGCCGAGTTGCCCGCCGGGTCACCGGTGGTCGTGTACTGCCGTGGCGAGCTGTGCCGCGACGCCCGCGATGCCGCACGACTGTTGCGCGACAACGGGTTCCAGGCCGTGGCCATGGACGACGGTGTGATCGAATGGCGCGCGAACAAGGTGGTCGACCTCGATGCGAGCGCCTGACCTGTCCCCCGGCCGCGCCGGGACCGATGCCACTCGCCGCCGACTGCACCAGCGGACGCTGGCCGTGGTGGTGGCCAGCCAGGTCCTCGGCGGCGCGGGCCTGGCGGCGGGCATCACCGTCGGTGCGCTGCTGGCCCAGCAGATGCTCGGCGACGACAGCCTCGCCGGATTGCCGACGGCCCTGTTCACCCTCGGATCGGCGCTGGCGGCGTATCTCGTGGGCCGGGTCAGCCAGCGGTTCGGCAGGCGCGTCGGCCTCGGCGGCGGATTCGTGCTCGGTGGTGTCGGCGCGCTCGGTGTGGTCGTGGCCGCGGTGACGGGCAGCGTTGTGCTGCTGTTCGTTTCGCTGTTCGTCTACGGGGCGGGCACCGCGACCAACCTGCAGGCCCGTTACGCGGGCACCGATCTGGCGCTGCCGGACGAACGCGGCACCGCGGTCAGTATCGCCATGGTCTCGACCACCCTCGGCGCGGTGGCAGGCCCGAACCTGGTCGAACCGCTCGGCGCGCTCGCCGAGCGCTGGGGCATCCCGGCGCTGGCAGGCCCGTTCCTGCTGGCCGCGGCCGCGTTCCTGGCGGCGGGCCTGGTGCTGTTCGTGTTGCTGCGCCCGGACCCGCTGCTGGTCGCGCGCGCACTGCTCCCGGCACCGCAGGCCACCGACGCGGGAACGGTCTCGCGTCGCGCCGCACGCGGGGTGACCGCGGGCGCGACAGTCATGGTGCTCACGCAGATCGCGATGGTCGCGGTGATGACCATGACGCCGGTGCACATGCGCGGCCACGGCCACGGCCTCGGTGCGGTCGGGCTGGTGATCGGCATCCATGTGGGCGCGATGTATCTGCCGTCACTGATCACCGGCAGACTGGTCGACCGGGTGGGCCGGGTGCCGATGGCGGTCGCGGCGGGTGTCACCCTGCTGCTGGCCGGACTCACCGGCGCACTGGTCCCGGCCGATTCGCTGCCGCTGCTCATCCTCGCGCTGGCCCTGCTCGGCCTCGGCTGGAACTTCGGTGTCATCGCGGGCACCGCGCTGGTGGTCGACGGGACCGACCCGGCCACCCGTGCCCGCACCCAGGGCAGCGTCGATGTCCTCGTCGCCCTCGGCGGCGCGGGTGGTGGCGCCGTATCCGGCATGGTGATGGCCGGAACCAGCTATGCGGGCCTGGCCATGACCGGCGGATTGCTGGCGCTGGTGCTGATTCCGGTGGTGCTGTGGTCGCGCGAGCGCCGAGCTTCCCACCGACCCGTGGGCTGATCTCGGAATCGACCCTGAGACAACGGGTTCGGACCGCACCGGTACGCTGACGACGACGGGTCGCTCCCGTGGTGGGGTGGCCAAACAGCGACAAGGGTGGGGAGCAGGACATGGGTATTCCCGTCAGGGAGTTCGGGCGTGCGGCAAAAGGATTGAGCGGGAATCCGCTCGGCATCATCGCCCTGTTCATCACGCTGGTCTACGGCCTCGCGGCCCTCGTCACCACCTTCTCGGGCAATCTCACCCAGCAGGAACGGCTGCCGCTGATCTGGTTCCTGGCGTCGTTCCCCATCCTGGTGCTCGGCGCGTTCGTGTGGCTGGTGAGCAAGCACAGCGGAAAGCTGTTCGCCCCCGGCGACTTCCGGGACGAGGACAATTACGTCGATGTCGTCACCTCGGCCGCGTCACTGGCGGCCGCGAAACACGGCGCCACCGCCGCGGAATGTGATCCAGGGGTGGATCTGGAACGGCTGGCCCGCATCGTCATTCGTGCGGTCGGCACCGGCACGGCACCGGCGGGTCGCATTCTCTGGGTCGACGACGAACCGGCCGACAACATCTTCGAGCGGCACGCCTTCACCGCGGTGGGCTACAACTTCGTGCTGGCCATGTCGACGGAGGCGGCCCTCGAACACCTCGACACGATGGACTTCGTAGCGATCATCTCCGACCTGCGCAGGCCCGGCGACGACCGCGCCGGGCTACAGCTGCTCACCGAGGTGCGGGCCAAGAACATCGAGACTCCCTACTTCCTCTACACCTCCATGAACGACCTGTCGTTCCGGGAACAGATCCTCACCGCGGGCGGCCAGGGGTTGACCTCGGATCCGGATTCACTGTTCGAGTCCGTCACCGCGCACACCCGGAACCGGGCCGGAACCCGGTAGCGCCGGTTCAGAACAGACCGACCGTGAATCCCTCATCGCACACGCCCCGATAGCGCGGACCGCCGTACCGGCGCAGTCCCTCGTCGAGTCGCTCGACCACCCGCCACGAATCCGGGATCTCCCCGAGCGGGATCCGGTAGCCCCTCCGAACACGGTGGAACTCCCACAGCCGTTCCAGCTCGGGATGCCGCTGCCGGAATCCCGGATCGGCGGGGAACAGATCGAGCCGGACCATGGCCGAGGGCACCACCCGGCGCGGACTTCGATTCACCGTGCGCGACACCGAGATCGCCGCGAGCTCCGACCAGTGAACCGCCCACGGGCCGCCGCGCGGATCGAGCCAGCGAACGCCGGTACCGTCGACGACCAGTGCCCGCGGACGGGTGAGCACGCGCCAGAGCGCCGCCGACCCCAGCGCGAGGGTGAGCAGCAGCACGCTCACCACCAGCGCCACGATCGTCGCGATCCGCGCGCCGCCGGCCACCCGCCCGGTCAGCGCGCACCAGATGCCGAGTAGTCCGATCCCGCCGGAGACGACGATCGCGACCACGATCCGGGTGCGTAGCCCGGCAGCAAGATCGATCATCACCGCCGCGCGCCCGTCCGGTCGATACCGTTCAGCCTCCGGCATCCGATGACCCTGGCAGCTCCAGCGTGTCGCGCAGCCACCGCAGCACCGGCGGGGCGACCTGCGGTAGCGCGGATTCGGCGATGATCCAATGCGGCAGCCCCGGGTGGATCTGATGCTCGGCCCGATAGCGAGCGGCGAGGCGGGCCGAGATCCACGGCGCGACATTGCGGTCGGCGCCCGCGCTGACACACAGCACCGGGCAGCGCACGGCGCCGGCATCGACCCGGACCGACGGGGCACCGAGGGACATGGCGCGAAAGATCCGCCCGGAGTCCGGGACCAGCCGTGGCACGATCAGGTCCTGCTCGGCGCGGGTGAGCGTGCTCAGCGGGACCTCACGCATGGTGCGCTCACCCGGCAGGAACGGGCGCCCGGCCAGCACCGCGGGCAGGATCGGCAGCAGATGCGGGAGCGGCCGCAGTTGCGGCCACAGCACGCCGGGCGGGATGGAGGCGAGCAGGACCAGTGCCCGGCACTGCCGAGCGGCCGCCACCTTCTGCGCGATCAGCCCGCCCATGCTGTGCCCGATGACGATCGCCTCCGTGCCGAGGGCGTCGTAGGCGGCGAGCGCGACCTCGAGACACTCGTCGATACCGGTCCGGCGCAGCACCTCGCGGTCGCTCGGATCGCGGCCGGGCAGTGCGGGCGCCACCCCCGCGAAACCGGCCTGGTCGAAGTACTCCAGCCACGGCCGCATCAGGCCCGGGCTCCCGAAGACTCCGTGCAGGAACAGGATCGGCGGGTTGTCCCCACCGTGCTGTGGATTCGTCACCGGCCATGCCTCCCTCGCGGCGCGCTACCGTGACGATACCCGGACCGCGGGCCAACGGCCACGGCTCACCACGCGGCCTGCGGCGTCGGTGGTGCTGTCGGTGAACGCTGGTCACCACCACCCGAGGATCGGGCCGAGCTTCCGCGACAGTGGACCGGCCAGGGACCGGGAATAGCTCGCGGTGAGGTGGTGCTCGTCGTGGTAGATCAGGATGTTGCCCTCCTCCACCGAGCACAGCGTCGGTTCGCAGACCGCGTCCGACAGGTCGATCGGAAAGACGTTCGGGAAGGCCGATGCCGGTGCCAGCGCGGGATTCACCGGGGCGAGGGCGTCCTCGCGGCGCATCCCGCAGCTGATCCGGTCGCCGCCACCGGCCAGGCAGTCCGCGGCCCGGTAGCGGACGGTGCCGCGGCGCAACCATGGCGTATCCCGCACCACCACGACGTTGAGGCCGCGATCCGACAGCGCCGACCACACGGCCAGGTAGTCGGCCGGTGTTTCGTCACCGCCGGAATCGAGCGGCCGGGTTCCGGTGGTGAACACCCAGTCCGGGCGGTCGCTGCCGAGGCGCTCGATCACCTCCGTCGACCAGTCCCGGCAGTCCGGGATCCGCTGCCCCTTGTAGGTGGCGTCCGCGGCGAGCGTCAGCGGACAGCCCATCTTCAGATACACCTGGATGCGGAACGGGTACTCGGCGGCGATGCCCTGCAGGGCGGGCAGCCAGTGCTCGGCGTGCGAGCTGCCGACGAGAGCGAGAGTGCGGTCGGCGTCGGGGTCACCGTAGGTGCACGTGACGACAGCCCTGGTGTCCCAGTCTGCGATGCACCCGTCCGGAGTCGGCGGCGGTACGTCGAGGTGCGCGTCGAAGACACTGGGCCGCATCGGTTCTCGCGGCGCCCGCACACCAGAGGCGAGCGCTTCGGCACCGGGATACCGCACCGGCTCGACCCAGTCGGCCACCACCCGTGGATCGGCACGGCCCGCCACCGCCTGCCAGCCCGCCGACACCGCGACGGTCGGAACCAACAGCGCCACCACCGTCACCGCCGCCACCCGGCGCGGCCACACTCCGCCGGCGTTCCCGGCGCCGAACGGACGGCGCAACGGCTGTTCGATCCACCGGTGTGTCAGCCACGCCAGCACGATCGAGACCGCGAGCACCGCGCTCCCGTCCACGACTTCCGCCCGCGGGCTGCCGCGTTCGGCGAGCACGAAGATCAGGATCGGCCAATGCCACAGATACAGCGGATAGGCGATGTCGCCCAGCCACCGCAGCACCGGGCGCGCCAGCAGCCGGTTCGGTAGCGGCACCGGACCGTCCTGGCCCGCGGCAACCGCGAGGACGACCGCCACGGCGGCACCGACGGGCAGCAGTGCCGCCGGTCCGGGGAACCGGTTGACCCCGTCGACGACGATCCAGCCGCACAGCACCACCCCGGCCAGCCCGAACACCGAAAGCACCAGACGCAGCCGGGACGGCAGTGCGAGCGCAGGCAGCAGCACCGCGATCATCGCCCCGGCAAGCAGCTCCCACCCGCGCGCGAGACTGTCGTAGTAGTTCCAGCCCTGCTGCGTGGAAACCCCGTGTGCCGCATATCCGAACGAGGCCAGTGCCAGCACGGCGACCACGGCACCGACGGTGCGGCGCACCAGATCCGGCCGCCCCGCCCTGGCGCACACCCAGGCGGCACCCGCGACCACGGCGAGGGCGAGCAGATAGAACTGCCCCTGCACCGACATCGACCACAGGTGCTGCAGCGGGCTCACCGACGGGTCGGCGGCCAGATAGTCCGACCAGGTCAGCGCCAATTCCCAGTTCTGGACGTACAGCAGCGATGCCAGGATCTGCGCCGCCACCGCCGCCCATCGGGTGTAGGGCAGCACCACGAAGGTCGCAACCGCCACGGCCGCGAGCACGACCACCATCGCCGGGAGCAGCCGGCGCAAGGTCCGGCGGAGTACCGCCGCGACCCATCCCGGTTCGCCCGACTCGGCCCGCCGTATCAGCAGCCCGGTGAAGAAGAAACCCGACAGCACCAGGAACACGTCGACACCGCCGGACACCCGGCCGAACCACACGTGGAACACCACGACCAGCGCGATGGCCAGCCCCCGCAGCCCGTCCAGATCGAACCGGTACGACACCCGCTTCGCGGCCGGCGCGTGCGCACCCAGCGCCAGGCCGGTGCCGGGCACCGAGGCCGAGTTCACACCGATCACCGCACCGCGCAGACACGGGAAACGGTGCGCGGGCGAACGATCGAAGACCTCAGCATGAAGATTTTCCTATCACGGTGACAACGTTGCGGCCCATTCGTCCAGCCACCGGGCCCGCGCCAGGACGACTTCGGGCCGTTCGGTCCACCAGGCTCGTAGGCTGCCCTGGTGCGCCTCATCGACCTCACCCAGCCGATCGAGACCGGGATGCCCGTCTTCCCCGGCGACCCGCAGGTCCGGCTCGAACCCGCGCTGCGGGTCGCGACCGACGGCGTGAACGTGCTGCGGATCCACCTGGGTTCGCAATCGGGCACGCATGTCGACGCGCCCGCCCATCTGGACGACAGCCTGCCGACGCTGGACGAGCTCCCGCTCGACCGGTTCTGCGGCCCCGCGGTGCTCGTCGACGCGCGCTCGGTGCCCGCCCGCGCCCCGATCGAGGCCGCACTGTTCGGTGCCGGACTGGTTCCCGGCTCGATCGTGCTGGTCGCCACCGGCTGGTCGGCACACTGGGGAACCGCCGACTATCTCGCCCATCCGTACCTGGATCCGGCCGCGGCGCGACTGCTCGTCGATGCCGGTATCCGCACGGTCGGCATCGACGCGCCCAGCGTCGACCCGTCCGACGCCGAGGGCGCCGACCTGCCCGCGCACCGGATCCTTTGTGGCGCAACAGCGGTGATCGCCGAGAACCTCACCGGTCTCGACCGGCTGCTCACCGTGGCGGCCGCGGGCGAGCCGATCGAGATCGCACTGTTCCCGCTGCGCCTGCTCGGCGCGGACGGCGCGCCCGTTCGCGCGGTGGCCAGAGCCGGAACGCGGTAGCGCGCACCGCTTTCCGCCCCGCGGTGGGACGCGGCCCGCCCGGTCGTCCCGGCGGGCCCGCCAAGGCGTGGCGACGGGTCCGCACTCGCCGGATCAGCGCGGCGCCATCCGGATGGCGCCGTCGAGCCGGATGGTCTCACCGTTGATCATCGGGTTCTCCACGATGTGGCGGGCTAGCGCGGCGAACTCCGCGGGCTGTCCGAGCCGGGACGGGTGCGGCACCTGCGCGCCGAGGGACTGCAGCGCCTCCTCCGGCAGGGTTTCGAACAGCGGCGTGCGGAACAGGCCGGGCGCGATGGTGACGACGCGGATTCGCAGGCTCGCCAGGTCACGCGCGATCGGCAGGGTCATCCCGACGATGCCGCCCTTGGACGCCGAGTAGGCCGCCTGCCCGATCTGGCCGTCGAAGGCCGCGACGGACGCGGTGTTCACGATGACGCCCCGCTCCTCCCCCACCGGTTCGGTGGCCGCCATGCGCTCCGCGGCGAGCCGGATCACGTTGAACGTGCCGAACAGGTTCACGTTCACCACTTTGGTGAAGTCGGCCAGCGGGAAGGCGCCCTTCTTGCCGACCGTCTTGATCGCGTTGCCGATCCCCGCGCAGTTCACCGCGATCCGCAGCGGCGCCAGCGATTCCGCGATGTCGAGCGCCGCCGACACCGCGGTCTCGTCGGTCACGTCAGCGGCCGCGAACGCGACACCCTCGCCGAGTTCCTTCGCGATCGCCGCCCCGTTCGACGAGGGCAGATCGACGATGACGACCTTCGCCCCCTGCGCGTGCAGCTCCCGCACGGTCGCCGAGCCGAGCCCCGATGCGCCGCCGGTGACCACCGCGGACACAGTGCCGAAATCCATACTTCTTCTCCTCTGGTGCGACTGAGCCGCCCGCAATATTGACACACTCCGCCAAAACTGGTTGTCTTTCGACGTGACCCGGCCCGTTTCCCGCCGTCCCGGCCGTCCCTCCGTGCTGGACTCGCGGGCGGTGGCGGCCGGCGCGCTACGCCTGTGGACCGAGCGTGGTTTCGCCACGACGAGCTGGCAGGACCTGGCCGACGCGACGGGGATCAGCACCCGAACCCTGTTGCGGCACTTCGCCACCCGCTCCGATATCGCCTGGATCGGGGTCGCCCCGGCGACCGGCCGGTTGCGCGAAGCCCTGGCCGGGGCCGCCGAGGACGCGCCGGTCGCGGGGGTGGTCCGCGCGGCCATCGTCGAATCGGTCTCCCGCGATCCGCGGATCCACGAACTCGCGCCGGACTGGCTACGGCTGATCTCCTCCGAGCCCGAGCTGGCCGCCACCGCGCCCGCGGTGTACCAGCCCTGGATCGAGACCCTCGCCGGCTATCTGTCGCGGCGCCGTCCCACCGCGCCCGCCGCCATCGGCCGTGCGATCGCCACCGCCTATCAGGCCGCCACCTTCGCCGCGCTGATCGAGTGGGCCGAGGCGGGCGCGGTGGGCGACTGCGCCGAATCGGTCGACCGGATGTTGTGCTGGCTGGAGACGCACACACCGTAAACCACCATTCCGCGACGCGGAAATTCGAATGCGCGCGGCTACCTGAGTATTCCGCGTGGCCCGGTTATGGTCTCTTCCGTGAGATGACACTTCATCGAGACGGGTTGCAATCCATGAGATCACGGCTCGGCACGTTGTATTCGTTTCTTCGCCAGGGAACTCTGGCGTTCGCACTGGCGGCGAGTGCCGTCACCGTCCTGGTGGCGACACCGCCCGCACACGCACAGCCGCACTCCTTTTCGTCCACCGATATCGGTTTCGCGGAGGGTTCCGGCACTGATATCGCCGCCCGGTTACCCGCTATCGCCTCGGCGGTATCGCCCACGGTGCCCATTCTGCGGCTGGATCTGGACTGGTGGTACGTCGAGCCGCACCGGGGCGCCGCGCTGCGCTGGGACCGGCTGGACCCGGTGGTCGACGACGCCGCGGCACGCGGCATGAAAGTCCTGCTGGTGCTGGCGTACGCGCCGCCGTGGGCCAATGGCGGGCACACCGACGACAAATGGTTTCCGCTCCACGACCAGGACTGGACCTCGATCGTCGACCGCACCGTGCAGCATTTCGGCGACAAGGTCCAGGCCTATGAGGTATGGAACGAACCCAATTACGTGTTCTTCGGGAACTACGCCTCCGATCGCGTCGCCAGATATTGGCGGCTGACCGAACTCGCCTACGCGGGAGTGAAAGCGCGATGCCCGGCGTGTGTGGTACTCGCCGGCGCCTCCGGCGCGGGAACCGCCGACGCGACGACCAATCCGAATGCCCCCTCCGTCTGGCTGGACTGGGCGTATACCCACGGATACGGCGACGATTTCGACGCGGTGGCCCATCATCCCTATCCGGCGTGGAACGCCGGGAAAGGACCCGCCGATCCCGAATGCGTGAACCGCTGGTGGAATATGTTCGGTCCGCCGGCCGAGAATCCGGCGTGCGGCGAACTGGCACTCGTGCATTCGGTGATGGCCGCGCACGGCGACGGCGACAAGCTGATCTGGGCCACCGAATTCGGCTATCCCACTGCGGGTTCCAGCGCACTGCCGAACTACGCCACGATCCGGGACTACCTGGTACAGGGTGTGCGGATGTGGCGGGCACTGCCCTATGCCGGACCGCTGTTCCTCTACTCCTACCGGGACCGCTGCACCTCCCCCGGCGATCCCGAGTGCCACTTCGGCCTGGTGACCACCACACTGGCCCCGAAGGAACCGATCACCAGCGACGTGCTCGCCGAGCTCGGTGCCGCCCCACTTCCCGACGGGGACCACCGTCTCACCTCGGGGTCGGTACTGAGTGCCGGTTCGGCGCTGCGGTCACGAAACGGGCGCTACGAGTTGTGGCTACAGAGCGACGGCAACCTGGTGCTGTACCGCACGGACGGGCGGGTGATATGGGCCACCGGGACCACCAACACCCGCACCCTGGTGAACCAGACAGACGGCAACCTCGTCCTCTACCGCCCCAACGGCCGGGCGGCGTGGTCTACCAGAACCTGGTACCGGGGTCCGTCGACACTGGTCCTGCAGGACGACGGCAACCTGGTTCTGCGCACCGACGCCGGCGACCGGATCACCTGGTCGACCGGCCTGCCCCCGCCGTAGCGGGTTCGGTGCCGGTGATGCTGCCGCCGGTCGTGGTGTTACTCCGTTCGACGGGGTCAGCGGAAGTACGGATAGTCCTGCACCCAGTGGAATCCGCGGCTGCGCAAGGTGAAGGTGTTCGGGTCGACGCGGTCGAGGGTGAGAACCACGGCATGGCCGGACAGCTCGCCACGCAGCAGCAGCCGGTCCGGCGACACCCGGTCCGGTGTCAACGTGGCGAACGGCGCCGCGGCACCCGCGGTCTCGGTGAGGCGCAGCCGGCCGTCCGCGCCGAACTCGGCCCGAGACGCCACGAGCTCACCGTCCATCCGCTGATAGGTCGCCGTTCCCGGATCGTCGAAAACGATTCGCCGCCACCGGATCTCGTCGGTGATCAGCGCGGGCACCGGTTGACCATCGAGGGTGAAGGTGGACACGTCCCAGATCCCGTACAGCGGCGAGGTCGCCCTGGCGGCGCCGTACTGGTCCTGCCACACCACCCAGCGATCGTAACCACAGCCGAAGGCGACCCAGAGCCCGAGCACGAGCTGAGCCAGTGCCGCGGCCCGGTTCTTGTGGTCGGCAGTGAACAGCGCGGGTGTGGTCAGCGGCGGACAGGCGCGACTGCGCAGGAACAGGCCGGTCAGCGGTCGCAGCGCCGGGGCGAGCAGGACCAGGCTCATCAGCAGCAGGTGCGCGGCGAGCAGCTTCTCCGGGATGTCGAAGGTCAGATTGAGCAGCAGGACCTGTGCCATGGCCGCGCACGTGGCCATCGCTCCCAGCACCGCGGTCCTCGGCACGAACAGCAACAACCCGGCCGCGACTTCCACCGCGCCCAAGGCGATCTCGTACGGCGCCGAACTCCCGACCTGCAGCCACAGCACCGATGCCGGGCTGAACTCGCCATACGGCTGGAGCAACTGCGCCAGGGACGGACCCGGCATCTGGGTGGGGAACACCTTGGCGAATCCGAATCCCAGCATGGTCGCGCCGAGGCACAGGCGCAGCGCCAGTGCGAACCAGGCCCACAGCCGGGGATAAGCGGTGCGGCGGTCCAGGATCGACCACACCGCGGTCGCGACCAGAGCCACGACCAGGACACAGCAGGTCAGCACCCACATCGCCGCCTGGTCACCGGCGCCGGAGTCGGTGCGCACCACCGCGTCGACCCCGAAGAACACCCGGCCCACCCACCCCGTGACCGGGTCGGTGAAGGGCGTGTTCCACGGCCCCGGATACTCCCGAACCCAGCGTCCGGCCACACCGAGCAACGCGAACGGGATATAGGTCCAGAGCAGGCAGTACAGGCCGAGCCACACCACGCAGAACCGGAACGCCAGCAGGGTGACCGGCGACCAGGCCTGCGCGGCGACCGCGCCGGTGGCGCCCGCCGCACGCAGGGCGGTCACCGCCGCATCCTCGGGTCCTCGGTGGGATCGGCGTACCGCGGCGGGCATCCGGTGGCGACGGCATCGGGCCGCAGCTCGAAGTGCCACGGTTCGTTGGCGTAGATCTGGCACAGGCCGTACGCGGCGCCGTGCGCGGACAGCCAGGCCGCGCCGGGCGGCGGCCCGATATCGACCGCGTCGCCGGTGACGTGTGCGGAGGTGGTCGGTCCGGCGACCCAGCGCGCTGCCTCGGCGCGGGAACCATAACGCTCGATCGCCGCACGGAGGAGTCGTTCCTGTTCCCGCGCGGATCGCCATCCGCTGTTGACCACGAGCTCGACACCGTCGTCGGCGGCGGCCCCCGTCGCCCGGCCAAGGGCCGCGCGCAGCGCGGCGTCCAGATTCGCCACCGACGGATCGGTGTCGTCGAGGATCGCCGCAGCGGGTGCCGCCGGGTCACCGGGTGGGGCGAGCCCGGCCGACGATGTCGAGGAGGTGCGCGCGTACTGGACGGCGATCACGGCAACGGCGAGGCCGGCCAGGGCGAGCAGCGCCGCAGGTCGCACCCCGGCGCGGACAGGTGATGCTGGTTGACTGGTAGACATGCCCGCAGTCAACCCATTCCGGTGTTGCCGGGGCGTATCCGATTCTCGATACGCCGGCGATATGCCCGGCCGGGAAGAATCGGGTCCGTCATGCGTGTACTGATCGTGGAGGACGAACCCTACCTGGCCGAAGCCGTTCGCGCCGGCCTGCGCCTGGCGGCGATCGCCGCCGACATCGCCACCGGCGGCGACGCCGCGCTCGCGCTGCTCGCGGTCAACTCCTACGACATCGCCGTCCTCGACCGCGATATCCCCGGTCCGTCCGGGGACGAGGTCGCCGCGCACATCGTCGCCGCCGGTGGCGACACCGCCATCCTCATGCTCACCGCCGCAGACCGGCTCGACGACAAAGCGAGCGGGTTCGCCCTCGGCGCCGACGACTATCTCACCAAACCCTTCGACCTGCGTGAACTCGTGCTGCGGCTGCGCGCACTCGATCGGCGGCGCGCCACCACCAAACCGCCGGTGCACGAGCTGGCGGGCCTGCGGGTCGACGTGTTCCGCCGCGAGGTCTACCGCGACGGGCGCTACGTGGCGCTGACCCGCAAGCAGTTCGCCGTGCTCGAGGTCCTGGTGGCGGCGGGTGGTGGCGTCGTCAGCGCCGAGGAACTGCTGGAACGGGCGTGGGACGAGAACGCCGACCCGTTCACCAACGCGGTCCGCATCACCGTCTCCGCGCTGCGCAAACGGCTCGGTGCACCGTGGATCATCGCGACCGTGCCCGGCGTCGGCTACCGGATCGACACGCCGGCCCGCGGCGCCCATGACTAGGCGCCCCGGCCTGAGCGTCCGGCTCAAGCTCACCCTCAGCTATGCCGCGGTCATCATGGCCGTCGGTATGGCGCTGATCGCGGCTGTCTTCGTGTTCTACGTGGTACTGCTCCCCCGCATCGGTGTGATCCACCCCAGTGACGGCCTCGAGATCGATCGCACCCGGCTGGTGCAGGCCTTCGTACCGTTCCTCGCGGTCGTCCTGGCCTGCCTGCTGGCGGTCGGGTTGGTCGGTGGCTGGTTCCTCGCGGGCTGGATGCTCACCCCGCTGCGCCGGATCACCGCCGCGACGCGCGCGGCGGCCACCGGCTCGCTCACGCACCGGATCCGGCTGCCCGGCCGCCAGGACGAATTCCGGGAACTGGCCGACGCCTTCGACGACATGCTCGCGCGGATCCAGGCGCACGTGGCGGGCCATCAGCGCTTCGCCGCCAACGCCTCGCACGAACTACGCACCCCGCTGGCGATCACGCGCACGCTGCTCGACGTCGCTCGCGACGACCCCGACCACGACTCGGCCGCCCTGCTCGACCGGCTGCGTACCGTCAACGCCCGCGCGATCGACCTGACCGAGGCGCTGCTCGTCCTCAGCCGCGCCGACCAGCGCTCGTTCGCCGTCGAACCGGTCGACCTGTCCTTGCTCGCCGAGGAAGCCACCGAAACGCTGCTCCCCCTCGCCGAACAGCACAGCGTGGGTATCGAGACCGAGGGCCGGTCCGTGCGCGCCCTCGGCTCGCCCGCACTGCTGCTGCAACTGACGACGAACCTCGTGCACAACGCCATCGTGCACAACCTGCCCGACCGGGGCAGCGTCCGGATCACCTGCGGCGCCGAGGCGACAGCGGCGGTGCTCAGTGTCGAGAACACCGGTGTCCCCCTGACCGCAGGGCAGGTGGAGACCCTGATCGAGCCGTTCCAGCGCGGCTCGGCCCGCGTGCACCGCGATCAGGCGGGCGCCGGACTCGGTCTGGCGATCGCCGACAGCATCGTCCGGGCCCACGACGGCTCGCTCACCCTCACCCCGCGGCCCACCGGCGGGCTCCGCGTCACGGTGCGGCTGCCCGCCGTTGCGGGTCGCCGGTGACCGGTCAGGTCAGGCTGTCGCGGGGAATGACGGGCAGTCCTTCGCACGCGCGCAACCGCTCGGCCATGATCGTCAGCAGATCCATCGAGTCCCGCGACAGACCGTCGGCCCGCACGAGGAGCGTCCGGGGCTGGCGGAAGTGCAGTCGTTCGATGATCAGCTGATCCGCGGCGACGCCATCGACCTCCACGTCGACGAAGAAGTAGTCGGGTTCGACATGGAAGTACGCGGCGAGTGCCGCGACCGTCCGCGGCGACGGATTCGCCCGGTGCCCTGACCGCAGCTGCGACAGATACGGGCTGGAAATGCTGTGCCCCGCGGCACGCAGGGTCCGGGCAACGTGCCGGTTGGTGTGCGGATGCGCGCCGCCTTCTGGCGCGGCCTCGAACAGCTCGTTGAGGCGAGAAGCGAAGTGGGTCACCATGATCCCCCGGTCTCCTATATGACTGAGACCAGATTCCGGCATCACAGCGAGCCACACAACAGTCGTGGCTAACTTGTGGCTTACCTCACGATTTCGGGCCGCCCACCCCCGTAGAAGACACTACGACCGGATGCCCCGGATCGCTCACCGGGCGGCGACCTCGCCGTTCACCGCGGCACGGTCACCGCCCACGGCACGCCATTCGGTGATCGCCGTGGGGACCTTGGGCAGTGCGTACGGATGCTGCCTGGCCAGCCAGGTGAGCAGCTCCTCCCGGACCGCGCAGCGCAGATCCCAGACGTCGTCGGCGTTGGCGGCCGACATCGTCGCGCGGACCACGAGAGTGGTGGGGGTGCTGTCGGTGACGACCAGGTTGCCGTTGCGTCCGTCCCATTCCGGGCGCTGTCGCAGGTAGGCGAGCAGGTGCTCGCGCAGCTCCTGCACCGGCGTGCTGTGGTCCAGATGCAGCAGCACCGTGCCGGTGACCTGCGATCCACCGCGCGACCAGTTCTCGTAGGGCTTGCTGTTGAAATAGGAGACCGGCATCGTCAGCCTGCGATCGTCCCAGATCCGCACGGTCAGGAAGGTCAGAGTGATCTCCTCGACCGTGCCCCATTCACCCTCCACCACCACGGTGTCGCCGATCTTCACCGAGTCACCGAACGCGATCTGCAGGCCCGCGATGAGATTGCTCAGGGTCGACTGCGCGGCGATGCCGGCGATGATGCCGATCACGCCCGCCGACGCCAGCAGGGAGGTGCCGAGGGTGCGCAGGCTCGGGAACAGGACCATGATCGCCACCGCCGCCGTCGTCACCACCAGGACCGACGTGACGATCCGGCGGACCAGGCCCAGCTGGGTGCGCAGCTGCCGCACCCGCGCCACTTCCCTGGTCCGCTGCGCGTACCGGTGCAGCAGGTTCTCGGCGACCGCGTCGACCGCCCGGATCACCAGCCAGACCGCGGCGATGACGGCCGCCGAGGCGAGAACGTTGCGCACTGCCGCGTCCTGGCGCAGCTCGAGCCGTGCCAGCGGGTAGGTCGCGTGCAAGGCCACCGCGCCGAGCAGCACCTGTAGCGGCAGCTGTACCCGCCGCAGCAACAGTGGCAGCCTGCTGCCGGGACTCCGCCTGCCCAGATACCGCAGCAGCCGGTCCACCAGCAGTCCCACCGACACGGTGACCGCGACGGTGGCCAGCACGACGATGACCGGCCGCAGAAGATCCTCCACGAGATCGAACTCCTCTCGTTGTCGTTCCGGTTCCCGCGACGGCCGTCGGCACGGGAATCTCCCCCTCGGGTACCCCACGTGCGGCACCGCGGACATGACAGTCCTGTGATGAAGCCCGTCGGCGGTCGGATCGTCGCGGCGCGCGTGAGCACCGTCCGCGGATCCGAACTCGCTTGCCGGGCAACCGGTTACGCGCGCCCCAGTGCCCCCTCCGAGATCGGGGCGAAGATCATGGCGAAGTAACGGAGGAGGTCGTCGGTGGCGGATGTCGGTGCCACGCACCCGAGGTAGCCGTCCGGCCTGACGACGAACGCCGCCCTGTGCTGCCGGGCGGGCGGCAGCAGCGAGCAGACCGTCCGCCGCACGCGCTGGCCACCCGCGGTGAGGTAGATGCTGAACAGCGCGATGGTCAGTAGCTGGACCAGCCCGCCGAGCACGGTCGTCGACACGCCCCACGCCTTGTCGGCGGCGGTGCGCGCGTAGCCCTCGATCAGATCGGATTCCCGCAGCAGGCGCTGACTCAGCTCGTGCGTCGTGAACTGCTGACCGAAGGTGCGGTTGAGCCAGGCGATCCCGTCGTCGAGCAGTCGAGGTGACTCGTGGGCCAGGTTCGTCGTCGTCTCGACCAGCAGTGTCACCACGGCGGCGAGGAACGCCGGCACGCAGGCGAAGGTGCCGAGGAACACCAGCGCGGTGGCGAGCCCGCGCGCCATACCCCGCCGGGCCAGCGCGCCGACCGCCGGTTCCATGGCCAGGGCGATGAAGAACGCGACGAGGAGCACGATCAGCAGACCGAGCAGCCGGTGGAAGGCCCTCGGCGAGCAGGAACAGCCCGAGCACCATCGCCCTCGGCAGCCACTCGGGCATCCTGGCCCGCGCGCACGGCTGGCCGGCATCATCCGGGGAGTCGGTGTCCACGATTCCCAGTGTCGCCCCGACCGGCCCGCACCAGCGCATCGACGCGGCTACGTCACCATCCACGCCCGGACGGCGGCGACGAATTCCTCGGGTGCGTCCGATTCCACGTAGGTGCCCGCTCCCGCGACGATCACGGTCGTGTGGTCGGGGAAGGTCGCTTCCAGCCGCTTCCGTTCCGTGGCGCGGAAGGCGATGTCGGCGTCACCCCAGATGATGAGCGTCGGCAGCTGCGCCAGCCCCGGCAGACCTGCCTCGAGTTCGGCGAAGAACCTGCGGCTGCCGAGCACCCGGCCGGGCAGGACGGCACTGGCCTGGCGCCGCTCGGGGGTATCGAGAGCGCGGCGATAGTGGGTCATCTCGGCGGCGGTCGGCTTACGCCTGCGGTGCCCGGTGGGCAGGAACGCGTTGACGAGCAGGTTGACGTGCCGGACCAGGAAGCGGGCCGGGAGTCCGCCGATGATCCGGGAGAACGCCTCGAAGTGCAGGTCCCCGTTCACCGGCCACGCCCAGGTGTTGGCGAGCACCAGCCGATCGAAGGTGCCGGGGCGCCGCTGCGCGACGGCGAGGCCGATCGTGCCGCCCCAGTCCTGCCCGACCAGCGTGGCACCGGAGAGCCCGAGGGCCGCCACGAACGCCGTGACCACCTCGGCGTGTTCCTCGGGCAGGAAGCGATATCCGGGCTTCGCTGTCGACAACCCGAATCCGGGGAGGTCGAGGGCGATGCACCGGAAGTCGGCGCGCAGCGCGCCGATCACCTCACGCCACAGGAACGACCAGGTCGGATTGCCGTGCAGCAGGAGCAGGGTGGGGCCGGACCCCTCGTCGACGTAATGCACGGTGTGCCCGTCGATCTCGACGAACCGGCTCTCGAAGGGGAACAGCTCGTCGTCGACCCAGCCGGGTCGCGCGTTCTCGGTGATCTCGGCCATGCGTGGGCCCTCTCGACTCGATACTGCGGTATGCTTGAGATTCTCATGTTCACTTTAATTTATCAAGCAGTAGGTGGCGATGCGTAGCTATGGCCAGTTCTGCGGGCTCGCCCGATCGCTCGAGGTCGTCGGCGATCGCTGGAACCTGCTCATCGTCCGCCAGCTGCTCCTCGGCCCGGCTCGGTACCGCGACCTCATCGACGGCCTGCCCGGGATCGCGACCAATCTGCTCGCCGACCGGCTCCGCGATCTGGAGTCCGCCGGCGTGCTCGAACGGCGCCTCGCGCCACAGGGCAGCGTTGTCGAGTACGCCCTCACCGCGTGGGGTGCCGAGCTCCGCGAGCCGATCGAGGGCCTGATCCGCTGGTCCACCCCACTGATGGTGCGCGGCCCCGGCGCCGACGCCTTCCGCCCCGAGTGGCTCGCACTCGCCGTCCCCGCCCTGCTCGCGCCCCGCGTGGCGCACCGCCCCACCGCGACGGTCGGCCTGGAGTTCGGCGGCCCGGTGTACCAGCTCCGCGCCACCCCCGCCGGCGTCGAGGTCGCCCCGCACGACGGCCGGGCCCTCGACGCCACCGTCCGTGCCACCGAGGCCGCCTACCTCATCGGCCTCGCGGCAGGCGCCATCACCCTCACCGACGCCCGCGCCCTCGGCGCGGTCGAGATCGACGGCGACGAAGCCGTCGTCCGTGCCGTCTTCGCCGCATGAGCCCAGAGCCCACCCACTCGGCGCATGGGTGGACGGGCCGTCGACCCCACCGATGAGCGGAAATCGCCATGCGATGTGGTCCGAGGTGTCGATGTGGCGACGTTCCGTGCCGCATCGCCCAGCACAGCCGCGTGCGGGACGGGCTCGTGGCACCATGGATGGACAGACCGCGCACCGGTCAGCAGTATCCACGGAGTTGCCGCAGTTCACACGAGTTATCGGCGTGACGATCGCACACGGGAAGGATGCGAGACGATGCGCGACCGACGGAACCGGCGTTCTCGCGAGATCCGCGAAGTGGTTCATGCCAGGCCACCGCATCAGACCGCGAAACGGGTGTTCTCCGCGCTACTGCTGATCTGGCTCGGCGCCGGTCTCGTCGCGGCGCATCAGCGGAGTTATTTCACGAATCCGCCGGTCGACTGCGGAGCATGGGGCACGATCGCGCTGACGGTCGCCGCGGGCCCGCTCAACTATCTTGGTGCCAATCCGAAGGTCACCGACTGCCGGCTGCCGGAGCCGAGCCAGTGACCACAGGGTCCGCCGCCGCGATCGGCCACTTCGGTGTGCCCTACGTCCGCTCGCCGGGACCGATCCTGCGCGGCGTCATCTTCGGTCGCACCGCCCTGGCCGGAACGTCGCCCTTCGCGCGGTTACGGCGCGACTCGTCGAGGTCGATGACGTTTCCCTCGTGCCCGGCCGCACGACCGGTCGGCGGTGGGGCGTCGGCGGGCCACGACTCCGTTGCGGCCTGCAACTCGGCCCGCGTCACCGGGCGGGTGGGTGCCGGGTCGTAGACCGGGTCCGGCGACCAGGGCTTGCGCTCGGCGTCGCCCGCGTCCTCGCGGCCGCGCCTTGGCCGCCGCGGCAGGCGCACGACATTGGACGCCGCACCGTCGGGCGTACCGGAACCACCCTCGGAGGCGTTCATCTTCTTTCCCACTTTCGACGCAGCCGCTCCATCGCCGCGGATCGGTATCGCCGGACGGGCACCGACCAGTCCCCGGGCTCTCGATCCACCCCCATATTCTGCCTCGAGACCCCGGTTACCCGCCGTCGGCCCAGCCCGAGGGCCTCGCGTCGGCTGTCCACCGACCTCGGCACCTCGACCTCGGCGGATCGGTCATCGGACCCTTTGCGGGTCGAACCGCGGGTAGGTGACGAGCGGGTCGACCACGACGATCGCGCAGATACCGCGCAGCAGGTCCGGCACGACAGCACCGAGGTGGGCCGCCGATGGGCTCAACACCGCATCCACCCCGAGCTCCGCCGCGATCGCGGCCAGGCGGCCGATCGGGTCGAAGACGGTGGGGCCGAACGCGATGGTCTTACGCAGGTCGTAGCCCTGTTCCTCGGCCGCGAAACGCATCCGTTCCTCGTCCCAGACCTGGCCGACACCGCTGATATCGGTCCGCAGATAGCCGAGCGCGGTCTCGACCCGTCGCTCGCCACTGCGGCGCGTGTTCCCGCACGGGGTCTGCACACCCGACACCACGATGCCGCGCCCATGCGCGAGCGTGGCACGGGTGCGGCGGCTGTCGCTGCTCTTCATCAGGTGTCCTACTGTCACATCGTGGCGACCCGTTCGACGCCGTGGTCACCATCTCAGCACCGCTAATCCGAGGCAAATAGAGGAAAAAGGCCCTTCTAATCCGAGGAGCTCCGAGCGGACCAGGGAGCCGGCGACTCCCCGTCCTGGAATCGCGGTGATCCGAACCCTCTGCCCGCGCACAGCCGCCGCCTACATTCCCGGACATGCGAACCGTTATCCTCCTGGCTCTCGCCGGGCTCGCCGCCCAGCTCGTCGACGGCAGCCTCGGCATGGCCTACGGCGTCACCTCGACGACCCTGCTGCTCGCCATCGGCACGAACCCCGCTGCCGCGTCGGCGACCGTGCACCTCGCCGAGATCGGCACCACCCTCGCCTCGGGCGCCGCGCACTGGAAGTTCGGCAATGTGGACTGGCGCGTGGTCGCCAAGATCGGCGTCCCCGGAGCGGTCGGCGCGTTTCTCGGCGCCACCGTCCTGTCGAGTCTGTCCACCGACCTCGCCAAGCCCGTCATGGCACTGGCACTGCTCGGCCTCGGGATCTACCTGCTCGGCCGGTTCACCCTGCTCGACCTCCCCCGCCACCACCTCGGCAGGCCGCTCGGGAAGCGATTCCTGACACCCCTCGGCCTGGTGGCCGGATTCCTCGACGCCACCGGCGGCGGCGGTTGGGGTCCGGTCGGCACCCCGGCCGTTCTCGCCAGCGGCCGGATGGAACCGCGCAAGGTGATCGGCTCCATCGACACCAGCGAATTCCTGGTGGCCGTCGCCGCGAGCATCGGCTTCCTCGTCGGCCTCGGCACCGCCGGAATCAACGCCACCTGGGCGCTCGCGCTGCTCGTCGGCGGCCTGATCGCCGCCCCGATCGCCGCCTGGGTGGTCCGCCACGTGCCGCCCCGAGTCCTCGGCTCCGCCGTAGGCGGCCTCATCGTTCTCACCAACACCCGCACCCTGCTCCGCGGCGAGTGGATCGACGCGGGAACCACGACCCGCTGGGCCACGTACCTTGCCATCACCGTGGTCTGGGTCGCGGCCGTCGCCTACTCGCTCAGCCGGATCCGTCGGCCATCCGCCGCCGCACCGACCGAACCCGCCACCTCCATCGCCGGCTGATCACCTCGATTCCGCGACGGTGGCGGGGCAGCCCCTGCCGCAACCGATGCCCCGTCACCGGCTCGTAGGACTCGCGGTCAGGCCTGGATCTCGCTGCGGTCGCCGCTCCACAAGGTGTGGAACTTGCCCTCGGCGTCGACCCGCTCATAGGTGTGCGCGCCGAAGAAGTCGCGCTGCCCCTGGGTGAGCGCGGCAGGCAGGCGTTCGGCGCGCAGCGCGTCGTAATAGGACAGCGAGGAGGCGAAGGCCGGGACCGGGATGCCGAGCAACGTGGCCGTCGACACCACGCGCCGCCAGGAATCGATCGCGGTCTCGATGGCCTCGCGGAAGTACGGGGCGAGCAGGAGCGAGGGCAGGTCCGGGTTCGCCTCGTAGGCTTCCTTGATCCGGTTGAGGAAGCGGGCACGGATGATGCAGCCGCCACGCCAGATGGTGGCCATGTCACCGGGATCGATATCCCAGCCGTACTCGGCGGATCCGGCCGCGATCTGGTCGAAGCCCTGGGCATAGGCCACGATCTTGGAGGCGTAGAGGGCCTGGCGGATGTCCTCGGTGAACTGCGCGATGTCGGTCGGCTTGCCGGCCAGCGTGCCCGATGCCAGCCCGACCGCGGCCGCGCGCTGGGCCCGCGACCCCGACAGTGCGCGCGCGAACACGGCCTCGGCGATGCCGGTGACCGGAACTCCCAGATCGAGCGCGGACTTGACCGTCCACCGGCCGGTGCCCTTCTGCTCGGCCGCATCGACGATCACGTCCACCAGGGGCTTGCCGGTCTTGGCGTCGACCTGGTTCAGCACCTCGGCGGTGATCTCGACCAGGTAGCTCTCCAGATCACCGGCGTTCCACCCGGTGAACACCTCGGCGATTTGCCGGGCGTCCAGGCCCAACGCGTCACGGAACAGGTGATACGCCTCGCCGATGAGCTGCATGTCGGCGTATTCGATCCCGTTGTGCACCATCTTCACGAAATGCCCTGAGCCGTCGGGGCCGATGTGGGTGCAGCACGGGGTGCCGTCGACCTGCGCGGCGATCGACTCCAGCATCGGTCCCAGCGACTCGTAGGACTCCTTCGGCCCGCCGGGCATGATGGCCGGACCGTTGAGCGCACCCTCCTCGCCGCCGGAGATGCCCGCTCCCACGAAGTTCAGCCCGCGCGCGGCCATCGCGGCCTCGCGCCGAATGGTGTCGGTGTAGAGCGCGTTGCCGCCGTCGATGATGATGTCGCCGGGCTCCATGGCGTCGGCGAGCTCCTCGATCACCGTGTCGGTCGCCGCGCCCGCCTTCACCATGATCAGCACCCGGCGCGGGCGTTCGAGCGCGGCGACGAACTCGGCGATGGTCTCGGTGCGCACGAAATCGCCCTCGTCGCCGTGCGCCGCGAGCAGCGCGTCGGTCTTGGCGGCACTACGGTTGTGCAGCGCGACGGTGTAACCGTTGCGCGCGAAGTTGCGGGCAATATTGCTGCCCATGACCGCGAGGCCGGTCACGCCGATCTGGGCGGACGCCGTGGGTGATGCCATCGTCGAAGATCCCTTCGGTAGGTCTGGATGTCGGGCGCGCCTGCCGCCGAGCCTGTCGGTAGCGGGCGATGAGCGCATCGGTGGAGCTGTCGAATCCTGCCGGTTGATCAGAGCACATGGCGTCGTGGATGCTCGTGCCGAGCCGCTTTCCGAGCTCCACGACCCACTGGTCGAACGAGTTCGCACCCCAGATCCAGCCCTCGAAGGGCCTTGTGCTCGTACACCGCGATCAACTGGCAACGTGTACGGACTCGGCACCCTCGCCCCGCCTAGATGCGTTCCAATCCCTCGCCGTCCGGCTCGGCGATGCGGAACGGGCAGCGGGTCCCGGTGTAGATGGTCGGCATGCACTCGTTGCAGTGCACGCACGCGGATCGGGTGCTCGCATCGGATTGGATGCGCCGCAAGAGATTCGGTTCTCGGAGCAGAGCCCGGCCCATGGCGACGAACTCGAATCCCTCGGCCATCGCCCGCCGCATGGTGTCCATATTGGTGATGCCGCCCAACAGGATCAGCGGCATGGACAGTTCGCGGCGGAATTGACGCGCCCGCTCCAACAGGAACGCTTCCCGGTAGGGGTAGTCCTTGAGGAAGGAACGCCCGACGAGCTTGAACCCCCAGCGAGCCGGAATCGGCAGGACTTTCGCGAACGAGTCGCGGGGCGCGTCGCCGTGGAACAACAGCATGGGATTGAGCAGCGAACTGCCAGCCGTGAGTTCCAGGGCGTCGAGCGCACCGTCGGACTCCAGCCAACGCGCCACCTGCAAGGATTCCGGCACGGTCAAACCTCCGCGCACGCCGTCTTCCATGCTCAGTTTCGCCGTGATCGCGAGTCGATCACCCACCGCCGCACGCACGGCCTCGGCGATCTCCCTGGCGAAGCGGGCGCGGTTCTCCGCGGAACCGCCGTAGCGATCGGTGCGCCGGTTCAGCATCGGGCTCAGGAACGAGCTGGCGAGATAGTTGTGGCCGAAGTGGATCTCGATCGCGTCGAATCCGGCCTGCTCGGCCAGCAGCGCCGCGTTCGCGTGCGCGGCGACGAGTTCGCGAATCACACTCTCGGAGGGGACCTTCATCGGACGCATGGCCAGCGGACTGAACATCCGGCTCGGCGCCAACGCGGGCGCTCGGTTGGAGGACGCGTTCGCCACCGGGCCCGCATGCCCGATCTGCGCGCTCGCCGCGGCTCCCTCGGCATGCACGGCGTCGGTGAGCCTGCGCAGTCCCGGCACCGCCTCGGGGCGCATCCAGATCTCTTCCCGATGCGTTCGCCCGCCGGGTGCGACCGCGCAATAGGCCACTGTCGTCATCCCGACGCCACCGGCGGCCACCTCACGATGGAAGTCGATCAACGCATCGGTGGCCAGGGCCTGCGGCGTCCTGCCTTCGAAGGTCGCCGCTTTGATCACCCTGTTGCGCAGCGTGATCGGGCCGAGCCGAGCCGGCGCGAATACCTCTGTCATCATTCCTCGTTTCCCGACGGGGCACTCAACCCAGCGACCACGAAGTCGCGCAGCGTTGCCACCTCTCGTTCCGACATTTCCCGCCCGCGCGGCTCGGTTCCGCCGAAACGCATGATGATCAGCTGGAACGCCAACGTCCAGCGACGACGGCTCTCGGCCTCGGCGAGCTCTGGCAGCAACCCGACCCAGGACTCCAGCCGGAACCAGGGACGATGCCAGCTGACCTGGTGTCCGCCCAGCACGAACTGCGCCAGCAACCGCAGGTGCAGCCTGCCGAGCGGATCGGCGGACAGTTCGACGAACGGCTCGAGCACCGCGTCCACCACCTCGACCACTGTCGCGGATACGGCGGCAACCACGGACAACCGGTCGGCCCACAACGGCCCGAGCCGGTCCTCGATGAGCGCCGCGACCAGCGCGTCCTTCGACCCGAAGTGGTAGTGGACCGCGGCCGGGTTCGTCCCCGCCTCGACGCAGATCCCACGAACCGAGACCTCCTCGAAGCGCTCGGTCGACAACAGGCGCTCCGCGGCGGAGAGCAGCCGTTCCCTGGTATCCGACGACGCGGACGTCTTCTCAGCCATGCCGCCGAGTCTGACACAGTTCAAACATCGATTCAATCACTGATTGAACAGCTCGACTGGGTCAGCACCTGGGCCGGGACGCTCGCACACGTGATGACCGATCTCACCGACGCGGCGTCTTTGTGTCCGGTCACGACATCCACGAGGGCAGCCTGGGAACGATGGCCGTCGACGGGCGTGGTCGCGAGCCGGTACTCTATGACCGGGCGGTCGGTCATAGAGTACGGTCGCCGGACTACGCCGAGGAGGCACTGATGGCAAGCTGGTCGGCTCTGGTCGTGACGACCGCAGTGGCGCTGGCCGTTTCACCCCTGGGATCACCACCGGCGACTGCCGAGGGCGAGGTGTCCTACAGCTACCTCGACGGGGTAGCCGCACAGTTCCGCGCGCCCGACGCATCGCCGCCGGGAGCCAACGACTGGACGTGCCGACTCGACCACGCTCATCCAGAGCCGGTGGTCCTGCTGCACGGGCTGAGCAATCAGACAGTCACCTGGAACACCCTCGCGCCGGTGCTGGCCGCCGAGGGGCACTGCGTGTTCAGCACCACCTACGGCACCGGCGCCCTCGGTTCGCTCGGTGCCCTGGGACCGATCTCGGACAGCGCGGTCCAGATCGGGGCGTTCATCGACCGTGTGCTGTCGGCGACCGGAGCGGCGAAAGTCGATCTGGTCGGCCACTCGATGGGGGGTGCGATCCCGTTCCACTACATCAACCATCTCGGCGGAGGGCCCCGGATCGACGACTACGTCGCGATGGCAGCCCCGTTTCACGGGACGACGCTCAGCGGCATCCAATCCATGTTCGACACCGTGGCGACCACCGTGCCGGAACTCGACGACGCGATCACCCGGCAGTGTGGTCCGTGCCAGTTCTCCTACGGTTCGCCGTATCTCACGGACCTGCGACCCGACCCCGCGGTGGCGCCCGGCATCGATTTCACCACCATCGTCACCCGCTACGACGAGATCGCCACACCGTACGAGACCGGCCTACTCGCCGGTGCGAACGTCGACAACGTGGTGGTGCAGGACCTGTGCGCACAGGACTACACCGAGCACTACGAGCTCACCGCCGACCCGGTCGCGGTGTCGGTGGTCCTGGCCGCGCTATCCGGCGACGGGCACCCGTCGCCGGGGTGCTTTCCCGTCCTGCCGTTCATCGGCCCGCTGCCTGTGGGTTCGGCAACGCCCCCGGCCTAGACGCTGGAGCGGAGGGCAACCCCGCCGGGCTACGGCCGACTCGTCGGGCCCGTTCGCCGCGGACGGTGAGAGGTACCTGGCTCGCCAACGGCGTCGCGGTTCCCGCCCGTCACCCACCTCAGCAACGGAGCGCTGTGCCGTTTCACGGGTGGCGATCACCTCGGATGCTTCCCGGCCGATCGGCCGAGTTGGCGTATCCGCCGAAAACGCCGTCGCATGTTCGGCGCGCAGCCCAAGGTTCCGGCCTCCTGTGGCCGGTGCGGTGTCCGGCGCCTGCCGATACGACAGAATCAGGGGATGCTTGTCCAGGATTCAGTGTGTGCTGCACCCGCGTTGACTGCACGCCTGCTGAGTCGCTGGCCGCAGATCAGTGAGCGCATGCTGGCCGACGGCTTGGTCGTCACCGCGCCGGCAGATCTGCCCGCCGACCATTTCACCGCCGAGGTTCTGCCCACCATCTACGCGTGCGGGCGGGCAGTCCTGCAAGCGATCGCCGCCGATCGCGTATTCACCCACGCCGAGGTGGCGGCATTCGTGCGCCCGGTCGCCGAGCGACACGCCGAAGACCGGCTGCCGCTGCCGATGCTGATCAACGCGATCCATGGGTCGTCGCAAGCGGTCCTGGCGGAACTGGCAGCGGTGACCGGCCCGCGGGAACAAGCTGAGTTCGGCCGGGTCTTCGGCCGACTGCTGGAGATCTTGCAGCACATCAACGCTACTGTCGTCGCCACCTACACCGAGGTCGAGGAGGCCATCTACAACGACCGTCGCCGAGCGCACCGCGAACTGTACTCGGCACTGGCACGCGGGCTCCCCGCCGAGGAACTGGCCACCGATGCCGGCACGGCCCTGACCGACCACTACACCGTGCTGACGATCCGGCTCGACGATCCGAGTACCGCGAGCACCGCGGCCACCCTGGTGACCAGGCGCCGGATCCGGGTCCTCCAGCACGCCCTGGACGACCTCACCGGCACGATGACACCGGCGAGCTTCGACGGCACGCAGGGTATCGCGCTACTGAGCGACGATGTGGAGATCGGTGACGCACTCGACGACCTGGCAGTCCGCCTGAGCAAGCAGTTCGGAACGACCGTGCACCTGGCCGAGTTCACCAAGATCGCCCGCGAGCGGATTCCCGCGGCGATCGAGAACGCGAACGAGCTGACCGAGCTCGCCCACCTGCGCGGATTGGCCAGCGGCTGTTACCGCCTCGACGACCTGCTACTGGACTACCAACTCACCCGTCCCGGCCCAGCACGGGAACGACTGGCGCGGCAGATGATTCCGCTGCTCGACAATCCACATCTGGTCGCGGCACTCGAAGCGCACCTGCGACACGGCAGCAACCGGAAGCCGGCCGCACGCGAGATCCATGTCCACCCCAACACCTACACCTACCGGCTGCGCCGCATCCGCGAAATCACCGGCCTCGACCCCGCCGACCCCGCCGAATCGCGTGTGCTCGCCGCCGCCTTCGCGATCCACACGCTCAGAAGTCCGGGCATCTCCTAATCGCCCCTGGAGCGAGCCGGCGGTCGTCCGGGAGGCTGCGAAGCTGCTCGGCGCACGATGCCCTCCTGCGCCACGTCGGTCGATGACGCGCCGAGCCACCCGTGCAGCTACTGCCGCGATCCCGGCCGTTCCCGGTCATCGCGCGTGCCCTCGCCGCACGCGTTTGTCCACCGCGACCACAAGACTCGCCGCGGCGGCGATCAGCAGGATCCGCAGCCACGCGTCGCCGCCGATGGGGGCGGTGTCGAAGACGGTGTTCATGGCGGGCACATACGTGATCGCGAGTTGACCGGCCAGTTGACCGGCCACGCCGATGATGAGCCACCGGTTGGTGAAGAACCCGAGCCGCCATGCGGAGCGAGCCAGCGACCGGCAGCTGAACAGGTAGAAGACTTCGACCAGGACGAACAGATTCACGGCGGCGGTACGGGCTTCGGGAAGGCTTGCCCCATTGGCGAGTTCCCACTGGAACAGCCACCACGCGCCGGCGACCAGGAGCGAGGACACCAGCAGAATCCGCGCCATCAGCGCGCGAGTCAGCAGTGGTTGATCCGGTGCACGCGGCGGCCGGGCCATGATGCCCGCTTCCTTGGGTTCGAACGCGAGCATCAGTCCTAGAGCCACCGCAGTAGTCATGTTGATCCACAGGATCTGGGTCGGCATGATCGGCAGTGCCGCGCCGAAGACGATCGCGGCGAAGATCACCAGGCCCTCGCCGATGTTCGTCGGCAGTGTCCAGGCGATGAACTTGGTGAGGTTGTCGAACACGCCGCGGCCCTCTTCGACCGCGGCTTCGATGGTCGCGAAATCATCGTCGGTGAGCACCATGTCCGCGGCGTCCTTGGCGACCTCGGTGCCGCCGAGGCCCATGGCCACGCCGATCCCCGCCTGCCGCAGGGCCGGCGCGTCGTTGACCCCGTCGCCGGTCATGGCGACGACATGCTCGCGAGCCTGGAGCGCTTCGACCAGTCGCAGCTTCTGTTCCGGCGAGACCCTGGCGAAGACACTCGCCCGTTCCACCGCCGCCGTGAACTCCGCGCCCGACAGCGCGGCCAGCTCGGTGCCGGTGAGCACCCTGTCCTCGGCGGGCTCGTTCGGGTCGAGCAGACCGACCTGACCGGCGATCGCGGTGGCGGTCCCGGCATGGTCACCGGTGATCATCTTGACCGCGATCCCCGCCGCATGGCACGCGGCCACCGCACCGGCCGCCGCTGCCCGGGGCGGATCGGCCATGGCCTGCAAGCCGGTGAAGACCATGCGGTTCGAGAGCAGTTCCTCGTCGAAGTCCGCTGGGCCGAACTCGTTCGATCCGGCCACCGGCAGCATCGCCGTCGCCAGCACCCGCAGACCCTGCCCTGCCAGCTCCGCGGCGGCATCGAGCACCGCCACACTGTTCACGGGCGCGGCGACGCCTTCACCGTCCAGCTGGCAGGCACACAGGCAAAGGACCCGTTCGACGGAGCCCTTGACCAGCACCACGTGCCCCTTCGAGTCCACGCTCGTCGCATCTTCGTGCAGTGTCGCCATGTAGTTGCGCTGCGAACTGAACGGGATCGTCGCGCGCCGTGGTAGTGCCCGCGCTACCACGGCAGGGCCGAGCCCGGCCTTGGCGGCGGCAACCAGCATCGCCCCCTCGGTGGGGTCGCCCACCACCTGCCACTGTCCCGCATGCTCGGTCATGGCCGCGTCGTTGCACGCGGCACCGGCAAGCAGTGACCACCGCAACGCCGGGTGGGAACCGAGTGCGGCCACGTTGTCGTGTGCGTCGTGGATGACGCCTTCCGGCGCGTAGCCGAGCCCCGTGACCGTGAACCGGCCTCGAGGTGTCCACACAGTGGTCACCGTCATCTGATTCTGCGTGAGGGTGCCGGTCTTGTCCGTGCAGATCACCGTGGTGCCACCCAACGTCTCCACCGCGGGCAACCGACGAATCACCGCGCGCCGCCGCGCCATCCGGGCTACGCCGATGGCCAACGTGATCGTCACCGCGGCTGGAAGTCCTTCCGGGATGGCGCCGACCGCGAGCGCGATCGCGGCGGTGAAGGTCTCGACCGTGTCTTGCCCACGCAGCAGACCGACGCCGAAGGTCAGCGCGGCGAGAACGAGGATTCCCGCGGTCAGGATCTTGCTGAACTCGGCGAGCTTCGCCGTCAGTGGCGTATCCAGCGTCTCCGCCGCACCGACCAGCCGATGGATCTCGCCCAGCTCGGTCTCGCCGCCGGTGGCCACCACCAATCCCGCTCCGCTGCCCGTGGCCACCAGTGTCCCCGAGTAGGCCATGTTGCGCCGATCCCCGACCGCTGTCGACCCCGGCAACACCACATCGTCTTTGACCGTCGGCGCGGACTCCCCTGTCAGCGCCGACTCGTCGACCCGCAGTTCGGTCACCCGGACCAGCCGCAGATCGGCGGGCACCTTGTCGCCCGCCTCGAGCAGGACCAGGTCGCCAGGCACGAGTTCCTCGGACGGGACGGTCCGCTGGTGCCCGTCGCGGACCACCCTCGCCCGGGTACGCACCATCGACCGCAGACCCTCGAGCGCGGCCTCGGCCTTTGCCTCCTGGATGAATCCGACCACCGCGTTGATCAGCACGACACCGAAGATCACCGCCGAATCCACGTATTCGTCCAGCGCGGCGGTGATCGTTCCGGCCGCGATCAGGACATAGATCAACGGATGGTGGAACTGACGCGCGATCCGCGCGGCCGACCCCGTGCCCTCGGCCGCGGGCAAGCTGTTCGGTCCGAAACGCGCCAGGCGCTCGACCGCCTTCTGCTCGCTCAGACCACGATGCGGATCTGCCTCCAGCCGCAGCACAACCTCGTGCGAGGACAGTTCGTGATGCGCGGCTGTCGACGACGGCGTGATGATCGGCAAGTCGGCTCCTCTTCGACAGACGCGGATTTCGGCCGGTAGTGGTCACAGCGATTCGACCACCACGGCGAACCCGAACACAGGGGCCTTTGTCCTGCCGCCGGGTGCCGTTGGACATTCGATCCCGGCACCGGCAGCAACACCATCGATGCGACGTCACCGCAGCCGCCCGGCCGCTCGGGACTGGTTCGACCCGAGTGCACAACCGAGTCCCCTCCTGGGGTGGTGGGACGAGGTGATGAGCTCGTCCCGACGAGCTCCGCAGGTGCCGCGGTCACCCTGATCCGATGGCGGTACCAGCCCGCGGCATCGCGGAAACGACGGACATCAGGACCGCTCGCGGACGGTCGCGGCGATCGCCGCCGCGATACGGTCCACGTCGAAGCGCTCCTCGTCGGGCAGTGGCGCGCCCGTCTCGGCGCGGGCATCGGTCGCGGCGGCGAGGAGCAGGCGGGCTTCGTCGATGTGCCCGGCCAGCGCGGCGGCACCGGCGAGACCTTCCTGAGCGAGAGCCACCGCGCGGGGGTCCCCAGTGGACCTGGCCACGGTCAGCCCCTCGTCGTGCAGGGCGCGAGCCCGGTCGGGATCGCCGCGCAGTTCGGCGATGAAGCCGAGTTCGGCCAGGCTGTGGGCCACGCCCGGCGCGTAGCCGACCTGCCGGTTCCAGTCCAGGGACGCCCGTGTGTGTCGCTCGGCGTCGTCGAGCCTGCCCTCGCGGCGCGCACCGATACCGAGGCCGACCTCGGCGAAGACCCGGCCGAGTTCGTGCCCCTGGTGCACCGACAGGTCGAGCGCGCGCTCGTGGAGTCGCCGTGCTCGGGGCAGATCGCCCGCCAGCAGCGCGAGCCTGCCCAGCCCCGACAGCATGTCGGCCACCCGCGGCCACAGGCAGAGTTCCTCGGCCCGGCGCAGCCCGTCGCGGCGCAAGCGGACGGCCTCGTCGTAGTCTCCGACGATCTCGGCGCGGCGGCCGAGCAGTTCGGCGGCCCGCAGTTGCCCCCACCGGTCGCCGAGAACCGCGAAGAGGCGGGCGCTTTCGGCGGCATCGCGATGCATGGCCGTGAGCTCTCCGCGCAGCATGGCGTGGTGGGCGGCGCTGCTCAGCGCGGCGGCCAGCCCCCACTGATCCTGCGCCGCACGGAATCCCGCCAGCGCGCGCTGGGCCAGCGTGTCACTCACCACCTGATCACCGCCACCGAGCAGCGCCTCACCGAGCAGCCACTCGGTGAACGCCAGGCCCGCCGGATCGTCCACCCCGTCGAATCCCGCGGTCGCCGCCTCGACCAGTTCCGGCCGATCCGACGCGCGCACACTGAGCAGCGTGAGCGCCGAGCACCACCCGTTGACGCGGGCGCGCAGCGCGGGCGCGGCGCCCGGGTCAACGCCGAGCGCCGCGTCGAGCAGCCGGATGCCCTCCCTGATCCGCCCACGCAGAAACCAATACCAGGCCAAGGCGTCGACCAGGCGCAGCGCGACATCGGCGTCTCCGCGTCGCACCGAATCCTCCACGGCGGAGCGGAGATTCGCGTACTCGACGTCCAATTCCGCGAGCCACTTTCGCTGGTCGGCGCCGCGCAGTCGCGCCCGCGCCCGTTCGGCCAGCCCCGCGTAGTACTCGTTGCGCACCCCGTGCACCGGGTCGGTCTCGCCGGCGGCGGCGAGCCGCTCCGAGCAGTACAGGGCCACCGATTCCAGCAGCCGGTAGCGCGGTCCGGCATCGGTGTCGGTCATCGCGACGAGTGAACGGTCCACCAGCCGCGCGAGCAGGTCCGGCACGCGCGCGCCAGACAGATCAGCACTCGCGCAGACACTTTCGGCCGCTGCCAGCCCGAACCCGTCGCCGTGCACCGAAAGTCGGCGCAGCACCACCTGTTCCGGCTCGGTCAACTGCTCCCAGCTCCAGTCGATCACCGCGCGCAGTGTCTGCTGCCTGCCCGGCCCGCCCCGCCGTCCGGCGACCAGCAACTCGAACCTGTCGTCCATACGGGCGGCCAGTTCCCGCACGCCCAGCGCTCGCACGCGCGCCGCCGCGAGTTCCAGCGCCAGCGGAATCCCGTCGAGCCGGCGGCAGATGGTGGCGACGGCCGCCGCGTTGGCGGCGTCGATGGTGAAGCCGGGCGACGCGGCCGCCGCTCGCGCGGCGAACAGCCGGACCGCGCTGAATTTCGGCAACGTCTCGACGCCGATATCGGCCGGCGAGTGAGGCAATTCGAGCGCCGGGACCGGGTAGATCGCTTCACCATCCACGCCGAGTGGCTCGCGACTCGTGGCCAGGACCCGCACTCCCGCGGCCGAGCGCAGCAGTCGCTCGGTCACCTCGGCGGCCACGGTCACCAGGTGCTCGCAGTTGTCCAGGACCAGCAGCACCCGCTTGCCATCCAGCGCGGCGGTCAGCTGCTCGAACGGACCGGCGGCGGAGCCGATGTCGTGGCGGATGCCGAGGGCCGCGTGCACGGTGTCCACGACGGTCGACCGCGTGGCCGAGGTGGCGTCGATACCGGCCAGCTCCACGAACCACACGCCGTCGAGATGGTCCGGATCGAGCGAGCGCGCCACCTCGATCGAGAGCCGGGTCTTGCCGACGCCGCCCGGTCCGACGAGGGTGACCATCCGGTACTCGCCGAGCAGCGCGCGCACCTCGTGCGCCGCCTCGGCCCGGCCGATCAGTTCGGTCAGCTCGCCGGGCAGGTTCGTCGGCGCGGTCGCCGGGTTCGGTGCGAGCATCGGGTCCTGGGCCAGGATCGCGCGGTGCACGGCGGTCACCTCGGGCCCGGGGTCGATACCGAGATCGGTGCGCAGCCGCTCGCGCAGTTCGGTGAACCCGGCCAGCGCCTCGCTCTGCCGCCCGGACCGGTACAGCGCGCGCAGGTGCGCGGCGCGCAGCCGCTCGCGCAGGGGATGTTCGGCGACCAGCGGCGCCAGCTCCGCGACCAGGTCGTCGTCCTCAGCGAGTTCGAGCAGGGCTTCGGCCCGCGCCTCCACCGCCGACAGCCGCAGTTCCTCCAGCCGGGCGGCCTCGACCACCGCGAACTCCGCGTCGCCCAGATCGGCGAATGCCGTACCGCGCCAGAGCCGCAAGGCGGCGGTGAGCGCGTCGGCCCGCGATCGGGCGTCCGCTCCGGCGCGCGCGAGCGACTCCTCGAACCGGCCCGCGTCCACGGCCACGGCCGCCACCTCCAGGCGGTAGCTCGCGGAGCGCGACGTCACCAGGGCGCGCGCGCCGGGTTCGGCCGCGGCGAGGGCGGCGCGCAGTTGCGAGACCTTGACCTGCAGGGCGCTCGCCGCGTCACGGGGCGCCCGCCGCGGCCACAGGATGTCGATGAGCCGGTCGGTCGATACCGGCCGGTCGCGGTGGACGAGCAGAACGGCGAGCACCGTGCGCACCTGCCCGGCCGGGATCGCCACCCGCGCGCCCCGATCCGTCCACACCGCCAGGGGGCCGAGCACGCCGAACCTCATGCCCGTGACGATACGGCCCGGGTAAGGGCGGGTGATCGCCGTGTAGGGCCGTTGTAGGCGACGGGTAGGCCATGGCGGCGAAAGTCGTGGGGAACGAACGACTTCGGCTGGAAGGCAGACCCTATGCAAGCAACCGATGCCGTGCACGTGGCGATCATCATCGGCAGCACGCGAGGACAACGGTTCGGCCCGACGGTCGCCACCTGGTTCCATGAGCACGCGACCGCGCACGGCGGGCTCGACCTCGACCTGATCGATCTCGCCGACACCGCGCTGTCCGACGTCCTCGACGCACCCGGCTCCGACGCCGCGGTCGCGGCGCTCTCGCCGCGCCTGGCGCGCGCCGACGCGTTCGTGATCGTCTCGCCCGAATACAACCGGGGCTATCCCGCCCCGCTCAAAACCGCCATCGACTCCTACGTCGAGGAGTGGAGGGCGAAACCGGTCGCCATCGTCAGCTACGGCGGCGTCTCGGGCGGCCTGCGCGCCGCCGAGCAACTGCGCCAGGTTCTCGGCGAACTCCACGCCGTCACGATCCGCGACACCGTGAGTTTCCACTCGTGCTGGAACAAGTTCGACGACACCGGCAGGCCCCTCGATCTGGCCGGTGCGAGCGCCGCCGCGACCGCCCTGCTCAATCAGCTCACCTGGTGGGCCCGCGCGCTGCGCGAGGCGCGCGAAGCCCACCCCTACCCGCTCTGAGCACGCAGTAAGGATTCTCATGAGAAAACACCCGGCCGCGGCTCTGGCCCTGCTGGCCTTCTCCAGCCTCATCACTTCACTGGACTTCACGATCATCTACGTCGCGCTGCCCGATATCGCGCGCGACGTGGGCTTCTCCGGGCATTCGATGCAGTGGGTGGTCAGCGCCTACGCGATCTTCTTCGGCGGGCTGCTGCTCCTGGGCGGACGCTCGGCGGACCTGCTCGGCAGGCGCCGGATGTTCGCCCTCGGCATGGCGCTGTTCGGCGCCGCCTCGCTCCTCGGCGGACTGGCCACCACCACGACCGCGCTGATCGCCGCCCGCGCGATCCAGGGTGTCGGCGCGGCGCTGTTGTTCCCCGCCACCCTGTCGCTGGTGAACACGATGTTCGAGGAGGGCAGGGAACGGATCAGGGCGCTCGCGGTCTGGGCGATGGCCGGTGCAGGCGGGCTCAGCCTCGGCGCGCTGCTCGGCGGCGTGCTGACCAGCGCGTTCGGCTGGCAGGCCGTGTTCTTGATCAACATTCCCCTTGTCCTCGTCGGCGGCGGCGCGGCGTTCCTCGTCCTGCGCGCGGACGGTCCACGCGATCGCGGGCGCGGCTTCGACATACCCGGCGCGCTCACCGGAACCGTCGGCGTCACCCTGCTGGTGTTCACGGTGGCGCAAGCGCCCGAGTCGGGCTGGACATCGTCGCCGGTGCTGGCCGGAGGGGCGGCGGCGGTGGTGCTGCTCGGCGCGTTCCTGGTGATCGAGTCGCGCAGCGCCGGGCCACTCATGCCGCTGCGGCTGGGGCGGGCGCTCGGGCCCGCGCTGGCGGTCATCTTCGTCTTCGGCGCGAGCACCCAGAATGTCGTCTACTTCCTCACGCTGTTCCTCCAGAACGTGTGGCGCTACAGCGCGCTCGTCACCGGGCTGGTGTTCCTGAGCCTGTCGGTGATGATCGCCGTCGCGAACTTCGTCGCCGAACGGCTGATCGTCCGGATCGGCATCCGCGCCACGTTGCTCGCGGGCCTGCTGCTCGGCGCGGCGGGCGGTGGGCTGCTGGCAGCGGGGATGGTCCCCGACGGCTCCTACTGGACGATCCTCGCCGGGATCGTGGTGTACGGCGCCGGGATGGGCACCATCTTCCCGACGATGTTCGCCGCAGCGGGCGCCGGCGTCGCCGAACACGAGCAGGGCACCGCAGGCGGGATGGCCAACACCGCGATGCAGGTCGGCGTCGGCGCGGGCCTCGCGGTGCTCGTCGGCATCGCCAACGCGGGACTGGACGGACTCCACGGGGAGGCCCTGCGCCTCGCGACCGCCGAAGGGCTGCGCACCACGGTCGTGGTGGCCGCCGCGCTCACGCTGCTCGGCCTGCTCGCGGCGGCGGCGATGCGCCCTCGGCACGGGGTCGACGCGCCCGAGCGGCCCGCGGCCGTCACGATCGAGCCCGCCTCGGTCCGGGGTGGATGAGCGCGAGGTCCGATACCTGCCCGACCCACCGAACCCCAGGAGGTGCGACCGCCCCACCGTCACGACCGTCCAGCGTCGAACCATGAAAATCACTCGAATACAGGAGGAATGTCCATGAAGAAGACGATCGTCACCGCGGCGCGCGTCGCCGCCGCAGGTATCGCGGGCCTGTCGTGCACCGCGCTCATCGGCACCGGAGCCGCCGAGGCCGCGCCACAGGATTGCGTCGTCGACCGTGATCTGTTCGGCGCCTCGGCGATCTGTTTCCCCGACGGCGGCAGCGATTACGTGCTGCGCGTCGAGTGCGTCGGCCTCTACGCCAGCGGCCCGTTCCCGCTCTACGCCATCGGCCCCTACTACACGCTGAGCTACCCCTTCACTCCCTCCGGCGACCGGATCACCACGGGCTGCACCGGAGCGGGCCCCGGCATCTTCGCTGTCACCACCGGCGCCCATGTAGAGGTCTTCCGCGGTTAGGCAGGGTTTGACAGGAGCGCGACGCTGGGGTGTCGCCCACGTGAGCCGCCTCACACCGGGCGCGCCGGCGGCACCCCGGCTCGCCCCGGTGCGGGCGCGATCACGTCGGTCCCTGACACCGAGGCCCGGTACATCGTCAGATCGGCAGGGCCCGGCATCCGCAGGCCCCGAACACCGGGAGGCAATCATGGCAATAACCACCGGCAATCGATCCGGTACCCCGCACCGGATCGTCGTCCTCGGAGCCGGGTACGCGGGCGTGCTGGCCGCGAATCGGACGCTGTCCACCCTGGCGAAGGCGGGGCCGCACGCCCCGGCGTGCACGATCACCGTGGTCAACCCGAGGCCGGATTTCGTGGAACGCATCCGCCTGCACGAGGTCGCGGCCGGTACCAGGGCGACAGCGGCCACGCCCTTGACCCGGGTGCTGCATCCCGACGTCCGGCTGCTGGTGGGCTCGGCCGCGCTCATCGATCCGGCCGCCAAACTGGTCGACGTGGCGGTCGGCGGCGACACCACTCCCGTCCCCTATGACACGCTCGTCTACGCGGTGGGCAGCGGCGCGGATCGCGGGGTCGCCGGAATCGCGGAGCACACCTTCCGGATACCCACGCCGGAGAGCGCCGCCCGTATGTCCCCGTCGCTGCGGAATCTCCCGGAGGGCGCGCGGGTCGTGATCGTCGGCGGCGGGCCGACCGGGGTGGAGACCGCCGCGGAAATCGCCGCGGCGCATCCTCGACTGCGCACCGAACTCGTATCCGCCGGTGCGGTACTGGATTTCATGCGCCCGGCAGCACGGCGCAAAGTCACCGCCCAGCTGGAGCGCCAGGGGGTGACGCTACGCCCGGACACGTCGATCGACCAGGTGGTCGACGGCGCGCTGATCACCACCACCGGTGCGCGGATCGGATTCGACGCCTGCGCCTGGGCGGCCGCGTTCGGTGTGCCCGACCTCGCGGTCCGCAGCGGGCTGACCACGGATCCGGCTGGGCGGCTGCGGGTGGACGAAACCCTCACCAGCATCGACCATCCCGACATCATCGGAGCCGGCGACGCGGTCACGGCTCCCCCGTCGGTGGCCGATCATCTGCGTATGGGGTGCGCGACCGCGCTGCCGCTCGGCGGACACGCCGCGGCGGTGGTGCTGGCGCGACTCCACGGCGACTCCCCGCAGCCGCTGTCGATCGGATTCGTGGCGCAATGTCTGAGCCTCGGCCGCAAATCCGGTTACATTCAGTTCGTGCGCGCGGACGACAGCCCGCGTGCCCTGTCGCTGGGCGGGCGGAGCGCAGCCAAGTTCAAGGAGTGGATCTGCGCCATGACGCTGGACAGCCTGATCGAAGAGCGGCGCAAGCCCGGCGCCTACAAGGCTCCGAAGGGTCCGTCGCCGACCGCCGCTCGGCCCGCTGGAGTCGGATCGTGATCGCCCGCGCCGACGTCGGCCGAACCGAGGCCGCACTATGAGACCGGCCACCGATTCACCGCAGTACCGTCACCTTTTCGGCGTCGCGTACCGGATACTGGGCTCGGTCCACGACGCCGAGGACGCGATCGGGGAGGCATTGGCCCGCTGGCAGTCCCTCGACACCGCGGATCGGGACCTGATCCGGGAACCGCTGGCGTGGCTGACTCGCGTCGTGAGCCGCATTTGCCTCGACCAGCTCGGTTCGGCTCGGGCTCGCAGGGAGTCCTATGCCGGGATCTGGCTGCCCGAGCCGGTCCCCGGCACGATCGGGCCCGCCGGGCCGACGAACCGGCCCACCGATCCCGCCGACGCGGTCACCCTGGACGAATCGGTCTCCCTGGCGCTGCTGCGGGCCATGGAATCCCTCGCGCCCGCCGAGCGGGTCGCGCTGATCCTGCACGATGTCTTCGGCCTCGACTACACCGAGATCGGCTCGATCGTGGGCCGCACACCGCAGGCCTGCAGGCAGCTCGCCTCGGTGGCCCGGCGGCGCGTCCGGGATCGACCGCGCTTCCAGCCCGACGACGAGGAACGCGCCCGAGCGGTGCTCGCCTTCACTGCCGCGTGCACCACCGGTGATCTGGGCGCACTGGTCGAGGTCCTGGCCCCGGACATCGTCGTGCGCTCCGACGGCGGCGGCGCGACCGGTATCGCGCGGGTACCGGTGACCGGCCTCGATCGGGTAGCCCGATTCCTGCTCGGCATCGCCTCCGCACGCAGCTCCGAGGGCCGTCTCACCGCCGTCCCCGCGATGGTCAACAATCGCACGGGGCTCGTGATCGGCCTGGACGGCGCGACCATCGCCGTCATGGACTTCGCGGTGGCCGGAGGACTCATCGCCGAAATCGCCATCGTTCTGAATCCGGACAAACTCCGGGCCTGGCATCGGGAGGATCCGCCGTGACCAAACCGCCGCTGCTGCTGCTGCACGGAGTCACCATGTCCACCCGGGCCTGGGGCGAGCTGCTGCCGGCCCTGCGCCTACGCCACGAGGTCCTCGCGCCGACGCTGCGCGGCCACCGCGGTGGGCCACCGGCAGGCCGCGGACCGGCCCGGGTGCGCGAGCTGGTGGACGACACCGAACGACTGCTCGACGAAAAGGGCTGGGAGACCGCGCATCTGGTGGGAAACTCGCTGGGCGGCTGGATCGCGGTCGAGCTCGCCCGGCGCGGTCGCGCCCGCAGCGTCTGCGCGCTCTCACCCGCCGGGTTCTGGGAGCCGGGCACCGCCACGCAGACCCACGGCACCACCATCCTCGGTCGCGCCGCCCGGCTCGCCGCGGTCACCCGACCGCTGGCCGCGGTGGGGCTCGCCGTGCCCGTGGTGCGCAGAGCGGCCCTGCATCCGATCGCCGATCGGGGCGAGCGGTTGTCCCGAACCGCCGCCACCGAGATCGTGAACGATCTGGTCGGCTGTACCGTGACCGCGGACATCCTCGCCTCCACCGAGCAGATCGCCCCACTGGATCCGCTCCCGTGCCCGATGACGCTCGCCTGGTCCGAACACGACCGCATTCTCCCGCTAGGGGTCAATGGCGCGATTGCCCGGCAACGGATTCCGGGCGCACGGTTCGAGGTGCTGACCGGAGTCGGTCATGTGCCGATGATCGACGATCCGCTACGCGTGCGCCGTGCCATCGAAGCGGTCACCGGGCTCCCCGGCTGATCCGGGTGGCGGTGGATCTCCGGTGCCCGCACGGCACGTCACCGATCGGCGTCATGGGCGATTGCGCACGGGCACGACAGTCCACAGACACAGTGGTGGCGCCGATCGACGTCGGACCGGTCACGCCTGTGCTCGGGTAACTCGAGCGCCTTTCGCCCGGTGCGTCCGGGGCCCGGTCTCCGGGGCATACCAACCAGCGAATCAATCCGACCCGGACAATCCCCAAGTCTCAGGACTACGTGGCGCGGTCCGCCAAACCCACTTGATTCCCGACATCATCGGCGATCGCCGCGGCCAGTAGCGCCTGCAGCAGTCCGGGGAACCTGCTGTCGAGGTCTTCGCGACGAAGTGTGACATAGCAGCGGGTGCCCTCCTGGCGCGTACGAGTCACCCCCGCGTCCCGCAGCACCCGCAGATGGTGGCTCAGCGTGGACTTCGCGACCGGTACGCGCAGCTCGCCCCAGCCACGCTCCCGCCCGTCCGCCAGCACTCGCACCACACCGACCCGGATCGGATCACCGAGCGCCGCGACGACATCGGTCAACACCATCTCGCCCGGTTCCGGGTGCCGCGCTTGCCTCATACCAGCCAGCCTACTATGTTCGATGTTCTACGTACATCGAACAAGGAGAGCGCATGGACTCACCGGCAAAACCGTCATCGTCACCGGTGCCGGTTCGGGCATCGGGCGTGCCACCGCACGAGCATTCGCCTCCGCCGGAGCCGATGTTCTCGGTGTCGGTCGCAGGCAGGACACTCTGAACGCCACCGCGGCGACACACCCCACGATCGTCACGCACTCCGCAGACCTGCTCGATCCGCACACACCACAGGCGGTGATCGACGCAGCGCTCACCCGGTGGGGGCGCGTGGACGTGCTGATCAACAACGCGGGCGCCACTCGGCTGATGCCCTTGGCCGAGACCACCGCCGAAGGCATCACGAACCTGCTGACACTGAACGTCACCGCACCGAGCCTGCTCGGCAGCGCCGCCCTACCCCACCTGAGGCAGACCGCCGGATCGATCGTCAACATCTCCAGCACATACGGCCACCGCCCACTACCCGGCGCCGCCCACTACGCCGCCTCCAAAGCCGCCCTCGAACAACTCACCCGCAGCTGGGCACTCGAACTCGCTCCCGACCGCGTCCGTGTCAACGCCCTCGCCCCCGGCCCCACCGAAAGCGAAGCACTGACCGCCGCCGGACTTCCCACTACCGTGGTCGAACAGATCAAACGACAAGAAGCCGAGAACATTCCGCTCGGCCGTCGTGGTGAGCCCGAAGAAGTCGCCACCTGGGTCCTGCGCCTGGCCGACTCTGCCGCCACCTGGCTCACCGGCCAGATCCTCACCCTCGACGGCGGACTCGAACTCACCTGACCCGAAACGCAGGCCGGTGCCGAGAACCATTGATTTCGGCCGAACTGTGGGGGCATCGATCCATCAGGAAGACCACGACGCACGTCTGACTCTGGACGGCGACCGGACACTCGGTCCCGGAGACGAGGCGATCGCGGCTCAGGATGAGGTTTCGGCAGCCTTGTCGCCGGCGGAAAGGAACTCGCGAATCAGATCAGCGACGTGATCGGGTGCCTCGATCATCGGCGTGTGGCCTACCTGCTCGAGGACCGCGGTCGTGATCGTGGGCACTGCCCGGTAGCGCGTCAGTGCGGCCTCCACGTTGTAGAAGCGATCCTCTCGGCCGAAGACGACCAGCGCCGGCAATGCGAGTTCGTCCAGCCGTGCGTCCAACCCGAGCCGTCCGGTCCAGGCCTTGCGCCGCTTGATGGATTGGGTGAAAGCGGGGTGGTTCAGGCTGCGGGCATCGTCGAGGCCCCGACGGGGGTCGGTGAATGCCGTGCCCATGTCGAAGCCTGGCGCGAATGCTCGCCGCACCACGCGGTTGGTCACGAACGCAGGACCATGGTGTTGCAGGATCGGGCCGATCCACGGGAGGTGAATCATCCACTCTCCCGGTGGCAGTGTTCCCGTGCTCGTATCGGGCCCTTCGCCGATCAGCACGAGCCGTGTGATGCGGGTGCTGTACTCGGCGGTGGCCACGCCGAAGAGGCTGCCCATCGAGTGGCCGACAACCGTGACCTCGTTCAGGTTCAACTCGCCGAGTAGCCTCGCATAGAGCCGACCTTGGCTGTCGGGGTCGTAGCCGGTCATGGGTCGTGCCGATCCGCCGTGCCCGAGCAGGTCGACCCGGATGGTCCGGCATTCCGGCAGGCGGACAACGAGCTGGTCGAACCATGCCGTGGAGGCACCGAAGCCGTGCAGCATCAGCAGCGCGGGTCCGTCGACCGGGCCGTCCGCGCGGACGTGCAGGTCGATGCCATCGACGCACACGACCGTTCCCACGCCGCCTGTTGCCGGCTCGGCGCTGGTGCGCCCGGTCAGATCGCGAATCGACCTGAGCGGCCACCTCCCACGCGATGATGTGTTCTTGGTGGTCACGTGCTCTCCTCACCCGGTAGTGGCGGATTCGAGGCCCAGCAGGCGGACCAGGACGGTCCCGATCGTGTCGGCCGGAACGCTGCCCGGATCGGCGAGCTCTTCGATGGCGAGGCCGTTGTTCAGCGCCAACATGGTGAACATGAGAGTGCGGGAAGAGACGGCTGTGCCCGCGCCCCATCCGGTGAGTGCTTCCTCGGCCAGCTCGGTCAGTTGCCGGCGGTAGTCGCGGCGTTTCTCGACCCATCGCTCGCGTAGCTGGTCGTCGCGGGCGGCGCGAAGCCAGAACTCGGTGAACAGCAGCTGCCATTCGCGGCTGTGCTGCATTGCGGCGGTCATGTGCCGACCGGCTGCCAGCGCGGTCGCCTCGTTGGTGACGGTCAGGTCGTCCTGGCCGAGAATGGCGCGAACGGCTGTGATACGGCCTGTGACCTCTTGGTCGAAAAGCTCGAAGAAGAGGTCGTCCTTGTTCGCGAAATTGGAGTAGAGCGCACCGGTGGTGAACCCGGCAGCGGCCGCGACCTGTTGCATGGTGGCTCCGGCGAAGCCGCGTTCGGCAAACACCGTGGAGGCAGCTCGCAGCAGCCGGGCACGGACCTCGGGCCGCGGCGTGCGGCGAGTGACGGGGACTGGGGCTGCGTTCATGAGGACCATCCAGCGTTGGAGTGTGTCTTTCCTGCCCGCAGGAAAGATCCGAAGCGTCGCTTCGTGCCGAACCCGTCGGCGAATGTGCCGTAGCGGTAGACGAGGTGACCGCCCACGATGGTCGCGGCCACTGCGTCGTCGTTGCGGTTGACCATCCGGGAGACGGGCCCGAGCCCGTCGAGGATGGCTTCGGCGTAGTCGGCCGATGCCTGCGAGAGCCCCGCGGGGTCGATGACGGCGATATCGGCGCGGGCCCCCGGACGGAGGGTGCCGGCGTCCAGGCCGTACCAGTCACCGAGTTCGCCGGTGAGCCGGTGCACAGCCCGTTCGAGGCCAAGGAACCTTTTGCCCTGCTCTGCGGACTCCTGGACTCGCCTCAGTAGCCGAAGTCCGGCGTTGTAGAACGCCATGTTGCGCAGGTGGGCGCCGGAGTCGGCGAAACCCATCTGGATCTGAGGGTTGTCCGCGATCTTGTCGAGCACGTCGGGACGGTGGTTGGCGATCGTGGTACGCCAGCGCAGGGCGGGGCCGTGGGCGGCCACCAGGTCGAGGAAGGCGTCAGCGGGGTGAATGCCCCGCTCCTGGGCGACGCGGCCGAACGACTTGCCGATGACTTCGGCGTCTGGGCAGCCGACGATGTCGGAGTCGAACAGGTCGCGGTGCCATAGCTTCGGGCCGAACCGTCGCTCCAAATCCTTGCGGAACCGGCGGCGGTAAGGCTCGGTGTCCACGAGCTTGCCGCGCTCGATCGCATCACGCACGTTGAGAGCCGCGGCGCCGGAGCCGAACTCCTCGAAGACGACCAGGTCGATGCCGTCGGCGTATACCTCGAACGGCACCGGCAGGTGCTGCCAGCACAGGTCCGAGCCGATAGCCCGGTTCAGCACCGCCGTCGCCCTGGTCATCATCCAGATCAGCTTCGGGTCCGCCTTGAGATCTGCCGCGGTGAGCATCGTGGTCTTCAAGGGCGCCCTGCCTCGACCAGCGCTTTGGGCGAAGAACTTGACGATCTCGCTCTTGCGTGCAGCGTTCGGCGTGCACTGGTGCACGCGCCCGTAGTCGCGGAGCACGCGGTTCAAAGCCCGGTACTCACTCCAGGTCGCGTAGGTGGAGGGAAGTTGGCGCGAGGGGTAGCGCACGCCGTCCAGCTTCGAGAACGAACTCCTGATGGTCGACAATCCCAGGAAGCCGGCTTCGAGCGCATCGGCCAGCATCGCACGCATCCGGTCCAACTCCGTGGGAGTCGGTCGTTCGCCCGGATCAGTGGCCCGATCCAGACCCATGACGGCCGCGCGGATATCGGAGTGGCCGATGAGCGCGGCGATGTTGGGTCCCAGCGGGCCGGACTCGAGTGCCTCTACGTAGCTGTGTGGATCTGTCCAGGTCCGGCGTTGTTCGACCGCCGAATGGACAGCGTCCCACGGCAGGGCCTCGACGCGTGAGAACAGGTCCGCGCAGTCCTCGGGGGAGGTGTAGACGGTGGACAGTGAGCAGTTCCCGAAAACCACGGTGGTGACGCCGTGGCGCACCGACTCCGACAGCCCGGGGGCAACCAATACCTCGGCGTCGTAGTGGGTGTGGATGTCGATGAGGCCCGGCATCACCCATAGGCCCTCAGCGTCGACGACCTCCGCCCCGTGTGTCGCCAAAGGCACAGTGCTTATCGCAGCCACTCGTCCCGCGCGCACCCCTACGTCGCGAAACGCGGGTTGTGCACCGGTTCCGTCGAAGAAGTATCCGCCCCGGATCACCAGATCGAAGTCATCCATGACGGTGCCCCTCAATCTCGATAACGTTCATTATTCAGTAACGAACGTTATCGGCGGATGCTCGGGTCGTCAAGACGACCATCCGGCTGTGTGCCCGCCTGGTCGTACTCGCGCAGTTGCCTGCACCAAGGCCCGAGCGCCCGGCACGTAAGAGTTCCGGCGTGGACCAGGCAGTGTTTGCCGACGGTCCGTGCGACAGCAAGCGATGTCGCACGGCATCCTTACAGGCGCTGCACAGTCCAGGGCGAGAACATGATTCGCTGTTCGTCTGCGTTCTCACCACCGGAATGCCCACACATCCCGCAGGTGCGCGGCGTAGTCGCCGGCTTGGTCGGGACTGTCGAAGCCGAGTAGGCATGAGCCGAGCGACATGACCGCGGACGGCGTCGTCGGTGAAGAACATCCGATTCGCGATCTGGGTAGTCACACCCGCGCGGAGCCGCCGTTCGGGTCGCGCCGGTCGGCGGTGCGGTCGTCACTTCGTTGGCTGCGGTCGGGCCCGAATCATTTGCCCCGTCGGGTGATTTCCCGGTATCGGATGGCCCACCAGACTCGCAGGGTGGCATGGGGTTTGCGGAGGTCGGTGCCGGTGAGGTCTTCGAATCTGGCGATGCGGTAGCGGACGGTATTGGGGTGTACGACGAGCTGTGCTGCTGTGAGGTCGGCGCGCATACCGGTGTCGATGTAGCGGTCGACAGTGTCGATGAGGAGCTGCGCCTGTGCGTCGGTGCCGAGGGGAAGCAGGAGCTGGCGGAAGAGTTCGGCACCGAGATCGTGGTCGGCGATGACGGCCGGAAGTACACCCAAGGATTCCAGGGTGTTCGGCCCCGGTCGGCCGAACGTTTCGGCGGTGGCCAGCGCTCGGCCCGCCAGGCCGAAGGACCGTGGCAGGTCGGCGAGCACGGCGGGCGGGCCGATGCCGATGGTGGATGTGGCGTCGAGGGTTCTGGCCGATTCGAGCACACCGGCGAGGTCGCCATCGATGACGGTCGTCAACCCGTACGAGGCCGCGGCACGCATCGACCAGGGCGATGCGTCGGTGGTATCGGGGTCGGTGAGCCGGGTTCGGAATGCACGGTATTCGACGTCTGGATCGAGGCCGTACCGATCGGCTTGTTGCCGTATGGCGGCGGCGCCGAGCGTACCGAGCAGCAGCGCACGGGTGAAATCGGCTCGCATATGCAGGTCGCGTCGGGACAGTTCCAGCTCGACTTCGCGGTGGGCTGTCGCGTAGGCAGTGGTTGCCTGGTCCACCAGTGCGAGCATCTGATGGGTGGTGTCGAGGAGCAGTGCGTCGGGAATCGCGAGGTCGCGACCCGCTTTTGTTATCGCGAACAATACGTCCTGAATGGCCACCCGCCAGCTGTGCTGGATGTCTGGCAGCGAAACCCCCTGCTGGGCACGTATTTTCCCGTATTCGCGGAAGACCTGCAGATCGTCCTTGCTCAACGGACCCTGTCGGCCCAGGGCGTCGATCATGCGATCGAACAACACCGGCGACGTGCGGGCGACGGTCGCTGCCGAGATCGCGGAGTAGCCCGCCGCGGCGGCCTGCGATCGATGTGTCATGGCATCGATGAGCTGCTCTTTTTGTTCCATGAGCTGAGCCAGGAGGCGTCGTAGCTGCGCGGCCTGTGATGGTTCGGCGGTGGCTCCCATGGTGTCGTCGAGAGTATGACGACCCATTGGAATGAGCAACAAAATCGTCGTGATCGCGTTGGCATCGGATCCATGGTGTGACCCACGCCGCTGCCCGAATACTCGACACCGGCGGACTGCCGTACTCGACGACGAGGGCAAGGTATGTATCTGACACAGGGGTTGCATCGCGCGGTGCAACAGCACCCCGAGCGGGTGATGACGATCTATCGGGACCGTCGGCGGAGGTATGCCGAAGCGGCCCAGCGCATTGCCGCGTTGGCGGGAGCGCTGCGTGGGTTGGGCGTCGGCGACGACGAGCCGGTGGCGATCCTGTCGCTGAATTCGGATCGCTACAGCGAGTTCCTGCTGGCGGTGCCGTGGGCGAACGCGGTGATCAATCCGGTCAATATCCGGTGGAGTCCCGCCGAAATCGTCTACTCGCTCACCGATTCCGACAGTCGGGTGCTGTTCGTCGACGAGGCTTTCGCGCCGATGGTGGCGGCCATCCGGGAGCAGAGCGAGTGTGTACGCACCGTGGTGTACTGCGGCGAGGGCCCAGCGCCGGAGGGCATGCTCGACTACGAGGAACTTGTCGCGGCCTCCGCCCCGATTCCCGACGCCCGCCGCGGCGGTCACGCGGTCGCAGGCGTGTTCTACACCGGCGGCACCACGGGATTCCCGAAGGGAGTACTGCTCAGCCACGCGAATCTGCAGACATCTACGCTGGGCGGGCTGGCCACCGGGCTCTTCGACGAAGATTCCCGAATCCTGCACGCCGCCCCTATGTTTCACCTCGCTGATCTTTTCCTGTGGGCGTGCGGGGTGAGCCTGGGCGGTACGCACGTGATCGTCCCGGCCTTCGATCCGGCGGCGGTGCTGGCGGCGATTCAGGAGCATCGGGCCACCGAAACCGTCCTTATTCCCATCATGATTCAGTTGCTGGCCGATCATCCGGCGGCGGCCGAGCACGATCTCTCGTCGATTCGGCACCTGTTCTATGGCGGCGCGCCGATCTCGCGGGCCGTGCTGGACCGGGCGGTCGCGGCCTTCCCGCACGCGCGGTTCGTGCAGGCGTACGGGATGACCGAGGTCGCCGCCGTCGCCACCATGCTCACCCCCGACGATCACAACGACACCCGGCCGGGTTCGGCCGGGCGTGCGTTGCCGCACAGCGAGGTGCGCATCGTCGATGCCGAGGACCTCGAGGTCCCACGCGGTACGGTCGGCGAGATCGTGGTGGGCGGCGGCCACGTCATGCTCGGCTACCTGAACAGGCCGGAGGAGACCGCGGCGGTCCTGCGGGACGGCTGGATGCACACCGGCGACGGCGGATTCATGGACGACGCCGGTTACGTCCATGTGGTCGACCGGCTCAAGGACATGATCATCACCGGCGGGGAGAACGTGTACTCGGCCGAAGTGGAGAACGCGATCTCTGCGCATCCGGCGGTCGCCGTGTGCGCGGTCATCGGTATACCCGATCCGACGTGGGGTGAACGGGTACACGCGGTCATCGTCTGCCATGCCGGTAGAACGGTCACCTTCGAGGAGATCTGCGAGCACACCAAGGTGCTCATCGCCGGGTACAAGGTGCCGCGCAGCATCGAGATCACCGAGTCCCTGCCGCTGTCGGGAGCGGGAAAGATCCTCAAACACGAACTGCGCAAACCGTTTTGGAACGAATCGGAAAGGCAGGTGTCGTAGTGGTGACCGCCACCGCAGATATTCTGGAATGCACTCGCGTCGACGACATCCTGGTGCTCACCATGCGGCGCGAGCGCCGGCGCAATGCGATCGACGCCGAGCTGACCGCGGCTCTGGACGCGGCGCTGAACGAGCTGGACGATAATCCCGACCTGCGCGCCGGTGTGTTGACCGGCGCGGGTGCGGTATTCAGCGCGGGCACCGATCTCGAGCGCGGCTCGGGCGCGCCGACCACACGCGGAGGGGAATACGGCCTGGTGCGCCGCCACCGAGTCAAACCGCTCATCGCGGCGGTCGACGGCCCCGCCTTGGGCGGCGGGTTCGAACTGGTGCTGGCGTGTGATCTGGTGGTGGCCTCCACGGCCGCGTCGTTCAGCCTGCCCGAAGTGCGGCGCGGGGTGGTCGCGGCGTGCGGGGCGCTGTTCCGTACCGCCCGGGCGTTGCCGCGCAATATCGCCACCGAACTGCTGCTCACCGGTGAGCCCCTTGCTGCTGAACGCGCGCACGCACTCGGGCTGGTCAATGTGTTGACCGAGCCGGGCAAAGCTGTGGAGGCGGCGCTCGAGCTGGCCGGTCGGCTGCGTGTCAGTGGGCCGGTGTCCATCCGGGAAACCCTGCGCGCGCTCGACAGCTACCACGCTGCCTCCGACGAAACCGGTTGGACAGTCACCCAAAAGGCGATCGAGACCGTGCTCGCCTCCGAAGACTGCCGCGAGGGGATCCTCGCGTTCGCGGACAAGCGCGCACCGCGCTGGACAGGACGGTGACCCAGATGTTCTTCCGCGAAGACGGCAAGCCGCAGGGCAAACCGATCGTGCTCGTGCACGGGTTCGCCTGCTCATTGCACTGGTACGACCGCGTCGTGCCGCGACTGGCCGACGACTACCGGGTCATTCGAGTTGATCTCAACGGCCACGGGCGTACCGGTGGCGATCAGGGCCTGAATCCGCATGACCAGACCCGTTCCCTGGCAGCGGTTCTCGAAGTGCTCGACCTCACCGACGCGATGGTGGTCGGGCATTCCTATGGCACCGATGTGGCCCTGGGCGTCGGAGCGATCTCGGATCGTGTCAGTGAGATCGTGATCATGAGCCAATCGCCGGATTACAGCCTCGCCACGTTGCCTCGCGGCCATTCGCTGGTCGGTGTGCCGCTGGTGCCGCAACTGGTGCACCATCTGACACCGGATTGGGTGGTGTGGCGGGTGTTACGCGGCGGATTCCGGCCCGGCTTCGACATCGGATCCGGTTTCGATGATCCGCGCCAGCCGCTGCACGACCGCGCGGTGATGTCGCTCGGTATGTACCGCGCCGTGGTGCGAACTCGCGATCTCGAGTTGCGGGCGGAACCGCTCGATGCCCGGATCCGCGCCATCGAGAAACCCGTGCTCGCTATCCACGGCCGTCACGACCAGTTCTTCGACTGCGAGGGAAGCATCACGCGCTACCGCGCCTCGGGTGCGACCGTGCGGGTCATCGAAAACGCCGGCCACACCCCCAATGTGGAGACGCCCGACGAGGTCGCCGCGCTGCTGCGCGAATTCCTCCTCGTGCCTCGCCCGCCATAGGAACTGAGGACACTCATGAAATTCGCGGACACAATGCGGTGTCTGACCGTCGTCACGGTGATGGCGCTCGCGCTCGGCGGGGTCGCCGAAGCCGCACCGTCCACGGGCTCGACCGATGCCGCCGGCGATGCCTTCTATGTTCCTCCCGACCCGCTCCCCGGATCGGCTGCCGGTGACGTCATTCGCACCCAACCGTTCCCACTCCCGTTGTCGCTCCGGTTGAACGAGGTCACGATCCCGGCGGCGGCGCAACGGATCATGTACCGCAGCAACGGCGCCCATGACGAGCCGATCGCGGTGACAGGCACCTACTTCGAGCCCAGCCAACCCTGGACCGGGCCCGGCGATCGACCGCTGGTCACCATGGCGGCGGGCACCCAGGGCCAAGGCGACGACTGCGCACCGTCGAAGCTGTTCGGAAAACTGCTCAACTACCACTTTCCGTTCGACGTCATGACCGAGTACGAGGTCCTGCCCGTCTACCTGCTGCTGGCGCGTGGTGTCGCGGTCGTCGTGACCGACTACGCAGGACTCGGCACCCCCGCTGTGCACGACTGGATGAACCGTCAGTCCCAAGGTCACGCCGTGCTCGACGCTGCCAGGGCGGCTCGGAAACTTCCCGGTACCTCCCTGGGCGCGGCCTCACCGCTCGCTATCGCGGGCTACTCCCAGGGCGGTGGTGCGGCAGCCTCGGCCGCGGAGATGCAGCCCGGCTACGCACCCGAACTCGACCTGCGCGGCAGCTTTGTGGGCGCGGTTCCTGCGGACCTGATCGCCGTCCTGCCCGCACCGGCCTCCGACGCCGGCATGTTCGGCAACGGCGCAATCAGCGGTCCCGCAGTCGGCTTGTTCGGTTACATCGTCAACAGTCTGGCGGCCGTCTATCCCGAGGCGAGACCGGAAATCGACCGCATCACCAACGACAGCGGAAAACGACTGATAGCCGAGGCCGCCACCTCATGCGTTCTAGATCTGTGGCTGCGCAACATGTTCCGCAGCTCGAGCGAGTTCACCACAAGTGGGCGACTGCTCTCGGAAGAGATTCTCGATTCCCCGATCCTGCGCGAGCTGCTCGATCGGCAGCGAATCGGCCGACTAACACCCGGTGCACCCGTCTACATCTCCTCGTCAGTCGTCGACGATCTGGTCGGCCACCCCCAGAGCAGGCAGCTAGCACAGGACTGGTGCGACAGCGGCGCGACCGTGGAACTGAACAAGTTCGATCGAATTCCCCCGTGGTTCAACGGCCTCGGAGTCGGACATGTGATCAGCATGCTCCCGTATCTGTCGGCGATGACCGACTGGCTGCTGGCTCGGTTCGCCGACATTCCCACGACCGGCAACTGCTCAGCCCTGCCGAACTGACCACAGACCGAAAGAAGCATTGATGAAACAGCAACGACGGGGCCGCAAGATCGCCATGACCCCCGATGAAATCGACGCCTTCCTCGCCGAGGAGCGCACCTGCCGCGTCGCCACCCTCACCGCATCCGGACACCCTCACGTCGCGCCACTCTGGTTCGTGTGGGACGGCAAAAGCGTGTGGTTGTACTCGATCGTGAAAAGTCAGCGGTGGACCGACCTCACCCGCAACCCGGACATCGCGATCGTCATTGACGCCGGCACAGACTACTTCGAACTGCGCGGCGTCGAAATCCTCGGTCGAGCAGTTGTCATCGGTGAGGTACCGCGCACCGACACCCCCGACCCGATCCTGCGCGAGCCCGAATCATTGTTCGCGCGCAAGTACTTCGACACCGACCGGATCGCCGCCGACCACAAGCACGCCTGGCTGCAGATCGCCCCGGACAAGCTCACCAGCTGGAACTTCGCCAAACTCATCGAACGATGACCTAAGGGGTCTGTCAAGTTGACGACTGCGACGACCCGGCCCAGACACAGCTGGAGCCTCCACTCGTCGCGAAAACCTGGCGACATTCTGGGAGTGGCCATGCCAGAACGACCACTCCGTACTGAGGTTCCGACGTACATAGCTGGCAGCGGTTCGTGGTCGAACCAAGACATCATACTAAGGGATGTCCCGTAAGCCGTTGAGCAGCAACGGGTATCGTGTCGCGGGTGGTGATCTCGGCGTCTGACCCGGTGATGGTGGAGTTGGGGCCCTCAACTCTGCTGCTGCGGCTGCGCTACTCCGCCTGCTCCAACGCGTTGCCCACTCACTCCCAGTTCACGACACCACGGAGCAGCCATGACCCTCAGGAACTTCGGTTTCGCGGGCCGCGTCTCCACCGAAGATCAACAAGACCCCGAAACATCGAGGAACTGGCAGCTGGCGCGCGCCAATGCCCTGATCGAGGGCCACGGCAGGATCGTCGCCGAGTTCTTCGACATCGGCCAATCAAGATCCATCCCATGGAAACGCCGCCCCCAAGCCAGCCGCCTGCTCGAACTGCTCCGCGACCCGAACCGAGGATTCGACGCCATCGTCATCGGCGAACCCCAGCGAGCCTTCTACGGCAACCAGTTCGGGCTCACCTTCCCCGTGTTCGTTCACTACGGCATCGAATGGATACACCCTCGAAGACGCTGGACCACATCCCAATCCCAGCAAAGCCGCCGACGGAAAGCGACTACACCGTCTGGTCATCGATCCTCCCGCAGCAGCCACCGTGAGCCAGATCTTCCAGCAGTACCTGGCGGGCGTAGGGATCTTCTCCATCGCTCAGCAACTCACCGCTGCAGGAATCCTGTGCCCATCGGCCTATGACCCGTCCCGCAACCGTCACCGCTCGGGAATCGCCTGGTCCAAAAGCGCAGTCCGAGCCATCCTCACCAACCCCCGCTACACCGGCTACGCGGTCTGGAACCGACAGCGCAAGCAAGAAACACTCATCGATGTCGACGACGTCGCCCTCGGCCACCACACACGGCTGGCCTGGAACCCGAAAACCGACTGGGTCCTGTCCGACCAGCCCGCCCACGAAGCCATCATCGACCGCACAACGTTCGAACAAGCCCAGGCACGACTGGCCTCCCGCGGCCCCAAATCCACAGGGCGCGTTCTACAACGACGAAAGCACCCGTACGCGTTCAAAGGTTTGTTGACACACCACGCCTGCGGTCGCCGGATGCAAGGATCGTGGAACCACGACCACGCCCACTATCGATGCCGCTACCCCGCCGAGTACGCGCTGGCCAACACCATTGATCACCGCCCCTCGGTATATCTTCGCGAAGACCAGCTGATCGGCCCGCTGGACGCGTGGCTCGCACTAACCTTCCACCCCGACCACATCGACGACACACTCGCAGCACTGCAAGCCGCGCAGCCGGACCACTCCCCCGAAACCGACTCCATCGAACAGCTCATCAAGACATTCGACCGAAAGCTCGATCGCTACCGCGAAGCCCTCGATGCCGGCGCGGACCCCGCGACCATGGCCGCATGGACTCAGGAGACTCGAGCTCAGAGGAGGGAAGCTGTCGCGAGGCTGTCGGTCTTGAACAACTCAGCAGGGCTGAAGCCTGATCTGAGCCGAGAAAACATCCGCACCCTCGTTGACAGCCTCGGTGGCATGTTGCAGGTACTCCGTCACGCTGACGCAGATGACAAGAATGCGGTCTACCGCCAACTCGGGTTGAAGCTGACCTACAGAGACGAAACACGGGTGGTGATCGCCGAAGCGACACCACCCGTGGGCGTACTGTTTGTGTCCGGAGGGGGACTTGAACCCCCACGCCCTAATACGGGCACTAGCACCTCAAGCTAGCGCGTCTGCCATTCCGCCACCCGGACTTGCTGGTGTGCCAAAAGATTATCCGACGCGGTGTTGGAAACCAAATCGCCTAGATGAGCTGGGGTTTTGCCGGTCTTGGGCGGGGGCGATCCGTGGGATGGATGGGACGAGCGAGGTTGCTGTGCCCGAATCGGTGCGGAAGCAGCGCGGATTGTCCGGGTGAGATCTTGGCCACAGCAGCGGTCGCAGGCGGTGGCATGCCGGTGGGTGTGGGACTGCGGGAGATCCGGGGCAAGCGCGCGGACGACCCGAACGTGGATGTCAGGGGGACACGCGCCCCAGCGGGCGAAGTCGACCGGGCTCAGGCCGCGCCGACGGGCTCCCCGGTCACGGGGGCTGCGTCGCGGGGCTTCGCGGTGTGTCTGCGCCCGGTGAGCAGGAACAGAGCGGCCAGGGCTACCGCAAGCCAGACATAGGTGTCGCCGATGACGTGTTGCCACCATGCCCAGGAGGTCTCCTGGTGTTCTGGGAGGTAGTTGTGGGGGGCGATGACGAAGACGGCGGCGATGACGATCGCGGTGGTGTACCAGCCACGGGCCGCGGCGGCGGGCAGGGTGCGGGCGTGGCAGGCGACGGCGAGCAGGGCGGGGGCGATCCAGACCCAGTGGTGGGACCACGAGATGGGTGAGAGCAGCAGGGTGAAGACCGCGTTGAGGGCGAGGGCGATCGCGGGGGCGTCGGTGGCCTTGCGCATGGCGACGACGATCAGCGCGAGCAGCAGGGCACCGAAGACGAGCCACAGCAGGTCGAACGCGAGGCCGGTGATGTGCAAGCGGGCCAGCACGGCTTGGATGGACTGGTTGGTGTGGAACGCGGAGCCGCTCAGGCCGGAGACGTTGCCGAGGCCGCCGAACCAGTAGCGGGCGGATTCGGTCGGGAGCAGAGCGAAGGCGGCGACGGTGGCGACCGCGCCGGTGACGGCGGCGGTGGCGGCGGCCTTGTAGTCCTTGCGGACCAGGAAGTAGAGAACGAACGCGGCGGGGGTCAGTTTGATGGCCGCGGCGAGGCCGATGAGCATGCCGCGTGGATAGCGGGTCTTGACGAGCAGGCAGTCGGTGGCGACCAGCGCCATCAGCAGCAGGTTGACCTGGCCGAAGTCGATGGTGGCGCGCACCGGTTCCAGCAGCATGGCCAGCGGCAGCGCGCACGCGGCCACGAACAGGGCGGCGCGGCGGTTGTCGCGGTGATAGCGACGGGCGACCAGGTACAGGGTCCAGCCGAGGGCCGCGACCGAGGCGACGACGTACAGGATCTTCGCCAGGCTCCACGGCAGCAGCGCGAACGGGGCGAGCGCGATGGTGGCGAACGGTGGGTAGATGAACGGCAGGGCGATACCGGCGGAGGTCTTGGGCAGTTCGCCGTAGAGATCGGCGCCGTCACGCATGGCCTCGATGCCGAGCCGGTAGACCTGCAGGTCGATGAAGCCGCCGGAGTACTGTTCGAACGGCCAGAGCGGGATCCGCACACACACGACCGACACCACGGTGAGCAGCACCGGCACCAGCCACCATGCTCGACGGATCGGGCGCGGGGATCGCTGCTGCACGGGGTGGGTGGTGTCACTACTCATCCGCGGCGACTATACCGACTTCGCGCCCCCGCCGCCCCATCGCCCATCGGCGGTGGCGATTGCCGTGCGGATGCGGATCAGGCGTGGTGACGGGGTCGGTCGCCGTGGTTTGTCGCGGGTGAGATGGCCGGCCGTCGCCCCGGCATCGGCATCGGTCCAGTCGGTGAACCTGTCCGCGCGGGTGCCGCGGCGAGGCGCAAGCGGCGTGGCGACATGCGGGCGACACCGCGACGTACGACAGCACTGCGACGTACGAGCAGCACTGCGGGCGACGAGCGCACCGCGGCGTACAAGCGGCGACGTGGGGGCCCGTAGTGGGTCGCCCCGCCAGCCGTAGTGGGCCGCAGCAGATGGTTGCGGCGGTCGTGGGCCGAACCTCGCGCGCATGAACGCCGAGGCGCGCGAGGACACTCAGCTGTCGACGCGGTCTCGACCGGTCGGGCAGGAAACGCTCGGCCGAGTCGACAACCTGCCACGCTCGCGGCCCCGGTGCGCGTGCTGGTAGGCGGCCGGGCCTACACCGAAGCCGCCGGGCCAGGCCACGGTCGAGGAGGGGACCGCAGAGTCGGCCACCCTGGGAGCAGGGTATACCGGTACCGCGAATCTCCTTGCGGAGCACTTCCATCCGGCCGCGGAGGTTCGCCGGAAAGTTGCGCCCAACCCCTCGCGGGATCGCGTAGACGCGAGTACGGTGTAGCGCGCGACCGCGACCATCTCAGGCGCGGCACCGGGGGGATCGACGCGCGAAAGGGTGGGCTGCACCGATGACTGATCCCGGCACGCGGCATCCCGGCGACTCGGTGCCGCTGGACCAGCGTTACACCGGGGCCGACCCGATCGAATGGTGTGGCGCGGCGGTGTATCCGATGTACACCGAGTCGCTCGCCGCGGGCACCACGGCGGTGCGGCTGCGCGCGGTATCGGTGATGCCGCCCGCCGGGGTGGCCGGGCTCGGGCTCGGGCTCACCGTGCAGGACGGGCATGTGAATCTCGACGGCCGCTCGCTGGCAGGCGTCGACATCTGGTCCGACGCGCTCGCCGGCGGTGTCGACATCGCGGTGACCGCCGACGCGCCCGAGGCGCTGTTCACCCTCACCCCGGTGTGGGTGGCGGGCTCGGGCGCCCAGCAGTCCTGGACCGGGAACTACGGCATGGTGGTGGACCTGCTGCCGAACGGCGCGTCCACGCTGTGGTGCAGTACCGGGCCGGGGACACCGGATTTCAACGAACTCGTCGTGGAGCTCACGACCGTGCAGGTATCGGACGCCGCGACGGCGGAGGTGCCGCCCGCGCTGGCCACCATGCCACTCACCATCCTGTCCCCGGCCGCCGTGCCGCGGCCGGAGCAGATCGCGCCACCGAGTACGCCGGTCGGACCGCCTGCGGAGGTGATCGCTGGTCCGCGCACCGCGGCGGTATCACCGCCCGAAGCGGCCGAACTCGCCGCAGCACCGCCGCAACCGACTCCCGCATCGCGCACACCGATCGCCCCACCACCGCAACCGGTCGCGTCGCCGGGCATGCCGGTCGCTACAGCGCCGCAACCGACCGCGCCACCGCGCGCTGGATCGGCCGGACCGACCGTGTCTGCGCCGACACCCACAACAGCACCGGCGGTCGCGGTGCAGGCACCGCCGATCACTCCCACCATCGAGCCCGACCCCGCTCCCACGGACAGCGCGGGGAGCGGCATCGGCCGCGCGCTCTACGAGCTCGGCACCGCCATGCACGAACGGGGCGACCACGATTCCGCGCGCGCCCTGCTCACGCAGGCGGCCGAGGCCGGACACGGCGCCGCCGCCTACGAACTCGGCGCGCTGCTGCTGCGCGCAGGCGACCGGGCCGGGGCCGAATACTGGTGGAAGGCCGCGGCCGACGACGATGCGCGGGCCGCGGCCTCCCTGTCCGAACTGACTCAGCGCGCCTGATCGGCCAGCGCCGACTCGCGCACCGGGGTGAATTCCCGCGACGCGATGTGTGTCGGCCGTTGCTGCGGTGCCGCGAAAGGCTCCTCCAGGACGTTCTCCACGCTGTTGAACACCAGGAAGATGTTCGACCGCGGGAACGGCGTGATGTTATTCGCCGAACCGTGCATCAGGTTCGAATCGAACAGCAGCGCCGAGCCCGCCTTCCCGGTGAACTGGTCGATGCCGTACCGGGCGGCCATGAAGGTGATGTCGTCGTTGGACGGCACCCCGAAGCGCTGCTCACGCAACGATTCCCGGTAGTGCGCGTCCGGTGTCTCGCCCAGACACGGGACGAAGGTCCGGTGCGAACCCGGCATCACCATGAGGCTGCCGTTGAACGGGTAGTTGTCGGTGAGCGCGATCGACAGGCTCACCGCCCGCGGGGCGGGCATGCCGTCCTCGGCGTGCCAGGTCTCGAAGTCGGAGTGCCAGGTGAAGCCGGTGCCACCGAACCCGGGCATGTAGTTCACCCGGGTCTGGTGCAGGTACACCGCCGAGCCGAGGATCTGCTCGGCCAGCCCGACGATCCGGGACTCGGCGACCAGATCCGCGATCGGCTTGCTCAGCTTGTGCACCTGGAAAACCGAACGGACCTGTCCCGCGACCGGTTCCACGATGACTCGCTCGTCGCCGTAGAGCACCGGGTCGGCGGCGAGGTGACCGATCTCCGCGCCGAAGGCCGCCACCTCCTCCGGCGAGAGCAGCTCCGGGATCACGGCGTACCCGTTGGCGTCGAACCCGGACAACTCGGGCGATACCACCTCGCCCCACACGGTGGGGTCGGTGCGCTCGAGATGCGGCGCGGGCTCGGTGAGCCGGGTCGGGTAGCGGTCGAGCCGATCAGACACTGGCAGTTTCCTCCTCCTCGACGACGAGCGGATACACCCCGTTCTCATCGTGTACTTCACGTCCGGTCACCGGCGGATTGAATACACACAGCATCCGCAAGCGGGTGCGCGCGTGCACCTGATGACGTTCGTGCCCGTTCAGCAGGTACATCGAACCGGGTCCGAGCTGGTAGACGGTCTCGTTGTCGAGGTCGAGCAGGCTGCCCTCACCCTCGACCAGCCAGACCGCTTCGACATGGTTCTGGTAATGGAATTCGTGGACGGTGCCTTCCTCGATCGTAGTCTCATGGAAGGAGAAACCGACCTTGTCGCCCGCCAGGATGATGCGCTTGCTGCGCCAGCCGGGCCCGGCCACATCCCGATCGGTGCCGGTGATCTCGGCGGTGGTGCGCACGATCATGCGGCACCCCCGCACACGGCGTCGATCGAGGAGGTGAGCACGGTCAGTCCACGCTCGAGCTCGTCGCTACCCAGGGTGAGCGGCGGCAGCAGCTTCACCACCTCGTCCATCGAGCCCGAGGTCTCCACCAGCAGACCCTGCTCGAACGCGGTGCGGCACACCTTGCCGGCCTGCGACGGATCGTCGAAGACGATGCCCTGCACCATGCCGCGGCCACGGGTGGTGACCCCGGTGTGGCGGGCGGCGACGGCGGCCAGCGAGCGGGCCACGTACTCACCGTTCGCTGCGGTGCGCTGGGCGAGCTTGTCGTCGGACCAGTACTCGCGCAGCGCGGTGGTCGCGGTCACGAAGGCGGGGTTGTTGCCACGGAAGGTGCCGTTGTGCTCGCCCGGCGACCACTGGTCGTGCTCGGGCTTGAGCAGGACCAGCGCCATCGGCAGGCCGTAGCCGCTGATCGACTTGGACAGGGTGACGATGTCGGGGGTGATGCCTGCGATCTCGAAGGAGAAGAACGGCCCGGTGCGGCCACAGCCCATCTGGACATCGTCGACGATCAGCAGGATGTCGCGGGCGGCGCACAGACCGGCCAGGTGGCGCAGCCACTCGGCGCGGGCCACGTTGACCCCGCCCTCACCCTGCACGGTCTCCACGATCACCGCGGCGGGGCGGTCGAAGCCCGAGGAGCTGTCGTCGAGGACACGCTGCATCCAGCCGAAGTCCTCGACGCTGTTGTCGAAGTAGCCGTCGTAGGGCATGGGAGTGGCGTGCTGCAACGGCACACCGGCACCGGCTCGCTTGGCGGCGTTGCCGGTGACCGACAGCGCACCCAGGGTCATGCCGTGGAAAGCGTTGGTGAAGCTGAGCACGGTCTTGCGGCCGGTCACCTTACGGGCCAGCTTGAGCGCGGCTTCGACGGCGTTGGCGCCGGTCGGGCCAGGGAACTGCACCTTGTACTCGAGACCGCGCGGCGCCAGCAGGGTGTCGCGGATGGTCTCGAGCAGTTCGCGTTTGGCCACGGTCGACATGTCGAGGCCGTGGGTGATGCCGTTGCCCGAGATGTAGTCGATGAGGGCGCGCTTGAGCACGGGGTTGTTGTGGCCGTAGTTCAGCGAACCGGCGCCGGCGAAGAAGTCGAGGTATTCGCGGCCCTGTTCGTCGCGCAGCCAGGCGCCCTCGGCGGTCGCGAAGACGGTCGGCCAGTCACGGCAGTATCCACGCACATTCGATTCCATGGTCTCGAAAATGCTGGTGTCGGTGGTCGTGATCATCGTCGTTCCTCCTGGCGCTGAACAGGTGCGATGACATACAGCTGCTCGGCCTCGTGTGAATCGGGGAAATCGTTCTCTTCGAACAGGGAAACAGTGCGCAAATCCGCACCGCGTTCCCGGGCCACCGCGGCGAACAACGCCTGGGAGGCGGTGTTACCGGGTGAAATCGTGGTTTCCAAAGTGGTGATGCCCGCGGGCGTCACGGTATCGAGTAGGGCGTGCAAAATCTTCGCGGCGAGCCCGCGACCACGGCATTCCGCGTCGACGGCGATCTGCCAGACGAACACGGTGTCCGGGGAGTCGGGTCGGATATAGCCGATGACGAAGCCGACCACCCGACCGTCGACTTCGGCGACGATCGAGCTTGCGGCGAAATCCCGGCACCACAACAAGTAGGCGTAGCTGGAATTGACATCGAGCACCTGCGAATCGCGGGCAATCCGCCACAACTGCGCGCCGTCGCCGAGGCGAGGTGGACGCAGAATCGGTTCGGAACCGAGAACCGCTGGTGCGGTGGCAGATTCGGTGGGCATGGTGGACGAAGGCATATCTCTACAGTGTCCAACCGACTTTGCGGTCTCCGTGTCGAGCTCTTTGCAGTTGTATGACGAGTATTTTACCGAGCTTGCGGATCGAGCCGATATCCCAGTCCACGCACGGTGACGACGATGCGCGGATCGGACGGATCCCGCTCGATCTTGGTGCGCAACCGCCGGACATGGACGTCGACGATGCGCTCGTCGCCGAAGAAGCCCTGATCCCAGACCCGCTCGAGCAGCACTGACCGGCTGAGTACCCGGCCCGGCGTCTCGGCGAGCTCGCACAGCAACCGGAACTCGGTGACCGTGAGATGGATCTCCTCGGTGCCGCGGCGCACCGCGCCCGCCTCGGCGGTCAGGATCAGCGGCGCCACCGGATCGGCGTCGAGCACCGCTTCCTGCGCGGTGTCGCGCTCGGCGGCGATCCTGGCCCTGCGGCGCAGCGCGCGCATCCGCGCGGTGATCTCCTTGATCTCGAACGGTTTGCTCACGAAGTCGTCGGCGCCCGCTTCCAGGGCGGCCACCACGTCGTGGGTGTCGTAACGGGTGCTGATCACGATGATCGGCACGTCGTGATCGCGGCGGATCTCCCTGATGCAGTCGAAACCGTCGGTCTCGCCGCGCATCAGATCCACGATCATCAGGTCGGGTGGGCCATCGTTGCGCAGCCGGTCGAGGGCGTCTTCGGGGACACCCGCCTCGGCCACCGCGTAGCCCTCGTCTTCCATCGCGCGGCGCAGATCGCCGCGCATCTGGACATCGTCGTCCACAATCATCAGATTCGCGGTCATACCAGTACCCCGTTCTCCCGGGTTTCCGGTACGACCGCCCAGGCAGCGGTGGCTCGCTGCCTGTCTCCTCGCTCGCTCATGTGCACATCCTTTGCTGACACGTCGGAACGTGCGCCGGATGACCTGGGGATTTCGCGTCCCCAATCCGACACGACATCCCGTCCTCGAGCTTGTTACCGCTCAGTTATGTACCCGGCTTCCTGGCGGCGTAAACCCGCCGTAACAATTCGAGGCCCCTCGGAGGGGGTACTCCCGGTGGCATAGTCGAGGCGTGACACCGACCTACGACGACATCGAGGCGGCCGCGGCGCGCATCGCCGGGCTGGTCCGCCCGGTGACCGTCGCACCCGCGACGACCGGCGCGAATCCACTGTGGTTCGCACTGGAGTTCCTGCAATTCACCGGCTCGTTCAAGGCGCGAGGAGCGCAGAATTTCGTGCGCGCGCACGCTGCCGCGGGGACCCTACCCGAGGCCGGTGTGACGATCGCCTCAGGGGGAAACGCGGGCCTGGCGTGCGCGTGGGCGGCGCGGGCCGCGGGGGTGCCGGCAACCGTGTTCCTGCCCGATACCGCTCCCCCGGTCAAGATCCGTCGACTGCGGGACTACGGCGCCGATGTGCGACTGATCGGTCCGGAGTACAAGCAGGCGCTGGCCGCGTGCCAGGAGTTCGCGGCGACCAGCGGGGCACTCGCCGCGCATGCCTACGATCATCCTCTCGTCGCCGCGGGAGCCGGCACGCTGATGCGGGAGATCCATGCGCGCGTACCCGATCTCGACACCGTGCTCGTCGCGGTCGGTGGCGGCGGGCTGTTCACCGGAACTGCCATCACCGCACAGCATTTCGGGGTGAACACGATCGCGGTGGAGCCGCGCACCTGCTGTTCGCTCGATGCCGCGCTGACGGCGGGGCGGCCGGTGCAGGTCACCGTCGATTCGATCGCGGCCGACTCCCTCGGCGCGCCGAACGTGTCGGAGATGGCGCTGGCCGCAGCACAGCAGCCGGGTGTGCGGTCGGTGCTGGTCGACGACGACACGATCCGCCACGCGCGCAAGCAGCTGTGGGACGAGCACCGGATCGCGGTCGAGTACGGCGCGGCCACCGCCATGGCGGCGCTGCTCGACACCGGGTCCGGCGCGGCCTACCGGCCCGCCGACGGCGAGCGGGTCTGCGTCATCCTGTGCGGCGCCAACACCGACCCGGCCGACCTGGCGAGCTGAGGCTCAGCGGCGCCGCCGCGTGTTCACCGCCCCCGAACCGGCGGTCAGCGGACCAGGGCGTTCTTGGTGGCGTAATCGGTCATCACCTTGTTGAGGCCGCGCATCGCCAGCGTGTAGCCGTAGGGGACGTAGCGCATGCCCCAGTGGGCGAGCTGGATGTCGCGGGAGGTGTAGACCCAGTAGCGGTTGCGTTCCACACCCTTCAGTACGGCGGCCGCGGCCTGCTCCGGGGTGACGGCGTGGCGCAGGAACATGCCCATGGCTTTGTGCAGGGCGGCGTTGTCGCGGTCGACGCCCGCGATGTCGACACTGTCGACCATGGGAGTGGCCATCGCACCGGGACAGACCAGGCTCACGCCGATCTTGTGCCTGCGCAGGTCGAAGCGCAGGACCTCGGAGACGCCGCGCAGGCCGAACTTGGTGGCGCTGTAGGGGGCGTGCCACGGCAGACCGAACAACCCGGCCGCCGAGGAGACATTGACCAGGTGACCGCCGCGCCCCGCCGCGATCATCGGCGGCAGGAATTCCTCGATGACGTGGATGGGGCCCATCAGATTGATGTCGACGGTCCGGCGCCACTGCTGGTGGGTGAGCTTGTCGACGGTGCCCCAGGTGGCGATGCCCGCCACGTTCATGACGATGTCGACATGGCGCACCGCCTCGAAGGTGTGCGCGGCCAGGCCGACGACGGCGCTGTGCTCGCTGACGTCGGCGGCGTGCGCGAGATGCACCGTCGCCCCGGCGGAGCGCAGTTCGGTGGCGGTGTCGTCGAGCGCCTCGGCGGTGATGTCGGTGAGTACGAGCGATGCACCCTTGGCTGCGGCCGCGAAGGCGGTGGCGCGGCCGAGGCCGCTGGCCGCGCCGGTGATCAGGCAGGTCTTACCGTCGAACTTCGTCATGCTGGCGACCCTACGGTTCGGTGAACACCTACGTCTATGGCCCGGCGCAGATCTCGATGGTGGTCCAGCCGCCGACGTGGATGCGGCTGCCTTCGGCCAGCGGGACCGGCGTCTGCGGGGTGATCGGGTACGCGGCGCCGTCGAGGCTGGTGCCGTTGGTCGAGCCCAGATCGGTGACGGTGAGCGCACCGGTCGGATCGAGCCGGATCATGGCGTGCGCGCGGGAGACCCCGATATCGGCGGGCGCGATACCGAGGTCGATCTCGGGCACGATCCCCTGCGAGGCGGAACGTTTTCCGATGAGGAACTGGCTGCCGCGCAACGGGATCCGGCGCAGCGGGCAGACGTCGGGGAACTCGATCCGGTCGGCGTCGGGCCCCTTGTCGGCCTGGACCCTGGCGTAGAACGCGCGGTCGGCGAAGACCCGCGCCACCCAGCCCGCCGGCGGCACGCTCGCAGGCGGCGGGGCAGGCAGTGCCGAATCGTGGCCGCACACCTCGCAGAACCGGCCGCTGGTCGGCGTCGCGCAGGACGGACACAGGCGCAGTTCGGTCTGCTCGGTGGCAGGCTCCTCGCCGAGTGGTGATCCGCAGACATCGCAGTAGTCGAACGCCTGGGACTGGTGCCCGTCCGCGCACAACGGCATGTCAGTCGCCCTCCTTGCGGACCCTGGCGGTCTTGGTCGAGCGGATGTCGAGGGCGAGCTCGTCGGCGGCCGCGACCTGGCCGCGCGGCTCCACCTGTTCGGTGCCCTCCACGATGGCGAAGGCGGTGCCGTCGGGGATCTCGTCGAGTGCGGTGCGGGTGGCGTTGCGCGCGTTCTCGAACTTGCGCTTGTTCCCCATCGAGCCCGAGCAGTCGATGATCAGGATCTCGAGTCGCGGCGCCGGGGTGGCGGCGACGGCCAGTTCGGGACCGGTGGTCACGGTGAGGACGGCGTCCACCACGCGCGCGCCGTCGGCGAGGAATTCGTTCTGGTCGACGGCGATCGATATGCCTGCGGTCATGACACTCCTGGGTCGTGCGCAACGGGGGCGAGCGCGACCGTGATGTTGTCGCTGCCGCCGCTGCGCACCGCGAAGTCGGCGAGCGCGCGGGCGGCGGACTGCGGTGAGGTCTCCACCGTGAAGCCGGCGAGCGCGACGGGGTCGGGGAGGTAGTTCCACAGTCCGTCGCTGCACAGCAGCAGCGTGCCCGGTTCGGTGGCGACCATGCGCTGCAGGCAGTGCGCCGACCAGGGTGCCTCGCCGCCGTCGGCGCCGAGCCAGCGCAGCAGCGTGTGTGCGCGGGGGTCGTGCATGGCGGCGTCGGCGTCCATGGCGCCCGCGTCGACGAGGGCCTGGGCCCAGGAGTCGTCGACGCTGAGCCTGCGCGAGGCGGTCGGGTCGCCTGCGGCGAGCCAGAACGCCCGGCTGTCACCGACATTGGCCACGGTGATCTCGGTCCCCTCAGCGGTCTCGCGCACGATCGCCGACACATAGGTGCACGACGGGGCGTATTCGGGCGAGCGGGACATGCCGCGCACCGCGGCGGTGGCGGTGGCCAGCGCGGCCATGGCGGCATCCTTGGCGGACAGGCCGTCGGCCAGCGCGGCCAGCGCCGCGTCGACGCCGGTGCGGGCCGCCGTGCCGGACGCGGCCTGGGGGTCCGGGGAGGTGGACACGCCGTCGCTGACCACGATCACCCTTGTCCCGTCACCCTCGCGCACCGCGGCGGCGACGGAGTCCTCGTTGCGGGTGTGGCTGATGCCGCGGTCGGTGAGCACATACACCGAGCCGAGGTCGTGCTCGACGCGGTCCGGCACGGATCTCGGCGTGCCGCACTGCGCGCAGAAGCCGCCGTCGTAGCGGCGCTCACCACAGGTCGGGCAGGGCGGCGCCGCGGCTGGATCATGCACCGGCAGTGCGGCTTTGCGCACCCCGAGTTCCCGGCCGCACCCCTCGCAGTAGTGGTGCCCGGCCCGGCCCGACCGCCCGCAGTCGGGGCAGCCCGGCGCCGTCACAGCGTGGTCCTCGGGCGCACCGTGTTCGCCTGATCGACCAGTGCGAACCGGCTCCACATGTCCTCGGCTTCGCGCGCCGATATCCGCAAGCATCGTTCCAACCCCGTCCGTATCCCCTGCTCGGTGAATTCCACATCCAACAGCTTGCCCGGTGTGCCGGGCCACTGTCCCGACCGGATCCAGCCGAGCGCGGCTTCGAGCACGTGCCTCCGCACCTCGGCGGCGCGGAGGCGGGAGTCCAGGGTCACCCCGTCGACCCGATCGTCCGCGGCCCGAAGCAACTGCTCGTCCAGCTCGGCCGGATCACGGCCCGCCAGTTCGGGGGCGGGCTCGCCGGACAGCAGCGCGGCCTGGGCGCGGTAGGTGAGATCCCACACCGTCCTCCTTCATCTCCCCGGGCGGTGTCTTCGATCGCGATCGTACGGCAGACGCTGTGAATTCGCCCACGGACCGAAATCGGCTCCGCGCCAGCGGATCGCGGGCGGACCGCGACGACAAACGTCTGGCCCGGCACACCGTGGTGTACCGGGCCAGGTCGGCGCCGCGCGGAGGCTTCCGGTCAGGCGCTGGCGGCCCGTTCCCGCGGCTGGGCAGCGGTGTCGGTCTTGCCGAATCGCAGGATGCCGTCCTCGATCGGCGCCTTGTGCATCATGGTGCGGTCGCGGTAGTAGTTGTTGACCAGCTTCCAGGGACCGCGAGCGCCTTGGCGTGGCATTTCACCGTTGCCGCGCTGGATGTAGCCCGAGGTGAGCGCACCGCCCATCAGCGATTCCTCGGCGATGTCGTCCGGCTTGGCGTTCACCTCGACGGTCGTGTAGCCGCGGTCGCGCATGATGTTGAGGACGCGGCACAGGTAGGCGGCGGCGAGATCGGCCTTCAATGTCCAGGACGCGTTGGTGTAGCCGATGATCATCAGGAAGTTCGGGATGCCCGAGTACAGCACGCTCTTGTAGGCGACCGTTTCGTTCATCTTCACCGGCTCGCCGTCGATGCTCATCGTCGCACCGCCCATGATCTGCACATTGAGCCCGGTGGCGGTGACGATGATGTCTGCCTCGAGCTCCTGGCCCGACTCCGTCAAGATGCCGTTCTCGGTGAACTTCGCGATCCGATCGGTGACGATATCGGCCTTGCCGGACTTGAGCACCTTGAACAGGTCGCCGTTGGGCACCACGCACAGCCGCTGGTCCCACGGGTTGTAGGAGGGGGTGAAGTGGCGCAGGTCCACCTTGTTGCCGAGCTGCAGGCGCACCTGCGCCAGCATCAGCTTCTTGGCCAGTTCGGGGTTGGTGCGCGAGAGCTGGAAGCTGGCGCGCTGCAGCGCGATATTGCGGGCGCGCCCGATCCGGTAGGCGATCCGGTCCGGCACGCGGGTCTTCTTGAAGCCGACCGCGACAGGATCGTCGGAAGGCAGCGCCTGGATCCAGGTGGGCGAGCGCTGCAGCATCGTGACGTGCGCGGCCTTGTCGGCCATGGACGGGATCAGCGTGATCGCGGTGGCGCCGGAGCCGATCACGACGACCTTCTTGCCGGTGTAGTCCAGGTCCTCCGGCCAGTGCTGCGGGTGCACGATCTGCCCACCGAAGTCGGCTTCGCCGGGGAACTCGGGGCGGTATCCCTTGTCGTAGTTGTAGTACCCGCTGGCGCCGACGACGAAGTTCGCGGTCCAGGTCTCGGTCTCGCCGGTGGCCTCGATCAGCGCCTCGACGGTCCACAGTGCGCGCGCCCGGTCGAAGTTGAGGTGCACGACCTTGCGGCCGAAGGTGATGTGGTCGGTGACGCCGTACTCCGCTGCGGTGTCCTCGACGTACTGGCGGATGCTGGCGCCGTCGGCGAGCACCTTGGTCCCGATCCAGGGCCGGAACCCGAAGCCGAAGGTGAGCATGTCCGAGTCCGAGCGGATGCCGGGGTACTTGAACAGGTCCCAGGTACCGCCGATGCTCTCCCGGCGCTCCAGGATCGCGTAGCTGCGTCCGGTCTGCTCGCGAGTCAGGTGACAGGCCGTGCCGATTCCGGACAGGCCAGCGCCGATGATCAGTACGTCGACATGCCGCGTCATTGAGGTAGCTCGTTTCGTAGGGTCGCCGCCCAGGCATCGTCGCCGGAGCCTCACCCCGAGGTTACGTGTTTCGCATAGTTACGTCTAGTTCGGCGCGCGAATCGGCCACTACGGTTGCAGTCGATGCAATGTCGCGCGTGCTGCACGTTATCGACGATTCCACGATCGAACACCGGCGATCGGCACACGGACCTGCCAGATCACCCGATCGCGTGAACCGCCGATATCATTGCTCGCCCTGCCTAAACGCGCAGAGTGTCGTGCGCACGCCAACTCCCCCAAGCGATTTCGGCATCGAGTGCACCCGGCGTTCCACGTGAATCAGCCGATGACCGGGCCGTCGACGGCGCTGCCGATACGCTCGGACGGTGACCATCACCGTCGGCTTCGACCTCGATATGACACTCATCGACTCGCGGCCAGGGGTGAGCCTGGCCATCGACACCCTCGCCCGCGAGTTCGATCTGCCGATGGACGGCACCCGCTTCGCCGCGCGCCTCGGCCCACCGCTGGCCACCCTGCTGGCCGACGCGGGCGCACCCGACGAACTCATTCCCCACCTTGTCACCCGATACCGTGAGCTCTACCCGACCGTGGTGCCCCGCATCCCCTCGCTGCCCGGCGCGGACGCGGCACTGGCCGCGGTTCGCGCCCGCGGCGGGCGGACACTGGTGGTCACCGGCAAGTACGAGCCGCATGCGCGACTGCACGTCGATCATCTGGGCTGGCGGGTCGACCGGTTGGCCGGCGATCGGTGGTCCATCGGCAAGTCCGAGGTGCTGCGCACCGAATCCGCGCGGGTGTTCGTCGGCGATCACGCCGGCGACATGCGAGGCGCCAAGGCTGCGGGTGCGATCGCGGTCGGCGTGATCACCGGACCCAACGACGCCGACGAATTGCGCGCGGCCGGCGCCGATGTCGTCCTCGACGACCTGACCGGGTTCCCCGGCCTGCTGGCCGCTCTCGTCGTCACCCGCTGATCCGAACCACTTGCGCGCGGCCGCTTTCCGGCCAGGAACCGATCCGGCGCTCCGCCCGTTGTCCGGGCATGCCGACAGATCCCTACTGGAATCACAACACCCGGTATCACCCCTGGATCCTCGAGCAGGTCCCCGCGCACGCCAGGACCGCCCTCGACATCGGTTGCGGCGACGGCCTGCTCGCCCGCAAGCTCGCCACCCACTGCGACGCGGTCCTCGGGGTCGACGTCGACGACGCGGTGCTCGCCACCGCCCCCGCCGCCGCCAACGTGCACCTGGAACTGGCCGACTTCCGCGATCTCGACGACACCTTCGACATGGTCACCGCGGTCGCCACCCTGCATCACGTCCCGCTGCACGAGGGGTTGGCCGCGCTGCGGCATCTCGTCGCGCCCGGCGGCACACTCGCGATCGTCGGGCTCTGGAAGATGCACCCGCTCACCGATTTCCACTATCTTCCGCTGCTGCCCGCCATCCACGGCATGGACTGGTGGCATCGCCGCAGCCGCGGCGGTCCAGCCGCGGTGGTGCGCGACGCGCAGGAGTCCCTTGCCCAGATCCGCGCGGCGACCACGGAGCTGCTGCCCGGCGCGCGGGTCCGGCGCAGATTGATGTGGCGGTACACGTTGGTGTGGCGGCGTCCCCGTCAGCTCGGATAGGCGGCGACGAGCCCGCCGTCGACGACGATGTCCTGGCCGGTGACATACGAGGCCTCCGCGGACCCGAGAAAGGCCACCAGCGCGGCGACTTCCTCGACGGTCCCGAACCGGCCGGTGATCACCCGGTTCGCCGCCAGCGTGGCGAACTCCGCGCTCATCGCGCCCGCCGACATCGGGGTGTCGATGTAGCCGGGGCTGATCGAGTTCACCCGGATCCCCCGCGGCCCCAGTTCGGTGGCGAGTGTGCGGGCGAGATTGTGCACGGCGGCCTTGGTCGCGGCGTAGAGGGTGAGCGCACTGTCGGCGCGGTGCAGGGTCCACGACGCGTTCAGGACCACGGCCGCGCCGGGCCGCAACAGCGGCAACGTCTGCTGGACGGTGAAGAACACGCCCTTGAAGTTCACGTCCACGGTGTGGTCGAAATCGGCCTCGGTGAGATCGGGGAACGCCGCGAAGGTACCGACACCCGCGTTGGCGAAGACCAGGTCGAGGTGGCCGAACCTGGCGCCGACGGTGTCGGTGAGCGCGGCGAGCGCGGCCAGGTCGGCGGTATCGGCGACAATCCCGGTCGCCTGTGGGCCGAGCGCGTGCGCGGCGGCGCGTACCCGGTCCGCGGTGCGGCCGGTGAGCACGACCTGGGCGCCCTCGTCGACGAGGCGGCGCGCGGTGGCCAGGCCCATGCCGCTGGTGCCGCCGGTGACCAGGGCGATCCTGTCGGTGTAGCGATTCATGCGAGTCCTTCGGTGAGATGGTCGGCCAGGGCGGGCAGCCAGGCCGAGCGGTGGGTGCCGACGAGATGGTCCCCGCCGGGAATGCGCAGGTAGCGGCCGTTCGGGGCGATACTTGCCAGGGCAGCGCCATCGGTGACGCCGGGAATGCGGTCCGCGTCGCCGTCCACCACGAGCAGCGGCACACGCACCGCGGGCGCCAGGTCGGTGAGATCGACGGTGGCCGCGAACGCGGCCGCCGCCTCGGCGTCCCCGGCCCGTCGGGTCATGAGCTCACGCACGGCAGGCGGCATCGCGGGCCAGTCCAGGCGGAACGGCCCGCTCACCGTGGCGGCCACGGTGATGCGATGGTCCAGCGCGGTCGCGGCCGCCGCGTAGTACCCGCCGAGGCTGAGGCCGACGACACCGACGGTGGCGGCGCCGACGGCATCGATCGCCCTGCTGAGCACGGCCGGGTAGCCGGTGCTCAGTGTCGAGTCGGCCGCCAGTACGCCCTGGCCTGGCCCGTCCATGGCGTAGACCGCGACACCACGCCGCAGCAGGGCGTCGGCGAGTGGATGGAATTCGTCCTTGCTCGAGTCGAGACCGGGGATCACGATCACCGTGCCGACGGGGTCGGCCGGGGTGCGCAGGATGCCGGTGAAGCCCGCACCGGTGATCCGCCGCGAATTCGGTTCGAGCAGCGAATAGCCGGCTGCCGCAGCGGCGTCGGCGGCGGCCGCCGCGCGGTGTGCGCCCCGGTCCGGCACCAGGGTGGCCAGGTGTAACCAGCGCGCCGCCATGAGCAGGTGCTCGCCGCGGGTGATGGCCGAGCCGACCGTGCCCAGGTACCGTGCGGCGGCCCGCTCGCAGGCAGGCGCCCACTCGTCCGGCGCGGTGACGGTCGCGCAGCTGTGCCGATAGTCGTGCGGATCGATGCCGGCGCCGGTGGCACGGCTGAACAGGGCATCGACCAGATCTGTGCTCATCGGGCACCGATTCGGGACCGCGAGCTGGACCGGTATCCCTCCGGCGGCGTGTCCTCCGACGTGCCTGCCGGGCACGGCGATATCCGCCGCGTGCGGCGCGGCCGGGCTGTCGGACCGGCGCCCAGCGGTGACCGGTGCTTGGGTCGCGGTCCGGTGACCGGGCGGACAGTGTCGGTTCCGGGTGGCAGGGTCCTGTCCTTTGGGCCTGCACCGTGCGGGCGGCAGTGTGCCGCAGCGGTCGAGGTCGGTGTCGGTGTCGGTCGTCGCACCAGGTGATGGAACCGGCGGCGCGGGCCGGTCGGCCAACAACCGGGCGACCACGGCGACAACGATCCGTTGTCGCCGCAGCGCAGGGCCGGTCCCAGGCTAGGGTGACCTGGTGGATCTGGAGCTGACGGCGACGCGGGCGTTCGTCGCCGTCGCGGACGAACGCCACTTCGGGCACGCCGCAACGACGCTGGGGCTGAGCCAGCAGACGCTGTCCAAGCGCGTCGCCCGGCTGGAGTCCATGCTCGGTGTCCGACTGCTCGACCGCGATCACCGCGGCGTCCGGCTCACCGACGACGGCGCGCGCTTCCTGCCCGGCGCGCGCGAGGTCGTCGCCGCGGCCGACCGCGCCGTCGCCGCCCTGCGCCATCAGCGGGGCCCACTGCGGCTCGAGGTATGGGGCCACCTGTACGCACCGCTGCGGATCCTCGCCGACCTGGCGGCCGCGCCCACGGCTCCGCCGCTGCAACCCGGCCATGGCCGGGACCTGCCATCGGTGGCCGCCGCCCTGCTCCGTGGCGATATCGACGCCGGAATCGGCCGGGTCCACCCGCCACTGCCCACGGGGCTGGCGCACCGGCCCGTCCGGTTCGAACCCGTCGACGTCTTCCTCGGCGAGCGCCACCCGCTGGCCGAGGTCACCGCCCTGCGGCCGGACCAGCTCGCCGGCAGTGCGCTGTGGTCACCCGCACCGCTGGACCGGCTAGACTTCCTCGCCGCGTTCGCCGACCGGTTCGGCATCCGCGCGCATCGCGCCGTGCCCAATCTCGGTGCCGTTCCCCTGCTCTCCCGCCTCGCGACGGACCGGGACGGGTTCCTGCTGCTGCCCGCCGACCTCGGGCTGCCCGTCGTGGCGGGAGTGCGCGCGATACCCCTGGTCGAGCCGACACCGCTCTACGCGTGGTCGCTGCTGTGGCGCACCGGACCCGAGCCCGACCAGCTGCCCGCCCTGCTCGCCGCGCTGGAACACACCGCGGCGCAGCGGCGCTGGCTCGAGGTCGATCCGGCGCGAGATTGGTTGCCCGGCATGGATGACCGCGGCGGTTCCGGCGACACGGGGCAGGCCGACGCAGTCATGCCACCGGGATCGGCGGATCCGCGACAGCCGGACCGGCGGTAGCGGGCCCTACCCCGCACCCGCACAGACCAGGTGGGTTCCCGCGAGCGCGACGCCGAACAGCGCGAGCGCACTCGACAGCGCGGGCACCGGTGCGCGGACCAGCCGGACCGCGCCCTGCCGCGTCGCGGCGACCGCCGAGGCCAGGCGTTCCCGCCGATCCGATGTGGTTCGGCGACCCAGACCGCGCCGCAGGACACCGGCTACCGCGAGAACGAGGGCGGTGATCAGCATCGTGGTCCCCCTCCGGCTCAGCGCGTTCCGGCCACGGCGGGCGCGGTCCGGCGGGAACCGGGCGAGGTGACGACCCCGAAGGCGATCAGGCTGTCGGCGGTGTCGCGCACGGTGTCCGCGATCGGACGCATCGTCCAGCCGAGTTCCCGGCGCGCCTTCTCCGCGCTGACCCGTTCGGTGCGGTCGAGCACCGGTATCGTCAGCCGGACCCCCTTGTCGAAGACCGCGACGATCCGCACCAGCCAGTTCGGTATCACCCTGGTCGGCACCCGGAAGCCACGGGGGTTGTACTCCCCGGCGAGCATCGTCGCCAGCTCGGGCATCCACAGCGGATCGGCGGCACACAGATACCGATTGCCCGCGGCCGCAGGCACTTCCAGGGCCAGCCGGTGCGCGACCGCGAGATCACGCACATCGACCGGGCACCAGCCGGTCCGCACCGAGCCGGGGACCGAGCGGTCGAGCAGACGGCGCACCGGCTCGTGCGAGGTACTGGTCGACGCGGTGAGCAGCGGGCCGAGGATCATGCCCGGATTGAGTACCACCAGTTCGAGTTCGGCGGTGTCGCCGAGTGATTCGACGAAGTCCCAGGCGGCGCGCTCGGCGAGAGTCTTGCTCTTCTGGTAGGCGGGCACCCGGTCCACCACCGACCAGTCGGCCTCGGTGCGCACGGCGTCGACATCGTGACCGTAGGCGACCGCGGCCACCGACGAGGTGAGCACGACCCGGCGAACCCCGGCCGCCGCCGCGGCCCGCAGCACCCGCACGGTGCCGTCCACAGCGGGGCGGATGAGGTCCTGTTCGTCGGCGGGCGGTGCGGCCGGGAACGGCGAGGCGACGTGCAGGACGGCGTCGCATCCTGTCATCGCCTCGGTCCAGCCCGCGTCGTCGTCGAGAGTGGCCGCGGCGAAGTCGAGGTCGCCGCCGGTACGGCGGGCAAGTTCGGTCAGGTGCGCGCGTTTCCCCCGCGCGTCCAGGTCGCGCACGGTGCCGCGGACGGCGTACCCGTGCTCGAGCAGTTCGGCGATGCAGTGTCCGGCGACGAAGCCCGTCGCTCCGGTGACGAGTACCCGTGTGGTCATGGAGTTCACCGTTCTGTGCTGCGACCACCCGATTTGAGCGGTGCTCAGATAATCTAAGCACCGCATAGATTTGCTGTCCAGTGGCAATCCGGCCGCGCCGGTCGCATACGCTCGGAGGGTGAAGCGCACCAGATATCACCACGGCGACCTACGGGCCACGCTGATGGACGCCTGTCTGCGCCTGATCGAGTCCGAGGGGCTGGCGGCGGTGAGCCTGCGCCGGGTCGCCCGCGAGGCGGGAGTCAGCAGCGGGGCGCCCTATCACCACTTCGCCGACCGCGCCGCCCTGCTGTCGGCCCTGTCGGTCGACGGATTCCAGCAGCTGGCCGCCGAACTCACCGCCACCAGAGCGCGGGCGGCGACGCCACTCGACGCGCTCGCGGCGCTGGGCGAAACCTACGTGCGGTTCTCCCGCGACCACCCGGCGCAGTTCCGGCTCATGTTCCGGCCCGAGCTGTCCCATTCCGAGAAACACCCGGACGCGCACGTCGCCGGAGATGCCGCCTTCGCGGTGCTCGCCGAGACCGTCGCCGACTGCGTGTCCGCCGGCGTCTTCCCCGCCGACCGCGCCGACGTCATCACCATCGCGTGGTGGGGTCTGGGCCACGGGCTCGCCTCGTTGTGGCTGGACGGCAAGCTCGACGATCGCAGCGCCCAGCTCGGCACGAGAACCACCGACCTCGTCGACACGATCATGCGCTCGTTCACCGAACTGTTCGCCCCGCACCGCACCGGCGGCTGATGGCGCCGGTTTCGCCCGGTTCCACCGCCGCTCGCCTAGAGTGGCAACGACCACGTGCGCCGAGCCGAGCAGGAGAACCATGTCCGCCACCCTCGACCCGGTGATCGAGGTGTTCGTCGACGCGCTCAACGCGCAGGACACCGACCGCTTCCGGGGCGTGCTCACCGAGGACGCCACCGTGACCGTCGACGGAACCGAACACGAGCTCGCGCGGTGGACCGAGATCTTCGACAGCAACGGCCGTCTCGACATCGCCTCGATCGAGGACGACGGCACCGCACTGACCGCCGACTACACCACCAGCCTGCGCGGCCCGCTGCGCACCACCTGGCGGTTCGAGCTGCGCGACGGACTGATCAGTCGCGTCGAGACCGAGCGGGAGTGACCGGGACAACCGTGCTGACACCGCGTTACGGCGAGTCCTCGCTCGCCGACCTGCTACCTTCGGCGCTGGCCTGCCTCGGCGTCGACGGTGAACCGAACCGGCTCGGCCTCGATCTCGACGTCGATCGGGTGTGCGTACTGCTGGTGGACGGGCTCGGCGCACTCGCCCTTGCCGACAATGCCGCGACCGCGCCGTTCCTGACCGGCCTGCCGCCCGCGACCCTGACCGCGGGGTTCCCGAGCACCACCGCCACCAGTCTCACCACCCTCGGCACCGGGCTGGCGCCGGGCGAACACGGCATCCTCAGCTACCTGCTGCGCCTGCCCGGTGAGGACCGCCTGTTCAACACCCTGCGCTGGCGCCTCGACGGTGTGGGTCCCGAGGTCGACGCGCTCACCGCCTTCGCGCCGGAACGAATCCAGCCACGCCCCAGTGCCTTCCAGCGGGCCATCGCCGCCGGGATCCCGGCGATCCAGGTGGCGCCCGGCTATCAGCACGGCTCCGGGCTCACCAGGGCGGGCTGGCGCGGCGGCGACTTCCGGCCCAATTTCTCCGTCGGCGATCTCATCGACGGCGTCCTGACCGCCCTGGCCTCGGCACCGAGAACCCTGGTCTACACCTATCATTCGGAGCTCGACACCACCGGTCACGCCCGTGGCCCCGGCTCGCGCGCCTGGCGATTCGAGCTGTGCCACGTCGACCGGATAGTCGCCGAGCTCGCCGAGCGACTGCCGCCGCGCACCGCCCTGATCGTCACCGCCGACCACGGCATGGTCGAACTCACCGACCGCATCGACTTCGACACCGATCCGGCGCTGGCCGACGGGGTGGCCCAGCTCGGCGGTGAACCACGGGCCAGGCACGTCTACACCCGCGACGGCGCCACCGCCGATGTGGCCGCGACCTGGCAGGGTGTGCTCGGCGCCGACTTTATCGTCCGTACCCGTGCCGAGGCGGTCGAGGCTGGCTGGTTCGGTCCGGTGGCCGGGGAGTTCGGCACCAGGATCGGCGATCTGGTGGTCGCCGCGCTCGGCACCGGTGGGGTGGTGCGCACGGTGGCCGAACCGCTGCAGACCATGATGGTGGGCCATCACGGGTCGCTCACCGCCGCCGAACAGCTCGTGCCCCTGCGGATCCATCGCAGCTGACCCCGACCGCCTAGGCTGGGACCCATTCGATCGCGCGCAGCGCGCTCAGCGAAACCTTCAGGAGGAACCATGCAGTCCACCACCGGGACCGGTGTGCTCGCCGCGGGCATCGCGGCACTGGCGGTGCTGGCGAGCGGCTGCGCCGAGGTCGAGCGGGCGCTCAACCAGGGTGGCGACACCACCTGCCGGGACTACGTCAACCAGGAGCCCGACACCAAGCGGATCACCATCACCAAGGCGATCAAGGAACGCGCGGGCACCGACAACGAACCGTCGGGCACCCTGGTCGATTCGATGATCGTGCAGGTCGATCTGCTGTGCGCGGGCCAGCGCAATATCGACACCCCGATCAAGAACGCCGATATCGCCGGGTTGTTCCTGAACAAGTAGCGGGCCTTACGTCAAGCCGCCACGACAGGGCAGATACCGGTGACCCGGTAGTCCGCCGGAAAACAGCGCACGCACCACCGACGCAGCTGGTAGACAGGACAGGCCGGGCGAGGAGTGGGAGTGAACGTGGGCGCACACGACGGTCCAAGGACCGGGCGGGCGGCTGGACCCGCTGACCCGATCGCCGGTCCGCCACGGCCCGACCGGCTCGCCGACTATCGTGGCGCGCTGGAGAAGCAGTGGAATCGGCTGGCCGCGCCGTCCCGCCCGATGCGGTTGCCCCGCGACACCGGACCGGTCCGCACCGAGGTCGCCAAATCCTGGCAGCGTTCCCTGCACACTGTCGACCCGGCCCAGTCCGTGGCGCCGGGCCACGACGACATCAGTGATCGCTGGTCGGAGTCACCGCTGCGCAGGCCGGTCACCGAGCTCGCGGGCCAGCTGCGCGGAATCGCCGAGGATTCCGGCTATCTCGCCGTCGTCAGTGACGAATCGGGCACCATCCTGTGGACCGCCGGCGACCGCGCGCTGCGCCGCCAGGGTGAACAGGTGAACTTCGCCCCCGGCGGGGTCTGGGACGAAAGCCACATGGGCACCAACGGGCTCTCGCTCGCGCTGCACGACGACAAGGCGTGCACGGTGTTCTCCGCCGAACATCTGGTCGCGGCGCTGCACGGCTGGGTCTGCTACTCCGCCCCGATCCACGGTCCCGACGGGCGCCAGGTCGGCGTGCTGGACCTGTCCTCGAGCTGGGAACGGTCGCACCCGATGGTGATGACCTCGGTACGCGCCCTGGTAACCGCGGTCGAGACCATGCTGCGCGCCGAAGCGCCGACGCCCGTTCCCGGTGTGCGCCTCGAATGCCTCGGGGCCGCACGGCTGTTGCGCGACGGCAGGCCGGTGCCGCTGCCACCGCGACAACTCGAGATCCTGGCGCTGCTCGCCCTGGAACCGGAGGGCTACACCCCCGAGCAACTGCACGCGGCGGTGTACGGCGACCGCGGCGTCTCGCTGAACACCCTCAAGGCCGATGTGTCGCATCTGCGCCGGGCCACCCGCGGTGAGATCGCCAACCGGCGCTACATGCTCACCGGGCCGGTGTCGTGTGACGCGGTCGACCTGCTCGCCGCCATCGAGGGCGGTGACCTCACCTCGGCGCTGTGGCTCTATCGCGGCCCGCTGCTGCCCGGATCCGTGCTGCCGGGGGTGGAACAGTGGCGCGACCATCTCGATGTCGGTATCCGCAACGCGGTGCTGGCCAGCGACCGCGCCGAGCACGCCGTCGCGTTCGGGCAGCGCTGTCCCACCGACATCGCCGTGCACGAGCACGCGCTGCGCCTGCTGCCCCGCGACGATGTGCGCCGCGCCGTCGTCACCGCCCGGCTCTATACCGCGCGCCAGTCCTGACCTGGGCGAACGCGCTCACCAACCTCGTACCAACCTTCGCCGACCATAGTGTGTTCCACCACGCACAGGCCGCGAGGGAGCGAGGCGCATGATCTACGGCAAGCCCGGATCGGACACCGGCATAGTCAGCTATGCCGCCCGATACGACAACTTCATCGATGGCGAGTGGACCGCCCCGATCGAAGGCCGTTACCTCGACAACACCTCCCCCGTCGACGGCGAGATCTTCTGCGCGGTGGCCAGATCCACCGCCGCCGACATCGACCTCGCCGTCGAGGCCGCCGTGCGCGCCACCGATCGCTGGGCCGCGACCCCGGTGTCCGAGCGGGCCACCATCCTCACCGGTATCGCCGACCGGATCGAGAACAGCATCGAACCGCTCGCCGTCGCCGAGACCTGGGACAACGGCAAACCGGTCCGTGAGACCCTCACCGCCGACCTGCCGCTGACCGTGGAGACCTTCCGCGCCTTCGCCGCCGCCCTGCGCGCCCAGGAGGGGGCGCTGACCCCGCTCGACGCCGACACCGTCGCCTACCACTACCACCGGCCGCACGGTGTCATCGGCCAGCTGGTGCCGTGGAACTACCCCATCCTGGCCGCGGCCCGGCTGCTGGCCCCCGCGCTGGCCGCGGGCAACTGTGTGGTGCTCGTCCCGGCCGCGCAGACGCCTGCCTCGCTGCTGCTGGTGGTGGAACTGGTCGCGGATCTACTCCCGCCCGGCGTGCTCAACGTGGTGACCGGCTTCCGCACCGAGGCGGGAATCCCGCTGACCAGGGACCGCAGGCTCACCGTGTTCGAGGTCGAGGAGCCGGGCGGTAAGAGCCCCAACGTCTTTCTCCCCGACGTCCGGTCCGACGACGGCCTCCTCGCGCGAGCCGTCGAGGGATTCGTCCTGTTCGCCCTGAACCAGGGCGAGGTCCGCGCGTGCCCCTCGCGCGCGCTGATCCACTCCGCGATCTACGAGGAGTTCCTCGCCCACTGCATCGCCCGCACCGAGGCCATCGTGTCCGGTCATCCGCTCGACACCGAGACGATGATCGGCGCGCAGGCCGGGAACGACCAGTACGAGAAGATCCTGACCTACCTCGATATCGGCAGAGCCGAAGGCGCCCGCGTGCTGACTGGAGGGGAAGCACGCAAGGTCGACGGACTGCCGGGTGGGTATTTCATCGAACCCACGGTGTTCGAAAGTGGGCACACGATGCGGATCTTCCAGGAGGAGATCCTCGGACCCGTCGTCGCGGTCGCCCGCTTCGACACCGCCGAGGAGGCGATCCGGATCGCCAACGACACCCGCCACGGTCTCGGTGCGGGCGTGTGGACCCGCGATCTCACCACCGCCCACCGGTTCGCCCGCGAACTCGACGCGGACCGGATCTTCACCAACTGCTACGACCCCTACCCCGCGTACGCCGCCAGGGAGAACCACGCTATGCAGCTCCGGTGCTATCAGCGAACCAAGCAGGTGCTCGTCAGCTATGCGATGACGATACCGGAGACGCGCTGATGCAGAACCGGATCCAACGCGTGGAGATCACCGAACGCGCCCAGACCCTGTTGCGGCGGATCATCGAGGACAACGGTCCGGTACTGTTCCGGCAGTCCGCCCACGACGGCGACACCGAGATGACCCCGGTGTGCCTGGCCGTCAAGGAGTTCCCGATCGAGAAGGCCGACGTGCTGCTCGGGCGGCTGACCTGGCACACCGAGTTCTGGATCAGCCGTACACAATTCGAACGCTGCTGGAAAGACACCCACCTCACTGTCGACGCGGTGCGGGGGCAGGCCGATCCGGATTCGCTCGAAGCCGACCACGGCATGCGGTTCGTCGTGCGCGCACGGCAATTGACCGCGGCGGAGAATGCGGCGCTGGCCGCCGCCCCGCCCCTACGGACCGGCGCCGACCGCACGTTGTAGCGGCGCCACCCTCCTGACCTGGCCGGACCTTTCCCGGCGCGGCCAGGGCACGGCGAGCCCCCGCCGACTGGGCCATCGCGGCTGAGCCGGCGGGGCGAGCTCGTCCCTCCCCTCTCCCCCCCGCATTAGCAAATGCGTTCGGGGACAAACCAAATCACGTCTCGCTCAGCGAGACAGGCACGACAAGAGTGCAACGATTCCGTTACGTTATGGCGATGTTCTTAGCGAGACTCGGTGTTCGAACCCGGATTCTGGCGATCGCTCTCATTCCCAGTGTGGCGCTGGTGGTGGTCGGGGTCGGCACGGCGGGATACCTGGTCAACGAGAGCAATACGGCCAAGGAGTGGGCCTCCTCGCTCCAGGGCGCGGTCGAGCCGACCCAGGAAATGATCGAGGCGATCCAGTCCGAACGTCACCTCACCCTGTCGCTCGTCGCAGGCGACACCTCCACGGTCCCCGCGCTCGCCGCCGCCAGAGCACGCACCGACGCCGCCACCGAAGTCCTCAACGTGATCAACCAGCAGCTGCGCGAGGTCGACAATACCGATCTCGGCGACAGCCAGGCCGAGTACGAGCAGTTCCGCACCAACCTCAGCGGCGTGCGGGCAGGCGCGGACGCGGGCATGCTCCCCGCCGATCAGGCCTACATGTTCTTCAATCTCGTGCTCGACGGGTTCGTCTCGGGGACCAAGCTCGTCGTCAAGGAGGCACCCAACGCCGTGGTCTCCGCCGGTGTCGGCGAGGGGATGCGGCTGCTCAACGGGATCGAATCGATGTCGCGCAGCGCCGCCCTCGGTGCCGCGCTGGTGGCCGCGGACGGCGAATTCGCGGTACCGCTCGACGAGTTCATCCGCCAGACCGGCTTCTACCGCACCGAGCTCACCCAGCTCGCCCCGGAACTCACCGACAGCGAGCGCGAGGTCATGCAGTCGCTGATCGCCTCGCCGCAATGGCAGCAGCTCGCGGCCGTGGAGAGCGCGATCATCGGCCGCTACGCCGCGCCGGAGAACACCCAGAGCACGAGCAGCGGCTCCCGGCAGAGCACACCGGAACCACTGCCGATATCGGCCGCCGAATGGCAGAGCGCGGTGGCCACCGTCGCCAGAGCCCTGCTCGATCTGTACTCGGCCCACAACCGCTACGTCCAGGGCCTGGCAGCCGACACCTCGCGCCAGTCCGAGAGTTTCGCCTGGGCCGCCGGTGGCGGTGTCCTCGCCCTCACCGGCCTGGTGCTCGCGGTCGCGGTCCTGCTGGCCAACCGGATCATCCGCAGGCTGCGCCGCCTGCGCACCGAAACCTTGGCCCTCGCCGACGACCAGCTGCCCGCCACCATGCGGACGCTGCGCGAGGGTGGCGAGGTCGATCCCGACAAGATCGCCCCGACCCTCGACTTCGGGCGCGACGAGATCGGCCAGGTCGCCAAGGCGTTCGAGCATGCCGCCGCGGCCGCGCTGCGCGCCGCCGTCGACGAGGCCCGCACCAGGGAGGGCGTGCGCGCGGTGTTCCTCAACATCGCCCACCGCAGCCAGATCGTGGTGCACCGCCAGCTGGAGATCCTCGACGAAGCCGAACGCAAGCAGGAGGACCCGGCGCTGCTGGAGACCCTCTTCCGGCTCGACCACCTGGCCACCCGCGAACGCCGCAACGCCGAGAACCTGATCATCCTCGGCGGCGGCAGACCGGGCCGCCAGTGGCGCAAACCGGTACCGGTGATGGACGTGGTACGCAGCGCCATCGGCGAGACCCTCGACTACGCCAGGGTGCGGGTCACCAAGCTGCCGGAGGTGAGCGTCGTCGGTACCGTCGTCGCCGACCTGGTGCACCTGCTGGCCGAACTCGTCGACAACGCCACCGCCTTCTCGCCGCCGCAGTCGCGGGTGGAGGCAGGCGGCAATGTGGTCGGCAAGGGGGTGGTCATCGAGATCACCGATCAGGGCATGGGCATGAAGCCCGAGGATCTCGAGCGTTACAACGCGATGCTGGCCGCCCCGCCGGACTTCGGTGTCGGCACCCTGTCCGCCGATTCCCGGCTCGGCCTGTTCGTCGTCGCCCGCCTCGCCACCGCGCACGGAGTCTCGGTGCGGCTCAGCGAATCCGACTACGGCGGGATCCGTGCCATCGTGCTGATTCCCACCACCCTGCTCGCCGACGAGCACGATCTGCCGAGCACGCCGCCCGCACTGTCGTCCGCGCAGCGTCGTGGGCTGCCCGCGGCCGTGGTGACCGGCCCGCCGGCCGCGGTCGAATCGACCCCGGCGCCGGTCGCCACCCTGCTCGCCGACCCGCCCGCGCCGATCGCCACGGCGCCGGAGCCGCGAACAGCGCCGGATTACCCGGCCGCACCGGAATTCGCGGCCGCCCCGGCCGACAACGCGGAACGGCCCGCGCTGCCCCGCCGCCAGCGGCAGACGAACCTGGCGCCCGAACTCAGCGAGGAACCCACCGCCGACGCGGCGGGCGGGACACAGCGGCCCCGGTCGCCGGAACAGGCGCGCGACATCATGTCCGCGATCGAGAACGGCACCAGGCAGGGCCGCAAACCACTGACCGCGGCCGAGGCCACCGGCCACGACCCACGCTCGACAACAGATGAACAGGAAGGCTGAGGTGAACACTTCTCACCCAGGTGATCTCAACTGGCTGCTCGACGATCTCGTCGACCGGCTGGCCGGGGTCCGCTACGCGGTCGTGCTGTCCACCGACGGGCTGCTGCTCGGCCGCTCCGCACAGATCACGCGGGAGGACGCCGAGCACTTCGCGGCCATGTCCTCGACCCTGCACGGGCTGGCGCGCAGCGCGGGCAGCCGCTTCGACGGCGGTGGCGTGCGGCAGGCGGTGATCGAACTCGACCGGGCGGTCCTGTTCGTCACCTCGGCGGGCGACAACGCCTGCCTGGCCCTGCAGGCGAACGAGTCGGCCAACCTCGGCATGGTCGCCTACGAAATGAATCTCACCGTGCAGCGGGTCGGCAGCTATCTGTCGACCGAACCGCGGCACGGCCTGGCGGAGCTATAGGAAGCATCGGCATGACTCGACTCGGTGATCCGTGGTTCGACGACGCGGCCGGACCGCTGGTCCGCCCGTACGCGGTGACCCGCGGCCGCACCATGGGTGCGGCGCACGACCTGGACATGCTCACGGTGGTGGTGGCCGTGCATCCCGCCCCCACCCTGCGCAGGCCCGAACCCGAGTACGCGACGATCGCCCGGCTGTGCAAACAGCCGCAGTCGGTCGCCGAGGTCTCGGCCGTGCTGAAACTTCCTCTGGCGGTGACCAAGATCCTCGTCGGTGATCTCATCGGCGAGGGCCACCTCATCTTCCGGGCTCCGGTGGCGGCCGAGGCCGGCGCCGGGGACCTCAACGTATTGCGAGCGGTTCTGGATGGCATCCGAAAACTTTGACCCCACAGCACCGGGCGGCCCGCACCTGGCCGCCTCGGTGAAGATCCTCATCGCCGGTGGTTTCGGCGTCGGCAAGACCACCATGGTCTCCTCGATCAGCGAGATCGCGCCGCTGCGCACCGAGGAGATGATCACGGAGGTCTCCAGCGGCGTCGACGATCTGTCGGGGGTGGAGCAGAAGTCGACGACCACGGTCGCGCTGGACTTCGGCCGCATCACCATCGACCGCGACCTGGTGCTGTACCTGTTCGGCACACCCGGCCAGGACCGCTTCTGGTTCCTGTGGGACGAACTGTGCCGCGGCGCGCTCGGCGCGATCGTGCTGGCCGATACCCGGCGCCTGAGCAACTCCTTCGCCGCCGTCGACTTCTTCGAGCGGCGTGGGCTGCCGTTCCTGATCGCGGTGAACTGCTTCGAGGGCGCGCCGCGCTACACGGTCGAGGAGGTGCGCGACGCGCTCGATCTCGATCCGAGCACCCCCGTCGTGCTGTGCGACGCGCGCGATCGCCCGTCGGCCAAGGCGGTACTGACCCACCTGGTCGAGTACCTCATCGAGCGGGCCACCCGCACCCCGGTGACCACGTAGCGGCCCCCGCGACGACCGCACCCCGCGAGACCCGAAGGCTCGCGGGGTGTTTCGCGTCCCGACGGGGTCAGCTCGCGGCGACCGCGGCCAGGCGATCGACCGAGGCCAGCAGATTGTCCGCGGTGGTGGCCCTGGCCCGTGCCTCGCGCTTGGGGTCGGTCAGCGTCGTCCAGTCGTAGGTGTGGGTCACCCGCGTGGTGCGGTCGTCGACCGGCTCGAGCTCCCAGCGCCACAGGTGTCCCGGCGGGGTTCTGCCCGGCTCCGACGGAGTCCACGCGATCCGGCGGCCCTCCTCGAACTCCACCACATGATTGTCGCGGTCGGCTCCGTTGGTGAGGGTGGTGGTGAACACCGCGCCGACCGCGTGTACCCGCTGCCCCGGTTTCGCCTGCGCGAGATTGTCGTTGCCGTCCCAGCGCGGCTGTTCGGCGGGATCGGCGATCAGCGCGAAGAGTGTGGCGGCGTCGGCGGCGATGTCCCTGGTGGCGCGGACGACGCGCGACGGCGACCGGTACACCGCGAAGACCGGGATGGTCCGGCTCGTCTTGTCCCGGTACTCGGCGAAGCCTGGCATCTGCTCGACCATCCGGTCGAACAGTGCGGTGCGTTCGGGCTCGGCGACGAGTTCGGCCCGGCCGGTGTAAGTCTCGGACGGCAGCTCCACCGTCAGCTCGGGGTCGGCGACCAGGTTGTGATACCAGGCCGGGTGGCGGTCGGCGCCCCCGCTGGAGGCGATCAGCACGATGCGCTCGCCGTCGGGCAGATACACCAGCGGATTGGTGACCGAGCGACCGGATTTCGCGCCGGCGGTCGTGATGAGCACCATGCGCTCGTTACCTTCGAACACGCCACCGACCCGGCCACCGTTGGCCCGGAACTCCGCGATCACCTGCTCGTTGAATGCGTTCATCCTCGTCCTCTCGCTGCGGTCGTCCTCTGCGCCAACCATCCGGTTCCGCGCCGCATTCCCCGCCGGGCCCGCGCGCTGCCTCGGCAGATGCGACCGAGTCGTGAGGTCGTCTAACGTCGTCGGGTGCTTGGACATTCACATGCGACGAGTGGGGCGCTGGCCTGGGCGGCGACCGCCGCGGCGCTGCCACTCACGGTAGCCACCTTTCCCCTGTTCGACAGCGAGACAACCCGATTCGGGATCGCCGAACTCATCATGGGAACCTTCCTCACCGCGGGGGCCGCGCTGCTGCCGGACGCCGACCACCCCAGTGGCACCATCTCGCATGTGCTCGGACCGGTATCGCATCACCTGTGCCGGTTCATCTCCTTCGTCTCCGGCGGGCACCGGCACGGCACCCATTCGCTGCTGTTCGTCGTCGCCGCGGTCGCGGCCACCTGGGCCGGGGAGCGTTTTCTCGGTAGGCCGTTCACCCTCGCGGTGGTCTTCTTCCTGCTCGCGCTGGCCGTTCGGGCACTGCACCTGTGTCCGCCCGGCAAGAACGTGCGCAGCTACGGGACGGTCATCGTGCTGGCGACCGCGGGGACCTTCGCCGTCGACCACTGGATCGTCGACCGGCCCGCGTGGCTGCCGATCTGCGTCGGGCTCGGCTGCCTCGCGCATCTGCTCGGCGACTGCCTCACCGACCGCGGCTGCCGGCTGCTGTGGCCGTTCCCGCTGCGCACGCGGGTACCGCTGATCGAGCGGACCGGCAACCGGGTCGAAACCTGGGTCCTCTCCCCACTTTTCGTGCTCGGCACGCTCGGCGCGCTCTGGTACGCCCTCACGCAGTAGCCCTGATCTCGCCGCAGGGACAGCGGGCAACTCCCCCCGCCGTCCTTGCGGTTCTTCTTCTTGTCAGCGTCAGCCGATTCGCATGCGTTGGTGTTTATATCTACGTATCGGAATGTGGCTCTTGTGACGGCACACCGGTCGGCAGGGCGCTCGATCATGACTCCACCCCGAAAATCCCACATTTCAGTGAACAGTTGTACTCTCAAACTCGTGACCGAGCAGCTCCCCCAGTCCCAGGCCGAGATACAGGCACTCACCCGCCTGGCGGGCGACGAGTTCGTCGGCGCGGTCGACGGAATCGCGGCCATCCACCGCGCCATCTCCGACCGGGTGTTCGCGGCGGTCCGCGCCGGCGTCGGCCCCGCCGCCACTCCCGTGCAGCGCGTGCACGACGCGATCACCGACGGGGTGTACGCGGTGATCGGCGGCACCGGATTCGTGGTAGGCGAAGTGGCGAGCGCGGTGCAGGTATCCGGCGTACCCGCTCCCTCGCGCACCGTCTGGGGCGCGGGCGCGCTCGCCGCCCTGCAGGGCCTGATCGGCGACGAACTCGAGGACGAGGCGCCCATCTTGGCCTCCCCCATGACCTTTCGGGTCGATGGCGCCCCGGTGCCGCCGGAACAGCTGGCCGCCCACTACGCCGTCCCGACCACCCGGCTGGTGGTGCACGTCCACGGGCTCGTGGAGACCGAGCACGCCTGGCGCCTCGGCGGACGCCCCGCCTACGGTGAACGCCTCGACGTCGACCTCGGCTACACCCCGATCTTCGTGCGGTACAACACCGGCCTGCACATCTCCGAGAACGCCGCCCTGCTCAGCGTGCTGCTGGCCCGCCTCGTCGCGGCATGGCCGCTGCCGGTGCACGAGATCTGCCTGCTCGGCCACTCCATGGGTGGGCTGGTCGCGCGCGGTGCCTGTCAGCTGGCCGACACCGCCGGCGAGTCGTGGGTACGCGCGGTCCGCCAGGTGGTGTGCCTCGGTTCGCCGCATCTGGGCGCACCGCTGGAGCAGGCCGTCCACTACGCCGCCGCCGCGCTGCACCGGCTCCCCGAGACCCGGCCGCTGGCCACCCTGCTGCGCAGGCGCAGCGCGGGCATCCGCGACCTGCGGCACGGCTCGCTGGTCGACGAGGACTGGCGCGATCTCGATGCCGAAACGCTGCGCAGGCGCGCGGTGCGTGAGGTGCCGTTGCTCGCCGGTGCCGACCACTACTTCGTCACCGCCACCGTCACCCGCAGCCCGCGGCATCCGCTCGGCCGGATCATCGGCGACGGCCTCGTGCTCATCGGCAGCGGCTCGGGTCGCGGCCGGACCCGCCGGATCGGCCTCGGCGGCGTGGACGGTCTGCACGTTCCCGGCGCGCACCATTTCAGCCTGCTCAATCACGAGGCGGTGTATCTGGCGCTGCACACCTGGCTGTCGAGCCGCCCCCATCCGAGCGCCGAGGTGGATACGCTGTCGCCATGACTCTCGACCACGGCGATCCCGGCGACGCACCCGCCATCCCGCTGCCGCTGACTCCGCCCGCCAGCGAGGCAAGGCCGTCCGCGGCCGAGGAGGCCAGAACGATTGCGGCCGCGACCAATACGGGCACCCTGGCCAGCCTCACCGGGGACGGGGCGCCGTGGGCCTCGTTCGTCACCTACGGCCTGCTCGACGGCGCGCCGGTGCTCTGCGTCTCGCACCTGGCCGAACACGGCCGTAACCTGGCCGCCGATCCGCGGGCCAGCATCGCGATCGTCACCCCGGATATGCCCGCCGATCCTCTGTCCGGCACCCGAATCACCCTGGCCGGGGTGGTCGAGAAGCCGGTCGGCGCCGAGGCCGAGGCGGCGCGCGCCGCGCACCTCGCCGCCGTGCCCGCGGCGAAGTACTACATCGACTACAACGACTTCACCCTGTGGGTGCTGCGGGTCCAGCGGGTGCGCTGGGTCGGCGGATACGGCCGGATGGACTCGGCCACCGCCGAGGAATACCTCGCCGCGCACCCCGACCCGATCGTCCCGGTGGCCGGGCCGGGCATCGCGCACCTCAACGCCGATCACGCCGATGCCCTGCTCGCGATGGCCAGCCAGCTCGGCGGCTTCCCCGACGCGACCGCGGCCAGCTGCGAGCGCGCCGACCGCTACGGCCTCGAACTCCGGGTCGAGACACCGCGCGGGGTCGCCAGGACCAGAGTCGGCTACGCGCAACCGCTCACCGAGATCGGCGAGCTGCGGGCGGCCACGGTGGAACTGGCCCGCCGGGCGCGCGCGGCGAGCTGATTCACGCGGGGTGCTGGTTCAGTTCCAGAGCGCGGCGACGGCGACGTTCAGGATCGCGAGCCCGCCCGCGACGTCGGTCATCCAGTTGATCTGCTTGCCGCGCTTGGCGTCGGCCCGACCCATCTCGGCGAGTGCGGTGACGACGACCGCGAGCCCGAGCTTGACGGCCAGCTTGGTCGTATCCGGCTCCTTGTCGAGCGAATCGACAGCCGAGGCGAGACCGGCCAGGATCACGCCGGTGATCAGCTGGGCGCGGGCGCCCCACACCATGAGTTCGGAGACCACGGGCCGCGCGGCGGCGAAGCCACCGACGAGGGCGGCCATGCCGAGCAGATGGGTGACGACCACCAGGTTGTAAACGAATTCCATGATCGGCCAGCGTAGTTCACCCGAAAACGGCCGGTGCCCGCAGACACCGGCCGATTCCCGACGAACAGTTCCCGTGTGGCGGCTACACCGCCTGCTCTTCCAGCACCTGTGCGTCCTTGCGCACACCGAAGGCCGTGATGACCTCCATGATGCCGATGACGATCAGGAAGATGCCGACCACCAGGACCAGCGTCGTGATCGAGCTGATCGGCCACACGATGACGATGACACCGGCGATCGCGCTGATCACACCGTAGAAGATCTGCCAGCCGCGGCCGGGGACGCCGGAATCGGCGATGGCGGCGAACAACACGGCGATCCCGCGGAACAGCCAGCTGATGCCGATCCACAAGGCCAGCAGCACGATCGAGGTGAGCTCGTCGCGGAAGCAGAAGATGCCGATGATCAGCGACAACACACCGCTGATGAACGAGAGCACGCGGAAGCTGGTGCTCGGGAGGTGGGTGAAGGCGGCGATCAGCTGGAAAATGCCGCTCAGCACCATGTAGACGCCGAACAGGATGCCTGCGACCAGCACGGACGGACCGGGCCAGACGAGCATGATGATGCCGAGAATCACCGCGAGGATGCCGGTGACCAGAATTGTTTGCCAGGTTTTCTTGGCCAGAGCCGCGAGCGGACTCCCCATCACGGTATTTGTCGTCATGACGAGATGTTATGCCGGTCCGCTCTGGTATTCCCGATATTAGCTGGCGGCGTTGCCGTGTCGCGATCGACCGTGGGCCGCGGCCATGACTCGCGACGGCGGGCCGTGAGCACCGCCACGCCGCCGAATGTAAGAACGTTTGACGCCTCGGGGTCTCGGGTAGGTCAAGGAAGTGTCGGTTGTACTCGTGCTGCAAGCCCGGGGCCTCGGTGATCTGCTCGCCGCGGTTCCGGCTCTGCGTGCCCTGCGCCGGGCCGAGCCGCGCAGCAAGATCGTGCTGGCGGCGCCGCATCGACTCGAGCAGATCGTCGACCTGATCTCCTCGGTCGACGAACTGGTCCCCACCGCCGATCCGGCGGCGCTGATCTGGGACGGGCCGGCGCCCGAACTGGCGGTGAACCTGCACGGCGCCGACAGCGCCAGCGCCCGCGCGCTCGCCGACACCGGCGCGTACCGGATCATCGGGCACCGCGCCCCCGCGCTGCCCAAGCTGGCGGGCCCGCGCTGGGATCCCGAGGCGCACGCGGTGGATCGGTGGTGCCGGCTGCTCGAGTCGGAAGGGATCGCGGCCGACCGGCGCAATCTCGGCCTGGTCCCGCCGGTGGCCTCGCTCGCCAGGCGCGACTGCGTCGTCGTGCACATCGGCGCAGGCGCGCCAGCGCGCCGCTGGCCGCCGGAGCGCTTCGCGGCCGTGGTGCGGCACCTGCTCGTCCTCGGCCGTGACGTCGTTCTCACCGGCGATCCGTTCGAACGGGACATCGCCGTACAGGTGGCCGCGCAGGCCGGGTTACCCGACGACCGGGTGCTCGCGGGCAGGCAGAACCTCACCGACCTGGCCGCCACTGTCGCCGAGGCAGCACTGCTGATCTGCGGCGATACTGGTGTCGCGCACCTGGCGACCGCGTTCGGCACCCGCACCGTGCTGCTGTTCGGCCCCACACCGCCGCGCCGGGGCGGGCCGCCCGCGCACCTGCTCGGTAGGCACGCGGTGCTGTGGGCGGGCCAGGTCGGCGACCCCGACGCCCGTACCCCCGACCCCGGACTGCTGCGTATCGGGGTTCCCGAGGTGGTGACGGCGGTAGACGCCCAGCTGGACAAGCAGGACTGGGCCGAATCGAGCCGGTCGCGTTACCGCCGGGTGGGCTGAGCCGGTTCGGGCGCCGCGGCCTCGCGCAGCCGCGCGGCGTGTGCCGCGAGCGCGCTCGGCCAGAACTGCTCGAGATAGTCGCGGGCGTCGGTGAGGCCGCGCGGATCGAGCGAGTACAGATGTTTGTTGCCGTCGCGACGCATGCTCACCAGGTGGGCTTCGCGCAGCACGCGCAGATGCTGGGAGGCGGCCGAGCTGGTGATGCCGGCGACCGCGGCGAGGTCGGCCACCGAGCGCGGACCCTGCGGTAGGGCCTCGAAGATCACGCGCCGGGTGGGGTCGGACAGGGCGGTGATCGCCCGGACTCCGTTAGCGTCCACTGAATCAGTGTCCCCCGGAAGGGCCGATCCGGCAATGATCTTGCGTCCTGGACATTCCCCCCGGTCGGTCCCGGGAATTTCCCCATCCGTTATCGCAATGTTATAGATCAACTGGGGTTATAGCCGGTCGTGATCACGACCACAGGATTCGCCGCCCAGATCACGGGTTCGCTACGTTCGAGACATGTTCGTGACCAACCCGTTATCTGCTCGAGTCTCCGACGCCCTCGCCGGCCGTTGGGGAGGCGTTGTCGCGGGTGCGGTGGCGCTGTCCGCACTCGTCGGCACCTCCGTCGCCACCTTCGGCGAACCCGGCGCCCCGACCGCCGAGACCGGCATCGTCGCGGGCTCGACCGGCCACACGGGAGAGTCGCCTTATCGTCTCACCGCCTTCACCCCGGCCGTGGCCCAGGGCCCGCAGGGCATCGCACCCGTGGAGGCGTTCCTCGAGGAGCACCGCGAGGCCATCCAGCAGGCGCTGCCGCCACTGCCGGTTCTCGCCCCGCCACCGCCGCCGCGCCCGCAGACCGTTCGCCCGGTCAACGGCAGGCTCACCTCGTACTTCGGCGCCCGCTGGGGCACCGCGCACAACGGCCTCGACTTCGGCGACCCGATCGGCGCGCCGATCTTCGCGGTGACCGACGGCACCATCATCGAGACCGGTCCGGCGTCCGGCTTCGGGCTGTGGGTGCGGATGCAGCAGGACGACGGCACCATCGGTGTCTTCGGCCATGTCAACGAGATCCTGGTGCAGCCTGGCCAGCAGGTCAAAGCCGGCGACGTGATCGCCACCGTCGGTAACCGCGGCCAGTCCACCGGCCCGCATCTGCATTACGAGGTGCATCATCCGGCACTGGGCCCGATCGACCCGCATGCGTGGCTCGCCGCCCGCGGTGTCGACGCAGGCGTCGCCCAGGACTGATCTCACACCGTGCTGATCCGCGCCGCGCGCGTGATCAGGAACTCCCGTAGCCGCGCGACCGCGAGGGTCGGCCGATGGTCTCCCGAGACCAGGCCGATCTCGCGGTCGCGTTCGCCATCGATGGGCACGATCACCAGATCGGGGTGCGGCTGCTCGGCCGCGGGCAGCAGCGCGACCCCGAGCCCGAGCGCGACCAGCTCGCGCAACGTGTCGAACTCGGTGATCTCGAACAGTACCCGTGGCATGAATCCAGCTGCGGCACACCAGGAATCGAGCAGTGCCCGCAGCTGATAGCTGGGTGGATTGGCGATGAAGGGCGTCTCGGCCAGCTCGGCGAGGGCGACCCGGCCCGCTCGGGCCAGCGGATGGGTGCGGGCCACGTGCAGGTCGATGCGCTGGCGACCGAGCGGCACGCTCGGCAGGTCCGGCGGCGGCGGGATCATCACGGCCAGGTCGAGGGTGCCCGCGCGTACCTGCTCGGCGAGCGCCTCGCCGTGCGCCTGCACCAGCCGCAGCCGGATCCGCGGCGCGCCTGCGTGGAACTGGGCCAGCAGCGACGGGATGCTCACCGGCCCTAGGGTGAGCGGGAAACCGAAGTGGACCAGGCCGCTGTCGGGGTCGGCGTCCGCGCGCACGGCCCGCACCGCGTCGTCGAGCGCCCCGACCAGGCCCCGGGTGCGCTCGTGCAGCGCGTGCCCCTGCGCGGTGAGGGTGACCCCACGCCCGGACTGCTGGAACAGCGCCACCCCCAGCGCCTGCTCGATCGCCTTGATCCGGCGGCTCAGCGAGGACTGCGGTACCCCTAGCCGCTGTGCCGCCCTGGTGAAGTTGCCGGTCTCGGCCGCCGCGTCGAAGGCGGCAAGCAGCGGTGCGACCGCCAGTGCTCCCGCCACGCCGTATTCATCCATATTCGGATGATATCGGCGTCAATTCCGCGATGGACGGATTACTCCGGGCAGCGCGACGATGGCGGAACACAGCTCACGGGAGGTTCGACGATGACCGAGACGACACCCATCCGCCCCGCGTCCCCCGACGACGACGTCCTCGACGCCGTGCTGATCGGCGGCGGCATCATGTCCGCCACGCTCGGCGCCCTGCTCAGCACACTGGCCCCGGACTGGTCTATCGCGCTGTTCGAGCGCCTCGGCGAGCCTGCCGCGGAAAGCAGTCACCCGTGGCACAACGCGGGGACCGGGCACGCGGGTCTGTGCGAACTCAACTACATGCCCGACCCCGCCGACGGCAGTACCGCGGCCGCGATTGCCGTGCAGTTCCAGCTGTCGCGGCGATTCTGGTCGGCGCTGGCGGCACGCGACGGGCTCGCCGACCCGGCGGGCTTCGTCCGGCCGACCCCGCACGTGACGGTGGTCTTCGGTGACCGCGACGTCGCCTACCTGCGACGGCGCTGCGCGACCTTGCGCGAGCTACCCGGCTTCGACGAGCTCGAGTACACCGAGGATCGCACGGTGATCGGCAGCTGGGCGCCGCTGCTGGTGCGCGGCCGCGCGGACGGCGAGCCGATGGCGGCCACCAGGCACTCCGCGGGCACCGATGTCGACTTCGGCGCGCTCACCAGGTCGCTGCTGACGACGACACGCGCGGCGGGCAACGCGGTCCGGCTGCATCGCGAGATCACCGGACTCACCCGCGAGCGCGACGGGCTGTGGACAGTACGCGGGCGTGATCGCGACAGCGGCGCCCGGTTCCTGGTGCGCTCCCGGTTCGTCTTCGTCGGCGCGGGTGGGTATGCCCTGCGGCTGTTGCAGCGCGCCGGCATCCCGGAGGTGCGCGGCTACGGCGTGTTCCCACTCGGCGCGCAGTTCCTGCGGACCACCGAGCCGGAGGTGGTGGCCGAGCACACCGTGAAGGCCTACAGCCAGGCCGCGATCGGCGCCCCGCCGATGTCGGTGCCGCATCTGGATCGGCGCGAGGTCGACGGTACCGCCGCGCTGCTGTTCGGCCCGTACGCCACATTCAGCACCAGGCTGCTGCGCCACGGCAGGCTCACCGACTTCTTCACCACGCTGCGGCCGCACAATATCGTGCCGCTGGTGGCGGCGGGCCTGCGCGAGCTCGGGCTGGTGCGATACCTGATCGGTGAACTGCTCGCATCCCCGCGCCACAAGTTCGCCCAGCTGCGGCGCTTCTACCCGACCGCGGATCCGGCGGATTGGGAGCTGATCCGGGCGGGGCAGCGCGCGCAGCTGGTGCGGCCCGACGGCCGCCGCGGCGGGGCGCTCACGTTCGGGACCGAGCTGGTCACCGGTGCGGACGGTACGATCGCCGGCTTGCTCGGGGCCTCGCCCGGCGCCTCGATCGCGCCGTCGATCATGCGCGAGCTGGTCGACCGATGTTTTCCGGAGCGCCGCTACGAGTGGGCGCCGCTGCTGGCCGAAATCCTGCCCGAGGCAGCACCGAGCGCGAATTGACCAAGTTGTAACTTACGATGAGGTAGGTCTACGGTCGAGAGACCGTACCCGATCATCCAGGAGTCCCGGTGCTCGAACGCCTCGCCCAGTCGATGCTGCTCAATCCGCCCGTCCTGCCGCGCACGATGGCGCGGCTGATCCTCGGCGACCGCCACGACATCGCGGGCAAGACCGTCCTGCTGACCGGGGCGTCGTCGGGCGTCGGCCGCGCCACCGCGCACGCACTCGGCCGCGACGGCGCCCGGTTGATCCTCGTCGCGCGCACCGCCGAACCGCTGCTCGGGGTCCGCGACGCGGTGCGCGCCGAGGGCGGCCTGGCCGAGAGCATCACCTGCGACCTGTCCGACCCCGACGACACCGACCGTCTCGCCGCCACCGTGCTCGACCGGTACGGCACCGTCGAGGTGCTGGTGAACAACGCGGGCCGATCCATCCGCAGGCGCGCAACCGAGGCCACCGACCGGTTCCACGACTACGAGCGGACCATGGCGCTGAACTACTTCGGCGCGGCCCGGCTGACCATGGGACTGCTGCCCGCCATGCTCGACGCGGGCGACGGGCACATCGTCAATGTCGCCACCTGGGGCGTCGCGGCGGGTTCCATGCCGAAGTTCACCGCCTACCACGCCTCCAAGGCCGCGCTCGCCGCGTTCGGCCGCAGCCTCGGCGCCGAGACCCGCGCGCGCGGCGTGCACGTGACCACGGTGGGATTTCCGCTGGTGCGGACCGAGATGATCGCCCCCACCGGCGCCTACGACGAGGCGGCGGCCCTGTCGGCCGAGCGGGCCGCCGAGTGGATCGGGATCGCCCTCAGGACCAGACCGGTCGAGCTGTACCCCCGCTACACCCGGATCCTGCAGATCCTCGCGACGGTCTCGCCACGGGCGGTCGACGCGGCCGTCTGGCGCCTCGGCATCTGACCCGGCCGCACCCAGGGTAGGACTCGCCCCCTACCCGGGTAGGGGGCGACGACGGTTCCGCAGCGGGAGTTGTTGCGGTGCACCGCATTTCTACCGTCTGGACATGGCGACGATCGAGTTCCCCCACCCGCTGTTCCGCGTCCGGTTCCGCACCGCCCCGGCAGGCACCGGCACCGCCCGCGCGCCCTGGCACCGACCGCTGCTGGTGAACTCCGCGCTGATGGCCGTGCTGGTCGCGGTGTCGCTCGTCGGCATGCTCGTCGACGAGCGGATGCTGCTCGGCGAATCGGTGTGGCTCAAACCGGCCAAGTTCGGGTTCGCCTTCGCGCTCTACGGCGTGACGCTGGCCTGGATTCTGCGGCTGCCGCACCGCGGGCGCCGGGTCACCTGGTGGCTCGGCACCGTCTTCGCCGTCACCGGCGTCGCCGATGTCGGCTTCATCGCCGTGCAGGCCGCGCGGGGCACCTTCAGCCATTTCAACACGGCCACCGACCCGGTCAATCAGATCGGCCAGCAGGTGTTCGCGTTCGGGGTGCCCGGTCTGTTCGTCGCCAATCTCGTTCTCGCGGCCATCATCTCGTGGCAGAAACTCGCCGACCGGCCGACCAGGATCGCTTTGAAGGCGGGCCTGTGGCTGGCGGTCGCCGGGATGGCGCTCGGCTATCTGATGGGCTTCACCGGCCCGCAACTGGTGCGCCAGGCCGACGGCACCGTGGTCGGCCTCATGGCGGGACACACGGTCGTCGCGGGCGGCGCCACCGGCGACGCGGCGCGGGACGGACTCGGCGCCATGCCGATCACGCACTGGAGCACCACCGGCGGCGATCTGCGCATCCCGCATTTCGTCGGTCTGCACGGCATCCAGGTGTTGCTGGTACTCGTGGTGGTCCTGACGGCGCTGGCATCGCGGTATCGCTGGCTGCGCACCGAAACGGTGCGGGCCGCCCTGCTCGGGGTCGGGGTGCTCGGCTACACCGGGCTGCTCACCCTCGTTCTCTGGCAGGCGCTGCGCGGTCAGCCACTGACCAGCCCCGATCCGGCGACCGGCGCCGCCGCCGCGGCCCTGGCGGTGCTGGTGGGCGGCGGCGTGACGGCGGTGTACCTGCGCGGCCGCGAGCCGGCCGCGGGCACCGAGCTCACCCAGCGCTGACCCCCGATGTGCCGCAGCGGGTTCAGCGCAGCCGCTCGGCTTCCCTCGCCAGCTGCACCAGGGTGGCGCTCAGCTCGGCCAGCTCGGCGTGCTCGGCGCCCTCGGACACCGCGGTGGCCACGTCCTCCGCGGCGCACCGCGCGGCGAACCAGCGGTCGGCCAGATCGCTGGCCTCCTGTGCCGAGAGCACCACCGCGTCCTCCGCGATCCCGGTCCCCTTGAGACTGGTGCGGTGCTCGTAGGCCCGTTGGCGGCACGACTGGCGGCAATAGCGGCGACGGCGACCCGACTCGGAATCCACGATCTCCCGCCCGCACCACAGGCAGGACAGCAGGCGACTGCGCGACATGCTGCGAAACCCTAGCCGCCCGGTGCCCGTTTCCGCGGCTCAGGTCTCGCTCAGCGGGCACGGCTCCCGGCGCGACCGGCGCACTTCCTGGTTCCACTACAATGGAACAGTTCAGACGTCCCGCACGTTGTTGGTAGAACCGCGGCACCCGCCGCCGAAGCACAGCACCATCCGCCGAAGATACGGCGCCAGCCACCGAAGACAGGGAGCACACATGGCAGATCGCGTACTCCGGGGCAGTCGGCTCGGAGCGGTGAGCTACGAGACCGATCGCGACCACGACCTGGCCCCACGCCGGATCGCCCGCTACCGCACCGACAACGGTGAGGAATTCGACGTCCCGTTCGCCGACGACGCGGAGATCCCGCCCACCTGGCTGTGCCGCAACGGCCAGGAGGGGCAGCTGATGGAGGGCACGTCGGTGGAGACCAAGAAGGTCAAGCCGCCGCGTACCCACTGGGACATGCTGCTGGAACGGCGCAGCAAGGAGGAGCTCGAGGAGCTGCTCAAGGAGCGCCTCGAACTGCTCAAGACCCGCCGCCGCGGCTAGGAAGCGGACACGATACGGCGAAGGCCGCCCCCGGTCCGGGAGGCGGCCTTCGCCGTATCGGCCGGTGCTAGTGGCTGGCGACCTTCCGGTACTGCAGCAGTGCCGCGGGCATCGCGATCGCCAGGATCACCAGCGAGCAGATCACCGCGTACAGCACGCAGTTGTCGGCCGCCCATCCGGTGGCGGGAGCGAACGACGGCGGGGCGTCGTTGTCGAACAGCTTGCGTCCCGCCGCCGAGACCGCCGTGATCGGATTCCATTCGGCGATGGTGCGCAACGGACCCGGCAGGGTCTGCGCGGAGATGAACGCCGAGGAGATGAACGACAGCGGGAACATCCAGATCAGGCCCGCGCTTTGCGCCACCTCGACAGTCGGCGAGATCAGGCCGGTCAGTGCGCCGACCCAGGACATCGCGAACGCGAAGAGCAGGATGATGGCGAAGGCCAGCGCCGCGTCGGCGAGGCTGCCGTGGATGCGCCAGCCCACGATATAGCCGCAGATCACCATCACCCCCAGGCTCAGCACATTCACCACCAGGTCCGACAGGGTGCGGCCCATGAGCACCGCCAGCCGCGACATCGGCAGCGTCCGCATCCGGTCGATGATGCCCTTCTGCAGGTCACCGGCGAGCCCGACGGTGGTGAAGGCGGCATTGAACGCCACCGTCTGGGTGAAGATGCCCGCCAGCAGGAATTCGCGGTACTGATCGCCGCCGAGTGAGGCGCCGAAGATGTAGGCGAACAGGAACACGAACATCAGCGGCTGGATGGTCGCGGTCACCAGCAGGGTCGGCACCCGCAGGATGGTCAGCAGATTCCGGTGCGCCACGATCGCGCTGTCCCGCAGGAACCGGGCCCGCGGCGGCGCTTCCCCCGGCGCGGCCGGGCGGGCGGGCGTGGCCGGAATCGGCATGTCCTGAGTGTCGTACCCCTCGTCGACGTCGGTGGCCGTACTCACGACAGGATCTCCTCTTGCGCATCGTCGGATTCGGTATCGACGGCCGGTTCGGCCGGGGTACCGGTCAGGGAAAGGAAGACGTCGTCGAGGGTGGGCCGGACGACGACGGCGTCGACGACGCACACGCCCGCGTCGTCGAGACGGCGCAGCGCCTCGACCATCGTGCGGGAGCCGTTGCCGACCACCACCGACACTTCGTCGCTGCCGGGTTCGTGGATCGGTTCGCCCACTCCCACCTGCCGCAGGACAGCCTCGGCGGGCCGCGGGTCCTGCCCGGCGGCGAGGGTGACGGTGAGCCGGTCGCCACCGATGGAGGTCTTGAGCTCGTCGGCGGAACCGCGCGCGATAACGGTGCCCTTGTCGATCACCGTGATCCGGTCGGCGAGCAGGTCGGCTTCCTCGAGGTACTGGGTGGTGAGCAGCACGGTGGTGCCGTCGTCGACGAGTTCGCCGATCACCTGCCACATGTCCAGCCTGCCGCGCGGGTCGAGGCCGGTCGTCGGCTCGTCGAGCACCACCACCGGCGGACGCGCCACCAGCGCGCCCGCCAGGTCGAGGCGCCGGGCCATACCGCCGGAGTAGGTACCGGCCCTACGGCTCGCGGCGTGGTCGAGGCCGAGCGCGGACAGCAGCTGTTCGGCCCGCGCGCTCGCCTGCGTGCGGGACATGCCGTACAGCCGCGCCACCATCCGCAGGTTCTCGTAGCCGGTGAGGTTCGCGTCGACCGCGGCGTACTGACCGGACAGCCCGATCCGGGTGCGCGCGGTGGCCGGGTCGGCCAGCACGTCGATCCCGGCGACCCGGATGGAGCCGGCGTCGGGGCGTAAGAGCGTGGTCACGACCCTGACGGTGGTCGTCTTGCCCGCGCCGTTGGGTCCGAGCAGGCCGAGCACTGTGCCCGCCGGGATCTCCAGGTCGATCTCCTTCAGCACGCGCACCTTGCCATAACTCTTGGCGAGGCCGCGTACCTCTACCGCCAAACTCACGGACGCATCTCCTTCTGGCCGCCGCCGCACACGGTGATCTCCGGGACGGCGTCGAGGTGGCGATGCAGCACGGGGCCGATCACCGCCAGCGATTCCGGCGTCGTCATCGCCGCGTGCCTGCAGGGCAGGTCGTGGTTGTGGATGTTGCCGGTGACGAACGGCTGCCACGCTTCCGCGCGCCTGCCCGGGTCCGCGGCGTTGATCTCGTCCGCCGCAGCCGTGAAGAACAGCAGGTCACCGTCGAAGGTGCGGGGCCGGAACCGATTCGCCATCACCGTGCCGTCGGCGTACCCGGTGTAGAGCCGTTCGAGATTCTCGACCGAGAGCGCGGCGAACGGGCCCGGCTGTGCCCGCAGCAGATCCGCCGCTTCGTGCAGGTCGAGATCGGCGGGCAGAGGTGCCCCGCCGAGAATGTCGGCGCCGAACTCGCCGAGGATATCGGCCACGCTCGGCATCGCGGTGTCGAGCCAGCGGTCGCCGAGCTGGTAGCTGTCGAGCATGGCCAGCAGCGCCACGTCCTCCCCCGCGTCCTGTAGCTGCACCGCCACCTCCTGCGCGATCAGGCCACCGAGCGACCAGCCGAGCAGGTGGTACGGGCCGTGCGGCTGGATCGACTTGATATGGGCCACATAGTGTCCGGCGGCCTCGGGGATCGAGGCGAACCGTTCGTCGCCGGAGACGTGCGGCGCCTGCAGGCCGTACACCGGGCGCTGCGGCGCCAGGTGCGCGAGCAGCCCCGCGTAGCACCAGGACAGACCGATCGCCGGGTGCACACAGAACAGCGGGGTGTCGTGCGGGCCGGTGGACGGGCGGAGGGGCAGGACCGGTCCGGTGGCCGCCGCGATCACCGCGCTCGCGTCGGCACCGTCGAGCCTGGCGGCGATGCCCGCCGGGCTCGCGTCGCCGAACATCAGTTGCACCGGCATGTCGTAGCCCCGCTCCCGCAGTGCCGCGACGACCTTGGTGGCCAGCAGCGAGTTGCCGCCGAGTTCGAAGAACCCGTCGTCGGCGCCGACCCGCTCCACCCCGAGCACCTCGGCGAAGACGGTGCACAGCGCCACCTCGGCGGGGGTCACCGGGGCGCGGTAGCCCTCGGCCGCGGTGAACACCGGTTCGGGCAGGCGGGCCCGGTCCAGCTTCCCGACCGGGGTCAGCGGCACCTCGTCGAGCACCATGACCGCCTGCGGGACCATGTAGTTCGGCACGTGCGCGCCGACATGGTCGAGCAGTGCGCGCACCGTCGGGGCGGCTCCCGTCCGCGCCTTCACGTACGAGACCAGCGCCGTCGTGCCCGCCGCGGTCGGGTGACCGATGGTGAGCGCGAACTCCACCTCGGGGTGACGCCCGAACGCGGCGTCGATCTCACCCAGTTCGATCCGGAAGCCGCGCACCTTCACCTGATGGTCGGTGCGGCCGACGTACTCCACGTCCAGCCCCGACTTCGCGCCGTCGCGCCAGCGCACCAGGTCACCGGTGCGGTACATCCGTTCGCCCGGCGCGCCGTACGGATCGGCGACGAAGCGCTGCGCGGTCAGGCCGGGCCGGTTGTGATACCCGCGGGCCAGCGCCGCGCCCGCGAGCTGCAGTTCGCCGGTGACGCCGATCGGGGCCGGGTGCAGCCGCCGGTCGAGCACGGTCGCCGAGACACCCCGGATCGGGCCGCCGATGGTGATCGGCCCGTGTGGGTTCATCGCCTGCGGCATCAGCGTGACGATGGTGGTCTCGGTGGGCCCGTAGACGTTGTAGAAGTTGCGTCCCGGCGCCCATCGGGCCAGCAGCTCCGGTGGCAGCGCCTCACCACCGACGAGCACGTGCGCCAGCGAGCTCACCCCGGCCGGGTCCACCGTGCCGAGCGCCGCGGTGGTGATGAACGAGTGCGTGACCCGCTCCCTGATGTAGAGCTGACGCAGCTCTTCCCCGCCGACGATGCCGGTCGGCGCGATCACCAGCGTGCCTGCGCCACCGAGCGCGAACAGGATGTCGAGCATGGCGCCGTCGAAGCTCGGGGTGGCGAAGTGCAGGATCCGACTGCCCGGCCGCACGTCGTAGCGCTCGGCGCATTCGGCGGCGAAGTTGGAGATGCCACCGTGGGTGACGACCACGCCCTTGGGGGTGCCGGTGGAGCCCGAGGTGTAGACGATGTAGGCCGGGTTGCCCACCCGCAGCGGCCGGAGCCGGTCGGCATCGGTGATCGGCGCGTCGTCGGTGCCGAGCACGGTGGCCCTGGTCTGCGGATCGTCGAGTACCAGCCAGCGGCAGTCGCCGGGCAGCCGGTCGCGGTGTGCGAGCAGGGTGAGACCGATCGCGGCGCCGGAATCGGTGAGCATGTGACTGATCCGCTGCGCCGGGTAGTTCGGGTCGACCGGCACGAACGCCGCCCCGGCCTTGGCCACGGCGAGCATGGTCGCCACCGACTCCACCGATCGCGGAATACCGAGGGCGACCAGGCTTTCCGGGCCGATGCCATGGCCGATGAGGACGCGGGCCAGCCGGTTGGTCCACCGATCGAGCGCGTCGTAGGTGACCACGGTGTCGCCGGAACTCAGTGCCACCCCGTCCCGTGCCCTGGCCACCGCGGCGCCGAACACCGCGGGGAAGGTCACCGGAAGGTCGGCGCGGGCACCGTGGACCGGAGCGAGCGCGGTCCACTCTACGGCGTCGAGCAGCGCCAGATCGCCCACCGCCGTGTTGGGATCGGCCGCCACGGCGGTGAGCAGCCGGACCAGCCGGTCACCGAGTCTGCGGGCGGTGCCCTCGTCGAACAGGTCGGCCGCGTAGTTCACCGCGAGGCCGATGCCGTCGCCGACGCGATCGGCGGTCTGGGTCTCGGTGAAGGTGAACTGCAGATCGAACTTGGCGATGCCCGCGTCGGTGTCGACGGCTTCGATTCGCAGCCCTGGCAGCTCCAGCATCCGCACCGGGGCGTTGCGCACCGACAGCATCACCTGGAACAGCGGATGATGCGCCTGTGAGCGAGCCGGGTTGAGCACTTCGACGAGCCGTTCGAACGGCATGTCGGCGTTGGCGAAAGCGTCCAGGTCGCGGTCGCGGACGGTGCGCAGCAGGTCGACGAAGGCGCGCTCGTCGGCGACCTCGGTGCGCAGCACCAGGGTGTTGACGAACATGCCGATCAGACCGTCCAGCGCCGGATGGCCGCGGCCTGCCGTCGCGGTGCCGACGGCGATGTCGTCGTCGCCGGTGACCCGGTGCAGCAGTACCGCCAGCGCGGCGTGCAGCACCATGAACATGCTGACGTTGTTGGCCGTCGCGATCCCGCGCAGCGCCCGATGGGTGGCCGCGTCGACCACGCAGTCGACCGTGCCGCCGCGATAGGACGGCACCGGGGGCCGCGGCCGGTCGGCCGGGACGGTCAGCAGTTCGGGCAGGCCGTCGAGCACACCGCGCCAGTGCGCCAGCTGCTTGCTGATCAGCGAGTCCGGGTCGTCCTCGGTGCCGAGCAGTTCCTGCTGCCACAGCGTGTAGTCGGTGTACTGGATCTCGGGGACCAGCTCACCGAACTCCTCGCCCGCCCTGATCCCCCGGTAGGCGGCGGCCACCTCGGCGGCGAGGGGCTCCAGCGACCAGCCGTCCATCGCGATGTGATGGACGACCAGCACCAGCACGTGTTCCTGCGAGCCTGCCACCGCGAGCTTGGCCTGGCTCGGCGCAGGCATGCCGGTGTGGTCGACGGTGATCAGCGCTGCGCGCATCGGCACCGAGGCCGACAGGTCGAACCCGGGGGTGACGAAGCGGGTCACCGCGCTGTCGACCTCTGCCGGTGCGGCGGTCGCGTGGAACAGGGTCACCGCTCCGAGCTCCGGCTCGAGCACCCGCTGCTCGGGCTCGCCCGCGGTCTCCGGGAACACCGTGCGCAGCGTCTCGTGCCGACGTTGCACCGTATGCAAAGCCGCGATCAGTGCATCGAGATCGATCCGGCCGTGCAGGCGCAGCACCACCGGGATGTTGTAGGCGCCCGCCGACTGGCTCTCACCGCCCGCACCCGCGTTGAACCGGTTGAGGAACCACAGCCGGTGCTGTGCCGCCGACAGCGGGATCCGGGCCGGGCGATCCCGTCGCACGAGGTCGGGCCTGCCCTCGTCGCCTGCCGTGCCGGACTCGATGAGCGCGGCCAGCTCCTCGACGGTGGGCGCGGCGAACACGGTGCGAACCTCGAGCCGCACCGTGCTGGCCGCGGCCAGCCGGGCGACCAGCTGGGTGGCGAGCAGCGAGTTGCCGCCGACGTCGAAGAAGCTGTCGGTGGCCGAGATCTCGCTCGCGCCGACCAGGTCGGCGAACACCTGGGCGACGAGCCGTTCGGACGCGGTCTGCGGTGCCCGGCCCGCGGTGGCGGTGAACTCCGGCTCCGGCAGCGCGGCCCGGTCGAGCTTGCCGACCGGGGTGAGCGGGACCTGGTCGATCAGGTTCAGCGAGGCGGGCACCATGTGCCCGGCCAGCCGTTCGACGGCGTGCGCGCGCACCGCGGCGAGCGCGGCGGGCTCGATACCCTCGGCCAGCTGTACCCAGGTGACGATGCGGTCGTCGCCTGCGATCCGCCGGACCTCGGTGTGGGCGAACCGCACATCGGGATGCGCGCCGAATACGGCGCTGATCTCCCCGAGCTCGATCCGGAAGCCACGCACCTTGACCTGGTGGTCACTGCGGCCCAGGTATTCGATCTCGCCGTCGGCGGTCCAGCGCACCACGTCACCGGTCCGGTACATCCGGCTGCCCGCGGGCCCGCACGGATCGGCGACGAACCGGCCCGCGGTGAGGCCGAACCGCTCGTGGTAGCCCCGCGCGATCCCGGCGCCGCCGAGGTACAGCTCGCCCGGCACCCCGGTGACGACGGGTTTCAGCCGCTCGTCCAGCACCAGCACCCTGGCCCCGCGCACCGGCGTGCCGATGGTGACGCCGACACCGACCCGCAGCTGCGACATCGCCGCGATCACGGTGAACTCGGTGGGCCCGTAGGCGTTGACGAACCGTCTGCCGGGGGCCCAGTTGGCCACCAGGTCCGGCGGGACCGCCTCGCCGCCGGCCATCAGCCCGCGCAGATGGGGCAGCCGCCAGCGGGTGGCGTCGATGGAGGCCAACACCGCCGGGGTGAGGAAGGTGTGGGTGATGTCCTCGCGCTCGAGCAGCTCACCGAGTTCGTCGCCGCCGTAGACATCGATCGGGCCGATCACCATCTCGGCGCCGGACCACACGGCGAGCAGCAGGTCGAGCACCGACACGTCGAAGCTCGGCGTGGAGAAGAAGAACGTGCGGGCGAACCGGTCCAGCCCCATCCGCTCCTGCAGGTCGACCGCCAGGCTGACCAGACCGCTGTGGGTGACGGTGACGCCCTTGGGCAGACCGGTGGAGCCGGAGGTGTAGATCTGGTAGGCCAGATCGGCAGAGCGCACCGGGCGCACCCGCTCGGCGTCGGTGATCGGCGCACCGTCGTAGCCCGCCAGCTCCGCGTGCAGCTCGGTGTCGTCCACCAGCAACCAGCGGGTATCGAGCTCGCCTGCCGCCGCGCGCAGCCCCTCGGCATCGGCCGTGGTGGTGAGGACGGCCTTCGCGCCGGAGTCGGTGAGCATATGCCGTACCCGGTCGGCCGGGTAGCGCGGGTCGACGGGCACGAAGGCAGCGCCGCTCGCGGCGACACCGAAGATCGCGAGCGCGCAGTCGAGCCCGCGGGTGAGCCCGACAGCGACCCGGTCGCCGGTGCCGATCCCGCGCGCGATGAGCGCGCGACCGAGCCGGTGCGCCCGGACGCCGACCTCGTCGTAGTCGAGTTCGCCTACCGCTCCGGCCACGCTGCCACCGGCGAACCAGCGCAGCGCGGGCCGGTGCGCGAAGACGGTGACGGCGCGTTCGATGATGTCGGCCAGTACGACCGGGGTCACCACCGCGGGCCCCTGGGCGGGCACCAGCGCGCGGTGCTCGGCCACGGTCAGCGCCTCGATGTCGGACACCAGCTGCCGCGGATCGGCGGTCGCCTGGAGCAGGATCTGGTGGAATCGCACCGCCATGGTCTCGATCGTGGCGGTGTCGAACAGCTCGGCGGCGTAGACGAAGTCGAAGCGGTGGCCGTCGCCGTCGGGCGACACCCGCAGCTCGAGATCGAACTTGGCGCGGGCGATGTCGAGTTCCTCGGCGGCAAGGCGCAGGCCAGGCAGTTCCAGCGCGGGGGTGCCGTCGTCCTGCATGCTCAGCGCCACCTGGAACAGCGGGTGCCGGTTGCTCGCCCTGCTGTCGCGGCCGAGCGCGTCGACGACCCGCTCGAACGGCAGGTCGGCGTTGGCGATCGCGGCGAGCTCGTCGTCGCGGTCGGCGTGCAGCAGCTCGGTGAAGCTGCGGCCCGGATCGACATCCGAACGCAGCACCAACGTGTTGACGAACATGCCGACCAGGTCGTCGAGCTGGATGTCGGTGCGCCCGGCGACCGGGGTACCGATCGGGATATCGCGGCCACCGGTGACGGCGCGCAGCAGCACGGCCAGCGCCGAGCGCACCACCATGAACAGGCTGACTCCCGCGTCGGCTGCCAGCTCGTGCATGGCCTGCTGCAACGGCGCGGGCACCTCGCAGCGCACGGTGCCCGCCGCGCCCGTCGGGTCGAGCGGCCGCGGCCGGTCGAACGGCAGCGGCAGTTCGTCGGGCAGCTCGGCGAGTGCGTTGCGCCAGTGCGCGAGCTGGGTGGCGGCGATGCTGTCCGGATCGTCGTCGGCGCCGAGCACCTCGCGCTGCCACAGGCTGAAGTCGGCGTATTGCACCGGCAGCGGCGCGCGGTCGGGTACGGCTCCGTTGGCACGGGCGGCGTAGGAGACGGCCAGGTCCCTGGTCAGCGGACCGAGCGACCAGCCGTCGGCGGCGATGTGGTGCAGCACGACACCGAGCAGGTACTCCCCCGGCGCCACCCGCAACAGCCGGGCCCGCAGCGGTGTCTCGGTGGTGAGGTCGAAGCCGTGTCCGGCCAGCTCGGTCAGCTCGGCGTCGGCCCGCTCCCGGTCGGTGTCGAGCACGTCGATCGCAGGGACGGCCCGGTCGGTGGGCAGCACCACCTGCTGCGGCCCGGACAGGTCCTCGGGGAACACCGTCCGCAGCACCTCGTGCCGGTCCAGCAGATCGATGAGGGCGCCACGCAGGGCGTCGATGTGCAGATCTCCGCCGATTCGCAAGACGAATGCGATGTTGTACGCGCTCGACTCGGGGGACAATCGGTTGAGGAACCACAGCCGCTGCTGCGGCAGCGACAGTGGTATGCGTCCCGGGCGCGGGGTGTGTACCGCCAGCGCCACCCGCTGCGTCCGGGGCGCTTCCGTGATCAGCTGGGCGATCCCGGCGACGGTCGGTGCCTCGAAGATCTGCCGGACCGGCAGGTCGACGCTGAAGTCCGCGTGCAGGGCGGCCGCGAGGCGGGTCGCCAGCAGCGAGTTGCCGCCGATCTCGAAGAAGCTGTCCTCGGCGCCGGGGACCGGCCTGCCGAGGATCTCGGTGAACACCGCGGCCACCCGCATCTCGAGATGGGTACGCGGGGCCCTGGTTCCGGTGCCGGCGGTGAATTCCGGTGCGGGCAGTGCCTTGCGGTCCAGTTTGCCCGCCGGGGTCACCGGCATGGTGTCGAGAACGGCGAGGGCCGCGGGCACCATGTAGCCCGGCAGCCTGCCGCGCGCGGAGTCGAGGACGGCGGCCGGTTCGAGCGGGCCGTCGGCGGTGACATACGCGGCGAGCCGCTGCTGGCCCTGCTCGTCGACGTGCACGATCGTCAGCGCCGAACGCACCCCCGGGTGCTCGCGCAGTACATGGTCGATCTCGCGCAGCTCGATCCGGAAACCACGGATCTTGATCTGGTCGTCGGCGCGCCCGAGGAAGCGCAGCCGCCCGGTGGCGTCGGCGACGACCAGATCACCCGTGCGGTACATCCGCTCGCCGACCCTGCCGTGCGGATTGGCGACGAACCGCTGCCCGGTCAGCGCCGGTTTGCCGAGGTAGCCGCGGGCCAGGCCGGGCCCGGACACATACAGCTCGCCCGGCGTGCCGGGCGGCACCGGCCGCAGCCGCCCGTCCAGCACGAACATCCGCATACCGCGTACCGGCGCGCCGAGCGGCACCGGCTCACCCGCCACCATGGCCGCGCTGGCGGTGACCGCGACGGTCGCCTCGGACGGCCCGTACATGTTGTGCATCCGGTATCGCGGCGCCCACGCGGTGACCAGCTCGTCGGAGCAGGCCTCGCCGCCGACGATCACCGTACCCAGCTCGGGGAATTCGCCCGCGGGGACGGTGGCCAGCGCGGCCGGGGTGATGAACGCGTGGGTGATCCGCTCCGACCGCAGGAACACGGCCAGCTCCGCGCCGCCGTACAGGTCGGCGGGGGCGACGACGATGGTCGCGCCCGCGGCGAACCCGAGCAGCAGTTCCAGCACCGACGCGTCGAAACTGGGCGAGGAGAAGTGCATGGTCCGCGCCGCGTCGGTGACCCGGAACAGCTGGGTCTGCTCACTGGCCAGCGAGGCGATGCCCGCGTGGGTCACCACCACGGCCTTCGGTGTGCCGGTCGACCCGGAGGTGTAGATGAGGTATGCGGGCTGGCCCGGCCGCATCGGGTGCCTGCGGTCGGTGTCGGTGACCGGGGTCGCCGAGCGGCGGGCACAGTCGGCCTCGAAATCGGCGGTGCCGAACACCAGCCACTCCGGTGCCCTGCGGTGCTTGCCCGTGGTGGTCGGCAGCGCGGCGAGGTGCTCGGGCAGGGTGAGCCCGAGCATCGCACCCGAATCGCCGATCATGTGGGCGATCCGATCCGCCGGGTAGGCGGGGTCGACGGGCACGTAGGCGGCGCCGGACTTGGCCACCGCCCAGATCGCGACGATGGATTCCAGGCTTCGCGGCAGCGCCACCGCGACCACCGATTCCGGCCCTGCGCCGTGCGCGATCAGGCTGCGCGCCAGCCGGTTCGAGCGTTCGTCGAGCTCGCGGTAGGTGGTGTCGAGGCCGAGGTAACGCACGGCGACGGCGTCGGGAAGCCGCTGCGCGGTCGCACCGAGCAGCCGCGCCAGGGTGCCCGCCGGTTCGGCGGGGGCGCCCGCGATCGGGACGAGGCGGGCGGTCTCGCGGCGGTCGAGCAGGTCGAGATCGCCGATCGGGGCGGCCGGGGCGGCCACCGCGGCGGCGAGCAGGGTGGTGAACCTGCGCGCGATCGCCGCGACGGTGGCGCGGTCGAACACGTCGGTGGCGAAACCGAATTCGGCGTCGAGCGGCCCGTCGTCGTGGTTGTCGCGGACCTCGAGCTGCAGATCGAACTTGGCCACCCCGCTCTCGACCGGCACCAGTTCGGCGGCCACACCGGGCAGGTCGATGCGCAGATCGGGAGTGCCGTCGTAGGACAGCATCACCTGGAACAGCGGATGCCGCGCGGCGGAGCGTTCCGGGTTCACCAGGTCGACCAGCCGTTCGAAGGGCACGTCGGGGTTGGCGAAGGCGTCCAGGTCGGTCTCGCGGACCAGATCGAGCATCCGGTCGAACCCGGCGGCGGGGTCGACCTCGGTGCGCAGCACCAGGGTGTTGACGAACATGCCGACCAGATCGTCCAGCGCCGGATCGGAGCGGCCCGCGATCGGCGTACCGATGGTGATGTCGCCGGTGCCACACAGCCTGGCCAGCAGGGTGGCCAGCGCGGCGTGCAGCACCATGAACATGCTCACACCCCGGCTGGTGGCGAGTTCGCCCGCGGCCCTGCGCAATTCGGCGCCGATGGTGAAGGCGACGGTGTCGCCGCCGGTGCCGCGCTGCAGCGGGCGCGGCCGGTCCAGCGGCAGGTCGAGCTGATCGGGCAGCCCGGCCAGGGTGTCGCGCCAGTGGCCGAGCTGCTTGCCCAGGGGCGATTGCGGGTCGTTCTCCTCGCCGAGCAGTTCCCGCTGCCACAGCGCGAAGTCGGCGTACTGCACCGGCAACGGCGTCCACGCGGGCGCGGCGCCCTCGGCACGGGCGGCGACGGCCGTCATCAGGTCGCGGGCCAGCGGGGCCACCGACCAGCCGTCGCCGCTGATGTGGTGCAGCACCACCAGCAGCAGGTGGTCGTCGGTGCCGACCCGATACAGCGCGACCCGCAGCGGGGTCTCGGTGCGCAGGTCGAACCCGCGGCCGGTGACCTCACCGATCAGCCCGGCCAGGTCGGCGGCGGACACGTCGGTGGGCATCAGCTCGGGTGCCACGGCGGCCGCCGGATGAACAAGCTGATAGGCGCCGTCGGGCCCCTCCGGGAAACTGGTACGCAAGCTTTCGTGCCGGTCGAGCACATCGCGCAGGCCGGCACGCAGCGCGTCCAGGTCGAGCCTGCCGGTGAGCCGTAGCGCGAGCGGCATGTTGTAGGCCGCCGCGTGCTCGGCGAACCGGTTGAGGATCCACAGCCGCTGCTGGGCGAGCGACAGTGGGACGCGGTCGGGCCGGACCACGGGAACCAGCTTCGGGGTCGGGGCTTCGGATCGGTGGGTGGTGAGGTAGTCGGCCAGTGCGGCGATGGTCGAGTGCTCGAACAGATCCCGGATGGTGGTGGTGGCGTCGAGGGCGGTGTTGATCCTGGCCACCGCGCGGGCGGCCACCAGCGAGTTGCCGCCGAGGTCGAAGAAGCTGTCGTCGACCCCGATCGTGGTGCCGTCGAGAGCGAGCACCTCGGTGAAGATCTCCGCGAGCGCGCACTCGAGCTCGGTCTGCGGTGCGGCGGCGCCGGTGGTGAGCCGGACGCCGAGGTCGGGCTCTGGCAGGGCCTTGCGGTCGACCTTGCCGTTGGCGCTCAACGGCAGTTCGTCGAGCACGACCAGCGCCGAGGGCACCATGTAGGACGGCAGGCCGCGGCGCAGCGACGAGAGCAGCACGCCGGGTTCGGGCGCGGGGGCACCGGGTGCGGGCACCACGTAGGCCACCAATTCGTCGTCGCCGGTGCGGCCCGCCCTGGCCACGCACACCGCGCGGGCGATGCCGTCGGTGGCGAGCAGCGCGGACTCGATCTCGCCGAGTTCGATGCGCAAGCCACGGATCTTCACCTGGAAATCGGTGCGGCCCAGGTACTCCAGGACTCCGGTGTCGAGCTGCCAGCGGGCCAGGTCGCCGGTGCGATACAGGCGGGTGCCCGCGGTGAACGGGTTCGCGACGAACCGGTCGGCGGTAAGGTCGGGGCGGCCCAGATAACCGCGGGCCAGCTGCACACCGGCCAAGTAGAGCTCACCGACCACGCCGGGCGGGACCGGGCGAAGCTGCGGATCGAGCACGTAGGTCTGGGTGTTCCAGACCGGGGAACCGATCGGCACTGTGCTCGTCTCGGCCGGGCACGGCCAATAGGTGACGTCGACAGCGGCCTCGGTGGGCCCGTACAGGTTGTGCAGTTCGGGACCACCGCCCGGTCCGTGCAGGGCGGCGTGGAAATCGGCGACGGTCGCGCCGGGCAGAGCCTCGCCACTGCAGAACACCCGCCGCAGCCCGGCCCCGCCCGCGACCCTGGGGTCGGTGACGAAAAGCGACAGCATCGACGGCACGAAATGCGCTGTGGTAACGGCTTTCTCGCTGATGATCCGAGCCAGGTAGGCCGGGTCGCGGTGGCCGTCGGGCGCGGCGATCACCAGCCGGGCACCCACCTGCAGCGGCCAGAAGAACTCCCACACCGACACGTCGAAGGTGGCCGGGGTCTTCTGCAGCACCGCGTCGGTGTGGTCGAGCGGATATTCGGCCTGCATCCAGCGCAACCGGTTGACGATCGCGGCGTTGGTGACGCCGACACCCTTGGGCTTGCCGGTCGACCCGGACGTGAAGATGACGTAGGCCAGCTGCTCGGGCCGCAGCGGGGCGCGACGGTCGGCGTCGGTGATCGGCGCAGCGCTGTGCCCGGTGAGGTCGAGGGTGTCCAGGTCGACCCGCACCGCACTCGCGGGCAGCCGCACCATATCTCGCGCGGCGGCGAGGACGCAGACCGGCCGCGCCTGGGTGAGCACCGCGTCGACGCGGTCGGCCGGGTGGTCGGGATCCAGCGGCAGATAGGCGGCACCGGTGGCGAGGACGGCGTACATTCCGACGACCATCTCGATGCTGCGATGCAGGCACACCCCGACCGTGGTCTCCGGGCCCGCGCCGCGCGCGATCAGGTGGCGGGCCAGCTGGTTCACCCGGTCATCGAGTTCGCCGTAGGTCAGTGTGCGGTCGCCGAATTCGAGCGCGACCGCGTGCGGGGTGCGGCGCGCCTGGTCGGTGAACAGCGACGCCAGCGTGGCGGCGGGCACCGGCATCTCGGTGGCATTCCACGCGTGGAGCACGGTGGCACGCTCGGCGTCGGTGATCGCGGTGAGCGCGCGGGTGGGAGTGCCGGGGTCGGCGGCCAGGAAGCGGGCGAGGAAGTCCAGGTAGCGGCCGTGGTGGGCGGCCACCTCGGCCTCGCCGTAGAGCTTGGGGTTGGCCTCGAAGTCGAGCTGGATGCGCCCACCGTCGCCGTTGTAGATGTTGATCGAGAGGTCCTCGACCGGACCGGTCGCGAGCACGTGCAGCTGACCGGCGATGTCGCCGAACTTCAGCTCGTCGTGGAAGAGCATGATGTTGACCATCGGGCCGAAGAAGCCACGGGCGTCGCGGGAGTAGCCGCACTCGCGGCGGATGTCGTCGGAACGGTAGCGCTGATGCCGCAGCGCGCCGGTGATCTGCAGTTCGGTCTGGCGCACCACGTCGGCGACGGTGGTGTGCTCGTCGAAGCGCACCCGCAGCGGCACGACATTGGACACCACGCCGGCCGAGCGGCGCAGCGCGACCGTGGTGCGCGCCGAAACGGGCAGGCTCAGGACAACATCCGGGTCACCGGTGACCGCGCGCATGTAGGCGGCCAACGCGGCGACGATGAGCGCGGAGTTGGCCGAGCCGTGCGTGGTGATCGCGTCGCCGAGCAGGCGGTCGAGATCCGGTTCGAGCACCGCGGTGGCCCGGTGCCTGCCCGGATCGTGGGTGTCGCCCGTCGCGGTGACCGAGGACAAGGTCATCGGCTCGCCGACGCCTGCGAGCTGGGCGGTCCAGTATTCGCGGTCGGCCTGGAACCGGCTGGACTCGCGATAGCGCGATTCGTCGGCGTACAGGTCGACCAGCGCGGCCGCCCGCGACGCCGAGGGTTCGCGCTGTTCACCGATGGCGGTGTAGATCTCGGCGGTGCGCGAGAGCGCGTTCATCGCACCGTAACCGTCGATCACGATGTGGTGTCCGCGTTCGTACCAGAACCAGTCCTGGTCACCGACTCGCAACACGACATTGACGGTGAGCGGCTCGCGCTCCATATCGATCGGGGTGCTGGCGTGGTCGTTCATCCAGCGCAGCGCGGCCGCTCGCGGATCGGGCTCGCCGCGCAGGTCGATCCGGCCCCAGCCCGGCCGCCACGACAGGTCGACCCGCTGGTGCGGGACGCCGTCGAGCTCGAGCAGACGCACATGGCCGACTTGCGATTCCGCGCCGTAGCGCTCGACCGCGTACAGCAGCCTGCCGACGTCGAGATCACCGTGCAGTTCGACGTAGTGGGCGATGGTGAAGGGGATGTCGGGCCGGATCCGTTGCGCGTACCACAGGGCCGTCTGACCGGGCGAGAGGGCGAACGGCTGGCCCGGATCGTCGTCGGTGACGCTGGAGCTGACGCGGTCGGTGGCCAATGAACTCATCAAGCACTCCGTTCTGCCTTTGTGTCGCAACTCCCCGAGCAGCGCCCAGGGCACACGACGGCCTGGGCGTGGCTATCCACGCCCATAGATTCGGAGTACTGCGGCAGCCGGATGGCTACCGATGTGGATTTGTTTCGCGCTCTTCGGATCGGACCCCTGCGACGGCTACTTACAGCCGCTTCCCCCGGGTTGAAACAAACCGCTTATTCAGAATTCGGTGATCTTCGCGAGTCTTGCGACTGATTCACTTGTCGGCGGCGGTAAAACACCAGCACCACACCGAGCGCGGTCAGAATAACGGACGCCACTTCGGGTGCCGCGCCGATCCGGGTCGCGAGCGTCGCCGTGTCGCGCAATGGTAGCTGGGCGACGAGCGCGGCGGGGTCGAGTTGGCGGCTCTGTTGCGCGAGCGTGCCGTCGGCGGTGATGATTCCGCTGACCCCGGTGGTCGCGGCGACCACGAGGGCGCGCCCGTGTTCGACCGCTCTGACCCGGGACATGGCGAGTTGCTGGTAGGTCATCTCGCTCAGCCCGAAGGTCGCGTTGTTGGTCGGCACCGTGAGCAGCTGCGCCCCGGAATCCATCGATTGCCGGAACGCGCGATCGAAGGCGACCTCGTAACAGGTGGCCACCCCGATCGGAATTCCCGCGGCTGTGACCGAACCGTTACCATTTCCCGGCACGAAATGTCCGGCTTGATCGGCGTAGGACGAGAACAGCCGGAAGAATCCGCGCATCGGCAGGTATTCCCCGAACGGCTGGATGATTTTCTTGTCGTGCCGGTCGCCAGGACCCGCGGCGCCGTTCCACACCATCACCGAATTGGTGGTGGTGCGGTCACCGTTCACCAGGACGGCGCCGACCAGGATCGGCGCCCCGACGCGCTCGCTCGCACGCGTGATCACGGCGGCGGCGTCGGCGTTGCGCAGTGGATCGATATCGGAGGAGTTCTCCGGCCAGATCACCACGTCGGGCCGGGGCGCCGCACCGCGGTCGACGGCGTCGGCGAGTTCCTCGGTGCGCCGGACGTGGTTGTCCAGCACCGCGCGCCGCTGGGCGTTGAAGTCGAGGCCGAGTCGCGGCACGCTGCCCTGGATCGCGGCGACCGTGATCGACCGGGTGCCTTCGTCCGGGGCGGGCAGCGTCGGCCGGAGGATCACTCCGGCGAGGGGCATGGTAGCCACAGCGACCGCGGCCCAGGCAAATCCGAGCCGGGTGGCGCGGTCGGCCCGGCGCGGGCGTGGCGTCGCGAGCCAGGTGCGGGTGCGCAGGGCGAGCGCGGCCAGCCCGGTGCCGGTCAGCGCGACGGCGAACCCGATCAGTGGCGCGCCACCGTAGGCGGCTAGCGGCAGGTACCAGCCGTCGGCCTGCCCGAACGCGATCCGCCCCCACGGGAACCCACCGAACGGGAAGCTCGACCGCACCCACTCGGTCGCGGTCCAGGCCAGCGCGAGCCACACCGGCCAGCCCGGCAGCGCGCTCAGCCACCGCGCCAAGACGCCCCATAGGCCGAAGTACACCGCGCACGTGGTCGACAGGGCCAGCCACGGCAGCGGTCCGACATAGATCCCGGTCCACGGCAGCAGCGGGACGAAGAACGCGAGCCCACCGAGCATGCCGTACCCGAAGCCGGCGCGCAGCGTGCCCGGCCCGCGAACGGCCAGGGTGAGCAGGGCCAGCGCGATCGGCGCCAGGAACCACCACGGGCGGGGCGGGAAGCTGCCGTACAGCAGCAGCCCGCCCGCGGCTGCCGCGAGCATGCGCCACAGCACCTCGACCCGGCCGGCGTCCCTGGTACCAGCCGCGGTCACCGGGTCGGCGGACGACGGCTCGGAGCCGGGTTCGGTGGCAGGGTGGATCATGATGTCGAACTCCGTGATTCGTCGCGATCGGCGGGTGCGAATGCGCTCGGCCCGTGGCGTGCCCGATCCGCGGCGGGCCCGGCGGGTGGCGGTCCGAAGCCGCCGCCCCTGGCTCGTCCGGTCGCGCCGGTGCCGTTCATCGTGTCAGGCGGCGTAGATCGTGGTGCCGTCGCGGACGGTGCGCAGACAGGTCGGCAAGGGGGCGCCGGGATCCAGGCGCGGCAGGCCGGGGACGCGCGAGCGGGGGTCGGTGGACCAGCGCTGGACGGTGTCGGCGGCCGCGGCGACGACCAGCTCCCCCGCGTCCCAGACGGCGTAGGACGCGGGGGCGCCGGGCACCAGAGTGCCCGCCACGCCGTCCCGGACCCCGCCCGCCCGCCAGGCGCCGCGGGTGGCGGCGGCGAAGGCGGCGCGTGGGGACAGGCCGTGCCCCGCGGTGCGGTGGTGCACCGCCGCGCGCACCTGCTCCCACGGATTCAGGGTGGTGACCGGCGCGTCCGAGCCGACGGCCAGGGAAATGCCTGCGGCGGCCATGGCGGCGAACGGGTTGAGGCCTGCGGCCCGCTCGGCACCCAGGCGAGTGGCGTACATGCCGTCGGGCCCACCCCACGCGGCGTCGAAGCCTGGCTGCACCGAGGCGATCACGCCGAGCGCGGCGAGCTGGTCGATCGCGGCGGCGTCGACCATCTCCGCGTGCTCGACGCGGTGTCCACGCGCGGCGACGGCGGGCCCACCCAGTTCGGCGGCGACGGCGGCGAATCCGGCGACGACGAGATCCACGGCGGCATCGCCGATGGCGTGGAATCCGGCCTGGATCCCGGCCTCGGTGCAGGCCCGCACGTGCGCGGTCACCGCGTCGCCGTCGAGGAAGTTCTTCCCGCAGCCGCTCGCGTCGGCGTACGGCGTGCGCAGCAGCGCGGTATGCGAGCCGAGCGAGCCGTCCACGAACAGGTCACCGGCCAGACCCGCGACGCCGAGTTCGTCGACCAGCGCCCTGGCCTCGGCGGCGGTGCGCACGGCCTCGCCCCAGTAGGCGCGCACCCGCACACCGTGCTCGAAGGCGAGCAGTTCGCGCAGATCGTCGGCGCCGGAGATATCGGGTCCCGCGCATTCGTGCACGGCGACGATGCCGTGCGCAGCGGCGGTGTCGAGCGCCGCCCTTCTGGCCCGGTCACGATGTGCGGCATCCAGTTTCGCCAGCGCCACCGCCCGCACCAGGTGGTGGGCGTCGGCGCGGACGGGCTCACCACGCCGGTATCCCTCGCCGAGGTCTCCGGCCGCGTCGAGCAGTGCGGAGGAGGCCACCGCCGAATGCGCGTCGACGCGGGCCAGGTACACCAGTCTGCCCGGACCTGCCGCCTCGTCGATTTCGGCGGCCGTCGGCGGCCGCTGCTCGGGCCACGCGGTGTCGTCCCAGCCCTCCCCGACGATCACGCCCTCCGGGTGCGCGGCGGCGTGCCTGCGCACCGCGGCCAGCAACTCGGCCAGTGAGCCGGTGCCGGCCAGATCGAGGCCGGTCAGCCGCAGACCGAGCGCAGTGACGTGGACGTGCGGATCGACGAAGGCAGGGGCGACGAAGGCGCCGTCGAGATCGACGATCTCCGCGCCGGGGTGCATCGCCCGGCCCGGCGCCTCGGCGCCGAGCCACACCACGGTGCCGTCGGTGACCGCCATGGCGGTCGCGTCAGGAGAACTGGAACTGTAGAAACGACCGCCGATCAGCAACTGGGTACTCACGATCACTCAGTCTGCCGTATCGGCCGATCGTCAGGTCGGCAGGGACAGCACCGCGCGCAGGTCGGCGTCGGCCACCCCCTCCGGGGTATGCCCGCCCGCCTCGACGGCGATCAATTCGAGTCGCCACGCGGCGACCGTGAAATCCGACATGGACTGTCCGGCAGCGGCGCTCGCCCTACGCACCGCGTCGGCCAGTTCCGCGCTCACCTCGACGGTGATCTGCTCTGTGGCCATCGGCACACTCTAGACGGTTCACCGCCAGGGGTCGGTGGCCGGACCGCTTCCGAGGGCGGGCTTGGTCCCTACGTGCCCGTCGTCGTACCACTGCCCGACGACGACGCCGTCGACCACGTCACCGCTGTCGGCGTCGACAACGACGCCGCGATAGGGCGCGGGGCCGAACGTGGGCAGCGGGCCGAAGCGGCGGGTGCTCAGCTTCTCCAGCACCGGCCGCAGCAGGGCCCGCGTCGGCGGGAACAGGGCGAGCAGCCCGACCACCCCGGTGACCAGGCCGGGAACGAACAGCAGCACCGAGCCCACTCCGACGAGCAGTCCGTCGGCCACGGCGCTCTCCGCGGTGACCTCGCCGCGCGCGGCCCGGCGGAAGCGGTCGAAGACGCGGCGGCCCTGCGCGCCGAGCAGCAGCAATCCCGCACCGGAGACGGCGAGCAGGACCAGCAGTGCCCAGCCCGCGCCGATGAGCTGGGCGAGGCCGACGAAGGCGGCGATCTCGACGACGGCGTAGAGCACGAACAGCAGGGCGGTCATGGCGATCCTTTCGGCCGATCTACTCGGTTCAACGCGCGAGCGCCCGATTTTTCTCCCGTGGCCGCGTCAGCCACCGGGCCGGACCAGTCCGGTCTCGTAGGCCAGCACCACCGCCTGCACCCGGTCGCGCAGGCCGAGCTTGGTCAGCACCCGGCCGACGTGGGTCTTCACGGTGGCCTCCGACAGGAACAGCGCGGCCGCGATCTCGGCGTTGGACCGGCCCGCGGCGATCTGTTCGAGCACTTCCCGTTCGCGGGCGGTGAGGACATCGAGTACGCCCGGGTCGCGCAGGCCCGCCGGGTCCTCGGCGACGAGCCGGTCGAGCAGCCGTTTGGTGACCTTCGGCGAGACCACCGCGTCACCGGCGGCGACACTGCGAATGGCCGAGATCAGATCCTCGGGCGGGGTGTCCTTGAGCAGGAAGCCGCTCGCGCCCGCACGCAGCGCGCCGAGCGCGTGTTCGTCGAGGTCGAAGGTCGTCATCACCAGGACCCGGATGCCCTCGCCCGCGGCGACGATGCGGCCGGTGGCGGTGACCCCGTCCACGACCGGCATCCGCACATCCATCAGCACCACGTCGGGGCGCAGTTCGCCCGCCCGCCGCACGGCCTCGTCGCCGTTGCCCGCCTCGCCGACGACCTCGATATCGGGGTGCGCGCCGAGCACCATCTTCAGGCCCATCCGCATGAGTTCCTGATCGTCCACCACGAGCACGCTGATCGGCATGGCCTCACCCTAGCTGGCGGCTCAGTCGGGGTCGGCGCGCAGCGGAAGGGTGGCCCGCACCCGCCAGCGCCCGTCGTCGGTGCGTCCCGCCGACAGGGTGCCGCCGAGCACGGCGACCCGTTCGCGCATGCCGACCAGTCCCATGCCGGTGCCCGGAATCACGTTCTCCTGCACCGGGACACCGCCGCTGTCGACGACCTCGATCAGGATGTCGTCCACGCGCCGGTGCACCCGCACCGTGGCCTTGGGGGTGGCGCCCGCGTGCCGCAGTGTGTTGGTGAGCGATTCCTGCACGATCCGGTGTACGCCGAGGCTGACCTCGGGGGTGATGTCGTCGAGTTCCCCGGTCAGTTCGAGGTCGACGGCGAGCCCGGCCTCGCGCATCAGCTCGGCCAGCTGGGCGATGCCCGCGCTGCCGTGCTGCGGCAACAGCTCGGGCGCGTGTTCGGTGCGCAGCAGCGCGACGGTGCGGCGCAGCTCGCGCAGCGCCGCACGACCGGTACCCGCGATGGTGGCCAGTGCGCGTTCGGCGGCCACCGGGTCCTGGCGCAGCGCGTATTTGGCGCCGTCGGCCTGCACGATGATCACGCTCACCGCGTGCGCCACGACGTCGTGCAGTTCCCGAGCGATGCGGGTGCGTTCAGCGGCGACCGCCTCGTGCGCGCGGCGTTCCTTGTCGTAGTCGGCCACCGCGAGCCGGGCCGCGACCTCGGCGTCATAGGCGTGGCGGGCGCCGTTGAATTCGGCGAGCGTCCAGCACAGTGCGTAGATCACCCCGACGAGAATCAGGTCACCGCCACGCGGGGTGCCGAGCAGCTGCACCGAGATCACGACGTCGGCGCCGAGCACGAGCAGATAGATCACCCCGTCGCGCCTGCCGACATAGGCGACCAGGGTGTAAAGCATCACACCCATCCCGATCAGCGCCACATGGTCCGTAGTGTCCTGCCCCACCACATACCCGGTGACGGTGCACGCGACCGACAGCCCGAACATCACCGCCGCCATCGCGCGCGGATAGGTCCGGCGCAGGATCAGCGGCAGTGGCAGGATCACCGAGAACACCAGGTAGGCGACCTTGTGTTCCTCGTCACCCACCCCGAGGGCGTCGAGGAACAGCAGACATCCGGCGAGCACGGAATCGGCGACGACGGGCCGTCCGCGCAGCCACAGACTGAATCGGCGCACCCGACCAGCTTGGCACGACGGCCATCTCCCGGCGCCGTCCGGCGCGGCGGTACCCGCTGGCTTTCCGCAGCCGATCTTGATTGCCTTGTCGGATGCAGACAGGAGACTGGGCGGTCCTATTGGTGGCCGCGGCCGCGGCGGGATGGGTCGACGCGGTGGTCGGCGGTGGTGGCCTGATCATCCTGCCCACCCTGTTCCTGGTCGCACCTGGCATCGCCCCGCAGACCGCGCTCGGCACGAACAAGCTGGCCGCGCTGGCGGGCACCGCGACCGCCGTGCTGACCTTCGCCCGCAAGGTGCCGATGCAGTGGGCGGTGCTGATTCCCGGCGCGGTGATCGCCGCGATCACCGCCGCCTGCGGTGCCGCCGCAGTCTCGCTGATCGACCGCGACCTGTTCATCCCGCTGATCATGGTGGTGCTGGTCGGGGTGGCGGTGTTCGTGACGCTGCGCCCGTCGGTGGGGTTGACCATGGCCACCCATCCCCCGACGCGGCGCAAGGTGATCCTGGTGGTGGCGCTGGCGTCCGGGTTGATCGGCCTCTACGACGGCCTGCTCGGTCCCGGCACCGGCACGTTCCTGATCATCTCCTTCGCCACCCTGCTCGGGACCGAATTCGTGCGTGCCGCGGCGATGGCCAAGGTGATCAACTGCGGGTCCAACGTCGGCGCGCTGGTGTTCCTCGGCAGCACCGGGCACGTGCTGTGGGGACTGGGCGCGGCCATGGCGGTCGCGAATGTGGCGGGCGCGCTGGTCGGTTCGCGGATGGCGCTGGCCAAGGGCGCCGGATTCGTCCGGGTCGTGTTGCTGGTGGTGGTCGTGGTGATGGTGATCCGGCTGGGCTGGCAGCAGTTCGGCTAGTTCGGCTGTCCGGCCGGGGTCGCCGTGAGCCAGGGCTGCAGCACCCGCGAGGTGGTCTCGTGGATCTTGCGGTGCAGCCGTTCGCCGTCCTCGATGCCGTGCTTGGCCTGCTGGAACAGCACCGTCAGCGCGCCGGACACCGCGCCGACGACGGCGCCGACCAGTGCGGCGGCGCCGACCTCGTCGAGTTCGTGCGGGAACGCGCCGTGCAGGTGGCGGGCGATCTCGCGCTGCGCGATCAGCTGAGCGTGCGCGGCGCGCCCGCTCACCGCGGGCACGGTCCGTGACACCTGCGCGCGCAGGGCCGCGATGCGGGAATCCAGGTCGTCGGCCAGGTGCTCGGCGGGGTTGTCGCCCGCGGCCCGCAGCGCCCGCAGCAGCACTTCCACCGGCCGCTCCCCCGGCCGCCGGGTGGCGATGGCGGCCACCGCGGCGCGCACCCGGTCGTCGGGTTCGGGGAAGAGCAGTTCTTCCTTGCTGGCGAAGTAGTTGAAGAAGGTGCGGGTGCCCACCTCGGCCTCGGCGGCGATCTCGGCCACCGTGGTCTCCTCGTAGCCTCTGGCCTCGAACAATCCGACGGCCGCCAGCAGGATCGCACGGCGGGTTCGTTCCTTTTTTCGATCGCGGAGGGCGGATGGCGGCACGGCGGGCACCCTACGGCATCGGCGTGGCGCGCCGCGGGAGGACGGTGTCAGCGAGTCCCGGTTGTGACTGCCGGAACCCGCTTTTCGCGCTAGCGTAGGCGGGGTGACTACCGCGACTTCCAGGGACGTGGACGAGGAATTCCGTGCGCTCGGGCTGCGCGCGCTGGCCGATGCGGCGCTGTCGGCGGCGCGCGCGGCCGGCGCCGAGCACGCCGATCTGCGAGTGCAGCGGCTGCTGACCCAGTCGATCCGATTGCGTGACGGCCGGGTCGAGGCCGTCACCGACGCGACCGAGCTCGGGCTGGCGGTGCGGGTGATCGTCGACGGCACCTGGGGCTTCGCCTCGCATGCCGCGCTCACCCCCGAGACCGCCGCCGCCGTGGCCCGGCGCGCGGTGACCGTCGCCACGACGCTGCGCGCGCTCAACCGCGAGCGGGTCGAGCTGGCGGCCGAGCCGCGCTACGCCGACGTGTCCTGGGTGTCGGCCTACGACCTCGACCCGTTCACCATTCCGACTGCCGACAAAGTGGCACTGCTGCAGGACTATTCGGAACGGCTTGCCGCCGCCGACGGGGTCGACCACGTCACCGCCTCGGTACTGCAGGTCAAGGAACAGGTGTTCTACGCCGACACCGCCGGGTCCGCGATCACCCAGCAGCGGGTGCGGCTGCACCCACAGCTGGAGGCGATCACCGTCGACGCGGCGGCGGGCGTGTTCGAGACGATGCGCACCCTGGCGGCACCCGCGGGGCGCGGCTGGGAGTACGTCACCGGCGCGGACGGAACCTGGGACTGGGACGGCGAACTCGCCGAGATCCCTGGCTGGCTGGCCGAGAAGGTGAAAGCGCCCAGCGTCGTCGCGGGCCCCACCGATCTGGTGATCGACCCGACCAACCTGTGGCTCACCATCCACGAATCTATCGGGCACGCCACCGAGTACGACCGCGCCATCGGCTACGAATCCGCCTACGCCGGAACCTCGTTCGCCACGCCCGACCAGCTCGGTTCGCTGCGCTACGGCACCCCGATCATGCACGTCACCGGTGATCGTACCCAGGTCAACGGGCTGGCCACGGTCGGCTACGACGACGAGGGAGTGGCCGGGCAGCGATGGGACCTGATCCGCGACGGCGTGCTGGTGGGCTACCAGCTCGACCGGGTGTTCGCACCGCGCCTCGGCCTCGACCGCTCCAACGGCTGCTCTTACGCCGATTCCCCGCACCACGTTCCGATCCAGCGGATGGCCAATGTGTCGCTGCAACCGGACCCCGAACGCGACACCAGTACCGCCGAGCTCATCGCGCGCGTCGAGGACGGCCTCTACATCGTCGGCGACAAGTCCTGGTCGATCGATATGCAACGCTACAACTTCCAGTTCACCGGCCAGCGGTTCTTCCGCATCCGCGACGGGGAACTGGCCGGGCAGGTGCGCGATGTCGCTTACCAGGCGACGACCACCGACTTCTGGGGCTCGATGGAGGCGATCGGCGGCCCGAGCACGTGGCAACTCGGTGGCGCGTTCAACTGCGGTAAGGCTCAGCCGGGGCAGGTCGCCGCGGTCAGTCACGGCTGTCCGTCGGTGCTGGTCCGCGGTGTCAACGTTCTCAACACCCGGACGGAGGCCGGTCAGTGAGTGAATCGGGCATGTTCCCCGCGGGCGCGGTGATCGAGCGGGCGCTGGCGGCGTCCAAGGCCGACGAGGCGATCGTGATCGTCACCGACGCGCATGAGGCGTCGCTGCGCTGGGCGGGCAACTCGATGACCACCAACGGGTCCTCGGTGTCGCGGGAGTGGGCGGTGATCTCGGTGTTCCGGGACGGGCCGACTGCCGCCAGGGTCGGCAGCATCAGCGCCACCAGCGTCGATCCGGCCGGGATCGAGGAGGTCGTGCGGGCGAGCGAGAAGGCCGCGCGCACCGCCGCCCCGGCCCGTGACGCGATGCCGCTGCTCCCGCCGGACACCGACGACTCCGCCACCTGGGACGAGGCACCCGGCGCCACCGGCATCGAGGTGTTCACCGGGCTCGCGCGCGACCTGTCGACCGGCTTCGACGGCGCCGACCGGCTCTACGGCTTCGCCCACCACCAGGTGCACACCACCTGGCTGGGAACCTCCACCGGCATCCGGCGCCGGTTCAGCCAGCCGACCGGCTCGGTGGAGATCAACGGAAAGCGCGGCGCCGGTGCCGAGCTGGCCAGCGCCTGGGTGGGCGCGGGGACCGCCGACTTCACCGATGTCGACACGCCGGGCCTGCTCGCCGAGCTGTCCCGGCGTCTCGACTGGTCGGCGACCAGGGTCGAGCTGCCGGCGGGCCGGTACGAGACGCTGCTGCCGCCCTCGGCGGTGGCCGATCTGATGATCTATCTGGCGTGGTCGATGGAGGGCCGCGGCGCGCACGAGGGCCACACCGCGTTCGCCAGGGCCGGTGGCACCCGGATCGGCGAACGGCTCACCGACATTCCGCTCACCCTGTACTCCGATCCGGCGGCGAGCGGGCTGGAGTACCGGCCGTTCGTCGCGGTGCCGTCGTCGTCGGAATCGCTGTCGGTCTTCGACAACGGGCTCGCGGCGCGGCGGGTGAACTGGATCGGTGACGGCGTGATCGAGTCGCTGGTGTATCCGCGGGCAACGGCGTCCGAATTCGGCGCTCCGGCCACCCTCCCCGGGGAGAACCTGCTGCTCACCGGCGGCTCCGGCGCGTCGCTGGACGAGATGATCGCCCGCACCGAACGCGGCCTGCTGCTCACCTGCCTGTGGTACATCCGCGAGGTCGACCCCGCCACCCTGCTGCTCACCGGGCTCACCCGCGACGGCGTGTACCTGGTGCAGGACGGCCGGGTCACCGGCGCGGTCAACAACTTCCGCTTCAACGAGAGCCCCCTCGACCTGCTGCGCCGGGTCACCGAGGCAGGCGCCACCGAGATCACCCTGCCCCGCGAATGGAAGGACTGGTTCACCCGCACGGCCATGCCACCGCTGCGCATCCCCGACTTCCACATGTCGTCGGTGAGCAAGGCGACGTAATGCCTGTCGACGGTGGGCTTAGAGCTTCCCTGGGGTGGCTGGGACCGCGTCGAACGTACACTCGCCCGAGAATCGGTCGGAAACAAGACACTTCGAGCGATCGGTGTGGGCTCAGCGCGGTGCCGACCGCCGCCTCAGCCGATCGCCCTCGAAGTCACACCCGCTCGAGTACCGCCGAGGCGCCGATGCCGCCCGCGGCGCAGATGCCGAGCAGGGCGGTTTCCTTGCCGGTCCTGGCCAGTTCGTTGGCCATGGTGGTCACCATGCGGGCACCGGTGGCGCCGAACGGGTGGCCCAGCGAGATCGAACCGCCGTGGACATTGAGCTTGTCGATGTCGACCGCGCCGACCGCCTCGTCGCGGTCGAGCCGGGTCTTGGCCCACTCGGCGCTGTCGAGCATGCGCAGCACCGACAGGGTCTGGGCGGCGAAGGCCTCGTGGATGTCGACCAGGTCGATATCGGCCAATGACATCCCGGCCTTGTCGAGCGCGCGTGGCATCGAGATCGCGGGACCGATGAGCACCTGGTCGGCCGGGTCGACGCTGACGAAGCTCCACGACCGGAACGCGGCCAGCGGAGTGAAGCCGAGTGCTCGCGCCTTCTCCTCGCTCATCAGCAGCACCGCCGACGCGCCGTCGGTGAGCGGGCTGGCGTTGCCCGCGGTGACGGTGCCGTCCTGGGCGAACACCGGACGCAGGGCGGCCAGCTTGTCGGCGCCGGTATTCGCGCGCACCAACCCGTCGGTCTCGATCCGCTGCCCGATCGGGGTGGTGAGCGGCACGACCTCGTCGTCGAAGCGGCCCGAGGCGATCGCGGCCGCGGCGCGGTGGTGCGAGCGGGCGGCGAACTCGTCCTGATCGGCGCGGGAGATGCCGTTGATCCTGGCCATCTTCTCCGCGGACTCACCCATCACCTCACCGGTGGTGCGCTCGGAGATCTTCGGCTGGCGCGGCAGGATGTCGGTGAACGGCGCGAGCTGACGCACCACGTCGAGATAGTCCTTGGCCGACGGCTTGCCCAGTGCCACCGGGGCCACCGCGTGCACGACCTTCTGCGGCAGCTTGATCTCGGCATTGCTGGTGGAGTCACTGCCGCCGGCGATCATGATGTCGTACTCGCCGCGTTCGATCGCCGCGGCCGCCGAGGTGACCGCCTGCAGACCCGACGCGCACGCCCTGGTCACCGTGTATCCCTCACACCCGTAGTCCAGGTTCAGGTCGAGGGCAACCTCCCTGGCGATATTGGGTGCGTGACTGGGCAGGATCACCCCGCCCCACACGATGGACTGGATCTCGCCCGGCGCGATGCCGGTCCGGTCGAGCAGCCCGCGCACCGCCGCACCGGCGAGGGCGATGCTGTCGAGCCGGGTGAAATCGGTGAAGGCGCGCACGAACGGGGTGCGTGCGCCCGCGACGACGACGGCGCGGGTGCGTTTCTCGGCCATGTGAGTCCCTTCGGAGTTCCGCTCACCTCACAGTATCCGATACCCGAGGTACTGGATACCTGTTCGCGGCACTCACCCGGTCAGGACGGGGTGATCTCGATGCCGATGGTCCCGTCCTTCCCGCGACGCAGGTTGCTGCCGAGGATCACCAGCGGACCGGTCAGCCAGTACTTGCGGCGCAGCAGGGAACGCACTCGCTCGGTCTCGGCACCGTCGAGCAGCCGGGCGGTGCCACCGACGACCGCGTCCCCTTTCGGATTGCCGCGCGCGTCGCACGGCTGCACCGTCACCTCCGGGTTGCGCCGGATCCGCTTGACCTTCCAGCTGTCGGTCACCGTCCACACGAACAGCTTGCCGTCACGGGCGACAGCCCAGACCGGCGTACCGACGGGCGAGCCATCTTTGCGGAAGGTGGTGAGCAGCACGAAATTCGCGGTCTGGAGAGCCCCGAGGCGGTTCGTCATACCCGCAGCCTAATCGCATCGGAGACCCGCGACAGCAGACCGAGGCGGCCTGCCTGTGCGGCACCCACCGCGATCCTGCCCGCCTCGGCTGTGCGCGGGAGCCGCTGCCGCCGCATCGAGGTCGGTCGGCTGGGCAGCGGTGGGGTTACCCGCCGCCCGCACCGGTGGTGCACGGCGGATTGCCGGAGGCAGGCGCTCCGGTGCCCCGGTAGGCTGCGCTCATGCACTGCCGCGCCCGCCCCTGGTTTCGCTGTCTGACAACAACTCTCGTCGCGGCGACGCTGACCTTCGCCGGCCAGCGACGCCGCCTGCGCCCACCGGCCGTCGAGCTGACCCCGGCATTCGGCTGACGTCGCCTGCCGTGCCGGGGCCCGCGGAATTGCCACGGGCGGGCGCGCGGATTTCTTCCTAACCTCGGATCCGTCCGATCTCCCCCGGGAAGGGTCCACGATGACCGATACCGCAGTACCGATGCTCTGGAGCGGCGACCTGGCCGGAACCCTCGCGTTCTACCAGGCGCTCGGCTACACCGTCACCTACGAGCAGACCAAACCCTATGTCTATGGTGCCGTCGAGAAGGACGGCTGCGCACTGCATTTCGCGTCGGCGCCGCCGGGTGTCGCCTTGCCTGCCGAGCACGTCGGGGCTCTGCTGATGGTCGACGACGTCGCCGCGCGCCACGCCGAATTCACCGCCGCGCTGCGCGCGCACTACGGCAAGATCCCGGCCAAGGGCCTGCCACGGATCACCCGGTTCACGCCGGGCCAGTCACGCTTCTCCCTGGTCGACCCGGTGGGCAACACGGTCCTGGTGATCCAGCGCGATGAACCGAAGGAACTCGACTACGGCGGCTCCACCCGGCTGACCGGCCTGGCTCGCGTCCTCGACAATGCCCGCGTCCTGCGGGACTTCAAGAACGACGACAAGGCCGCCACGCGCGTGCTCGAGACCGGGCTGCGCCGTTTCGGCACCGCCGCACCCGCGACCGAGCTGGCCCGCGCCTACGCCGCCCTCGCCGAACTCGCGGTGGCCACCGAAGATCAGGACCGGCTGGCCCACTGGCGATCCGAGCTCGCCGCACTCACGCTGTCTGCCGCCGACCGCGCCGCACTCGCCGCCGACATCGCGGCCGCGGGCACCCTCACCCGGTGGCTGACCGAGACCGCGGACTGATCGGCGTGATCGCCCGGCCGTGCGCCGCGGCTCAGGCCGCGCGCATCGCCCGGTAGACCGCGGCGCCGACGAAGGCGCCCAGCTCGTCGGGCTTCCAGTCCGAGCTGTCGGCGAGCAGGGTGCGCACCGCCCCCTCGCCCGCCGACACCCACAGTTCGACGAGCGCGGGCAGTTTGCGCTCGGCGTCCTCGACGCCCCATGCCTGCAGGGTCGGGCGCAGCAGCGCGGTACACCGGGTGACCGCCAGATCCCGGCCCCGCCCGAAGGACCCGGCGACCGCGGGGTCGGGGTTGCCGTAGAGCAGCCGCCACGCGGCGGGTCTGCTCGCCACCTTGTGCAGCAGCGCGCGGAACCCCTGCACGAACACCGCCTCGTCGGCGTCGGTAGCGCGCGCCGGCAGCACGTCGAGGACCCCGGAGACCAGGAAGGCCTCCTCGCGTTCGATGAGCGCGTCGATCAGCTGGACCCGGTCGGGGAAGCAGGCGTAGACGACCGGCCGGGTGACCGACATGTGCTCGGCGATCGCCCCCATGGTCACCGCGGCGATCCCGTCGCGCGCGGCGATGGCCAGCGCGGCATCGAGCACCTGGGGACGCCTGCGCTCCGGGCCGAGATGCGCCGCCCGCTCCCGCCGCCGCACGGCCGATTCACTACCCATTCGCCCACGATAGCAACCGACCACCTATTCCTACGTCCATGTAGATAAATGCTACATTCATGAAGGAACACGTCCGGCGTCGTCGGACGCCCGTACGAGGAGCCGATGATGACCCAGGTCCTGTTCGATCCGAAGAACTGCGATTTCGCCCAGTTCGACCCCGAGACCCGCAGGTTGCTGCGCGCGGTGGTCGACTGGTTCGAAGCACGCGGCAAGGCACGGCTGCTCCAGGACGACAAGGACCAGGTCTGGCCGACGGACTTCCTCGACTTCGTCAAGCGCGAGCGGCTGTTCGCGATCTTCCTCACCCCGGCCGCCGAGAGCGGCGGCGATCCGGACAAGCGCTGGGACACCGCCCGCAACGCGATGCTCAGCCAGATCTTCGGCTTCTACGGCATGACCTACTGGTATGTCTGGCAGGTCACCATCCTCGGCCTCGGCCCCATCTGGCAGAGCTCCAACACCGCAGCCAAGCAGAAGGCGGCCGCCCAGCTCGATTCCGGCGAGATCTTCGCCTTCGGCCTCTCGGAGCAGGCGCACGGCGCCGACGTGTACTCCACCGACATGATCGTCGACCCGCAGCCAGGCGGCGGCTTCTCGGCGACCGGCGCCAAGCACTACATCGGCAACGGCAACCTGGCCTCGATGGTGTCGGTGTTCGGGCGCCGCTCGGACAAGCCGATCATCGACAGCGCGCAGGCCATGCGGACCAAGCCGACGCAGACCGATTACGAGGGGTATCTGTTCTTCGTCGCCGACAGCCAGCACGAGGCGTACCGGTTGCGGCGCAATGTGGTCAACAGCCAGATCTATGTGGCGGCCTTCGAACTCGACAACTATCCGGTCGCCGAGGCCGATATCCTGCACCGCGGGGAGGACGCGTTCCATGCCGCGATGAACACCGTCAACGTCGGCAAGTTCAACCTCGGATTCGGCGCCATCGGCGCCTGCGAGCACAGCTTCTACGAGGCGATCGACCACGCCGAGCACCGCATCCTGTTCGGGCACCGGGTCACCGAGTTCCCCCAGGTACAGGCGCTGATCACCGACTCCTACGCGCGGATCGTGGCGATGAAGCTCTACAGCGAGCGCGCGATCGACTACCTGCGCTGCGCCTCCCCCGAGGACCGCCGCTACCTGTTGTTCAACGCCATCGAGAAGATGACGGTGACCCGCCAGGGGCAGCGCGTGATCGAGGACCTCGCCGATGTGATCGCCGCACGCGGTTTCGAGAGCGACATGTACTTCCCGGTGGCGATGACCGCGATGTTCGGACTGCCGCGGCTGGAGGGCACGGTCCATGTGAACATGGCGCTGTCGCTGAAGTTCATGGCCAACTACATGTTCCATCCCGCCGACGCGGGACTTGCCGCGCTGCAGGCGATTCCGGGTGCGGCGGTGGCACCCGCCGCAACGGCGCGGGCGGTGACCGGTGCGCTGAGCTGGTCCAGCCGCAAGCTCGCGCCGCGGCTCGGTGCCGTGGTGCCGCCGTTGCGCGCCGGATTCGCCGCGGCCACCTACGCGCCGGTGCCCACCCGGCACGACGCGGCCGACGACGAGTTCCTGTTCCGCCAGGGCCCGAGCAGCGGTCTGGGCCGGATCCGGTTCGCGGACTGGCGCCCGGTCTTCGAGGAGTTCCGGCACATCCCGAATGTGGCCGTGTTCCTCGAGCAGGTCCGCGCGTTCCAGGGGCTGCTGGCCGCGGCCGCGCCGACCACCGAGCAGCAGCGCGATGTCGATTTCCTGTTCGCCGTCGGCGAGCTGTTCACCGCGGTGCCCTACGCGCAGCTCATCCTCGAACAGGCCCGCGTCGACGGCACCGACCCCGCCGTCCTCGACCAGATCTTCGACGTGTTCGTGCGCGGCTTCTCGGCCAACGCGGTGGCCCTGCACAGCAAGCCGACCGCGACCCCGGCCCAGCAGCGTCGCGCCCTCGACCTGGTGCGCCGCCCCGCCGTCGACCGCACCCGCTTCGACCGCGTCCTCACCGAGGCCAGGTCACTGGCGGGGACGTACCGGATGACTCCCTAGTCCGGTAGCCGCTTGCGGTATTCAAATACCGGATTTAGGCTCGGTCGCATGGTGCGTCTCCCGCTCAGCCCGGCCCAGGTCGAAGCAGGGCGCCGTCTCGGACGGCGACTGCGCTCGGCCCGTGGTGACCGTGATCTCGGAGCGGTCGCGCGGGCGGCGGGGATTTCACCGGAGACCCTGCGCAAGATCGAGTCGGGGCGGCTGCCGTCGCCTGCGTTCGGGACGGTGGTCGGCCTCGCCGAGGCCTTGGCGATTCCGCTCGCCGACCTCGCGGCGGTGTATCGCGCCGAGGATCAGGTCGCCGAATCCGCGTAGCCCGCTGCCGAGGTCGGGCCGGATGCGCCGGAGGGAGTCCGGTCCCCGGCCCGGTCACTCGCGCAGCGTGAGCACGCGTGGCCCGTCGGCGGTGACGGCGACGGTGTGCTCGCTGTGGGCGCAGCGGGAGCCGTCGGCGGAGCGGATGGTCCAGCCGTCGGGATCGGTGATCACCTTGTCGGTGCCTGCGGCGAACCAGGGCTCGACGGCCAGGGTCAGACCGGGGCGCAGCCGCATGCCGCGCCCGGCCCGGCCCGCGTTGGCGACGTGCGGGTCCTCGTGCATGGTCCGGCCGATGCCGTGGCCGCCGAATTCGGTGTTCACCGGGTAGCCATATGCGCGCGCGACCTCCGAGATCGCGGCGGACAGGTCGCCGATGTGGTTGCCGGGCACTGCCACCGCGACGGCCGCCGCCAGCGCCTCCTCGGTGGCACGCACCAGCCGCTGGTCGGCGGGATCGGGGCTGCCGACGATACTGGTCACCGCGGAATCGGCGGCCCAGCCGTCGATGGTGACGGCCAGGTCGGCGGTGAGCACGTCACCGTCGCGCAGTACGTAGTCGTGCGGGAGGCCGTGCAGCACCGCGTCGTTGACCGCGAGGCAGATCGTGTTACGGAACGGACCGCGCCCGAACGAAGGCGCGTAGTCCCAGTAACACGACACCGCGCCGCGCTCCCTGATCCGTTCCCGCACATACGTTTCCAGTTCGAGCAGATTCACGCCGACGACGGCGCGCGCGTGCACGCCCGCCAGCACATCGGCGACGAACCGGCCGGTCACCCGCATCCGCTCGAGCTCCGCCGGTGTCTTCAGTTCCACCATCACGCCTCCGATTGGTATTTTCATACCAATCTAGCGACGTCGGTATAAAAATACCAATCAGCGGTTCAGGTTACCCATGTCGATGGGAATCTGGGCGCCGGTGAGCTTGGCGGCCTCGTCGGAGCACAGCCATGCCACCGTCGCGGCGATCTCCGCCGGCTCGATGATGTAGTCGGGCAGGGTGTTCATGAAGATCGGCGCCAGCGTGCTCGCGTACTCTTCGAGCAGCGGCCCGATATCGGCGGGCTGCATCCCCGAGGCGACACCGGCCGGATGCACCGTGTTGACCCGGATGCGGTGCGCGCCGAGCTCGTTGGCCATCGTCTTGGCCAGACCGGTGATGGCGTGCTTGGTCGCCACGTAGTGCCCGGTGAACGGGATACCCTTGAGGCCGCCGACCGAACTGGTGAACACCATGGCCCCACCCTCACCCTGCGCGATCAGGTGCGGCACCGCAGCTTTGGCAGTATGGAAAACCCCGGTCAGGTTGACATCGATCGTCTCCTGCCATTGCTGCGCGGTGATCTCCCACGACAGGGCGGCCGAACAGATTCCCGCGTTGGCGACCACCACATCGAGCCTGCCGAACTGCTCGATGCCCGCCGCGAGCGCGGCGGCGAGCGCGTCGTAATCACGCACGTCGACCTTGCTCGCCGCGATCTTGGCACCGGTCTCCTCGACCAGGCGCACGGCCTCGGCCAGGTCCGCCTCGGTCGCGCCCGCGTAGGCGGTGCTGGCGAATTCCGCGCACGCGTCGATCGCGATGACGTTCGCGCCCTCCTGCGCGAAGCGCACCGCCTCGGCCCGGCCCTGCCCACGGGCCGCGCCGGTGATGAAGGCGACTTTGCCTTCGAAGCGTCGCGTCATGTCGTCCTACCTCCGAAAATCGATGTGCATTATGAACACCACACCATTCCGAGGCCCCGCGCGCAGGTGAAACGGCGGATTCGCCGCATCGAAATGGTCAGTCGTACAGATCGGCGCGGATCAGGCGCGGGCGAAGCTCGCCCAGGCCCGCACCACGACCGCACCCGCTGCGTCGACCCCGCACAGACTCACGTCGACGCGCGATTCCCCGTCCTGCAGGTAGGACTGGGTGATATGCCCGGAACAGCTCATGACATCGCCGGGCGGCAGGTCCCGCACGACCCTCGTGCGGAAGCGGCGGATGTGCTCGGCGCCGAGCCAGTCGGTGGCATAGGTCGCCAGCAGTGCGGCTGCCTGCGGTGAGGCGGGCCCGCCCACCTCGGCTGCCCCCGCCCACGACTCCGCGACCAGTCCGCCGGTGCGATCGAAATACCGAGTCAGCGACTCCGCGGCCGCCGATGGCTCCGCGCGCACAGCGGTGAGCTGGTCGCCCGCACGCGGGGGCGGTCCGAAGAACCGGTGATCGGTCTCGGTCCGCGCGCTGCCCGCGGCATCGGCGGGCAGAAACGTCGGCGGCACCACGGGCCGTTCGGCGAGGCGGTAGGCCGGATGCGTGGAACGCGCCGACTCGGCGAACAGCCGGATGGCTTCGGTCTCCAGGACCACGGCGACGTTGGGCATCGTCACTCCTCTCGGGCAGGTGCCGTCACGCTAGGGCGGCCCGTGTCGTGTGACCGGTTCCGCTCCCGCTCATCGGGACACCCGCCGTTCACGGCGAAAACATGTCCGCTGACCGGGAACCCGACCGCCCGTGCGCCCGTCGGCGGCGCGACCATCGGCGCAGCTCATCCCCACTCCGTCCGATACATGGAGGTTTCGATGCCGGAGAACCCGCCGAACGGCCGCTCGCTGGACGCCACCGCCGACTACCGGCAGATCGAGGCCGCCGCGGCGCCGACTCGGTTCGCGCGCGGCTGGCACTGCCTCGGCCTGCTCTCGTCGTTCCGCGACGGCACACCGCACGAGGTGAAGGCCTTCGGCACCACCCTGGTGGTGTTCCAGTCCGAAACCGACGGCGCGCTGCACGTGCTCGACGGTTTCTGCCGCCACATGGGCGGCAACCTCGCGCACGGCACCGTCAAGGGCGACTCGATCGCCTGCCCGTTCCACGACTGGCGCTGGGGCGGCAACGGCAAGTGCACCGCGATCCCCTACGCGCGCCGCGTGCCCCCGCTGGCCAAGACCAGGTCGTGGCCGACGCTGGAGCGTAACGGCCAGCTCTACATCTGGCACGACCCGCAGGGCTCCAAGCCCACCGACGCGGTGACCATCCCCGAGATCGAGGGCTACGGCACCCCGGAGTGGACCGACTGGACCTGGAACTCGATGCTCATCGAGGGTTCGCACTGCCGCGAGATCGTCGACAACGTCGTGGACATGGCGCACTTCTTCTACGTGCACTACGCCTTCCCGCGCTACTTCAAGAACGTCTTCGAAGGTCAGGTCGCCACCCAGTACATGCGCTCCACCCCGCGCCACGACATCGAGGTCGGCACCAGCTATGACGATCCGAACTCGACCCTGCGTTCGGACGCGTCGTACTTCGGCCCGTCGTACATGATCGACTGGCTCTGGAGCGAGGCCAACGGCATGACCATCGAGACGGTCTTGATCAACTGCCACTACCCCGTCAGCGAGAACTCGTTCGTGCTGCAGTACGGCGCGATGGTCAAGAAGCCGCAGGGCATGTCCGACGAGGACGCGAACGCGATGGCCGCCCAGTTCGCCCAGGGCGTGGAATACGGCTTCGAGCAGGATGTGGCGATCTGGAAGAACAAGGCGCCGATCGACAATCCCCTGCTGTCGGAGGAAGACGGCCCGGTGTACCAGCTGCGCCGCTGGTACAAGCAGTTCTACGTCGATGTCGACGACATCACCGAGGACATGACCAAGCGGTTCGAGTTCGAGATCGATACCGAGCGCGCGGTGACCAGCTGGGAGGCCGAGGTGGCCGACAACATCGCCCGCGGCGCCGTCATCAACACCATGTCCTGATCCGCCACCCCACCAACAGAAAGCACCACCAGCGATGACCAAGGTTCTCGACAACATCGCCGCGATCGCCGATCAGCTGCGCGATCAGGCTCCCGAGGCGGAGCGGCTCGGGCAGCTCCCCGACGGCACCGCGCGGCTGCTGAAGGAGGCGGGCCCGATCCGCCTGCTGCAGCCCAAGAAGTACGGCGGATTCGAGGCGCACCCGCGCGAATTCGCCGAGACGGTGATGGCGACCGCGGCGCTGGACGGGGCCAGCGGCTGGATCACCGGCATCGTCGGCGTGCATCCGTGGCAGCTGGCCTTCGCGGATCCGAAGGTGCAGGACGAGGTGTGGTCCGACGATCACGACACCTGGATCGCCTCGCCCTACGCGCCCACCGGTATCGCCCGACCGGTCGAGGGCGGCTACATCTTCAACGGGCGCTGGCAGTTCAGCTCCGGCACCGACCACTGCGACTGGATCTTCCTCGGCGCCATGCTCGGCGACGCCGAGGGCAAGATGGCGCAGCCGCCGACCATGCTGCACATGATCCTGCCGCGCGCGGACTACACCATCGTCGAAGACTCCTGGAATGTGGTGGGGCTCGAGGGCACCGGCTCCAAGGACATCATCGTCACCGACGCGTTCGTGCCCGACTACCGGGTGATGAACGGCGACCACGTCATCGACGGCACCGCGCAGCGGGAGTACGGCGCGCGCGAGACGCTGTACAAGATGCCGTGGTCGACAATGTTCCCGCTCGGCATCAGCTCGGCGGTGGTCGGCATCGCCGAGGGCGCGCTGGCCGCACACCTGGACTACCAGCGCGACCGGGTCGGCGCCCAGGGCACCGCGGTCAAGGACGACCCGTATGTGCTGTTCGCCATCGGCGAGGCCGCCGCCGACATCAACGCCGCCCGCCAGGAGCTGCTCAGCAATGTCGACCGGATCTTCGATCTCGTCGACGCGGGCAAGGAGATCGGCTTCGCCGAGCGGGCCGCGGTCCGGCGCACCCAGGTCCGCGCGGCCTGGCGGGCGGTGACCGCCGTCGACCAGATCTTCGCCCGCTCCGGCGGCAACGCGATGCGCAGGGACAAGCCGCTGCAGCGCTTCTGGCGCGACGCCCATGTCGGCCTCGCCCACGCCATCCACGTGCCGAGCACCGTGTATCACGCCTCGGCCCTGAGCTCCCTCGGTATCGAGCCTGCGGACCACCTGCGCTCGATGATCTGACCGACCACCACGAAGGACATACCGAAATGACAGACATCAAAGGCCTCGGCTACGTCAAGATCCAGACCGCCGACATGGACCGCTGGCGCACCTTCGCCTTCGACGTCCTCGGCTTCGCCGAGGGCAGCGGCCCCGACGAGAACGCGCTGTACCTGCGGATGGACGAGCGCGCGGCGCGGATCACCGTGGTGCCGGGCGATACCGACGCGGTGGTCACCATCGGCTGGGAAGTGCGCGACCACGCCGCCCTGATGCGGGTGCAGGAGGCGGTGACCGCAGCGGGCATCGCGGTCGAGCCGCTTTCGCTCGAGGAGGCCGACGCGCGCCGGGTCGAGGAGGTCATCACCTTCCAGGATCCGACCGGCGCCACGCTCGAGGTGTTCCACGGCGCCGTGCTCGACCACAGCCCGGTCGTCACACCGTTCGGCGCGAAGTTCGTCACCGGTGCGCAGGGCCTGGGGCATGTGGTGCTGCCGACCATGGACCCGAACGGCGCCTTCGACTTCTACACCGAGGTGCTCGGGTTCCTGCCGCGCGGCGCGTTCCGTATCCCGGCTCCGCCGGAGTTCGGGCCGATGCGGGTGCGCTTCATGGGCGTCAACGAGCGCCACCACAGCCTGGCGCTGTGCCCGGCGCCGCACGGCGGCGCGCCCGGCCTGGTGCACATCATGGTGGAGGTCGACACCCTCGACGCGGTCGGACAGGCGCTCGACCGGGTCGTCAAGGACGGTTTCTCCGTCTCCTCGACGCTGGGCCGCCACACCAACGACAAGATGGTCTCGTTCTACGTCCGCGCGCCCGGCGGCTGGGATATCGAATTCGGCACCGAGGGCATGCGGGTCGACGAAACTTATTACAGCGCAGAGGAAATCACCGCGGACAGCTACTGGGGCCACGACTGGTCCGGCAGCGAGCCGCTCGCGGCGATGTAGCCACGCACACCCACGTCACCGGCCGACGGCCCGAGCCTCACCGCTCGGGCCGTCGGCCGTTTTCGTGCACGTTGGGGGATTCATGTGACAGCGGACACAACGGGATGGTATGAATAGTCATATGCCTAATCGAAATATGCGACTGGGCATCAGCACGTAGATCCGAATGGAGATCTCATGGTCATCCAGGCCGAGGCCACCACCCCCAGCGCGATCCTGGATCGCGCGTCCCTGCTGCTCGACGCCTTCGACGGGCCGGGCAGGCTCACGCTCGCCCAGATCGTGCGGCGCACCGGGCTACCCCGGTCCTCGGCGCACCGGATGCTGGAACGGCTCGTGCAACTACGCTGGCTACGCCGCGAGGGGCGCGACTACGAACTGGGCATCCGGCTCATGGAACTCGGCTCGCTCGCGGTGCACCAGGACCGGCTGCACCGCGCCGCCATGCCGTTCCTGCACGAGCTGCACCGGGTCACCGGGTTCGTCGTGCACCTGGCCGTCCTCGACGGTTCCGACGTGGTGTACCTGGACCGGATCGGTGGCGACCTGTCCGTGCCGACCCGGGTCGGTGGGCGCAGGCCCGCCGCCTACACCGCGGTGGGCAAGGCGATCCTGGCCTATGCCGACGACCGGCGGCTCGCCGAAGCCATGACCGCGGGCCAGGCGGGTACAAGGACCAGGTACTCGGTCACCACCAGGGCCCAGCTCGACGCCGCACTGGAGAAGGTGCGCGCGCACGGAGTCGCGGTCGAGCGGGAGGAATCGCTGTCCGGGTTCGGCTGTCTGGCCGCGCCGATCGGCGATCCCGGCCAGGCCGCGGTGGCGGCGGTGTCGGTGTGCGGCCCGGTGGACCGGATGGTGTTCGATCACCGGCTGGCCGGCGCCGTGCGCACGACGGCGCTCAATATCTGGCGCCACGTCGACGACGGCCGGGTGCGGGTGCATCCGACCCTGCAGCACGCCCGCCCGCTCGGCCTCGGCCCGATGGCGCGTCCGCATCCCGAGCAGCGGGTCTCGCACTCCGCGTGAGCCGACGTAGCCTGGCGCCCTCGCGCACGACACCACCGCGCACAGGCGCGATGGAGTGGCGCGGGCCGGTCGCCCCCGCTGCGGCGACCGGCGGGCGTCAGCGGTGCGGGGCGTTGACGCAGAAGCTGTGACAGACCCGGTCCCGCACGATCATCTCCGGGCATTCCGGGTCGAACCACCGGTCCACGTGTGCCCAGTGGATCGGATGCATCAGGTACGAGCCGGTGAGACCGTCGAGGTCGGCGAATTCCTGCTCCCACACATGCGTCCACGGCACCGACCCGATCGCGCGGTCCACGGTGCTCAGCCGCCAGGTGCGGATGGCGGGGATATAGCCGGGCATCCGCAACAGGTCGGCCTCGAAGCGGCGGACGGTCGTGGCGGGAGTGTCCGGAAGAACCCGCAGCAGCAGCGTCCGGTACACCGTGCCTGCGGCGCCCGGTGCGGCGGATCCGCCTGTCCCGCCCCTGTATTCGACGCCGTCGACGTGGGCAACGAGCGGGGAACCGAGTACGTCCTCGACCTTCGCGGCGCAGCCCGCCCAGTTCGCAGCCGCGTCAAATCGCCAGTGCGCCAGCACATCACCGCCGTTGCGAACTCCGGGCAGAGTGGGCTGGATCAGTCTCCGCCCAGCCTTGCCGTCGACGGCCGCGTCGAGGGCCGCCGTCAGCCGGGCCCGCGCGGCCCGCCCGGCGTCGGCCGCGAAGTGGATCAGGCGGGTCACTTCATACATGGCCGAGCCTCGCCAGGTCGTCGACATTCGCACCGGTCGACCTGGACCGCTCGGCGATCAGCTCCGCCGCGTCGGCCCACCACTGCCGCACCGCCGGATCGGACCGGCCACGCCAGGTCATCGCCCACCACCCCGCCGCTCCGTCGAGCACCCACGTTGCGGTCACGGTGTTGGATTCGTCGGCGAGCCAGACCGGCGGACTCACCACGATCCGCTCGAGCGTCATCCCCCGCTCCCGCGCACCAGGGGCGTACCCACCCAGGTAGGCGTCCACGAACTCCCTGGCCCGCCCGGGTTTCGTCACCACCGTATCGATCACAAAGACCTTCGTGTCGTCCATCCACCGACGGTAGGCACAGCGGATCCGCGGCCACGCGCACGGTTCCACCCAGTGGGAGAACGTGGTTCACGAGGCGAGGCACGGACCTACCGTGTCCGCACGAGCTGTCCGCGCGCCCCGCGCGCCACCGAATTTCCAGGAGTGCCAGTGACGATGCGCGTGTACCCGACGAGCGGGCCCGGCGCGGTTCCCGACCCCGAGGTGGCGACCATGCTGGCCACCCTCGACGCCGGATTCCCCGATGTCACGACCATGAGCGCGGTCGAGGTGCGCGCCGCGATCCTGGGTCGGCGCGCGCCGCTACGCAGGCAGCCGGATATGCGCGAGGTCCGCGATCTGACCATCGACGGGCCAGGCGGCCCACTGCCGGTGCGGGTGTACCGGCCGCATCGGGACGACGCGGTGCTACCGGTGATCGTGTTCGCGCACGGCGGGGGGTTCGTCTTCTGCGATCTGGACAGCCACGACGAGTTCTGCCGGTCGATGGCCGCGGGAGTCGGTGCGGTGGTGGTCTCGGTGGACTACCGGCTGGCACCGGAGAATCCGGCCCCGGCCGCGCACGACGATGTGCTCGCCGCCCTGCACTGGGCGGCCGCGAACGCCGGAACCTTCGACGGTGATCCGGCGCGGATCGCGCTGGCGGGCGACAGCGCGGGCGGCAACCTCGCGGCCACGGCCGCCCTCGCCGTCCGGGACGGCGGCGGCCCGGAGATCGCGGCGCAGATCCTGCTCTATCCGGTGATCGACGACGATTTCCAGACCGAGTCCTACCGCTGTTTCGGCACCGGCCACTACAACACCACCGACGCCATGCGCTGGTACTGGCAGCAGTACGCCCCGCACGGCACCGACGATGTGCGCCTGGTCCCGACCAGGGCGGAGTCGCTGGCCGGGCTACCGCCCGCGGTGGTGATCACCGCCGAGCTCGACCCACCGTGCTCGGCCGGGGACGCCTACGCGCGGCGCCTGGCAGGCGACGGTGTCGTGGTTCGGCACCGCCGCTACGACGGCCTGTTCCACGGCTTCCTCACCATTCCGTCGCTGTCGGCAACCACCGCGGCGCGCACGGAGATCTGGGCGATGATCCGCGAGGCGCTCAGCCCCGCGGCATGAGTCCGGCCGCGTGTGTCGCCGCACGACGTCGACATCCGTCCTCGCCCACGCTGAGCGTTCATCAATCACGCGGACGGTCGCGTTTTCGCCCGATCGGCGCAAAGGTGACCGTCGAGCGCGGCGCCGAGGCGGAACTACCCGCGGCGCGCAGGCACGATCATCGGTGACCCGGTCAGCGGATCGTCGACCACCACGCAGTCCAGGTCGAACACCGCGCGCATCAGCTCGGGGGTGACCAGCTCGCGCGGGCTGCCCCGACCGACGATCCGCCCGTCGCGCATGGCGATGAGCTCGGTGGCGTAACGGCAGGCCAGATTCAGATCGTGCAGTACGGCGACGACGGTGCGGCCGTGCTCGCGGTGCAGCCGGTCGCACAGTTCCAGCACGTCGATCTGATGGCTGATGTCGAGGTAGGTGGTCGGCTCGTCGAGCAGCACGATCGAAGTGGCCTGGGCGAGCACCATGGCGATCCAGACCCGCTGGCGCTGACCGCCGGACAGTTCGTCGACCCTGCGGTGCCGCAGCGCGGTGGTGCCGGTCGCGGCCAGCGCCTCGGCGACCGCGGCGGCATCGTCGTCGGACCACTGCCGCAGCAGACCCTGATGCGGGTAGCGCCCGCGCGCCACCAGATCACCGACGAGGATGCCGTCCGGCGCACCGGGAGTCTGCGGGAGCAGACTGAGCCTGCGGGCGGCATCCTTGGTGGAGTAGCGGTGGATGTCCTTGCCGTCCAGGATCACCGAGCCGCCGTTCGGGCGCAGGATCCGGCCCAGTGCGGCGAGCAGGGTCGACTTGCCACAGGCATTGGGGCCGATGATCACGGTGAACTGCCCGTCGGGCACGGCGATGTCCACCTCGTGCAGCACGGTCCGCTCGCCGTAGACGACCCGCACCGACTCGCCGCGCAGCCGGGCGGTCCGCGGCTCGGTGGCGCCGGATTCGACGGCCGGAGTGGATGTTTCAGACACGATGGCGCAGACCCTCTCGTACCAGCAGCCAGATGAGGAAAACGCCGCCGATGCTCACCGTGAGGACACCGACGGGCACCGGGGCGGGAAAGGCGTGTTCGGCCACCAGATCGCTCACTCCGAGCAGCAGCGCGCCCGTGCACGTGGCCGGGAGGATTCCCGCGCCCGCGGTGCGGGTGAGTCCGCGCGCCAGATGTGGCGCGGCCAGTGCGATGAACGCGATCGGGCCCGCGGCGGCCACCGAGAGACCGACCAGGAGTGTCGCGGCGGCCATCAGCCCGAGGCGCGCGCGGCCGCTGCGCACACCGAGTGTCGTCGCCACCGTGTCACCGAGATCGAGGGCACCGAACGCGCGGTCGAGCACCACGACCAGCGGGGTCACCAGCATGAGCCCGGCCGCGACGGCGAGCACCTGCCCCCAGCCGCGACCGCTGAGCGAGCCGATCAGCCAGGCGTTGGCCGTCGCCGCCGACGGCAGATACGCCTGGCTGAGCAGGTAGAACGTCGCCGAGGTCGACAGCGCGGCCAAGGCGATGCCGACCAGTACCAGCCGGGTGCCGCGCAGCCCGCCGAGCACGGTGAGTGCCGCGATGATCGCCAGGGTGACCAGCGCGCCGACGCTCGCGCCGAGCGCGCCCATGGCGAGGCCACCGCCGAAGGTGATCATCGCCAGGACCGCGCCGACCGCGGCGCCGTCGGTGAAGCCGATGATGTCGGGGCTGGCCAGCGGATTGTGGTGCAGCCGCTGGAAGATCGCGCCCGCCGCGGCCAGCCCGCCGCCGACACCGACCGCCACCAGCGCTCGCGGCAGCCGCCGGTCGACGACGAAGAACCGGTCCAGGCGCCGCTGCGGCGCTCCGGTGATCACGTCCCAGAGCGCCCCGGGCCCGATCGTGTACTCGCCCACCATGAGCGAGACCAGCACCAGCAGCGCGACCGCGAGCACGAGCAGCGCGGTGACGGCGGTGGCGCGCCGGTCGAAACGCACGGTCGTCCGGCCGAGCCGAAGCACGACATCGCCCGCGGTGACGCCGGTGCGGGTCAGCAGCCGGGATCCCGGCCCGGACAGGTCGGTGAGCGTCACGATTCGGCTCCCATCCGCGGGCTCCACACGATGAGCGCGATGAGCGCCGGGCTGCCGAGGAAGGCCGTCATCACCCCGACCGGCACCGGCTCACCGCCCGCGACGACCCGGCCGAGCACATCGGCGGCCAGCAGCAGCACCGGGGCGAGCACCATCGCCAGCGGCACGAGCAGCCGGAAATCCGAGCCGACCAGATACCGGGCGATGTGGTACACCAGCAGCCCGACGAACGCGATCGGCCCGGCCAGCGCGGTGGCGGCCCCGCACAGCACGGTGATGACGACGAAGCCGAGGAACCGCACCCGGCCCAGGTTCACCCCGAGCGCGGCCGCGGTCCGGTCACCGAGATCGAGGACGTTGAGCGAGCGGCACAGCGCGAGCGCAAGCAGCACCGCGCCGAGCACATAGGGCAGCAGCGGGACCACGTCGGCCAGCGCGCGGGTGGCCAGCGACCCGGTCCGCCAGTACCGGTAGGCGTCGAGCACGTCCTCGTCCAGGAAGACGAGCAGCTGGGTGATCCCCGACAGCACCGCCGCCAGCGCCACGCCGGACAGCGCCAGCCGCAGCGGGGAGGCCGTGGCCTGGCCGATCATCGACAGCAGGTACACGATCACCGCAGCGGCGCCTGCCCCAGCGAAGGCGAACCAGGTGTAGCCGGCGACTCCCATGCCCCCGGTGATGCCGAGCCCGGCCACCACGCCGAGCGAGGCGCCCGCGTTCACCCCGAGCAGGCCGGGGTCGGCGATCGGATTGCGGGTCAGCGCCCCGATGACCACCCCGGCCGCGCCGAGAGCGATGCCGCAGACCAGGCCGACCACGGTCCGGCTCAGCCGCCAGTCGCCGATGATCACCCGCACGCTGCCGTCGCCCTGGCCGAGCAGCGCGCCGACGACCTCACCCATCGGAATGGACTTGGCGCCGACGGCCAGACTTGCCACGCAGACGCCGAACAGCAGCACCGCCGCGCACAGCAGTACACCGGCACCGCGGGCGAGCGGGACGGGGCCGACCCGGGCGGGCACGGCTTCAGGACTCGAACGCACCGGCGGACTGTACCCGCGCCGACAAAGATAGGGCAACCTTGGTTAGGTTAGGCTAAGGTGCCTGCCGTGGACATCAAGCAGAAGAGAAGCCGACGGCTGCAGACCGCGCTGGGTGCGCTGGTCGCGGCGACGAGCCTGGCCTTGACCGGGTGCGGCTCGGCCGATTCCGAGGTCGAGGACGGGCGCGTCGTCACGCACGCGATGGGCGAGACGACGGTTCCCGCGAGTCCGCAGCGAATCGTGGTCCTGGACTCCCCGCACCTGGACGCCCTGGTGGCGCTCGGCCTCCAGCCGGCGGCCATCACCGAGCGCGCCGTCGGTTACGGGGCACCGAAGTACCTGGCGGACAAGCTCGACAGCGTCGCCACCGTGGGCACCATCCAGGACCCCGACGTGGATGCCATCGCGAACCTGGCACCCGATCTGATCATCGGCGCCAAGATCCGGCACGAAGCGCTCTACACCCAGCTCGACGCGATCGCCCCGACCGTGTTCTCCGAGACCTCGGGCACCAACTGGCACGACCAGGCGAACCTCACCGCGGCGGCGGTGGGCAAGTCGGCCGAGATGAACCGGCTGCTCGCCGACCTGGACACCAGGGCGACGACGGTCGGCCAGCGGATCGGCGCATCGGGCAAGACGGTGTCGATGGTCCGGTTCACCGAGGACCGCTTCCGGCTGTACGGCCCGGAGACGTTCTCCGGTTCGGTGTTGGCGCAGCTGGGTTACCGGCATCAGGACCGCGAGTGGAACACGTACTCGATGGCCGAGCTGGACCCGGAGCGGTACGAGCAGATCAACGGGGATGTGGTGTTCCACGCCGACTACACCGGCTCGTCCACCGGCACCACCAAGGCCAGGGTCACCGCGCTGTGGGACGCGCTGCCCGCGGTCGCGAGCGGTCAGGCCTACGAAGTGGCCGACGACACCTGGATGCTCGGCATCGGCGTGCTCGGCGCGAACAAGATCATCGACGACATCGAGCGTCTGGTCACCCCGTAACGGCGCGGGGGCGCGATCCGCGCCCCCGCCCGCTCATTCCGCGCTGGGATGCCCACCTTCCGCACGCACGCGCTGTTCGACCTCACGCCAGCGGCCCGGGGTGGGATGCGGGTACTCCGCGCGCTCATCGTGTTCGGCGCCCTCCAGTACGGTGGCGGCGGCATCGATCTCGTCGATGAGTTGCTGGGCGAGATCGCGTTCGGTGGCGTAGTGGCGTTGCGCCCACTGCAGCACGATCTGCGAATACGCCCAGCCCGGTTCGGCTTTGGCCGCCTCGGCGTCGATCGCGGCGTGCTGCTGGAGCCGGTCGACATCGGCGATGTGGTCGCGCAGGATCTGCTTGAGCCGTTCCGGGGAACCGAGGTGACCGAACATGACCCGCAGCAGCACATGGTGTTTGAGCACCGAGGGGTCGACGGGCGCCTCGTTCCACCAGGTGGTGACGGCGGCCCGCCCGGCATCGGTGATCCGGTAGAGCCTGCGCCCCCTGGTGGCGTTGTCGCGGTCGAGCCGGGAACTGGCGAAACCGTGCTGTTCGAGCTTCTTGAGCTCGGCGTAGATCTGACTGTAGGAGGGCGTCCAGTAGACGTAGCGCAGACTCCAGTCCGCCCACTTCTTGAGGTCATAGCCGGAGACCTCCTCCTCGTAGGAGAGCATGGCGAGAACCGCCCAGCTGGTCGGCGGCAGATTGGGCACGCCGGAGTCAGGGTCGGGAGTCGCCATCGGTGCATGGTAGCAAGCCTGGGCAGTGGTCCAGACCGGCCGCCAACCGCTCACCGGGAGGACGCCTTGAGCCGATCACCGGGCACCACCGATGGTGGGAAGCATCGAATTCCGTCCGGGAGGATCCCCCATGAATGCAGACCACGTCGTCGTCGACGCGGATATCCCCGCCCCCGCCGAGCTGCGCAGAGTGCTCGGGCATTTCGCGACCGGCGTCGCGGTGATCACCGCCCACGACGGGACGCGGCCGCTGGGTTTCGCCTGCCAGTCGGTGGTGTCGGTGTCGCTGGATCCGCCGCTGCTGTCGTTCTGCCCGGCCAAGACTTCCACCAGTTGGCCGCGGTTGCGGGAGGTGGGCACGCTGTGTGTCAACGTGCTGGCCGAGGATCAGGGCGGGTTGTGCCGTCAGTTCGCGGTGAGCGGGGCCGACAAATTCGCCGGGATCGAGTGGGAGCGCGCGGGCAACGGCGCGCCCGCGCTGGCGGGCGCGCTGGCCAGGATCGAAGTGGCGGTCGAACTCGAACACGACGCGGGCGACCACACGGTGGTCCTGGCCAGGATCGGCGCCCTGCGGGCCGTCGACGGCGCGCGGCCGCTGCTGTTCTATCGCGGCGGTTTCGGCGGTTTCGCGGCCTGACCCCCGACGCCGTGGTGGCCCGGCGCGGACCACCACGGCGTCGTCGCGGCTCACAGCTCCAGCACGTCGAAGCCCTTGTAGCCCGCGGCCGCGACCTCGGCGATGATCTGACCGTAGACCCCGAAGCCGCCGACGAAGGGCATGAACACCCGCGGCCTGCCCTCGATATTGGCGCCCAGGTACCACGAATTCGCCTGCATCATCAGGGTTCCCGCCGCCCGATCGGCGCATTCGCGCACCCAGTCGGCCACCGCGTCCGGCCGCGCCTCCAGTGCCACCGCTCCCCTGCCGTCGAGGAATTCGATGGCCTCGGCCACCCAGTCCACGTGCAGTTCCGAGTGCAGCACCATGTTCGCCAGCACCGACGGGCTGCCGGGACCGGTGAGGTTGAACAGGTTGGGGAAACCGGTCATCCCCAGTCCCAGATAGGTTTTCGGCCCTTCGCGCCACGCCGCGTTGAGAGTCTGCCCGCCACGCCCGACGATGTTCATCTTCGACACCGACCCGGTCATGGCGTCGAAACCGGTGGCGAGCACCAGGGTGTCGAGCGGGTAGTGCGCGTCGGTGGTGTGCACGCCGACCGGATCGACGCGGGTGATCGGGGTGACGCGCAGATTCACCAGCTCCACATTGTCGCGGTTGTAGGTCTGGTAGTAGTTCGTGTCGGTGCAGATGCGCTTGGTGCCGATCGGGTGGTCGCGCGGGATCAGCAGGTCGGCGACCGCGGGGTCGGCGATGACGGCGCGCACCTTCTCCTCCCAGAACCGCCGCGCGGTGTCGTTGGCCGCGCGATCGGTCAGCTGGTCCGGGAAGGTCTTGCTGAACAGCACCCCGCCCAGCGCCCAGCGCTGTTCGTAGGCCTCGCGCAGCTCCGCCTCGCTCACCGCGAGCGCGGACCGCGGATGCGCCTGGTGCGGCGAGCCACCGCCGCTGGCCATCGACAGCCGCCTGCGCTCGGCGTAGTCCGCCTTCTGCGCCTGCCGCTGCTCCGGCGTGAGTGGCCTGTTACCCGCAGGCACACTGTAATTGGCGGTGCGCTGGAACACGTGCAGCCGGTCGGCCTGCTCGGCCAGGCACGGAATGGTCTGGATGCCGGAGGACCCGGTGCCGATCACCCCCACCCGCTGCCCGGTCAGGTCGACGCCGTCGTGCGGCCAGTGCGAGGTGTGCAGGATCTGCCCGGCGAAGGTGTCGAGGCCGGGAATGGCCGGGGTGTTCGCGTTCGAGAGCGGACCGGTGGCCAGCACCACGAACCGCGCGGTGACCGCGCGACCGGTGTCGGTGGCGACCCGCCAGCGCAGAGTGGGCTCGTCGAGCGCGATATCGGTGACCCTGGTCTCGAACTCGATGTCGCGGCGCAGGTCGTAGCGGTCGGCGACGTGTTCGAGGTAGGCCAGGATCTCCGGCTGGGTGGCGTACTTCTCGCTCCAGTCCCACTCCTGCTGCAACGCCTCGTCGAAGGAGTACGAGTAGTCGACGCTCTCCACATCGCAGCGCGCGCCGGGATAGCGATTCCAGTACCAGACGCCGCCGACGCCCGCGCCCGCCTCGAACACCCGCACGCTCAGGCCGCTGCGGCGGAATCGGTGCAGGGCGTACAGGCCGGCGATGCCTGCGCCGACGACGACCACGTCGACGTCGGCCCGCTCGGTCGCTGGTGCCGCTGAGGTCTCGGGGTTCACAGTGTCTGCCTTTCGCTGGAGACCGGTTCTCTGCGGGCGACGGTAGGGACGGACGCACCGGCCGAGCAGGTCCCCTTCCCGCTGACCGGCACGTTCACCACATCGATGTCGTCCCGGTCATCGGGACGATGCCGACCGGCGCCACCGGCCGCGGGCATACCGTCGTCGCCGATGTGCCCGCAGGCACGGGAGGAGACAGTGGTGGACTGGAACGACGAAGTGGATGTGCTGGTCGCGGGCTCGGGCGGTGGCCTGGCAGGCGCCTACACCGCCGCCCGCGAAGGGCTCAGCGTCGCGGTGGTCGAGGCGACCGACAAATTCGGTGGCACGACCGCGTATTCGGGCGGCGGCGGGGTGTGGTTCCCGGCCAACCCGGTGCTGCGGCGCGCCGGGACCGACGACACCGTCGAGGACGCGCTGACCTATTTCCGCGCCGTCGTCGGCGACCGCACCCCCGACGAGCTGCAGCGCACCTTCGTCACGCGGGGCCGCGACCTCATCGAATACCTCGAAGCCGACGACCGGTTCGCGTTTCAGATGCTGCCCTGGCCGGACTACTTCGGCAAGGCGCCCAAGGCCCGGCTGGACGGGCAGCGGCACATCATGCCGGAGCCGCTACCCGCGGCCGAGCTGGGAGCCCTGCGCGAATCGCTGCGCGGGCCGCTGGACACCGACCGGCTCGGCGCCCCACTCCCCGAGCTGCTCATCGGCGGGCAGGCCCTCATCGGGCGGTTCCTGCGCGCGCTGGCGAGCTACCCGCACGTCGCGCTGCACCTGAATTCGCCGCTGGTGGAACTGGTCGTCGAGGACGGGGTGGTCACCGGGGCGATCGTGGAGCGGACCGGTGGCCGGTACGCGATCCGGGCCCGGCGCGGGGTGGTGCTCGCGGCAGGCGGTTTCGAGCAGAACGACGCGCTGCGCGCGCACTACGGGGTGCCCGGCGCGGCCCGCGACACCATGGGGCCGTGGGGAAATCAGGGTCTGGCGCATCAGGCGGGGATCGCGGCGGGCGCCGATACCGATCTGATGGATCAGGCGTGGTGGTCGCCGGGGCTGACCCACCCGGACGGCCGGTCGGCGTTCGCGCTGTGGTTCACCGGCGGCATCTTCGTCGATCAGGAGGGCAACCGGTTCGTCAACGAGTCCGCCCCCTACGACCGGCTCGGCCGCGAGGTCATCCGGCAGATGGACGAGCGCGGCCTGACGCTGCCGTTCTGGATGATCTACGACGACACCGAAGGCGAGGTGCCGCCGATCAAGGCGACCAACGTGTCCATGGTCGACACCGCCGACTATGTCGCGGCGGGCCTGTGGCACACCGCCGACACCCTCACCGAGCTGGCCGCCAAGATCGGTGTGCCCGCGGCGAACCTGGAAGCCACGGTCGCACGGTTCAACACCTTCGTCGCCGACGGCGTCGATCCCGACTTCGGTCGCGGTGACGAGGCCTACGACCGAGCCTTCTCGAACGGAGAGCCGCCGCTGGTGCCGATCGAGAAGGGCCCGTATCACGCGGCGGCGTTCGGGATCTCGGATCTGGGTACCAAGGGCGGTCTGCGGACCGACACCGCCGCGCGGGTGCTCGGCCGCGACGGCGCACCGATTCCCGGCCTGTACGCGGCGGGCAACACGATGGCCGCGGTGAGCGGCACGGTGTATCCCGGCGGCGGCAACCCGATCGGCGCGTCCATGCTGTTCAGTCACCTCGCCGTGCGGCACATGCTGGGCGAATGACCCGTCCCGCTGGCCGGGAGGGCCGCTGCCCTCCCGGCCGGCGAGTGTGGCACCGTTCACATATCAACCCCCGATTTCCCAGGAGTTCCACGATGGCTACAGCGGACGACATTCGCGCCACGGTCCGGAAATACATCGACGCCGTCGGCAGCGGCTCGGCCGCCGATATCGTCGCCCTCTACCGCGAGGACGCGACGGTGGAGGACCCGGTCGGTAGCGAACCGCATGTCGGCCGGGCCGCGATCCTCGCGTTCTATCAGGCCATCGAGCCGCTGGAACGGTCCACCGAACTGTTCTCGGTGCGGGTCGCGGGCAACAGCGCGGCCTTCAGTTTCCGGGTCGTCACCAAGTTCGGTGAGCAGACCTTCACCCTCGACCCGATCGATGTCATGACCTTCGACGAGGACGCCCGCATCACCGGCATGCGCGCGTTCTGGTCGCAGGACGACATGGTCACCGGCTGAGGTGGCCCGTGCATCCCGTCGAGTGCGCGAGCTGCGGTAACAAGGTCCTCGCCGAGAAATTCAGCCCGAGCCACACCAGCGTCCAGTGGCTCGACGACGCCGAGTCCGCGTGCCCGGAGTTCGCCCGGCGCGCGGCCCTCGGTGAGCCGAGCAGCTGGATCCCCACCTGTCCCGCCCTGCGCGATTCGATCGAGGACGCCGTCCGCGCGGGCACGTTGACCACCGATCAGTTGCGGCACGAGCCGGTTCCCGGCCGGCTCGGCTGACCCGACATCTCAGGAGAATCATGAACCGACTCGACGACCAGCGTATCCTGGTCACCGGCGCCGCCTCCGGCATCGGCCAGGCCACGGTGCTGCGGCTGCTCGACGAGGGTGCCCGCGTGGTCGGCGCCGACGTCTCGGCCGACGGCCTGGCCGCGACCGCAGCGCAGGCCGCCGAGCGCGGCACCGCCGACCGGCTGACCAGCCTGCCGATCGATATCGGCGACGAACAGTCGGTGGTGGCGGGTGTCCGCTCCGCTGTGGACACCCTCGGCGGGCTGGACGCGGTGGTGAACGCGGCGGGCATCTTGCGCGCCACACACACCGAGCAGACCCCGCTCGACCTGTGGGACCGCATTCTGCGGGTGAATCTCACCGGCACCTTCCTCGTGGTCCGCGAGGCGCTGCCCGCCTTGCTGGCGAACCCGCGGTCGACGGTGGTCAATTTCAGTTCCACCTCGGCGGCGTTCGCCCACCCGTATATGGCGGCCTACGCGGCCAGCAAGGGCGGCATCCAGTCCTTCACCCACGCCATCGCCCTCGAGTTCGGCGGCAAGGGTCTGCGCGCGGTGTGTGTGGCGCCGGGCAGCATCAAGTCCGGGATCACCGACGCGACGCCGGGGTACGTGCCCGCCGACGCCGACTGGGCGCTGTTCGCGAAGCTGTCGCCGGTGCTGCCGACCGACCTGGAGTCCGGCGGTGCGGGCATGGGCGATCCGAGCGCGGTGGCCGGGGTGATCGCCATGCTGGTGTCCTCCGACGGCGCCTTCATCACCGGCACCGAGATCCGCATCGACGGCGGGACGCACGCGTGAGTGAGCGTCAGCGAGTGAACCATCAGCACAGCGCGCCTTCGCGCACGACGGAACCGAGCGCCAGCGAGGTGGAGTCGTGAGCGACCTGAGCTACGAGAGCACCTTGCGCGAGATCCGCACCGACGCGGGCGTGCTGCGCTATCACGAAGCGGGCGACGGGCCGCCGCTGCTGTTGCTGCACGGGTCGGGTCCCGGTGTGACGGGGTGGCGCAATTTCCGCGGCAATCTCGCCACGTTCGCCGACCGATTCCGCTGCCTGGTCCTGGAGTTCCCCGGTTTCGGGGTGAGTGACGATTTCGGTGGGCATCCGATGGTGACCGCGCTGGACGCGGTCGTGCGCTTCATCGACGCGCTCGGCCTCGACAGTGTCGACATCATCGGCAACTCGATGGGCGGCGGGGTGGCGCTGAACTACGCCATCGCGCACCCCGAGCGGGTCGGCAAGGTGGTGACGATCGGCGGCATCGGCCGCAATCTGTTCAGCCCCGGTCCCGGGGAGGGCATCAAGCTGCTGCAGGAGTTCACCGAGGAGCCGACCAGGGAGCGGCTGATCCAGTGGCTGAATTCGATGGTGTACGACCCGGCGCTGGTCACCGAGGAGCTCATCGAGGAGCGCTGGACCCAGGCCACCGATCCGGCCACCCTCGACAGCGCCCGTCGGATGTACAGCAAGGCCGCCTTCGCCATGATGGTGCGCGCCATGGAGGCGTCGGACGCGCCGCCGCCGTGGGCGATGCTGCACAAGGTAGCGGCGCCGACGCTGATCACCTGGGGTCGCGACGATCGGGTCAGTCCGCTCGACATGGCGTTGATCCCGATGCGCACCATTCCGCACGCCGAGCTGCACGTGTTCCCGAACTGCGGGCACTGGGCGATGATCGAGCGTAAGGACGAATTCGAGTCGGCCGTTATGGCGTTTCTGACCCGGAAGGATGCCGAACCGGCGAACTGAGCGGGGACTCGGAGTCCCCCTTCCCTTTCCAAGATATAGCGCACAGGGGGCCTTGCCGCAAGGCCCCCTTCGTGCCGCATAATCGTCCGCCGAAGCCGTGAGCTGCGGAAACAGGAGTGATCGACGCGCTCCGCCGGGATGGACGAACCGGAAGGTGAGGGCAGGATGTCAACTCAGGGGTATCAGGACGAACTGCGCTCCGAACAGCGCTATGTGGACGGGTTGTACGCGCGACTCGACACCGAACGCGCCAGGGTGCGCACCCGCTACGGCGCGGCGCTGCGGAGCACGGGGGTCTCCGCGATGGATCGCGATGTCGAGGTGCGGGCACTCGCCAAGGAGGGCAAGCGGCTCGACGTCGCCGACAACGGAGTGTGCTTCGGGCGGCTGGACAGCACCGACGGGGAGACCCGCTACATCGGCCGCATAGGGCTGTTCGACGAGGCGAACGAGTTCGAGCCGCTGCTGCTGGACTGGCGCGCGCCCGCCGCGAGACCGTTCTATGTGGCGACCGGTGCCGCGCCGGAGGGCATGCGCAGGCGCCGCCAGTTCCACACCCGTGGCCGCCACCTCGCCGATTTCACCGATGAACAGCTCGGCGACCCCTCCGGCGCCGACCAGGGGGACGCGGCGCTGCTGGCCGCGGTGAACGCGCCGCGGGGAACCGGGATGCGCGACATCGTCGCGACCATCCAGGCCGAACAGGACGAGATCATCCGTCTCGACCATCCCGGTGTGCTGGTACTCGAGGGTGGCCCCGGCACCGGGAAGACCGTGGTGGCGCTGCACCGGGTCGCCTATCTGCTCTATACCCAGCGCGAGCGGATGGAACGTCAGGGTGTACTGGTGGTCGGGCCGAATCCGGCCTTCCTGCACCACATCGCGCGGGTGCTGCCCTCGCTCGGGGAGACGAATGTGGTGTTCGCGACCGTGGGCGAACTGCTGCCCGGACTGCGGGTCACCGCGGAAGACGCACCGACGGCCGCCCGGATCAAGGGGTCGCTGCACATGCTCGACGTGCTGGCGGCGGCGATCGCGGACCGGCAGCGGCTGCCGGTGGAGCCGCTGACCATCGACCTGGCCGACGTCACAGTACGCATCGATGCCGAGACGGCGCAGTGGGCGCGGGAGGAGGCGCGGGCGAGTGGGCGCCCGCACAACGAGGCGCGCGCGGTGTTCGAGGAGATCGTCACCTATGTGCTCACCGAGCGCGCGATCGGCCGAATCGGCAAGGGCTGGCTCACCCGTGACGACCGCGAGGCCTGGGAGCAGCTGCGCGCCGACCTCGTCGCCGAGCTCGCCGGCAACACCGCCTTCGCCGCGGCCCTGGACGAACTGTGGCCCGTCCTCACTCCGGAAACTCTGCTGGCACAACTGTATTCGTCGCCGGAGCGGCTGACCGTCGCCGGTGCCGACCCAGCGCTGCGCCGGGCCGACGGGGCCGCATGGACGATCCCGGATGTGGCGCTGCTCGACGAGCTGCACGAACTGCTCGGCCGCGGCGAACCGGTCGACGACACGGCCGAACGCGAGCGCAGGGCCGAGGTCGCCTATGCCGCCGGCGTACTGGACACCCTGGTCGCCCGCGAGGATCACATGGACGACGAGGATCACCTCTTCGCCCAGGACATGTTGTTCGGGGCGGACCTGGCCGAACGGTTCCGCGAACGCGACACCCGCGAGCTCGCCGAACGCGCCGCCGCCGACCGGGACTGGACCTACCGGCACATCGTCGTCGACGAGGCGCAGGAACTGTCGGCGATGGAGTGGCGGGCGCTGATGCGCCGCTGCCCGGGGAAGTCGTTCACCGTGGTGGGCGACCTCGCGCAGCGCCGGTCGGCGGCTGGCGCGACCTCGTGGGCCGAGGTCATGGACCCCTATGTGCCCGGCCGCTGGGCCTACCGGTCCCTGACCGTCAACTACCGCACACCGACGGAGATCATGGCGGTCGCCGCCGCGGTGCTCGCAGAGTTCGCGCCGGAGATCACCGCACCGGAGTCGGTCCGCGCCTGCGGCGTCCAGCCCTGGGCGCGGCACGTCGACCACGATGAATTGGCAACGGCCATCGCCGAATTCGTGCAGGACGAGGACGGACGCGAGGGCACCAGCGTGGTGATCGGTCCACCGGAGGTCCCCGGCACGGTGCCGGCCGCGGCGACCAAGGGCCTGGAATACGACGCCGTGCTGGTGGTGGAGCCGGACCGGATCCGCACCGACGGCCCGCGCGGCGCCGCGGAACTCTATGTCGCCCTCACCCGTGCCACCCAGCGTCTGGGAGTGCTGCACACCCGCGAGCTGCCACGCTCGCTGCGCGGGCTGAACCATCCGGCGACAGCGGCGACAGCACGCTGATCCAGCGGGCTGTCGGACGGTGTCGGCGACCCGACCGGATCCCGGCCGACAGCTCGGCCCGGCGCCGCAGAACTCGCCGGGGCCCGCACCACCCAGCGACAGCCGATGCCGCGCAGATTGTCAGCGCTGCGTGCTGCCCGCGTCGATGGGCAGCGTCACCGCGGTGATGTAGCGGCCTTCGTCGGAGGCCAGGAACAGGGCGGCATTGGCGATGTCGACCGGTTCCACCCAGGGAATCGGCAGCATGTTCATGGTCACCGCCGCCTCGGCGAACTCCTCGCGGGTGGGGTTTTCCCGGTCGGGGCGGAACACCTTGCGCACCATGTCGTTCTGGATCATGGGTGTGTCCACATTGGTGGGGTGTACCGAGTTCACCCGGATGTGGTGGGGTGCGAGTTCCTTGGCCATCGACCGCATGAGCCCGACCACGCCGTGTTTGGCGGCGGTGTAGTGGGCGACGCCCACCAGGCCGCGCAGTCCCGCGATGGAGCTGGTGAGAATCATCGACCCGCCGCCGCGGCGGATCAGGTGCGGGGTGGCGGCCTTGCAGGTCTGCCACACCCCGGTGAGATTCACATCGATCATGGTCTGCCACTGCTGCTCGGTGAGCTCGAGGGCGGACCCGCTGGAGCTGATTCCCGCTGTCGCGCAGACGATGTCGAGTCCGCCGAGTTCGGCGGCCGCGGCGTCGACGGCCGCCCGCAGCGCGGTGCCGTCGCGCACGTCGACCGGCGCCGCGACGACCCGCGCGCCCGTCTTCTCGACGGCGCGCACCGTTTCGGCGAGGTCGTCGGTGGTCGCGCCGGGCGAGACGACCGTTTCCACCGGTCCGCAGATGTCGACGGCGATGATGTCGGCGCCTTCCTCGGCCAGCCGGACGGCCTGGGCGCGGCCGATGCCGCGTGCCGCGCCGGTCACCAGGGCGATCTTGCCCACTACTCGTCCCATGTCACACCTTCTGAGTCAGTCCGGCATCCACCACGAGCTGGGTTCCCGTCACGTAACGGGACTCGTCGGATGCGAGGAACAGCACGGCATTGCTGATATCGACCGGGTCCACCCAGGGGACCGGCAGGATGGTGCGGCGGGCCAGCGCCTCCGCCGCGTCGTCGCGTGTCGGGTTGTCCAGGTCGGGCCGGAGCTTGGCGTAGACGGTGTCGTTGAGGATCATCGGCGTGGCCACCGAGCCGGGGTGCACGGTGTTCACCCGGATCCCGCGCGGCCCGAGCTCGTTGGCGAGGGTGCGGGCGAGACCGACCACGGCGTGCTTGCTCGCCGAGTAGTGGGCGGCCGACGCCGCGCCGACGATGCCGTTGGTGGAGCTGACGATCACCACCGAGCCGCCGTCGCTCAGCGCGGGCACTGCGGCCCGCACGGTGTGCCACATGCCGGTGAGATTGATGTCGATGGTGCGCTGCCAGTCCGCGTCGGTCAGCTCCCAGGACGGGCCGAGATCGCGGTAGACACCGGCATTGGCCACAATCACGTCGAGGCGCCCGAGCGCCGCGACGCCGTCGGCGACCGCCACATCGAGAGCGGCCTGGTCGCGCACGTCGGCCAGGGCGGTCACACAGCCCCGGCCCAGTGCTTCGACCTCGGCCGTGGTCACGGCCAGCGCGTCGGCGGCGGCCGCGATGTCGACGGCGATGATCTCGGCGCCCTCCTCGGCGAGGCGGCGGCAGTGGGCCCGGCCCATGCCGCCTGCGGCGCCGGTCACCAGCGCGACGGTGTTCTGCATGCGGTTCATCGGGCGCCCCCGGAAGTTCGCGTGTCCACGTCGGCGACGCTAGGTGGGCCCGGCCGGGCCGCCGAGCTGGTGTTCCCGGTGAGCGGGCGGTCCGGCGCCGACCTCCCGTCCACCGGGAACGCGGCCCCGGCGATCCCCACGCACCTGCGACGGTGACCTCCGACACCGGTTCTGTGACGGAGGAGGACACCAGTGACGAGGGCGACTGCCGAGATCCCGCAGGACTCGCGGGTGGTGACGCTGCGGGTGGCGGCCGTGATCGAGGAAACGGCCGACGCCCGTTCGCTCGTCTTCGAGGTCCCCGACCACGCCGCGGATCGTTTCGCCTACCGGCCCGGCCAGTTCCTCACCCTGCGCATCCCGACCGACCGCGAGACACCGGTGGCGCGGTGCTACTCGCTGGCCAGCTCGCCGTTCACCGGTGAACCGCCGCGGGTGACGGTCAAACGCACCGATGGTGGGTACGGCTCGAACTGGTTGTGCGACAACATCAGGGCGGGTGACACCGTCGACGTGCTGCCTCCGCAGGGCACGTTCACCCCCGCCTCGCTCGATACCGATCTGTTGCTGTGGGCGGCGGGCAGTGGCATCACGCCGGTGATGTCGATCCTGCGGTCGGTGCTGGCCAACGGCGCCGGCCGGGTGGTGCTGTTCTACGCCAATCGCGGCCAGGATTCGGTGATCTTCGCCGACGCGCTGCGTGAGTTGGTGGCCCGGTATCCGGGCAGGTTGCGCGTGACGCACTGGCTGGAATCGCTGCAGGGCCTGCCGAGCGCCGACCAGCTCGCCGGATTCGCCGCGCCGCACACCGGTTTCGAGTCGTTCGTGTGTGGTCCCGGCCCGTTCATGGCCGCGGTGACCGAGGCGCTGACCGGGGCGGGCTGGTCGCGGGACCGGATCACCACCGAGGTGTTCGTGTCGCTGTCGGGTGACCCGTTCGCCGAGCCCGAGCCCCTCGACACGGCCGAGGCCGGGGATGCCGCCGAGGTGACGGTGGAACTCGACGGCGCCGAGCACGCGCTGCGCTGGCCGCGTTCGCGCACGCTCGTGGATGTACTGCTCGCCGACGGACTGGATGTGCCGTACTCGTGCCGGGAAGGCGAATGCGGGTCGTGCGCCTGCACCGTCGTGGACGGCGCGGTGGCCGTGGCCAAGTCGGGGGTGCTGGACCAGGACGACATCGATGCCGGCTACACCCTCGCCTGCCAGGCCCGCCCGGATTCCGATTCCATCCGTATCCGCTTCTGACCCGGAGGGTGTGCCGTGGCCACCGATACCGTGCGCGCGGAGGTCGGGTTCGGGTCCGAACGCGGGCCCGTGCTCGTCTCGCTCATGCTCGCCACCGCGCTGGTCGCGCTGGATTCGACGATTCTGGCGACCGCTGTCCTTGCCATCACCGACAGTCTCGGCGATTTCGCCCTGTTTCCCTGGCTGTTCACGAGCTATCTGCTCGCGCAGGCGGTGACGGTGCCGATCTACGGTGCGCTGGCCGACACCTTCGGCCGCAAACCGGTGATGCTGTTCGGGGTGGTGGTGTTCGCGCTGGGTTCGCTGCTGTGTGGGCTGGCCCCGAGCATGCTCGCGCTGATCGTGTTCCGTGCGGTGCAGGGCATCGGCGCCGGCGCCATCCAGCCCACCACCATGGTGATCGCCGGTGATCTGTACACGCTGGCCGAACGAGCCACGGTGCAGGGCTATCTGGCCGGGGTGTGGGCGGTGGCGTCGGTGACCGGGCCGCTGCTCGGCGGCATTTTCGCCGATTATCTGGGCTGGCGCTGGATCTTCCTGGTGAATCTGCCGGTGGCCGTGGTGGCGGGCACGATGCTGGTCCGGCATTTCGCCGAGTCGGCGCCGCGCCGCGGGCACCGCATCGACTACGCGGGGGCGGCCCTGTTGACGCTCGGGGCGGGCGCGCTGGTGCTGGGGCTGCTCGAGGGTGGCCGGAGCTGGGCGTGGGGCTCGTCCACCGGCATCGCGATCTTCGCGGGCGCCGCGGTCTCGCTCGTGGCGTTCGCGGTGGTGGAATCCCGGGCGGCGCACCCGATTCTGCCGCTGTGGCTGTTCACCCGGCGGGTGCTGGTCGCAGGCAGTGTGGCGTCGATGCTGGGAGGCGCGCTGCTGTTCGGGTTCACCTCGTATGTGCCGATGTTCAATCAGGGAGTGCTCGGCACCAGCGCGCTGGTAGCGGGGATGGTCACCGGGGCGCTCACGCTCGGCTGGCCGCTCAGTGCGGCGCAGGCCGGAAAGGTGTACCTGCGCTTCGGGTTCCGCACCTGCGCGGTGGTGGGCAGCGGTGTCGCCGCGCTCGGGACCGCGTCGACGCTGCTGCTCGATGCCCGGTCGCCGCTGTGGCAGGTCGCGGCATCGTGTTTCGTGGTCGGCGCGGGGATGGGGCTGGTGGCCACGCCCACTTTGATCGCGGCCCAGACCAGTGCTTCGTGGACCGAGCGTGGCGTGGTGACCTCCGCCAATCTGTTCGCGCGGTCGCTGGGCAGCGCGGTGGGGGTGGCGGTGTTCGGCGCGATCGTCACCGCCAGGGTCGGGGCCTCGGGAACACCGTCGCCGGAGAGTCTTTCCGCCGCCATACATCTCGTCTTCGTCTCGATCGCGGCGATGACGGTGGTGCTGGTCGGGGTGTGCGCGACAATCCCGCGCCGTTCTCGATTTCCGGTCCATCCAGCGGGAGACGCGGGCCCGCGGGCCGGTCGTGGCCGCGAGCATGGGATGCAGTCATCGGAGGAGAAGAGGGAATCAGGATGCTGACAGCGAGTGTGCGCACCGAGGCGGCCGCCGAATTGGCGCGCGCGGAGCGGGATCGGGTGGCGGTACTCCCGTTGGTCGACCGGTATCCCGATATCGACGTCGTGGACGCCTACGAGATCCAGCTGTTGAATATCCGGCGCAGGCTGGCCGACGGCGCGCGGATCGTCGGCCACAAGGTGGGCCTGTCGTCGAAGGCGATGCAGGAGATGATGGGTGTCGACGAGCCCGACTACGGGCATCTACTCGCCGACATGGAGGTCTTCTCCGACGTCCCGGTCGACACCTCGAAGTACCTTCTGCCGCGGGTGGAGGTCGAGGTCGGGTTCGTGCTCGGCGCCGACCTGCCCGGCGAGGACTGCACCGAAGCCGACGTGCTCGCCGCGACAGCCGCCTACGCGCCCTCGATCGAGCTGATCGACTCACGCATCAAGGACTGGAAGATCGGCCTGGCCGACACCATTTCCGACAACGCTTCGTCGGCCGGTTTCGTGCTCGGTAAGGAGCGGGTAGCGCCCGCCGATATCGATATCAAGGCCATCGATGCGGTGCTCACCCGCAACGGTGAGGTCATCGCCGAGGGCCGCAGTGACGCGGTATTGGGTGATCCGGTGATCGCGGTGGCGTGGCTGGCGCGCAAGGTCGCCACGTTCGGGGTGCGGTTGAAGAAGGGTGACATCGTGCTGCCCGGTTCCTGCACCCGCGCGATCGACGCCCGCCCCGGTGACGACTTCCATGCCGAGTTCACCGGACTAGGTTCCGTCCGTTTGTCTTTCCGCTGACCCACCCATACCGCGGGATCAGCCCCGGCAGCGTTGCCGCGATTCCGCTCCAGTTCTTCCGCCGGTTCCCCGCCGGCCCGTTTCGAGGAGGCCTACCGTGTCCAACGGGAAAGTCAGCGCCGCGATCGTCGGATCCGGCAACATCAGCACCGACCTGCTGTACAAGCTGCTGCGCTCGGACAAGATCGAGCCACGCTGGATGATCGGCATCGACCCCGACAGCGAGGGGCTGAAGCGGGCACGTGGGCTCGGCCTGGAAACCTCCGCCGAGGGCGCCGACTGGCTGCTCGCCCTCGACGAGAAACCCGATCTGCTGTTCGAGGCGACCTCCGCCTACGTACACCGCGCCTACGCACCCGAATACGAGGCCGCCGGAATCCGGGCCGTCGACCTCACCCCCGCCGCGGTCGGCCCGGCAGTGATCCCGCCGGTGAACCTGGACTCGTTGCGCGACGCACCGAACGTCAACATGATCACCTGCGGCGGCCAGGCCACCATCCCCATGGTCGCGGCCGTCTCCAGGGTCGTGCCGGTGGCCTACGCCGAGATCGTGGCCTCGGTCTCGTCGGTGTCGGCCGGACCCGGCACCCGCGCCAATATCGATGAGTTCACCAAAACCACCTCCAAGGGTGTGGAAACCATCGGCGGCGCCCAGCGCGGCAAGGCCATCATCATCCTCAACCCCGCAGAGCCGCCGATGATCATGCGCGACACCATCTTCTGCGCTATCCCCGAGGACGCCGACCGCGACGCCATCGCCGAGTCCATCCTGCGCATGGAGAAGTCGATCCAGGAATACGTGCCCGGCTACCGGCTGCTCAACGACCCCCAGTTCGACGACCCGTCGGTGGTGTCCGGCGGCATGGCGAAGGTGTCGATCTTCGTCGAGGTCGAAGGCGCAGGCGACTTCCTGCCGCCCTACGCGGGCAACCTCGACATCATGACCGCCGCCGCCACCCGCGTGGGCGACGTCCTCGCCGACCAGATCATCTCGGCCCGCATCCCTGCGCAGTCGTGACCACCCCAGCACCCGCCTCGGCGCCGGACACCCGCCGCACGTAAGGAGACCTCGCATGACCTACTCCCCCGAACTCGACGTCCGGGTCACCGACACCTCGCTGCGCGACGGCTCGCACCACAAACGCCACCAGTTCACCGCTACCGAGGTCCGTGACATCGTCACCGCACTCGACGGTGCGGGCGTCCCGGTCATCGAGGTCACCCACGGCGACGGCCTCGGCGGTTCCTCCTTCAACTACGGGTTCTCGAAAACCCCTGAGCAGGAACTGATCACCATCGCCGCACAGACCGCGCGCAACGCCAAGATCGCCTTCCTCATGCTGCCAGGCGTCGGCGTGAAGGAAGACATCAAGATCTCCCAGGACAACGGCGCGTCCATCTGCCGCATCGCCACCCACTGCACCGAGGCCGACGTCTCGATCCAGCACTTCGGTTACGCCCGCGACCTCGGCCTGGAAACCGTCGGCTTCCTCATGATGTCGCACACCCAACCGCCCGAGGTGCTGGCGAAGCAAGCCAGGATCATGGCCGACGCCGGCTGCCAATGCGTCTACATCGTCGATTCCGCGGGAGCCCTTGTCCTGGAACAGGTCTCCGACCGCGTCGGCGCGGTGGCCGCCGAACTCGGCACCGACGCCCAGGTCGGTTTCCACGGCCACGAGAACCTCGGCCTCGCCGTCGCCAATTCGGTCTACGCCGTCCGCGCGGGCGCCACCCAGATCGACGGCTCCACCCGCCGCTTCGGTGCGGGCGCGGGCAACACCCCCGTCGAGGCGTTCGTCGGTGTCGCCGACAAACTCGGCATCGAAACCGGCATCGACTTCTTCGCCATCGCCGACGCCGCCGAAGACGTGGTCCGCCCCGCCATGCCGCAGGAATGCCTGCTCGACCGCCAGTCGCTCATGATGGGCTACGCAGGCGTCTACTCCAGCTTCCTGAAACACGCCGAACGCCAAGCCGAACGCTACAACGTCTCAGCCGCCGAAATGCTCGTCCGCGCAGGCCGACGCAAACTCGTAGGCGGCCAAGAAGACCAACTCATCGACATCGCCCTGGAACTCCAACGCGAAGCCGCCACCACCACTTCCTGACCGCGGCCCCGGAAACGGCGTGACCCGCCACCGTCCAGGTCACGCCGTTTCGGTAGCCCATCACCACCCCCAAGATCTGGTCATTTGATCACCACGCTGTAGTGGCTGCATCGGCGGAAAAGTCCCGCCACCACAGCGTGGTGATCAATTGACTAATTGGGCGGCGCCTATGTGAAGGGCTAGGGTCGATCTCGTCCGCCAACGCGCGCACCGCCGCCGGATCGGACACGTCCGCACCGATCGCCGAGGCGCGGCCCCCTGCCCCGACGATCGCGTCCACGACGGTCAGCGCCCGCTTGCGCTTCTCACGGTAGTTCACGACAACATGCGCACCCCGGCCGCGAACCGCGGGTGACAGCGAACCCTCCGGCACCATCCTCGCCGCGATCGACCTGCTCGGTCAGCGGTGGATGCTGCGCGTGATCTGGGAACTCGAACCTGGCCCCTCGGCTTCCTCGACCTGCGACGACGCATGGGCAACTGCTCGTCGAGTATGCTCTCGGACCGCCTCCAGCAACTTCAGGCCGCCGGCCTCACCCGCAAGCACGGCCCCCGTGGCGCCTACGAACTCACCACCGAAGGCGCCCTCCTCGCCGAAGCCCTCCAACCCCTGTGGGATTGGTCCGAACAGTGGACCACCGCCGGCGACGGGAACGGACGAATCCCGTGGCGGCCGGCGCGGTAACACCCTTGCCGCCTCCCCGCCGGGTGCACATCACGCCGACTACCTCGGACCGGTTCCAGCAGCATTGCGGGCATCGGGTTCTTGCACCGACTCCGGGTCGCCTGCGGGATGCCCCCGGCTCGGATCAGGGTTGAGGCCCGATGTGGCGAGTTCGGCGTCGACCTACATTCAGAGGACTTCGGACGAACAGGGGGCTCCCATGCGGAAACTCAGCATCTCATTGACCGCGACCACCGTGTACGCCGTGCTGGCGACACTCGTGTTCTGCACCATGATTTCGGAGACGGTCTTCCTGTATCCGAACTACTTCCACGACATCCCGGACTCGCTGGCCCTCGGGGAGGAGTTCACCGCGGCGGTGTCAGTGGGCGGTGTGATGCGCCCGCTCGGTGCGGTGCTCACGCTGAGCGCGCTGGTGGCGACCGCGGCGAGCCTGTGGTCGCGGACCGCGCGTGCCTGGACGGTGGCCTCGCTGACGACACTCGTGTCGGGGATGTTCCTGTTGTCGATGCTGTACCTGTGGGAACGCTGGACGATTCTGTTCGACGACCGCGACCGCTACACCGTCGAGGAGCTCAACCGCACCGTTCGCGAGATCGAAGTCGCCCACTCGATCCGCATCCTGATGGGTGCGCTCACTGCCGTGTTCGCGGTGACCGCGGCCCTGCGGACCTATCGCCGCCGAATCCTCCTCGACGCCGAACTCACGGCCGGGCGCACACCCTGATTCACCGGTGGTGCACGGACTCCTCGGAGTCGTAGCCGAGGGTCACGTCGTGGGAGATCTCGCCGCGGGTCACCGATACCTGGCTCGCCACCGGTGGGTAGCCGCGGGCGACGATGGTGTATTCGCCTTCGGGCAGGTCGGGGACCAGGTAGCGGCCGGTGGCGTCGGTTCGGGTGGTGGCGGCCGGATCGCCGCCCGCGTCGAGCACGGTGATCTGGACGTCGGCGACGGGCCGCTCGCCGTCAGCCCAGGCGGAACCGACGAGCATGGCCATCGGCTCGAGATCGATGTCGTGGTGCAGCGAGCCGGTGTCGGGGATGGTGAGCGCGACGGCGGCCGGGCGCATGTGGTCGGCGACCGCGACCAGGGTGTAGGTCCCGCTCACCACGTCCCGGCAGACGTACGCGCCGTCCTCGCCGGTGATCGCGGCGCCGACCACATCGCCGCCGGAGTCGGTGAGGGTGACCGTCGCGCCGAGCAGCGGTTCACCGCGGCGCGCCGAGCGCACGATGCCGGTGAGCTCGCCCGCCCCGGTCAGCATGAGGTCAACGTGCAGTGCCCGCTCCCCCATGGACACGCTCACCGCTTCCGGCTGGTGTCCCACCGCGGCGGCGATGAGCACGTAGTTTCCCGGTTCCGGTGCCTCGATCACATAGGCGCCGTCGGAGTCGCCGTCCCCGCGCGCCACCTGGCGCCCGTGCTGGTCGATGAGGGTGAGGGTGGCCGCGGGGACGGGACGGTCGTCGTCGCGGCGCAGCAGCCCGGCGATGACCCGCCCGGTGGCGGTGGGATGCAGCCTGCCCGCCATCTCGGTCGCGTCGTGCAGGCTCACATCGCGCAGCAGCGTCCCGTCGTCCGTGGTCTCCGGCGGCGGATCGTCGCGCAGCGGAATCTCTTTCATGAACACCAGCACCAGGCACGCCACCACCGCCAGATCGGCGGCCAGCAGGAACACGCCCTGCATGGCGTCGGTGAAGCCCTGCAGCACCGGGATTCGCAGCTCGTCGGCGAGCGCGGTGATCCCGGAGGTGTTCTGTTGCAGCGCAGCCAGTCCCGCCTCGTCCAGCCCCGGCGGCATGGTGCCGCCGAACGCGGACAGGATCGACCCGGGCAGCCGGTCGAACAGCACGGTGAGGAACACCGCGACACCGAGGGTGCCGCCGAGCTGGCGGAAGAAGGTCGCCGAGGCGGTCGACACTCCCATCTCGGAGCTCGGCACGGCATTCTGGGCGGCGATGATCAGTGTCTGCATGCAGCCGCCGAGACCGAAGCCGATGATCGCGCTGAAGGCCAGCGGCTGCCACAGCGGCCCGTCGTAGCTCACGTGCGCGAACAGGGCGCAGCCGAGGGCGAGGATGAGCGCGCCGAGCACCGGCAGCACCTTGTAGCGGCCGGTGGCCTTGGTGATCAGGCCCGACAGCTGCGCGCCGACCATGATGCCGAGCACCAGCGGCAGCATGAGCAACCCCGCCTCGGTCGGCGAGTAACCCCGCACCACCTGCAGATACTGCGGCACCATGGTGATCGCGCCGAACATCGCGACACCGACGAGGAACCCGCCGAGAATGGCGATGGTGAACGTGCGGCTGCGGAACAGCCGCAAGGGGATCAACGCGGCGTCCTTCATGACGAACTCGATCACCAGGAACAGCAGCAGCCCACCCGCGCCGATCCCGTAGCACAGCAGGGACTTCGGCGTGGTCCAGCCCCACCCGCGGCCCTGCTCGGCGACGATCAGCAAGGGCACCACCGCCAGCACGAGAGCACCGGCCCCGAGCCAGTCGATTCGGCTCTGTCTGCGCACATGCGCGACGTTGAGCACCTTCCCGACGACCAGGAACGCCAACACACCGACGGGCACGTTCACCAGGAACACCCAGCGCCAGCCCTCGATCCCGCCGAGCGTGTCGTAGTCGGCGAGGAACCCGCCGACCACCGGACCGAGCACCGTCGCGATCCCGAACACCATCAGGAAATAGCCCTGGTAGCGGACTCGTTCGCGAGCGGGCACCAGATCACCGACGATGGTGAACGCCAACGACATCAACCCGCCCGCGCCGAGGCCCTGGAAGGCGCGGGCGGCGGCCAGCTCGTACATGGTGGTCGCGAAACAGCAGGCGGCCGAGCCGAGCACGAACAACGCGATCGCCAGCAGATAGAACGGTTTGCGCCCGTAGATGTCGGCGAGCTTGCCGTACAGCGGGGTGGTGACCGTGGCGGTGATCAGGTATGCCGTTGTCGCCCATGCCTGTTCGTCGAAGCCGTCGAGACTGTTCGCGATCCGCACGATCGCGACGCTGACGATGTTCTGGTCGAGCGCGGCCAGGAACACCCCGAGGAGCAGGCCGGACAGGATCGTCAAGGTCTGGCGGTGCGTGAGGCGTGGTTCGGCAACAGCGGTATCGGTCATCGAAAAGCCCTGGTTCTGATCGGCTGGCAAGTGGGGGTCGATCACGCGGCCCACACAAGGGCCGGCAACCCCGCTGCGAGGAAAGCTTTGCGCCGCGGGTGGAACTCTTCATGCACTGGTGCGCCGAGCTTACCCACGTCGGATCCGGCGCCGTCACCGAGGGATCAAGTGACCCATCATTTCGCACCGGTGGTGAGTCGATCGGCCAGTGCGCTCAGGGTCTCCGAGCAGCCCGCGTCGATGCGGAGCAGGGCCAGGTCGTCGCCGCGGGTCGCGCCCCGGTTCACGATGACCACCGGCACGCCGTTTTTCGCGGCGCGTCGCACGAAGCGCAGGCCCGACATCACCGTCAGCGACGACCCTGCCACCAGCAGCGCCTGCGCGGTCTCGACCAGGTCGAAGGCAGCGGCCACACGGTCGGGTGGGACGGTTTCGCCGAAGTAGACGATGTCCGGTTTCAGCATGCCGCCGCAGGCGGCGCAGTCGAGCATGCGGAATCGCGCGGTATCGGTCACTACGGCGTCGGCGTCTGGGGCGACTTCGATGCCGGTGGTCCCGCAAACCTGTTCGGCGAAACCGGGATTCGCCGCTTCCAGCTGTTCGGCGAGGGTCATCCGGGAGATCAGTGCCTGGCAGCCGAGACAGCACACCCGAGCGTAGGTACCGTGCAGGTCGATCACCCGCCGCGCGCCCGCCTTGGTGTGCAGCAGGTCCACGTTCTGGGTGATCACGCCGGAGACCACCCCGGCGTGCTCGAGCCGGGCCAGCGCGCGGTGGCCGGGGTTGGGGCGCGCGGCGTCCATCCGCCGCCAGCCGAGGTGGTTGCGGGCCCAATACCGCTGCCGGAACACGGCGTCGCCGACGAACTGCTGGTAGGTCATCGGGGTTCGCGCGGGCGAGGCGGGGCCGCGGTAGTCGGGGATGCCGCTGTCGGTGCTCAGCCCGGCGCCGGTGATCACCGCGATCCGGCGCCCGGCCAGCAGATCGGCCGCGCGCGCCACCGGGTCGTGGCGAGCATCCACCATGGATCCACTGTACGAGGGAGCCACCGGACGGTCCGGCGCGGGGCGAACACGCCGGTCGGAGTTGCGCGGCACCACCTGCCGACGACAAGATAGCTCATCCGCTCGGAGACCGACCACCAGGGGAAAACCGTTGTCCGACACCGACGAGCACGGCCGCGCCGCCCTCAATGCCGCCGTCGACGGCACCATCATCGCCGTCCGCCGGATGTTCTACGTCCTCGGTGACGAGGTCGACCGCAGCGAGGGCCCGATCGAGTTCACCTTCCATGACGGGACGACGCTGCTGCTCGACGCCGGTGTCGACGGTGCGGAACTCCGGATCGGCGCGGCGCCGTGGCGGGATCCCTTCGAACCGCTGGTCGACCCGGTGAACATCGAGTATGTCGCCGAGTCGGGCAAATACACCGCCTTCGACGTCACCGACGAACCGCCGTACGACCGGCTCACCGGTCGCCGGGTCGACGCGGTCTCGGTGCTCCCGCTGCCCGACGGCAGGCCGCGCGCGGCGACCCTGTATCTCGGCGACGGCATGGTGAAGGCCGAGTCGATGGCCGACGAACTGATCGTCACCCTGGCCACGGCCGGATAGCCGCTGGTCGGCACGGGCCACCGGCACGGGCGCCCACGCGCGGGCACACCGGAGAAGCCCGACCGGTATTCGTCACAGGACGAGTCGGGACACGGCATGTGGTTGCCGCCGGTGGCGCCGCGCTCGAGGCAGCATGGGGCGCGTCGGAGCCGGGTGTGGTGGAAGGTGGGTGTGATGGCCGGGCAGGTCAGGTGGCGGGCGGGATGGGGTGTGGCGGCCGGCCTGTTCGTGGCCGTCTTCGTGCTGGTTCCGGCGACTTTCGCGGTCCAGAACGCCTGGTCGGTACCGGTGCCGCGGACCATCGCGTTCGCCAGGATCGAACCGATCCAGACCTCGTACTGGCTCAGCTGGGCCCTTACCCTGGCCGCCGTGCTGACCCCTACCCTGCTGCTCGCGTGGGTACCCGCCGCTCGGTCGATCGCCCTCGGCTACCTGCTGAGCACCACCGCGACCGGGGCCGTGCTGTGCGCGACCACTGTCGGGTTGGCGTTCACCGGGCTGGATCCGGCGTAACGCGACTACTCCAGCTCACCCTCGGTCTCGAGATACACCTGACGCAGCTTGTCCAGCGTCTCCGGCTCCGGCTGCGCCCACAGCTTCCGCTCGGCCGCCTCGAGCAGCCGCTCGGCGATGCCGTGCAGCGCCCACGGGTTGGACTGCTCCATGAACTTGCGGTTCACGTCGTCGAACACGTAGCTCTCGGTGAGCTTCTCGTACATCCAGTCGGCGACCACATCGGTGGTGGCGTCGTAGCCGAACAGGTAGTCGACGGTGGCGGCCATCTCGAAGGCGCCCTTGTAGCCGTGGCGGCGCATCGCCTCGAGCCAGCGCGGGTTCACCACGCGGGCGCGGAACACGCGGGCGGTCTCCTCCGACAGGGTGCGGGTGCGCACGGCGTCGGGGCGGGTGGAGTCGCCGATGTAGGCCTCGGGGTTCTTGCCGGTCAGCGCGCGGACCGTGGCGACCATGCCACCGTGGTACTGGAAGTAGTCGTCGGAGTCGGCGATGTCGTGTTCCCTGGTGTCGGTGTTCTTGGCGGCCACCGCGATACGCCGGTAGGCGGAGCGCATGTCGTCGGCCGCGGGGGCACCGTCGAGGTCGCGGCCGTAGGCGTACCCGCCCCAGGTGGTGTACACCTGGGCGAGGTCGTCGTCGGTGCGCCAGCTCTTGGAATCGATGAGCTGCAGCAGCCCGGCGCCGTAGGTGCCCGGCTTGGAGCCGAAGATGCGGGTGGTGGCGCGGCGGGCGTCGCCGTGTTCGGCCAGATCCGACTGGCTGTGCGCGCGCACGTAATTGGACTCGGCGGGCTCGTCGAGGTCGGCGACCAGGCGGACCGCGTCGTCGAGCAGGGCCAGCACGTGGGGGAAGGCGTCGCGGAAGAAGCCGGAGATGCGGACTGTCACGTCGATGCGCGGACGCCCGAGCTCATCGAGCGAGACCACCTCCAACGAGGTGACCCGACGGCTGGCCTCGTCCCACACCGGGCGCACACCCAGCAGTGCCAGCACTTCGGCGATGTCGTCACCGGAGGTCCGCATGGCGGAGGTGCCCCACACCGACAGGCCCACCGACTTCGGGTACTCGCCGTGATCGGCCAGGTATCTCGCCAGCAGCGACTCCGCCATCGCCTGACCGGTCTCCCAGGCCAGCCGCGACGGCACCGCCTTCGGGTCGACGGAGTAGAAGTTGCGACCGGTGGGCAACACATTGATCAGCCCGCGCAGGGGTGATCCACTGGGGCCGGCGGGGACGAAGCCGCCGTTGAGGGCGTGCAGGACGCGAGCGATCTCCACGCTGGTCTCGCGCAGGCGCGGCACGACCTCGGTCGCGGCGAACCGCAGCACGGTGCGCACCGTTGCCAGGCGCTCGCTCACCACGACGCCACCCGCCGCCGAAGCGCCACCGGGGTCGGTGACGATCCCGCCGTCCGCCCCCTGGGACGAATCGTCCACTCCGCCGGCGAGAATCGCGGTGGCGAAGTCGTTCACCAGCTCGTCGACCGCGGCCACCGACCAGTTCTCGGCCTGCAACGCACCGAGCAGTTCGCGCGCGCGGGCTTCCACCACATCGACGCGCGCCCGTGCCTCGTCACCGGATTCGCTGAGCCCCAGCGCTTCCCGCAGACCGGGTACGTTCTGTTCGCCGCCCCACAGCTGGCGGGCGCGCAGCATGGCCAGCACCAGGTCCAGTTCCATCTCGCCTGTCGGCGCCTGGCCGAGGATGTGCAGCCCGTCTCGGATCTGCACATCCTTGATCTCGCACAGCCAGCCGTCGACGTGCAGCAGCATGTCGTCGAAGACGTCCTCGTCGGGCCGTTCGGCCAGCCCGAGATCGTGGTCCATCTTCGCCGCGCGCATGAGCGTCCAGATCTGCTGGCGGATGGCTGGCAGCTTGGCCGGGTCGAGGGCGGAGATATTGGCGTGCTCGTCCAGGAGCTGTTCGAGGCGGGAGATGTCGCCGTAGGTCTCCGCGCGCGCCATCGGCGGGATCAGGTGGTCGACCAGGGTGGCGTGGGCGCGGCGCTTGGCCTGGGTGCCCTCGCCGGGATCGTTGACCAGGAACGGGTAGATCAGCGGCAGGTCGCCGAGCGCGGCGTCGGTGCCGCAGGAGGCCGACATGCCGAGAGTCTTGCCGGGCAGCCACTCCAGGTTGCCGTGCTTGCCGAGATGCACCATGACGTCGGCGCCGAACCCGTCGGGGGCCGACAGCCAGCGGTAGGCCGCCAGGTAGTGGTGACTCGGCGGCAGATCGGGGTCGTGGTAGATGGCGACGGGGTTCTCGCCGAACCCGCGCGGCGGCTGCACCATCAGCACGACGTTGCCGAAACGCAGTGCGGCGATGACGATCTCGCCCGCCGGATCGGATGATCGGTCGACATACAGCTCGCCCGGCGGCGGACCCCACGCGTCGACAACCGCTTCGCGCAGGTCCTCCGGCAGCGACTCGAACCAGCGGGTGTAGGTGGTGGCGCCGATCCGGATCGGATTGCCTTCGAGCTGTTCGGCGCTGAGCCAGTCGGGATCCTGGCCGCCCGCCGCGATCAGCGCGTGGATGAGCGCGTCGCCGTCGGCGTCGTCGAGGCCGGGGATCTCGCCGGGTTCGCCGAGATCGTATCCGGCCGAGCGCAGTTCGGTGAGCAGCCGGATGGCGCTGGCCGGGGTGTCGAGGCCGACGGCGTTGCCGATGCGGGCGTGCTTGGTCGGGTAGGCCGACAGCATGATCGCCAGGCGCTTGTCCGCGGCCGGAATGTGCCGCAGCCGCGCGTGCCGCACGGCGATGCCCGCCACGCGGGCCGCGCGCTCCGGATCGGGCACATAGGTGGACAGGCCGTCGGCGTCGAATTCCTTGAACGAGAACGGCACCGTGATGATGCGGCCGTCGAACTCCGGCACCGCCACCTGGGTGGCGACATCGAGCGGGGACAGCCCGTCGTCGTTGGCCTCCCACTGGGCGCGACCACTGGTCAGGCACAGACCCTGCAGGATCGGCACGTCGAGGGCGGCGAGGGCGGCCACGTCCCAGGCCTCGTCGTCGCCGCCCGCCGCGGCGGTGGCCGGCTTGCTGCCGCCCGCGGCGAGCACGGTGACCACCAGGGCATCGGCCCGGCCGAGCAGCGCGAGCAGCTCGGGTTCGGCGGTGCGCAGCGAGGCGCAGTAGACGGGCAGCGCGCGGGCGCCCTTCGCCTCGATCGCGGTGCACAGCGCGTCGATGTAGTCGGTGTTGCCGGCCAGGTGCTGGGCCCGGTAATACACGACGGCGACGGTGGGGGCGTGCGGTTCGAGAATGCGCGCCGAGCGCTCGAGCTCACCCCAGGTCGGCAGTTCGACCGGCGGGGCGAATCCGTGGCCGGTGAGAAGGACCGTGTCCGAGAGGAAATGGTGCAGCTCGCGCAGGTTGCCCGCGCCACCGGCCGCGAGGTAGTTGTGCGCGTCGGCGGCGACACCGACCGGCACGGTGGAGCATTCCATCAGTTCGGCGTCGGGCGCGATCTCGCCGCCGAGGGCCACCATCGGCACCCCGCCGGCCCGCACCGCGTCCAGGCCGTCCTCCCAGGCGCGTTTGCCGCCGAGGATGCGCACGATCACCAGGTCGGCGCCGTCGAGCAGCTCCGGCAGATCCTCGACCAGCAACCGGGCCGGATTGCCCCACCGGTAGTCGGCGCCGCTCGCACGGGCGCTGAGCAGGTCGGTGTCGGAGGTGGACAGCAGCAGGATCACAGGGTGTGGCCTTCCTCGGGTGACGCGCCCATCGGGTCGTTGGTTGCTCGCCGGAGAGGGTCTGGCTGTTCACAGTGGCGCGACCGCACCGGAATTGCACCGGTTTCCTCGACGCCCGCCGAGCATCCCGATCGTACTGTCCACCTCCGGCCCGCAACTTTCCAGCCCACACCGGGTTACCGGCCGGTCGTGCGCCGTCGCGGATCGAGCAGCTCAGTGGGTCGGGCGACGAGTGGTGTCGCCAGCGGCGACCAGCTCGGTCACCTCGGCGACCGCGGTGCGGATCAGGGCGCCGTAGTCGTCGGCGGCGAGGGTACCCAGGGATTCGCCGGCCACGTCGAGGTGGCGGCGGGCAGCGGGGAACGAGCCGAGCCGGCGGAAGTTGTCGGCGAGGTTGAGGTGCAGCGAGGGGTAGAAGCCGGCAACCCGCAGGCTCGCGTCGTGGGCGTGCAACCGGGTGTCGGTGAGGACGTCGGCGGCATCGAGCGCGCGCAGGTCCCAGACGAGGGCCTCGGCCGGATCGTCGTAGGTGTCGGCGAGGTAGTGGGCGAGGGCGCAGCGGTGCAGCGGGTCACCCGCCGGTCCGAGCTCGGCCCACAGCGCGACCAGTGCGGTGCGCGCGGAATCGGTGTCACCCGAACGGAATTCGGTGACGGCGTCGGTGATGCGGGCCATCACGTGGTCGGTGGCGGAGCTGGTCATCGGTGTGCCTTTCGGGAGTGGTTCGTTCGAGGGGCTTCGACGGTCGCCCCGCTGCTACGGCCCCGATGTCGCGGTGGGTTCGGGGCGGCAGGGCATGGCCAGGGTGAGCAGGTCGCCGTCGTCGGCGGAGCGGAGGCGTGTCGGCTGATCGGGGGCGACGAGGTCGATCATCAGGTCGGGGCCGATCGCGGTGGCGACGGCGGGATACAGGGTCGTCACCGCGAAGTGCAATGCCATCGGCGGGCCGGTGACCGTGGCGGGTATGAGCCGGGCATCGCCTGCCGCGACCGTGCGTAGCTCGCCGACCGGGTCGGCGTGCAGTGCGACGGTCGGTGCGCCGGAGTGCTCGAGCGCGTCCAGGACGGCTGCCCGTGGCACGACGACCCTGGTGACGGCCGGGGGAATCACGGCGAGCATCGCGCGGACGTCGGGGAATCGCTCGGCCGAGCGGCGACACGACCGCACCCGCGCCATTCCGTCCACAGCGCCGACCCGGCCGGTCGGGGTATCGATCGGGCGCGGCTCACCATCGCCGGACGGGCGAATTCCGGTGTCCGGCGCCGCGTCGCCGGTGGGGGGCGTTGTCACAGGGGCGATCTCGAGTCCGGTCGCGATGGGGCGCAGGTCGACGAGGAAGCTGCGACGCAGCCAGGGAGTGCACGCGCGCAGCTCATCGGCATCGATGACGGCCGTCCACGCGGTGGTCGACGGCCGGGCCGGGCGCAGGGTCCGGATGGCGAGGCGGTAGCGGTCGGTGGCGGTGAGGATCAGATCCGGGGCGGCGGATTCGAGGTGAATGCTGTTGAGCACCGGCAGTTCCGGGTCCGGCACCGTGGCGGTGGCGACCTGGTCGAGTGCCGCCGCCAGCGCGGGGCCACTGATCCGCACGACCGCACCGGTATCCGATCGGTCATCGATTCCACGATCGCCCGCCTCGGTCACCGCCGACGCCGCACCGCCCGCCACAGCGGGCCCGCCGAGTCGCGCCGCATCCACCGCGCCCCTGCGAGCCGACGACGGTTGTCCGGCCTCGTCGGCGGTATCCGCGACCTCGACGGACCGGATGGCAGCCACCGGTCCAGCACGCAGCGCGTCCCGAGCCGCCGACAACCGCTGTCCCGGCATCGCGGCGGAGGCAGCGATCTCGGCGGACCGGACCTCGCCCACCGGTACGGATCCCAATGCGCCGCGAGCGGCGCAGGCGGCGGCCCTGAGGCCGTCGAGGTGACGGTCGAGGTCGGCGAGGTGGGTGTCGAGGAGGGCGGCGGCGCGGGCCGGGTCTGGTTCGGCCAGCACCGCGGCGACAGCGGGCAATGGCATGTCGGCCGCGCGCAGGCGCCGGATCAGCTGCGCGGTGGCGGTCTGGCCGGGGGCGTAGTAGCGGTAGCCGGTCTCGGCGTCGACGACGGCGGGGACGAGAACACCGGCGTCGGCGTAGAAGCGCAGCGCGCTGGCGCTGAGCCCGCAGGAGCGGGCGAACGCGCCGATGGTGAGCAGCTCGGATTCGGGCACCCGCTCATCCTCGGGGTTCGACCGGCTCGAAGGTCAAGTCAGTCGCGCTCGGTGCCTACGGCGACCATCTCCGGTGACCCGGTGCCGAGGTTGCGGTACACGTTGGCGACGACCAGCTGGCCGAGCGCGTTGTTTCCGACACCGCCGATGACGGCGCCGATCCCGGCCGGGATCAGGGTGCCGAACAGCAGCAGCGTGCGCTTGACCAGGTAGTTGACGATGAATCGCTTGGCCGGGGAGTCCGGCATACTCGCCAGGCCGGGGATGTGGTCGGTGACCACGGCCAGCCACTGCCCGGTCTTGTGCCCTGCGGTCTCGTCGAGCAGCGTGGTGCCCGCGCCGCCGAGCACGACCTTCGACACCAGCTGGGTCCGGCGCGGATCGTCGGCGTCGAGATCGTAGGCCGCGGCGGCTCCGACCGACAGTACGGACGAGGCCTCGAGGAACACGACGGTGTCGACGCCGGTGGCGGCGAGCCCGAGCAAGGTCCCGACACCGGGAACCGCGGCGGTGAGCCCGACCAGCGCCCCGCTGGTGGTGACGACCACCAGATACTGCCGTGACAGCCGCCGCAACGTGTCCACCGGCGCGTCGCCGGGATTCCGACCTTCGAGCCACCCCACATACCGGCCGACCACGTCGGTCTGCGCGAGCGCGACCCGGTCCAGTGCGGGCACGACCCGCTTGTCGACGAATTCACGCAGCATGCGACGGACCTCTCCGGTCGGTGGAGGCGGAACTGGCCAAACGACGCCACCCAGCCTAGGTGACCGGCACCTGGTTCGCCGGACCCGACATGGTCATCGATCCCTCACCGATGACCGAGGACATTGACGACGTGGCCGTCCGGATCGCGGACGAAGAAGCGGCGCACACCCCATTCCTCGTCCCGCAACGGGTGGACGATCTCGGCGCCGCTGTCGAGCACCGCGGCGTAGGCCGCGTCGACATCGTCGACCTCGACGCTCAGATCGGGAGTGACGGGTGCGGTCAGATCGGCGGCCATGAAGCTGACCTGCGCTCCCGGCGCCGACGGGGAGGCCAGCGTCATGATCCAGCCGTGGTTCATCACCTCCTCGAAACCGAGAAGTCCGTAGAACGCGCGATTGTCGTCCGAGGCCGCGGAACGCAGATTCGGGACGACACGACGAACGGCCACCAAGATCTCCTCCTCACGAGCGAGCACACCGAGCACCGACCCTACGCCCCGCCGGGTACCCGCGACGGGGTTCACCGCCGGGCCGATCGTTAGGCTGGACAGATCATGACCAGGCGTACTCCCGATTCGTGTCCCGGTGTGCTGCGGCTGCATCAGGCGGCCGACGGTCCGCTGGCGCGCATCCGGGTGCCGGGAGGGCGGCTGACACCGGCGCAGGTGCAGACACTGGCGGACGCGGCCCGCGACCTCGGCAACGGCGCGCTCGAACTCACCTCGCGCGGCAATATCCAGCTGCGGCAGGTGCGCGACGCCCAGGACCTCGCGGCCCGGCTCGACGCGGCGGGCCTGCTGCCGAGCCCGAGCCACGAGCGGGTACGCAATATCGTGGCCTCGCCGCTGTCGGGACGCGTCGGGGGTTGGGCCGATGTGCACGGTCTCGCGGCCGGTCTCGATACCGGGCTGCTGGCCGATTCCCGGCTGGCCGACTTGCCGGGGCGGGTGCTGTTCACCCTCGACGACGGGCGCGGCGACGTGAGCGTGCTGCGCGGCGACATCGGGATCCACGCCGTTGGCGCCGACGAGTTCGCGCTGCTGCTCGCCGGTACCGACACCGGGCTGCGGGTGTCGGCGGACGAGGCGGTCGAGGTCATGCTCGCGGCCGCACACGGCTTTCTCGACCTGCGCGGCACCGGCACCGACGGGCAGTGGCGGCTGCACGAGATACCGGGTGGCGCCGAGCGCGTCACCGAGATCCTCGACCGCTCGCCCACCGGTGCGCCACTGGAACTCGGTGCGGCACAAGGCATCCCGATCGGCTGGCTGGAACAGGACAACGGCCTCGTCAGCCTCGGTGCCGGTGTCCCGCTCGGGCTCCTGCCCGCCCGCACCGCCGAGTTCATCGCCGCGGTCGAACGGCCCGTCTTCGTCACCCCCTGGCGCAGTATCGTTCTCACCGACCTCGACGAGGGCCCCGCCGAGACCGTGGTGCGGGTCCTCGCCCCGATGGGCCTGATCTTCGACGCCGCCGCACCGTGGCTCGAGGTCACCGCGTGCGCGGGCAGACCCGGCTGCGCCAAGTCGCACACCGACGTGCGCGCCGATGTCGCCGCCGCCGTCGACACCGGGCGCGTGCTCCCCGGCGACGGCACCACCCCACCCACCGCCGCCGGCATCGGCAGTTCGCCCGAACACGATTCCGGGACCGGAGGCGAGGTCGACCCCACCGCAGTCACCGACCGGACTCCACCTGCCGAGAACTCGGTACCGGCCGAGGCGGTGACCGTGGCGGGCCGCCAGCACTGGTCGGGCTGCGAACGCCGCTGCGGTCGGCCGACCGGCCCGGTCACCGACGTGGTCGCCACCACCGAGGGCTACCTGGTCACCCCACCCGACCATCGCTGACCGGTCGCCGCCGGTGCGAACGACCCGCGCACCGGATGCGCGCGCGGCCCGATGTCCCCGGAGTCAGCGGATCGTGCCGCGGCACTGGCCATCGCCCTGGACGCGGACCGGGTCGGCCTGTTCGGTGAGATGTACGGCACCGACGCCAACCTCCGTGCGGGCCTGGTCGTGCGGTCCGTCATCGAACGGCGCTCCCCCGTGCTCGGCGGACGCGCGATCGGCAAGATCGTCTCCGACGCGTACCTCCTGCGTGACGGCGGCACCGAGTTCGAGTGAACCGCATCGGCATCCGCGTGTGTCCGCCTCGGTGGACACACACGGACGCCGGCCGTGTCCGGGCTAGGCCGCCGTCGTGTCGCGGCGGGTGTGCAGTTCCAGGACGCAACACTTCACACCGCCGCCGCCCTTGCGGAGCTCGGACATGTCGACCGGGACCGGGGTGAAACCACGAGCGCCGACGGCGGCGATCAGGTTCGTCGCGCCCCGGTCGAGGAAGACGTGGTGGCCGTCGCTGACGGCGTTGAGCCCGAAGCGCACGGCATCGTTCTCGTCGGCGCGAATCGCGTCCGGGTACAGCGCGGCGAGGGTGTCCCTCGCGGCCGGGGAGAAGGCGGGCGGGTAGTAGGCGACGGTGGTGTCGTCGAGGACCGTCAGCGCGGTGTCGAGGTGGTAGAAGCGCGGGTCGACCAGTTCGAGGGACACCACCGGCAGGTCGAAATACCGCTCGACCTCCGCGTGCGCCGACAGCGAACAGCGGAAGCCGGCACCGGCCAGGATCCGTGACCCGGCGAACGCGAAATCGCCCTCGCCCTCGTTGGTTTCGCTCGCCACGGCCAGCGAGCGGAGCTCCCTGGCCGCGAACCAGGCATGGAAGGCGGGCCCCTCGGCGGCGCGTTCGGGGTGGGCGAAGCGGGCCGAGAGGGCATGTCCGCCGATGACGATGCCGCTGTTGGCGGCGAACACCATGTCGGGCAGACCCGGCGCACCCGGCACCGTCTCCACCGTGTGTCCGTGCTCCTCCAGCACCGCGCGCAGGATCTCCCACTGGGCCAGCGCCCGCGCCCGGTCGACGGGAGCGGCCGGATCCATCCAGGGGTTGATCGCGTAGGCGACCTCGAAGTGGTCGGGCCTGCACATCACGTAACGGCGTGGGGTGGCGACCCGTGCATGCACCCCGGCGGCGAGCGGGGCGTTGGCACGGAGACGGGCTGCGGCGGTCATCTCGGACTCCCGGTGGCTGCGCGGGCGATCAGGTCTCACCGACGGTAAACGGACGCGCGTTGCACCGGGAACACCGATTCGTTGCGCGTTCCGGTGCCAGAATGGAGATTCGTTGCAGGAACGTCGAGAGGCACGCATGGACGACATCGATCGCCGCATCCTGGCCGAACTGCTCATCCACGCCCGCGCCTCGTTCGCCGACATCGGGACCGTCGTCGGCCTTTCGGCGCCCGCGGTGAAGCGGCGGGTGGACAAGATGGTGGCCAGCGGCCAGATCACCGGGTTCACCGCCCAGGTCAATCCCGCGGCGCTCGGCTGGATCACCGAGGCGTACGTGGAGGTCTACTACCGCGACAACATCTCCCCCGCCGAATTGCGCCGCACGCTGGAACCGATTCCGCAGATCGTCGGCGTGTGGACCATCGCGGGCGAGGCCGACGCGCTGGTCCACGTGATGGCCACCGATATGGCCGAGATCGAGGTGACGGTGGAGCGGATCAGGGAGAACGCGCGCGTCGGACGCACCCGCAGTTCGCTGGTGATGTCGCGCATCCTGGAACGGCCGCGCACCTGAACCACCCGCGGCGCCGGACGCCCCGCGACCGCGTTCTAGGGTTGACCGCATGTCCGACGTGCGTGCCAGCTACCTCACCGACGGGGCCGAGATCTATCGGCGCTCGTTCGCGACCATTCGCGCCGAAGCCGACCTGGCCGGATTCCCCGCCGATGTCGAGCGGGTGGCGGTGCGGATGATCCACGGCTGCGGACAGGTCGATCTGGCCGGCGATATCGCCTACTCCCCCGGTGTGGTCGCCGCCGCGCGGACCGCACTCCGCGCGGGCAAACCGATTCTGTGCGACGCGAACATGGTGGCCTCCGGCGTCACCCGCAAGCGCTTGCCCGCGGACAACCCGGTGTTGTGCAACCTCGCCGATCCGCGGGTACCCGAGCTGGCCGAACGCCTGGGCAACACCAGGTCGGTGGCGGCACTGGAACTGCTGCGCGATCGACTCGACGGTGCCGTCGTCGCCATCGGCAACGCGCCGACCGCGCTGTTCCACCTGCTCGACATGCTCGACGACGGCGCGCCGCGACCCGCCGCGATCATCGGCATCCCGGTCGGTTTCATCGGCGCTGCCGAGTCCAAGCAGGCGCTGATCGAGTACGGGGGGATCGAGTACCTGACCGTGCGGGGACGGCGCGGCGGCAGCGCGATCACCGCCTCGGCGCTGAACGCGATCGCGAGCGAACAGGAGTGAGTGAGATCAGCACTGGCAAACTGTGGGGCATCGGCCTCGGCCCCGGCGATCCCGAACTGGTGACGGTGAAGGCGGCCCGCCTCATCGCCGAGGCCGATGTGGTGGCTTTCCACAGCGCGCGGCACGGGCGCAGCATCTCGCGCGGCATCGCGGCACCGTATCTGCGGGCGGGCCAACTCGAGGAACACCTGGTGTATCCGGTGACCACCGAGACCACCGACCATCCCGGCGGCTACCAGGGCGCCATCGACGAGTTCTACGAGCAGGCCGCGGCCCGCCTCGCGACCCATCTGGCGGCCGGGCGCACAGTCGCCCTGCTCGCCGCGGGCGACCCCCTGTTCTACAGCTCCTACATGCACATGCACCGGCGCCTCGCCGACCGGTTCGAGGCCGAGATCGTCCCCGGTATCACCTCGGTGAGCGCGGCGTCCGCGGCGCTCGGCACGCCGCTGGTCGAAGGTGAACAGGTCCTCACCGTGCTGCCGGGCACGATGCCCGTCGACGAGCTCACCGCCCGGTTGCGCGACACCGACGCCGCCGCCATCATGAAGCTCGGCCGCACTTATCCCGGTGTGCGCCAAGCGCTCTCGGACTCCGGTCGGCTCGCCGACGCCTACTACGTGGAACGGGCGAGCAGCACAAGGCAACGGGTGCTCGCGGCCGCCGACGTCGACGAATCCGAGGTGCCCTACTTCGCCATCACCATCGTGCCGGGCCCGACCCCGACCACCCCGATCCGCATCGGACACGGTTCCGGCAGTGCCACGCCGACGGAAGAGAACACGACCGGACCGCGGGCAACGACCCCGGCGGTCGCGCAGACGGCGGATGAAATGCCGGGCGAGGTCGTCGTGGTCGGGCTCGGTCCCGGCGACACCGCGTGGACCACCCCGCAGGTCACCGCCGCACTGGCCGAGGCGACCGATCTGGTCGGCTACACCACCTATGTCGACCGCGTCCCCGAGCGGCTGGGTCAGCGCAGGCACGCCAGTGACAACAAGGTCGAGTCCGAGCGGGCCGCCATGGCCCTCGACCTGGCCAGACGCGGCGCGCGGGTGGCGGTGGTCTCCTCCGGCGATCCCGGCGTGTTCGCGATGGCCGCCGCGGTGCTCGAGGTCTCCGCGGAACCACAGTTCAAGGATGTCCCGGTGCGCGTGCTGCCCGGTATGACCGCCGCGAACGCCGTCGCCAGCCGGGTCGGCGCGCCGCTCGGACACGACTACGCGATGATCTCGCTGTCGGACCGGCTCAAGCCGTGGGACGTGGTCGCCCAGCGCCTGACGGCGGTGGCGGCAGCCGATATGGCGATCGCGATCTACAATCCGGCCTCCTCGCAACGACGCTGGCAGGTCGACGCGATGCGCGAGCTCCTGCTGGCACACCGCGCGCCGGAGACCCCGGTGGTGCTGGGCCGCGACGTCGGCGGCCCCACCGAATCGGTGCGGGTCACCAGCCTCGGCGAGCTCGACGCGAGCGAGGTCGACATGCGCACCCTGCTCATCATCGGCGCCTCCACCACCACCGCGTTCGACACCGCCGACGGGACCAGGGTGTTCACCTCCCGTCGCTACGGCGGCTAGCGAACACGCCGCGACCGTCGTTGCTTGGTGCCCCGGCGGCCCCGGGCGTATATTCCACTTAGGAAGATCGTTCGAAGGGAGCCGACCGTTGACCGACACCGTGACCCGACGACGCCCGCTGAACTCCACCGCGGCCTCGCTGCTGGGGTTCCTGCACGAAGGTCCGATGTCGGGCTGGGACCTGGCCACCCAGGCCCAGCATCGCATCGGCGACTTCTGGACCATCACCCAGAGCCAGGTGTATCGCGAGCTGTCCAGCATGGACACCGCGGGTCTGGTCACCAAGGGTGAGCGCGGTGCGCGGGAACGCACCCCCTATCGGATCACCGATACGGGGCGCGCGGCGTTCGCGGAGTGGATCGCCCGCGATCCCGGTGCCGAGACGATCCGGGTCCCACTGCTGCTCACACTGTCCTTCGGCGAGCACCTCGACCCCGCCCACCGGGACCGGATCATCGCCGCCAACAAGGACATCCACCAGACCCGCCTCGACCACTACCTCGACGAGGACCCGACCGCACTCGCCCCACACCAGCGCGCCACCCTCGAATTCGGTATCGCCTACGAGCGCGCGGTCCTGCAATGGTTCGACCGGCTACCCGGAATCTTCGCCGCGACGCCGAGCTAGTCCCGCCCCGGCGCCTGGCGGAGATGCCCGTCGCGACGCGGGCACCGAGCCTAGGGCACCCGCTGTCGCGCACGGGCCCGGAGCCAGTCGAGCGCGTCCGTGACCTCGCCGACCGTCTGCGCGCCCGGTGGCAGCGGCGGTCGGTCGATCATCACCACCGGCAGTCCGGCGGTGCGCGCGGCGAGGATCTTCGCCTCGGTCTGCGGCCCACCACTGTTCTTGGTGACCAGCACGTCGATCCGGTGCCGCGACATCAGTACCAGTTCGTCGTCGAAGGTGAACGGCCCGCGAGCCAGCAGGAGTTCGTAGCGCGGCGGCAGCGGACCCGTCGGTGCGTCGATCGAGCGGATGACGAATCGGTGCCCGGCGCAGTCCGCGAACGCGGCGACGCCCTGCCTGCCGATGGTCAGCAGCACCCGCTCACCGTGCGTGGCCAGCGCGGCCGCCGCCGCCACCGTATCGGGCACGCGCGTCCACCGGTCGCCGGGGCACCGCGCCCACTCGGGCCTGCGCAGATGCAGCGCGGGCAGGCCCAGATCGGCGGCTGCGGCCGCCGCGTGCGCGCTGACCTGCGCGGCGAACGGGTGGGTGGCGTCGACGACGGCGTCGATCGCGTTCTCGCGCAACCAGGTTCGGAGGCCCTCGACACCACCGAACCCACCGATGCGCACCGGACCGACGGGCAGCCGAGGATGGGTGACCCGGCCCGCGAGCGAGGACACGATGTCGAACCCTCGCTCGCCCGCCGCGATCCGGGCCAGCTCCCGCGCCTCGCCCGTGCCGCCGAGTATCAGGACTCTCAGGGCTGCCCACCGACATCGCACGGGCCCGCACCGAGCGGTGCCGGGCCACCGGGGTCGCGCCCGCCATGCGCCGCGGGTGTGGCGAATCTCGAGTATTTCATGTAACTCCCCGTCATGGACAACAACGAACCGGGGGATCACCCGGAACGGCCACGACCATACCCCTGGGTCACTCGCCATACACGTTCGGTTCGTGATGTCGGCCGGGTTGCCGAGCCTGCGACGACGGATCGGTCGTGATCTGCGCGTGATATTTCCGTGATCGCGCCGACCGGCGCCACAGCGTCAACCAGCGGGTTTTGCCGCGACCCATTGTGCGACCGGCAACTGGGGCCGCCATGCGGTGAACCCACCGAGCGGTTCACCCCGGTAGATCTGGAATTTCCGCAGTGCCCCGCCGTGCCGCCGAGCCCACTCCAGCAGCCGCGCTTCCGATTCGGCGGTGACGGCGTTGGCGACGAACCGTCCGCCCGGTCGCAGCCGGTCCCAGCACTGGTCGAAAACTCCGTCCTGGGTGAGTCCACCGCCGAGAAATATCGCGTCCGGCGCCGGCAATTCCATGTCGGCAAACTCCGAGCGCACTTCGCCACGGATCGTTATTCCCGGGACGCCGAGGGAAGTGGCATTGACGGCGATCTGCGCGCGGCGTTCGGGCAGACGTTCGAAGGTGACCGCGCGGCAGCGGGAATGCGTGCGGCACCATTCGATGGCGATGCTGCCCGATCCGCCGCCCACATCCCACAGCAGTTCGCCCGGCGCGGGGGCGAGCGCGGTCACGGTGAGTGCCCTGACCTCGGCCTTGGTGAGCTGGCCGTCGCCGGCGAAGGCGGTGTCGGCCAGGCCGGGCATGCGGGTGTCGCGGCGGGATCCGGCGGCCGCCACGCAGGTCACGGCGATGACATTGAGCGGATCGCCGGGCGGGTGTGACCAGTCGGCCGCGCTACCGGTGCGCCGGTTCTCGGTGGGACCACCGAGCTGTTCGAGGACCGTCAGCCGGGAGGGACCGAAACCGTGTTCGCTCAGCAGCCGCGCCAGCAGCGCTGGAGTGGTCTCGTCCTCGCTGAGGACCAGCAGGCGGTGGCCGTCGGCGAGCTCGGGCAGCACCGTCGGCAATGGCCGGGCAACCACACTCACCACCGGAGTCTGGGCCAATGGCCAGCCGAGCCGAGCGCAGGCCAGCGAGGCCGAGGACGGCTGCGGGAACACCCGGAGGGCGGCGGCGCCGAAGCGGCGGGCCAGAGTGGCGCCGATGCCGAAGAACATGGGGTCGCCGCTGGCGACGACACCGATGCGGTGGGCCGCGTACCGGGCGAACAGGGTGTCGAGCGCGGGTAGCAGCGGGCTCGGCCAGGCCACCCGCTCCGCGGCACCGGTGGCGAGCAAGGCCAGTTGACGCGGCGAGCCGAACACCACCTCGCACTCCCCGAGCGCCGTCCGCGCGGCCTGCCCGAGCCCGGACCAGCCGTCGGCCCCGATGCCGACGACGACGATCGGTGCCCCAGGCCGGGCCGTCACCGCGGCATCCGGCGCCACACCGCGCGCGGCACCAGCCGCATGACCACGAACATCAGTACCAGCCTGCCCGGCACCGCGACCCGAGTGGCGCCGTTGCGCAGGCCACGCACGACCGCGTCGGCGACCTGACCCGGCGTGCTCGACATCGGCGCCGGGTCCATGCCGGTGGTCATCCTGCCGATGACGAAACCCGGTCGCACGAGCAGCAGCTGCACACCGGTGCCGTGCAGCGCGTCCCCGAGACCGGAGGCGAACCCGTCGAGCCCGGCTTTCGCCGACCCGTAGACGTAGTTCGCGCGGCGCACCCGCACCCCGGCGATCGAACCGAACACCACGATCTGGCCGCTGCCCTGGGCGCGCAGCAGGTTCGCCACTGTCGTCAGCACGCTGACCTGCGCGACATAGTCGGTGTGGACGACGGCGACGGCGTGCGCCGGGTCCTGTTCGGCGCGGGCCTGATCACCGAGCACACCGAAGGCGAGCACGGCGGTGCCGATCCCACCGTGCTCGGCCGCGATCTTCTCCAGCAGCGGGGCATGGGCGGCGGTGTCGTCGGCGTCGAACTCCACCGTGTGCACGGCGGTGGCGCCTACCGCGCGGATCTGCTCGACCTCCGCGGTCAGCGCCTCGGCGCGGCGGGCAGCCAGCACCACCACCCGGCCCGGCGCCAGCCTGCGCGCGACCTCGAGCCCGATCTCGCTGCGCCCACCGAGGACAAGGACCGGTCCATCACCCGTCTGCGTACCCATGCGCCCAGTCTGTCATCCCGGCACGACACCAAAACGCCGTCCCCGGCACCGGACTCGACGACACCCGCGGCCACCGGTCACCTGGCCGATGAGTCTCCGGGGTGGGGCGCTAGCGTCGAGCCATGCCGACCACCACCGCCACCCTGTCCCCCGCCGCGCTGGCCTTCGTCACCGAGCGGCACCTCGCCACCCTGACCACCCTGCGCGCGAACGGAACACCGCACGTGGTGGCGGTGGGCTTCACCTGGGACGCCGACAGCGGGATCGCCAGGGTGATCACCGACGGTGCCTCGATGAAGGCCCGCAATGCCGCCAGGGGTGGATACGCGGCGGTCAGCCAGGTCGACGGTCCGCGCTGGCTCACCCTGGAGGGCCCGGCGACCGTGCTGACCGACCCCGACGACGTCGCCGAGGCCGTGCGCCGCTACACCGAGCGGTACCGGGTGCCGAGGGAGAACCCGACTCGCGTGGTGGTGGCGATCCAGGTGCGCCGCGTGTTGTCGTCGAGCACGCTGAAATAACCTGCGCCCGAACCACGCAGGGCGGGCGCCTACCCCACGCCCTGAAACAGCCTGTGCACGGACCGTTTACAGAACCGTCAGGCCGTGCGGGCGGTTGTTCATCGACTCGGCGCCGTCCTCGGTGACGACCACGATGTCCTCGATGCGGGCGCCCCACTCGCCACGGAAGTAGATGCCCGGTTCGATACTGAACGCCATGCCCGGCTCGAGCACCAGGTCGTTGCCCGCCACGATGTAGGGCTCCTCGTGCACCGACAGGCCGATGCCATGGCCGGTGCGGTGTATGAAGGCGTCGCCGAGGCCCGCCTCGGCGAGCACGGTGCGCGCGGCGGCGTCGACGGACTCCGCGGTCACCCCGGGCCGCACAGCGGCCACAGCGGCCGCCTGGGCGGCCTCGAGCAGGGCCACCCGCTCGAGGACCTGCTTGCCCGGGGTACCGACCACATAGGTGCGGGTGGAGTCGGAGAAGTAGCCGGGCTCGACGGGTCCGCCGATGTCGATGACGACCACGTCGTCGTTCTGGATCGTCCGATCGGAGACCTCATGGTGCGGGTCGGCGCCGTGCGGGCCACTGCCGACGATGACGAACGCCGCCGCGGTGTGGCCCTCCTCGACGATCGCGGCGGTGATGTCGGCGGCGACCTCGGCTTCGCTGCGCCCCGGGCGCAGGAACTCCCCCATCCGGGCGTGCACCCGGTCGATGGCCGCGCCCGCCCGGCGCAGCGCCGCGATCTCGGCGTCGTCCTTGATCATCCGCGATCGCCGCAGCACCGGTGTCGCCGAGGCGGGTAGACCGGTGGTCGACTGGGCCAGCGGGATCAGGTGCAGGGCGGGCATGGCCTCGGCCACGGCGATGCGGGAACCAGCGTGCAGCGTCGAGTGCACCAGCTGGTAGGGATCGACGCCGTCGACCCAGTCCAGCACCCGCAACCCGAGCTCACCGGCCGCCGACTCGGCCAGCGACGCCAGTTCGAGTTTCGGGATCACCACCGCCGGGGTTGCCCCGTCGGAGGTGATCACCAGGCACGTGAGCCGTTCGAAGGACTGGGCCCTCGAACCGATCAGATACTGCAGGTCAGGACCCGGCGTGATGAGCAGGGCGTCCAGATGCGCCGCGCGCATCGCCTCGACCGCCCGCTCCAGTCGCCTGCCGTAGACCTCCGCCGCGAACCGTGTCTCCGTCTGCGCGCTCATAGGGTGCGACGTTACCCGCCCCGCACCGACCGTCACAGTATCGGCAACCGGAGCGGAATCGGATCGTGCCACGGTCGGCGTCGTGACCAGGACGGCCCGGTCACGGGCACCGGGACCCGGCTTCGGGGCACAATCATCGGTGTGACCGTTGACCAGACCTCCCGTGGCCCCCTGCTGATCCTCGACGGCGCCAGCCTCTGGTTCCGCGCCTACTACGCGATCCCCGACAAACTGCGGGCGGCCGACGGACGCTCGGTGAACGCGCTGCGCGGCTTCACCGACATGGTGGCCTCGCTGATCACCAAGCACCGGCCGAGCAGGCTCGTCATCGGGCTCGATCTGGCCTGGCGGCCGCCGTTCCGGGTGGCGTTGGTGCCGTCTTACAAAGCGCACCGGCTCGACACCAGCAGCGGTGCGGCGCCCGGCGCCGAGGAAGTACCCGACACGCTCACCCCGCAGGTGGAGATGATCCTGGAGGTGCTTGCCGCGGCGGGCATCTGCACCGGCGGCGCCGAGGGGCTCGAGGCCGACGACGTGCTCGGCACGCTGGCCGGCCGGGAACGCACCGACCCGGTGGTGGTCGTCAGCGGTGACCGCGATCTGTTGCAGCTGGTCCGCGACGATCCGGCCCCGCCGGTGCGGGTGCTGTACGCCGGTCGTGGCCTGGCCAAGGCCGAACTGTTCGGTCCCGCCGAGGTGTCGGCGAAATACGGTGTGCCGGAACAGAACGCGGGCCCCGCCTACGCCGACATGGCGACCCTGCGCGGCGACGCCTCCGACGGCCTGCCCGGGGTGGCCGGGATCGGCGACAAGTCCGCCGCGCAGCTGATCTCGAAGTTCGGCTCGCTGGACGCGCTGATGCGCGCCGTCGACGATCCCGCATCCGACCTCGCCAAGGGATTGCGCGCGAAACTGGTTGCCGCGCAGGATTATCTCGAAGCCGCCGCACCGGTCGTGCGGGTCGTGCGCGATGCCGAGGTGATCATGTCGGGCCCCGATGTCCTGCCGGTCACTCCGGTCGATCCGGACCGGCTGCTCGCGCTGGCCACCGCCTACAACGCCGAGAGCCCGATCACCCGGTTGGTCACCGCGCTCACCGCGGTGCACACGGGCTGAGACGGCGCCGGGCCGCCCGCGCAGTGCGGACGGCCCGGAAACCGGAGCGCGACACCCTAGCTCGGGCGGCCGACCTCGTAGGTCCCGTCGTCCTTGGTGATCTTGATGGTCACCTTCTTGGCCTCACCGCTGACCTGCACGTCGCAGGTGAAGGTCGCGTCGACCTCCACCGCCTGACCCGACGGGCAGGACACGTCGGAGACGTCGGTGATGCCGTAGGACTCCTTCAGCACGCGCGAGACGCCGTCCTGCACCGCGGTGTTGTCGAGTTCGTCGGAGGAGAGCAGCACCATCAGCAGGGCCACGATCGCGCCGATGACGAGCACGACCGCCGCGATCAGCCCGATGATCAGGCCCTTGCCCTTACCCTTGGCGCCGGCGGGCTGCTGGGGCTGCTGGCCCCACTGCTGTTGCGGCTGCTGCCCCCACTGCTGCTGCGGCTGCTGCCCCCACTGCTGCTGGGCGCCTGCCTGGGCGTTCCAGTCCTGCGGCGGCGGCTGGGTCTGGCCCCACTGCTGCTGCGGCCCGGTCGGCTGCTGCGGCTGCTGCCCCCACTGCGGCTGCGGCGCGGGCTGCTGCGGCTGCTGTCCCCACTGCGGCGGCGGCTGCTGCGGGTTCTGGCCACCCCAGTGCTGGGTCGGCTGCGCCTGCTGCGGGTCGTGTGGCGGCTGGGCCGCCCCACCCCAGTGCTGCGTGGGGCCGGCGCCACCGGCCCCCTGCTGACCTCCCCAGTGCTGGGTGGGGTCGTTGCTTCCCTCCCCTGGGCCGTTCGGTCCGTACGGGCCGCTCATCCACTCGCCTCCACTCGCATCGTTGTACATACGGTAGCCCCCCGCGCCAGGCCAGCCGCTTTCGCACGACTCCGCCATCACGGTCGGTACGCCAGGAAATCAAATCACAGTCGAATCCTCTACGCGGCGTCCACTGCGACGACACCCCGCCGGACGGCCCGCACGGCCTTGGCCGCGGTGCCCGCGATCTCGGCGTCGTCGGCGGTGTTGTGGATCTGGTCGAGCAGATCGATGACCTGTCTGCACCACCGGACGAAATCGCCCGCCGACAGCGGAGCACCCTGATCGCCGCTTGCCAGCAACGCTTCGGCCAATGCGTCGCCGCGAGCCCACTTGTAGACGCCGGTGACGAATCCTAGGTCGGGTTCGCGGGTGGGCGGCAGCTTGTGCCGCGCCTCGTCGGCGCGCAACTGCGACCACACCTCGATGGTGGCGCCGACGGCCCTGCGGATCGGTTCGGTCGGACCGGACGCGGTGAGGAATCCACCCTCCGATCTGGATTCGTAGACCAGCGTCGACACCACGGCCGCGAGTTCGGCGGGCCCGAGTCCACGCCACAGCCCCTGCCGCAGCGCCTCGGCCACCACCAGGTCGCTCTCGGCGTAGATCCGGGCCAGCCGCCTGCCGTCGGCGGTGACCTCGCCGTGGGCGACGAACCCGCGTTCCTCCAGCAACCCGACGATCCGGTCGAAGGTGCGGGCCAGCGAATTAGTGGTTGCCGCAACCTTCTGGCGCATCGACTCGGTCTCGCGCGCCAGCCTGGCGTAGCGCTCGCCGGTGCGGCTGAGCTGCTCCCGGTCGGGCCGCGAATGTGCCGGATGCGCGCGCAGGCTGCGCCGCAGCGTCGACAGTTCGCGGTCTTCGCCCGCCCTGGTGTGGTCGTTGCGGCGGCGCCTGCCGGGTGCGGAGATGCCGGTGCTGCGCAGCGCGGAGGCCAGATCGCGGCGGATGCGCGCGGTCCGGTGGTCGACGCGGCGGGGCAGGCGCATGTGGCCGAGCGCCTCGGCGGGCACCGGGAAATCGGCGGCCGAGATCCGGCCCGCCCAGTGGTCCTCGGTGAGAACAAGCGGCCGCGGGTCGCCCGGGGTCTGGTCGGGTTCCAGGATCACCGCCAGGCCCGCCCGCCTGCCGGACGGGATGGCGACCACGTCGCCGCGGCGCAGCCCGATCAGCGCCTTCACCGCGGCACCGCGCCGGTCCGCCCTGCCCTGCTGCTGGATCTCACGTTCGCGCTGCTTGATCCGGTCGCGCAGCGACAGGTACTCCATGAACCCGCCCTCGGTGCCGCCGAGCTGACTCTCCAGTTTGCGCATCGCGCCCTGGTTGCGTTCGATGCCGCGCACCAGCCCGACCACCGAGCGGTCGGCCTGGAACTGGGCGAAGGACCGTTCGAGCAGACCACGCGCCTCTTCGGCGCCGAGCCGGTCGATCAGGTTGATCGACATGTTGTAGCCGGGCCGGAAGGAACTGCGCAGCGGATAGGTGCGGGTGGAGGCCAGGCCCGCCACCGCGCTGGTGTCGACCTCGGGCTGCCACAGCACCACCGCGTGACCCTCGACATCGATCCCGCGCCTGCCCGCGCGCCCGGTGAGCTGGGTGTACTCGCCCGGGGTCAGCTCGGCGTGCGACTCACCGTTGAACTTCACCAACCGTTCCAGCACCACCGTGCGCGCAGGCATGTTGATACCGAGCGCCAGGGTTTCGGTGGCGAAGACGGCCCGGACCAGGCCCTTGACGAACAGCTCCTCGACGGTGTGCCGGAACGCGGGCAGCATCCCGGCGTGATGGGCGGCCAGGCCGCGGTGCAGCGCCTCGCGCCACTCCCAGTAGCCGAGCACCTCGAGATCACCTTTGGGCAGGTCGCCGGTGTGCTTGTCGATGATGTCGTCGATCACCTCGGCCTCGCCCGGCCTGCTCAGGTCGAGCCGCCCCCGCAGGCACTGCGCCAGCGCGCCGTCGCAACCCGCCCGGCTGAAGATGAAGGTGATGGCGGGCAGCAGGCCTTCCTCGTCGAGGCGGGCCAGCACTTCCGGCCGGGGTAGCGGCCGGAAGTTGCCGCGGCCGCCGCGCCCGCGCGGACCGCCGTAGCCCTGCATCCGGTCGGCGGCCTCGCGCTGCCGGATGAACCGCACCAGATCCTCGTCGACGAGCACCTTCTGGTCGCTGGACTTGGTGTCGAACAGGTCGAACATCCGCTTGCCGACCATCACGTGCTGCCACAGCGGCACCGGCCGTGTCTCGTCGACGACGACGGCGGTGTCGCCGCGCACGGTCTCCATCCACGCGCCGAACTCCTCGGCGTTGGACACCGTCGCCGACAGGCTCACCAACAGCACGTCCGGCGACAGGTGCAGGATCACTTCCTCCCACACCGCGCCGCGGAACCGGTCGGCCAGGTAGTGCACCTCGTCCATCACCACATACGACAGCCCGCGCAGCGCGTCCGAGGACGCGTAGAGCATGTTGCGCAGCACCTCGGTGGTCATCACGACCACCGGCGCGTCGGGATTGATCGACTGGTCGCCGGTGAGCAGGCCGACACTGTCACGGCCGTGGCGGGCGGTCAGGTCGGCGAACTTCTGGTTCGACAGCGCCTTGATCGGTGTGGTGTAGAAGCACTTTCCGCCCGAGGCCAGCGCCAGGTGGACCGCGAACTCACCGACGATCGTCTTTCCCGCGCCGGTCGGGGCGCAGACGAGCACGCTGTGCCCGTCTTCCAGCGCCGCGCACGCAGTCTGCTGGAAGGGGTCGAGTTCGAAGGAGATTTCGCTGGCGAACTGCGCCAACTCGCTGGCCCGCGCGGGAGAATCGGTCACCCGTCAGAGCGTATCGGAGTAGTCCGACACCGGGCGGGTGGTTTTCTCCGGGTCGGCAACCGGCTCGGCGGGCCGCACCGGGTCCGGCGTCGGCAGCGGCGATGCCTCCTCGTCCGACAGCGCGCCCCAGCCCTCGGCGGCCGCCCGCCTGGCCCTGCGGGCATCGTTGAACCGGGCGAACTGCACCGCCAGTTCGAACAGCACCGTGAGCGCGAAGGCCAGCGCCAGCATCGAGAACGGGTCCTGCGGGGTGACCACCGCGGCGAAGCAGAACAGGGCGAAGATGATGCCGCGCCGCCACGCCTTGAGCTTGGCGTAGGGCAGCACGCCGACCAGGTTCAGCCCGATGATCACCAGCGGCGTCTCGAAGCTCACGCCGAAGATGATCAGCAGCTGGATGATGAAGCCGAAGTACTCCGTGCCGCTCAGCGCGGTGATCTGGACGTTGTCACCGATGGTCAGCAGGAACGACAACGCGTGCGAGACCACCACGTAGGCCAGCACCGCACCCGCGACGAACAGCGCACTGCCGGTCCCGACGAACCCCACCGCGTAGCGCCGCTCCTTGGCGTAGAGCCCTGGGGTGATGAACGCCCACAGCTGGTACAGCCAGAACGGTGCGGCCAGCACCACACCCGCGGTGAAACCGACCTTCAACCGCAGCATGAACTGCTCGAACGGACCGGTCGCGAGCAAGCGGCATGCGCCGTCGGGGCTCAGGCTGGCGCGCGCCGATTCCGGCAGCGCGCAGTAGGGACCGCGCAGGATCTCGCCGAGGCTCTCGATGCCGAGCAGGGTGTGCGCGTACCAGAAGAACCCGATCAGCGTGGTGACCGCGATCGCGGCCAGCGCGAGCAGCAGCCGCGTGCGCAGTTCCTGCAGGTGCTCGACCAACGACATGGTGCCGTCGGGATTCGTCCTGCGCTTGCTGCGCCGTGGATCGAACGGAATGCGCATGGTGGGTGGTGGCCTCTAACCCTCGGTCCGGCGGATGCTCGACGAAACAGCACTGTGCCCCGGAGCGGTCATCCGCGCTCCGGGGTCGCGGTCGAGCTCAGACCGACTTCTGGCCCTGCTGCGGTTCGGCGATCGGAGCCTGCGCCTGCGGGGCCGACGCGGGCAGCTGCTGCTGCGGCGCCGGGGTCGCGGGCGCAGCGGCAGGCGCGGCCGACTCCGACTGCATCTGCCCGACCTCGCTCTTGAAGATCCGCAGCGACCGGCCGAGACCGCGCGCCGCGTCCGGCAGCCGCTTCGCGCCGAAGAGCAGGACGAACAGCAACGCGATGATCAGCAGGTGCGTCCAGCTGAACGTGCCCATTATCAGTTACCTCCAAAGACTGTGGTGATTACCGATGCTACCTGTCCGCGGCCCGGTGTGACCCGCCACCCGAGGCGGTGTTCGCCACGCGTTCAACCGCGCGCGGTGGCGGCCGCCGCGCTCAGCTCGGCGAACAACCGGCTGCCGCTGAAGCGTCTGCTGTCCCCCGATTCGGCAGCACGGATCAGCTCGGTGAGCCTGCGGTTGACCGGTGTCGGCCGCCCGACCATTTCCCCGAGGCGCACGATTTCCCCGCACAACCACGCGATTTCGGTGCGCCTGCCCAGCGCGAGGTCGTCGGCCATGGACGAGCGGGCCAGCGGGTCGATGGCCAGCACCCGGCCGAACACCCGCCGGAAGACGGCATCGGGCACGCGCAGCAGATGCACCATCAGCTCCGGCGGGACCGGCGTGAGCTGGGCGGGCCGAATTCGCGCAGTGTTCATCACCGCGAGCGCCTCGGCCTGGGTGAGCGCCAGGCAGCGCCGGTAGTCACGCTCGGCCAGTTCCTCGCGCAGCGGCCGCCCCGACAGCGCGTTGATGGGGTTGTTCAGGTTGAGCAGTAGCTTGGCCCACTGCACCGGGCGCAGGTCGCGGTGGCGGCGCAGCGGCAGCCCGGCGGCGGCGAAGCGGTCGGCGAACCGGTCGACCACCGGGTCGTCCGCAATGGCGACGACACCGTCGCTGGCCCGGTGGAACTGCCCGTTGCCGCGGTGCACCACGTTGAACATGACCATCCCCGGCAGCGCGATGCTGGTGGGCAGGATCTCCCTGATCACGGTGTCGTTGCCGATACCGTTCTGCAGGCTCACCACCGGGGTGCCCGGACGCAGTCTGCCGACCACCGAGCGCGCCGCGGTTGCGGTGGCCGCCGATTTCACGGTGACAAGCACCAGGTCGGCCAGCTCCGGTTCGTCCGGTTCCAGCGTGAGCCCGAACCGGTCGGGCGGCACCTCGGTGCTCCCGCCGTCGAGATCGGTGAGCCGCAGGCCGTGCTCGGCGATGTCGTCGAGCACCCGCTGCCTGCCGACGAAGATCACTTCCATCCCCGCGGCGGCGAGGTGACCGCCGATGAAGACCCCGACGCTGCCCGCGCCGAGGACCAGTACTCGCTGGTTCACGCCGGTTCGGTCTCCCCTGACAAGCCGGCGGCCGCGTAGGCGGCCAGTGCCGCGTCGGCCCGCTCGCGCACCGCGGCCACCAGCTCCGGCGGGCCGAGCGCGCTGACGCCGGTGCCGAACCCGAGCAGCAGCCGCGCCATCCAGTCGGGAGTGGCGAAGCGCATGCCCGCCTCGATGCTGCCGTCGGGCCTCGACTCGATGCGGTGCATCGGGTACTGGTCGAGTACCCAGGCGTAGTCGGCGCGGATCCGCAGCCGGGCCAGCGGCACGTCGGGATCGTCGCCGAACAGGTCGAGGGCGGTGGCGTCGGCGGCGGCGTGGCTCGGGGGCCGGGCGGGCTCGGCGAGTTCGCCGGCGTCCTCGATCCGGTCGAACCGGAACAGCCGCACGCCTTCGGCCTGCCTGCACCAGGCCTGCAGGTAGCTGTTGTTGTCCACCAGCACGACCCGGATGGGGTCGACGATCCGTTCCGACACCTCGTCGCGGCTGGCCGAGTAGTAGACCAGGCGCACGGCGCGACCGTCGGCGAGTGCGGCGCGCACAGTCGCCACCACCGGCCGTTCGATCGGGACCTCCAGCGGTTTCGCGGTCGCCTCGCCGCCCGCGATGGCGGATTCGATCTTGGCGATGGCGGCGTGCGCGGCCGTCGGGTCGACCATGCCCGGCAGTTCCACGATCGAGCGCAGCGCCACCAGCAGGGCGGTGGCCTCGGTGGAGGTGAGTCGCAGCGGCCGATCGATCCCGGCGGAGAAGGTGACCTCGATGCTCTCCTCGGAGAACGACAGGTCGATCAGGTCGCCGGGCCCGTAGCCGGGCAGGCCGCACATCCACAGCTGGTTCAGGTCGTTCATCAGCTGTTTGGTGGTGACGCCGAGTTCGGCGGCGGCTTCGGCGGCGCTGATACCCGGGTGCGCGAGCAGGTACGGCACCATGTTCAGCAGGCGGGAAAGGCGCAGGGACAGACGCGAATTCACGATGTCACCTCCGTGTGGTCGAGTACCGACCGTAGCCGGTCCATCACATCGGCGCGCAGTTGTGGCGGATCCAGGACGAGCACATCGGGTCCGAGACCGGTGATCAGCCTGGCCACCCAGTCGCGCGAACGCACCGCCACCCGCAGGACCGAGCCGGGCCTGCCGCCGATCTCCCTCGTCTCGAGTTCGGTGCCGATCCGGCGTAGGTCGTGGCCGCGGCCCTCGGCGACCCACACCGTCGCCGTTCCGGTGACGGGAGCGGCGCCGGTGACCCGGTCGACGATGGCGCGCAGGTCGGCGTCGGCGGGCTTGCGGACGGCATTGTCCGGCCCGTACGCGGTGACCTCGCCGCCGATTCGCGACAGCCGGAAGGTGCGCACGGCGTCGCGTTCCCGGTCGTGGCCGACCAGGTACCAGCGACCGTGCCGGGTGACCACACCCCATGGCTCCACATCGCGAGTGACGTAGGGGTCGGTGACGGCGCTGTGGTGCCCGAACCGTACCGCCCGCCCCGCATCGATCGCGGCGAGCAATTCGCGCAGCACCGGTTCGGCGCCGCGGGTCCGCGCGGGGACGGCGGGCACCGACACCCCCACGTTCTCGGTCTCGACGGTGACCCCGGCAGCGCGCAACTTCAGCAACGCGCCCTCGGCGGCGCTGGCCAGCTCCGGCGAGGCCCACATCTGCACGGCGACGGCGACCGCGGCGGCCTCTTCGCTGGACAGGTCGATATCGGGCAGTTCGTAGGCGTCCCGGTTGATCCGGTAGCCCTCCAGGGTGGAGAACCGGCCGACCGGGCCCACCTCGAGCGGGATGCCGAGATCGCGGAGCTCGTTCTTGTCGCGCTCGAACATCCGGCTGAACGCCTCGTCGGTCGCGGATTCCTCGTAACCGGCCACGCTGGCACGGATGCGCTCCGCGCTCAGGAACTGCCGGGTCGACAGCAGCGCGATGACCAGATTCATCAGCCGCTCGACCTTGGATATCGCCACCCGATAGAGGGTAATGGTCCCGGCAGGCTCGCGGCGCGTCGGCGCACGGTTGGGCGAGGAGGACGACACACCGCACCGGGACCCATCACCCACCGGCCCGCCGTGCGCCGAGCGACGCCACCACGACCGCGTGGCCGACGATCAGGCTGCCCCGCCGAAACGAGCGCGCAGTTCCCGCTTGAGTACCTTGTGGGTGGGGCCGAGCGGCAGTTCGCTGACGAACTCGACCCGGCGCGGGTACTTGTACTTGGCGACCTGCTGCTTGCCGAACTCGACGACCTCCGCCGCGGTCAGCTCGCCGTCGGGCACCACGACGGCCAGAATCTCCTCGCCGTAGTGCTCGTCGGGCACCCCGATCACCGCGACCTGCGCGATCCGTGGATGCCGCAGCAGCGCGCCCTCCACCTCGGTGGGGTACACGTTGAACCCACCGCGCAGGATCATCTCCTTGACCCGGTCGACGATGCGGATCCGGCCGGTCCCGTCCCTGGTGCCGAGGTCGCCGGTGCGGAACCAACCGTCGACGACGGCCGCGGCGGTGGCCTCGGGTCTGCCGGTGTAGCCGCTGAACACGTTGTGCCCGCGCACCACCACCTCGCCGGTCGCACCGACCGCAAGCAGCTCGATCCGGTCGGCGATGTCGGGATCGGCGATCTCGACGTCGACACCCCACACCGGATGCCCGACCGAGCCTGCCTCGGCGCCGTACGCAGGCTGGTTGACCGCGGCGGTCGGCGAGGTCTCCGACAGCCCGTAGCCCTCCAGGATCGGTGCGCCGAACACGCGCTCGAAGTCCGCGAGCACGGTGGCGGGCAGCGCGGCCCCGCCGCTGATGCAGAACCGCAGGTCGGGCAGCGCCCGTGCGTCCGCCGCTGCGGCGATCAGCGCGTGATACATCGTCGGCACCCCGTGGAAGAGGTCGACCCGATGCTCGGTCATGAGCGAGATCGCCGCGGCCGCGTCGAATCTCGGCATCAGCACCAGGGTGCCGCCGATGCGCCAGTGCGAGTTCATCGACACCGTCTGCCCGAACACATGGAACAGCGGCAACGCGCCGAGAGCGATGTCGTCGCGGTGGATCTCATTCGCGTCGAAGGTGTTCACGGTCGCGCACATGACCATGTTGAGGTGGCTCAGTTCGGCGCCCTTGGGGGTACCGGTGGTGCCACTGGTGTAGAAGACCACCGCCGTGTCCATGGGGCTGCGCGATACGAACGCCGGAATCGCCTCGCCGACCAGCTCCGTCGGCGCCACCATGTCGATACCCGCGGCGGCGGCCGCGGCCGCGCCGGTCTCGGCGAGCATCCGATGACAGATCAGCAGCGTCGCGTTGCTGTCGCGCAGCACGTATTCCATCTCCGGCGCGGTCAGCAGCAGGTGCACCGGCACCACCGTGGCGCCGGCGGCCAGGATGGCGAAGTAGGCGCGCGGGAAGTCGGCGGTGTTGGGACACAGCAGCGCCACCCGATCGCCGGGACGGACACCGCGGGCGATGAGCGCGCCCGCCTGCGCGCGAGCCTGGTGCCACAGGTCGGCGAAGGTGATCCTGAGTTCGCCCTCGATCAGGGCGAGGTGCTCGGGCCGGCGGCGGGCGGGTTCGGCGAGGATGCTCGCCAGGGAGAGAGTGGCATTCACGGTAGTCCTCGAAGGGTTCGACCGCGGTGGCGAAGTGCCGCGGCGGGCGCCGTGACCGGTGCGGTCACGGCGTCCTCAGCGGTGGAGCTGGACGGCGAGGCCCTGCCCGACCCCGACGCACAGGGTGGCGACGGCATGCCGGGCGTCGCGATCGGCCAGTTCGAGAGCCGCGGTGAGCGCGAGCCGCGCACCGCTGGCTCCGAGTGGATGACCGAGGGCGATCGCGCCGCCGTTCGGATTGACGTGCTCGGCGTCGTCGGGCAGGCCGAGCCCGCGCAGCACGGCGAGCGCCTGCGCGGCGAAGGCCTCGTTGAGTTCGACGACATCGATGTCGCCGATGCCGAGACCCGTTCGGGCCAGCAGCTTCTCGACCGCGGGCACCGGGCCGACGCCCATCGTTCGCGGCGCCACCCCGGCCGAGGTCACCGCGCCGACCCTGGCCAACGGGGTGAGTCCGTACCGCCGTACGACGGCGGCGGAGGCCAGCAGCACGACGGCCGCGCCGTCGTTGATGCCCGAGGAATTGCCCGCCGTGATCGACCCGCCGGGCACCACGGGGCGCAGCGCGGCCAGTGTCTCGGCGGTGGTCTCGCGCGGGTGCTCGTCCCGGTCGACGACGACCGGCTCCGCCCGGCGCCGAGGTACCGGCACCGGGGTGATCTCGCGCGCCTGCCTGCCGCGCGCGATCGCGGTGGCGGCCCGCTGCTGGGAACGGAGCGCGAAGGCGTCCTGGTCGGCGCGCGCGATGCCGTACTCCGCGGCCACGTGCTGGGCGGTCTCCGGCATCGAATCGGTCCCATAGCGTTCCCGCATTCGCGGGTTCACCAGCCGCCAGCCCAGCGTGGTGTCGGCCAGCTCGGCCGAACGATCCCACGCCGCTGCGGCTTTCGGGACGACGTAGGGCGCACGGGTCATCGACTCGACGCCACCGGCCAGCACCAGCTCCGCGTCACCGGCCTTGATCGCCCGCGCCCCGTAGGCGACCGCGTCCAGGCCGGAGGCGCACAGCCGGTTGACCGTCACCCCCGGCACCGTCACCGGCAGCCCGGCCAGCAGCGCCGCCATCCTGGCGACATTGCGGTTGTCCTCACCCGCCTGGTTCGCGCAGCCGAACACCACGTCGTCGACGGCGCCGAAATCCACGGCCGGATGCCGTTCGGTCAGCGCGGTGATCACGTGCGCGGCAAGGTCGTCGGGCCGCACCGCGGCAAGGGCGCCGCCGTAGCGGCCGAACGGCGTGCGCACGCCGTCGACCAGGAACACCTCGCTCATCTACAGCCCCATGTCCTTGGCGATGATGGTCTTCATGACCTCGCTGGTGCCGCCGTAGATCCGGTTGACCCGATTGTCGGCGTACAGCCGCGCCACCGGGTACTCGGTGATGTAGCCGTAGCCGCCGTGCAGTTGCAGACAGCGGTCGATCACGCGGGAGGCGACCTCGGTGCAGAACAGCTTGGCCGAGGCGGCGTCGGCGGGGGTCAGTTCCCCGGCGTCGAGCGCCTCGAGGGCCCGGTCGACCACGGCCTCGGCGGCGTCGACTTCGGCCCTGCAGGCGGCCAGCTCGAACTTGGTGTTCTGGAACGCCGCGACCGGCTGCCCGAAAACGGTGCGGCCCCTGGTGTATTCGAGCGCGAACCGGATAGCGGCCTTGGCCTGGGCGTAGGCGCCCACCGCGATGGACAGCCGCTCCTGCGGCAGGTTGCGCCCCAGATAGCTGAACCCCTTGTGCTCCGCACCGAGCAGATCGGCGACCGGCACCCGCACATCGGTGAACGACAGTTCCGCGGTGTCGGACACCTTCAGGCCCAGCTTGTCCAGTTTGCGGCCGACCGCGTACCCCTCGGATTTCGTGTCGACGACGAACAGTGAGATGCCGTGCCTGCGATCGTTCGCGGTGGGCGCGGCGGTTCTGGCGCAGACGATCACCCGGTCGGCATGCACACCACCGGTGATGAAGGTCTTGGCGCCGTTGAGCAGGTAGTGGGTGCCGTCCGCGGACAGGGTCGCGGTGGTCCGCATGCCCGCCAGGTCCGATCCGGTGCCCGGCTCGGTCATGGCGATGGCGAACATCGACTCACCGGTGACGAAGCCGGGGAACCACCGCTGCTTCTGCTCGTCGGTGGCCAGGCTCTTCAGATACGGCAGGCACAGGCCGACGTGCACGCCCGACCCACCGAGCAGCACGCCGGCGCGGGCGGCCTCCTCCATGAGCAGGGCCTGGAACTTGAACGAGTCGATCCCCGCTCCACCGTATTCCTCGGGGACCTCGATCCCGAAGACGCCGAGTTCGGCCAGCTTCAGGTAGAACTCGCGCGGCACGATCCCGGCCTGATACCACTGTTCGTAGACCGGGACCACCTGCGATTCGATGAAGGCCCTGATGGTCTTGCGGAAGGCTTCGTGTTCTTCGTTGTAGACGGTGCGCTGCACTGGTCGAACTCCGGATCTCTCGATTACAGACGGCGGCCGCCGTCGACGTACAGGGTCTGGCCGGTGACGAATCCGGCCTGGTCGGACGCGAGGAAGGCCACCACGTTCGCGATGTCCGCCGGGGCGCCGACCCGCCGCAGCGGGGTCACCGCGGCCGTCTTGTCCTGCAGTTCCCGAGCGCTCACGCCGACGCGGGCGGCGGTGGCCGCGGTCATCTCGGTGGCGATGAAGCCGGGGGCGACCGCGTTGACGCGGATGCCGAACGGCCCGAGTTCCATGGCCAGCGTGCGGGTGAGCCCCTGGATGCCCGCCTTGGCCGCGGCGTAGTTGGCCTGACCGCGATTGCCGAGCGCCGACACGCTCGAGGTGTTGACGATCGCGCCGCCGCCGTTGTCGACCATGTGTTTCTGGGCGGCCCTGCTGCACAGGAAGGCTCCGCGCAGGTGCACCGACATGACGGTGTCCCAGTCGTCGACCGACATCTTGAACAGCAGGTTGTCGCGCAGGACGCCCGCGTTGTTCACCAGGACGTCGAGCGAGCCGAGATCGCCCACGGTGCGGGCGACGGCGGCGGCGACCGAATCCTCGTCGGCCACATCGCAACCGATTCCGATCGCCAGGCCGCCCGCGGCGTTGATCTTGCCCGCGGTGAGTACGGCCGCGTCGGCGTCGAGATCGACGACGGCGACGGCGCAACCGTCGGCGGCCAGCCGGGCGGCGGTGGCGGCGCCGATTCCCCTCGCGGCTCCGGTGACGAAGGCGGTGCGGTGGGTCATGAGTCGGACTCCCTTGTCAAGCGATGGCGTTCACGCCGGTGAGGGCGCGGCCGATGAGCAGTTTCTGGATCTGGGTGGTGCCCTCGTAGAGGGTGAGCACCCGCGCGTCGCGCAGATACTTGGCGACCGGGTACTCGTCGATGTAGCCGTAGCCACCGAACACCTGGATCGCGTTGTTCGCGGCCTTCACCGCGGCCTCGGAGGCGAACAGCTTCGCCATCGACGCGGCGGTGCCGAACGACTCGCCGCGATCCACGAGGTCGGCGGCACGCCAGGCCAGCAGCCGCGCCGCCTCGGTCTCCACCGCGATATCGGCGAGCAGTTCCTGCACCAGCTGATAGCCGGCGATCGGCTTGCCGAACTGTTCGCGTTCCCCCGCGTACCGGACGGCTGCCTCCAGACACGCCCGCGCCACCCCGACACAGCCGGCAGCGACCCCCATCCGGCCCTTGTCGAGCGCGGCCATCGCGATACGGAAGCCCTGCCCCTCCGCGCCGAGGCGGTGTGTGTCGGGCACGCGCACCTTGTCGAGGACGAGTTCGGCGGTGGCCTGGCCGCGCAGGCCGAGCTTGCCCTTGATCTCGGTCCGGCCGAAGCCGGGGGTATCGGTGGGCACCAGGAAGGCGGTGACTCCCTTGGGGCCGGGTCCGCCGGTGCGCGCGAAGACCAGCGCGACATCGGCCCAGGTGCCGTTGGTGATGAAGATCTTGGTGCCGTCGATGACCCAGTCCGCGCCGTCGCGGGTGGCACGGGTGATCAGGTTCGCGGCGTCGGAGCCGGTGCCGGGCTCGGTGAGCGCGAAGCAGCCGAGCTGTTCGCCCGCACACAACCCCGGCAGGAACCGTCGCTTCTGCTCCTCGGTGCCGTAGCTCGCGATCGACTTGCCGACCAGGCCGAGCGAGACCGACACGATGCCGCGCACGGCGCTGTCGCCCCGGCCCAGCTCTTCGAGCAGCACACAGTAGGCCAGGGCGTCACCGCCGGACCCGCCGTAGTCCTCCTCGATCCCGATGCCGAGGAACCCGAGTGCGCCGAGCTTGCCGACGATCGCCGGGTCCACCGACTCGTCCCGGTCCCACTGCGTGGCGAACGGAACGACTTCCTTGTCCACCCAGGTACGGGCGAGTTCGCGCAGATCGCTGTGCGCTGGTGTGAGTTGCAGATCCACGGACCACTCCTGAACCGAACGTCGTTAGTTTTACGTCCGCACAGTATCCTAACGGTGTTCGGTTAATCAAGGGCCGTTTCGGCGATCGGTGATAGCGTTCGACATCCCGGCATCGGACCGGAGCACAGACAGGAGGGACAGATGGCCAGGCCGCGCGTGCCACTGTTGAGCCGAGAGCGCATCCGCGACGCCGCGCTGACCCTGATCGACCGGGACGGGCTCGCCGAACTCTCCATGCGCAAACTGGCCGCCGAACTCGGCGTACAGGCCGCCTCCCTCTACGGCCACTACCCGAACAAGGACGACCTGTTCGACGACCTCGCCACCGGCATCATGAGCCACGTCGACACCTCGGCGTTCGACACCGAGCCATGGGACCTGGCCCTGGCCGCCTGGGCCCGCAGCTACCGCTCGGCGCTGGTCGCGCACCCCAATTTCGTGCCCTACCTCGCCGCGGGCCCCGGCCGCCGCGCCGAGAACCTGCGCGCCGCCGACGCCGTGCACGGCGGCCTGGTCGGCGCAGGCTGGCCACCGCGCTACGCCACCATGATCGGCGCCGCGACCCGATACCTGGTGATGGGGTCGACGGTCGGCTCGTTCGCCGGCGGTTTCGCCGACGACGTGCAGGTCTACCGCGACCGCTACCCGCACCTGAACCAGGCGCATCTGCTGCGTGCGGTCGCCGACGAGATCGACGACGACAGCTTCGAGCTGGCCCTCACCGCGTTCATCGCCGGGCTCGGCGCCATCTACGCGACGGTCACCGGCTGAACCCGGACGCGACGACGGGACCGGCGGCGCCTACGCCATCGCTCCCACGCGCCCGCCGGTCCCGTCGCGAATCCCCCCGTCCGAGGGGTATCGCCTACATCGAGGCGATGAGCCGATCGACCCGCTCGTCGACCGACCGGAACGGATCCTTGCACAACACCGTGCGCTGCGCTTGATCGTTCAACTTCAAATGCACCCAGTCCACCGTGAAATCGCGACCGGCCTCCTGGGCGGCGGTGATGAAGTCGCCGCGCAGCTTGGCCCGCGTGGTCTGCGGCGGGGTGTTCACCGCCGCGTCGACCGCCTCGTCCTCGGTGATCCGCTTGGCCAAGCCCTTGCGCTGCAGCAGGTCGAACACCCCGCGGCCACGCTTGATGTCGTGGTAGGCCAGGTCGAGCTGGGCGATCTTCGGATCGGACAGCTCCATGCTGTAGCGGTCCTGGTAGCGCTGGAAGAGCTTGCGCTTGATCACCCAGTCGATCTCGGTGTCGACCTTGGCGAAGTCCTGCGCCTCGACCGCGTCCAGGGTGCGGCCCCACAGGTCGACCACCGCGTCGACCTGCGGATCCCGGTCGCGGTTGCGCAGGTGCTCGACCGCGCGGGCGTAGTACTCGCGCTGGATCTCGAGCGCGCTGGCCTGCCTGCCGCCTGCCAGCCGCACGGGCCTGCGGCCGGTCAGGTCGTGGCTCACCTCGCGGATCGCGCGGATCGGGTTGTCGAGGGCGAAATCGCGGAACGAGACGCCGGCCTCGATCATTTCCAGCACCAGCGACGCCGTGCCCACCTTGAGCATGGTGGTCGGCTCGGCCATGTTGGAGTCGCCGACGATCACGTGCAGGCGCCGGTACTTCTCGGCGTCGGCGTGCGGCTCGTCGCGGGTGTTGATGATCGGGCGCGAGCGGGTGGTCGCCGAGGAGACGCCCTCCCAGATGTGCTCGGCGCGCTGGGACAGGCAGAACGTGGCCGCCTTCGGCGTCTGCAGCACCTTGCCCGCGCCACAGATGAGCTGCCGGGTCACCAGGAACGGCAGCAGCACATCGGAGATCCGGGAGAACTCGCCCGCCCGCACCACGAGGAAGTTCTCGTGGCAGCCGTAGGAGTTGCCCGCGGAGTCGGTGTTGTTCTTGAACAGGTAGATGTCACCGCCGATGCCCTCCTCGGCCAGGCGCTGCTCGGCGTCGATCAGCAACTCCTCCAGGACCCGCTCACCGGCGCGGTCGTGGGTGACCAGCTGCACCAGGCTGTCGCATTCGGCCGTGGCGTACTCGGGATGCGATCCGACGTCGAGGTACAACCTGGCACCGTTGCGAAGGAAGACATTGGAGCTACGGCCCCAGGAAACCACCCGGCGGAACAGGTACCGGGCCACCTCGTCGGGGGACAGCCGACGGTGACCGTGGAAGGTGCACGTCACACCGAACTCGGTCTCGATCCCCATGATTCGTCGCTGCACACTATCGACACTACAGCCATGGCCAGTGCCTGCGCGGCGCTGTGGACATCCCATTCGCATACGTGTTCACAACGATTCGGACAGCGAACGATCCGGCGCACACGACGAGGTCAGGCCCGCGAAACGTAGATGTTCGCGGGCCCGACCATGATCGCGACGGCGGTACTACTCCCCCGCGCCGTCCTCGGGTTCGGGCAGGCTCGCCTCGGTCACCGCCTTGCCGGTGGTGCCGGCCAGCGCCTGCTCCAGCGGGGAGCCCTGCAACCTGCGGAACGCCCGCCGCGGCCTGGCCTGCTCCAGGGTGGCCACCTCGAGCGAGGCCACGCCGAGGACCCGCTTGTCCTTGTCGGACTCGGGCTGCCCGGCCTGCAGCGCCCCGATCGCCACCTTCAGCGCGTCGTCCAGGCTCAGGCCCGGCTGATAGGCCGCCTTGAGCGCGGTGACGATCGGTTCGGTGGTGCCGCCCATGACCACGAACTCGCGTTCGTCGACGATGGACCCGTCGAAGGTGATCCGGTACAGCACCGAGGTCGGCTCCTGTTCCGGGTACCCGACCTCGGCCACGCACAGCTCCACCTCGTAGGGCTTGAGCTGATCGGTGAAGATCGAGCCGAGGCTCTGGGCATACAAGTTGGCCAGGCTGCGGCCGGTGACATCGCGCCGGTCGTACTGGTAGCCCTTGAGGTCGGCCTGCAGGATGCCGCCCCGGCGCAGCGCCTCGAACTCGTTGTACTTTCCGACCGCGGCGAACCCGATGCGGTCGTACAGCTCGCTGATCTTGTGCAGGGTCGCCGACGGGTTCTCGGCGACGAACAGCACACCCTTGTCGTAGACCAGCACGATCACACTGCGGCCCCGACCGATGCCCTTGCGGGCGAGCTCGGTCTTGTCCCGCATGATCTGCTCGGCAGAGGCGTAGTACGGCAGTGTCATGCGCCCGCACCCCCGTTCTGCGCGGCCTCGCGGTCGGCCACGATCGCTGTGGTGATCGCACCGAGCCGCTCCTCGGTGACCTCTGCCGCGCCCTCGGCATCGACGAGGACCACGGTCGGGTAGATCCCGCGCAGCGCGTCCGGCCCGCCGGTGGCGGTGTCGTCGTCGGCGGCGTCGACCAGCGATTCCACTGCGATCCGCAGCGCCTGTTCCTGGTCGAGCCCGTGCCGGTAGGTCTTCTTCAGCGAGGACTTGGCGAACATCGAGCCGGACCCGACCGCGGTGTAACCGAACCGCTCCTCACTGCGCGAACCGACCACGTCGAACGACACGATCCGCCCGGCTTTGTCCTGGTCGGTGACCTGGTCGTCGAAGCCGACCAGCAACGGCACCACGGCCAGCCCCTGCATCGCGGCCGGCAGGTTCTCCCGCACCATCTTCGACAGCTTGTTGGCCTTGCCGTCGAAGGTGAGCGAGACCCCTTCGATCTTCTCGTAGTACTCCAGTTCCACCGCGAACAACCGCACCATCTCCACCGCCAACCCGGCCGTGCCCGCGATCCCGGCGGCGGAGAAGGTGTCGGTGATGTACACCTTCTCCATATCGCGCGAGGCCACCAGGTTGCCCTGGGTGGCCCGGCGATCGCCGGCGATCAGCACGCCACCGCGATAGCTGACCGCGACGATCGTGGTGCCGTGCGGTGCGAAATCCGCGCCGGCAGGCACATCGCTCACGCCGAATCTGTTGGCGGGCAACAGATCGGGCGCGTGCATTCGGAGATGTTCGGTGAACGAGGAGAGAGCCTGCGCCGCGTGGAGGCGCAACGGATCACCTGAGGTCACTGGCCGCCCTTCTGCACATAGGCCCGCACGAAGTCCTCGGCGTTCTCCTCGAGCACGTCATCGATCTCGTCGAGGAGGTCGTCGGTCTCCTCCGCCAGCTTCTCGCGGCGTTCCTGCCCTGCCGCGTCGACACCGTCGGGACCCTCGTCCTCGTCGCCACCCCCGGCGCGCTTGGTCTGCTCTTGTGCCATGGCCGCCGACCTCCTCTTCCTCATCACGAAGTTCGTGCTCGTCCCTCAACACTACCGAGCGGATCCGACAACGTGGTCTATTAGCGATCGGATTGTCGCCCGGTCGTGCCAGTGATCGGCCTCAATGAGTGAGCTGATCGACCAGTTCGGCGGCCGATTCCGCCGCGTCGAGCAGCTTGCCGACGTGCGCTTTCGTGCCGCGGCGCGGTTCCAGGGTGGGGATTCGGACCAGCGAATCGCCACCCAGATCGAAGATCACCGAATCCCAACTGGCGGCGGCGATATCGGCACCGAAGCGGCGCAGGCACTCGCCGCGGAAATACGCACGGGTGTCGATGGGCGGATTGGTCATCGCGTCGAGCACATCTTGCTCGCTGACCAGCCGCTTCATCGAACCGCGGGCGACGAGGCGGTTGTAGAGCCCCTTGTCCAGGCGCACATCCGAGTACTGCAGATCCATCAGGTGCAGCTTGGGCGCGGCCCAGCCGAGGCCCTCGCGGCTGCGCATGCCCTCGAGCAGGCGCAGTTTGGCGGGCCAGTCGAGCAGGTTCGCGCACTCCATCGGGTCGCGCTCGAGCAGGTCGAGCACCATCGCCCAGTTGTCGACGATGTCGCGCACCCGCGGATCGTCGTTGCCCTCGCGGTCGACGAACTTGGCGACCCGCTCGTGGTAGAGCCGTTGCAGCGCAAGGCCGGTGAGCTCGCGGCCGTCGGCGAGCGCGACGGTGGCGCGCAGCGACGGATCGTGACTGATCTGGTGCACCGCGGTCACCGGCCGGGCCAGCTGGAACTCCGAGAGGTCCTCGCCCGCCTCGATCAGGTCGAGCACCAGCGCGGTGGTACCGACCTTGAGGTAGGTCGACATCTCGGCCAGGTTGGCGTCGCCGATGATCACGTGCAGGCGACGGTACTTGTCGGCGTCGGCGTGCGGCTCGTCGCGGGTGTTGATGATGCCGCGCTTGAGCGTGGTCTCCAGACCGACCTCGACCTCGATGTAGTCGGCGCGCTGGGACAGCTGGAAACCGGCATGGTCGCCGGACTGGCCGATACCGACCCGGCCGGACCCGCAGATCACCTGCCTGGACACGAAGAACGGGGTCAGCCCGGCGATGATGTGGCTGAACGGGGTGTCGCGGTTCATCAGATAGTTCTCGTGGGTGCCGTAGGAAGCGCCCTTGCCGTCGACGTTGTTCTTGTACAGCTGCAGGCGCGGTGCGCCCGGCACGCTGGAGGCGTGCCTGGCGGCGGCCTCCATCACCCGCTCGCCCGCCTTGTCCCAGATAACGGCGTCGAGCGGGTCGACGACCTCGGGTGCGGAGTACTCCGGGTGGGCGTGATCGACGTAGAGCCGGGCGCCGTTGGTGAGGATCATGTTCGCCGCGCCGACCTCGTCGGCGTCGATCACCGGGGCCGGACCGCTCATCCGGCTCAGATCGAAACCGCGCGCGTCTCGCAGCGGCGATTCCACCTCGTAGTCCCAGCGGGTCCGCTTGGCCCGCGGCACTCCCTCCGCCGCCGCGTAGGCGAGCACGGCCTGCGTGGAGGTCAGGATCGGGTTGGCCGTCGGCTCCGTGGGGGTCGAGATGCCGTACTCGACCTCGATTCCGATGATGCGCTGCATGCCGTCGAGCCTAGGCGACGCGCCGGGCGCGCATCGTCATCTCACCGCAGCGGCCCACCCTCAGCCCGCGTCGGCACCGTGACGTGGTCCCCCGGGAGGGGGACCACGGGGTCGTTCTCGCGGGCGATCCGGCGGGCGGGCAGCGGCCGCGATACTCGCTGCATGAGCGAATCGGTTCAGGTGTTGCCCGGTACGGTCGAGGAGCGGCCCGGCCGGGTGGTCGCCCTCGATGTCCTGCGCGGGATCGCGATCGTCGGCACGCTCGGCACCAATGTCTGGATCTTCACCAACCCCGCAGGCCTGGTCGGCTACGCCCAGGATCTCGGTGGCGCGGCCGAGAACGGCTGGATGTGGACCGAACGAGTGCTGCAACAGCTGGCCCAGGGCAAGTTCCTCGGGCTGCTCACGGTGATGTTCGGCATCGGTCTGGCCATCCAGCAGGCATCGGCCCACCGCGGTGGGCGCCGCTGGCCGGGCAGGTACCCGGTGCGGGCCGGGCTGCTGTTCCTCGACGGCCTGCTGAACTTCCTGCTGATCGCCGAGTTCGACGTACTGATGGGGTACGCGGTGACCGGACTCGTCGTGGCCTATCTGCTGGCGACGAGCGAACGCGCGCAACGCCGCTGGCTGATCACGGCGGCCGCGATCCACCTGACGATGATGACGCTGATCGCCGCCGCGCTGGCCTTCGCCCCGGCACAGGAACGGTCATCGGCACCGCTTGACCCGAATCCCTATGCCGACGGCTCCTTCTGGGATCTGGTGCTGTTCCGGCTCGACCACGTGCTGACCTTCCGGCTGGAGACGATCCTGGTTTTCCCGATGTCGGTGGCACTGTTCCTGCTCGGCGCACGGCTCTACCACGCCGGGGTGTTCCGGCCCGAGGGCGCGCGCCTGCGCAGGCGGCTCATGGTGCTCGGGTTCGGGATCGCCGCACCGCTCGACCTCGTGATCGGAGTGTTCGGCGGCGGAGATCTGGTCCTGCTCACCCGCTACGGCATCGCGCCGTTCGTCGCGCTCGGCATCCTGGCCGCGGTCGCGGAGTTCTACCAGCGCGGGCAGCGGACCGGCTTGCTGGGCGCACGCCTCGGCGAGGTCGGCCGGATGGCGCTGAGCTGCTACATCCTGCAGAATCTGATCGCCGGAATCCTTTGCTACGGCTGGGGTTTCGGGTTGGCGACCCGGATACCCGCCGCGGCGCTCGTCCCGTTCACGATCGGCGTCTTCGCGCTGGTGGTCGCCCTGATCGCGCTGTTCGCCCACCTGTGGCTGCGCTGGTTCGAGCGCGGGCCGGTGGAGTGGCTGTGGCAGCGAACCTACCGGCTGCTCGCCCGGACGGACTGAGTCAGCCGAAGCGCTGTTCCGGTGGCGGTGCGGCATCCGGCGCGACGAGCAGGTCGGCGACGAGCGAATCCCGTTGCAGCGGAACCCCGAGGCTGCGCGCGTTGCCCTCGAACAGCGACAGCACCGATTCGGTGAGAATGCCCTGCACCTGCTCGGTGCTGAGCTCGGGTTCGGCGTCGGCGCGCCAGCTGGCGACCACTCCGTCGACGAGACCGACCATCCCGAACGCCATGGGCCGCGCCCGCGCGGAGTCGATGCCGAAGCGGGCCAGGCTGGCGGCGAACATGTCGGCCAGCTGCCCGCCCACCTCGCGACCCGCCCCGGCCAGGGTGGCATCGCTGCCTTCGGGAGCGGCGTCGCCGAGAAAGCGGTGCAGGTTGGGGTGGCGGTCGATCCAGCCGAGATAGGTGCCGATCGCGCCGCGGACGGCTTCTTTCAGGGTGCCGTCGGGACGCAACGCGGGCAGCAGTTCGGCCAGCAGCAGTTCCAGGATGCGTTTGCGCGCCAGCGCGTCCAGCTCGGCCCGCCCGCCCACGTGCCGGTACACCACCGGGCGTGGCAGCGCCAGATGCTCGGCGATGAGCTGCACCGAGATCTCGACCCCGTGCTCTTCGATCACCTCGACCGCGGCGTCGATCATCTCCGCGCGGCGTTTGGCCTTGTGGCCCTGCCAGCGCGTGGCGCGCCCGTCCCCGACGGGTTGCTCGGCCTGGGCGGATGGGGCAGTCACAGTGCCCACGATACGCGTCACCCGATTGCCCGTGACCTGATGTCCCACCAACCACACTCCACCGCACCGACACCTTCGTGCCGACATCGTACGACCCCCACCCCCCACCGCCGACCGGGACGGTCCGCACGCAGGAGGCAGTGCCCTGCCAGGGCGGCCGGGGCGCGGCGGAGGGGTTAGTCTCGGCCGGTGTCTGCGAATCCGGAGTCGGAATTGCTCGCCGTGTACGACGCCGCGGGGACGGTGCTCGGGTCCGCTGAGCGGGGCACCGTGTACCGGGACGGGCTCTGGCATGCCAGCGCCGGGGTGCTGGTGCGCTCCGGCGACGGCGGCCGGGTCTATGTGCATCGGCGCACCGACAGCAAACTCGTCTTCGCCGGGATGCACGACTGTCTGGCGGGCGGTGTCGTCGACGCGGGCGAGGACCCCGCCGACACCGCGGTCCGCGAGCTGCGCGAGGAACTCGGTGTCGAACTCGACGGCGTGGCGCCGATGCTGCGCGCCACCGTGTCCTGGGACGGCAGCTGGGCCGGAAAACCGTTGCGCTGCCATCTGTTCGGCTACGAGATCCGCTACGACGGGCCGATCCGGCACCAGCCGTCCGAGATCGCGGACGGCTGGTGGTGGACCGATGCGCGGCTGCGCGCCCACCTCGCCGATCCGGCCTGGCCGTTCGTGCCCGACACCAGGCAGCTCGTCGACAGTCTGCTCGGCGCCGCGGATCAGTAGACGATCACCTGCCAGGTCTGCATGCTGAACGGCAGGTCACAGGCGGTTTCGGAGTGGAAGCCCCCGAACGCCGGCTGACCGTAGCGCTCATAGCTGCTGAACCAGTTCCACCAGGCCCAGCAGGTGACCCGCACCTGATGCCACACCGGGTCACCGCACTGGGAGAACGCGCCGGTGCCCGCGATGGGGTTCACCGAACAGTGCCCTGGCGGCGTCGCCTGCGCGGGCGCGGCGAGCAGGGTCGATGCACCGAGGAGACCCGCGGCGGCGACCCCGACAGTGATCTTGCGAAGCGATTTCATGACTACCTCCCACTGCGTGGCGTTCGGCGCTGTCCACCCCGCGCCGGATCCACGCTCGGTTCGATATTCGCCGCGGGACACCGTGTCCCGCCGATGTGAGCTACATCATGAAGATCGCCGCCGCCGTTACGCCCGTGCCCGAATAGTTATCCGCGGGCAATCGGTGGATCAGCCCAGATCACGCAACGCCGCATCGTCGCGTGCCACGACCGCGCCACCGTCGGCGGTGAGCACGATGGGCCGCTGGATGAGCTTGGGATGCTCGGCCAGCGCCGCCAGCCACCGGTCGATATCGGCCTCGGTGCGACCCCAGCTCGCCATGCCGAGATCCTTGGCGATCTGCTCACCGGTGCGGGTGATGTCCCACGGCTTGGCATCGAGCCTGGCCAGGACCGCGCGCAGTTCCTCGACGGTCGGCGGGTCGTCGAGGTAGCGGCGCACCGTGTACTCGACGCCGGCGGCGTCCAGGTGCGCGGTGGCGTTGCGGCTCTTCGTGCAGCGCGGGTTGTGCCAGATCTCGGTGTGCCCTGTGGTCATCTCCGCATCGTGGCAGCAGGGCGGCGTGGTCGTCCAGCTCACCCCGCGCCGACCCGCGCGGAGGAACGCCGCGGGTGTCGCCGCCCCGGCGGCGGGGCGCACCCCGCCGCCGAGTTCCCCGGTCCGTACCCGTGCCGCGGCCACGACTGGCAGGATGCGCGGTACATCGTCCGGCAGCACCCCAGTTCCGAGGAGACACCGTCCAGGTGAACAGTCACACGCAGGACCGCTCCATCGCCACCATCGCCCGCTCCGCCCTCGGCCTCGGTGCCGTCGTCGCCGCACTGGTCGCCCTCGCCCCCGGTGCGGGCGCCCAGCCCGCCGAGCAGGCCGCGGGCTGCGTCCCCGCCGCGCCGGGAGCGCCCAACGGCAAGCAATGGCCCGTCGAACCCGCGCTCACCATCGACCCGGCCGCCGCGTACACCGCGAGCCTGGAAACCACCTGCGGTACCGTCTCGATCGCGCTGGACGCCGCCGCGGCACCGCGCACGGTCAACTCGTTCGCCTTCCTCGCCGCCGAGGGCTACTTCGACCACACCCCCTGCCACCGCCTCACCACCGACGGTATCTACGTCCTGCAGTGCGGCGATCCCACCGGCACCGGAACCGGCGGCCCCGGTTACCGTTTCGACGACGAGAACCTCGCGGGCGCGGTCTATCCGGCGGGTACGGTCGCGATGGCCAATGCCGGGCCAGGCACCAACGGCAGCCAGTTCTTCCTCGTGCACGCCGACACCGCGCTGCCGCCGAACTACACCCCGTTCGGCCGGGTCACCGCGGGGATGGACGTGCTGTCGGCCGTCGCCGCCGCAGGCGTACTCGGCGGTGGTCCCGACGGCAAGCCGGTGGCCGAGGTCGTGCTCGACACCGTCACCACCACACAGGGCTGAAACGACCGAGGGCCGCGGCTCCCGGTGGGAGCGGCGGCCCTCGACGTGCGGTGCGGCGATCAGCCCGCGCTGATCGAGCTGAACAGGTTCGCGATCGTCTGCAAGATCACTTCGGTCAGGAATTCGGCAGCCGAACCGGCCATGGTGCACACTCCTCGTTTCAGGTCCCCATCAGGGGTGACGAACATCTGAAGCATGACCTATTCACTCCGTGTGGCGCAGCGTTTTCGGAAAAATTCTCGTATCCCGCGGACAACGAAGGCCGCGCTCCCGGCGGAACGCGGCCTTCGCCCGAGCGATGCTCTTACAGGTACTGACCGGTGTTGGACTCGGTGTCGATCGCCCGGCTTGCCGAGGCGTTCTTTCCGGTCACCAGGGTTCGGATGTAGACGATCCGCTCGCCCTTCTTGCCCGAGATCCTGGCCCAGTCGTCCGGGTTGGTGGTGTTGGGCAGGTCCTCGTTCTCGGCGAACTCGTCGACGATGGAGTCGAAGAGGTGCTGGATCCGCAGACCCGGATTTCCGGTGTCGAGCACGGACTTGATCGCGTACTTCTTGGCCCGGTCGACGATGTTCTGGATCATCGCACCGGAGTTGAAGTCCTTGAAGTACAGCACTTCCTTGTCACCGTTGGCGTAGGTGACCTCCAGGAACCGGTTGTCGTCGCTCTCGGCGTACATCCGCTCGACGACCTTCTCGATCATCGCCTCCACGCACGCGGCCTTGTCGCCGTCGAACTCGCGCACATCGCTCTCGTGCAGCGGCAGCGTTTCGGTGAGGTACTTCGAGAAGATGTCCTGCGCCGATTCGGCGTCCGGCCGCTCGATCTTGATCTTCACATCGAGGCGGCCGGGCCGCAGGATGGCGGGGTCGATCATGTCCTCGCGGTTGGAGGCGCCGATCACGATGACGTTCTCCAGCCCCTCGACACCGTCGATCTCCGAAAGCAGCTGCGGCACAACGGTGGTCTCCACGTCGGAGGAGACACCCGAACCTCGGGTGCGGAAGATCGAGTCCATCTCGTCGAAGAACACGATCACCGGGGTGCCCTCGGAGGCCTTCTCGCGGGCCCGCTGGAAGATGATCCTGATGTGGCGCTCGGTCTCGCCGACGAACTTGTTGAGCAGCTCGGGGCCCTTGATGTTGAGGAAGAAGGACTTGGCCTCCTTGGCGTCCTCACCGCGGGCCTCGGCGATCTTCTTGGCCAGCGAGTTGGCGACGGCCTTGGCGATCAGCGTCTTACCGCAGCCGGGCGGACCGTAGAGCAGCACACCCTTGGGCGGGCGCAGCGCGTACTCGCGGAACAGATCCTTGTGCAGGAACGGCAGTTCCACCGCGTCACGGATCTGCTCGATCTGGCGGCCGAGACCACCGATGTCGGTGTAGTCGACATCGGGAACCTCTTCCAGCACAAGGTCTTCGACCTCGGCCTTGGGAATGCGTTCGAAGGCGAAGCCGGCCTTGGTGTCGACCAGCAGCGAATCACCAGGCCGCAGTTTGCGGATCGGCGAATCCGGATCGTCGAGGTCGTCGCACTCGGCGACCTTGGCCAGCGGACCGGACAGCCAGACCACGCGCTCCTCGTCGGCGTGGCCGACCACAAGGGCGCGGCGGCCGTCGTCGAGAATCTCGCGCAGCGTGCCGATTTCACCGATGGCGTCGAAGGTGCCCGCCTCGACCACGGTGAGCGCCTCGTTCAGGCGCACGGTCTGGCCGTACTCGAGCGTCGCGGCGTCGATGTTGGGTGAGCAGGTCAGGCGCATCTTGCGACCGGAGGTGAAGACGTCGACCGTCTGATCCTCGTAGGCGTGGATGACGATGCCGTAGCCGCTGGGCGGCTGACCGAGGCGATCGACTTCCTCCCGCAGGGCGATCAGTTGCTGGCGCGCTTCCTTGAGCGTGTCCATCAGCTTGCCGTTGCGAATGGTCAGCGAATCGATACGCGCTTCCAATTCGCGTGTGCGATCCGGCGAGTCGGCGAGTTGCCTGCGAAGAGCAGCCGCCTCGGCGCGTACCGCCTCGAGCTCTCGCCAGGCCGCCGAATCCGAATTCTCGTTGGGGCTCATGATGCTGCTCCTCCCAGTCCCGGTCTTTCAACGCTACCGGGCGCGGTCCGTTCTCGCTTTCCGACATGGTTTCGTCGTGATCACATCTTGTACGGCGATCGGCGCAATCCTAGGCCGTGTTAGGCTCCCCTAACACCCCGACCCGGGGCACTCGGCGAGCGCGCTCGCCATCGAGCCGAAAGGTTGCTGAGCATGCTCCTTCCTCCCCGCACGATCCGTGTCACCGTCGCTACCGCCGCCGCGGCGCTCGCCGTTACCGTCGGACTGACCGGTTGCGGCGGCTCCGACGATTCCTCGACGAACGCCATCAGCAGCAGTACCAGTATCGCCGCCGCTCCGTCCAGCATTTCGGCAACTCCGGCTCCGTCCGGTGACAACACCGGCGCCCCCACCGCCGATTCCCTGAAGGCGACGCTCGTGCAGTTCGCCGATCCGGCGCTGTCGACCGACGACAAGTCGAAGCTGATCGTCAACGGCGAGGCGCGCGAACCCAATATCGACCAGATGAACGGCATGCTCGCCGGCTACACCCTCACCTTCGTCGTCGACAACGTCGTGACCAGCGGTGATACCGCCACCGCCGATGTCACCATCACCTCGCCGCACGGCACCGCGCCCGCGTTCCCGGTCACCTGGGAGAACGTGGACGGTACCTGGCTGCTCTCCGACGCCAGCGGCTGCCTGCTGCTCGGCTTCGCGCAGGCGCCCTGCACGCCCGCCTGAGCCCCGACGTCCGCGCGGCTGAGCAGTTTCCCACCCATCCGGTGCCGTAGATCCGCGGTGGGCACGGTGAGCGGGGTCTGCGATGGTCTCGGGCATGAGTGTGATTCCTGGCGTCGCCGCGGTCGTCGCGGGCACCCCGGCCGACCGTGATCGGGTGCTGGATCTGCTGCGGCTGTCGTCGCTGGTCGTGGTGGTGTTCGGCCACTGCCTGATGCTGACGGTGACGGTCTCGCAGGGGCAGGTCCGGTTCGGCAACGTGCTCGCCGACCTGCCCCTTCTGCAACCGCTCACCTGGGCACTGCAGGTCCTGCCGCTGTTCTTCTTCGCAGGCGCGGCCGCCGGAGCGCGCGGGCTCGGCCCAGGAACTGCGTGGGGCCCGTGGCTGTTCCGCCGGACCCAGCGGCTGGTCCGGCCACTGCTGCCCTTCCTCGCCGTGTCCGCCGTATCGGTCGCGGTGGCCGGTCGGCTGCTCGGGCCGGGCTGGGATCATCCGCTCGCGGTGACCAGCGTGCAACTGCTCTGGTTTCTCGGCACCTACCTGGCTGTCCTCGCCTGCGTACCGCCGCTGGCCGCGGTCGTCACCGATGTTCGCCGGATGTTTGCGGTCGTGCTGGCCATCGTGGCGACGACGGCGCTCGTCGACGTGGTGCGGCTCTCCGGTGGCCCGGCCGAGCTCGGTTATCTGAATCTCACGGTCTGGCTCATCCCGGCAGTACTCGGCATCGGATATCTGCGCGGGCTGCTCGCGCGCGGGACCGCCGCGGTCCTCGGCTGCGCGGCGCTGCTCGGAGACGTGCTGCTGGTCCGGTTCGGCCCCTACGAGGCGAGCCTGGTGACGGTGCCGGGACAGCGGCTGTCGAATCTCGCGCCGCCGTCGCTGCTGCTGGCCGGGCACGCGATCGTGCTGTGCTGCGCCGCCGTCGCCGCGACGCCCTGGCTGCGCCGCGTCGCCGCGCGGCCGCGGATCTGGTGGGTGATCGTCCTCGGCAACACCGGCGCGATGACGCTGTACCTGTGGCACATGCCTGCTCTGCTCGCGGTGATCGTGGCCGGGCAGCTGGCCGGGTTCGGACGTTCCGGCCCCGCCCACCCCGGATTCCTGGCGCAGACCGCGGTGCAACTGGGAACGACCCTGGCGCTGACCGCCGTCTTGTTCCTGGCGCTGCGCGGGCTGGAGAACACCCCGCTGCACTGGTGGGACGGGCCGGTGGCGCCGGTCACCGGCAGCCGCTCGGCGTTGACGACGGCCACGGTCGCCGCAGCCGGGCTCGCGATCCTGCAGGCCACCCGCTGGGGCCTGACCCCCGACGGGTGGACCTGGTTCGGCACCGCAGCGGCGTTGCTGGTGGCGGCGCGGCTGCTCACCCGGCATCGACCGGAGAAGGCCCGCGCCACAGCGTGAACGGGTGGATCAGCCCTTGGACGGGCGACGCTGCGGCTTGGGCGTGACGGTGCCCTCGGCGAGCCTGCGCGCGCTCACCAGGAAGGCCGTGTGCCCCTGCATCCGATGCTCGGGGCGCACGGCGAGGCCGACGACGTGCCAGCCGCGCACCATCGACTCCCAGGAGCGCGGTTCGGTCCAGCACTCCTGTTCGCGCAGCGCCTCGACCACCTTCGACAGCTGCGTCACCGTCGCCACGTAGACGATCAGCACGCCGCCGGGCACGAGCGCCTTCGAGACGGCGGGCAGCGCGTCCCAGGGGGCCAGCATGTCCAGCACCACACGATCGACCTGCGGTCCGTCGTACCCGGCGACATCGGCGACGGTCAGCGACCAGTTGGCCGGCCGCTCACCGAAGAAGGTCTCCACATTGCGCACGGCGTGTTCGGCGTGGTCGTCGCGGATCTCGTAGGAGATCACCTCGCCGCTGGGCCCGACCGCGCGCAGCAGCGAGCAGGTGAGCGCGCCGGAACCGGCACCGGCCTCGAGCACCTTGGCACCGGGGAAGACGTCCCCCTCGTGCACGATCTGGGCGGCGTCCTTGGGGTAGATGACGGCCGCGCCGCGTGGCATCGACAGCACGTAGTCGACCAGCAGCGGCCGCAGCGCCAAATAGGGGGTGCCGTTGGTAGAAGTGACCACACTGCCCTCGGCGGTGCCGATCAGCTCGTCGTGCTTGATGCCGCCGCGATGGGTGTGGAATTCCTTCCCTTCCTCCAGCACGACCGTGTAGAGGCGCCCCTTGGCATCGGTCAGCTGCACCCGGTCCCCGATGGCGAATGGACCGGTCCGTCTGGCCGTCATGGATCTCCGTTCTTCGAATGGACATCACAGCCTGCCAGGTGGACCGCACCCGGCACGGCACCGGGGTGACCGGCGTCGGCTACCGCGCGGCGACGAGCACCCGATACTGCTCGCGGGCGTCGCGATGTGCCGCATCCTGGTATTTCGCCCACGTACCGTCCAGCGGTCACCACACCGACCCAGGAATTGGCGTGGTCGGCGCCATCGGTCACACAGCCAGCGCCGGGCACGTCGTCCGGCGCGGGGGCGGACGTCTTGTGCCAGGCACTGGCGATCGCCGTCACGGTGGCGGAGGCGAGTTCGGCGCCGCGGCGGCGTCCTTCGCGCGGTAGACGGTGCTGCCCTTGATCGCCATGGCGCTCACCCCGAGCCGCGGGTACATGGTCACCGCAGCGGGCTGATCTTCGGCGAACAGCAGCGCGGCATGCTGCCGGTAGGCACCGCGGCCGCTGCCGTTGTCACCGACCGACAGGTCGTAGACGCCGTCGGGGTCGTAGGGCAACCGCGCCAGCTCGGCGGTGGGTGTCGGATCGAACGTATCCAGCAGTGGCCGTTGCTGTTCCAGCGCCCGCAAGCTGATCGTCGCGAGGTCGTCGGCCGAGCCGTCCGCACCTTTCCCGGCAGAGTGAGCGGCGCGGATCGAATCCAGGCGATCGGTGTCGGTGCCTGCCGATACCCTGCGAAGTATGTCAGTGCCTGCGCCCGCATCCTTCGCCGCCGACGAGCCGGTCGGGCGGTCGCGTCCGGCGCTGTCGCCGTCGCGGGCAAGCGATTTCAAACAGTGCCCACTGAAGTACCGGTTCCGGGCGATCGATCGGATTCCCGAGCCGCCGACACGGGCGGCGGTGCGCGGGACGCTCGTGCACGCGGTGTTCGAGGATCTGTTCACCCTTCCCGCCGAGCAGCGGCAGGCCGGGCGCGCGGCCGACCTGGTTCCCGGCGCGTGGGAGCGGGTACGCGCGGACCGCGACGGGCTCGACGAACTGGTGGCCGCCGGTGGCCCGGAAGCGCTGTTCGAGGAGGTACGCCGACTGGTCGCGAGCTACTACGAGCTCGAGGATCCGACCAGGTTCGAACCGCACGCGCTGGAGGAGCGCGTCGAGGTCGAGCTGGACGGCGCGGTCCCGCTGCGCGGTTTCGTCGATCGCATCGATATCGCGCCCAACGGCCTGCTCCGGGTGGTCGACTACAAGACCGGCCGTTCCCCCGGCCCGCTGCACGAGGCACAGGCGCTGTTCCAGCTCAAGTTCTACGCGCTGATGATCCTGCGCACCCGCGACATCGTGCCCGCGCAGCTGCGGCTGATCTATCTGGCAGACAAGGCACTGCTCACCTACACCCCCGAGCGCGCGGAGCTGGAACGCTTCGCCCGTATTCTCACCGCGCTGTGGGAGGCCATCCTGGTGGCGGGCCGCACCGGGAACTTCCCGGCCAACCGCAACCCGATGTGCCGATACTGCGAATTCCAGCACCTGTGCCCGGAATTCGGCGGCACACCGCCGCCGTATCCGGGCTGGCCGCACGGCGAACCGGCACCGACCGAACTCGGCATCCCCGGCGTGCGCGCCGCCGAGGACGTTTGAGCCCCGTTCGGCCCCGGCACCGCAGCGTCGACGACCGCTGCCCGTCGAGACGTGGGCACCCGCGGCATCCTGCGGCGAACTCTATTGCTGCCGAACGACTCCCACGGCATCGACACTGCGGTCTCGTGGCGGCGAGTCCCGGCAACCGGACCTCTCCGCCGCGAGCGTGACTCGAGTACACTCATGTTCGAGAAAGGGCAGCGTGTGCGGGCGGGGAGGTTCGGGGAATGCCACCTGGCGACGGCCGTGACCGCCTGCACGACGAGATCGCCGCGTACTACGCCGGATTCGGCCAACCCGCGGCACTACTCGACGCGTTCCGGCACGCGGCCGTGCTGGTGCCGCTGACCGCAGAGGATCGCGTAGTGGTCCTGCCGCACGGCGGCATCGACTGGTTGTGCGTGTTCACCAGCATCGCGGAATACGCGCGATTCGCGGCGATGCGCGACCTGCTCGACGACGATCCGGATCGCGACCGGGAGCACCGCTACCACTGGATCTTCGGGCGGCGGTTGCGTGAGTACCTCGACACCCGCACCGAGCCGGCGGGGATAGCGATCGACATCGTCGGTACCGCGCCGATGGCGTTTCCCCCGGATCTCACCGAGCACGCGACCGACGCCACGGGGATGCCATGACCACTCTGAAAGTCGACCAGACGGTGCTGCGGCAGGCCGCGACCGGGATCGAGGGCACCATCGGCGCGCTGTCGGAGCTGGGGATCGGCGAAACCGGCAACATGGGCAGGGGATTCGCGCTGCTCACCCTGTCCACGCTGGAGGCGGGCAAGCATACGGTGCAGAAGTCGTTCGAGGACTTCACCGAGCGGTGGTCGTGGGGTGTACGCGCACTGGTCCAGGCGGGCAACGCGATCGCGCTGACCCTCGGCTTGGCGGCGGGCCGCTACGACGAGATGGAAACCAAGGCCGAGAACACGCTCAAGACGATGTGGACCCACATGGCGGGCAATCCGCATCTGTCCAGCGACGAGATCGCCGAGCGCTCCTGGGGACAGACGTTCGCCGATAATTCGTTCAACCACATCCGCAATGCGGATTACAGCCCGCAGTCGTTCGTCGACGCCAACAACCACCTCCGCGACAACCTGCGGGTGGTCGAGCAGGTAGGGCCGCAAGCGCTGGCGAATGTGAGTCCGCTGTCCGGTGTGGTCACCGGCACCACGCCCGGCTGGGACACCGGAGCCGCCCAACAGGCCGCCGAACTCATGCAGCAGCAAGGGAACCGGTAGTCCGTGGGGCTGGGGGAACTCTTCGACAAGGTCGGCAACGCGGTCGAGAAGGGCGTCGAAAGCCTCGCCGAAGGCGCTGGTCAGGTCATCGATGACGGCCTCGATCTCGTCGGCGACGGGGCGCGCCGGATCGGGTTGGACGGGATCGGTAACGCGCTCGACGATCTCGGCGACACCATCGCCTCCGCGACCGGCGGCGATGTCGAGGAGAAAGAACTCGGGCAGACCGACGACCCCAAGGAGCTCGTCCTCGGCGAACCGTCCGAGATCGGTTCCACCGCGCAGACGTTGACCACGATGGCCGAGGCAGTGGAGTCGACCGGTCAGGCGCTGCAGAAGATCGATGCCGCCGAGTGGTCCGGCAAGGGCGCCGACGCCTTCAACACCGTCTACGACAAGCAGCCCAAGCTCTGGTTCGACGGCGCCGACGCCATGACCGCCGCCGCCGACGCCATGACGGCCTGGCAGAACGAGGTGAAGGCCGCACAGGACAAGGCGCAGACCGCCATCGACCGGTGGCAGGCGGCCGACGCCGAGGAACGGCGGATGACGTCGTGGTGGAACGGGCTCACCGCCGAGCAGCAGGCACAGACCCCGCTGGTCGACACCTGGACGTCGAAGCGGAACGAGGCAAGGGAGATCCTGCGGGCGGCGCGGATTCAGCGCGACAACGGGGCCTCGATCGCGGTCGGCGCGGTGTCGGCGGCCACCGACAAAGCCCCGAAGGAACCGCCGTTCAGCCAACGGTGGATCGCCCACCTGTCCGATCTCGGTGGCGTGCTCGAGCACGGGGCGTTGAACTTCTTCGCCGGCGCGTTCACCGCGACCACCGGGATCGTGCAGTTCGCGCGCCAGCTCAACCCGACCGACATCTACAACATCACCCATCCTGCCGAATACGTCGAAGGACTTTCCGATCTCGGCACCGGCCTGGTCGTCGCGGTGGCCGACCCGGGGGCGGCGGTCACCGCGATCCTGGAGGACGCGCGGACCAATCCGTTCGAGTTCGCCGGTTCGCTCGCGCCGGACGTCATCCTCACGGCCGCCACCGGCGGAGGCGGCAGTGTGAAGCCCGTGATCTCGGCCCTCAGGCGAGTCGCCGACACCGGCAGGCGGCTGCCCGGCCGTCCCGATGCCGATCCCGCTCCGCACACCCGGAATCCGACACGACAGCCCGCCGCGCCCGAGCCGAACCGGCAGGCGGAGCCACCGGGGCAGCGCACACCGGACCGCGCGGAGCCACGGGCCGGGCTGCCGAACTCGCAGGACGGCCGTCCACCGGGCACCGGTCACCCGGTGGACGGGGCACCCCAGCGTGAAACACCACGGACCGAGGACACCACCGGCGGGCCGTCGGCGATGTCGGAGCGCACCGAGCCCAGCGCGCCCGACCCCGCACCGCGCACCGAACGCGACAGCGAACCCGCGCCCGCGGGCGCCGACCCCGCACTCACCCGCGACCCCGAACCCGCGCGCCCCGAACCCGCCCCAGCCCCGGAACGCAGCCCCGATCCAGAGCCCCCGGAATCCCGCACCGACCCGCGCCCGGAAGCGGCCACCACGCCCGCCAGGGAAACCGGCCCGCCGCACCACACGGAGCAGGGCGACACCCCCACCCACCGCACCGACTCCACGCCATCGCAACGCACCGAGCCGACACCGACCCGCCACGCCGACGCCCCCACCGAGCACACGTCTGCGCAAACCACCGACGACGCACCGGTTCAGCGCACGGACCCGGCACCGGCGCACCAGCACGACACACCGTCGCAGCGCACCGAGTCCACCCCACCCCGCGAGACCGACCCGGCACCGGTCCAGCGCACGGACCCCACCCTGACGCATCAGGCAGACGCGTCCGCCCAACGCGCGGAACCGAGCCATCGCAACGACACGCCCATCCAGCGCGACGATCCGGTAGCGACACCGACGCGGCATCCGGAGCCGGGAACGACTCAGCCGCATTCCCCCGCGCCGACCCCGGCGATGGATCGGACCTCGACCACCCCCGACTCGCACCCTCCCGGCACCCGTCCGGCCGAACCGGCCGCCCGGACTGCGACCCCCGCCCCGACGTGGCTCCCTGCCACGCACCCGGACGGGGGTTCGGCGCCCCGCCAGCCGGATGCGGCACCCGCACGCGCGCAGGCGACGACCTCTCCCCCACCCTCCCGCCCGGACGCGTCATCCGCACGCCCGCAACCGGATCCACCGCCTGCAGCACCGCGGACGGCGCCGGACACCCCGCGCGCCGCACCGGCGCCCGACGCCACCGGCCGCCCCGTCGCGCCTGCACCGGCGACAGCGGCCGCGCGCCCCGACGTCGCGACCAGGAACCCCGACACCCGCACCGAGCACACCCCCGCCCCGGACCGACCGCTCGACCGTGACCCGAGCCCGCCACGAGACACCGACACCGCCCGCCCGGACACCCCGACCGACCGCGAGCACGGGCCGGACACCCGCACCGAACGCGATCCCGATGCCACCGAAGACACCGCCCCCGACCGCGATCCCGGGACCGCCGAGGAACCGGACTCCGACGCCCCCACCGCGAAAGACCGGGCGGAGGCCGACACCGACGCGCACGACACCGCCCGCCGCTGCGGCGCCGAGCACAACCGCACCCCCGATCAGAAGACATGCTCCCGCGACCCCGTCGATATCGGCACCGGTGAGTTCCTGCTGCCGGAAACCGATCTCGAACTACGCGGGGTCCTGCCGTTGGTGCTGCGCCGGTCCCACCACTCCGACTTCCGGTTCGGTCGCTGGTTCGGCCGGTCGTGGTCGTCGACTCTCGATACCCGCGTCGTCGTGTCGGACGAGGGCGTCACCTTCCTCGGTGAGGACGGGCTCATGCTCGCCTACCCGCATCCGGAGGTGGGCGATCCGGTGCGGCCGAGTACCGACGGACAGGCGTGGACGCTGACCCGCACGCGGACCGGTGGCTACCGGGTATGGGACCAGCGCCGCGAACTGATCTGGCATTTCGCCCCCGAGCCCGCCGTCGGTGGTCTCGACGCCGAGCTCGGCAACTACGCGGTGTCGGCCGTCACCGACCGCCACCACAACCGGATCCGCTTCCACTACGACGAGACCGGCGCGCCGGTCGAGATCTCGCACTCGGGCGGCTACCGCGTCTTGGTCGACACCGAGCACGGCCGCGTCACCGGTATCGGCCTCGTCGACGACGACAGCGGTACGGCCGTGGCACCGGTGGCCGAATTCACCTACACCGCAGGCCGACTGACCACCGTCACCAATGCCGTGGCGGCCACAACGGCCTACACCTACGACGCCGACGACCGGATGACCTCGTGGACCGACTCCCGCGGCAACCGGATGGTCAACACCTACGACGCCGACGGGCGCGTGGTGCGCCAGCGCGGGACCGCGGGCATCCTGAACTGCGACTACGCCTATGTCCAGTTCCCCGGTGGGGCGGGCAGACTCACCGCGGTCACCGACTCGCTCGGTGCCGTCACCAGCCACGGTTTCGACCGGGAACTGCAGTTGCGCGACCTGATCACCCCCGACGGCGCCCACCGGCACACCGACTACAACGCCGACCGCAAACCACTGACCGTCACCGGCCCCGACCCGGCGACGACCACCACCTACCGCTACAACGCCGCCGGCGATCCCGCGGAGATCGTCCGGCCCGATGGCGTCCTCCTGGAGTACGAGTACACCTGGCGCAACCGGCCGAGCGTGATCATCACCGCGGACGGGTCGGTGCACCGCCGCGAATGGTCGGCCAACGGCGATCTCACGGCCGCCGTCGGCCCCGCCGGGTCGCGCACCGAGTTCGCCTACCATCGGTCCGGCGCTCTGGCCTGCGTCACCTCCGCGGGGGTCCGCACCACCGTTCGGGTCGATGCCGCCGGTCTGCCGATCGCGCTGGTCGATCCGCTGGGGGCGACCACCCGGATCGAGCGCGACCGCGCGGGCAGGCCTGTGCGGGCCGTGGACCCCAACGGCGCGGTGACACGCTACGTATGGTCGCCCGCAGGGCACCTGTGCTCGCGCACCGATCCCGACGGAAGCCGGGAATCGTGGTCCTACGACGGCGAAGGCAACCTCGTCTCGCACACCGATCCCGCGGGTGGGCGTACCGAATACGACTACGGCCCTTTCGATCTGCTCGTGTCCCGGCGTGATCCCGACGGCACGCTCACTCGCTACGAGTGGGATACCGAACGGCGCCTCACCGCCGTGCACAATCCCCTCGGCCGGACCTGGACCTACCGGTACGACGCGGCGGGCCGGCTGATCGCCGAGACCGACTACAGCGGCGCGACCACCACCTACACCTGGGATCGGGCAGGCCGCGTGACCGGCGTGACGCCGGCGACCGGGGTCACCCGCCGTCACCGTTACGACATTCTGGGCAGGCGCGTCGAGATCGTCACCGACGACGGCGACTGGATCCGCCATACCTACGACCCGATGGGCCGGATCGTCCGCGCGGCCACCGGCCGTGGCGACACGCCCGTGCACACCATCGCCTACACCTACGGGCCCACCGGTCTGCTCGAGTCCGAGCAGGTCGACGATCGGCCGCCGATGCGGTTCGGCTACGACCCGCACGGGCGCCGTATCCGCCGCACCAGCCCGACCGGCGCGGACACCGGCTGGCATCACGACCCGGCGGGCCGGATCGACCGCATCGCCGTCGGCGGGCACGACATCGCCCTCGACTACGACCTCGCCGGGCACCTCACCGGCCTGCGCCTCGGCGAGCTCGCGATCGACCGCACCGTCACCGCGCGCGGCAAGCTCCTGCGCCAACAGGTCACCGCGTTCCCGGCACGCCTGGTGTCTCTCGGTCTCGGCGACGCCACGCGCCCGGCGCCCCGCGATGTCCGGCGCGACGAATTCCGCTACCGCGCCGACGGATATCTGGTCTCGGAGACGACCGCCCGGCCGAACACCCCCGCCCGGCGCCGTGCGTACACCCTCGACGCGCTCGGCCGGGTCACCGCCGTCGCCGAGGACGACCGCCCCGGCGAGCAGTACCGCTACGATCCGCTCGGCAATATCGCCGCCGCGGGCCCCACCCACCGCGAATACCGGGGCAACCTGCTGACCGGGGACGGCCACAACCGCTACGACTACGACCGTGCAGGCCGCCTCGTCCGCAAGAGGACCGGCGATCACACCTGGCACTACCGCTACAACAGTTTCGACCAGCTCACCGACCTGTACACCCCGGACCGTCAGTGGTGGCACTACACCTACGACGCCCTCGGCAGGCGCCGCTCCAAACAGCGCCTGGCCGCCGACGGCGCCGTCCTCGACCGCACCGACTACGCCTGGGACGACACTCTCCTCATCGAAAGCACTTCCAGTACATCGACATTGCGCTGGACGTACCTCCCGGACAGCCACATCCCGCTCACGCAATGCCGCGATACCCCGACCGCACAGCAGTTCCACGCCGTCATCACCGACCCGGCCGGTACGCCCGTCGAACTCGTCGACCCGAGCACCGGCGAACTCGCCGCCACCGCCGCCACCACCACCCTCTGGGGCCGCACCACCTGGCACGGCCACACCAGCACCCCGCTCCGCTTCCCCGGCCAGTTCCACGACCCCGAGTCCGGCCTGCACTACAACCTCCACCGCAGCTACGACCCCGAAACCGCCCGCTACCTCACCCGCGACCCCCTCGGTCTCGCCCCCGCCGCCAACCCCAACACCTACCCCCACAACCCCCGAACCTGGACCGACCCCCTCGGCCTGATCCCGGACGAGTGCAGGCCAGCAGACCCCGAACCCGATGAGCATGCCGACCCGCACGCTGTCACGCCGCACAACCCCACCCCGACCTCACCGACCGTCGACGTGGGCCGACCACCGGTTACGCCGGAAACAGTCCCCGACCCCAACTCCTCGCCCGGTGCCGGACGGACCGGCACCGATGAGACCGGCAATACGCCGGACGAGACCGCGAGCACACCGGAAGACATCGAGCTTCTGGAGCGATTGCGGATCTACGAGGCTCTCGGCGATACCCCTCCCCATATCGACATGGCAGCCAACGATGCGAGGTACGGGGCCAACGGCGCCCACTCGCTCGAACGCCACGGTCCGGACATGCCGCTGCACCGCGGCGACGCGCCGGAAGGGGAGCGCACTGTCGAGGGCCGTATCTACGGCGACGACCCCTGGGCCCGCCCGGAGAACTGGTCGTACCGCTGGCGCGACGAGGAGACCATGAACCGAACCGTCAACGAGTATCTGCGGGCGAACTGGGAGACGGTTCGCAGCGACCTCGCGTTGGATGGGCGGCACCGAGCGACATTCGATGCGGAGCGGACGACGGGCGACGGATTCTTCAACGAAGGGATGCACGGCGTCGGGCCGCGGTCGGCCCACTACGATCACGCTCGTTTCGCCGCGGTGAGATTCGAGCTCATGCCGGGCGACCCGCCCTCGATCATGGTCGTGACCGCGTTCCCCTCAGGAGGACTATCGTGACGAATGTGGATATCCCAGAGGCACTTCGCGCACGCATGAACCGACCGCGCCCACCGGCGATCGACGAAGTGCGTGAGTTCTTGCTCTGCCACGTTGCCGATGTCGAAGATCTCGAGGAACTGCGCGTAGACATCGCGCGCACGGCTCGGCTCAACAAGAACACCGTACTGCGCGACGCCGACGCGATCGAAACGCTTCTCGCCTCGCCACAACCGCCTGGAACACTGTCGTGGATGGTTGCCGCGCACGGCAACTGGGTCCTGGACGACGAAGCCTCCGATGCGGAGGCGGCGGAATGGCTACGCGGCCTGGCGACGCTCATTCGCGACGTGGTCCGAGGTCTCGACGAGAACCCGGTCTGACCGGCGCGATCGCTCAGAAGGCGCGGCAGGACCGGATGTCGGTGGCGAGGATGGCCTTGGCACCGAGGTCGGCCAGACGGTCCATCAGGTCGTTGCCCTGCTTGCGCGGCACCAGGGCCCGCACCGCGACCCAGTCGGGGTCGGTGAGCGGGGACACGGTGGGCGACTCCAGGCCGGGCGTGATGGCGACGGCGGCGTCGAGCAGGGACTTGGGGCAGTCGTAGTCGAGCATCAGGTACTGCTGGGCGAACACGACACCCTGGATGCGGGCGATGAGCTGGTTGCGGGCCCGGTCGTCGCGATCGGAGCCGGTGCGTTCGATGAGCACGCCCTCCGAGTCGCACAGCGACTCACCGAAAGCCACCAGATTGTGCTGGCGAAGGGTGCGACCCGAACCGACGACATCGGCGATCGCGTCGGCCACACCGAGCTGGATGGAGATCTCCACGGCGCCGTCGAGCCGGATCACCTCGGCCTCGATCCCGAACCGCGCCAGATCCGCGCGCACCAGGTTCGGGTAGGAGGTGGCGATGCGCTTGCCCGCGAGGTCCTCGACCTTCCATTCGTCCCCGGCCGGCGCGGCGTAGCGGAAGGTGGAGCGGCCGAAGCCGAGCGAGAGCCGCTCGGTCACCGGTGAGCCGGAGTCCAGGGCGAGGTCGCGACCGGTGATGCCGAGGTCGAGCTCACCGGAGCCGACGTAGATGGCGATGTCCTTGGGCCGCAGGAAGAAGAACTCGACCTGGTTGACCGGATCGAGGACGGTGAGCTCGCGGGAATCGGTGCGTTTGCGGTAACCGGCCTCGCTCAGGATGGAGACGGCCGATTCCGACAGCGAACCCTTGTTGGGAACAGCGACGCGCAACATGGGAATGGGGACCTTTCGGGAGAAGCGGAGGGGATGACGTGTCGACGGGACGGATCAGCCGTCACAGATGTCGGTACACGTCCTCGAGCTTCAGCCCGCGACCCACCATCATCACCTGGACCCAGTACAGCAGCTGGGAGATCTCCTCGGCGAGGGCTTCGTCGCTCTCGTGCTCGGCGGCCAGCCAGATCTCCCCGGCCTCCTCGAGCACCTTCTTACCCTGGAAGTGGACGCCGGCGTCCAGTGCGGCCACGGTGCCCGACCCCTCGGGGCGGGTCTGGGCGCGCTCGGTCAGCTCGGCGAACAGGGATTCGAAGTTCTTCACGATGAAACATTGTTTCACACCGTGTACACCGCTTTTCCCGCGCACCGCCGCTCGGGACGACGGTGCGCGGGAAGGCTCAGGACTGCTCCGCCAGCAGTGTCCGCAAATCGGTGACCGCGGTGCGCAGGTGGTCGGCGAAGGCGTACATCTCGTCGGCCACCGACTTCGGGGTGGCCAGGTAGATGTTCCAGCGGTCGGGCAGCAGCACATAGGCGATGCCGATGCACTTCGGGCTGGTGGAGCCGAAGCCGAAGTAGCGGATGTACTGCGACGGCGCCGAGCTGGTGCTCAGGTAGTCGTCGCGCATGATCGTCCAGCCTGGGCTGTCGAACAGGGCGATCCGCTCGTCGGCGACACCGAGTTCGGCGCCACGCCTGCGCTGGATCCACTCCAGCTCCCACAGGTGCTGTTCGGGCGCCTGCCCCGCCTGGCACTCCTTGGCCCGGCCCACGTGGGCGCTCGCCGCCGTGCGGGCCGCGGCCAGCTTGGTGGCGCGGTCGACGGTGTCGTCGACCATCGCGTCGACGAAGGCCACCATCTCCGGGGTCACCACGCGCATGGCCTCGGTGCGGCCGTTGCGGAACTGCCGGGTCGCGATGGACTCGTAGGTGGCGCCGGTCAGGCCCTTACTGCGCCGGTGGGCGAGCTGGTAGGCCAGCTGGGCGAAGGCGTCGGGCGAGATGCCGAGTTGCTTGGCCGCGGCGGTCCCGAAGTCGTCGAAGGAGACCAGCGAGGTGGCGGTGTCGGCGGCGAAGCGCGCGAAATCGGCGCCTGCCGCGGCGATGTCGGCCCGTGCGGCCGAATCGAGGACGAACTCGATCGGCTCCACCGACGGCAGTCCTTGCGCCCGCGCGCCGCTGGTGGCGGCGTGATCCTGCGCGGTGCGCTCGAGCAGCGCGTCCACGAACGACAGCACGGTGGTGCCGTCGAGCCCGCAGTGCTCGATATTGATGCCGGCCTGGCCGTCGGCGAAGACGATGAACGACACCGACTTGTCGAAGTACCGGTTGGCGCTGTCACCGTGCAGCAGTTGATCGCAGGCGTGCAGTTCGTCGCGCGGGGCGAAGTCCTCGAGGCACACCGCGAACAGCGCGGTCTCGACCTCGTCGAACGCGGCGACATTGGCCGCCTCGGCGCGTAGCGTGGCCCGGCTGCGCGCCCACTGCGCGCGGGCCTTGGTGGTGAGGTGGCCGACGGCGGTGTCGGTGGCAGCGGGCTTGGTGCCGCCCTTGATCACCGCGCGCAGGCCGTCGACGACGTCCTCGAACGCGTACGGCGCGCCGTCGGGGCCGATCACGTCCATCCGGAAGGCGTTGCCGCGGTAGAACACCACGATGTGACGGGCGTCCGACGGACCGGGCCACTCCGCGCTGTAGGGCTTGCGCACGGTGTCCTGCACCTCGCCCGGGATCCTGGTCTCGGAGAACAGGTACTTGTTCTGCCACATCGACAGCTGCTGACCACGCTGGGTGACCGGCGCGATCTTCTCCTGGTCCAGCGCCAGCTTGTAGTCGACGGCGGCGCCGATGATCGCCGCGGCCCGCTCGGTCTGCCCGGCCACGGTGGAGGCCGCGAGCGGGGTGTCGTCGCGGAACAGGAACACGAAGTTGGCATTGAGCGCGATCCGGTCGCGGCGGCCGAGATAGCGCGAGGGCCAGAACTCGTCGAGCCAGCTACCGACCCCTGGCGTCGCGTCGTATTCCGCGAGTGCGGCGTGCAGGGTGCGGCCGGCACCGCCGGGCCGCAGCAGCTCCGCTACTGCGGCCTCGGTGGTGGCGAGTTCGTCGGCGTCGAGCAGCGGTCGACACCACTGCAGGAACCGCTCGCAACTGTCGTCCAGTGTCGGCAGCGGTACCCGCGGCAGGGTGTCTTCGGCGGCGAACGTCGGTGGGTTCAATCCAGATCCTCAGGTCTCGATGGGATGCGGGCGTGAGACGAACAGATTGGCGTAGAGCCAGCCTTCGGCTTCGTGATCGGTGGTGTCGATTCCCTTGGCCGCCAACGCATCCAGCACCTGTGCTCGTTCCTGTGCCGACGCGAAGCGACGCTGCTGGAACATACCGGGACGCTGCTCGCTGCGGTAGCCGAGCGCGGCGAGTTCGGCGGCGATGGGGCCGAAATCGAACATCCGCAACACGAAATGCGCCATCCACGGTCGCTTCTGTGGATCTGCCTGGGCGACCCTGGACAGGGTTTTCTCGGTGATGTAGCCGACACACCCGGTGGAGATCACCAGGTCCGCGGAGGCGAGCACACGCCGCTGGGCCTCGGTGGGCTCGGTGGCCTCGAGGTCGGCGTGCACGTAGTCGTGCAGGAGTCCGGCGGCGTGGGCGTAGGTCAGCGCCGGGCGTGCGGCGTCCATCCCGACGAAGCGTACGTCGGGCAGCAGATCGGTGCGCAACCGCTCCCGGTCGGCGGCGAGCAGCCCGACCGCGTCGGTGTCGGCGTGCTCGCGATAGTGCCTGGCCAGCTCGTCGACGGTGGTGCCGGTCCGCAGCAGCGCCGCGTTCACCCCGTAGGAGCAGCCGAGGTCGAGCACCGTCGGGATCCGCTCCGGCCGCGCTGCCCGCAGCTGCCGCAACTGCTCTTGGAAGTGCGGCTTGGCCAGTTCCGGGATCCGGTAGTCCAGTTCGTTCATCCGGGCGAAGTAGGCGCGCGGATCGGCACTGTCGTAGATGTCGTCGAAGGATGCTTTGCCGGTGGTGTGCAACGGAACGGACATGGGCGGTTCCTCTCAGTCGAGCAGTCGGTCACCTCGGACGGCGTCGGCCGAGGCGGCCACATGGTCGGGCAGAACACGGCCGAACAGCTGCCTGGTGCGTTCGACAGTGCCGATCACCCCTGGCCGGTCCGTGTAGGCGAAGATCGCCGAATGTCGTTGGCCCGCACCGGCCACCTCGGTGACCCGGTGCAGGGAGAAACGGCCCTTGAACAGCTGCAGATCGCCAGGGCGCAGCGCCAGCGCGCGGATGAACCGGCCGCCGGAACCGGTGAGCACGGCGCGCACGTCGTCGAGATGCTCGGCGTGCGGATCGCGAATATTGGGGCAGTACTCGAAGACGCCGCCGGATTCGGGCTCCCTGGTCAGCATGCTGACGGTGAACTCGTTGGTGTCGAAATGCCACGGGTGCGACATGCCGGGATCGACGACATTGAGGCAGAGCCCGGCCAGCGGATCGGCGAATTCGTGCAGCTCGTCGAGTTCGAAGCAGTCTGCGACGAAGCGCTGGAAGACCGGGTCGGTGTAGAGGCGCTGGATCAGTGCGTCGGCGGGGATGCGGTCACGAGCGACGAAGGCGTTGCCGCGTTCGAGCACGATCCGGGCCGGATGCCCCGCGGGCAGATCGGCATCGAGCGGGATGTTGTAGGCGTTGACGCGCTCCACCTTGTAGTGGGCGTGCGGCGCGATCCGCTCCCCTTCCACACGCAACGTGTCCCACAATTCGGGCCGGATGAATTCCCGCAGGACCGTGCATCCGTCCTCGGCCAGTTCGGCGCGTGCGGCCTCGACCGCGGCACGCCTGCCCGCCCCGGCGAGATCGGTGAGCGGATACCGTGCGATATCGACGATTTCGTCAAGCCCCCGAATGCCTGTCATGTCTTCAGTTTGCGGGAACTTTCCGCGACACGCCCGGGCTTTCGGCAAATCGGGCCTATCCCGGAAAGATCACGGCGCGACGAAAACTACTGTGCGGCAAGAGTTTTCAAGAAAGCAACACCGATCACCTACTGATCACGGTAGGGTATTACGCCCTATCTCGCCGCGCCGCCGACATGGTCGTCGCGGACCGTCACGGCCGCATGCAGATCGGCGGTCGACAGACCTACCAGTGATTCCCTGAATACCCGCCCAGGCGCCTGCGGAACCGCGATTTCGCACGGAATCACAATCAGACCGCACCCCGCGCCCTGTGCCGCGAGTGCACCCGTGGGCGAATCCTCGATCGCCACACAGTCGGCCGGATCGAGTTCGAGCAGGTCCGCGGCTCTTCGGTAGATGGCCGGGTCCGGTTTGCCGTGGGGCACTTCGTCACCACACACCGAAACGTCGAAGAAGTCGCGCCCGAGAGTGTCGAGGCCGTACTCGGTGAGCGAACGCTTGGTGTTCGTCACCAGCGCGCAGCGCAGGCCCGCCGCGCGCACCATGGCCAGCGCGTCCTTGGCGCCGGGCCGCCATGGGATCGGGCCGAGCATCAGCTCGGTGACGCGGCGTTCCAGGAAGTGTCCCGCCTGCGCGAGTATCGGCGCGGTGGCGACGACGCCGATACCGTCGAACAGCATCCGCAACGCGTTCGGACCGGAGGCGCCGATCAGCGCGTGCCTGGTCGCGTCGGTCAGTTCCCTGCCGTGTTCGCGGGCCAGCTCGCGGACCGCGATGTCCCACAGCTTCTCCGAATCGAGCAGCGTGCCGTCCATGTCCCACAGCACCGCCGCCGGTCGCGCGCTCACCCGTTCCACCTTCGCTCAGCCCCTGCCCCACGCGCGCAGTCGGCGCACCGAGAGCAGGATACCGAACGGTTCGAGCGAGCCGGCCACGCCACCCGACCGGACAGTCAGGTCGCCTCACTGCTGAACGCTGAGCAGACCCGCCAGGATTGACCGGGGAATCCGACCTTACAGGGGCACAACCGATTTCATGCCCGTTGAGAGTCGACGATCAGCAGCGTGCCGTTCACCGGCGCCACCCGGAACCACCGACGCTCCGACTCTTGTGAACCGTTCTTGTACCTGTACGACACGGTGGCGACAACCACATCACCGTCGTGACTGACATCGGACACGGCGACCGAACCGAACTGGCTCCAGAATGCGGCATAGGATCGGTAGCCGCCCGCGCTCGCCTGGTATCCGGGCGAGAGTTGCGCCCACGCCCTGCTGGCGTTGCCCGGTAGCATGCCGTAGTAATCGGCGACGAACTCGCTGATCGGCGCCGGCGTAGGCGGCGAACCCGACGGCGTCGTGGTGGTTGTCGTGCCGGTAGCGTGCGGCGTCGCCGTCGGGCTGTCCACAGCACCGGTCGGGGGCGCACCTGCCGCCGTCGACGACGCCGCGGGCACAGGTATGGTCACCGTTTCCGGCTCCGGCACGATCACCACGGTACTCACCTTGCCGTCGACCACCGTGGTGATGGTGACCGGTTCCAGCGCCCGCTGCGCGGGTTCTGCCCCGCGATCGCGGGTGAGCACCAGCACCACGAGCATCACCGTGAACGCGGCGACCGCGGCGGCGAGCAGCATGATCGCCCGGCTGTTGTCCGTTCCACGCCCGTTCGCGGCACCCGTATCCGACACCGCACCGGCCGGACGTCGCTGCCCCGGCTCGTCGCCGCCGGCCCCGGCCGCGACGCCGAGCCGGTCATCCGTACGGCCAGGTGCCCCACCGACCTCGGCGGAATCGCCGCCCACACCACCGAACCGATCATTCGCCTGGCCCGCGGCACCACCCAACCCGGCGGCCCCACCCACAGCGCCGGACCGGCCCCGCCCATCGCCACCCCCGGCCGCTGCATCACCCGCGACACCGTCGAGCCCAGCGAAGCCATCCCCGACCGCACCGAACCGCTCACCCGCACGACCCGAGACATCGCGGCCACCGGCGGAACCATCACTCGCGCCATCGAACTCGTCACGCACCCGACTGCCGGAACCACCGATCCCAACGGAACCGCCGGCGGCACCGAACCGTTCGTCCTCTCGACCCACGGCATCACCGACGCCGGCAGGATCACCACCCGGAGCACCGGTGCGATCGCCCACCCGGCCGACGTTGTCGTCTCCCTCGGCAGAGCCGCTGCTGGTGGCGCCGGAGGCCAGGCCAGGGGCATCACCGGTCAGGGAACGTGGTGCCTCCGGGACCATCGCACCCGGATCGCCTGCGCCGGGCGCCTGCCCCGGATCACCCGCGGACAGCCCGGCGCGACCCGCCCGCGCAGCCGCGGATCGCCCGCCGGTGATCGCCGAACGTGCGGCCTTGGCGAGCGCCAGGCCACTGCCGAGCAGCCCGGCGGCCGCGGCACGCGGCGCGGGTTGACCGGTCTGCGTGCCCTGATCCGGCAGCAGGGCGGTGGTCTCCCCCACCGGGAGCACCTTCGTCGCGGCGCCGGGAAGCGCCGGAACTCGGCCCGCCGCAACGTCTTCCAGGGCCACGCGGGCCTGCGCCATGGTCGGCCTGGTCTCGGCGGACGTGGTGAGCAACCACATCAGCACCGGGGCAAGCGGACCCGCCTGCCGCGGCTCCGGCACCACCCCGCGCGCCACCGCGTGCAGCACGGCCAGTGGATTCTCGCCCTCGCCGAATGGTGGCGCACCCTCGACGGCGGCGTAGAGGGTGGAACCGAGCGCGAACACGTCGGCGGCCGGCTTCGGGTTGTCACCGCGCGCGATCTCCGGCGCCAGATAGGCCGGGGTCCCCGCGAGGAACCCGGTCGCGGTGACGGTGACATCCCCGGTGGCGTGCGAGATGCCGAAGTCGGTGAGCTTCACGGTGCCGTCGTCACCGACGAGCAGGTTGGCCGGCTTCACATCGCGGTGCATGATGCCCGCGTCGTGCGCGGCCGACAGGGCGGCGGCGGCCTGCGCGCCGATTCCCGCCACCTCCAGCGGCGGCAGGGTGGCACCACCGGCCAGCTTCACCGCCAGGCTCGGCGCGTTCATGTATTCCATCACCAGCCAGGGCTGGCCGTCCTCTTCGGCTACATCGAAGACCGTGATGGCGTTGGGATGGTGCAATCTGGCCGCGATCCGGCCTTCGCGCATCGCGCGCAGCTTCGCCTCGAGCGCCTGCGTTCCGGTGAGCCCCGGTGCCAGCAGCAGTTGCTTCACCGCGACGGTGCGACGCAGCCGGACATCGGTGGCGCGCCACACCACGCCCATCGCGCCGGAGCCGATCGGGTCGGTGAGCCGATACCGCCCCGAGATCAACCGATCCGAACTCATCCCGAGTCCCCCTCCTGCCATACCGCCGAGTCGTCCAGCCCTCCGCGCCACAGTGGGATGAAACCTCCGAAAATCCTACGTGCTGAACCGGTTCTGCCCCGACCGCTGCGGGCCGGAGACCACGACCTACGCCCCGCCGAGTGACCAGACTCACAGCGAGACGGACCGGGCTCAGCGAGCCAGGTCCGTCGTCACCGCCTCGAACTCAGGCGTTGAAGTACTTCGCCTCCGGATGCAGCAGCACGAACGCGTCGGTGGACTGTTCGGGATGCAGCTGCAGTTCCTCCGACAGCGTGACCCCGACCCGGCCCGCCTCCAGGAGGTCGACCAGCTTGGCGCGGTCCTCCAGGTCGGGGCAGGCGCCGTAGCCGAAGGAGTAGCGCGCGCCGCGGTAGCCGAGCTTGAAATAGTCCTGGATGTCGGCGGGGTCGTCGTCGGCCACCGAGTGCCCGTCCAGGGTGAGCTCCTCGCGCACCCGGCGGTGCCAGTACTCGGCCAGCGCCTCGGTGAGCTGCACGCCGACACCGTGCACCTCGAGGTAGTCGCGGTAGTTGTCGGCAGCGAACAGGGCGTTGGCGAAGTCGGCGATCGGCTGTCCCATCGTGACCAGCTGGAACGGCAGCACGTCGACCTGCCCGGTCTCGCGCGCCCGCTCGCGGGAGCGGATGAAGTCGGCGATGCACAGGAATCGGTCGCGCTGCTGGCGCGGGAAGGTGAACCGGTACCGTTGCGGCGCATCGGGTTCCGGCTCGGTGAGTACGATCACGTCGTCGCCCTCGGAGACCGCGGGGAAGTATCCGTAGACCACCGCCGCGTGCTGCAGCACCCCCTCGGTGGCCAGCCGGTCCAGCCAGGCCCGCAGCCGCGGACGGCCCTCGGTCTCCACCAGCTCCTCATAGCTCGGCCCGTCGCCACTGCGCTGGCCGCGCAGCCCCCACTGACCGAGGAACAGCGCGCGCTCGTCGAGCAGACCCGCGTACTCCTGCAGCGGCAGGCCCTTGACCACCCTGGTACCCCAGAACGGCGGCGTGGGAACGGGCAGGTCGGCGGCCACATCGGAGCGCTCCGGCACCTCGACCGGGGTCTCGGCGGCCTTGCGCTCGGCGGCGATGCGCTTGGACCGCTCGTGTCTGGCCTTGCGTTCGGCGGCCTTGGCCCTGGCCGCGATCGCCTCCGGACTGTCGGGGTCGAGGCCACCGCCGCGCTTGACGGTCATGATCTCGTCCATCAAGCGCAGGCCCTCGAACGCGTCGCGGGCGTAGTGCACATCGCCGTCGTAGACGGCGGTGAGATCGTTCTCCACGTAGGAGCGGGTGAGCGCGGCACCACCGAGCAGCACCGGGAACTGGTCGGCGACGCCCTTGGCGTTGAGCTCCTCCAGGTTCTCCTTCATCACCACGGTCGACTTCACCAGCAGCCCGGACATGCCGATCACGTCGGCCTTCTTGTCCTTGGCGGCATCGAGGATGGTCGCGATCGGCTGCTTGATCCCGAGGTTGACCACCTCGTAGCCGTTGTTGGACAGGATGATGTCGACCAGGTTCTTACCGATGTCGTGCACATCGCCCTTCACCGTCGCCAACACGATCCGGCCCTTGCCCGCGTCGTCGGTGGCTTCCATATGCGGCTCCAGGTGCGCGACAGCGGACTTCATCACCTCGGCCGACTGCAGCACGAACGGCAGCTGCATCTGGCCGGAGCCGAACAGCTCGCCGACGGTCTTCATGCCCGACAGCAGTGTCTCGTTGATGATCTGCAGCGGCGGCACCGACTGCATCGCCGCGTCCAGATCGTCGGAGAGGCCGTTGCGTTCCCCGTCGACGATGCGCCGCTCCAGCCGCTCGAACAGCGGCAGCGCGGCCAGCTCCTCGGCCCGCGAGGCCTTCGACGACGCGGTGGACACGCCTTCGAACAGGGCCATCAGCTTCTGTAGCGGGTCGTAGTCCTCGCTGCGGCGGTCGTAGACCAAGTCGAGGGCGACCTCGCGCTGCTCGTCGGGGATGCGGCTCATCGGCAGGATCTTCGACGCGTGCACGATCGCCGAATCCAGTCCGGCCTCGACACATTCGTGCATGAACACCGAATTCAGCACCTGCCGCGCGGCCGGGTTGAGGCCGAAAGAGATATTGGACAGACCGAGGGTGGTCTGCACCTGCGGGTGGCGGCGCTTGAGTTCGCGGATGGCCTCGATGGTCTCGATGCCGTCGCGACGCGACTCCTCCTGACCGGTGCCGAGGGTGAAGGTCAGGGTGTCGATGATGATGTCGGATTCCAGCAGGCCCCAGTTGCCGGTGATGTCGGCGATCAGCCGCTCGGCGATCGCCACCTTGGTCTCGGCCGTACGGGCCTGGCCCTCCTCGTCGATGGTCAGCGCGACCACGGCGGCGCCGTGCTCGGACACCAGCCGCATGATCTGCTGGAAGCGCGAATCCGGGCCTGCGCCGTCCTCGTAGTTCACCGAGTTCACCGCGCACCGGCCGCCCAGGTGCTGCAGACCTGCCTCCAGCACCGGCGGTTCGGTGGAGTCGAGCATGATCGGCAGCGTGGAGGAGGTGGCCAGGCGGGAGGCGAGCTCGTTCATGTCGACGGTGCCGTCGCGGCCCACGTAGTCGACGCACAGGTCGAGCATGTGCGCGCCGTCGCGGGTCTGGTCCTTGGCGATCTCGAGGCAGCGCTGCCAGTCCTCGGCGAGCATCGCCTCACGGAATGCCTTGGAGCCGTTGGCGTTCGTGCGCTCGCCGATCATCATGATCGACGCGTCCTGCTCGAACGGGACGGCGGTGTACATGCTGGAGACCGCGGGCTCGTGCACCGGCGTACGGCGCTGCTCGATCGACGGCAGCGCGGTCTCGGTCTCGCGGACCGCCTCGGCGACCTGGCGGATGTGCTCGGGGGTGGTGCCGCAGCAGCCGCCGACCAGCGCGAGCCCGAACTCGGAGACGAACCCGCTCATCGCGACGGCCAGTTCCTCGGGGGTCAGAGGGTACTCCGCGCCGTTGGCACCGAGCACCGGCAGGCCCGCGTTCGGCATCACCGACACCGGGATCTGCGCGTGCCGCGACAGGTGCCGCAGATGCTCGCTCATCTCGTCGGGGCCGGTGGCGCAGTTGAGGCCGATCATGTCGATACCGAGTGGCTCCAGCGCGGTCAGCGCCGCGCCGATCTCGGAGCCGACCAGCATGGTGCCGGTGGTCTCCACGGTGACGTGGGTGATGATCGGGATACGGCGGCCCGCGGCGAGCATCGCCCTCCTGCTCCCGGTGATCGCGGCCTTCACCTGCAGCAGGTCCTGGCAGGTCTCGACGAGGATGGCGTCGGCGCCACCGTCGAGCATGCCGAGCGCGGCCTCGGTGTAGGCGTCGCGCAGCGCCGCGAACGGGGCATGCCCGAGGGTGGGTAGCTTGGTGCCCGGCCCCATCGAGCCCAGCACGTAGCGGGGGGTGCCGTCGGCCGACGGGCCCATCTCGTCGGCCACGTCGCGAGCCAGGCGGGTGCCGCGCTCGGACAGGTCGCGGATACGGTCGGCGATGTCGTAGTCGGCCAGGTTGGGCAGGTTGCAGCCGAAGGTGTTGGTCTCCACCGCGTCGGCCCCGGCCTCGAAGTAGGCGCGGTGGATCGCGCGCAGCACATCGGGGCGGGTGTCGTTGAGGATCTCGTTGCATCCTTCGAGGCCACGGAAGTCGTCGAGGGTGAGATCCGCAGCCTGCAACATGGTGCCCATCGCGCCGTCGCCGATGACGACACGCCGGCGAAGCGTGTCGAGGAGCGTGGTATCGAATCCGGCGGGCGAAGACGCAGACATGGAACAAGACTAATGGGCGGCACCGACACCGCGGACCACTGTGGGTGATCCGAGTGGTCCCGGCCACAACAGCGACGACAATCGCCCGACACCGCCGGTCGCCACAAAACAATTCGCCGCAGACACTAGGCTGACCTGGTGGATGCCAGTGAAACCCCCGAGACGGAACTGCCGACGTTGCGCAATCCCGTGCTGGTCGCGGCCTTCGAGGGCTGGAACGACGCCGGTGACGCGGCCAGTGGCGCGGTCGAGCATCTGGAGTTGATCTGGGATGCCGAGCCGCTCGCCGAGCTCGATTCCGAGGACTATTACGACTATCAGGTGAACCGGCCGACGGTGCGCCAGGTCGACGGGGTGACCAGGGAGATCCAGTGGCCCTCGACCATGCTCTCGGTGTGCTCACCGCCCGGCAGCGACCGCGACGTGGTGCTGCTGCGCGGGATCGAACCGAACATGCGGTGGCGCAGCTTCTGCAACGACCTGCTCGAGTTCATCGAACAGCTCGGCGTCGAGACGGTCGTCATTCTCGGCGCGTTGCTCGCCGACACCCCGCATACCCGGCCGGTGCCGGTGACCGGCTCGGCGTACAGCCCGGAAGCGGCCGAGCGGTTCAACCTGGAGCAGACCAGGTACGAGGGCCCGACGGGGATCACCGGGGTCCTGCAGGATCAGTGCGTCAAGTCCGGTGTGCCCGCAGTGTCGTTCTGGGCGGCGGTACCGCACTACGTCTCGCAGCCGCCGAATCCGAAGGCCACGATCGCGCTGCTGCACCGGGTCGAGGACGTGCTCGACATCGAGGTGCCGCTCGGCGAGCTGCCCAAGCAGGCCGAGGAGTGGGAGGCGGCGGTCAACGAGATGACCGTCGGCGACGAGGAGATCAGCGAGTACGTGCGCTCGCTGGAGGAACGCGGCGACGCGGCGATCGACCTCAACGAGACGATGTCGAAGATCGATGGCGACGCGATCGCCGCGGAGTTCGAAAAGTACCTCCGGCGCCGGGGCCCTGGCGGTTTCGGCCTGTAGCCCCGGCGCTCGGCGGCGGTGGCGACCCCTGCGGCCGCTACCGGGATGGTGGTTCGGATCCGGCGCAGGCCACGGTCAACGCTCCAGGGTGAGCACCTGGGCGGCGGCCTCGCTGGCCAGCTTCGCGATCAGGATGTCTCGTGGGATCGTCTGGCCGGCAAGGTGATCCAGCGACGGCACCACCACGTGGTGCGCGTCGGCGCGCTTCAGCTCCTGGGTGAGTTCGGCGAATGCCGCACCGTCACCCGCGGTCGATTCATGGAAAGTCGCGGCGAAACACATGCCCGCGGTATCAGCGAGGCTGCGTAGCGCATCCTCCAATTGGTCGCCCCGGCCTTCGGCCAGGTCGTCCCGCAAGTATCCATAGATCAACGCTTCCACCCGAACCTCCGTTGGATTGGGATCGCTGTTCTGTTGTCGGATCTGATCCCCCCGCGCCGCGCCGTGCGCCGCGCGGGGGTACTGCGTTGCCCCGCAAGCTCTCCGGCGGGACGGGTGCCCGGTCTGCGGGCCGAGCACCTACTTACAGCATGCGGATTCGCCGCCGTCCGCAGCAGATGTCAAGCCGATGACATCTACATGCCCTATTCGGGACGCCGAACGTTAACTGGTGGGATACTACCGCCGTGACCGCAACTGATGATCGACCCGTCTGGGCTGTCCGGATGCGCTCGGAACGTGACGCGAGGGGGTGGTCGCAAGCCGATGCCGTCCGCGCGATGCGTGCCAAGTCCTCCCACAACCTGCCGACGGACAGTACCCTGCTCCGCAACTGGCGCCGCTGGGAGTCCGGCGAATCGCGCCCCGACGAGTTCTACGCGCCGATCATCGCGGCCGCGTTCGACACCGTCCCCGCCACGTTCTTTCCCAAGGCCAGGCCCAACCGCGATGACGAGCTGTTATCGGCAACCGGGATGGACACCCTGGAGTTCATCGGCAGGCTGCGGATGTCCGATGTCAACAGCGCGACCCTGGACGCGGTGCGGATCACCGCCGAGCGGCTGTGCTGCGAGTACGCCTACGCCGACCCGCACGCGCTGCACGCCGAGGGCACCGCCTGGCTGCGCCGGATCACCTCGCTGCTCGACGGCAGGCTCACCCTGAGCCAGCACCGGGAGATACTCGTGCTGGCGGGGTGGGTCGCGTTGCTGGTCGGTTGCGTCGACTACGACCTCGGGCGGAGAGCGGGCGCCGAGGCCACCAGAAGGGCCGCGGATTCGCTGGGTCAGGAAGCGGGCAACCCCGAGATCCAGGCGTGGGCGGCCGAGATGTCGGCCTGGTTCGCGCTCACCCAGGGCAATTTCCGCGGCGCGATCGACGTGTCGGAGAAGGCCATGCCGGGCACCACGTCGCTGGGTGTCGGTGTGCAGCTGGCAGCCCAGCGCGCCAAGGGCTGGGCCAGGCTCGGTGACCGCAGGGCGGTGCAGAACGCGCTCGACGAGGGCAGGGCGATCCTGGCGCGCACCGGTCATCCGGCCGATCTGGACAACCATTTCGTCGTCGACGCGACGAAGTTCGACTTCTACGCGATGGACTGCTGCCGCGTCGCCGGGCAGGACCGGCTCGCCGAGCGGTACGCCAACCAGGTGATCAGCGATTCGACCAGGCCCGACGGCACGATCCGCAATCCGATGCGGGTATCGGAGGCCCGGCTGACCCTGGCGGTGGTGGCGGTACGCGACCGTGACCTGGAGCGGGCCGTCGACGAGGGCGTCGCCGCGTTCGGCGCGGGCAGGCGTTCGCTGCCCTCGCTGGTCTGGATCGCGGGTGAGGCGGCGCGCGAGATCATCGCGCGCTACCCCGGCGACCCGCGCACCCAGACGTTCCTCGAACAGCTGCGCTCGCTCAACGCGGGGTGAGCGATGCCTACCAGAGGACCCTGGCACGCCGTGGCGGGGCGGGTGGACCGGAACGGTCGGTGGTCACCGCTAACCTCGCAACGGTGACCGACCTCGCCGACGGCCTGCCCAGCGCTGTCCCCGCCCTGTGGGACGAGCGCCTGCGGTTGTTCTCGTTCGCGACCGCCGAGAAGCGCGCCGACTACCTGCGGGTGCTGCGCGCTTTCGACAGCGCCCGCGCCGCGTACGTGGTGTTGCTGCACGCCGACGATGTGGCCGAGTGGATCGCCAGGGTGGAGCAGGGCGCGGCGGGCGGACCCACCGGTGTGCCGCTTTCGGCCGCCGAGATCGGCCCGCTGCTCGAGCAGCTGCACCGCTGGGGTGTGCTGGAACGCAGCTACGACGGCACCCGCGCGGCCACCCTCGCCGAGTACCGCAACCGGCATTACGTCTACCAGTTCGCCCAGGCCGGCTTCCAGGCGTATCTGGCGGTGGCCGGCGTGCTCACCGCCAGAACCGACGACGCGTCGCTGTCGCGGCTGGTACTGCCGGAACTGCTCGCCGACCTGCGCACCCTCGCCGCCGCCAATCGCGACGGCGACGCCGAGCGCGTGTACACCACCCTGCGCAGACTGGACGCGACGCTCACCGACATGGCGGCGCGGGCGGCGCACTTCTATCTGTCGCTCGGTGATCTGGTGCGGACCACCGAGATCACCCCGGAGTCGTTCCTGGTGCACAAGGACGCTCTGCTCGCGCACATGCGCGAGTTCAGCATGGATCTGGCCAGGTTCGCGCCCCGGCTGGCCGCCGCGATCGGCGAGGTCGAGGACACCGGGGTCGACCGGCTGATCGAACGGGCCGCGAGCTGTGACGAGCGGGTACTGCTGAGCTCCGCCGAACGCGCGGCGGACTGGCGCGCGCGCTGGGACGGACTGCGCACTTGGTTCGTCACGGCCGCGGGTGAGCAGACCGACGGATGCGAGGCCGACCGGCTGCGGGAGGCGACGATGAGTGCGATCGCCGCGGTGCTGTCGCTGCTGCGGCGGGTCACCGAGACCCGCCGCGGTGGGGTGAGCCGGGAGTCGGCGCTGCGGCATCTGGCCGCCTGGTTCGTCGGGGCACCGACCACCGACAGCGCGCACGCCCTCTACGACGCAGTGTTCGGGCTCGGCAGGCCACGGCACCTCGCGCTGGAGCATCCCGACGCCGAGGTGGTCCCGGCGAGCCGATCCTGGTGGGACGCACCACCATTGGAGATCTCGCGAACGCTGGCCGAGACCGGTCGCGCGCCGAGCGCGGGCGCACCGGCGCGGATCGCGCGCAACGACGCAGGCATCCGCAGGCTGCGGGAGGCGCAGCTGGCGGCGCAGCGGGAGCGGGCGGCGGCCGCCGCCTCGCTGGCCACCGGGGCGGTGCACGAACGAGAACTCGACGCGCGCGAGACCGAAGTACTGTTGCGGCTGCTCGACGCGGCGTCGACCGCGTGGGTGCCGGTGAGCGGACGGGTCGACGGCACAACGGGTTCCGACAACGGCGTCACGTTGACGGTACGCCCCTGCGACGGGTCGAGTGTGATCCGCACGGCGGCGGGGCTGCTGCACCTGAACAATCGCAGGCTCGAGGTCACCGCGACGACCCGGCGAGGGTCGGTCCGATGAGACAGCAACGCCGCATCGATGCCCTCGCGCTGGACAGCTATCAGCGCGCCGCCCGGGTGATACTCGCCAATCACCTGGTCACCAGGGTGTACCCGGACCGGATCGCGCTACCGCTGATTCGGCGCTGGGCCACCGAGCTGCGTGAGGATCTGGCCGAGCTGTTCGGGTACCGGCTCGAGGTCACCGAGACCACGGCCCGCCTCTACCCGGTGCACGACCGGCTCGACGGCGGGCGTCCCGCCCGCAGTGCCAACGACCGGGTGTTCGACCGGCGCCGCTACGCGTATCTGTCGCTGGCGCTGGCCGCCCTCGGCCGGGCCGGTGATCAGATCACGCTCTCGGAGCTGGCCGAGCACGTCGCCGACTACGCGAGCCGGATCGATGGCCTGGAGTTGGCGACCGAGCGGGCCGCCGACCGGGACGCGTTCGTCGACGCGGTCGGGTGGCTCGGTGCGCGCGGCGCGCTGACCCTGGCCGACGGCGACGCGGGCGGCTGGGCGTCGGACCCCGACGCGGGCGAGGCCCTCTACGACATCGACCGTCCCGTCGTGTTCGCGCTGTTCCGGCCGCCGCGAGCGCTCCAGCATCTGCACAGCGTGCGCGGCCTGCTCGCCGGCGACGCCGAGACCGCTCCCGCCGAACAGGCCCGCCGGGTGCGGCGCGCTCTGGTGGAGCGGCCGGTGGTGTACTACGCCGAGCTGGCCGCCGCCGAGCGCTCGCTGCTCGAACAGGACCGCCTGGTCGGCGAAGTCGAGTACTGCACGGGGTTGCGGGCCGAGCGCAGGGCCGAGGGTGTCGCGCTGATCGATACCTCGGGCCGGTTGTCCGACACCCGATTCCCCGGCACCGGCACGCTGGCCCAGGTGGCGTTGCTGTTGATCGGCGAGATCGCCGACGTGGTGCTCGACATCGACCATCCGGTACCGCACCGGCCCGATCCCGGCGCCGGGGACACGCTCGCCGAGCAGCTCGACGCGGCCATCCCCGAGGCGGGGGTGTTCGCGCCGCTGGCCGAGGATGTCGACGGCGCCGAGGCCGCACCGGAGGCGGCCGCCGGGGTCGCGGACGAGCCGGTCGGCTATCCGTTCCTCACCGACGCCTGGGTGCGCGAGACCGTCACCGCGCTCACCGACCGCTACGGCGCCACCTTCGCCGCGCAGTGGCAGGCCGATGTCGGCGGGCTCACCACCGAGGTGGTGGCGCTGCTGGCCCGGCTGCGGCTGATCCGGCCGGTCGACGACGGGCTGCTGGTGCTGCCCGCGCTGGCCCGATATCGCGGCGCGGTGGTCACCGTGCGCATGCGCAGGGCCGAGGAATTGTTCGTCACCGCCGCCGACACCGGCGGCACGGCACCGGGAGGGAACTGAGAATGTCGCTCATTCACGGCGGAGTGCGGTTCGTCCCGACCAGGGCCGGCATCGTGAACCTGTGGGACTACCGTGATCAGGAGTTCTGCTTCGCCGACGGCAGGCTGGTGCTGCGCGGGCCCAACGGCTCCGGCAAGACCAAGGCGCTCGAGGTGCTGTTCCCGTTCGTGCTCGACGGGCGGATCGAGCCGCGCAGGCTCAATCCGTTCGCGGGTGAGGAACGCACCATGAAGTCGAATCTGCTGTACCGCAAGCAGGAATCGGCGTACTCGTATGTGTGGATGGAGTTCGCGCGCGGCCACTGGGACGATCCCGAGGTCGTCACGGTCGGCATCGGGATGCGTGCCACCCGGTCCTCGGACAAGGTGACGCGCTGGTACTTCGTCGCCGACGGGCGCGCCGGGGTCGACTTCTCGCTGATCGGCCCGGACGACCGGCCGCTGACCCGCAAGCAGCTGGCCGAGCAGATCGGCAGCGACGCCATCGTCGACCGGCCGGTCGAGTACCGCGCCGCGATCGACGCCCGCATGTTCGGGCTCGGCGCGCAGCGCTACGACCAGCTGATCAACCTGATCCTCACGCTGCGAAGGCCGCAGCTGGCCAAGAACCTCGACCCCCGCGGACTCTCGCAGGCGCTCACCGACGGCCTGCGCCCGCTCGACGAGCAACTGATCCTCGACGCGGCCCGCTCGTTCAGTGATATGGAGGAGGTGGGGCGCACCCTGGACGGGCTGGTGCAGGCCGACACCGCCACCCGCCGCTTCGTCGAGGTGTACCGCAAGTACCTCGCGGTGCAGGCGAAGACCGACATCGACCAGGTCCGCACCCGGCTAGACGCGGTATCCAACGCGTCAACGGCCCTGTTCGCGGCCACGGCGTTGCGCACCCGCCGGGAGACCGACCGCACCGCGGCCGAGACCAGAGCCGAGGATGCCGACCGCGCCTACGAACAGGCCATCGCCGATCGCGAGAACCTGCAGCGCTCCAGCGCCTACGAGGGCAAACAGCAGCTCGACGACCTCGCCGACGCGGTCCGCAGGCTGGAGACCTCCGCCGCCGCGCACCGGGACAAGGCCGCCGCGGCCGGGCACACCCTGCAGCGCCGCGCCGAGGAGGCCGAGCGCGCCGCCGAGGCGGTGCGCACCGCGGCCGCCGCCCTCGTCCGCGGCGAGGACGCCCTGCGCGCCGCCGCCGAGGAGGCGGGCATCGAATGGGTGCCGCCGAGCACCGACGGTCGCGGCGACGCGGTCACCGCGGCGGTGCGCGGGCACGCCGAGGAACGCGACGCCGACGTGCGCGCCGTCCGGAAAGCATTGAGCCGCTGGGAATCCCTGTCCGCCGACCGCACCCGCGCGCAGCGCCTCGCCGAGCGCGCGGTGGAACTGCGCGACGCCGCCGCCGCCGAGGTGGCGCACACCGAAGCGGCGGTCGCGCTGGCCCGCACGGAATCTGCTGCTGCCCTGCGAAATTGGTGGAGCACTCATGGCACCGCACTCGCCGATGCCGACCGTGTGCTCGCTGCCGCCACGGCGGGATCGGACCAGCGTCTCGACCTGTTCGCCGCGCTCGAGGCGGCGCTCGGCGGTGCGGGCGCCGAGGACGCGCCCACGGCACCGGAGGTCCTGGCCGAGTACTGCGAACCGGCGCGTGACCGGATCCGCACCCGCCGCGAGGCGGCGCGGGCGCGCGCTGCTTCGGCTACCGCCCGCCGGGAATCCCTTGTCGCCGAACGCACACGGGTCGCGGCCGAGCGCGACGACGCGCCCCCGGCGCATCCCACCGACGCCTCCGACCACGCGGGTCTGCCCGGTGCTCCCCTGTGGCGTCTTGTCCGCTTCGCCGACGCCGTGACGCCGGCGCAGGCTGCGGGCATCGAGGCGGCGCTCCACGCGGCGGGCCTGCTCGACGCCTGGATCTGCGGCCCCGACCTGCCCAGGGAGGTCACCGGCGTCCGCCGCCTGCTCCCGCTACCCACCGCCGAACGGCCCGCCGGTCGCACGCTGGCCGAAGTCCTCGTCGTCGAAGAGGATTCCGCCGACGTGTCCGTCCCCACGGACACCGTCGCCGCCGTCCTCGCCTCGATCGCCCTCGCCGATGATGCCGCTCTACCCGACGATGTCGGTGTCGGCACCCGCTCGCAGCCCGACCTCGCCAGTGCGCACGCCGTCTCGATCGGAGCCACCGGCACGTTCCGGCACGGCTTGCACCTGGGCCACCACACCAAGCCGGAGGCCGAGTTCCTCGGGGCGACGGCGCGGGCGCGGCGCCGGGAAGCACGGCTGGCCGAGCTGGACGCGGCCATCACCGAAGCCACGACCGAGATCGAGGCCGCCGAGGCCGAAGAGTCCACTGCCGCTGCGGAATCGGCGGCGATCTCGGCCGCGGCGAAGGCGCTCCCCCGGCCGTCGGCCATCAACGCGGCCCTGCGCGCGGTCGCCGAGACAGCGGGACTGATGCGGTCCAGGTCGGAGGCGGTGGCGCAGGCCGAGCGCGAACTCGACCAGGCGGTCGCCGAGGCCACCGCGATGGACAAGAAGCTGCGGGCCGCCGCCCAGGCGCACCGCACGCCGAGGGCGGCCCGCGAACTCGACGCGCTCGCCGCCGCCATCCGGCATTTCGAGAACACCGGCACCGGCCTGCTGCGGCTGCGCGCCGAGCACGAGCGCGAACGCGAACGCGAACGCGAGGGCGCCGACCGGCACGACGAGGCGCGCGCGCTGGCCGAGGCCTACGCCGAGGAGGCCGAGGCCGCCCGGCAGGGTTTCGTCGAACAGCAGCGGAAACTGGAAACCCTGCGCGAGGCGCTCGGCGCCGGTGCCGCCGACATCGATCGGGAACTCGAGGCAGCGCGGGCCGCGATCGAGGCGGCCAAGGCCGAACAGCGCGCGGCGCGCAAGGCCGCCAATGCCGCGATCGAGGCCGTCGGCGACGCCGAGGCGGCCTACCGCACCGCCAACGAGGCACTCGCCACGGCGCTCACCGAAGTGCTGGCCGAGGTCCGCTCGCTCGCGCCGTATGCCCGTCCCGACCTGTTGAGCCTGCTCGGCGCGTCCGAGCAGCATCGCTGGCCGAGTTCGGACGCGGCGTGGTCCACCCCCGAGCAATTGCAGTACCGGATCGTCACCGCGGGCCCGGAGGTCGACCCGGTGGTGCTGCCCGACGAAGTGGCGGCCCTGTTCACCGACCTCGACGCGGCCACAGCACAGGTGAGGGCGACCGAGGCCGGGCGCAAGTCCACCCGGTCGGCCGTCACCAGCGCGCTGCAGGAGTTCGACGCCGCGCTCACCGCGTCGGGCCGCGACTACCGGCTGCACTGGGATGCCGCCGACGGGCTCACCGTGGTCGCGGTGCACGACGAGAACGGCCAGGCCGCGCTCGCGGACTTCGCCGCCCGCATCGACGCCGCCCGCCGGGATCAGGAACTGCTGCTCACCGACGCCGAACGCCGCATTCTCGAGGACGCCTTGCTGACCGGGCTGGCCCAGCAGATCCACGAACGCACCACCGACGCCCGCGAACTCATCTCCCGGATGGGCGCGGAGATGAAGCAGCGCCGCATGTCCTCGGGCAATACCATCGGCGTGCACTGGGTCCTGGCCGACGGCCTGTCCGAGGCCGCCCGCGCCATGTGCAAGCTCCTCGATCGCGACACCGCCGCGCTGAGCCCCGAGGATCTGGGTGCGGTCCGCGCGCATTTCGCGGCCGAGATCCGGGCCGCCCGCACCGCCCACCCGGAACGCTCCTACCCCGAGATCCTCGCCGCCACTCTCGATTACCGGTCGTGGCGGGTGTTCTCGTTCACTCTCATCACCGGCGACGGCACCGAGGACAAACTCACCGTGGCCCGGCACAGCGCCCTGTCCGGCGGCGAGCAGTCGGTCTCGCTGCACCTGCCACTGTTCGCCGCCGCCCACGTCATGCTGGACTCGGCCGACCCGCAGGCCCCCCGCCTGCTCGCCCTCGACGAGGCGTTCGCCGGTGTCGACGACAACGGCCGCAGCGAATTGCTCGGCCTGAGCGTGCAATTCGACCTCGACCTGTTCATGACCGGCTACGACCTGTGGATCACCTACGCCCACGTCCCCGGCTGCGCCCACTACGACCTCGCCCACTCCACCGCCGAGAACACCGTGAGCGCCACCCTGCTGGTCTGGGACAGCGGCGAACTCCTCGCCGAACACGACGGCGGCGACCTCACCACCGCCCTCGGCTCCCCCAACCGCCGCCGCATCCCCAACACGATCGAAGGTGGACTCACGTTGGCAGGGATGCCGGGAGAGCCGGTGCAGGTGGGCTGAGCACCGATACCGCGTTGGTCACCGGATGCGACCTGGCACCGCGCGCGGGCACAGCTCACCGGCCACCGGTACACCGGCGCCGTCAGCCCGATGAAATTCTCGGGCTACAGTGTGTCCGAGGGGAGGGGACCGCCATGTCACGAGTCGACGTGGACAGCGCCCGGTTGCGCGCGGAGATCGACGCCTTCTACGCCGGGTTCGGCGCGCCGGGTGCGCTGATGGCCGCGTTCGAGTCGTCGGCGCTGCTGGTGCCGCTGATCGGACCGGAGGATCGGATCTTCACGCTGTCCTCGGGTGGGGTGGCGTGGGTGTGCGCGTTCACCGGGGTCGGTGAGTACGCCCAGTTCATGTCGGCGCGCGGGGTGGACGCTGGCCAGGAGTACCGATTCCATACGTTCCTCGGTCGTCGACTGCGTGCGTTCGCACAGGACCAGCGGGATCCGACCGGCGTCGCGGTCGACATGCTGGGCAGCCACCCGATGGCCTTCCCGCCGGAGGTGCCCGCCGATGTCTGAGGTGAATGTCGATCCCGCCCTGCTGACGCAGGCCGCGAATGGGATCACCTCGATCATCAGCGAGCTTTCGGAGCTGGGTGTCGGCGAGACCGGTGCGGTGGGGCGTGGTTTCGCGCAACTGACCATGTCGGCGATGGAGGCCGGAAAGGCCAACGTGCAGAACAGTTTCGAGACTTTCGCTGAGCGCTGGTCATGGGGTGTGCGGGCGCTGGTGCAGTCGGGCAACGCCATCGCCGAGATTCTGGATCTGTCCGCCGGCCGCTACTACCAGATGGACCAGCAAGCCTCGAACGCGCTCAAACAGATGTTCACCCATCTGGCGGGGAATCCGCATCTGTCGGAAGACGAGATCGAGAAGATGGATTGGGACCAGGTGCTGTCGAACAACACCTGGAATCTGGCCACCCAATACGACTACAGCGCATCGTCGTTCGGTGACGCGTTCTCCCACATGGGTGAGAACGTTTCCACCCTTGGCGATGCGGGCCAGTATCTGCTGGACAATCCGGACAAGGCCTACAGTCCGATCGGTGACACCGGCGTCGCCGAGTATCTGGCCGGGCTGAAGCAGAACGAGCAGCAGCAAGCGGGGGGATAGCGGCCGGTGGGTATCGGAGATTTTCTCAACGGGGTCGGCGATGCGATCGAGGACGGTCTCGAATCCGCGGCGGAGAAGGTCGGCCAGGCCTACAACACGGTCCTCGACGCGGAGTCGAAGGTCGCGAAAGCCGTTGGTGCCGATGGGTTGTCGGAGTGGCTCGACGACCTCGGGGACAAGGTCGTCGACGCCACCGGCGGATCGGTGCCCGAGAAGGAACTCGGCGAGACCGAGGATCCGAAAGAGCTGATCCGCGGCGATGTCGGCAAGATCAACGAGGTCACCGAACACCTGGGCACGATCGGCACCGCGATCGACCAGACCGGTGACGCGCTCCGCAAGATCGATACCGCTGACTGGACCGGTGACGCGGCGACCGCGTTCGACGAAGAGTTCGCCAAGCAGCCGAAACTGTGGTGGGACGGCGCCGATGCCATGGGCAAGGCGAAGGCCGCCCTTGACGCGTGGTCGCATGAGGTGACCGCCGCGCAGACCAAGGCGCAAGAGGCGATCGCGAAGTGGCAGCAAGCCGATCAGGAAGAGCGTGACCGCAAAAACGCATGGAACGCGCTGACCGACGATCAGCGCGAGGGCAAGAACCTCACCGACACCTGGACCGATCTGCGCAATGCCGCCAGGGCGATGCTCTCCGGCGCGCGGACCCAGCGGGACAATGCCGCGAACACGGCGGTGACGGCGATCGATGCCGCGACCGCGCTGGCCCCGACCGAACCACCGTTCCTGTCCCGGTGGGGTTCCAATTTCGAGGACCTCGGCGCGGCGATCGACCACGCGAAACTGAACTTCAGCACCGGGCTGCTCACCTCACTGACCGGGATGGTGCAGTTCGTTCGCGCGATCAACCCCGCCGACCTGTACAACGTGACCCATCCGGCCGAGTACATGTCGAAGATGTCGGATCTGGGTACCGGCATGGTGTTGGCCGCCGCCGATCCGAAAGCGACCGCTTCGGCCATGCTGGCCGGGTTCAAGACCAACCCGTCCGAAGCCCTGGGTGCCCTCACCGGTGACGCCTTGTTGACCGTGGCGACCGGCGGTGCGGGCGGTGCGGCGAAAACGGCTGCCACCGTGGTCGACAAGGCATCCGACGCGTCTCGGGTCACGCGCGTCATCGACGACGCCGCCGGGGCGGGCAGTCGCAACAGTCCTGACGCACCGAGCACTCAGCCCGCGACCACTAGGCCCGACAACCCAGCGGCACCCGAGACCGCTCCGGCAGCCCCAGCGACCAACCCCGCCGCCACCACACCGGACAATCCGGCCGCGACAAATCCTGCCGCCACCACCGACAACGCAGGATCGACAACCCCGGAGACCACGACCCCCGGCACCCACACCGACGACGCCGCTCCCAACGGCGCCACCACACCGAACCAGGACGGAACGAGCCCCAACCCCGCGTCCACCTCACCCGAGGGCCGGTCACCGGACAACGACGCGGGAGCACCGGTCACCCCGGACCGTCACGACGGCGAGAACCCGGTGGCTGCCACCGATCCAGGCAATCCCGCCACCCGCCATGACGAGGACGGCACCACTGCGACCGATCCCGAGGGTGACAGCCCCTCGGCGGCGACAGATCCGGGCAGTCCCGCCGCCAAGCCGGACGACGACGGACCGGCAGGCGGCGACCCGGATGACGGCACACAACCCGGAGGTGTCACCGGCCCCGACGGTTCCCCTGACCAACCGAACACCCCCGAGGGCCGCGCGACGACAGACGCCGGCGGCAACGGCGAGCCGAGTGTCGGGGAGCAAGGGCAGCGGAATCCGCCCGAAACCGACTCCACCCGCGATCAGACGTGCGAGGGCGGCGACCCGGTCAACATCGCCACCGGCGAGTTCCTGCTTCCGCTCACCGATATCGACCTTCCCGGCATCCTGCGCCTCGTTCTCAAACGCGCGCATCACTCGAACTACCGCCATGGCCGTTGGTTCGGCCCCTCATGGTCCGCGACGCTCGACTTGCGCGTGGTTGTCGAAGAAGAGTGTGTAACAGTCGTTTTCGACGACGGGATGCTGCTTCCCTACCCGCATGCCGAGGTCGGTGTCGGAGTCGAGCCGATCGCAGGCGGACAACGCTGGCGGCTGACCCGCACCGAGACCGGCGGCTACCGCCTGTGGGATCCGGACCGGGAACTGGTCTGGCACTTCGCGCCCGAACCTGCCCTCGACGGCCTTGACACCCTGCTGGGCAACTTCGCGATCTCCGCGATCACCGACCGGCACCAGAATCGGATCCGCTTCCACTACAACAGCAATGGCGATCCGATCGAGATCTCCCATTCCGGCGGATACCGGATCGGCGTCGACACCGAGGCGGGCCGGGTCACTGCCCTGTCTGTACTCGGCACCGCCGACGACAGCGAACTCCGCACCACTGTCCGGCGATTCGGCTACGAACACGGCGAGCTGACCACCGAGACCAACGGCATCGGTGGCACCACCCGCTTCGCCTACGACAACGAACACCGGATGCTGTCGTGGACCGACGACAACGGCAGCTGGGTGGCCAATACCTACGACGAAGCCGGTCGCGTCGTCGCTCAGCGCGGCCTCGGCGGGACGATGAACGCCGACTTCGAATACGTCGAATTCGGTAACGGCAGTGGCAAACTCACCCGCCTGACCGACTCCCGCGGCGGCGCCACCGGTTACGGCTTCGACACCGATCTGCGCCTGCGCGATATCGTGGCGCCCGACGGCGGTCGCCGCCACATCGACTACAACCCGCACCGCAAACCGCTCGCGGTCACCGAACCCGACGGCGCGACCACCCGCTACACCTACACCGCCGACGGCGATGTCGCCACGATCACCCGCCCCGACGGCACCGACATCACCATCGACTACACCTACCCGAACCGTCCCGCCACCATCACCAACGCCGACGGCACCACCGTGCACCGCGAATGGGACAAACTGGGGAACCTCGTCGCCGTCACCGACGCGGCAGGCGCGCGCACCCAATTCAGCCACAACGACATCGGCGCGGTCACCGAGGTCCGCGACCCCGACGGCGGCATAACCCGCATCGACGTCGACGCGACCGGACTCCCGATCACGATCACCGACCCCTACGGCGCGACCACCACCATCACCCGCGACCCGTTCGGCCGCCCGAGCAGCGTCACCGACCCGCTCGGACAAACCACCCGCTACGAGTGGACCCCAGCCGGGAAGCCGGCCCGCCGCACCGACCCCGACGGCTACCACGAAACCTGGACCTACGACGGTGAGAACAACCTCCTCACCCACACCGACCGCAACGGCGGCCGCACCCGCTACACCTACGGCGGCTTCGACAAGGTCGCCACCCGCACCGACCCCGACGGCTCGACCACCCGCTACCTCTACAACACCGAACTCCAGCTCACCGCCGTCATCAACCCCCTTGGCCAGCGCTGGACCTACGACTACGACCTCACCCGCCGCCTCATCTCCGAAACCGACTACACCGGCGCCACCACCACCTACACCCACACGGCCACCGGCCGCATCGCCACCGTCACCCCCGCCACCGGCATCACCCGCCACCACCGCTACGACGTTCTCGGCAATCTCACCTCCATCACCGCCGACACCGGCGAATACCTCGCCTACACCCACGACCCCGCAGGCCGCGTCCTCACCGCCGTCAACGGCACCGACGAAACCCGCACCCACACCCTGCGTTTCACCTACACCCCCACCGGCCAGGTCGCCACCCAACAACTCGACGACCAGCCACCCATGGTCAACACCTACGACCACCGCAGCCGCCGCACCCAACGCACCACCCCCACCGGCGCCATCACCACCTGGCACCACAACACCCTCGGCCACGTCACCGCCATGACCGCCGACAACACCGACATCACCTTCACCCACGACCGCGCAGGCCGCCTCACCGGCTGGCGCATCGGCGAAGTCCGCATCGACCGCACCTTCACCCCCACCGGCACCATCGCCTCCCAGGAAGTCACCGGCTTCCCCGCCGAGAAATACACCCTCGACCTCGGCGACTTCGACACCACCGCCAACCGCCCGACCCCCTTCACCATCCGCCGCGACGACTACACCTACCGCCCCGACGGCTACCTCACCCACCACACCACCACCCACCCCGACACCGGCACCACCCACGCCACCTACACCCTCGACCCCATCGGCCGCGTCAACACCATCACCCGCGACAACACCCTCACCGAAGCCTACGAATACGACGCCCTCTCCAACATCACCGCCAGCCTCCCCACCACCCCCGACCCGGCAACCACCCCACCTTCCGTTCCACCCCGAATGGAAGGCCGCGAATACCACAACAACCTCCTCACCCGCGACGGCCGCAACCACTACTACTACGACCCCGCCGGCCGCCTCATCCGCAAAGTCACCACCCGCATCTCCCGCAAACCCGCCGTCTGGCACTACCGCTACAACGCCTTCGACCAGCTGACGGATGTGTACACGCCGGAGAAGGAATGGTGGCAGTATAAATACGATGCCCATGGCCGCCGAACCGAAAAGGCTCAGATACAGCAACAAGCTGCACGAGACACTCTCGCTAGAACGACCTTCTTCTGGGACGGCTACTCGCTAACATCTGAATACGATCATCAGCACTCCTCTACGCTTCAATGGGATTTTCTACCAAGAACATTAACTCCACTGCTTCAGTCATCCATGAACGCTGAAGGAGGTACCACACAGCGCGTACTTCCGAATGGATACACCGGAGCGACATCTGAGCTAGTCGAACCGTACACATGTTCCATCACTTCACGGTCCCATTGCGATCTATGGGGCACGGTTTGCTGGCACGGCGAAGACTCCACGCCCCTCCGAAGCCCAGGCCAATATTACGATCAAGAATCAGGACTGCATTTCAGCCTCTTCAGGATCTACGATCCATCGACTGGCTTGTTCACTACAAGCGATCCACTGGGCCTCATACCTGCTGACAATAACAGGGCCTATCCAAGAAATCCGACAAGATGGTCAGATCCCCTTGGGCTCAGCCCCGATACTGACTGTGGCGGCAATACGAACGGCGGGACCTGGAACCAGAGCGACGCACCGTATCTGTATCGAGGTGTTCCCCATCAGGGCCCCCTCGACCCGGAAGAATTCCAGCGGATGTACCAAAACGCACTGGAAGGCATCGCGGAGCCCCGAGGCGGTTCAGCAAGCGCCGGGCAACATGTGGGCGGAAATACCGAGAGCCCATACACCTCGTGGACCACAGACTATGAAGACGTAGCACTCGATGCAGCTACGGAGCTACCCGGGCCAGGCGTCGTAATGAGAATTCCGAATGCAGACGGCCCTGGATACCATCGCGTCGGTGGCATCGACTATCCGTACGATGAATCCGAGGTAACCATTATGGGGAGGGTCTCCGGCGCAGATGTTAGAGTGGTTGGCGGACCTTGGCGCACCACTGGGCAGAATTGACCATTCGCCCCAAGACGATGCGAGAAGGAGAGCAAGCAAGTGGAACGAGATCGCCTGATGCAAATGGCAACCACTGCCACCTCCCGAGGAATTCTGAACCAGAGAATCCTACACCGGCTCCAAAGCGTAAACTCGATCGACACCCACACCGTCTCGAGGCTGGGTCTACTGCGCATCTACAAGCGGAGACTCAAACATGCGAAGGGAAATCTGAAACTGCTGGAACAAACGAGAAATCTTGTTGAATTCCTCTCCGGGTATCCACGCGACGAACTTACCATGATCACCGCGGCTTGGGGCGCACGCGACTACACTTTGCTACTTGCCGACGAAACCGAGTCACAGATATTACATTGGATGGAAATGTTCGGCGACAAACGTTAGCCGTCGCCGATCGATTTGGATGTAGCGCGGAAGGACCGTCCAGAGTAGCGGTCGACCCACCTCCCATGATTGTCCGAGACTAGCGCAACGGATACCAGTAGATCAACTTGAACGATGCATGCCTCTAAAACAGACCGAAGTTGACCCAGAGCAAGATTGCCAAAGGCTGTATTATGACAACCGATTCGGCAGGACGCATTCCCGATGGGTCCATTGTTGTTGGTACTGTCCAAGCCGTTTCCGATATGCACTTTACTGTCGATCTTGGATCCGGTGCCACTGGCGAAATCGGACCACCATATCTCGACAGCACCAACTACCAGAAGGCGATCGCGTCACCTGCTCCGTAGAAGCGACACCTACCAGGAAACGTTGCACACTCAACCCCATAGACGAGACAAGTGCCGTAGACCGAATTTCCCTGATAGCTAGCCTGCGCCCTGCCGTGAGAGATCTTCTCAACAAGGGCGGAACCATCTCTGACGTTACAGCATTAAGCCCGAAACTTCCATTTGATTTCAATATCCGATATCTCCGAGTGCTACTCACAGATCCCGACCTGCTGGACGGATGGGAAGGCGCGAGACTGACGGTCGGATACGAGAACAGCCAAGCCATCTCTCCTATGGTCGCCTCCGAGCTTGAGCGCAGATGGCCCACCATTCGCAGCACATCTGACTGAATTGGGCTTCCAACGGCCTCGCGCTGCTCGGAGTTTCATGATTAGCCAGGTGCTTTGCGGAACACTGTCGGCGCAACCTGAATCGGTTTACGGCACTATGATTTCGCACCACAACCAACCTATGAACAACCAAAGAACGGCAGCTACCCATCTTCAGAGACGTGCGGATCACCCCTTCATCATTGAAACGATCTGCGCCGAAGACCGCATCGACCTCGGCGCGTTCCGCCGCTGCCTCGATCACACTACCGAACCGGGACAAACACTCTTCTGACCTGACTTGCACAGATAGAACATGATTTCTGGAGTCTTGGACCTATAGCCCGTCCGCAAACTCATGGCACCTCGATAATCGAGCTGTTCGAGTGCCGTTCCCGAAGGGAGCATGGTGATGCTGATAACCCCACTGACCGACATCCCAACCGGAACATCGGGCGTGGTCAGATCACACAGTGGCGACTGGCCCGCAGTATGGTCAGGGAGTAGACCTGGAGTCCAGGGTGTTCAGTATGACGTTGAAGTTGAACCCGGTGATGAACTGTCAGAAATCCGAGTCTATGATTCCAACCCACCTAAAGAAGGAATCTACTTGAACAATGAACAGCTTGTTGTCTGCGGCACGGTAACCACAATCTTTGACGACGGAGTCGTCACACTCGATCTGAAACCCGGGAATCTTTTGCTCGAACCTGCCAACCCCTGCACTCCAATCCGTGTTGGTCAGGTAGCTTGCATCTACCCTAGTAGGCTATACGTATTCCCGACCGATACCTAGTGCGTCGCGCCTGAAATGCGTTGAAGATGTTTGACGAGGGGCGGATTCCGGGGGTCAGTGCGCCACAATGATCCGATTGGCGAAAAGCATCACTACTATTATTCCGCGAGGTAGACATGGCCAGCAGCGAGCTGCAGAAGAAGCTCATCCTTCACCGAGAGAAGGTTCAATTACAGCAACTTGAAAATCAGCTTGTCGGTATCGAAGTCGAGGGCTATCGGCAGCCTGACTCGATATCGCCAGCCGCGCTGGATGCCCTCCGCGAGTTCGGCCACACCTCCACGAAGCCAAACTTAGGCATCGATGACACCGAGCCCGAGGATGCTATTCTGGCCTGGTATCACGAACTTCTCAGAAATGCCAATATCGGAGACCGCTTCTACTGCTATACCGGAATGGAGAACTTCTCGTACCTTGACTGCCGGATCAAGGATGCTCGCTGGCTGAAATCCCTTCGCGACAATCTCGGCGACAGTCTTGATTTCATCGCCGAGGACGAGCGTTCAGTAGCCATGACCCACGATGATGAATACCGCATCCTCGGATTCTATCGCATACTCTGAGAGGTATATGGGCACTTCCTGATCAACGGTGCGTAGACAGGTGTCCAGTGAAAGGTTGGAGACCACAACATGTAGGCAGGTACTGGGGTGTGACGATGAGGGTTCCTACACGCCTTGTCGACCACCCACAGGACCCATGCCTGAGCCCACGTGCCTTGTCGCCGACACCATCTACCGAACCGTTGAACTCGGGGTCACCATCACCGGTGCCGCCATCGCCGAGGACCTCACATGGATCGAGTGCTGGCCCGTCGAGACGGATCCGGCCTGCCCGGCATGCCTGCAGCCCGGACGATTGCGGGACCATGTCGACCGCGTCCTGACCGACCTGCCCGTCGTCGGGCACCCGACCAGACTGCGGGTGCGTCTGCCCCGGGTTCAGATGCACCGACGATGGCTGCGAGATGACGATCTACCGGCAGCGCATAGACAACGTCGCCGCACCGAAAGCCACGACGACCCGCCGGTGCGCTCGAATCCGGCTGGGAATCTCCGACAAGCCTTCGGATTGGAAATTTGTTGCCCTCTTGATATTCGCGGGTTTGACGTACGAGTAGCCACTGCGACAGACAGAACACTGTGGTGATCCTCAGTAACTCACGGAGTAGATGTCGTCGAGCCCAACCAGTCGCACGTCGTCGGCCGTTTCGGCGAGGTCAAGGAGTTCGGGGGTGAATCCGTGCGCGGAGTAGCAGGTGAGCTTGGTTTCGCGGGTGTCGTAGCGGCCACCGCGGCGGATGAGTTCCTTGATGTGGCGCAGGTGCTGCAGGTGGCCGAGGCCCATCGTTTCGTTGGTTTTGCATTCGCCGATCGACAGCGCCGCAGGAGTGCCGCCGTCGGACGGACCGATCACCACGACATCGACTTCGTGGGTGGTCTTGCTCCCCGGGTCGTTCACGACACCGCCACTCACCCGGGCGGGGAGGTCAGCGAATGTGCCAGGCGCTGCGTAGAACATCGCCCACTGGCGGCAGAGGGTCTCAAAACATGGGCCGAGGACATCGCTGACGAACTGTCGCTGCCTGGTCGGCCACACCCGGTCGGCGGAGCCGGGAAGTTCGAGCTGACTCCAGACCGGCCGCATCACGCTGTAGTAGAAGGTGATCAACGGTTCCGCGATGCGGTGGTAGGTGCGGTTGTCGCGGAAGGCATCGGCTTCCCGCGTGAGCAGCCCAGCGTCTTCGAGAACGTCGAGCGGGTGGGCGATATCGGCGTTCTTGCGCCCGATGTAGCCGGCGATGCCGCCGCGGGTCGCGTTTCCGGCGGCGACGGCGGCAAGCACACCGTGGTATAGGCCTGCGTCACGGATCTCCGGTTCGTAGGAGAGTAGGTAGCGGGCTTCACGGAACAACGGACTCTCGGGGCTCAGGACCGCGCGGGTCACCCAGCCGTCGAAATCGGAAAGGTCGGAAGGGGAATCGTCGCGTACGAAACCCCTTCGGTGATGGGACCATACTCCCGATAACTATGGTCCCATCAGCTGGCCTGCCGTCTCGACTCGCCGGCGGCGCACCACGTCCACATCCTGGCGACCACGGCGGGGGTCATCCCGGTCTCGTGTGGTGCCGCCGAGAAGGCGAAGCCGGGCACCGAGGGCATCACCACGTGGAGGCGAGCGCCGGGTCGAGTCCGTGCGCCTGCGGATCGGTGAGCGGGCCGATCGTGCAGGTGATGCGACGGGCGGTTGGCAGCGGGCTACCGCACACCGGGCAGGGCGCCGGTGCCGGTCAGCGCAGGCTCGCGTCCGGCACCCGTGGCGGGCACGGCGCGCCCGGCGCGGTGACCAGCTCGAAGTGCCACCACTCGTTGTCGAAGGTTCGGCACAGCCCCCAGCGATTGCCGTTGGTCTCGAGCCAGGCCGCGCCCTCCCAGGGACCGACATCGACGGCGTGACCAGAGACGTGAGTCGACTCCTCCGGTGGCAGCACCCAGCGACGCGCCTCCCCGGGGCTGCCGTAGGTGGCCAGACCGTCCTGCCACAACGCGTCCTGCTGGGCATGGGTGCGGTGGCCGGAGGTGATCGACAGCGGTATGCCCTCGGTGTGTGCCTGCTGTTCGGCGAGGGTGTAGGCCAGGGCCAGCGGCGGGTCGAGGCCCTCGGTGCCCGCCGCCGACTGGAACTGCGCACGCGGGTCGGCCGGACCGGGGGCGGTTCCACCGACACCGGCACCGATCGCGGTCACCGCGACAGCGGCCGTCGAAGTCACCAGTATCCGGGCGGCCACCCGGCCGAGCGCTGTCGTCATGCCCGGAGTGTATCGACCGGCCGGGTGTACGCGCCCACCGTCCGGCGGACCGGCACCGCCCCGGCGACGACGGCCGCCGCAGCACGGGTCCGGGCGATGCCGACCGGATCACGCACGGCACCGCCCGCACCGAGTCACGCAGTGCGGACCATCCGGGGGCCGGTGCCGACCGGACCATGAACGGCACGGATCGGAACGCTACCCGTGTGGCCCGGACGGAGTCACCGATGACCGCCGCGAGTCACCGCGCCCCGGCGGTGCGTGCCGGACCGCGCACGGCGCGGGCAGGGTCGGGACCGGTACCCACCGGGGCGTGACCGGGACCGCCCGGCTCCTCGCCGGTGCGCACCGGCCACCTGCCGGGTGCCGCGGTATACGCGGGCAGCGCCGCGCGGCGCCGGTGCCTGCCCTGGACCGGCCGGACCGCCCGGTGCACGGCCACCGCGGTGACCGCCCCGATCAGGACGAGCCCCGCCCACACCAGCCGGTCGGCACCCGCTGAGCGGGCGAGCCCGAAGACCGCCCCGGTGGCCAGGTTCCCCGCCAGGATCGCGACGCCGACGATCGTGTTGTAGAAGCCGTAGTGCGTCGCGACCAGCCTGCCACCGGACATCGCGACCACCGTATCCATCTCGAACGGGAAGACCGCGGCACTGCCCACCGCGAGCACCGCGGCCGCGAGCAGCACGGCCACCGCCGCCGCGACCGGCCCCCACCGCGCCGGACCCGGCACCAGCGCGAGCGGCAGGAACGCCACCGCCAGCACCCCGAGTCCGGCGACGAGCCCGCCCCCGGTGCCCCACCGGGCCCGGAACCAGGCCGTGATCCGCAGCTGCCCGGCGACGGTGACGATGCCGGAGACCACGAACACCGAGGCCGTGAGGAGCTGGGCACTACCCGCCGAGACGACCTCGGCCTGCAGCGGCAGCGCCAGATACACCTGAAACGAGAGCACATACGACCCGCCCATCGCCACGGCGAAGGCGAGGAAGCGCCGGTTCCCCGCGATCGCGCGCCAGTCGGCGAGCACCGAGGTCGACGTGGTCTCGCCCCGGCGTTGCGGCAGCGCACACAATTGCGCCACCGACAGCAACGCGAAGATCACCGCCGCGCCCGCGGCCGTCCACCGGAAGTCCAGTCCGAGCAGCGCCACGCCGACGAGCGGTCCGGCGAGGATCCCCGCCTGATAGAACACGTTGAACACGGCGAAGGCTTCCACCCGCCGCTCCCCCGCCTCGGTCGCCAGGTAGGCACGCACCGCGGGATTGAACAGCGCACCAGCGAAACCCGTTGCAGCCGAAGCGATCAGCAGCATCGGCAGCGTGGTGGCGAAGATCAGGGCCGCGAAGCCGGCGGTGCGCAGCAGACAGCCGGCGACGATGAGCGGTTTGTAGCCGAGCCGGTCGGCCAGCGTGCCGCCGAGCAGGAACATGCCCTGCTGGGAGAAGTTCCGCACGCCGAGGACCAGGCCGACCGCCCAGGCCGCGAGACCGAGCGGGCCCGACAGGTAGCCGGCCAGATACGGCATCAGCATGTAGAACCCGAAGTTGATGCCGAACTGGTTGAGCATCAGTAGCCGGGCGGGCGTGTCGAATCCGGCGAACGCGCGCAAGGTTCTCACGCGGTCACCAACCCGGTGCCCGGTCCGGACGCGGTGGCCGGGTCGACGACGGTCGCGCAGCGCGTCCACGAACCGACCACCCGTTCGGCCGGATGCGCCATGGTCGCCGGGTCCAGCGGCGGTGGACCGGTGAGCAGGCCGTGGTCGCGGCAGTAGGCGTCGTTGTACACGGTGTCGAAATAGCGGTGCGGGCCGTCGGGGAAGATCGCGACGATCCGTGTTCCCGGATCGGTCCGCCTGGCCACCCAGCCCGCGACCAGCGCGACGGCGCCGACGCTCCAGCCGCCGGTGGCGTAGTGCGTGGCGGCCAGGGTGCGGCACGCCCACACCGCCTCCGCCGGTGCCACCCAGTGGATTTCGTCGAACGCGGCGTAGTCGACATTGGCCGGGCGGATGCTCGAGCCGAGGCCGCGCATCAGGCGGGGGCCCGCGGGCTGACCGAAGATGGTCGAGGCCACGGTGTCGACGCCGATGAGGCGCAGCCGTGGCTGATGTCTGCGCAGTTCCCGTGCGACACCGGCGGAATGGCCGCCGGTGCCCACCGCGCACACCAGCACGTCGACCTGTCCGATCTGCTCGAGCAGTTCGGTGGCGAGCCCGGTGTAGCCGTCGGCGGCGTCCGGATTGCCGTACTGGTCGGGGCACCAGGCGGCCGGCTCGGCGGCGAGCAGCTCGGCCACCCGGTCGCGCCGCGCCTGCTGCCATCCGCCGGTGGCATGCGGGCGCGCCACCAGCTCTACCCGCGCGCCGAAGGCGGCGAGCATGCGGGCGACGATCGGTTCCAGTCCGGGATCGGTCACCACGGTCACCGGATGCCCGTGCACGAGCCCGGCCAGCGCGAGGCCGAGCCCGAGTGTGCCGCTGCTGGATTCGATGATCCGTGCGCCCGGTGCGAGCTCGCCGCGTTCGCGCGCCCTGCGCACCATGTGCAGGGCGGGACGGTCCTTCATACCACCGGGATTGAACCCTTCCAGCTTGGCCCAGAACCCACGGTCGGCGGCGGCAAGCGGGGCCCCCACCCACATCACCGGGGTGTTTCCCACCAGCGCCTGTGGCCGGTCTGCGATCGCGGCGGCGGTCCGGTCGAGCACGAATTCCTGCATATCTGTCGCTTTCTGTGTCGTCCGCCTGGCACAGCGGAACGGACGTGAACGGGCAGCGGACACCGGCGGGCCAGGTGTTGGCCCGCCTGGCGCTGACCGATCAGCGTCGACAGATGCAGAACTGAGTGAGGACGATGCGGCCGCCGCGCGAGCGCGGCGCCGACCGCGGCGGGCCGCGTCCGGTCGCGGGGAGCGCGCCGAGGCCGGTGACGAGCACGACGGCGATGGCGCCGAGCAGGGCGAGTACCGGCAGGATGAGCCCGTCGGCCGGGCCGGGGACCCCGGCGACGCAGTGGTCGGGCAGCGGCAGATCGGGCAGGTGGCCCGCGCCGTCGGCGACCACGGCGACCAGGCCTGCCCCGACACCGGTGCCGTGATGGTCGTCGTGCTGCGCCGTGCCGCAGTCGATCATGAGGGCACCCACCGCGGCCACGACGGCCAGCACGGCGAACAGGATCCGGGCGGGGCGGGGACGACGGTCAGCCGGGTGACCCACCGTTGCTCCTTCCCGCGCGTCGACGAACTCCGCCGACCAACCTACTACGCATCGGCGTAGACCCTGATCAGCCCGGTGCCGGACCGCGTTTCGCGCACGAACGCCCGACAACTCGGCCCCGTCGCGCACAGGGGCGGGACGGGGCCGGAGTCGTTCGGAACGGGCGGGGAACTACACGCGTTCCTTGGATCGGGTACGCACCCGCAGGGCGATCGGCTTGGACGTTTCGGCGAAGAAGTCGTTGCCCTTGTCGTCGACGACGATGAACGCCGGGAAGTCCTCCACGTCGATCTTCCACACCGCTTCCATACCGAGCTCCGGGTACTCCAGGACCTCGACGTTCTTGATGCAGTCCAGCGCCAGGCGGGCGGCCGGGCCACCGATGGAACCGAGGTAGAAGCCGCCGTGCTCGTTGCACGCCTTGGTGACCTGGGCGGAGCGATTTCCCTTGGCCAGCATGATCATCGAGCCGCCCGCGGCCTGGAACTGGTCGACGTAGGAGTCCATGCGGCCTGCCGTGGTCGGCCCGAAGGACCCCGACGCGTAGCCATCGGGGGTCTTGGCCGGACCGGCGTAGTAGACGGCCATATCGCGCAGGTATTGGGGCATCGGCTCGCCCGCGTCGAGGCGTTCCTTGATCTTGGCGTGCGCGATATCGCGGGCGACGACCAGCGGGCCGGTGAGCGAAAGGCGGGTCTTCACCGGGTATTTCGACAGTTCGGCGCGGATCTCGTCCATCGGCCGGTTCAGGTCGATCTGCACCACGTCGCCACCGAGGATCTGCTCGGTCTGCTCCGGCAGGTACTGGGCCGGTTCGGTTTCCAGCTGTTCCAGGAAGATGCCGTCTTTGGTGATCTTGGCCAGCGCCTGACGGTCGGCCGAGCAGGACACCGCGATGGCGACCGGGCAGGAGGCGCCGTGCCGGGGCAGGCGGACCACGCGCACGTCGTGGCAGAAGTACTTGCCGCCGAACTGGGCGCCGATGCCGAACTCGCGGGTGAGCTGGAAGACCTCCTCCTCGAGCTCCAGATCACGGAAGGCGTGGCCGGTGATCGAGCCCTCGGTGGGCAGGTTGTCCAGGTAGTGCGCCGAGGCGTATTTGGCCGTCTTCAAGGCGAATTCGGCGCTGGTGCCGCCGATCACCACGGCGAGGTGGTAGGGCGGGCAGGCGGCGGTGCCGAGCGAACGGATCTTCTCGTCGAGGAACTCGAGCATGCGCTCGGGGTTGAGGACGGCCTTGGTCTCCTGGTACAGGAACGACTTGTTGGCCGAGCCGCCGCCCTTGGCCATGAACAGGAACTTGTAGACCGGGTTGTCGGCGTCGCCCTCGGTCGAGTACAGCTCGATCTGGGCGGGCAGGTTGGAGCCGGTGTTCTTCTCGTCCCACATGGTGATGGGGGCGAGCTGGGAGTAGCGCAGGTTCAGCGTGGAGTAGGCGTCGAACACACCGCGGCTGATCCACTCGGCGTCGTCGACGCCGGTGAGCACGCCCTCGCTCTTCTTGCCCATCACGATCGCGGTGCCGGTGTCCTGGCACATGGGCAGCACGCCGCCCGCCGAGATGTTGAGGTTCTTCAGCAGGTCCAGCGCGACGAAGCGGTCGTTACCCGAGGACTCGGGATCGTCGATGATCTTGCGGAGCTGCCGCAGATGGGCGGGGCGCAGGTAGTGGCTGATGTCGTGGATCGCGGTCTCGGTGAGCAGCCGCAGTGCCTCCGGCTCGACCTGCAGGAAGGTCCGGCCGTTGTGCTCGAAGGTGCTGACGCCTTCGGTGGTGAGCAGACGGTACGGGGTGTCGTCGGCGCCGATCGGCAGCAGATCGGAATAGCGGAACTCCGGCGCGGTCACGAATCGCACTCCTCGGGTGGCAGGTCAGGCAAGCCCCCGGAGCCTATCGAGCAGCCCCACGGACCACCGGGTTAGGCAACCCTATGTGATGAGGAATCCTAGATCTGAACCAAGATCGAGGTTGCACGTTCAACCCAAACGGTGCTACCCATTCTCCCGAACGTGGCGGGGAGTGCACCGTTCCAATCCGAAGCCTGCACCTTCAGAATCCGGAGCTCGATCGTGACCGATCCACAGTGGCTCGATGATGTCGAAATGCGCGCCTGGCTGGGCTATGTCCGCACCCGCGACCTGATCGCCGCGGCGATCGGGCGCGATGCGGTCCGGGCCGCCGACCTCAGCTGGGTGGAGTACTCGGTGCTGGTCAACCTCGCCGACGCCCCGGGACAGCGGCTCACCTTCGCCGATCTGGCAGGCGTGCTGGAATGGTCGCAGAGCAGGCTTTCGCACCAGATCACCCGCATGCAGAAGCGCGGGCTGGTGACCAGGGAGACCATGCCGCACGACCAGCGCCGCACCGTCGCCCGCCTCACCCCCGCGGGCGGCCAGCTGCTCACCACCGCGGCCCCCGCCCACGTCCGCAGCGTGCGCAGGCACATGATCGACGTGCTCGACCGCGGCCAGCTCGCCGCCCTCGCCGAGATCTACGACGTGCTGATCAACCACCACCGCAGCGCGGCGGGCGGATTCGAACACACCGGCCGGGACGAGACCTCGCTCGCCGGCGGCGAACCGGCGGCCGACCTCGCGTGAACGCCTAGCTGCCGGAACCGAGCTGTCCTCGCCGCCGGACCGACCGGTGCCGAGCCGCCGCGCTGCACCGTCCCGCCCGTGGCGGGCACGCCGCGATTTCCCGGCACCGCGCTTTCGGGTGGATCCGGCCATGGCGGCGCCACCGCGCGTGCGCGATGGCGCCGCAACCGCCACCGACGTTGCCCGAGCACCCCGGCACACCGGTGGACCGCAGGCGGTGATGCGCTACTTGCCCACGAGTTCCGGTGCGGCGCGCGGGCGTTCGCCGTCGACGGGCACGCCGAGTGCGCGTTCGAAACCGTCCGGGACGATGATGTCGCCGCGGCCGAGGTCGGCGATCGAGGTCTTGCGCAGGCCCAGCAGGGCCGAATCGATACCCCCACGCAGGATGTCGAGGACGTTCTCCACGCCCGCCTGCCCGTTGGCAGCCAGGCCCCACAGGTAGGCGCGGCCGATGAGCACCGCGCGGGCGCCGAGGGCAACGGCCTTGACGACATCGCTGCCGCGCCGGATGCCGCCGTCGAGCACCACCTCGATCTGGCTGCCGACGGCGTCGACGAGCACCGGCAGCGCGCGGATCGCGGCGGGGGTGCCGTCGAGATTGTTGCCGCCGTGGTTGGACACCGAGATGCCCGCGACGCCCGCATCGACCGCGCGCAGTGCGTCGTCGACCCGCATCACGCCCTTGAGCAGGACAGGGCCATCCCACTGCGCGCAGATCCAGGCCACATCATCCCAGTCCGGTGCGGGGGTCTGCATCCATTCGCCGTAGGCGCCGAAGAATCCGGGGGCGGCGCCACCGCCGACCGCCATATTGGGCGCGGTGAGGTCGGGGATGGAACCCGAGCGCAGGTAGGTGGCCAGCCAGCGCGGGCGGGCCAGGGTCTGCGGCGCGAACTTCATCATGGTGCGCAGGTTCAGCGATTCCGGGATCTGCGGGCTGCCCCAGTCGCGGCCGTGCGAGAACGACCAGTCCAGGGTGAGAATGAGCCCGACCGCGCCCGCGGCCTTGGCCCTGGCCATCCGCTCGAGGATCTGGTCCCGGTTGCCGCACCAGTACAGCTGGAACAGAGTGGCCGGGTTGGCGGCGATCACCTCTTCGACGGACTTGCTGGCGAACGAGCTCAGCCCCATCGCGATGCCACGGGCCGCGGCGGCCCTGGCGACGGCGACCTCACCGTCGGGGTGCACCGCCTGCACCCCGGTGGGCGAGATCATCACCGGCATCGACAGCTGCTGGCCGAGCACGGTGGTGGACTGGTCGCGCTCGCCGATCGGGCCCGCGCAGTGCGGGGCGAAGCCGAGTTCGGTGAACGCGGTCTGATTGTCCTCGATGGTCTGGCCGCGTTCCGAGCCCGCGATCAACGCGCCGTAGACCGATTTCGGCAGGCGCTTGCGGGCGCGGCGCTGCGCCTCGGCGACGGTCTCGAACCAGGGGTTCATCGGTGGGGTCCTTCCTCGTGGTCCTGCGGCCACCAGCGGCCCAGGTCTGCCAGTAGTGCGGTGGTGGCCGCGCGCAGCAGCGCGGCGCCTTCGTCGGCGTCGGCCCCGGTGGGGTCGCCGAGAATTCCGTTGGGGCTCACGGCCCGCACGCCGCCCGCCCGCAGCAGCGGCAGCAGTTCGGGCAGCGGGCGCCGGTCGCCCGGTTCGGCCAGCTCGGTGCGCACCCGCTCCGGCGACAAGGCGAGCTGGATGGCGGTCTCGGTGCGGCCCGCGTGCGGATCGCCGCTGTAGCCGGGCGAGAACAGCCGCACGTCTCGCGACTCGGCGCGCAGCAGCGCGACCGCGCGCCGCAGCGTCTCCACATTGCCGCCGTGCCCGTTGACCAGCACGATCCGCGAGAAGGTTTCGGCGGCCGAGCGGCACAGTTCCACCACGAGCAGTTCGAGGGCGGCCTGCCCGATCGACAGCGTTCCGGCGAAGCCCGCGTGCTCACCGCTCGCGCCGTAGGGCACCGCGGGCGCGACGAGCAGCCCGGCGCGCTCGGTGGCGGCACCGGCGCACACCGCGGCGGCGATGTCGGTGTCGGTCGACAGCGGCAGGTGCGGGCCGTGCTGCTCGGTGGCTCCGAGCGGGATGAGCAGAGTCACTCCCGTGGCGGCACATGCGCCCGCCTCGGGCCATGTGAGGTGGGCCACGAACATGCGGCAACATTAACGTCAGTCACTGACATAATCAAGGTCCTTACGCTGTATCCATGCCCGCCCCGTCACCGCGCACCCATCGCGGTCGCCCGCCGCGCACCACGCGCCGCGAACTCGAAGTCATCGCCATGAAGTTGTTCGCCGAGTACGGCTTCGACGAGGTCACCGTCGAACGGATCGCGGCCGCGGCCGGGGTGAGCGAGCGGACCTTCTTCCGGTACTTCCCGAGCAAGACCGAGGTGCTGTGGCACCAGTTCGACAACGAGGTCGCCGATCTGCGCGACGCCTTCGCCGCGGTACCCGACGACGAGCCGATGATGGCGGCGGTACGCCGGATCGTGGTGGCGGCCAACCGATACCGCCCTGAGGACATTCCCGAACTGCGCACCAGGATGCGGCTGGTCTCCGGGGTTCCCGCGCTCTCGGCGGGCGCGGGCGCGCACTACGACGCGTGGGAACGCGCGGTCGGCGAGTTCGCCGCGCGCAGACTCGGCACCGACCCCGCCGACCTGATCCCCCTCGCCGTCGGCCGCACCACGCTGGCCGCGGCACGCGCCGCCTTCGACGCCTGGCTGGAGCGCGGCGACACCCCCCTGACCGACTACCTCGACCGGGCCCTGCGCGCCCTCGAGCGCGGGTTCGTCCCGGAGTAGCGGGCAGCTCCCCCGTAACCGGCAGGTTTGCGGAGCGGTACGGACGGGGTATGAGTAGGCTCGAGTCGCGCGCCGCGCGTCCGAACAGCGAATGTCGTCGAAAGGGGCAGGAATTTCCATGTCCGAGGTGTCCACGGGTCTTTCGGCGGATTCGCTGCCCGCGCAGCAGCTCGACGATCTGCTCCCGCAGCTGGTCGAGCACCTGCGGCAGAACCGCACGGGACTGCGCGAGGAGTGGGCGCGGCGCATCACCGAGGCCGAGCTGCTCACCGCGATGACCCCGGATGAGATCTTCTCCGAGGCCACCTCGATGTACGACAACTACGTCGAGGTGCTGGTCACCGGTAGCGTCGAGGCGCTGCAGGCCTACGCTCGCGACCTGTCCGAGCGCATCATTCCGCGAGGCGTCGAGACCGACGAGGTCATCGGCATCGTCCTGCTGTTGCGCGACGTGCTGGCCCGCAGCTTGTTCGAGAAATACCAGTCCAATTTCGAGCTGCTCAACCGCGTGCTCGACGCCTACGAGCCGGCCGCCAACCGCATCGCCAACACCGTGGCCGTCTCCTTCGTGCAGGAGCGCGAGCGCGTCATCAGCCGCCAGCAGGAGGCCATCCGCGAGCTGTCGACCCCGGTGCTGCAGGTGCGTGAGCAGCTGCTCATCCTGCCGATCATCGGTGTGCTCGACTCCCAGCGCGCCCGCCAGCTCACCGAGCAGCTACTGCGCGCGATCCGCGCCAACCGCGCCAAGGTCGTCGTCATCGACATCACCGGTGTGCCCGCGATCGACTCCGTGGTGGCCAACCACCTGGTGCAGACCGTCGACGCCTCCGGGCTGATGGGCGCCAATGTGATCATCACCGGCCTGTCCTCGGAGATCGCCCTCACCCTGGTGACCATCGGTCTCGACCTGTCGAAGATGAACGCTGTCGGCGACCTGCAGGGTGGCATCGAAGAGGCCGAGCGGTTGCTCGGCTACGAGGTCTCTCGGGTGACCGAGCGCCTGGCCGAGCGAGACGGGCGCTGATCAGGCCCACCATGCCGGTTCCCATCCTGAAACAGGGCACATACCTGATCGCCTCGGTGCAGTCGGCGCTGACCGACGCCGATACCGAGCGGCTGCAGGACGACCTGATGAAGCAGGTCAGCCGTTACCGTGCCACCGGCATCATCGTCGACGTCACCGCCATCGACGTCATGGACTCCTTCGCGGCGCGCTCGCTGCGTACCATCGCGCACATGACCCAGCTGCGCGGCGCCGAGACCGTGATCGTCGGGTTGCAGCCCGAGGTCGCGTTCGCCATGGTTCAGCTCGGCCTGACCTTCGAGGACATGCACACCGCGCTGGATCTGGAGGAGGGCCTGGCCTGGCTCAATCGGCATCCGCGTAGCCGAAGAGACGGTCGTGACAGTGGCCGCTGAGCAGGTTGTGATCGCGGTCAAAGTGTCCGAGGACATCGTGACCGCACGACAGGCGGGCCACGAGCTCGGCGCGCAACTCGGCTTCACCCTCACCGACCGCACCATGATCTCCACCGCCATCTCCGAAATCGCCCGCAATATCACCAGCTACGCGGGCAGCGGGGAGATCCGCTTGCTGGTCGACCTGCGCGAGGGCAGGCGAGCGCTGATCGTGCAGGCCGAGGACCAGGGGCCGGGAATCCGCGACATTCCGCGCGCGCTCGGCGACGGCTACTCCACCGGGCGTGGCCTCGGACTCGGCCTGCCCGGCGCGCGCAGGCTGATGGATCGGCTCACCATCGATTCCGCCCCCGGCCGCGGGACGTTGATCGAGATGTGGAAGTGGGTACCCGACGGTGCATGAGGACGGGATCATCGGCCGCACGGAGTGGTCGGCCGCCGGCCGGTCACTGCCGGGCCAGGAGGTCTCCGGTGACCGTGCCGTCGTTCTCGACACCGGCGACGGCGGGGCGCTGTTCGGCGTGCTCGACGGCCTCGGTCACGGTGGCGCCGCCGCCGAGGCCGTCGATCGCGCGACGGTCATCCTGTCCGAGAATCGCGGCGAACCGCTGGATGTGCTGATGGTGCTGTGTCATCGCGCGATGGTCGACACCCGCGGCGCCGCGATGTCATTGGCGCTGATCGGGCCGGGTGAGACGCTGCAGTGGCTCGGTGTCGGCAATGTCGAATCCCGCCTGCTCACCAAGGGTCCGGCCGGTCCGGAGCTGCGCGCGACCATGCTGCTCACCGGCGGAATCGTCGGCTACCGGCTGCCCGCCCACCTGCAGCCGCAAACACTGCCGATCCGCCCTGGTGATCTGCTGCTGATGGCGACCGACGGGATCGTCGCGGTCGGCCCCGAATCGGTCGATCTGGGCAGGCCCGCCGCCACCATCGCGGGTGATCTGCTCGCCCGCGACGCCAAGGAGACCGACGACGCGCTGGTGCTCGCGGCCCGATACCGCGGCGCCTGCCCATGAGAGGTTGCCGATGAGCGCTGTCCTGGCCGCATTCCTCGACGACTATGCGACGGCACTGCGCCGCCACGTCGCCGCGCCGGGCCAGGCGGGCCTCACCGAGGGCTACGACCTCGGCAGGCGTGCCCTGGTGGAGGACATCAGCCTGCTCGACCTCACCGAGCACCACTACCGCACGGTGACCGAGTTCGCCGGCGCGCCCGCGGATCCGCGCCGGGCCGAGGTGGCACTGGAGTTCCTGTTGCAGACGATGGCCGCGCTCGACATCGCGACCCGCGGCTACCTCGACGGCACCCGCCGCTACGAGCAGGAGCGCTCTCGCGCCGAGGATCTGGCCGGGCGCGACGCGTTCCGCACCGCGCTGGTCGAGTCGCTGCAGGACGGCTTCTTCGTCGCCGACGCCCGCGGCACGATCGTGGAGGTGAACTCGGCCTTCGGCGTGCTCACCGGCTACGACGCCGACGAGGTGCCGTTTCCGCTGCCGCATCCGTGGACCCTGTCCGAAGCCGCAGGCTATCCCCAGATCGGTACGGAGGCTTCGCGATTCGTGCTGCCGATCCGGCACCGTGACGGCCGGGAACGCTGGCTTGCGGTGAGCGCGAGCTCGCTGGTGAAACAGGAGAGCGGCGAGGAGATCTTCGTCGGCACGGTGCGCGATGTGACCGCCGAGCACGACGCGCAAGCCAGGGATCAGGCGGCCTCGCGGCTGGCCACCGCGGTCGGCGCCGCCACGAGCATGGTGGAGGTGCTCGCGGTCGGGCTCGACGAGCTGCGCCGGACCATGGGCGCGCAGACCGCGCTGGTCGCGGTGTGGCCGAGCCGTACCGGCCAGCCCGACGTGTACTCCTGCGGTGCGCCCGAACTCGCAGACAGCGCCGACGGCGCTGCCCGATTCACCGCGGCGCCGGTGCCCGACCCGGCGGGCCGGATCACCCTCGACGAGGACGTGCGCGTGCTGCTCGACCGCGCGCGCAGGCAGCCCGCACGCGGGCTGACCGCGATCACCGCCGACGAGAGCGGGGTCGAAGCGGTCCTCGCGCCGCTCGGCGAGACCGGTGACGCCGCGCTGTGGGTGCGGTTCGCGACGCCACGCGCGATCAGCGCCGCCGACTGGGCGCTGTACTCGCTGCTGGTCGGGCATCTCAGCGTCGCCCTGCAGCGCGCGCGCAACTTCGATCAGGCCCGCGCGACCTCGCTGACCCTGCAGCGCGCCATGCTCGGCCCGATCGAGTTGCCGCCGCGGTTCTCGGTGCACTACGAACCGGCGCTGCCACCGCTCGAGATCGGCGGCGACTGGTACGACGTGGTGCCGCTGCGGGACGGCACCATCGGTGTCGTGGTCGGCGACTGTGTCGGCCGTGGCCTGTCGGCGGCGGTGGTGATGGGCCAACTGCGCACCGCGGCACGGGCTCTGCTGTTGCGCGGGGCCGGTCCGGCGCAGTTGCTCGCCGAACTCGACGCGGTCGCCGCGCGGATTCCGGGCGCCATGTGCACCACCGTGTGCGCGGCCGTGCTCGATCCGGCGCGCGGCATGGTCCGCTATTCCAACGCCGGGCACATGCCGCCCATCCTGGCACCGCCGGGCGGGCCGGGCCGCATCCTCGAGGGTGGGCGGGCGGTACCGCTGGCGACGTTCGACACCCCACGCAGACCGGAGGCCACGACCGCGCTGCCGCCGGGCGCGACGCTGGTGTTGTTCACCGACGGTCTGGTCGAGCAGCGCGGCTACGACATCGAGGAGGGCTTCGGCAAGATCGCCGAGGTGCTCAGCGAGACCGGGGCCGCGCTGCCACGCGATGTGGCCGACGCGGTGCTGTCGCGGCTGTGCCCGCCCGCGGGCTACGACGACGACGTGGCCATGGTCGTGTACCGGCAGCCACCCGAGCCGTTGCGGCTCGACATCCCCGCCGTCGCGGCGGAACTGACCGGGCTGCGGCGCGACCTGTACCGCTGGTTCGCCACCGCCGCTGTCCCACACGATCTGGCCGCCGACCTGGTCGCCGCCGCCAACGAGGCGTGCAGCAACAGCGTCGAGCACGCCTACCGCGACACCGAGCCGGGACGGGTCACGCTCACCGCCACCTGTGCGGGCGACCGGGTGGTGATCGAGGTCGCCGACACCGGCCGCTGGATCCCGACGCCCACCGACCCGGGTGTCCGTGGCCGCGGTGTGGAGATGATGCGGGTGCTCACCGAGGAGCTCGAGTTCGGCAACGACGAGAACGGCACCAGGGTGCGCATGTGGGTGACGCTGCCGTCGATCACCTTCCCGACCGCGAATCCGCTGCGCGGCTCGACGCGCCCGTCGGCGCTGCACGCACGCGACTGACCCGGGACGACACCACATGTCGTCCCGGGCGCGGTCGTGCCCCTCAGACCGCCGTGGTGTCGTAGGCGTCCACGTCGAAGCGGCGCAGCAGCCGGTGGAACCGGAAGCTGAAGTCCGGCCACAGCCGCGACTGCCTGCCCTGCTCGTCGACGAACCAGCTCGTGCAATCACCACCGTTCCAGACGGTGCCGCCGAAGTCGGCCCGCAGCTTCCGGTTGTAGTCGGCCTGAGCCGCCGCCCCGACCTCCACCGTCCGCAGTCCCTCGGCGCGCATGGTCGCGAGCGCGTCGCGGATGTAGTTGATCTGGGATTCGATGGTGAACACCGCCGAGGTGTAGCTCAGCGCCGAGTTCGGCCCGATCATCAGGAACATGTTCGGGAAGCCGGCCACGGTGGTGCCCTTGTACACTTCGGGCCCTTCGGTGTCGAACACCTCCGACAGGGTGCGCCCGTCCCGGCCGCTGATCAGCTCGTACACCGGGGAGTCGCTGATCCGGAAGCCGGTGGCGAGCACGATCACGTCGACGGCGCGTTCGGTGCCGTCGACGCCGATGATCGAGTCCGCCGTGATCTCGCCGATCCCGTCGGTGATCACCTCGACGTTGTCGCGGGTCAGGGCCGGGTAGTACTCGTTGGAGACGAGCATTCGTTTGCACCCGAGCCGATAGCCGGGGACGAGCTTGCGACGCAGCTCCCGGTCCCGGACCACCCACCACAGCTTCAGCCGGGCGCCTGCGGCGAAGAACCCGGCCAGCGCAGGGAACTTGGCCTGCCACAGCACGAACGACTCGCGCAGCCAGTACACACCGGCCCGCGCGAGCCGGCGCGCGGCCGGAACACGCCGGTACAGCAGGCGTTCGGGCAGCGTGTATCGGTGCCCGAAGCGTGGCAGCACCCAGGGGGCGCTGCGCTGGTACAGCTGCAGCCCGCCGACCGTTGCCGCGATGGCAGGCACGATCTGGATGGCCGAGGCCCCGGTACCGACCACCGCGACCCGCTTGCCGGTGAGGTCGACCTCGTGGTCCCAGCGCGCGGAATGGAACAGCGCGCCACCGAAGGTGCTGATGCCCTTGATCTCCGGCAGTTTCGGGGCGCTCAGCGGACCCGCCGCCGAGACCAGGACGTCAGCGGTGTACGCGTCGCCGCCCGCCCTGATGTCCCAGCGGCAGGTCTCGGTGTTCCAGCGCGCCTCGGTCACCTCGCAGCCGAGCCGGATCGATGCGCCGATTCCGAAGCGCTCGACCACCTCGTGGAGGTAGCGCTGGATCTGCGGCTGGGTCGAGAACGAGTGGGTCCAGTCCCCGGACAGCGCGAACGAGTACGAATACAGCTGGGAGGGCACATCGCAGCCGGCCCCGGGGTAGGTGTTGTCGCGCCAGGTGCCGCCGATCTCGGCCGCGCGTTCGAACACGACCAGGTCGGTGACCCCGGCCTGCCGCAGCCGGATCGCGACGCCGAGCCCGGCGAACCCGGCGCCGAGGATCGCGACCCGGACGTGCCGTGCGCCGCTCACGCGGTCTTCGCGGTGGTGTCGTAGGCCTCGAGGTCGAAGGTGCGGACCTGGCGCCGGTACCGGAAGCTGAAGTCCGGCCACAACGCCGAGTTGCGGCCGTGCTTGTCGAGGAACCAGCTGTTGCAGCCGCCGCCGACCCACACCGTGCGCGCGATCTTCGGATCCAGCGCCCGGTTGTAGGCGCGCTGGGTGTCCAGCTTCACCTCGAAGGTCTGCAGATTCTCGGCATCCATCCTGGTGATCGCATCGATCACGTAATTGAGCTGGGATTCGATGATGTAGATCAGCGAGGTGTAGTTGAGCCCCGAGTTGGCACCGAGCATGAAGAACATGTTGGGGAAGTTGGCGACCGTGGTGCCCTTGTACATCTGGTACCCCTCGGCGTCGGCCGCCTCCGAGGCCGTGCGGCCGTCGCGACCGGCATAGAGGTTGAAGGTGGGCGAATCGGCGACGTGGAAGCCGGTGGCGAGCACGATGGCGTCGACCTCGCGTTCGGTGCCGTCCTCGGTGACGATCGAGTGGGCCCTCACCTCGGCGATGCCGTCGGTGACCAGGTCGACGTCGGGCCGGTCCAGGGTGCGGTAGAACTTGTTCGACACCAGCATCCGCTTGCAGCCGATCCGGTGCTGGGGCAGCACTTTCCGCCGGGTGACCGGATCGCGGATCTCGAGCCACATCTTGGCCCGGCCGACCAGTTCCAGCAGCCTGCCCGTCCACGGTGCCTTCACCTGGGTGAGCACGAAGACCTCGCGGACGAGATAGATCAGCGAGCGGATCAGCCGCTGCAATCCGGGCACCCGCTTGAACGCCAAGCGCTCCACCGCGAGGTACGGCCGGTTGAACTGCGGCATCACCCAGGTCGCGGTGCGCTGATACACATCGAGCCGCTGCGCCTGCGGCGCGATGGCCGGGATGATCTGCACCGCGGAGGACCCGGTGCCGATGACGGCCACCTTCTTGCCCGCCAGGCTCGCCTGGTGATTCCACCGCGCCGAGTGGAAGATCTCACCTTCGAAGCTCGAGATGCCCTTGATATCGGGCAGATTCGGTTCGGCGAGCACGCCGGCCGCCGAGACGACGAAGTCGGCGGTGAAGCCACCGCGCGCGGTGTCGATCTCCCAGCGGCGCGCGGTGTCGTCCCAGCGGGTGGCGGTCATCGCGCAGTCGAACAGGTGCTTGTCGCGCACGCCGTACCGGTCGGCGACACCCTGCAGGTACCGTTCGATCTCCGCCTGCGGCGAGAACGATCGCGACCAGTCGGGATTGAGCGCGAACGAGTACGAGTACAGGTGCGAGGGCACGTCACACCCGGCACCGGGATAGGTGTTGTCGCGCCAGGTGCCGCCCACATCGGGGCCGCGCTCGACCACGACATAGTCGGTGATGCCCGCCTGGCTCAGCCGGATGGCGGTGCCGAGCCCGGACAGGCCGCTGCCGACGATCAGCACCCGGACATGGCGCCGGGTCTGTCCGCCCGGCGTGGTGGTGTCGCTACTGCTCATGACGGTCGTCCTCAGCGGGCTTCGTAGATTCGTTTGTGACCGGATACCGCGGCCAGCCGGTACGGGCGGCGGGTCTGCTCCGGCATGGCGTGGTAGGCGCCGTCGCTGGGCGAGCCCGCCTCGTGCAGCGCACGGTAGTGCTCGTAGCCGATCGGCTCGCGCGAGTCGATGGCGGCGCGGTTGGCCTCGGTGCGCAGGTGCTCGCGGTAGCCGGGGACCACGGTGCCGCTGAAGAATTCGGCGACACTGCCGGATCCGTAGCTGATCATGGCCAGCGGCTGGTCGGTGAGATCGGCGGTGTCGTCGAGCAGCGCGGCCAGGCCGAGATACAGCGACGCGGTGTAGCTGTTGCCGACGGTCCGGTTGTACCGGGTGGTGGCCCCGATGGCGGCCTCGATCTCGGCGGCGTCGGCGGTGTGGCCCTGGCTTTCGAGCAGGTGCCGGTGGGCCTTGTAGGCCATCTTGGTGAACGGCTGGTGGTAGCAGAACGCGGCGAACTCCGTCAGCTCACGCCCGCCCTGGCGCCGGTAGTCGCTCCAGGCCTCCTGGGCCGCCTTCTGGTAGGCGTTGACCGAGGTCTTGCCGTCGACGATGGCGGCACTGCGGTAGTTGGGCCGCCAGAAGTCCATGATGTCGGCGCTGTAGAGCCCCGAGATCGGATCGAGCCGCAGGATCGCGGGGTCGGCGGTGACGAGCATCGCGACCGCGGCGGCGCCCTGGGTCGGCTCGCCGGGCGAGTCCAGGTCGTACTTGGCGATGTCGGCGGCGATCACCAGCACCCGCTGGGCCGGGTCGCGGGCGATGAGTCCCGCGGCGAACTGCAGCCCGGCGGTACCGCCGTAGCAGGCCTGCTTGAGCTCGACCACGCGCGCGGCGTTGGGCAGCCCGATCAGCGAATGCAGATACAGCGCGGCCGCTTTGGACTGGTCGACACCGGTTTCGGTGGCCAGCAGCACGGTGCGGATGTTTTCGGTGCCGTGCCGGTCCAGGATCGGCTTCGCGGCCGCGGCGGCGATGGTGACGATGTCCTCGTCGGCCGCGGCGACACTCATCTTCTCCTGGCCGATACCGAGGTAGAACTTGTCGCGGTCCACCCCGAGGCGTTCGGCGAGGACGGCGTGGTCGAGGGCATAGTGGGTGGTGGCGAACGACAGGTCGTCGATACCGATCGGGAATGTAGTCATCGTTGGGTTCCGTTGCTCGTGGTTGACCGCTCGAATTGGGTGTGGGCGCGCATCAATTCCCCGCGGTTGGTCTGTGCGGCCATCAGCGACAGCTCGCCACACAGCACGGACGCCGCCGCGATGACGGCGAGGCGGCGCGCGTTGGCGCCGGGTTCGCCCTCGGCGCGGCAGCCGAGGCGCTCGAGATTCTCGTCCACGAAACTGGCGTGCTTGCCGTTGCCGACGGTGCCGACGATGAGATTGGGCAGCGTGCACGAGAAGTACAGGTCACCGTCGCGGTCCTCGGCGTGCGTGACGCCCTGGGAACCTTCGACGATATTGGCGGCGTCCTGGCCGGTGGCCAGGTAGAACGCGAGCAGCATGTTCGCGTAATGGGCGTTGGCGGAACGGATTCCGCCCGCGAGCAGGGTGCCGATCAGGTTCTTGCGGATATTGAGCTGCACCACCTGGGCCGCGGTGGTGTGCAGCCGCTGCTCGACGACCGCGCGTGGCACGAGCAGTTCGGTGACGACGTTCTTTCCGCGCCCCAGGATGCCGTTGACTGCCGTCGCCTTCTTGTCGGTGCAGAAGTTGCCCGAGATCGAGCCGTAGCGCACCCCGGCCACGGTGGCCAGGATGTGGTCCATCAGGTGGTCGCTGGCGAGGGTGGCCATATTGTGGCCGGAGGCGTCGCCGGTGCTGAATTCGAAGCGCAGGAACAGCAGATTGCCGTTGATCTGGTGGTGCAGGTCGATCAGCCGGGCGAAGCGGCTGCTGCCTGCCACCACCTCCTGCAGCTCGGCGAAGCGGTCCTTCAGCGTGCGCACCGTGGTGAGCGCGGTGTAGGCGTCGTCGGCCTCGAGCAGGATCGAGCGGGTCATCCGCTCGTCGATCAGGGTGGCGACGATGCCGCGCTCGGTCAGGGTCGAGATCCGGGCGCCGCGCCCGACCGAGGGCCACAGCGGTGTCTCGTAGGTGGCGAGCGGGATGTCGACGGCGTCGTCGACGACATTGCCCGTGATGCGCACGGGTCCCACCCACTGCAGCGGAACCGCTGCGTACGACATGTCATTCACCGATGACTCCTCCTCGGTCTCTCGATTCGCGCCACCAGGGGCTCCGGTGCGCTAGGGACGCCACGTCGATGCCGCGCAGGGCGCAGAAGGTCGCGACGTCGCCGGTGATCAGCAGATCGCAGCCGGCCAGCTCGGCCGGGGTGCGGGCGCCGAGCACGGTCAGGATCTGGCGCAGCTGGTCGTGCCAGGTACGGATCTGGCCGATCAGCGCGTCGGTGTCGTGGCGGACGACGGTGTCGAGGAACGCACCGGCGACGCCGGTGGCCGTGGCGCCGAGCGCGAGCGCCCTGGCGATGTCGAGCGGTGAGCGGATGCCGCCGGTGGCCGCGATGTCGATGCCGTCGATACCGGCGCAGTCGAGCAGACAGTTCGGGGTGGACTGACCCCAGCTCTCGATGAACGCGAAATCGCCTGCCGGGCGACGGGAGTTCTCGATCCTGGCGAAGTTGGTGCCGCCGCGTCCGCCGACGTCGGCGACCGCGACACCGGCATCGCGCAGCCAGGTAACGGTCTGACGGCTCAGGCCGAAACCTACCTCCTTGACGATCACCGGGATCGGAACTCCGGCGACGAGGTGCTCGATCTGGCGCGGCCACGACCCGAAGGAGCGGTCGCCCTCCGGCATCACCGCCTCCTGGACGGAGTTGAGGTGGATCTGCAGCGCATCGGCCTCCAGCAGCTCGATGGCGCGCAGCGCCTGCTCCACCGTGGCGTTCGCGTTGACATTGGCCAGGACGACCCCGTGCGGGTTCTCCTGGCGCAGCACCCGGTAGGTGTCGGCGACAGCGGGATCGCGGAAGTAGGCGCTCATCGACCCGGTGGCGATCGGCACCCCGGTTTCGCGGGCGGCGATCGCCAGTTTCCGGTTGATCTCGCCGGTTTTGGCGCTGCCACCGGTCATCGCGTTGACGAACAGCGGGCTGTCCCAAGGCTTTCCCGCGAAGTCGATTGCCAGCGACACGTCCGCACTGTCGATGCCTGCCAGGGCGTGATGGACGAAGGTGACGCAGTCGAAGTCGTTGCCGCCGGTGTCGGCGCGGCGCTGGTCCACCGCGTGGCGGACGTGGTCGTCCTTGCGGTCGGCGATCATGCGATGCCTCCTTCGGCCGGGTGGACCCGCAACGGGAGCGGCCGGATACCCGCCGCCACCCAGTGGTCGGTGAGTGCGGTGCCCGCGGCGGTGTGGGTGCGGTCGAGCAGGGCGATGCCGCAGTCGCCACCGCCGGCGCCCGACGGTTTGGCGGCGGCGCCAACAGCCGCGCCCGCCGCGCAGAGGGCGCGCAGGCGCGGGGTCATGATTCCGAGCCCTTCGGCGTCATCGAGGGTTTGCAGCAGGACACGCGCGCGGTCGATCTCGGCACTCGCCGCGACGGCGTCGTCGGCCGCGATGGCCGCGCCCAGCCTGCCGACACAGGCATCGCTTTCGGTGCGGAACACCGAACGATCATGGTCAGCAGCGCTTTTCGCGCCGAGTCCGGCGACCAGCGCCGGGGTGGAGGCGGGTTCGCCGGTCCAGCCGACATGCAGGGCGATCGCGTCCGGCGCGGGCAGCGGTCGTACCGCCAGGCCCGGCCATGGCGCGCGCAACGCGGCCTCGAGGCCACCGGCTTCGACCACCGCGGCGACGGCGCCACGATCGGGCGATCCGTAGACCAGCCAGCCGCCCCAGGTGCTCGCGGCCACATCGCCACCGGAGGCACGCGGATTGACCTGGATCGTCGCCAGCATGGCCAGCCGGTACCGGTCCATCGTGGTGAGCGCGAGCCCGTGGAACCGGCCGAGCGCGGCGACGGCCGCCACGGTGACGGCCGCGCTGGAACCGAGTCCGTACTTGCGGCCGTCGGCGTCACCGAGGTCGGCGGTGACATCGAGAAAGTAGGGGCGCACAGCGATCCCCCGCTCGCGACACAGCCGGTCGAGGACCGAGGCCACGGCGAACACATAGGAGAAAGCCGCGGGCACGGCTGCGCCGGGATCACGGTCGCCGGTCGCCGGTGACAAGCGGTCCCCGATTCGGGTACAGGTCAGTGTCAGACCGCCGTGCAGGTCGGTGCGCAGGGTGATGCCGGGGCCCGGCGCCTCGGTCACGGTGGCGGTCGCGTACCGGTCGACCGCGGCGAGCACCGCGAGGTGGCCGGGTGCGACGACCGCGTACTCCCCCGCGATGAAGAGCTTGCCCGGTGCGCGGCAACTGATCATCGGGTACCGCCCGTCACTGTGACGCCGGGGCCGATGTGCGCCGTGCGGGTGGTGACGAAATCGCCGAGCCCGTCGATGGTGTCGGCGACCAGGGCCGCGTCGGCCCGGGTGCACAGCACCTTGACGTTGGGCCCGGCGTCGATGGTGGCGTAGGCGGGAACGCCGTCGGCGCGCAGGGCGAGCACCGCGTCCAGCACGGCCAGCGAATGCGGGGACAGGTAGCGGATGCCGGGGCGGGCGGTGAGCATGGTCGCGTGCATGCCGAGCGCGTTGCGTTCGGCGATCTCCCCGATCGCGGGAAGGTCGCGGCGGGCGACGGCTTTGCGCATCTCGGCCAGATCGGTCACCGACGACTCGGCCCACGGGCGATAGAACGGGGAGGTCTCGATGGTGCGGCGCATCGCCTCCCGGCTCGACACCGCCTTCTCCCCCGCGGCGACGACCGCGACCACCAGCGCCGGATCCAGGTCGCCGCCGCCGATCGGCTCGGCGTAGGAGCTGAGGTCGCCCGCCGCCCCGTCGCCCTCGCCCGCGTGCCACACGACGAAGCCGCCGAAGATCGAGCGCGACGCCGAACCGGAGCCGCGCCGTGCCAGCCGCGACAACGCGCGCCCGTCCAGGTCGAGCCCATAGGCGGCGGCAGCGGCAGCGGCCAGTGCGGCGAACCCACTGGCCGAGGACGCCAGGCCCGCTCCGGTCGGACCCGCGTTGGCGGTCACGACTTCGGCCCGGTCGGTGCGGCCCGCGTGCGCACGGACCAGGTCGAGGAACTTCTCGATCTTGGTCAGCGCGGCGCCGGTGGCGGGGCGGTCGTTGAACAGGACGGTGTCGGCGGGGCCGTCGATCAGCCGGACCGCCGTGGTCGTCGGGAACACGTCGAGCGTCATCGACAGACTGCCGGTGACCGGCAGGAACAGGGTCTCGTCGCGCTTGCCCCAATATTTGACCAGGGCGATGTTGGGGTGGGCGACGGCGACGGCTCGCTCCCCCGGTCGCACGGACACGGCCGGGGCCGCGGAAGTGGATGTCATGACGTGATCTCGCGTTCCGGTATCGGGGTCGGGGACGAGCGCAGGCTCTGCGCGGTGACCGTCCAGGTCCGCACGGCACCGGCGCGGCGCAGGGCGTCACGCACCGCGGGCGCGGTGCCGGTGGCGGCGAGCGCGAGCACGCAGCCACCGAGTCCGGCGCCGGTGAGTTTGGCGCCGAACGCGCCGGCGTCGAGCGCGGCGCGCACGAGCTCATCGATCTGCGGGGTGCTGACGCCGAGTTCGGCTAGCAGCCCCTGGAATTCGAGCATCGCCGCGCCCAGCGCCGCCGTCCGTCCCGCGGCGAGATCGGCGGCGGCGGACGTGATCAGCGCATCGGCTCGGTCGAGCTGCCCGCGCGCGGCGCGCGGATCGCGCGCGAGTCTGCGCCGCACTCCGGCGACCGCCTGCTGGGTGGAGCCGGGTACCCCGGTGTCGGCGAGCACGAGGTCGGCGTCGACCGCGAACGCGATCGGCCGGGCGATACCCCGCTCGAACAGGATCGGTCCGCTCGCCAGCACCGCGCCGGCGTCGATCCCACTGGCGCGGCCGTGGGCGACCTGCTCACCGCACTGCACCAGCTCGTACAGGCTGCCGGGATCGACGATCCGCCCGTACAGGTCGGCGACGGCCCGCACCGCGGCACCCGCGCACGCGGCACTGGAGCCGAGCCCGCGCGCCAGCGGGATATCGCAGTCGATGCGCACCTCGACGGGTTCGCCGCCGAGCCCCCAACGCCGCAGTGCCTCCTCGACCGCCACCCGCGGCCCCGACTCGGTCCCGTCGGCGCCGACCGCTCCGACCGAAAACCGGAAATGGCCCGCGGCGCCGGGGCCGAAGTCCGTATCGTGGAGACCACGGCGGGCGATCGCGCGAACGGGCAAGGCGGGCAACGGAAACGCGACCGCCGGGGTGCCGTGCACCACGGTGTGCTCACCGAGCAGGATCGCCTTGGCATGCGAATGTCCCACGCCGACGGCCGGATCCGGCACGGTGGCGCGGCGATCTCGAACGGGCTGACCGTTCACGTCGATTCCTCTCCCGAACCAGGGCAGTGTCCGCCCAGCGTGCTCCGGCACCGGAGCACGCTGGGCGGCACAAGCTTACGGTTGCCGATTCGATCGGCCGAAGCTGCGGAGCACGGACGGGAAGAACGCGGGGACCTGCGCGGCGTAGGCGCGGTAGGACGCGCCGAAGCGCGCGATCAGATCACGTTCCTCGAGATAGGTGCCGAGCAGGATGTAGCCGGTCAGACCGAGCGCCCACACCAGATGACCCACGGTGAACGTGCTGGCGAACCAGAACGACACCAGCAGACCGGTCATCAGCGGATGCCGCACGAAGCGGTACACGCCGTGTACCTGCAGCCGGTCGACGGTGGCGTCGGGCACCTGGAGTACGTACTCGCGGTAGGCCTGGCTGATGCCGAGCAGGTGGAAGTGGTTGAGCAGCAGCGTCGCCGCGTACACCAGCACGAAGCCCACCCAGAACCCGGCGTCGAGGACCAGCCCCGCGGTGCCGTCGGCCGACCACAGCTCGATCGGGATCGGCTGCCAGGCCAGCATGATCACCCACATGACCAGGCACACCATCACGATGTAGACCGTGCGTTCCAGCGCCTCCGGCACCCAGCGGGTGACGAAGGCCTTGAACGCGGGCCTGGCCATACCCGAATGCTGCAGCCCGAACAGCGCCAGCAGCGCCACATCGATGGCCAGGGCCGGGACGGTCGACAGGTGCGGACCCTTGTCGATCGTCTTCGGCAGGAACCAACCGCCGGCGAACAGCAGCATCAGCGGCACGGTGATCCCCGCGACGCCGTAGACGGCGAAGGCGAACAGGAACCCGGCGAGCCGCGAACGGCTCGTCAGGACCTCCCGTGCCTGGGTGGGCGTGATCAGATCCATGCGAACCACGGCAGGTACCGCGACCGCACGGTCCCGGCTTCGAGCCGCTGCTCCAGCCGGGCCTTCCACTTGGTGCCGTAGCGCTCGTTGAGGAAGCCGCCCGGCCAGAACAGCCGCCAACCGGACTGGGCCACCATCCAGTAGGGCACGATGACGCCGGGGTTCACGTCACGCATGTAGTCGAGCTTGTCGGGGATCTGGCTCCAGTGGATACCCGGGTAGCGGTGGTGCACGCTGTGGTAGCCCTGGTTGAAGATCAGGAAGTTCAGCACGTTGCCCGCGTTGTTGAGCGAGGTGCTCGGGTCGTCCTCGAACTCCTTGGCCGGGGCGTGGCTGAGCCAGGCGAAGTACCCCGCGTTGACCTGGGTGATGAAGAACGGCACCCAGTAGAACAGCACGAACCGGTCGAAGTCGACCAGATACCAGACCGTGCCGATGACCACGGCGTACAGCGCCATGTCCAGGATGAACTGGTGCCTGGTGCGCTTGCGGCGCGGCGCCGGATCGGGCGCGAAAATGGTACGCACCGTGTGGATCTTGACGATGGCGCCGTAGCGGACCCAGTACCAGATGGCGCCGAGGCCCTTCTCCATGCCGGTGGTCGAGGTGACGTCACCCGGCCCGTCGTTGAAGCGGTGATGATTGAGGACGTGCACCTCGCGCATCTCCGCGGCCGTGAGGTTGCCCGGCAGGCAGCACAAGACGTCGACCACCCGGTTCGGGAACTTCGAGACGAACAGCGGCCGGTGGGTGTGCATGTGCATCACGCCGATGGTCAGCGAGAGGTTCAGCAGCGACAGCACGATGATCAGCGGTACCGCCAGGTACCAGTTGGTCGCGGCGGGCACGAAAAGGCCGAGCGCGAGCATGCCGATCCACAGCGCGATGTGCAGCAGCGGACCGACGTTGGAGGCGTGCTCGAGCTTGAGCACGCGCTTGCTGAACGGCGCCTGTTCCGGTGCGACGGGCGTTCCGGTGCTCATAGCAGAGCTCCTTCGCTAGAGGTGTCGAGAACGATGAGCGAGGATCTGGTGCGGATGCTCATGGGCGGCTCCCTGAGGTGCTCGGGTCTAGGGCGGCGAGTTGGAGTCTGGTGGCGAGGGCGGCCAGCGCCTCAGGTTCGTGCGGCGACACCCGCTCCATGGCACCGAAGGCCAGGTGATCGGCGATCATCATGGTGCGGACCTCGGCGTCGGGGAGTTCGCCGGTGAGCTTGTCCTCCGGCAGGGTCCGCACGAGGGTGAAGGTGGTGTCGACGATCAACGGCACCAGCGAAGTGGGCATCGTGCGCGGATCGCCCGCCCCGAGCACCTCGGTGGTGCGGCGCCCGCCGTCGGCGGCGGCTTCGGGTGCGGCGTCGAGCATCCGGTGGATCGCCTGGTCGGCGCTGCGGCGAACCCGGTCCAGCATCCTGGTCCAGTGCTTCGAGGAGGACGCCGCCAGCAGGGCGGCACCGACCTTGCGCCGGTACGGCGCCGGCGCGTCGACGACCGCGCACAGGAACGCCGAGGTCGTGATCGTCATATAGGCCATGGCCGCGCGGGCACCGAGGCTCGGGGTGCCCGGTCCGAGCCTGCCGAGCAGGGCGAACCCGCCCAGCGCCGGGGCGAGCAGCTGCAGCATCACCCGCCGCTTCAGTTCCTCGGCGTCGGCCACCCCGTAGATCTCGAACTCGCCGTCGCGCAGGTCGTTGGCGGACTGCGCGATGACCGCGACACAGCCGGTGAGTTCCCGCAGGTCCGCCTCCGAGAGCACATCGCCGGCGACCAGTTCGCACGCGTAGCGGGTCACCCGGCCGAGCACACCCTCGCTGTAGGCCACCCGTGACAGCGGCGAGTCGAGATTGTGTGCCATCACGCCGGCCACATCGCAGATCACCGCGCCGACCCGCCCGCGCGCCGCAGGCGAGAGCGCGTTCACCAGGGCCCTGATGTCGGCGATCCGCGCGGCCAGCAGCCGGTCGACTGCTTCGCTGTCGCGGGTGTCGGCGGTGTCACCGGGCAGCGCGGGCGGGGCGGTGTCGGAAGTGCCGTCGAGATAGTCGGCGGCGGCGAGCACCGCGGCGGCGGCCGTCGTACGGTCGCTGAGGTCCTCGAACGCGTCGAGGACCCGGCAGGCCAGCAGTGCCGCGGTGGCCTCGGCCCGTAGGTGCGCGGGCAGGAAACTCACCGAGATCCCGAGATTGCGCCCGGCCGGGATCAGCGCGAGCCGCGCCAGCTCCTCGGGTGTCTTCGCGGCGGCGAGCGCGGTCAGGTCGGGGGCGCGGCGCAGGTGCCGCAGGCCGTAGGCCAGCGCGCCGATTCTGGTCCGTCTCATCGGTTGATCACCTGCTGCAGAAGTTCGCGGAGGTCGTCGGCGGCAGGCGAGGACGGGAAGATATCCAGTGCGGCGCTCGCCTTTTCGGTGGCGCCGATGGCGAAGTCACGGGCCGCGGCGGTCGCCCCGGTCTCGACCAGGTCGGCCTGCAGCGTCGCGCTGGGTGTCTCGTCGGACAGCCACATCTCCCTGGCACCGGGGCGGGTCGCGAGCCATTCGATCACCGGCCAGGTCGGCACGCGGCGTTCCAGGTCGCCGCCGGCATCCTTGCCCAGTTCGGGACCGCCCTCGACATCGCGGACGTCGTCCATGATCTGGAAGGCGAGAGCCAGCTGGTCGGCGTACTCCATCAGGGCCCGCAGCTGCCCGGCATCGGCGCCGCCCGCGGTGCCGCCGTAGGAGCAGGACAGCCGGAACAGGGTGCCGGTCTTCGCGCCGGCCACCAGTTCGTAGTGGCGACGCAGCGCGGTCGCGTCGACGGCGGGCGGCATCGTCTCGATGAGCTGGCCGAACGACAGGTCCGAGAGCCGGTCGGCGTAGGTGACGCCGGGCGCGTCACCTACCCCGGCGAACACCGCGGGATGCGCGGCCAGCACCTGGGCCACCACGCCCATCGCGGTGCCGGCCAGATGGAAACCGGCCCTGGCCGCCAGGCGCACGCCGAAGGCGGCGGGCACCGAGGGCGCGCCACGGCGCAGCAGCGAACCGTCGCAGATGTCGTCGTGCAGCAGCGAGGACTCGTGCAGCATCTCCATCGCGCAGGCCAGGTCGATCGCGGCCGACGGCGGCGCCGCGGCCACCTCGGGCAGCAGACCGGCGCAGGAGAGCACCAGCCTGGCCCTGACCCGCTTGCCCGGCGCGGCCAGCACGTGCCGGTAGATCTCGTCGAAATCACCGCCGGTGAGCAGGACTTCACGGAGCCGAGCGGTCACCGGACCGAGTAGCTCGGCGGGCGCCGCGGCCGGTCTCGGCATGACCGCGACCTGGTCGCCCCGGCGCTCGGCGGGATGGTCATCCTGGTGGTGCGCTGCAGATAGCGCGGGATTGTCCATGGCGCTGAACTCCTTAGGTGTGGTCACGGTGGCAGTGCGAATCACCCCGACTGGCGCACAGCGGGTTCCGGTGTCCCGAGATCAGCACGCTGCGCGATCACATCGCGCACCGTCGGATCCGAGGATCCCGATCGCCGGGCTACCGACGGGTAGTTTTGTAGACAGATCAATTAATTGTCAAGCGGTACAACAGATTTCAAGTTTCGTGCACGTATCTCACAGGGCGCCGACGCGACCCGGGGCCGATTTCAGATCATGACGCGGCAGACGCCGCTTGACGTTTGCGCAGGAAACGGCACATCCGTTGTGCTCCACTGCCTTTCGTGATCGTACGGCGGGAGCGTTGCATCCACGTTGCATGCCGATCACGGCTACCCCGGCGCGACCCACCTCGATGTGCGCGCGCCTCGACGACGGCGCGGCCCGATCCGCGCTCGTCGCGAGCCTATGCCCACGCTCCGGCTTCCGCGAATCGAGCCGGTCGCATGGTGAACATCTCCGACATTCCCGCCGCCCGATTTGGCAGATTTCCCAAATCCGATCCGCCATGTCAGCGAAGCACGTTCCCGCGTTTGACAATTAGCCAATCGATGGCAAATCGGCATAGCCCGGCCGACCGTATTCTCGACCTGCGAGCCGACCAGGCGTGTAGCATCGCGGCCTGCCCACCGGCGAACGAACGGACACCGATGACCATCGACTACGATGCGACCGACGATTGGCGAGCCGACCGCGCAGGCACCGCGGCGGCGGGCACGAACCCGACCGTCCTGTGCCGGATGGCCACCGGATGGGCGGTCATCGGCGATACCCAGCAGCTCCCCGGCTACTGCGTGCTCATCTACGACGGTGCCGCCGACCAGCTCACCGAGCTGCCACGGCCGGAACGGATCGCCTTCATGGCGGATCTGGTGATCCTCGGAGAGGCGGTCGAACGCGCCTGCCGCGCCGCTGATCCCGCGTTCCTGCGGATCAACTACGAAGTACTCGGCAACACATGGGGACACCTGCACGGCCACGTGCACGCGCGGTACCGATGGGAGCCCGACGAGCTGCGCGTCGGCCCCGTACACCTCTACGGTGCCACCCGGTACGCACCGGAATACGCGCTGGCCGCGCGCCATGACCAGTTACGCACCGCCCTCACCGTGGCGTTGACCGAGATCCTGGCCGAGGGCTGAGCGTTCAGCGCGCCGCGGTGGCGCCGAGGACCAGCAGGTCCGGCCGCGGCTGGGCGCGATCAGCGGCCGGACGCGCCTGCGCCGGTACCGGCGCGCGCCGCACGACCGCGCAGCGGCGGGCCACCACCGCACCGCAGGTATCGATCGTCGTGGTGATCAGATCCTCGGCCAGCGGCAGGTCGTCGTCGCGGAATCCGTACACCGAGAACCGTACGGCCACTGGATCGGTCATCGCCCCCGACCGCGCGACCGCCCCGGCCGGACACCCCGACAGCAGGGTGATCGCGGCGGCGAAATCGTGCAGCGGATCGCGTGCGGCGATCTCGCGGCCCGCGGCGATGCTCGTACACATCGCGCGCAGGCACACCTGCTCGGGAATCTCGGGATCGGCGCCGCGGTACTGCGCCCACCGGTACAGGCCGGGATGACCGGTCACGTCGGTGCGCGCACGCCACCGCCGCCTGCCGCAGGCGAACAGCCGGGCCGTCGCCGCGTGCCATGCGCCGGGTTCATCGATCAGGGCCACGATCCGCAGGTGCCGGTACTCGTCGGCGCCGGGCATCGGCTCGACGACGGGAATTCCGGCACCGAACGCCGGACGATGGGTTTGCATGGCACCTCCCGAGAAACCCGCGATCGTGGGCTACTCAAGGTATACCCAGCGACACCGAATCCACGTCTTTCGTCACGAAAAGGAGATAACCCGATACCGCCGCAAATCACCGTGAACTGCATCTATGCAGGTGGCAAACCATTTGTGAGTTAGCCGACAATTTGCCAGACGGCTCGAATATCCCGTTCGCATAACAGTTCATCGCATTCGGTGAACGTGCAGAATTCGCCCTCGCGAGTGTGCGTACCGGTCGGAATGGAAACCGCTATTCCCCCACGTTCGACACCGGCCCGAAACTTCCCTCCAGCCGGTTCCGCGACCCGGGATGAACCAGGCGTGCCGCGCTCACCAGCCCACCCGCAGACCAGGTCCGGCGCCGGATGAGCAAGCACGGCTCGTCGAGTTCGATCCGCAACAGCGCGCACTCCTGCGGCGTCGCGCGGACCGCCTCCACCACATGCTCACCACGCAGCAGTGGGGCCACCTCGCTGAGATAGGTGTTGGGCGTGACAGTGGCGAAATCCTGGGCCAGATACTCCGGCGCCTGCACCGGGTCGACGTAACGGTCCTCCACCTGGATCGGCACCTCGTCCTCGATATGCACGAGCAAGGAGTGGAAAACCCTGCCGCTCATGGCATTTCCGAGCACGGGATGCCGGGCATCGGCCTCCTCGGCGCGGACGAACACCACCTCGGTGCGATGCCGATGCCCACGCCGGGAGATCTCGTCGGCGATGTTGCGCACCTCGAACAGCGACGAGGCGGCTTTGGCGGGTGCGACGAAGGTGCCCACCCCCATCACCCGGTTCAGCACACCGTCGGCGGTGAGGTCGCGCAGCGCGCGGTTGATCGTCATGCGGGACAGGCCGAGCGCGGTGACCAGCTGGTTCTCCGAGGGGATCTGCGCGCCCTCGCCCCAGCGCCCCGCCGCGATCTGCGCCATGATCAGCTGCTTCACCCGCTCGTACGCCGCGAACTCGGTCCCCAGTTCGCCGTACTGCGCGGCCAGGTCCGCCTCGACCACTTCGATCGCCACCACCGATATCCGTTCCCTCAGTTCCCCAGAGAATACGTTGCCCCGACGGGAGCCCCGCGCTTGACAATCTGCTTGTATATACAGGACTATACCACTGATCCGGGTATCGGTGACCCAGGACACAGACGCCCTCCGAGGAGTGAACGATGACCGACGCACCCGTCCCCCCAATCACGGGCCCACGCCCCGTGTCCGCTCCGCGCGGCACCGAGCTGCACACCCGCGGCTGGCAGCAGGAGGGCGCGCTGCGGATGCTGATGAACAACCTCGACCCCGAGGTCGCCGAGCGTCCCGACGATCTCGTCGTCTACGGCGGCACCGGCCGGGCGGTCCGCAGCTGGGCGGCGTTCGACGCGATCGTGCGCACCCTGGAAACCCTCGCCGGCGACGAGACGCTGCTGGTACAGTCCGGCAAGCCGGTCGGGGTGTTCCGCACCAACGAGTGGGCGCCGCGCGTGCTGCTCGCCAACTCCAACCTGGTCGGCGACTGGGCGAACTGGGACGAGTTCCGCAAACTGGAACAGCTCGGCCTGATGATGTACGGCCAGATGACCGCGGGCTCCTGGATCTACATCGGCAGCCAGGGCATCCTGCAGGGCACCTACGAGACGTTCGGCGCGGTGGCGCGCAAGCGGTTCGGTGGCACGCTGGCCGGGACGATCACCCTCACCGCGGGCGTCGGCGGCATGGGCGGCGCGCAGCCACTGGCCGTCACCATGAACGGGGGCGTCGCGTTGTGTGTCGACTGCGATCCGGCCCGCATCGAACGGCGCATCGCGCACGGCTACCTCGACACCAAGGCCGAATCCCTGCGACAGGCGCTGGATCTGGCGATCGCGGCGCGCGACGAGCGCAGGGCACTGTCGATCGGTCTCGTCGGCAATGCCGCCGAGGTGTTCCCCGCGCTGCTGGCGATGCGGGCGCCGATCGACATCGTCACCGACCAGACCTCGGCCCACGATCCGCTGTCCTACCTGCCGATCGGGGTGGCACTAGAGGACTGGCACACCCTGGCGGAGAAGGATCCGGTCTGGTTCACCGCCGAGGCACAGGCGTCGATGGCCAAGCATGTCGAGGCGATGGTCGGGTTCCTCGATGCCGGCGCCGAAGTGTTCGACTACGGGAATTCGATTCGCGACGAGGCCCGCAAGGGCGGTTACGACCGGGCGTTCGCGTTCCCCGGCTTCGTTCCCGCCTATATCCGGCCGTTGTTCGAGGAGGGGCTCGGCCCGTTCCGCTGGGCGGCGCTGTCCGGGGATCCGCGCGATATCGCCGCCACCGACCGCGCCATCATGGAGCTGTTCCCCGACAACGACCATCTGAAGCGCTGGCTGACGATGGCCGGGGAGAAGGTGCAGTTCGAGGGCCTGCCGGCGCGAATCTGCTGGCTCGGCTACGGCGAACGGCACCGCGCCGGCCTGAAGTTCAACGAGATGGTCGCCTCGGGCGAGCTGTCCGCCCCGCTGGCCATCGGCCGCGACCACCTCGACTCCGGTTCGGTGGCCTCCCCCTACCGCGAAACCGAGGCCATGGCCGACGGTTCCGACGCCGTCGCCGACTGGCCGTTGCTCAACGCCCTGCTCAACACCGCCTCCGGTGCCTCGTGGGTCTCGATCCACCACGGCGGCGGCGTCGGCATGGGTCGATCCATCCACGCGGGCCAGGTCTGCATCGCCGACGGTACTCCCCTCGCCGCCGAGAAGCTGGCACGGGTGCTCACCAACGACCCCGGCATGGGCGTCATCCGCCACGTCGACGCCGGCTACGAGCACGCCGCCGAGATCGCCCGCACCCGCGGGGTTCGAATCCCCATGCAGGAGAGCTGATCCCCGCCGCCCGCGCCCTTCCCGGCGCGGGCGAGACCGATCACCGGGTGCGGCGCTACTGGGACCTGACCGGCAGGATCCTCGGTCCGCGCATCACCGTGGGCCGGGCGCTGAGCTGGGTACACGGTGCGCTGACCCACTCCGTCGAGGCGGCGGCGCGGTAGCCACGCAGGGAACCTGCGAAACACCGCAATGCCAGAATCATTAAAGCATTTTGGTATTATCGTCTTGTGCTGTACACACCACCCGCTCTCGAAGCAGTCGACCACGAAGTGCTCGGCGAGCTGGACAGCCTTCGGGAATCGCTGCGCCACCAGGTCTCGGAACCTCGACGATGGACCGGGGCCCTACGCCGGACCCTGATAGCCGCGGCGATCCGGGGGTCGAACTCGATCGAGGGATATCAGGTCACCCAGGATGATGCCGAGGCCGCTGTTCGCGGAGACGATCCGCTCGACACCGATTCCGATACCTGGTCCGAGATCACCGGGTACCGGGATTCACTCACCTACGTTCAGCAACTCGCCGACAACGAACAATTCGCCTGGGAGCAGATGCTGCTCAGCGCCCTGCACTTCATGCTGCTTCGGCACCACATCCTGATCGGTCCCGGCCGGTACCGGAAGGGCCCCATCTACGTGTCGGACTCGACAACCGGCACCGTCGTCTACCGCGGCCCGGAAGCGGATCGGGTTCCCGAGTTGGTGGACGAACTGTGCACCGGCTTGGCCGAGGACACCACCGATCTGCACGTGTATGTGCGGGCAGCGATGGCGCATCTCAATCTGGTCAGCATCCATCCGTGGCGTGACGGCAACGGCCGGATGTCTCGATGCCTGCACACCCTCGTGCTTGCCAGGGACGGAGTCCTCGCTCCGGAGTTCTCCTCCATCGAGGAATGGCTCGGAACCGGCCGAAACACCTACGACTACTACGACGCGCTCCGCGACGTGCAGCGCGGCGTGTTCGAACCGCACGGCGACACGCTGAGCTGGGTTCGGTTCTGTCTGCGTGCCCATCATTTGCAGGCCCAACTGGTCCAGCAGCGCTTCGACGCCGCGGGACGGCTATGGTCGGCCGTCGAAGACCTCGTGACGGCACGCGGACTGCCGGAGCGGACCGCGTCGGTACTGTTCGATGCCGCGATGGGATCGAGAGTCCGCCGCACAGGGCATCAACGCGACGAGCATCTCACCCTCGATCAGGCGGTCCGCGACTTGCGTGAGCTGTTGCGGGCCGGGCTGCTGGAACAGCGTGGGCAAACCCGTGGCCGCCACTACGTCGCTTCGGACATGCTCCGCGACCACGTCGCGGATGTGCGCGCCGACCTTCGACCGCCGCGCGACCCCTACGCGACCTGACCGCACCGGTCCCGTCTCCGCATTCGGCGGAGCTGCGAAGCCTGCTCGATCAGTCCAGCGGGCCGACCACCGTTTCGGCGGCGGTGACCAGCGCTCCCGACGCGGCAAGGGCGACGGCCGCCTCGATGTCCGGCGCCAGGTATCGGTCGGGGCCGGGGCCGGGAACGCGGGTGCGCAGGGCGTCGCGGACCGCGGCGGTGGCGGGGGACGGCACCAGCGGGGCGCGCAGGTCGAGGGCGCGGGCCGCGGTGAGCGCCTCGATGGCCAGGACGCGGGTGAGGCCGTCGACCGCGCGGCGGAGTTTGCGGGCCGCCGACCAGCCCATGGAGACGTGGTCCTCCTGCATGGCCGAGGACGGGATGGAGTCGACCGAGGCGGGCGCGGCCAGACGCTTGAGCTCGGAGACGATGGCGGCCTGGGTGTACTGGGCGATCATGTGCCCGCTGTCGACACCGGGATCGTCGGCCAGGAACGGGGGCAGGCCGTGGTTGCGGGCCTTGTCGAGGAAGCGATCGGTGCGGCGTTCGCTCATACTGGCGACGTCGGCGACGACGATGGCGAGGAAGTCCAGGACGTAGGCGACCGGCGCACCGTGGAAGTTGCCGTTGGATTCGACCCGGCCGTCCAGGGTGACCACGGGATTGTCGACGGCGCTGGCCAATTCGCAGGAAGCGACCCGCTCGGCGTGGGCCAGGGTGTCACGGGCGCCACCGGCCACCTGCGGCGCGCAGCGCAGCGAGTAGGCATCCTGCACGACGGTGCAATCGGGCGTGGCGTGGCTGGCCACGATCGGCGAATCGGCCAGCAGCCTGGTCATGTTGGCGGCGGCGACGGCCTGGCCCGGCTGTGGTCGCAGCGCTTGCAGATCGGCTGCGAAGACCTTGTCGGTCCCCATCAGGGCCTCGACGCTCATCGCGGCGGTGACATCGGCCAGCCGCAGCAGCGCGCGTAGGTCGTGGCAGGCCAGCACCAGCATGCCGAGCATGCCGTCGGTGCCGTTGATCAGCGCGAGCCCCTCCTTCTCGGCGAGTTCGACCGGCGCGATGCCGGCGGCGGCCAGTGCGTCCGCCGCGGGTAGCAGGGTGCCCGCGGCGTCGCGGACCGTGCCTTCGCCGAGCACCGCCAGCGCGACATGGGCCAGCGGGGCGAGGTCACCGGAGCAGCCGAGGCTGCCGTACTCGTACACCACCGGGGTGATCCCCGCCGACAGCAGCGCGGCATAGGTCTGCGCGACCACCGGACGCACCCCGGTCCGGCCGGTGGCCAGGGTCGACAGGCGCAGCAGCATCAGCGCGCGCACCACCTCCCGCTCCACCTCGGCGCCGGAACCGGCGGCGTGCGAGCGAACCAGGCTGCGCTGCAACTGCTTGCGAAGTTCCTGCGGGATGTGCCGCACGGCGAGCGCGCCGAATCCGGTCGATACCCCGTACACCGGCTTCGGGTCGGCGGCCAGCGCCTCGATCCGGCGTCTGCTGTCCGCGATCGCGGTGAGCGCTTCCTCGGACAGGGCGACCGGGGCGCCACCCCTGGCCACCCGCACCAGCTCCGGTGCCGCCACCGGTCCGGTGCCGACGACCACCGGGGCAAGGTCCGAGTCGATGCTCACTGTGTTTCTCCATTCCGAATCGGCGGGCGGGACGAATCCCTCGCACTGCTCACCGCCCGATCGCCACGGGTCGCCCGTGGGGCCGGTCACAGCGACGGTACATGTATAAACCTGTATAGACAGCCCTGTCAACGACGTGAGGAACCGCCCGCAGCGTACCGCTTGACGCGGTTGTCTATACAGGCCTATACATATCGAGTGACCCACCATACACATCCTGGCGCGATCACCGCCCCGCTCGTCGCCCGCAGCTAGGAGGACACCCGGTGCCATCCACCGCACTGACCGCCATCGGCACCCTGGTCACCAACGATCCGGCGCTCGGCGATGGACCGCTCGGCCTGCGCCGCGACGCCGCCGTGGTCTTCGAGGACGAGACGGTGGTGTGGGTCGGTGACAGCGCCGCGGCCCCGGCCGCCGATACCGGCGTCGACCTCGGTGGTCGCGCCGTCCTGCCCGGATTCGTCGAATCGCACGCGCACCTGGTGTTCGCCGGTGATCGCGCCGAGGAGTTCGCCGCCAGGATGGCGGGGCGGCCGTACGCGGCGGGCGGTATCCGCACCACCATCGCCGCGACCAGGGCAGCCTCCGACGACGCGCTCGCCGCGAACCTCGCGCGCCTGTTCGACGAATCGGTCCGTGCGGGCAGCACCACCGTCGAATGCAAGAGCGGCTACGGCCAGACCGTGGCCGACGAGCTGCGCAGCGTACGGATCGCGGGCCGGTTCACCGGCGAGGTGACCCTGCTCGCCGCGCACGTCCCGCCGCCGGAGTACGCGGGCAGAGCCGACGACTACGTGGCGATGGTGATCGCCGAGATGATCCCGCGCTGCGCGCCGCACGCGCGCTGGATCGACGTGTTCTGCGAGCAGGGCGCGTTCGACCGGGACCAGGCGCACGCGGTGCTCTCGGCCGGCATCGAGCACGGCCTGGTGCCGCGGGTGCACGGCAATCAGCTGCACCAGGGTCCGGGCGTTCGGCTGGCGGTGGAGCTCGGTGCGGCCTCGGTCGACCACGTCGCCCATGTGTCCCCCGCCGATATCGACGCGCTCGCGGGCAGCGACACGGTGGCCACGCTGCTGCCGGGCGCCGACTTCTGCACCCGCAACAGCTATCCGCCCGCCAGGGCACTCATCGATGCCGGGGTCACCGTGGCGCTCGGCGCCGACTGCAATCCCGGTACCAGCTACACCACCAGCCTGCCGTTCTGTATCGCGCTCGCGGTGCGGGAGCTGCACATGACCCCGGACGAGGCGGTGTGGGCGGCGACCGCGGGTGGCGCGAAAGCACTGCGCCGCACCGATATCGGCAGACTGACCCCCGGGGCTCGGGCCGACGCGATCGCACTCGGCGCGCCGTCGCATCTGCACCTCGCCTATCGCCCCGGTGTTCCGCTGATCGACCGGGTGTGGCGCGCGGGCGCCGTCGTGCACGCGGGTCTGCCGCGATGACTGCCGCATCCTGGACCGGCCGCGTCGACGGCACCACACCCGAACATCTGCGGTGGCACCAGGCCGTCACCGAATACGTGCCGGGCGGCGACACCGGCGCGTGCGCGTTCCTCGGCTTCGCCAGCGATGCCGGCATACGCCGGAACAAGGGCCGCCCCGGCGCCGCGCAGGGCCCCGGCGCGCTGCGCAGAGCACTGTCACCGATGGCGCTGCGCACCCCGCTGCGCGCTGTCGACGCGGGCACCGTCACGGTGTTCGGCGACGATCTCGAGGGCGGTCAGCACCTGCTCGGGACAAAAGTATCCGGCCTGCTCGACGACGGCGCCTTTCCGGTGGTCCTCGGTGGTGGGCACGAAGTCGCCTACGGCACCTATCTCGGGGTGGCAGGCTCGACCCGGCGCACCACGGGCACCAGGGTCGGCATCCTGAATCTGGACGCGCATTTCGATCTGCGCCCGGATCCGGTCCCCAGCTCGGGGACACCGTTCCGGCAGATCCTCGACGCCGACCCGGACGTGCGCTACGCCGTGCTCGGCATCAGCCAGCCGAGCAACACCACCGTGCTGTTCGACACCGCGGACCGCTTCGGCGTGTCCTATCTGCTCGACGACGACTGCGAGCCCACTCGCGCGGGTGATTTCGTCGCCGGGTTCCTGGCCGGGATCGATCTGCTCCACCTGACCATCGACCTGGACGTGCTGCCCGCAGCGGTCGCACCCGGCGTGAGCGCGCCCGCCGCCTTCGGTGTCCCCCTGTCGGTCGTGCAGGCGGTCTGCGACCAGGTGACCGGTTCCGGAAAACTGGCGGTGGTCGATGTCGCCGAGCTCAATCCCGCGCTCGACCCCGATCAGCGCACCGCCCGCACCGCCGCCAGACTGATCCACCGCATCGTCACCGGGCACGTGCGCGGCTGAACCTGCCTTCGGTGGTCACTCGGCCACCGGGACCTCCGCGCCCCTGCTCCTTCGGCTCACGATCCCGCGCATGACCGGTTCGACGACGCGTGCCGCGATCGGGCCGATGATCGCCATCAGCAGCACATAGGTCGTGGCCAGCGCTGCGAATCCGGTCGGGACCGCGCCCGCGGCCACGGCGAGGCCCGCGATGACGATGGAGAACTCGCCGCGGGCGACCAGCGCGGTACCCGCTCGCGCCCGGCCCAGCTGCGAGGCGCCTGCCCGTTTGGCCGCCCACCAGCCGGTGGCGATCTTGGTCGAGGTGGTGACCACGGCGAGCAGCAGCGCCCAGCCGAGCACGGGCGGGATGTTCGCCGGGTCGGTGCTCAGCCCGAACAGGACGAAGAACATGGCCGCGAACAGGTCGCGCAGCGGTTCGAGGATCTTGGTCGCCTCGTGCGCGGTGGAGTCGGAGATGGCGATACCGAGCAGGAACGCGCCGACCGCCGCCGACACCTGCACCGCCGAGGCGAGACCGGCGACAAGCAGCGCCGAACCGAGCAGCTTGAGCAGGAAGATCTCGCGATCCTCGCTGGCCACGATCGCCGAGACATACCGGCCGTAGCGCAGCGCGACGAGCAGTACCAGGGTCACCGCGACGAGCGCGATGCCGACGGTGGTCATCCCGGCCACGAACCCGACACCGGCCAGCACCGCGGTGAGCACCGGCAGATACACCGCCATCGCCAGGTCCTCGAAGACCAGGATCGACAGCACCACCGGGGTTTCCCGGTTGCCCAGCCTGCCCAGATCGTTGAGCACCTTCGCGACGATGCCGGAGGAGGAGATATAGGTGACGCCCGCCATCGCGATCGCCCCGGTGGGGCCGAGTCCGAGCATGAGCGCGACGATCACGCCCGGCGTCGCGTTGAGCACCAGGTCGACCAGCCCAGCCGTCCACGACTTGCGCATGCCGGTGACCAATTCCCCGGCCGTGTATTCCAGACCGAGCAGCAACAGCAGCAGGACCACGCCGATCTCGCTGGCGATGTGGATGAAATCGTCCACCTCGTGCAGCTCGATGAGTCCACCGGTGCCGAACACCAGGCCGCCGAGCAGATAGAGCGGGATGGGTGAGAGACCGACGCGGGCCGCGATCCGGCCGAGCACACCGAGCCCGAAGAAGACCGCGCCCAGCTGGATCAGGGCGAGTGCGGAACCACTGATGTGCACCGGCTCAGCCGTCGCTGAGGATCACGGCGGCGGCATCGAGCCCCGCCTTGGTACCGACGACGACCACCATGTCCCCACCGAGGAATTCGAACTCGGGGCCGGGCGAGGCGTGCACCTGGCCCGCCCGCAGCACCGCGACGATCGAGGCGCGGGTTCTGGTACGCATCTCGGTCTCGCCGAGGCGGCGGCCCGCGTAGGCCGAGTGCGCCGGCACCGGCATCGAACGGGTACTCACGCCGTCGAGGTCGCGGTGCTCCTCGCGCAGCTGTGCGACCAGTTGCGGTGCGCCGAGCAGGCCGGCCAGGGTGCGGGCTTCGGCATCCGACAGCGGGACCTGGACCGTGGTGTCCGGGTCACCGACCTTGGTGAAGATCAGATCGGTGCCACCGTCCTTGCGATCCACCACACCGATGCGGCGGTCCACCTTGGTCAGCGAAAACTCTTTCCGCACACCGATACCCGGCAGCGAAGTGACATCTACGTTCATTGTTGGATCACCTAACCTCAGCTAGGCGATACCTTACCTGCCCTTTACCCTTCGGGCGTTCTCGTCAGCCCTGGTCGAGCAGGCGGCCCGCCGCTTCCAGACCCTCGTCGGTGCCGACGACCACCACCAGATCGCCGGCGATGAAGGTGAAATCCGTTCCCGGCGACGGGGTCACGTCACCGGCGCGGACCACCGCGACCACCGAGGCCTTGGTCCGCGTCCGCATGGCGGTGTCGCGCAGCTGCCTGCCGTCGAAGGGGCTGCCACGGTCGATCGCGAACTGGCGGGTCGTCAGCTCGCCCACGCCGAGTGACTCCGGGGTCTTCTCCACCACTTGCGGCGCGCCGAGCAACCCGGCCAGGACGCCGATCTCGGTACCGGACAGGGGAATCGACGTGGTGGTGTCGTAGTCCCCCGCTCGCGAGACGACCAGATCCACCGAGCCGTCGCGGTGTTCGACCACGCCGATCCGGCGCCGGGCCTGCGCCAGCGGAAAATCCTTGCACACGCCGATCCCCGGAAGTGGCGTCACATCGATGTTCACGCCCTCACAGTACGACTAGTCGGGAACAACTACAGCCCCACCCTCGTACTCCCGCGTTCGCCGGATCATCGGCGAGGCATCGGCCATATTTGTTGCCCTCGGCGCGTGTCCCGACCACCACCGCACCCCGGCCACCTGTCGGTCGGCCGGCGCTCTCGCCTGCGACTGCCCTGCTTGCTCGGTCCCGCGGCTGGAACTCACGCCCGTACCGATGGGCTAGGGCGCGAACTTCCAGCGGGTGGCCCCGTGCGGATCGGTGAGCGCCACCCCGACCGCTACCCGCGGCACGAAGCGATACAGGTACCACGGAGCCGGGCCCGCGCTCTGCGCGCTGAACGGGGCGGTGACCGCGTCGCCGTCCCGTTCGGCGGGCCAGCCGCCGTCACGGTAGACGGCGGTGACCCGGTCGAGTTCGGCGTGGTCGGTGGTGCGGGTGGCCACGCCTTCGAACACGACGTCGATGTCGTCGACGAAGCGGAACGACAGCGTGCACGCCGGGTTGCCGGTCAGATGCCGGGATTTGCGGCTTCCCGGCCCGCTGGTGAAGTAGAGACAACCGCCGACCAGGCACGCACCGATCCCGGCGGAGTGCGGGCGCCCGTCGGCGCCGACGGTACCGAGGAACTGGGTGGTCTCCAGCGCGGCGAGCCGCTCGTCCAGCGCGGTGCGCACCCGGCTCCACGGCAACTGGTCGGTGTTGTAGATGTTGAGGTCGGTGGCCTCGACCGGGTCGGGCAGCATCGGTACTCCTCTACGCGGCGGGGCCCCGGCGGCGACGCGGGTCCGGGGTCGAGGGAGGACTCACAGTGCCCGTCGAGTATAGGTGCGCACGGGCCGGGAGGTCGTTGGCTTGCGCATTCCGGCGAAGTTGTGTGTTGTTGAGTCGTGACCAACTCATCCGGAGACGCGTATCCCCTCACGGACACGATGACCACCACGACGGCGGTACACGACGGCGTCACGGTGCTGACGGTGACCGGCGAGGTCGATCTGGCGACCGCACCCGCGCTCGACGCCACGCTCGAAGCCGTCCTCGCCGCCAAGCCCGCGACGCTGGTGATCGACCTGACCGCCGTCGGTTTCCTGGCCTCGGCGGGCATGGCGACGCTGGTCGCCGCGCATCAGCGGGCAGGCGACACCACCGCCATCGCGGTCGTCGCCGACGGGCCTGCCACCAGCCGTCAGCTGAAGATGACCAGCCTGGACCAGGTGTTCGCCATGCACACCACGCTGGCCGCCGCCCTGGCATCGTTCACGTCCTGACCTGCGAGACAACGCGCCGCCGTCCGGATCACCCCGGCGGCGGCGCGTTGCGTCGTCCGCGCGGTCAGCAGAGACCGCGCAGCTGCTCGATCAGCTTGACCCGGCCCGCCGCGTTCTCGGCAAGCGGCGTCACGTTCAGCGTGGTGACCCCGGCCTCGGCCATGGCCGCGATGCGGTCCTTGACGAAGCTCTCCGGGCCGATCAGCGAGACGTCACGCACCAGGTCGTCCGGCACGGCCTGCGCGGCGGCCTGCTTGTCCCCGGCCAGATACAGCTCCTGGATCCGGTCGGCGGCCTCGCCGTAGCCGTACTTGGTGGCGAGCGTGTGATAGAAGTTCTTGCCCTTGGCACCCATGCCGCCGATGTAGAGCGCCAGGTGCGGCTTGACGAATTCCAGCAGCGGTGTGACGTTCTCGCCGATGGCCAGCGCCGGACCGGCGAAGACCTCCAGCTCGCCGAGCGCCGGGTCGCGCTTGGCCTTGCCCGCGGCCAGCGCGTCGCCCCACACCTCGCCCGCCTTCTCCGGCAGGAAGAAGATCGGCTGCCAGCCCTCGGCCAGTTCGGCGGCCAGCTCAACGTTCTTCGGGCCGAGCGCCGCGAGCAGCACCGGAATGCGTTCGCGCACCGGGTGATTGATCAGCTTGAGTTCTTTGCCGAGTCCGGTGCCGCGGTCGGCGGGCAGCGGGATCTGGTAGTGCTTGCCCTGATAGTTCAGCTTCTCCCTGCGCCAGACCTTGCGGCAGATCTCCACCAGCTCGCGGGTGCGGCCGATCGGGGCGTCGTAGGGCACACCGTGGAAACCCTCGATGACCTGCGGACCCGACGCGCCGAGGCCGAGGATGAACCGGCCGTCGGAGACGAAGTCGAGGCCGGCCGCGGTCATCGCGGTCAGGCTGGGGGTTCTGGTGTAGATCTGCAGGATGCCGGAGGCCAGCTGCACCCGTTCGGTGCGGGCGGCCAGGAACCCGAGGGCGCTCACCGCGTCGAACGAGTACGCCTCCGGGACGAAGACGATGTCGAGTCCGGCGCGTTCCAGGTCGGCGACCTCGGCCGCGACCTCCTTGAAACCGCCCGAGTAGTTGATGCTCAATCCGATCCGCATGTCACCCAACATAGCCCCGTCGGCACCGGCCACCCCGACCGGTCGGTCCGCGCGCGCTGCCGCAGGTCGGCCGGGGTGAGCGGGCACGCACGCGGTAGCGTTGACGGCGATTCCCCGAGTTCTCCGCACCGCACCGAAAGGCCACCACGTCGTGTCGCAGCCCACCGCCTCGCCGCAGCAGATCGCCCCCTCCATCGGTGCGGTGACGATCGAGCACTATCTCTCGGAGCTGGGCGCGAAGGTGCCCGCGCCCGGTGGCGGTGCGGTGGCGGCCCTGCACGCCGCGCAGGCCGCGGCGCTGGTGGCGATGGTCGCGCGCTACACCACCAGGGCCAAGGACGCCGAGCACCGCCCGGTCGTCGACCGGCTCATCGAGGCCGCCGACGCCGCGCGGGAACGGGCGCTGGCACTGGCCGATGCCGATGCCGCCGCATTCACCGCGGTCGGCGCGGCCTACAAACTGCCCAAGGACACCGACGCGGAGCGCGCCGCCCGCACCGAGGCGATCAATGCCGCGCTGGTCGAGGCCGCCCGGGTGCCCGCCGCGGTGGTCGACGAGGCCGACGAGATCCTGTCGCTGGCCGCCGAACTGCTGCCGATCGGCAACCCGAACGTGGTCACCGACATCGGCGCCGCCGCCGACGCGGCCCGTGCCGCCGCGATGAGCTCCCAGCTCAATATCGAGATCAATGTCGGCTCGCTGCCCGCCGCCCTCGGCGACGGCTTCGCCACCGCCCTGCTGCGCGTCGACACCGTCGCCGCCCGCGCCGACGCGCTGCACGCCGACGTGCTGCACGCCGTCCGCGGCTGAATCAGGCCGCGGCAGGAACGCGCCGCCGACGAGATCGCCACCACCAGTACCGAATTCGACGTCTTCACGCGGATCGGACCGACATCGTCGCCGCGCGGCGGGCTGCCCAGGTCTCGAATCAGGACACCGCCACGGGCGCCTTACCAGCGCGAACACAAGACGACACTCCGATGGACAAGCAGGCCGTTACCACTTCGATAGGTCTAGTTGATCATGGCGGCCTAGACTTGGAGTCCGCCTACGAGTGACCGAAGGGGTGGCGTTTATGAGGAACGCACTTCGTTTCCTGTTCGTCGCGTTGCTGGCGGCACTACTGGCCGCATTCTGGTCGGGGGCCGCGTCGGCGGCGCTCGTCGGGGGAAGTCAGGGTCCGCGGGTCACCGCGATCTCACCGGCGCCCGGCCAGGTGGTCGGCATCGCCGCGCCGGTCACGTTCAGTTTCGCCGCGCCGGTCACCGACCGCGCCGGCGCCGAACGGGCCGCCTCGATCAGCGCCACCGAGACGCTGCCCGGCACCTTCGCCTGGCTCGACGACGCCACACTGCGCTGGTCACCCACCGGCACGCTGCCCGCCGCCGCGCCGATCTCGGTGCGGTTCGGCGAGCTGCGCACCGAGTTCCGGACCAACGGTGGCGTCTACGCCGAGGCGAACCTGTCGGCGCACACGTTCACGGTGAGCATGGGTGGCCAGGTGGTGCGGCAGATGCCGGCCTCGATGGGCAAGCCCGGCTTCGAGACACCGACCGGCACCTTCCCGGTACTGGAGAAGTTCCGGTCGCTGGTGTTCGACTCGCGCACCATCGGCATCCCGCTCGACGACCCGGAGGGCTACATCATCGACGGCGAGTACGCCGTGCGGCTCACCTGGGGCGGGGTGTTCGTGCACTCGGCACCGTGGTCGGTGGACTCGCAGGGCTACGCCAACGTGAGCCACGGCTGCATCAATCTCGCCCCCGCCGACGCCGCCTGGTACTACGAGAATGTCGGGATCGGTGACCAGGTCTACATCCACTGGTGAGTATTTCCCTCGTGGCGTTCGGCGATCCCTCGTCCTGCGCAGTATCGTGCCCCGTAACGAAATCGTTGTGATGAAGGCGGGGCAATGGATCGACCGGATGCGCACAGACCGACCGGGGCTCGACAGCACGACCCTGGATCGGTCGGTGGTCCGTTCGGCGCTGCCCCCGGCAGGCATTCGGCGCGCGATCTCGGCGCCCCGCCACCCCGCCGGGTGACCGCCACCGCCGACTCCGACACCGGTCCACGGCACCGGCTCGGCGGCGGACCACGCACCCCCGCCGGCATCCCGGTCATCTCGTTGCCGCCGGTTCCCGCACTGAACATGGGCACCAAGGACGGGTACGCCACCGACCGGCTGCCGATCGTCGGTGGCCCCCTCGACCCCGGTGCGCACCACGCACTTGCCGACATCCCCTCTCCGGCACCGACACACGGCAGCGGTCCGGCCACCGAACGGTTCCCGACCAGCACCGACACCGCGTTCGGGCACGCCCCCGGTGCCGGGACGCACGCTCCGGACGCGATGTCCGCCTCCACCGGGACACACACGCCGGTGCCATCACCCGCACCGACCCCGGCGCCCGGATCCACCGCGACAGACCCCCGTCCCGCGGCCCCGGCACCCACCGCAAGGCAGCCGCGTGTGCCATCGCCGGCACGCGTCCAGGCGTACGCCCCGGCCACCTCCGCCACGACCCGAGCGCCGATGTCCGCACCAGCACCCGCCCGCATCGCGACAGACGCCACGCGACGCCACGCACCCGCGGCTACACCCGCGCCGATCTCACCGCGCGGGCACTCATCGACGCCCGCTCGCCCGGCACCGCACGGACTTACCCCATCCCCCACACCCGCCGCCGTTTCCACACCGGTCTCCTGGCACGGGCCTGCCGCGACATACGAATCCGCACCGACGGCAGCCGCCGCACCCGCCGCGGTGCACGCGCCGACGACACCGCGCGCATCCACCGCCGCATCGCAGGCACCTGCCGCGTCCGCTACCGATCCCGATTCCCTTCTCGCCCAGCACGATCCCGATCCGTCGCGCCCCGCTCCCGATTACGGTGGCGACGACGAGGTGTTCGTCAGGATGATCAACCGGTCCAAGCGCCGTCGGCCGCCGCGCTGGGCGGCGCCGCTGGCGGCGTCGATGGCCGGTGCCCTGCTGATCGGTGGCGGGTACTTCCAATTGCGTGGTCCGGCACCGGAATCCGCCGCGGCAAGCAGCCCGATCGGCGCGGGCAGCGCCCCCGCGCCGAGCAGGTGCCCCGCCGAGCAGGTGGGCAGCAGGATCCAGGGCAACGGGCCTGGCGGTACCGAGAACGGGGTCGCGGCGATCCTGGCGTTCCAGCACGCGTACTACGTGGCCCGCTCGGGCGATCAGGCCCGCACCTTGGTGTCCAAGAACTCCGACCTGCCCTCGGGGGCCGACATCCAGGCCGGGATCGACACCATTCCGGCGGGCACCACGCACTGCCTGTCGATCACCCCGGCGGCCGACGCCGGACAGTACTTCGTCGAGATCACCGAGTTCCGGCCGGACGAGGTGCCGATCACCTACAACCCGCAGCTGGTCGGCACCGCCGAGGTGGGCGGCAAGTACCTGATCACCTCGATCGGGCCCGCCCGCTAGCCACCGGGGCGAAAGCCGCTCAGCCGCGCGCCTTCTCGGCCGCCACCACCACGTGCCGCATCAGCAGCGCGGTGGTCACCGGGCCGACACCGCCGGGGACGGGGCTCAGCGCGGCGGCCTTCCCGTCGACCGAGGCCGCGTCGACATCGCCGACGATGCCGCCGTCGGCGGCCTCGTTGGTGCCGACGTCGATCACCACGGCGCCGTCGCCGATGTGCTTGCCGGTGACCAGCCCGATCCGGCCCGCCGCGGCGACCACGATGTCGGCGGGGGTGGTGACGGCGGCGAGGTCGGCGGTGCGGGAATGGGCGACGGTGACGGTCGCGTTCTCGGCGAGCAGCAGCTGGGCCAGCGGCTTGCCGACGACATTGGACCGGCCGACGACGGTCACCAGGCGGCCCCGCAGCGCGATGCCGTGGTGCTTCAGCAGTTCGACCACGGCCTCGGAGGTGGCGGGGACGAAGCCGTCCAGGCCTGCGGCGAGCAGGCCCAGCGAGAGCGGGCTGACCCCGTCGACGTCCTTGTGCGCGGCGATGGCCGAACTCACGTCGTCGAGGCTCACGCCCGCGGGCAGCGGGGTCTGCAGCATGATCGCGTCGGTGGCGGGGTCGGCACTGCGCGCGGCGAGCTCGGCACGGATGGTCTCGGCGCTCGCGTCGGCGCCGAGATCGATCCGCTCGCACGCGATTCCGAGCCGTTCGGCCGCCTTGCGCAACGAGTTCACATACCAGGCGCTGGCCGGGTCGTCGTTGGCGACGATCAGCGCCAGCGTCGGCGCGGGGCCCGCGGCGGTGAGCGCGGCGGCGCGTTCCTTCGTGTCGGCGTTGATGGCGGCGGCGAGTTCCTTGCCGGTCAGCGAAGCGGTATCCACGGTGGGTCAGCTTATCCGCCGCTACCGACCCCGGTGCGCACCGGGCGGCGACGCGCGGAAGGTCGTCGGGGTCCGTAGCCCGCGCGGGCCGCGGCCGTAGGGTGTCGCCAGCTCTGCCAGCAGCTCTGCCAGCACGTACCGAACCGTTCGCGGGAAGGGTGTCGACTGTCGTGACGATCTCGAGGCATTGGAAGCAGGCGGCCGCCGCCGTACTCGCGGCGGTCGCGATCACCAGCGCCGGGGCGGGTCCGGCCACCGCCGAGGCGGACGTGACCGCGCTGTACAACTCCGCGCAGCAGCACTTCACCAACGGCGACGACGCCGCGGGACGGGCCGATCTGCGTGCCCTGATCGACGCCGATCCGAACGACGCCGAAGCGCTCGCGTTGCAGGCCATCTGGTCGCATTACGCGGGTGATCCGGCCGCGGTCGGCGCGGCGATGGCCCGCCTCGGCGCGCTCGACGCCGGGATGGCCGCCGGCACCTCGAACGTGTTGCGGGCGGTCACCGCCGCGGCCGCGACCCTGCCCAATCCGCTGCCCGCGTTGATCGGCCCGCAGACCGGGATCGTGGTGCTCGGCTACGGGCTGCTGCCCGACGGCGCGCTGCGCCCGGAACTGGAGAACCGGCTGACCGCGGCCTGGCTGCAGGCGATCGCGGCGCCGCTCTCCCCCGTGATCGTCACCGGCGGCAATCCGCGCAACGGCATCTCCGAGGCGGAGGCCATGCGGCGCTGGCTGGTCGGGCGCGGCCTGCCGAACGAGCGCATCCACGTGGAGGACCGGGCCGGATCGACAGTGCAGAACGCGCTGTTCAGCTCGCGCCTGCTGCGTGATGTCGGCGCGCACAGTGCCGTGGTGGTGACCTCGCCGAACCACATCCGCCGCGCGGTCGCCGATTTCCTGGTGGCGGGGACGAACGTGGTCGGGGCGATGACCTCGCTCGAGCAGCTGGTCTCCCAGCTGCCGCCACCGGCGCGGGCCGCGCAGCGCGGCATCTACCTCGACGCCACCCGCACCTTCCAGCTCGCCACCGCGCGCTGAAAATTCGGTTGTCCCGTCGGGGACAATCGCCACATGGGTGTTTCGGTTCCCGGCGATGTGGTCGTCGCGCTGCGCACGGCGGGTTGCGTCTTCGCCGAGGACGAGGCGGCGCTGCTGCTCGAGGCCGCCGCGGGTGACCAGGCCCGGCTGGCGGCGCTGGTCGCGCAGCGGGTGGCGGGCACGCCGCTGGAGTACCTGCTGGGCTGGGTGGAGTTTCGCGGGCTGCGGATCGGAGTGCGGCCGGGCGTGTTCGTGCCGCGGCAGCGGACGGCGTTCATGGTCGAGCAGGCGCTGGCCACCGTCGCGCCAGGCAACCAGCAGGTCTGTGTGGTCGATCTGTGTTGCGGCTGCGGCGCACTCGGGCTGACCGCGGCGACCGAACTCACCGCGCGCGGTCACACGGTCGAGCTGGCCGCCGCCGATATCGATCCGGTGGCGGTGGCATGCGCGCGGGAGAACCTGGCGCCGTTGCACGCACCGGTGTTCGCCGGCGACCTCTTCGACGCGCTGCCCCGTGATCTGCGCGGCCGGATCGAGGTGCTGCTGGCGAATACCCCGTATGTGCCGAGCGACCGGGTCGCGGAGATGCCGCCGGAAGCGCGCGAGCACGAGCCGCTGGTCGCGCTCGACGGCGGCACCGACGGTCTCGCGGTGTTCCGGCGGGTCGCGGCGGACGCGGCGGACTGGCTCGCGCCCGGCGGCACGGTCGCGGTGGAAGTGTCGACCGGACAGCTGGATTCGGCCCGCGCGATCCTCAGCGGGCACGGGCTGCCGACACGGGTGGCGGAGTCGGCGGAGCACTACGCGACCGTGGTCCTCGGCACCAAGCCCTTGCGGGCGGTGCACCACTGACCCGTACATCGGCAGTGGGTGCACCACCGCACCCACTGCGCGCGCAACGACGATGCCCCGGCGAGCTGCTCACCGGGGCATCGGACACACCTACTTGCGGCCGGTGAACTGGTCCATCGAGTGGTACACACCCACCGCGTTGAGGTAGAAGTCGCGCACCTTGATCGGCAGCAGGCCGGTCAGCGCGCGGTTCATCCGCGAGGTCCACGGCAGTACCACCAGCGCGCCGCCGTTCTTCATCTCCCGCCACGCGGTGTCGACCACATCGTGCTGCTCGAGCATCGGTGTGAACAGGATGCCCTTGGCGCCGTCGAACATGCCGGTGTTGATGTAGGTCGGGCACAGGGTGGTGACCTTCACGTGGTCGTGCCCGGCCTGCTCCAGCTCCAGGCGCACCGAGTCCGACCAGCCGAGTGCGGCCCACTTCGAGGCCGCGTAGACGGCCATCCGCGGGTTGGCGACCAGACCGGCCGAGGACGCGATGTTGAGCACGCGCGCCTGCCCCGCGCCCGCGACCATGCCCGGCAGGAACTCGAGCGTGAGGTACATCGGCGCCAGCGAATTGATCGCCATGGTCTTGTCGATATCGGCGCGGTTCTCGGTTTCCCAGAAGTAGGTGTTACCCCGCACGATGCCCGCGTTGTTGACCAGGATGTCGATCCCGCCGATTTCGGCGCGCACGGCGGCGGCGGCCTCGCGGATCGCTTCCTGCGAGGACACGTCGACGACGTACTGGTGCACCTTGCCGCCTTCGGCGGCGAGCTGGGCGGCGGTCTCGCGCAGGGCGAGCTCGTTGACGTCCCACAGCACCACCGCGTCGGCGCCCTCACGCACCGCGTGCTCGGCGAACAGCTTGCCGAGTCCCATGGCGGCACCGGTGACCAGCACCCGCTTGCCCGCGACCGTTTCCAGTTTCATGTCCTGCCTACCCCTGCTTCGTCCGGTCCTCGCCGCTACTTCTGCCGCAGCGTCTTCATGACGCCGAAGACCAGCGTCATCGTCTTGGCCCAGGTCTGCTCGGACATGCCGGGCAGCGGGGCGATGGGGAGCACCCGCTGGACCGCGACGGTCTGGGTGTCCACGTACTTGAGCAGGCCCTCAGGACCGTGCCTGCGGCCCTGGCCCGAGATGCCGAGACCGCCCGACGGCGCGTCGATGCTGCCCCACGCGGCGATGAAGCCCTCGTTGACGTTCACCGAGCCGGCGTTGATCCGGGCCGCGACGGCCTTGCCGCGCTCGACGTCCTTGCTCCACACGCTGGCGTTGAGGCCGTAGGCGGTGTCGTTGGCCGCCTCGACGGCGTCGTCGTCGGAGTTCACCCGGTAGATCGAGACGACCGGGCCGAAGGTCTCCTCGCGGTACACCGTCATTCCGGGTGCCACGTCGACCAGCACGGTGGGCTCGTAGAAGTACGGGCCGAGGTCGGGGCGGGCGCGGCCACCGGCGAGCACCTTGGCGCCCTTGGCGACGGCGTCGTCGACATGCGCGGAGACGGTGTCGAGCTGACGCTGGAAGGTCAGCGAGCCCATGTCCCTGCTGTAGTCGAGCTCGCCACCGAGCGTCATGTTCTTGACATTACCGACGAATTCGGCCACGAACTGGTCGTAGACCGTCGCGTCGACGTAGATGCGTTCCATCGACTCGCACAGCTGCCCGGCCGAGGCGAAGCAGGCGCGCACGGCCAGCTTGGCGGCCTTGGAGACATCGGCGTCCGAGAGCACCAGCAGCGGGTTCTTGCCGCCGAGTTCGAGCGAGTAGCCGATCAGGCGCTCACCCGCCTGCCGGGCGATGGTGCGGCCGGTGGCGCTGGACCCGGTGTAGTCCACGTAGTCGGCTCTGGCGATCACGTCGCCGCCGATCTCGCGGCCGCGCCCGAGCACGGCCTGCCACAGCCCCCGCGGCATGCCTGCGCGTTCGGCGGCGTCGATGGCCCACAGTGCCGACAGCGCGGTCTGGTTGTCCGGGCGCGCGATGACGGCGTTGCCTGCGACGAGGGCAGGCAGCGCGTCGGAGGCCGACAGGGCGAGCGGGTAGTTCCACGGCGAGATCACCGCGACGACGCCCTTGGGCCGGTTGTGCACCTCCACCGAGGTGAGCACCGGCAGCACGCCGCGCGGCTTGCGGTCGGCCAGCAGCTTGGGCGCGACCGCGGCGTAGTAGCGCGAGTTCAGCGCGACGTCGCCGACCTCGTCGAAGGCGTGCGAGCGGCACTTGCCGGTCTCGGTCTGCACGATATCGAGGATGGTGTCCTGCTCGGCGAGCACGATGTCGTGGAAGCGGCGCACGATCTCCACCCGCTGCTTGACCGGCACCTTGGCCCAGTCACGCTGGGCGTGCCTGGCGACGGCGAAGGCGCGGTCGATATCGGCGATCGAGGACTGCGGCAGGTCACCGATCTTGTGTCCGGTGGCCGGGGCGAAGACCGGCACCGACGGGGCACCGCCCGCCACCGCGCGGTCGAACAGGGGCTTGACCAGCGCGGCGGGCAGCGCGGTCGGTTCGGCGGTCAGCTCGGGGGCTGTCGTCATTGTCGGCCCTTCTCCTCAGGCGGATGGCTCGCGGCGGTTCTGCTATTTGCTGAACACTGGTGTTAGATTAATGGTTGCCGCCGGTGCCGTGTCAAGCTTCCAGTGGTTGTGAGGGAGGTGTGATGTCCGGTGATTCCGCAGTGGTGCGCCGTGGGCGGCCGCCGCAGACCCAGGAGCAGGCCGAAGAGGTCCGCGCCAGGATCGTGGAGGCGGCCGCGGCCGTGTTCACCCGCAACGGGTCGCGTGGGCTGAGCGTCGCCCAGATCATCGAGCAGGCCGGGCTGGCCAGGCCGACCTTCTACCGGTATTTCGGTAATGCGACCGAGCCGTTGCACGTGGTACTCACGGCCTCCAACGACGGCTTGGTCGGCGGGATCGCCGATGCGCTCACCGGCAGCGGCGAACCGGTGCAGCTGGGCATCCGGCTCATCGACGCCTACGTGGACTGGGCGCGTGGGCACGGCCCGATGCTGCGTCCGCTGTTCGCCGAGCTGCACGACCCCGGCTCCCCCGTGTCGGCCTACCGGGAGCGCGCGCTCGACGACATCCGCGATCTGGTGCGCAAGACCTTCGGGGAACTCGGCCGCCCCGTCCCCGCCCCGCTGGACCTCGATGCCGCCCTGCACGTGTGCGAGTACGTGGTCTACCGGCTCACCGTCGGTGCCGATCCTGACCACGATCCCGCGCCCGACCTGGTCTCGGAGGCCAGACTGACGATGATCCGGATGCTGCTCGTCACCCTCGGCACCAAGGACGACCTCGCCTACGCGATGGAACTGCCCGGCTTGTTCCCCGACGCCTGAGGCTCACTCGGCAGCTCCCTCGCACAGCGGCGCACTATGCGCCCGCGCCCGGTCGTATCGGGCGCACACAGAATCTCCACAAGTGGCGCCGGATCCCTCCACACCGGCTCGCTAAGGTCGCACCATGGAATTCAGTGGGGGCTCGGCCGCGTCTCCGGCCCGCCGGGTACTCGTCGTCGACGACGAGGTGACGATCGCGGAGTCGGTGGCGGCCCGCTTGCGGGCCGAGGGATTCGCGGTGGCGGTGGCGCACGACGGGCCGGGTGCGGTGGCGGCGGCCGCCGCGGGGGAACCGGACCTGGTGGTGCTGGATGTGATGCTGCCCGGGTTCGACGGGCTCGAGGTGTGCAGGCGAATCCAGGCCGACCGGCCGGTCCCGGTGCTCATGCTCACCGCACGGACCGACGAGACCGATCAGCTCGTCGGGCTCGGCGTCGGCGCCGACGACTATCTGACGAAACCGTTCTCGATGCGGGTGCTCGCCGCCCGCGTGCACGCCCTGATGCGCCGGGTCGACCGGGCCGCCGAACGGGACGCCAGCACCATCGTGGTCGGCGATCTGCGCATCGATCTCGACGAGCGCCGGGTCTGGCGCGGCGGGACCGAGGCCAGGCTGACACCGCTGGAATTCGAGCTGCTGGCCCGGCTCGCGCACCGGCCACGCGCGGTACTCGGCCGGGAACGGCTGCTCGAGGACATCTGGGACTGGTCGGACGCGGCGGGCACCAGGGCGGTCGACAGCCACATCAAGGCGTTGCGCCGCAAGCTCGGCGCCGATCTGATCCGCACCGTGCACGGGGTCGGCTACGCGCTGGACGCCCGATGAGCACCGTGGGCGACCGGCTGGCCGAACTGCTGCCGCGGCCATTGGATCCGCTGCGGTCGATCAAGCTGAAACTGGCCGTGCTGATGGTGAGTTCGGGGGCGGTGGCGTTCGCCTACTTCTGGTACCGGATCGGCTGGCTGCCGACCTTCACCACCCTCACGGCGATGATCATCGCGCTGGTGACTTCGCAGTTCCTCGCCCACGGCATCACCAGGCCGCTGCGCGAGATGACCGCGGCGGCGCGGCGAATGGCCCACGGCGACTACAGTTTCCGGGTGCGGGCCAGCTCCCGTGACGAGGTGGGGCAGCTCGCGAACGCGTTCAACCAGATGGCGGCCGATCTCGCGGCGGCCGACCGGCAACGCCGCGATCTCATCGCCAATGTCTCACACGAACTGCGCACTCCGGTGACGGCACTGCACGCGGTGCTGGAGAACATCGTCGACGGGGTGAGCGAGCCGGATCCGGCGACGCTGCGGACCGCGCTGGCCCAGACCGAACGGCTAGGCCTGCTCGTGTCGGAGCTGCTCGATCTGTCCAGTATCGAGGCGGGCGCGTTCACCCTCGACCGCGAGATCCTGCCGGTGGCACCGCTACTGGCCGAGGTGATCGCCGAGGCCGAGGTGATGACGGCCGCGCTCGGCCGCGGCGTCCGGTTCACCACGAGGATCGAACCGGAAGCGATGACCGTCGACGCCGACCGGGCCCGGCTGCACCAGGTGCTGTTCAATCTGCTCGACAATGCGGCCAGGCACGGTCCAGCAGGCGGCGAAGTGCGGGTCAGCACCCGGGCGGTACCCGGCGCGACCGTACTGGAGATCGCCGACGACGGCCCCGGCATCCCGGAGGCCGACCGCGCCACCGTCTTCGACCGGTTCACCCGAGGTGGGCCGACCGACGGCGGCGGGACCGGCCTCGGCCTGGCCATCGCCCGCTGGGTGATCGACCTGCACGGCGGCACCATCGCCGTCGCCGACCCAGGCTCCCGCATCCGCGTCGTCCTGCCCACGACCTGACCCCATTCACCTACCAGCCCCGGACCACCAGTCCAGGGCCGATTCCACACACCTTCCGGAGGGGACAACCATGCCAGAACACACCGCGACCGGCGATCAGGACGACGGCACCGAGACCACGCCTCAGGTGCCGACGGCGCAGGAGGGGATGTCCCGCGCTGAACCCGCCGCTCCCGCGCAGAACCACACCCTGCTGGCGGGCTCGGGCGTGACACCAGGATCCGCTGCCGCGCACGGCAGTAGCCCGGAGCCGCAACCGGGACCGGCCACCACGCCCGAACCTGCTGTCGCACAGAGCCGAAGATCGCCGGAATCATCGGCGCAGGGGTCGACGTCCGCGATGGAAGGCGAGGAGAACCACAGCCCGGCGGAGCCACCGGGCCCGAGCGTGGCACCCGAATCCGCTGCCACCCAGGGCAGCAGCAAGCCGGAGTCGCAACAGGGTCCGGCCGCCGAGCCCGAACGGGTCCCCGCGCCGAGCCAACGACCGACGGAACCACCCGCGCCGACCACGGCATCCGGGCCCGGTGCCGCGTATGGCAAGAACACCGAGCAGCCACCGTGGACGCCAGGACGGCAACCGCCCATGCCGCCCCTTCCCCCTCCGCCGCCGCGGGTCCGGGCGCGGTGGGAGCGGGTCGCACGGCCCGCAGGCGTCCTGCCCGCCGCCGCGATTACCGGAATCGTCGGCGCCACAGTGATTCCCATCGACCGGCCCGGCATCGGCTGGCTCGTCGCGGGCGCGACGACCGCCGCGGCCCTGTGCGCCGTCGACTACCGGGCGCGCTCCCGCCGCGCGAACACGGCACCGCCGCCGACACCAGCGGTGGCGGCGCCGTCCGTCCTCGGCGACCTGTCGTTGTCCGCAGGTGCGCCGGGACCGGATGGGGGTCCAACCACCCCGGCGAGCACAGGCTCGGAGACGCCGCCGAACCCGGCGCCCACTACCGCGGCGAACGCCGCACCCAGCGCCACACCGGCGAACCCAGCGCCCACTACCGCGACAGCTAACGCGGCACCGAGCATCACCTCGGCAGCTGATGTCGCGTCGGAGTCCGCGATGCCGCTTCCCGGTGGGCAGGCACACGCCGGTGGGCAGGCACACGCACCGGGGGCTGCCGTCCGACCGACGCCCGCGACAGCGGCTGCGACCATGTCAGGGGCGGGACCGTCGCAGGCAGCCGCACAATCGGCAGCGGCAGCACCGTCTACGCCAGGTGCAGAACCGTCGTCGGCAGCAGCACCACCAGCAGCGGCACCGCCGTCTACGCCAGGGGCGGGACCGTCGCCGACCGCGGCACAATCGGCAGCGGCAGCACCGTCTACGCCAGCGGCAATACCGCCGTCGGCAGCAGCACCATCAGCAGCAGCGGCGCCTGTGCCAGGGGCGAAGTCCGCCGCCGCCGACGCTACCGACGTCGCGGATGTGCCGGTCGCGGGGCGGGATCGGCTGTGGTGGGGTGCGGTGGCGCTGGCGTTGCTCGGGGTCGGAGCGGTGCGGGCGGCGGGGTGGCTGTTCGTGCTGTGTGTGCTGGCCGCCGGGGTGGCCGGGTCGCTGGCGGTGCTCGGGCGGCGCAGTTCGCGCGGGATCGCGCACGATGTGCTCGCGGTGCCGTTGGCGACGTTCGGCGCGGTGCCGTGGGCGTTCTCCGGGCTGCGGGAATCGGGGTCGGCGCGGGTGTCGGGCCTGCGCAGGTACGGTGTGTCGGTCGCGGCGACCGTCGGTGTGCTCGTGGTCTTCGTTCCGCTGCTCGGTGGTGCCGACGCGACGTTCGCCGAACTGCTGAGCGGGGTGGTGCCGTCGGTGGATCCGGCCGGTACCTGGCAGTGGCTGGGGCTGTTCGGGGTGGTCGCGGTCGGTGCGCTCGGCGCGCTGTATCTGCTCGCCGGTCCGCCCGCCCCGGCACCGGCGGGTCAGCGGCCTGCCCGGCAGTGGTCGCGCAGCGAGTGGGTACTGCCGGTGAGCGCGTTGACGCTGCTGTTCGCGGTGTTCGTCGGCGCCCAGTTCGTCGCCCTGTTCGGCGGCGACGACTACGTGCAGCGCACCGCCGGACTCACCTACGCCGAGTACGCCCGCAGCGGATTCTGGCAGCTGTCGGTGGTGAGCATCCTGACCCTGGCGGTGATCCTGGCCGTACTGCACTGGGCCACACAGGAGTCCGCGGCCGACCGGCGCTGGCTGCGGGTGCTGCTCAGCGCGGCGAGCGTGCTCGCCCTGGTGATCGTCGGCTCGGCGCTGGCCAGGATGTGGACCTACCAGCAGGCCTACGGCTTCACCGTGCTCCGGCTCCTGGTCGAGGTGTGTGAGCTGTGGGTGGGCCTGGTGTACGTGCTCGTCCTCGTGGCGATCGCCGGGTTGCGCTGGCGCTGGATGCCGCGCGCGGCCATCGGCACCGCGCTCGGCACGCTGCTGGCGCTGGCGCTGCTGAATCCGGAACGCCTGGTCGCCGAACGCAATATCGACCGCTGGGCCACCGGCGAGCGCCTCGACTCCTACTATCTCAGCACCCTGTCCCCCGATGTCCTCCCGGCGCTCACCCGCCTGCCCGCGCCACTGCGCACCGATATCGAGGACCCCATTCTGGACAGACTCGACGACGACCCCTGGTGGTCGTGGAACTTCGCCAGGAGCACAGCCCGCTGACCGAACGGGACACGGCCGTCGACCTCGCTGCCCCACCGGCCCGTGCGATGGGACCGCCTGGCACCGGCGCCGGAACCGGTTCGCGCGCATCGCCTTCCGGGACGAGCCGAGGACAGGCACAGCGCAGCATCGGTCGCCGAGCCTCGCCATCGACGGCCCGCTCCGGTCGGCTCGACGGAGATCTCCGGTGGGCGCGGAAGTTCGCGGGTAGCACCTCGCGGACCTCCGAAGATGCTGCGCGACACCGCCCGCAGCACCGGACAAGTCCATCGCTGTCGTCGAAGGTTACCGGGTTCGGATCTCCGAGACAGACACGAAGCGGCACGGAGACGAGGAGGCGATCGGGTCGGTCGCGGGACTTCCGCACCGCGTCCGGTCAGCTAGGCGTGCTGCGGGACAGTCCACTGGCCCGCAGCACCCGGCGTCCGATCGCGGCGCGGATCGCGTCCTCGCTGCCGATGACGCGGACGTGGGTGCGGGCGCGGGTGATGGCGGTGTAGAGCAGTTCCCTGGTGAGCAGCGTGGATTCGGGTTCGGGCAGCACCACCGAGACGGTGTCGTACTGGCTGCCCTGACTGCGGTGGATCGTCATCGCGAACACGGTGACCACGGCGGGAAACTGGGTGGGATGCACCAGGTACGGCTCGCTGCCACGTTGCAGCGCGGCGCGCAGCGAGCCGTCGGGGCGGCGCACGATGACGCCGGTGTCACCGTTGTAGATGCGTGCCTCGTGATCGTTGGCCGTCACCAACAGCGGCTGACCCGGATACCAGACCTGCTGTGGCGCAGCGGGTCCCGCCCCGCCTGCCGCCGCCCACTCCGCCGCCATCCGGTCCCAGCGTTCGACACCGAACGGGCCCTGCCGGTGCGCGCACAGCAGCCGGTGCGATTCCAGCGCGGTCAGCGCACCGACCGCATCGCCCGCCTCCGCCGCCGCGGTGACCGCCAGCGCCGTGCCGGTGACATCGGCGCGCACCGCGGCCGTGTCGTCGGTGGCGCACAGCGAGACATCCACCCCACCGGCACGCAGGATCGACAGCGCGGTATCGGCGTCGCCGGCGCGCACCGCGATCGCCAGCTCCGCGATGCGCCCACCGAATCGCCTGCCCCTGGTGAGCCGCACGATCCCACCGGCGAGCCTGCGCTGCTCGACGGCGCTCAACGCGCCGCCGCCTGCGCCGGGGCGCCCCGCAGGAGGCACCCAACCGCCTGGCGCACCGTACACAGCGCCCACCTCACCGCCGGGCCGTCCAGCGCGACCCGCCGAACCGTCGGTCCCGGACCGGGGCGTTCCCGTGTCAGGAGACTCAGCTGGGCCGCCATCGAGCACCCGACCGCTGCTCGCCGACTCCGCAGGCACACCGGGGCGGTCCGCTCCGGTGACCGGGTGGACCTGTACGGGTGTGCCCGAGGCCGCGCACTCGGCGATCGACCACGCGCCGAGCGCCGGATCCGCGGCGACCAGGTCCCACAGCGACGGGTTGGGTGCGGCGCCGACCGGGCCTGCGACCAGGTCGGCCAGTACGGCGCCCGCGTCGACGGAGGCGAGCTGGTCGGGGTCGCCGACGAGCACGAGCCTGGTATCGGGCCGCAGCGCGGAGAACAGGTGACTCATCATGGTGAGCGAGACCATCGACGTCTCGTCGACCACCACCACGTCATAGGGCAGCCGATTGTGTTCGTGATGCCGGAAGCGGGTGCTGCGGCCGCGCTGCCAGCCGAGCAGCCGGTGCAGGGTGGCGGCGGTCAGCTCGGGCAGGCCGAGTGCGGCGGCCTGCCCGCGGACGGCTTCCTGGAGCCGGGCCGCGGCCTTGCCGGTGGGCGCGGCCAGTGCGATGCGCAACGCGGGCAGTCGCGGCGTGGCGCGCCGCTGCGCGGTGAGCAGCGCCAGGATGCGGGCGATGGTGTGGGTCTTGCCGGTGCCGGGCCCGCCCGCGACCACGGTGGTCCAGTGTGTGGCGGCCAAGGCGGCGGCCAGCCGCTGCCGATCCGGCCCGTCGCCCGCGGGGCCGGGGAACAGCCGATCCAGCTCCGCACGGACGAGATCGGTATCGATCACGGGGTGGTCGGCACCGCGTTCGGTGAGCACCCGGCGCAGCGTCTGCTCCTGCTGGTAGTACCGGTCCAGGTACAGCAGCGCCCCGCCGTCGGTGTCGGCTTCGACCAGGCGCAGCGGTCGCAGCGGCCCCGCGACCCCGCCCTGGATCAGCGGGCTGCGGCGCAATGCCGCCAGCACCACATCGGTCTCCGGCCACGGCAACGTCGCCGGATCGAGTCCGGTTGCGGCGTCGCGGCTTTCGTCGGCATCGATGCCGATCTCGCGCATCCGCGCCACCTCGAGGCAGACCGATCCCGAACGCACCGCGCGCACCGCCAGCGCCGCCGCGAACAGCACCTCCGCGCACTCCTCGCGGCCCATCCGGCCCAACCGCACCGCGACGTGCACGTCGGCGGCCGAGAGCACCCCGGCCTCGTTGAACACCCGCAGCAGCCCGGTCCCCCGCTGCGCCACCTGAATCGATGTCATCGCCCACGCTCCCTGTCGGCGACCGGACCGGCGTCGGATCGGGTGACGGCCGTGCCGAGCCACAGCTCGGTCATCGCGCACCGCCGGCGAGCAGATCCGACAGCGCCACAACGAGTCCGGCGGGCGGGCGCCAGTCGAAGACACCGTGCCCCTGCGGTGTCGCCGCGCCGATCATGCCGCGTACGAACAGGTAGCGCGCGCCGCCGAGGTGCCGTGCCGGATCGTAGCCGGGCAGCCGCCAGCGCAGATAGCGGTGCAGCGCCACCGCGTAGAGCAGGGCCTGCAGCGGGTAGTGCGAGCGGATCATCTCGGCCGCCATGTGCTCACGCCGGTAATGCTCCACGGTGAGGTCGCCGGTGCCGAGCCGGTTGGTCTTGTAGTCGACGAGCAGGTAGCGGTGCGCGCCCGCGTCGTCGGGCACCCGCAGGACGGCGTCGATGCTGCCGGTGAGATAGCCGCGCAGCACGGTGTCGGGCAATGCGGCCAGGTGCTCGGCGTAACCGGCCAGCACATCGTCGGCGGGCAGGTGTGCGCGCAGCAGCGCGGCGATGTCGCTCGTGCTCGCGGGGCGCGCGGCCGACCGGTCGCCCCCGCCGAGCGGAAGCTCGAACTCCAGCTCGCACAGTCGGTCCCGCGTCGCCACGGCCGCGAGCGAGCCGAAATCGGATGGTGTGCGCAGGACTTCGAGCAGCGCGTGCGCGAGCAGCTCGGTATCGAGCTCGGCCATGGTGTGCTCGACGACCTCGCGGGTGCGCGCCCGCACCTCGGCGGCGAGGTCGGGAACCGAGGTGTCGACCTTCTCCAGGACGCCGTGCACGAGGGTGCCGAACTCGGCGCCGTAGGGCAGCGCGTTCATCAGCGAGGGCGCGCCGGTGCCCCCGCTCGGCGCGTCGAGCGGCGCGTCGGCGGGTTCGTCGTCGGGGCCGGGCCCGTCCTCGGGCTCGGCCGCGGCGACGCCGCCGAGCTCGTGCGCGCCCGCGGTGAGCGCCGAATAGGACGTACGCCGCCACTGCTGATCGAGCGCCCTGGTGAACTCGGCGGCGGCGAGTTCCCCGGTCGGCAGGTCGGTCCGCACCCGGCGCGGGGCGATATCGTCGGGGCGGTCCACCGCGGTCACCGAGATCACCTCGGCGGCAGGCGCCGCCCACTCCGACATCCGCGCCGCGGCAGCGCGCTCGGCGGGGATGTCGGCACGCCGCGGCACCTGCGCCGATCCGGGCCTGCGGCCGAACAACATCCGGTGCAACGGTGCGGCGGCGGTGGTCACCGCGGGCGCCCACCAGGCGACGACCTGACACATGGCCCTGGTCAGCGCCACATACAGCAGCCGCAGCTCTTCCCCCGCCTCCTCGGCCTCACAGCGCAGCTGCCGTTCCCCGTACCCTGGCGCCTCCTTGCCGCCGATATCGAGGACGCGGGTGCCGTTGTCGTCGTGGAACAGCAGGGTCGCCGGATACGGGTTCTTGGCGCTGTCCCACGCGAAAGGCAGGTAGACGACCGGGAATTCGAGTCCTTTGCTGGCGTGCACGGTGGCGATCTGCACGGCCGCGGCGTCGCGGTCGAGACGCCGGGACCGCCCGCTGACGCTGCCGGCCTCCGGGTCACGGACCCGGTCGGCCAGCCAGCGGGTCAGCGCGGTCAGCCCGAGCCCCTCGGCGAGGGCCACCTCGTCGAGCAGCTGGGCGAGATGACGCAGGTCGGTGAGCTCGCGTTCCCCGTTCTCCAGCGCGAGCAGCCGGGGCGCCAGCTCGGTGTCGGTGGCGAGTTTGTCGAAGACGGCGGCGAACCCGGCCCGCCCGAACAGCCGGGCGGCTTCGCGCAGCTGAGTCGACACCCGGCCGACGAGATCGGCTCCCCCGGCATCGATCTCGGTCGCGGTGACACCGAGGATCTGGGTGCAGGCCGCGAGCCGCACCCGGTCGCCGCGGTGCGGCTGCTCCAGCGCCCGCAGCACCCACAGCCAATCGGTGGCGGCCGCCGTGGCGAACACACTGGTGCCACCCGCGAGCACGGACGCCACACCGACCCGGTCGAGGGCGGCCCGCACCACGTCGATCTGGGTGCGGGTGCGAACCAGCACCGCGATGTCGCCGGGCCCGATCGGCCTGCGCACCCGCCCGTCGCCGATCTCGGTCAGCGAATGATCCACGCCCCGTTCCGGTTTCGCGTCGATCATGATGCCGGATTCGAGCAGTGTCACCAGATCGGCGGCCAGATCGGCGGCCACCGCGCCCCGCTGCCTGCCGACCGAAGGGAAGCCGGAGCGGTTGCGTGGCCCGGCGCCGGTGCGCGGCAGCACCCGCAACCGCAGCGGGGTGATCACGGCGGGGTCGCCGTGCAGCCTGCTCGCCGGTCGGGTCGGGGTCACCGGATAGACGCCGATCTCGGGGTGCCCCAGTTCCGCACCGCCGCACAGATGATCGAGCGCGCGTAGCAGCCCGGCGTCGCTGCGCCAGTTGCGGGTGAGCTCCCTGCGCTGCCCGGCCACCGCGACGGCGTCGAGGTAGCTGAGCACCTCCGCGCCGCGGAAAGCGTAGATGGCTTGTTTCGGGTCGCCGACCAGCACCAGCGTGGCATGGTCGTGGAAAGCCAGCCGCAGGATGTCCCACTGCAGTGGGTCGGTGTCCTGGAACTCGTCGACCAGGGCCACTCGGTAGCGCTGCCGGATCCGCGCGCATGCGCGCGGCCCGTGCTCGGGGTCGGCGAGCACCTCGTGCAGCAGCACCAGCAGATCGTCGAAATCACGCAGTCCCGCACGGCGTTTGCGGCGTTCGGTCTCGGCGCGCGCCGCCGTCGCGAACGCGACCCGCTCGCCTGCCGCGCCCTCGGCACTCGGAGCGAGTTCGGCGTGCCGGTCGTGCACCGCCGCCAGCGCGAGCGTGTGCGCCTCGCGCAGGGTGAACGGGGCTCGATCGCGGGCATAGCGCGCCAGGTACAGGTCGTCGGCGACGGTGCCGACGAGCTCGTCCACCGATTCCACCAGCCGGGCCCCCGGATCGTGTTCCCCGGCGAGCCCGAGTTCGTCGAGCATCCGCTGACAGAACGAATGCGTGGTGGCGATGGTGCCCGCGTCGAAATCGGCCAGGGCGGTGAGCAATCGGTGCCTGCGTAGCCGCAGGGTGGCCGGATCGGTGTCGGCCAGCGCCCGGACCAGCTCGTCGGAATGCGCACCGGCGATGCCGGGATCGGCCAGCGCGGCGGCCACCGAGACGAACCGGTCCCTGGTGCGTTCGCGCAGTTCCTGGGTGGCGGCGCGGCTGAAGGTCACCAACAGCAGTTCGGTGATCCCGATGCCCGCTTCGGCGACGTAGCGCACGGCCAGGCCGACGATGGCGTGGGTCTTGCCGGTGCCTGCACTTGCTTCCAGCACGGTGATGCCGGTGGGCAGCGGGCCCGCGGCGTCGAACGCCGTCGGCGCGGAAACGGTTCCGGTCATGGCTGCCCCTGGGTCTCGGCACCGAGCAGCGGCGCCCACCAGCGGCGGGCGATCGCGCCGAACCTGGTGCTCTCCGGTTCGCCCGCGCGGGCCGGTTCGGCGGCCAGGCTGTCGAACCGGGGTGCGCGTCCCCAGACGTAGCGCAAGTAGCGGTCGGTGTGGTCACCGAACTTGTCCGGTCCGTTGGGACCGCCGTCGAAGGCCTGTTCGGCGGCGACCAGCGCGTCGGCGATGCCGTCGCCGCGGAACCGGCGCTCGGCGTAGGCGGCGGTGGCGCTCGGCGCGACCGGCAGCGGCGCGCACAGGCCCTCGTCGCGCAGCCGCACCAGATCACGCAGGATCGCCAGCGCGGCGGGGGCTTCCGGGGCGGTGAGCGCCGAGCGGGCCACCGGCCTGCTGCGGAACTGGCCGCGGCCGGTACTGATCGCCCGCCACGTCCGGTCCTCGGTGGCCGCCAGCGCCAGTACCGACACCCAGGCTGCCAGCCGGTGTTTCGGTGCCAGCCGGGAGTAGGTGGTGCGGACCAGCGTCTCCCCACGCACCTCGGGCACCGTCCCCGCCAGGGTGCGGCCGTTACCGAGATCGACGGCGATGTCCACCGCGCGCGGCGGCGCCTCGTAGTCGGGCAAGGCTGTGCGCACGATGGTGTCGACGGTGCCCTCGACCTCGTCGAGCACGGCGGCGCCGAAGGCGAAGGGCGGCAGGGTGCCGCGCCGCCATTCCGCCGCGCGCAGCCCGGCCGGGTCGGCGCCGGTGAGCCGGGCGCCGAGCATGCGTTCGCCGAGATCCCATTTGGCCAGGCCGTCCAGTTCGATGGGCAGCTGGTCGGCGATGTCCTCCCCGTCTTCGGGCACCCGCAGGCCGAGCCGCTGCCACAGGAACGCCCGCACCGGATGTTCGGCGAACGCGATGAGCTCGGCCAGCGCCACATCGGCGAGTGGTGCCGGGGGCAGCGGGTCGGCCAGCAGCGGTGGGCGCGGCCGGGTGGGACGGGCGGCGGCCCTGGCACCGGCGAGCGCGACGGTGTCGAAGCTGCGTGGCCGGGCCTGGTCGAAGTTGCGGCGGTCGAAGGACTGCAGCGGATGCCGCTGCAGTACCCGATCCAGCGCCGCCCTGCCGACGTGCGCGCTCAGCACGTCGAGCAGTTCGGCCACCGGCACCGCGGGCGGCCGGGCGGCACCGGTCACCGGGTCGGCGCCGGAATGCACGACGAGCAGCCGCTTCCCGGCGGCCATGATCGCGTCGAGCAGCAGCTGCCGGTCCTCGCCACGGGCGTCGCGTTCGCCGAGCTGCGGATTCCTGGCCAGCAGATCGTCGCCGTCGACGCCGCCGGGGCGCGGGAACACGTCGTCGTCGAGGCCGAGCAGCACCACCACCCGGTGCGGGACCGAGCGCATCGGCACCAGCGTGCACACGGTGAGTTCGCCGGTGCGGAAGTTCGCCCGGCCGGGTCCGCCCGCCAGCCTGCTGGTCAGCAGCACCGCCACGTCCGGCAGGCGCAGCGCGGTGTCGCCCGCGTGTTCGGTGGCGGCGACGATCTCCCGTCGCGCCTCGGTCCTGATCCAGGAGTGCGCGTCCGGCACGTCGGTGAGCAGGTCGATGGCACGCAGCAATACCGCCGTCCACTCGGCGGCGGGACGCGGGCCACGCAGATCCCGCAGGCAGACGGCGAGCCGGTCGACGAATTCGGCGAATCGCCCCGCCAGGTCGACATCGTTGGAATCGACGTCGTCGAGCGGCAATGCCAGATCGAGCCAGTCGTCGCCGGATTCGTCGGCGGTGACACCGAGCAGGATCCGGTCGACCGCGGCGTTGAGGGTGTTCTGGGCGAAGTCCGCGAGCCCGAACGCCTCGCGCTGCCGCTGCCCGATCCCCCAGCGCGCCCCGGACTCGGCGGCCCATTCCCGCAGTCGTTCGATGTCGTCGTCGTCGAAACCACAGCGGCGGCGGACGGTCTCACTCGCGGCGAGGTCGAGCACCTGCGTCACCGTGACGCGGCCGTCGGCGAGCTCGAGCAGATCGATGATCACCGCGAGTATCGGGTTGGTCACCGCGCGTCCCCGGTCGGCGAGCCGCACCCGCAGCTGGTGTGCGGGATGCTCGCCCTCGACCGGCAGGTCGACGCTGCCGCCGCCGCGCTGCCCGAACGCGGCACGGACCAGCGGCGCGTAGGCCTCGACATCCGGGCACATGATCAGCACGTCGCGCGGCTGGAGTTCGGGGTCGGCCGAGAACGCGGTCAGCAGCAGCTCGCGCAGCACCTCCACCTGCCGAGCCGGGCCGTGACAGGCGTGCACCTCGACGGTGCCGTCGGGCTGTGCGCCCGGCTCGGGAGCGCGGTCGTCCCGGATCGCGGCCTGGACCGCACCCAGCAGGGTGTGCGCACCGAGCTCGGCAGGCACGTGGATATCGGTGTCGAGCACCGGTTCCAGGCGCTGCTGCAGTTCGCGCACGTCCCTGGCCAGCCCGGCGAGCAACGGGTGATGGACCAGGCCGGCGGTGGTGTCGGTGGATCGCGGCCAGGAACCGGCGCCGAGGTCCGGCGCTTCGATCGGCGGGCCGCCGGCCCGGCTCCCGGCGTGTTCCGAGAGCGCGGTCCACATCGCCGGGCTCGGGTGCGCCAGCCACAGATGCACGTCACGGTGCGCGGCGATGGCGGTGACGACGGCGAGCTGGTCGGCCGGAAGCCGGGTCAGGCCGAACAGTGACAGCCGCGCCGGCAGGTCGACCATGTCCGGTTCGGCCCGCAACCTCGCGCACGCGGCGGTCAGCCGTTCGGCCGGGCTCGGCGCGCCGACCGCCGTGCGTACCTCCCGCCACAGCCGGGGCTGCCAGGCGAGGTCGTCGGGGACCGGTCCACCCGCGCCGTCGGTGTCCGTGCCCGCCGCCCACTCGAGCAGCAGTCGTGGGCGTTGCGCGGCATAGGAATCGAACAGTGCCGCCAGGTGCGCGGCGGTGGCGTAGCGGCGGCCGACGCGGTGTCCGGCGCCATGGCCGAGGTGGCGGGCCAGCACCCTCGCCCATGGCTGTCCGGCGGCGGCGTCGAGCACGTCCAGAACCGTCCACACCAGCCGCTTGCCCGCCCACGGGTCCTCCTCCGGCGCGACCCCGCTCACCGCCGCCAGCACCTCGGCCACCAGCGTGGCGGGTGCGGGGAACGCGATATTGGCGGCCACCCCGTCGCCGTCGGTACCGCCGGTGCCGAGCACACTCGACAATCGCTGCGCCAGCCACCGCTCGATGCCCTTGGCCGGGACCGCGACCACCTCGGAGGTGAACGGGTCGGATGGCGCCGCGCCGAGTATCCGACTTAGTCCATCGGCCAGCGCGTCGGCGCGTTCGGCACGATGGAGATGCAGCGGCATCCGTCGTTTATACGCCCAGCGACCGACCCGCAATCGTGCGGCCCCGCCGCCACCACCGCACAGGGCGAGTGAAATAGGCCACACTGCAACGTGTTACCAGCCGTGTCGGCGCGACGGAGGTAACTGCCCGTGAGATCGTGACCGCTCGGGTGGGGACAGTTCGGCCGCAGGCGAAAGGCTGGTCCGGTTGCATGTTCACGCAGGTGATACCCCTGGTTCCCGCCGGCGGTTTCGTGGTCCGCAGGGCCGGTGACCGCTGGGAACTGATCAATTCCCGCCGCTACGGGGCCGACCAGGTGCTGCATTCCTGGCCGCTGGACCGGCACGGCGAGGCGTTCGAACACTGTCACCGGCTCAACGGCTGCACCATCGCCACCCCGCACGCCGCCCACCACTGAAGTCGCTGCAACCGCACCGTGACACAACGGATTTCGGCGTGCGTCGTGCGCCGCGGACGCAGGTGTGCGAAGGTGTTGCCTCGTGCGTGACCGTTCTTCTTCACCCCGTGTCGTCTCCCGGGTCGCAGCCACCGCCTGCCTCCTCGCCGCCGCAGGCGTGCTCACTCCTGGTATCCCGGCGCTCACCGCGCCCGCCGATGCCGTACCACCCGCCATGACCCAGGTGTCGGTGCCCGGCTTCGACAGCAATATGAGCGCACGGATCGCGCGAGCCGACGCGTACCTGGCCGGCCGTCCCGGTGTCGCGGGCTACGTGCTGCGCGATCGGGTGACCGGCGGTATCTACGCCAACGAGCACGCCGAGAACCTGGTGTGGACGGCCTCCACGATCAAGCTGGCGATCGCCGCGGACCTGCTCAACCGGGCCAGGGCAGGCGCCATCGGCCTGTCCCCCGAGGACCGCGCCAACATGGAGGCGATGCTGGCCACCTCCAACGACCAGGCCACCGACGTGCTGTGGCACAAGTACATCGGCTTCGACCGGATGGCGTACAACAACGCCTTCCGCGCGTACGGCATGGTCAGCCTGATCCCGCAGCCGACCACCTCGGCCCTGTTCCCGGACTGGTCGTTCCAGAAGTGCACCGCCGCCGACCTGGACCGGCTGATGAACACCATCCTCGACACCATGCACCCCGACGATCTCGCCTACCTGCTCGATCGGATGCGTTCGGTCGACTCCAACCAGCACTGGGGCGTGTGGGGCGCGGGCGCCGGGATGCGGCCTGGCCTGAAGAACGGCTGGTCGGCCGAGGCCGACGGCTGGGTGGTGAACTCGGTCGGCGTCGCGGGTGACGGCGAACGCTACACCCTGGCCATCATGAACGCCCTCGGCGCCGAGGGCGGCTACACCGAGGGCGCCGAGACCGACACCGAACTGGCCCGGATCCTGCTTGCCGGTCGCTGACCCCACCCATCCCGTATTCTCGATCTTGTCGACCGGTCCCGCGGGCCGCGGTGCGCTCACCGTCGCCCGCTCGACCCGGTGAACGAACGCACCACACCAGGCTCGGTTCCGGGATCTCGTGGCGACGTCGCTTCCGGAGCCGACTACGGTAATCCCTGTCACCACCGTTGCGGGGCCACCCAAGTCTGTCGAGGAGCAAGGCGATGAGCACTCAGTCTGTCGGGAACCAGCGACACCGTGTGGTGGTGATCGGTTCCGGGTTCGGCGGCTTGTTCGGCACCCAGCATCTGCGCAAAGCCGATGTCGACATCACCCTCATCTCCAAGACCTCCACCCATCTGTTCCAGCCGCTGCTGTACCAGGTGGCCACCGGCATCCTGTCCACCGGTGAGATCGCGCCCGCCACCCGGCTGGTACTGCGCAAGCAGAAGAACGCGCAGGTGCTGCTCGGTGACGTGCACGATGTGGACCTGGCGAACAAGACGGTCACCTCGCGGCTGCTCAACCGCGACACCGTCACCCCCTTCGACAGCCTCATCGTCGCCACCGGTGCGCAGCAGTCGTACTTCGGCAACGACCACTTCGCCACCTTCGCGCCCGGCATGAAGACCATCGACGACGCGCTGGAACTGCGGGCACGCATCCTCGGCGCGTTCGAACAGGCCGAACTGGCCACCACCCAGGAGGAGCGCGACCGGCTGCTCACCTTCATCGTCGTCGGCGCGGGCCCGACCGGGGTGGAGCTGGCCGGGCAGATCGCCGAGCTCGCCGACCGCACCCTCGACGGCACCTTCCGCACCATCGACCCGCGCGACGCCCGCGTCATCCTGCTCGAGGGCGCCGGTGCCGTGCTCGGCCCGATGGGTCCGAAGCTGGGCGCCAAGGCCGCCAAGCGGCTGACCAAGATGGGCGTGGAGATCCAGCTCAACGCCATGGTGACCGATGTCGACGCGCACGGCGTCGTGGTCAAGGACGCCGACGGCAGCACCAGGCGGATCGAATCCGCCTGCAAGGTGTGGTCGGCCGGTGTGCAGGCCAGCCCGCTCGGCAAGATGATCGCGGAGCGCTCCGACGGCACCGAGGTGGACCGGGCGGGGCGCGTCGTCGTGGAGCCGGACCTCACCGTGAAGGGTCACCCGAACGTCTTCGTGGTCGGCGACCTGATGTCGGTGCCCGGTGTGCCGGGGCAGGCGCAGGGCGCGATCCAGGGTTCGGTCTACGCGGCCAAGGCGATCAAGGCCGGGCTCAAAGGGCAGACTCCCGAGCAGCGCGCGCCGTTCAAGTACTTCAACAAGGGCTCGATGGCGACCATCTCCCGGTTCGACGCCGTCTGCCAGATCGGCAAGTTCGAGTTCAGCGGCTTCATCGCGTGGCTGGCCTGGCTGGCGCTGCACCTGTACTACCTCGTCGGTTACCGCAGCCGGATCGTCACCGTGATCGGCTGGTTCGTCTCCTTCCTCGGCCGCAACCGGGGCCAGATGGCCGCCACCGAGCAGTGGGTCTTCGCCCGGCTGGCGATCGAGGAGGTCCAATCCGATCAGCAGGACGCCGACGAACTGCACGCGGCGCTCGGCGCTCCACCGAGCAACTCCAAGCCCGCCGCGGTGCCCGAACAGCGCGAAGTCGGCTAGACATCCACGGCGACGGCCGGGTGGTGCGCGGCACCGCCCGGCCGTCGGCGTTTATCCGCGCCGGGTCACCGGATGATTTCCGGCCAGCTGCCGTTTCGGACCCATCCGGGTCCGGTACCGGTCCGAATGCCGGACGTCATATGTGTGACCAATCCCAGGATGAAAGGTGATCTATGGCGACGGGGAAACACAGGGCGCCGAGCCCGCAACGACAGAAGATGGGTTCGGTCGTCGCGGCAGGAGCGGTCCCCCTGGTCATGGCCCTGATCGGCACGGGCACCGCGAATGCCGAGCCCGCCCAGGCGACGGTGACCCAACCCGATCAGCAGGCCGGGCCGGCGTTCGACGCCGTGGCGCCCAACGCCACCCCCTATGTGGGCAAGCAGATGCCGGAGAACACCCGCAGCTCGCTGCAGTGGTCGCGCTCCGGCCCGGAGACGGACTACCTGTCGCCGGTGGGCACGTTGCACGCCCCGGAGCCGGTCGAGCCGGTCCCGCCGATCCTGCCGCCGCCCGGGCAGTTCCGCTTCGGTGACCAGCTGGTCCCGGTGCCGGACTTCGTCCCGGTGGACGCGTCGATCCAGATCAACGACGCCGCCGCGAACACCGAGGCGAACCTGGCGACCTTCCTCGATTCGGTCGGGCTCGAGCGCAGCCGCTCCGATCACATCGCCGCGTCCACTCTCGGCAGTGCCGCCCGCGGCGCGGCGGTCGGGTCGACGGTGGCGATCCCGCTGGCGATGGCGGCCAGTACCGGTGGTGCGCTCGCCGGCCTGGTCGCCGGGGTGGTGTTCCTGCCGGTCGGCCTGGTCGCGGGCCCGATCCTGGGCGGCATGGCCGGCTACATGGCGGTGTCGGTGCCCGCCACGGTCGTCGGCGCCGGTGTCGGCGCTGCGGTCGGCGCGGCCAGTGGCTTCCTCACCCCACCGCGCGCGGCGGCGCCGGAAGCGGTCGCCGAGCACGCGGAACTGGTCACCGCCTGAGCGGTCAGGGAACCACACCGCCTGACCTTCGCGGTGCGAACGCAGCAGTGGGAGCCGGGAAACCGGCTCCCACTGCTCGTTTCGATCGGTCTCAGCCGACGGGGACGGCGGGTTCGGTGGCCGTCGGCATTTCGACGCTGAGCCGGGCGCCGGTGCGGGTCGCAAGCGTCCCGCCCGCCGCGAGCGGCAGCCGGACCGCGTCGATGCCGCCGGTCCATGCGGGCCGATCGTCGGGATAGCGCAGTTCGCTGTCGAGCGCACGGGGTGCGCGCAGCCGGTCGTCGGTGCACGATCCGGCACCGAGCTCGAGCCGATGCCGCAGCAGCGGAACCGCACCGAGGTCGGCGACCAGGTCGCCACGCCAGCCGCCCTCGTCCTCGCCGCTGCGGCCCAGCTGCACCCGCTCGCGCAGCCGCAACCGCGCATCCCCAGCCAGCCGCACGGTGGTCACCGTGTGGTGCACGGCGCCGCCTGCCACGATCGTCGGTTCCGGATCGAAGTCGAGCACGCCGCCCTCGCCGACCTCGACGTCCCAGTGCGCCGTCGACAACGGGGTCAGGGTGCTCGGCAGCGCGATGGTCGCCGCCACCGACCGGACCGTCAACCGCGCGCCGGGCCGGACGACGATGCGGATGTCGAGTTCGTCACCACCGAGTGGGGTCGCCGCGGTGCCGATCAGATGCACCGTGTCCGGGCCGGTGTGCCGCCCGGCCAGCCCACCCGCCGCCTCGATCCGGGGCAGCCTGCCCGGGGCGGCGACAATGCTCAGTTCAGTGCGCAACGCCGGTGGCCGCGTCCTGTTCGGCGGCCAGGCGCAGCTGCTCGCGCACCCAGGCCAGCACCGGGGTGGCGGCCGGGTCGTCGGTGAGCGACACCAGGGCGGTGGGGCGGCCCTCGCGCACCTTGGCGGCGTCGCGTTCCATCACCCCTAGGTCGGCACCGACGAGCGGGGCGAGGTCGGTCTTGTTCACCACCAGCAGGTCGGAGAAGGTGACGCCCGGTCCGCCCTTGCGCGGCACCTTGTCGCCGCCCGCCACGTCGACGACGAAGATCTGCACGTCGATCAGCCCGGAGGAGAAGGTGGCGGTGAGGTTGTCGCCGCCGGATTCCACCAGGACCAGATCCAGCGGCGGGTTGGCCGCGACGAGATCGTCGATGGCGTCGAGGTTGGCGGTGATGTCGTCCCGGATGGCGGTGTGCGGACAGCCGCCGGTCTGCACGGCGGTGATCCGCTCGTCGGGCAGGACGGCGTGACGGCGGAGGAAGTCGGCGTCCTCGGTGGTGTAGATGTCGTTGGTCAGCACAGCGAGGGACAGTTCGTCGCGCAGCTGCCTGCACAGGGCCGCGACCAGCGCGGTCTTGCCGGAGCCGACCGGGCCACCGATGCCGATGCGCAGCGCCTCGCCGGGCGCGCGGTGGCGCTTGGGGCGGTCATGGCTGTGCTCGTGCGGTTCACCATCGATCAGATGGGGTGGCATGGGAACTCCTTCTCGTGCGGACGGGGATAGTTGGGGGGGTCAGGACGCGAACAGGGGCATGTCCCGGTCGAGATGCCGCTGCGCCATCGCGTCCTGCACCGGATCCGACAGCGCCGCCGGTCCGGTGACGGCCTCGGCGGCGATCCGGTCACACAGGGGAGCCAGGCGAACGGTGCCGTCGGCGATGGCGGCCGGGTCGAGGGCGAGCAGCCGCTGGGCGGCGGTCGCGGCGCCGGTCAGGGTCGTGTACACGACCACGCCGGCGAGTTGCTCCGGGGTGGCGCCGCAGGCTCGGCCGACCATGCCGAACACCGTCGACAGATGCGGGCGGGCCCCCACCAGGGCCCACTCGTGGTGCGGCCACAGCTGTTTGGCCAGACGCAGCAGCCCGCGGCCCTGCGCGCGGGAGGCGGTGCGCGCCGCCGGGGAGGGGGTGCGGGCGTCGGCTTCGAGTTCGGCGCGTTCCGGTGTCATCGTCGCGGCGCACACCGCCGCGGCCAGGGACGCGGCGACAAGTCCCGAGGTGGCGATCCGCCTGCGCAGATACAGCTCGACACTCGCGGTGTCACGCACCAGCCCCGACGCCACCGCCTCCTCGACACCACCGGAGTGCACGTGCCCGCCGATGGGCAGGCGCGAGTCGGCGAGCGCGAGCAAGGTCGCCAGACCGGCGCCACCCTCGTTTCGCATCCGTCGATCCTATGCAACCGAGCCCGCGGGTACCCCCGGTGAGTCCGCTCAGTGGTGCCGGTCACCCAGGGTCACGGTCGTCGCCGTGCGCGCCGACCGCCAGGCCACCACCGCCATCGCGATCAGCAGCAGCGCGCCACCGGCGGTGGCGACGTGCATCCCGCTGACGAAGGCTTCCCGCGCCGCCGTCACCAGGGCGGTGTCGCCGTCGGCGTGCAGGATCGTCTCACCGAGGGTGTCGCCGAATTCGCCGCCGGAGCGGAACACCAGGGCGGCGACCGAACCGAGCAGCGCCAGCCCGAGCGAGTTACCGAGTTCGAAGCTGGTCTCGGAGATGCCGACCGCGGACCCGGCCCGCTCGGCGGGCACCGCCGACACCGCCACGTCCGACACCAGGGTGAACGAGATGCCGTAACCGATGCCCGCGATCGCCGAACCCAGGATGTACCAAGCCAGCCCGCCGTCGACACCGACGCCGAGCAGCATCAGATTGCCCACCGCCGACATCACCAGGGCGAGGGTGAAGGTGGCCCGCACCCCGAGCGCCTGCCCGACCCTGGCACCGCTCATCGAGAACACGAACACCGCCGCCGCCATCGGGATACCGAGCAGCGCGGCCTGCAGCGGATCGCGTCCGGTCACCGACTGGAGGTAGAGGCTGGTCAGGTAGCTCATCGCGGCCAGCGACATCATCCCGACCAGGCTGGCACCGATCGCCACCCGGAACAGCGGCCGGGTGAACAGGCTCAGGTCGAGCAGCGGCTCGGCGAGGACGCGCTGCCTGCGCACGAACACGACCAGGACCGCGACCCCGATCGCGGCGATCACCAGCGACGCAACGTCGAAGCCCTCCGCCGCGATGTGCTTGATGCCGTAGACCACCGGCAGGATGCCGGCGATGGAGAGCGCGACGCTCGGCAGATCCAGCGGGCCGAGCGCGGCGGAGCGGTGCTCCGGCAACAGCATCGGCCCGAAGACGAGCAGGATCGCCAGCACCGGGATATTGATCAGGAAAACCGACCCCCACCAGAAGTGGTGCAGCAGTACTCCGCCGATGATCGGGCCGACGGCCGAACCGCCCGCGAAGAACGCGGTCCAGATGCCGATCGCGGTGGCGCGCCTGCGCGCGTCGGGGAACAGGCTCGAGATCAGCGCCAAGCTGGACGGCAGCAGGGTCGCGCCGCCGATGCCCATCAGCACCCTGGCGCCGATGAGGAACTCGGGGGTCGGTGCGAGGGCGGCGAGCACCGAGGCGAGGCCGAAGACGGCGGCGCCGAGTAGCAGGATATTGCGCCTGCCGATGCGGTCGCCCAGGTTACCCATCGTGATGAGCAGGCCGGCCAGCATGAAGCCGTAGATGTCGAGGATCCAGAGCTGTTGGGAGGCACTGGGATCCAGGTCGGCCGTGAGGGTCGGCATGGCGAGGAACAGGACCGAGATGTCCATCGACACCAAGAGCACCGGCAGCAGCAGCACGCCCAGCCCGAGCCATGCGCGGCGGCCACCGACAGCCGCGGTGGGCAGCGCCGGTTCCAGCTTCGTCATTCCGACATCCTTCCAGGGGTTTGCGTACACCGTACGCGGGGAATGGGTACAGTGTACGCACAGGTCGGGGATATTGGAAAGAGAAACATAGGATGACTGAGCCGAAACTCACTCGCGCGGCGATCGTCGACGCGGCGATCACCCTCGCCGACGCCGACGGACTCGGCGCGGTATCGATGCGGCGGATCGCCGAGCGGCTCGAGGTGGGCACCATGTCGCTGTACCGGCACGTGACGAACAAGGACGAGCTGATCGCGGCTATGACCGACGAGATCGGCGCCCGTCATCAGTATCCCGACCCGGCCGGACGGGACTGGTCGTGGCGGGACCGGGTGCGGATCGCCGCGCTCATCGACTGGGAGCTGTACCAGCAGCATCCCTGGGTGCTGCTCACCTTCGCCGTCCCCCGTTACAGCTTCGGGCCACAGGGGCTGGCGAGCCTGGCCTGGCTGGTCGAGGGTTTGCGTGCGCTGGACGTGTCGGCTCGCGAAGCCACCACCATGGCCTTCGCGGTCTGGAACTACATCTCCGGCGCGAGTCTGCCGGTGGTCGGTGGCGCCCTGCTGACGGACAAGCGCACCGCCACCGACGATTCGAACGGCCTGCGCGAGCTGCTCGACGGCACCCCGTCGTTTCCGGTACCGCCGGCGCTGGCCGAGCTGAACGGCGCCGGGGTGGGTGAGCTGACCTCGCAAGACCTGTTGTTCCTCGGCCTGGACGCGCTGTGTGACGGGTTCGCCGCGCGGGCCGGGTGGAGGGCGACGAACACCGAGCGCTGACCGGAGCGCTTGACATCAACCGCACTTCAGGTCGAACGATGGAGCGCATGCGCGCGATCAGACTGCACGAATTCGGACCGGCCTCGAACCTGCGGTACGAGTCGGTCCCCGATCCAGAACCCGCCGCGGGCCAGGTGCGGATCGCGGTGGCCGCCAGCGGTGTCCACCTGGTCGACACCACGATGCGGCGGGGTGAGCCGGGCCCGTTCCCGGTGGCCGAGCTGCCGACCATCCCGGGCCGGGAGGTCGCGGGCACCGTCGACCGGGTGGGCGCCGGGGTCGATCCGGCACTGCTCGGGCGCGCGGTGGTGACCCACCTCGGTGCCGCGCCCGGCGGATACGCCGAGCTCGCGGTGGCCGACGCCGATCGGCTGCTCGACATTCCCGACGGCGTGTCCCCGGCGACCGCGGTCGCCATGCTCGGCACCGGCCGCACCACCCTCGGCATCCTGCTGTTCACCGAGCTCGACCCGAACAGTGTCGCGGTGGTCACCGCCGCGGCGGGCGGCATCGGCACCCTGCTGGTGCAGTACGCGCGCTCGGTCGGCGCGACCGTGATCGGGCTGGCGGGCGGACCGGCGAAGATGGATCTGGTGGCGGCGAACGGAGCCGACCTCGCCGTCGACTACACCGCCGCGGACTGGCCGGACACGGTGCGCGCCCACCTCGGCGGACGCACCGCCACGCATGTCTTCGACGGGGTCGGCGACCCGATCGCCACCACCGCCGTCGACCTGCTCGGACCCGGCGGCACCCATCTGAGCTACGGCTGGGCGGGCGGAACCGCGACCGCGCTCGATCCCGCCGTCCTCGCCGCCCGCGGCGTCACCTCGGTCCCGGTGCTCGGCCCGCCCATGCTCGAACGCGCCGGCGGCGATCTGCTCACCCTCTCGCGCCGGGCGATCGCCCTCGCCGCCGACGGTGTCCTCACTCCCGCCCGCACCGAATTCCCGCTGTCCGACACCGCTGCCGCGCACGCGGCCCTCGAATCCCGCGCCACCACGGGCAAAGTCGTCCTGATCCCCTGAGCCGGTGCGGGCGCTGCCCTTCGGCGCCCGAGGCCGGGCTTCGCCAGGGCCGCCTCGGCTAGCTCGCGTGATCGCGGGGACGTGGCGCGCTCGCGGCCAGGGTCGTGTGCAGGGTGTCCGGGCCGATGCCACCGGAGAGTCCGCGCAACAGGACCGCACAGCCCAGGGCCGAGAGGACCAGGCCGGTGGCGAACAGGGCCGGATAGCCGGCCAGGTCGCCGATGACCCCGGCTGTCATGCCCGCGATGCCCTGGGCGACGACGACGGCGCAGGCCAGCAGGGTGTAGTCGGCGCCGGCGTGGTCGGGATCGGCGGCGTCCATCATGAGGGCGAAGACGGCGACGGTGGCGGCGCCGCCGAAAAGGTGTTCGGCGAGGGTCGCGGTGACCAGCAGCCCGAACCCCCCGATATCGCAGGCCGCCACCAGGTAGAGCGCGATACTCGCCGTCTGGGTGACCCCGCCGATCAGCAGGGCCTGCCTGCGCCCGTAGCGATAGGCGAGCCAGCCGCCGAGTGCCGCGCCCGCCAGCGCCCCCGCCGACGACAGGGTGCCCTTGATCAGCGCGATCTGGGCCAGATCGAGGCCGGCGTCGGACAGGAACGGGCCGGTCAGCGCCGACGCCATGGAGTCGCCGAACTTGAAGGCCACGATCAAGCCGATGAACGCGAGCACCCCCGGCCTGCGCAATCTGGTCAGCCAGGCTGCAGCCGGCCTGCCCGGCACCGGCGCGGGCGGCCGGTCGGTGACCGGTTCACGCAACGACCACACCGGGACGGTGGTGAGCACGATCAGCACCGCCATGGCCACGAACAGCACTCGCCACCCGGCGATGGCGAACAGCCACAGCAGTGCCCCGCCACCGACGATCATGCCGATCCGGTACGCACCGACCTGGATCCCGTTCCCCAGCCCGCGTTCTCGCGGTCCGAGCAGCCGCACGGCCAGCCCGTCGGTGGCCACGTCCTGGGTGGCCGAGAGCAGATTGACCACCGCGACCCCGACGAACAGCCAGCGCAGCGACGACGACAGATCCAGCGTGGCGAGCACCAGCGCCACGGCCGCCGCCGCGAGCTGCACCACCAGCAGCCACGTGCGTCTGGTGCCGTACCGGTCGATGTAGGGCGCCCACAGGAATTTCAGCGCCCACGGCAGGAACAGCATCCCGGAGGCGCTGATCGCGGTGAGCGAGTACCCGGCGTCGCGCAGCAGCACCGGCACCGCCTGGGTGAAGAACCCGTACGGCAGACCCTGGGCGAAGTACAGCGACGACAGCAGCACCACCGTGCTCACGGTGATCGCACCCGGCCGGGTGGGGAAACTCATGGCCACATCGTCGCAGGCCCGCCCCGGGTGGGCAGCGCGGGTGGTCGCGCTCGACAGCGGCAGCCGAATCGAGCGCGCTACCCCGCTTCGGTACGAACAGGCTGTGCGGCAGCCGGTTCCGCCGGGCGGCGCCACGCAGGCCACTCGAGGTAGGTGGCGGCCCGCAGCAGCCATTCCACCGGTCCGAACGGATGGCGGCGCAGCCACCAGAGACTGACCACGAGCTGGACGGCGAAGGTGACCAGCCCGATCCCGAGCACGGCGAGCGGCGGCACCGTGCGGGCGAGGGCGAGCCCGTATCCGGTGTAGACCAGCATGAGTACCACCGACTGGCCGATGTAGTTGGTCGCGGCCATCCGTCCCGCGGGCGCGAGCAGCGCGGTGATCCCGGCGGTGCGCGACCACCGCGCCAATCGCAGCACGACCGCGAGATACGCGAAGGTCATGGCGGGCGCCACGCAGTACTGCAGGCCGTGGACGATACCGGGCGGGTTCCACCAGCCCATGAGCTCGGCGAAGGTCATGGCCGAGACGGGCAGGCCGAGGCCGAACCCGATCAGCATCGCCCGCGACGACCAGCGGCGCACCGTCGCCGGGTCCTCGAGCAGTTTCCGGTTGCCCGCCGTCATCCCGAGCAGGAACATGGCCAGGCTCGGTACGCCCTGCCCGAACCAGATCAGCAGCAGGAACCAGGGTGCGGTGGCGGTCTGCGCGGCGAAGGTATCGGCGAAGGAGCCGGTGTAGTCGGCCGACATCTTCGGCAGGTCGAGGAACGCGCCGAGACCGAGGATGCCCGGTTCGTCGGCGGGCAGGAACGCCCAGACCGACCACACCGTGTACAGCGCGATCGCGGTGCTGATCGCGGCGCGCGCCTTGACCTTCCGCAGTGCGATCAGCGCCAGACACAGCACCGCGTACAGGGTGAGGATGTCGCCGATCCACAGGAACCAGACGTGCGCGAGCCCGATCGCCAGTAGCGCCGCGCACCGGCGCAGCAACCGCCGTGTCGGTGTCACCCCGGCCCGCTGGGCCGCGGCGATCTGCAAGGTGAACGAGTACCCGAACAGGAACGCGAACAGCAGGTAGAACCGGCCGGTGAACAGCGCGTCGACGGTCGCGCGGACAGCCTGGTCGACGGTCCCGTCGAACAGTGGCACCGGATCCGCGCGCGTACCCGTCGCCGACCACAGCGTGGTAGCCACGATCGCATTGGTGATCAGGATCCCGAACAGCGCGAAGCCACGCAGAATGTCCACCTCGGCGATGCGCGGGCCGGAAGCGCTTGCGGGTAAGCGGGTTTCAGCTGTCATCGCTCGAGCGTAGGCGCGCCGCGCGCCCCGGCTCGTCCACCACGAGAGCTATTTCGTGGCGTGAGCGTGCTCCTCCCCGATCCACCCAGCGGCGTATTGACTTCCGGCACGGGGCCTGCCCGCCGCACGCCGCTGCCCTGATCAGCGCCGCCGCGGTGCCACAATGGGACGCGACTCGGGAGGGACTCGTGACCACCACGGAGGCAGACATGCACGCTGTTGTCATCGACGGGTTCGGCGAACCGAAGGATGTGCTCACCACGCGGGAGCTGCCCGCTCCCGAGCCGGGCCCCGGCGAGGTGCGGATCGCGACGATCCTCTCGCCGATCCACAATCACGACCTGGCCATCGTGCGCGGTGTGTACGGCTATCGGCCGCCGCTGCCCGCGACCCCGGGCACCGAGGCGGTCGGCGTCGTCGACGCGGTCGGGCCTGGCGTCACCGGCGTCGAGACCGGGCAGCGGGTGGCCGTGGCAGGTGCGCGGGCCACGTGGGCCGATTCTTTCCTGCACCGGGCCGAGCAGCTGGTGCCGGTCCCGCCGGGGGTTCCGGACGAGACCGCCTGTCAGCTGCTGGCGATGCCGTTGAGTTCGCTCATATTGCTCGACGATCTGGGGGTCGGCCCCGGCGAGTGGATCGTCGTCAACGCCGCCAACGGCGCGGTCGGCAGGCAAGTCAATCTGTTCGCCCGGCAGCGGGGGGTACGGGTATTGAGCCTGGTCCGCGGTCCCGCGTCGGTGCGCGCGCTCGAACAGCTCGGATTCGGTCCGGTCCTCGACACCGAAGTCGATGGGTGGGCCGAGCGGGCCGCTGAGGTCACCGAGGGTGCACCGATCGTGCGGGCGGTCGATCAGATCAGCGGGCGGGCCGCCGGTGCGCTGATGTCGCTGCTCGCCCCGCGCGGCGAGCTGGTGTCCTTCGGCGCGCTGTCGGGGCAACCGCTGATCGTCGACACCGGCGCCGTCATCTTCAAACAGGCGGTGGTCAAGGGGTTCTGGGGGCAGCAGCGCGGCGCCGAGATCGACCGCGCCGACTACCTGCGGCTGATCACCGAACTCGTCGGACTCGCTGCCGACGGCACCCTGCGGCTCGAGGTCCAGGCGGAGTTCCCCCTTGACCGGGCCGCCGAGGCCGCCGTGCTGTCGGAGACGCCCGGCCGCAACGGTAAGGTGGTCCTGCGGGCCTGCGCCCGCTGACCCGGTCATCGGCCGTGCGGTCGGGGCCGATCGGAGGGCACACGCACCCCACCTCACCGGCGTGCGCACCGTCGAGGTGACCGACGCACCGACCCGCGTCGAATACGCCGTCTGGAACCTGGCGGGCCGCACCCCCGCCGCCACCGAATGCCTCACCGCCCTCGGTATTCCGGTCCGAACCTGATCGTCGCGCACCGGGTGTCCATAGCGGGCGACGGTCGGCCGGGTCAGGCCGGGGTGACCGCCACCGGAAGCGACTCGAGACCGCGGATCACCACGTTCGGCTTGAACACCGGATTCTCCGAACGCAATTCGAACGAACCCACCTTGCGCAGTAGCACGTCGAGCAGGATCTCCATTTCCAGCAGGGCCAGCGGGGCGCCGAGGCAGTAGTGGATGCCGAGGCTGAAGCCCAGGTGCTTCTTGGCCGGATTCATCGGATCGGAGTAGCGGGTCACATCGACGCGTTCAGGATCGGGGAAGGCGGCGGGGTCGTGGTTGCTCGAATTGATCAGCACGACTACGCCTTCGCCCGGCTCGAACCGATGTCCGGCGACGGTGATCGGCCGGGTCGCCGCGCGGGTGGTGATCTGCACCGACGGGTCGAGTCGCAGCAGTTCGTCAGGCGCGTACGCGGTCAGGCCCGGCCGGTCGCGCAGCAGCTGGATCTGGTCGGGGTTGCGCAGCAGGCGCAGCATGCCGGTGCCGATGAGGTTGGCGGTGGTCTCGTGCCCGGCGACGAAGGTGGTGATACAGGTGGCGAGCAGTTCCTGTTCGGTGAGCACATCGCCGCGGTCCTCGACCTGCGACAGCACACTGAGCAGGTCGTCGCGCGGGTCGGCCCGGCGTTCGTTCAGCAGTTCCCGGAAGTAGCCCATGAAACCACGGGACGCGGCGCTGCGCGCCCGCAGGCATTCCTCGGGCAGCGTGTAGTCGTGGTCGAAGCCGCGGGCCAGGTCCTGTGACCACCGGTGTAGCTGGTCGTAGGCCTGTTTCGGCACCCCGATCAGTTCGCAGGCGATGATCAGCGGCAGCGGGTAGGCGATGAGTTCGACCAGATCGAATTCGCCCGCGGCCAGCGCGTCGTCGACCAGTTCCTCGCACAGCTGCTCGATGCGCGGGCGCAGCCGGGTCACCATGCGCGGGGTGAACCCCTTGGTGACGAGGTTGCGCAGCCGGGTGTGGTCCGGCGGCTCCATCCACAGGAACGAGGTGGGCAGTTCCTCCGGCGCGTTCTCCGGCGACACCGTGGGGTGCATCATCGCCGCCTCCTCGGCGTGGCTCCACGCGGTGGTCGACAGCACCGCCGCGCAGTCCTCGTACCGGGTGAGCACGTGGTGCCCGAGCGGGGTCTGGTGGATCGGCCCCGCCTCGCGCAGCACGGCGGCCGGGGAGTACGGGTCGGCGCGGCCGTCGGGACCGAACAGCTGGATCAGCGCGGTCCGAACGGCCTCGGCGTCGATCGTGGAGGTCATGGGCTGGCTCCTTGGTGCTCCGGGTTCGTGGTCAGGACAGGAGGATGCGGCGCAGCGTGCCCGGCGCGGTGAGTGCGGCGGGCGGGTCTACCAGATGGGCGACCCGCAGGAAGGTCCGCGCCACCCGTGGATCGTGGTGGGCCACCCGCTGCACCCTGGTGACGAACACATTGGTGAGCCGGGTGCGCACGGTGCGCCTGCCCTCGACGCCCGGATGCCGCAGATCCGAGCCTGCGGCCAGCTGCCAGGCCACCGCGATCGCGTCGGCCGCGGCGGCGTAGAAGCGCGCGGGCAGGTCGTCGTCGGTGTCGAGGCAGTCCCGCAGCGCGGCGGCCTGCAGTGCCGCGACCGACATGCCCTGGGCGTAGAGCGGATTGAACGCGCACTGCGCGTCACCGAGCACCACCAGTCCCGCCGGCGGGGCGCTCTGCCGGTCGAAGCGCCGCCGCACCGCGGTACGGAACCGGTACGGCACCGCCTCGCCGAGGGGTTCGGACCCGGCGACGATGGTGTGGATGTCGGGTGCCGACAGCGACGCGGCGTAGGCGCGGAACCCGTGGTCGTCGGTCGGCGGATGGTCCCCGAGCATGCCTGCGAGGGTGACGTGCCAGCGCTCGCCCTCCACCCGGACCGCCCCGCCGCCGCGCCCGTTGTCGCCGGTCGAGACGATCACCGAGGCCTGGCCGCCGAGCTGGCCCGGCCGGTGCCGGAAGAACCGGGAGGTGTACCCGAGGTCGACGTCGAGCCGTTCCTCGACGGGGATCTCGGCGCCGATCTCGGACAGCCACGGCAGGATGCGTGACCCGCGGCCACCGGCGTCGACGATCAGGTCGGCGGCGATGGTCCGGCGGCCCGCCGGGCCGGACACGGTCACCGCGCGCACCCGCCCTGCGTCACCGACCAGGCCCTGCACCGTGGTGCGGGTGAGCAGTTCGATCCCGCGCTGTCGCAGCGTCCGCCTGCGCAGCACGTTCTCCAGCAGCGAGCGGGTTGCGATCACCGAGGTGAGGCCGGTGGACCCGGCCGCGAGCCGGGAACCGCCGACATACCAGCGGGTGCCGACCAACACCTCGGCGACGGTGGCGCCGTCGGCGACCGCCTCCTCGGTGAAGCCGGGGTACAGGTCCTCCATGATCCGGCGTCCGCGGTCCAGCAGCCCGTGCAGATGCCAAGCTTGCGCAACGCCGCGGCGCACCGACTCGTTCGCGGCGAGTTCGTCGCGCTCCACGAGGGTGACCCGGTCGAATCGCTCGGCGAGCACCCGCGCCGCGAGCAGCCCGGCGACACCGGCGCCGATGACGAGCGCGTGCCCGCGCCGCGCGGTCACAGGGTCACCGGGAGGTGCCGGATCCCACGGTGGATCAGGCTGGGACGGTATTCGACCGGACCGTCGGCCATGGCCAGCGCGGGTGCCCGATCGAGCAGGGTGCGGATGGCGGTCTCGGCTTCGATGCGGGCCAGCGGCGCGCCGACGCAGTAGTGGATGCCGAGGCTGAAGCCGAGATGCTTACGGGGCGGGCGGTTTCCGGCGAAGCGGGTGATGTCGAAGGTGTCGGGGTCGGCGTACACGCGTTCGTCGCGGTTGGCCGACCCGGTGAGTACGACGACACCGTCACCGCGGCGGAAGGTGTGCTCGCCGACTTCGGTGTCGGCCAGCGCGACCCGGATGGTGAACTGGGTCGGCGCGTCGTAGCGCAGCATCTCGTCGATGGCTGGGCCGATGAGGTCGGGCCGTTCGCGCAGCAGCGCCAGCTGCTCGGGGTGGCGCAGCAGGGCGAGCATGCCGTTGCCGATGAGGTTGATCGAGGTCTCCATGCCCGCGACCAGCAGCAGCAGCGACATCCCGATCACCTCCGGCTCGGTGAGGAAGTCGCCGTCCACACTGGCCGCGACCAGTTCGCTGAGCAGGTCGGGGCCGGGCCGCTGCTTCTTCTCGCCGATCAGCTTCGCGAAGTGCCCCATGCAGGCCAGCGCGGCGTCGGTGCGGGCGCTGATGTCGTCGGGGCCCAGCAGCGAGTCCGGGTCGCTGCCCCTGGCGATGGCCAGCTGCCAGGCGCGGAAGCTCGGCCCGTCGGCGGCATCGGCGCCGAGCAGCCGCACCGCGACCATCGCCACGGCCAGCGGCACCGCCAGATCCTCCAGGACGTCGAGCTCGCCGCGTTCCAGCGCGGCGTCGACCAGCCCGTCGACGACGGTGCCCGCTACCGGCGCCAGCTCGCCGATCATCTTGGGGGTGAACGCCTTGGCCACCAGCTTGCGGTAGCGCCCGTGCTCGGGCGGGTCCATCCGGACGAAGGAGCCGGGGATGGCGGCGCTGGTGTCGCGGAACGGGCTGATGCCCGCGGCGTACCCGTGGCCCCAGTCGGTGCCGGTGAGGACCGCCGCGCATTCCTCGTAGCGGGTCACCAGCTGCACCGGGACCTCGCCGAGGGTGTACGGGAACAGCGGGGTGGCGCTGCGCACCCGCCGGTAGGCGGGGTACGGGTCGGCGCGGTGGTCGGGGGCGAAGGCGTCGAAGGTGAGGTCGGCGGTGATACTCATCGGCCCTCCAGGCTGATTCGCAGTTCGGACATGCCGCGCACCACCACATTCGGGCGGTACGGGGGTTCGGCGAGCAGCTGCATGCGCTCGACCCTGGTGGCGACGGCGCGCAGCACCGTCTGCATCTCGAGGCGGGCCAGGGGCGCGCCGAGGCAGTAGTGCAGTCCGAGCCCGAACGACAGGTGCCGTTCGGGTCGCTGTCCGGGTCGGTAGCGGCCGACGTCGAACCGGTCGGCGTCGGGGAACGCCTCCGGGTCGCGGGCCGCCGACCCGATCAGCACGATCACCGCGTCGCCGGGCACGAATGTCTTTCCGGCGAGCTCGATCTCGTGCCGCGCGGTGCGGGTGGTGAGGTGCACGGGCGGGTCGTAGCGCAGCACCTCGTCCACGGCGGGACCGCACAGGGCCGGGTCGTCGCGCAGCCGCTGGAACTGGTCGGGGTGCCGGATCAGCGCGAGCAGCCCGTTGCCGATGAGGTTGACGGTGGTCTCGTGTCCGGCGACGACCAGGATCAGCAGGGTGCCGATGAGTTCGGTGCGGGTCAACCGCACCCCGGCCTCCTCGGCGTGCACCAGCGCGGTGATCAGGTCGTCGCGCGGGTCGGCGCGCCGCTGGGCGACCAGGTCACCGAAGAAGTCGGTGAACGCGTGCACTGCGGTGGTGCGGGCGGCGAGTTCGGCGGGACTGAGCAGGGTGTCGGGGTCGAGGCCGCGGGCGATGTGCGCGGAGATCTCCCGCACGTGCGCGTGCGCTTCGGCGGGCACCCCGAGCAGTTCGCAGATCAGGGTCAGCGGCACCGGATAGGCAAGAGCCTCGAGCACATTCGTCTCGCCCTCGGCCAGCATCGCGGTGAGCAGGCCGTCGACGAGCCGTTCGGCGCGTTCGTGCATGCCCGCCACCGTGCGGGCGGTGAACGCCTTGCCGACCAGGCCGCGCAGCCGGGTGTGGTCCGGCGGCTCCATCCACAGGAACGACCCCGGCAGTTCCACGTCGCTGTCGCCGTGTAGCAGTTGCGGTTCCTCGGCGTGACTCCAGCGCGGGTCGCTCAGGATGGCCTGGGCCTGCGCGTGCCGCGGCACCAGGTGCATCTCGCGCGGTCCCGGCACGAACGGGCCTGCGGCGCGCAGGGTCGCGTAGCTGGCGTACGGGTCGTGGCGCCGGTGCGGCGCCACGCTCTCCAGCACCGCCAGCTGCACCGGGGTGGGATCGTCGACCGCGACATGATCGGTAGTCACCGGCAGCTCCTCGTGGCGATTTCGGTGCGGGGATTTCGCCGCTCATCGTCGCCGGGTGGCCACCGCGAATTCGTGCAGTATTGTCTGCTCCGATCGGGCGATAGCCGAATATCTTTATCGGGCAGGACAATTGGCCGATCGACGGTGATTATCGGCGCGCGCATTTCGGCATTCGTTCAACGCGATGTCATATGCCGCTGTTGTCGTTTCCGGCATGAATTCCTCGCGTTCGGGTGACACCCTCACCACGTTGCTCGCCGATGTCGCGGCCGCGCATCCCACGGTGCGGGCGACGTTCTGGTCGGTGTCGGAGCAGCTCGACTACGCCGAGCTCGAAGCGCGGGCCGCGATGGTGGCCACGGCGCTGGTGCGCCGCGGGATCGGCCGTGGCGAGCCGGTGGGCGTACTGTGCCCGAACGCGCCGGAGTTCCTGACCTCGCTGTTCGGCATCGCCGCCGCCGGCGCGGCCGCCACTCCCCTGCCCCTGCCCGCCGGTGCCCGTGCGACCGCGGCCTACCCGGCCAAGCTGGCCGCGATCACGGCAGCGGCCGGGATGCGCACTGTGCTCGTCTCGCCGCGGTTCGCGTCGATGACCCCGCTGATCGGGGAGATCGGTGTCGAGTTCGTCGACACCACCGCCCTGGTCGACGGCGTTACGGCCGATCCCGCCGCCCTGCCGACACCGGCTCCCGACGATCTGGCGATCGTGCAGTTCACCTCCGGCAGCACCGCACTGCCCAAGGGCGTGCGCCTCACCCACGCCAATGTGGTGAGCGGGCTGGCCGCCATCCGCACCGGGATCGATCTCGGTCTGGCCGACCAGGGTGGGTTCTGGCTGCCGCTGTTCCATGACATGGGTTTGTTCGGCACGCTCTCGGCGATCCTGCGGGGCATTCCCGCCCATGTGTGGTCACCGATCGCGTTCGTGAAGGATCCGGCGCGCTGGCTGCGTGAATTCGCCGCGACGAAGACAACCATCACCGCCATGCCGAATTTCGGGTACGAGGCGCTACTCGGCGCCATCGGACCCGACCAGGTCCCTGAACTCGATCTGCGGCATTGGCGGATCGCGTTCAACGGTGCCGAACCCATCTCCGAGGCGGTGGTCACCGCGTTCTGCGACCGGTTCGCCCCGGCCGGCTTCGCGCCGTCGACCATGTTCGGGGTGTACGGCATGGCCGAGGCCACCCTCGCGGTCGCGTTTCCGCCGCTGCTGCGCGAGCCGGTGTTCGAGTGGGTCGATCGCGCGCTGCTCGCCGATGCCGCCGTGGCCGAACCGGCCGTCGCGGGCGCCGAGGGCGCACGCGCGGTCGCCTCGGTCGGCTCCCCCGTCGCGGGGATCTCGCTGCGTGTGGTGCATCAGGACACCGGCGCCGAGCTGCCCGACGGCCGGGTCGGCGAGATCCTCATCCAGGGTGCTCCGGTCACCGACGGCTACCTGACCGCCGATCCGAGCCTGGTCGCGGACCGGCACACCGACGGCTGGTTGCGCACCGGCGATCTCGGCTACCGGCGCGGCGCCGAGCTGTTCGTCACCGGCCGCTGCAAGGACATGATCACCGTGCGCGGGGTGAACTACTACGCCCAGGACGTCGAGGCCGCCGTCCGCGATCTGGACGGTATCCACAAGGGCCGCTGCACCGCGGCGGTCGACCCGGACGGCGACGACGTGATCGCCCTGATCGCCGAGACCGAACGCACCGGCACCGCCGCCGACGACCTCGCCACCGCGATCCGCGCCGCCGTCACCGCCGAACTGGGGCTGCGCGCGATACAGGTGCACCTGGTCGCGCCGCGCAGCATTCCCCGCACCAGCAGCGGCAAGCTCCAGCGGCTGGCCGCCCGCGATCTGATCGGCCGGCGATGACGCCGCGCCGGGCTTCCCTTCGACCGAACGGAGTGCCTCGTGCACAGCTTTGACGTCTTCCGCCACTACGAACGCCTGCACTGGAAGCTCAGCGATCTGGACCTGCCCGCCGTCGACCCGGCACTGGTCCGACCGGAATACATCACCCTCGCCAAGAGCGCGGCCATGGGCGAGTCCAATGTCATCGCCGCGGTGCACGGGTTCCTCGACGAGTTCGTCGACGACTACGACTTCTCCACCTTCGCGGTGGTGTGGGGCTATCAGGAAGTACAGCACCACTACGCCTTCCGGTCCTGGCTCGGCGCGATCGGCGAGGACGTGGCTGACCGCGCGGTCGACGCGATGCGCGAACCGTACGCGCCGGGCACCACCCCCGCGGCGACGCTGGCCACCAACATCATCTCCGAGCTGACGGTCAACCACGTGTACCGGGCGGTGTCGAGCTGGGTGGGCGAGCCGGTGCTGAAAGAGTTGCTGCTCAACGCCAGTCGCGACGAGGCCGGACACGCGCGCGAGTTCATCCACTACACCACGCAGCGGCTGCGGCGGCGTCCCGAGGAGCTGCCCTCGGTACTGGAGACGCTGTACGTGTACAGCTCCGAAGCCAAGATCAAGCATCCGGTGAGCACCTTCAAGGCGGGCATCGCCGAACTCGGCGACCACGAGACCATCGACACCGGGTTCGACCTGTTCCTCGAACAGGTCGCCGCCGAGGGTGAGCTCGAGGTGCTGCACGACAAGGTGCGCCGCACCTTCGCCTCGATCACCGGCCTCGACCTGTCCAGCAATGCGAAGGTGCGTCGCGCGCTGGCCGACGCCATCGCCTGATGACGGCCGACGAACCGGCCGCCGTCGAGGTGCCCTGGTCGGTGATCCCCGACTATCACTGCTTCGGCTGTTCCCCGCACAATGCCACCGGCCTGCGCCTGCGCTTCACTCCGCGCGCCGACGGCGCCCTGGTGGCGGCGTTCCGGCTCGGCCGCGCGTTCGAGTCCTATCCCGGTGTCGTGCACGGCGGCCTGATCGGCGTGGTGTGCGACGAGGTGATGGGCAATCTGATCGTGCTGGCCCGCAATGTCCCCGCCTTCACCGTCTCCCAGCGCACCCGCTTCCTCACCCCGCTGCTGATCGAGCGCGAATACCGCTGTGTGGCAACGCTGCCGCCGCAACGCCGCGACGGCCCGATCCCGGCGCACGCCGAGATCCTCGATGCCGACGGCGCGGTGTGCGCCACCTCGACGGCCACCTATCAGCCCTTCGACCTGCACGCGGTCCGCGATCAGCTCACCCTCGACGACGACGAAGTCGCCCTGCTCGACCACGCCCTGTCCACGGCGAACACCCTCTCCCCGAACGGAGCCCGGCCATGACCACCACTTCCGCCGACACCATTCTGCGCACCGTCACCGAGATCGCGCTCAGCGAGACCGGCCTGTCCGCCACCGAACTCACCCCCGACGCCGATCTGCGCGGTATGGCGGGCGTCGACTCGGTCCGAGTACTGCGGATGATCGCCAGGATCGAACGCGCCTTCGACATCGAGCTCGAGGACTCCGATGTCTTCGGGATGTCGACGCTGGCCGAGGTCACCGCCGTCGTGGAGCGGTCGGTGCGCGAGGCCACCTCATGACCGCGGTCGCCGATACCAACCAGCACTACGATCTCGATCCCGACATCTTCGGCCAGTTCCTCGACCCGCTGCGCAAATACAGCGCCGCCCGCTACGACGCCGAGCACGACACCCTCGAATCGGCGCAGCGCAACAAGCTGCGCTTCGTGGCCGACCGGCTCGGACTGCGCGGCGGCGAGCGACTGCTCGACGTCGGCTGTGGCTGGGGTTCGCTGATCCTGTACATGGCGAGCGAACTGGGCTGCCGGACCACGGGAATCAGCCCGGCCCCCCGCCAGCACGGCTATATCGCGGAACAGGCGGCCGCACGCGGCGTCGCCGAGCTGGTCGAGACCAAGGTGGGTCACTTCGAACGGCTCGACCTTCCCGCCCGCGGTTTCGACGCGGTCACCCTGCTCGGCTCGATCGTGCACATGCCCGATCCGGACGAGGTGTTCCGCCGCGCCAAGACGGTACTGCGCCGCGGCGGCACCCTGTACGTGTCGGAGAGCTGCTTCCGTAATACGGCCACCCGCACCGCGTTCGACGATCGCGACGGCACCGGATTCGTCCGGGAGGACATCTTCGGTTTCGGGGAACTGCGCCCGCTCTCCGAGCTGATCGCCGCCGCCGAGAACGCGGGCTTCTCGATCACCTCCGTCGACGATCTGACCGACGACTACCGACGTACCATCGCCGACTGGATCGCCAATGTCGACGCCGCGGCCGCGCGCATCGACGCGCACGGTCCCGGCCTTGCGGCGAAACTGCGCCACTATCTCGAGATCGCCAACGCCGGCTGGGGTTACACCACCAAGCATTACGCGCTGGTGTGCCGGAATGCCAGGTAGGCCACCATGATCAGCACTCAGGGACTGCTACCCGTCGCCGACCTGACCGCCGCGGTGGACGGATTCCTCGCCGCCTCCCCCGCGGCCCGCGCCTGGGACGTGGAGTCCGCTGTCGACTGGGCCGCCGCCGACGCGGGCAGGCTCACCGAGGGGCAGCGTTCCGCCGTCGAGTTCGTCACCCTCATCGAGGACCATCTGCCCGGCTATTTCGATGTCTACCATCGGCACTTCCCGGTGGACGACAGCGTGGATCTGCCGACCTTCGAACACAATCGGGAGCTCTACCATTTCACCGTCCGGTGGGCGGTCGAGGAGGACACCCACGCGCGGGCATTGGCCCGCTACCAGGAGGCCGCCGGCATGGCCGAACGGGCCACCCTGCGTTCGGCACTGGCGGTCGAGGGCCACAAGCCGTTCGAGCTGCCCTACGACCACCCGGTGCAGTTCTTCGCCTACGCCCTGGTGCAGGAGAAGGCGACGCAGATGTATTACCAGCAGCTGCGCGACGTGGTGGGCGATCCGGTGCTGGCGTCGGTGCTCACCCGGCTCTCGCGTGACGAGGCCCGGCATTTCAGCTTCATGGCCGAGGTGGTGACCCGCTACCTGCGCCACGACGGTGACGCGGTGGTCGCCCCGATCCGCGACGTGATCGCGAACTTCCGGATGCCGCTGTCGGACACCCTGCGCGGCTACTGGCGCTGGGCACTGCGGATCGCCGACGTGGCCGATTACGACCACACCGCCGCCTACGAACATCTGGTGAAGGTGATCGACCGCGCCGTCGACACCCGCACCGAGCCGGTCGACGAGCTGGTCACCTTCGTCGAAAGCTGTCGCACCATCGCGTGAGCACACGTGAAGCGGCCCTGCTGGATGCAGCAGGGCCGCTTCACCGCGCTCAGTTGCCCTGGGCCAGTACCAGAATCGTGGTTGTCCCGTGCGCGATGAGCTTGCCCGCGGCGTCGGTGATGCGGCCCTCGGCGGTCGCGGTGCGCCTGCCGACGTGCACGGCGGTCGCGTCGCAGGTGAGGCGGCTGCCGTCGAGGGTGACCGCGCGGATGAAGTTCACCTTCAGTTCGAGCGTGGTGTAGGCGACGCCGTCGCCGAGTTCGGTGAACACCGCGCTGCCCATGGCGGTGTCCATCAGGGTGGCCAGCACACCGCCGTGCACGGTGAACATGGCGTTGATGGTGGCCGGATTCGGGTCGAGGTAGTACCTGGTGCGGCCCTTGGCCGCGCTCTCCAATCGGATGCCGAGCGAATCACCGACGCCCAGCTTCTCCTGCAGCCCGCGTTCGAAGACCGCGGTCAGCTCGGCGACGCGCCGGTTCGCGGCCGCGTCGACATCCACGTCAGTACTGGTCATGGTTTTCCTCCCTGCGGACGATTCCACCTGCATTCGACCAGCGGGGAGTGAATTCCGTCTTGCGGCAAGCCATTCCATGCCGAGCTCCGATCGCCTGATCGAGATCACGCGTGTCCGGCGAGTCGTTCACCCGGCGCCGGTACCGTCGCGGGATGGCCGACATCACCGCAGCTGCCTCCGTCGCGTCCATCGGCGCCGACTTCTTCGACGATCCGCACGCCCACTTCCGGCGCTGGCGCGCCACCGGCCCGGTGCATCGGGTTCGCTTCCCCGACGACATCGTCCGCTGGGTGGTGGTCGGCTACGCCGAGGCCAGGCAGGCGCTGGCCGATCCCCGGCTGGCCAAGGACATCGTCCGGGTCGACGCGATCCTGCACGAGAAGCGGCGCACCACCCCGACCGACCCGAACGCGCTGACCCTGCTCAGCCACATGCTCAGCACCGACCCGCCCGAGCACACCCGGCTCCGCAAGCTGGTGAACAAGGCCTTCGCCGCCAAGCAGGTGGCCGCGCTGCGCCCACGAATCGAGCGGATCACCACCTCGCTGCTCGACGGCTTCGCCGACCGCGACGAGGTGGATCTGCTGGCCGAGTTCGCCAATCCGCTGCCGGTGACGGTGATCTGCGAACTGCTCGGCGTGCCGTTCGCCGACCGCGCCGACTTCCAGGCCTGGACCAGAGCGCTGGTCACCGTGGTCGGCGAAGGCGAGGAGACCGAACGGCCCGCCGCGTCGGCGGCCATGGTCGGCTATCTGGCGAACCTGGTGCGCATCAAGCAGGCCGAGCCCGCCGACGATCTGCTGTCGCAGCTGATCCTCGCCGACGACGACGGTGACCGGCTCACCGACCGGGAACTGGTGTCCATGGCGTTCCTGCTCCTGGTCGCAGGCCATGAGACCACCGTGAACCTGATCGGCAACGGGGTCAACGCGCTGCTGCGCGACCGGACGCAGTGGGACGCGCTGTGCGCCGACCCGGCCGGCGTTCCCGGCGCGATCGAGGAGTTCCTCCGCTACGACGGCCCGGTCGGTATGGCGACGGTGCGCTACACCACCGAACCGGTCACTCTCGGCGACACCGAGATCCCGGCAGGCGAACTGGTCTACGTGGCGGTTTCCGCCGCCAACCGCGACCCCGCCCGCTTCGCCGATCCCGACACGCTCGCCACCGAAACCCCGTCCACCGGCCACCTCGCCTTCGGCCACGGCATCCACTTCTGTGTCGGCGCCCCGCTGGCCCGCCTCGAGGCCGACATCGCCTTCACCGCACTGCTCGCCCGCCACCCCGGTCTGCGGCTGGCCGAGACCGCCGAGTCGGTGCGCTGGCAGACCAGCACCCTCATCCGTGGCCTGCTCGAACTGCCGGTCCGCCTGCGCTGACGGTGGAGCGCTACGCCCGCGGGCGTAGCGCCGAGACGATCACGGTTGCCTCGGGAAGGTGCCGTCAGCTAACGTTTTCGCCATGTCCTACATGTTCGTTCGCCTTCGCGCTGTCTGAGAACGCAGCCCGTACGACCGTCCGGCGACCGGAGCGAGTCGAGAACCCGCGAGTGATACCGCGGTCTCCCGCTTCCGCTGAACGGTGAATTCACGGCTCCGGCCGACACGCTCCCGTTTCCGGTCGTCCTTCCGACCGTGCGTGACCGCCGTGCCGCCCCGAACAAAGGACCAGCTCTCATGTCGTCTTTCTCGAACTCCGCTACCCGCCCGCGCCAGTCCAGCGACGCGGCAACTACTTTCGTGCTCGTGCACGGCTCGTGCTCCAGTTCGTCGATGTGGGCGCCCATCCAGCGTGAACTCGCGCTGCTCGGGCACCGCAGCTACGCGGTCGATCTGCCGGGGCACGGCCTCGACGCGCAGTACCCGGCCGCCTATCAAGCCCCACAGGACCTCGACGCCTGGGCGGTCGAGCCGTCGACGCTGGCCGGAGTCACCCTGCAGGACAACGTCGACATGGTCGTCGATGCCGTCCGGCGGCTGGCCGAGCACGGGCCGGTGGTCCTGGTGGGCGCCAGCCTCGGCGGCACCACCGTCACCGGGGTGGGCAACACGGTTCCCGAGCTGATCAGCAGGCTGGTCTACATCTCCGCGTGGTCCTGCGTGCGGTGCTCGAGTCCCGTCGAGTACATGCAGGAACCCGAGTTCGCGGAGAACCTGATCGCCCCGCTGGCCGCGTTGAACGTCGGCGACCCCGCCGAACTGGGCGTCGGCCGGGCCAACTATCGCACCGCCGATCCTGACCTGTTCGCCGCCGCCAAGGCCGCGATCATGGCCGACGGCACCGACGACCAGTTCCGGGCCTTCCTCAACATCCTGCAGCCGGACGAGTCCCTGGCGGTGATGATGGCGGATGCGCGCGCGCACGCCGACACGTGGGGCACCATCCCCCGCACCTACATCCGGCTCGCCGAGGACCGGACCCTCCCCGTGGCCATGCAGGACCGATTGATCGCCGAATGCGACGCGCTGACACCCGACAACCCGTACGACGTCCACACCCTGTCCACCAGCCACACCGGCTTCGTCCTCGACCCGAAACAGTTGGTCACCATCCTGGACCAACTCACCGACTGACCCACCCACCTGCGGGCCGAATCGCGCTCCCGCGATTCGGCCCGCGCTCCGCCGACCATCCAACCAACGCTTGCCGCGTATACAAACACTTGTATACTGAATGCGGTGAAGCGAATAGAGTTCGTTGGCACAGCCCTCGACGACCTGCGCGAGTTCCCGGTCGCCGCTCGCCGTGAGTGTGGCTATCAACTCGACCGCGTGCAGCGCGGACTGCAACCCACGGATTGGCGACCGATGCGATCAGTTGGGCTCGGGGTCTGCGAAATTCGAGTCCGCGAGGACTCGGGCGCCTTCCGTGTCATCTACCTGGCGAAACTCGCGGACCGTATTCTTGTGCTGCACTGCTTCCAGAAGAAGACACAGAAGACTGCCGAGTCCGATCTGGCGCTGGCTACGAAGCGATACGCACTGGCGCGCGTGTCGAGCGAGAAGGGAGAGCGCTGATGGCGGACGAGACGTTCGACAGCGTGTGGGATGCGATCGAGGACACCCCACAGGAAGCCGAGAACATGCGGCTGCGGTCGCGCCTGATGAGTGCCCTGGCCGAACAGATCGCGGTATCCGGGTGGACGCAGGTGGTGGCGGCCGAACGGCTCGGCGTCACCCAGCCGCGGGTCTCGGATCTGATGCGCGGCAAGATCGACCTGTTCAGCCTGGACTCCCTGGTGAACATGGTCGTCGCGGCGGGCATGCACGTCGAGTTGAGTGTGCGGGCCGCGTAGCCGCTCAGAGGTCAAGGACCAGCGTCTGGGAGCGGGCGCGGGAGACGCAGAGCATCATCGTCGTGCCGGACTCGCGTTCCTCGGCGGTGAGCAGGGAGTCGCGGTGGTCGATGTCGCCGTCGAGGACCGGGGTCTCGCAGCTGCCGCAGGTGCCTTCGCGGCAGGAGGTGATCACCGGAACGCCCGCTGATTCGAGGACGTCGACGATGGAGCGGTCGGCGGCCACGCGCAGGGTGCGGTCGGTCCGGGCCAGGTGGATCTCGAAGGCCGCGTCGGGGCCCGCGGGCTCGACCGCGCGCGGAACGAACCGTTCGGTCCGTACCGGGACGCCGTGGCGGGCGCCCTCGGCTTCGACCGCCGCGAGCAGCGGCTCGGGGCCGCAGCAGTAGACCGTCGTATCCGGTCGCGCGGTCAGCAGTTCGGCCACGGGCAGCAGTCCCGCCTCGTCCTGCGGGAACAGCCGCACATCCGGATAGCGCTCGGCCAGCACGTCCGCGAAAGCCATATGGGAGCGGCTGCGCGCACCGTAGTGCAGCGACCAGCGGGCACCGGCGGCTTCGGCGGCGGCGATCATCGGCAGGATCGGCGTGATCCCGATCCCGCCTGCCACGAAGGTGTATTCGTCGGCCGCGTCGAGGACGAAGTTGTTGCGGGGCAGCGAGACCGACAGTTCGGTGCCGGGCATCGCGGTCCGGTACAGCAGGTCGGAGCCGCCGCGCCCCGCCGGCTCGTGCAGGATCGCGATCCGCCAGCGGTCGCGCTCGGCCGGGTCACCGCACAGCGAGTACTGGCGCACACCCGCCGCCCCCACCGCCACATCGATGTGGGCCCCCGGCGTCCACGACGGCAGCTGTCCACCGTCTGCCGCACCGAGTGCCAGCGCGAACACCGCGTCGGCCTCGTCGGTTCGTTCGATCACCCGCACGGTCAACCCGGTCACACTCGTGCCCTTTCGCAGTCGGCCACCCTCACGGCGAGGTCGTCCCCTTCACCGTGATCGTCCGGCGACGGGCATGTCGCCACCGCATACCGAGTCGATTGGACCGATCGACATTCACTATCGCCCCGGCAACCACCACGCGCCCCACCCGAGACTGACGACATGACTCCAGTGGCGGAACTGGTCGACAGGACCAGGCAGTTCGTAACAGACCACGTCATCCCGGTGGAACGTGAGGTCGTGGTCGGTGGCCGGGTCACCGACGACGCCCTGCGCCTAGACCTGCAGAAGAAGGCCAAGGACGCCGGTGTCTTCGGCCCACTGTCCGACCCCGCCTACGGCGGCCTCGGCCTCGACACCAGGGCGCAGGCCTCGGTCCTCGAGGCGGCGGGCGCCAGCCTGCTCGGCCCGCTGGCCGTCAACGCCTGGGCCCCCGACGACGGCAATATCCACCTGCTGGCCGCGGTAGCGAATCCCGAACAGCAGCAACGGTATCTGGCGCCGCTGGCCTCCGGCGAGGTGCGCTCGGCCATCGCCATGACCGAACCGGCGCCCGGTGCGGGCTCCGATCCCCGCATGCTCGCCACCGTCGCCGAGGAGACCGACAACGGCTGGGTCATCAACGGCCGCAAGCACTTCACCACCGGCGCCCAGGGCGCGGCGTTCACCATCTGTGTCGCCGCCACCACCGACGGCCCGACCATGTTCCTGGTCGACCAGGACAATCCGGGCCTGAAGGTGGGCCGCCGGATGCCGACGCTGGACCACACCAGCGCCCCCGGCGGACACTGCGAGGTCGAGTTCACCGACTGTGAAGTGCCCGAGTCGGCGATCCTCGGCGCCGTCGGCCGCGGGCTCGAGCTGGCGCAGGTACGGCTGGCCCCGTCCCGGCTGGTGTTCTGCATGAACTGGCTCGGCCTGGCGGTGCGCGCCCAGCAGCTCACCGCCGCGCACATCACCGGCCGCACCTCCTTCGGGGTCCCGATCGCCGACCACGGACTCGCGCAGGGCCTGATCGCCGACAACGAGATCGATATCGCCGCAGCCCGCAGCCTGATCCAGGCCACCGCGGCCACCATCGACGAGTACGGCGCCACCTCCGCGCAGGCCAGGCACGAGGCCTCGATCACCAAGACCTTCGTCTCCGAGGCGGTGTGGCGGGTGCTGGACCGGGCGGTGCAGCTGCACGGCGGGCTCGGCGTCTGTGAAGACCATCTGGTGGCCCGCTTCCTGGTCGAGGCAAGGGCATTCCGCATCTACGAGGGTCCGTCGGAGGTGCTGCGCTGGTCGATCGCGCGGCGCGTGCTGCGCGGACCGCGCTGAGAGGAGCACGTCATGACCCGCAGCATCGCCGGTTTCGGCGCCGCCTATCCCGCGCTCGATCCCGAGTCCGTCGACTTCACCTACCTGCGCGAGGCCTCCCAGGCCCTGGTGCCGTTCGGCGCGCACGTGGGTACCGAGATCACCGAGATCTCCCCCGCCAGGTCGGTGGTGGAGATCCCCGCCGAACCGGTCATGTGCAACCACATGGGCACCGTGCACGCGGGAGCGTTGTTCACCGCCGCCGATATCGCCGGCGCCGCGGCGTTCGTCGGCGCGGCGGCGCACCGCCTGCACACCATCGACCGCCTCGTCCTGCGCGGCGGCACCGCCGCCTACCGCAAGCCCGCCCGTGGCCGGATCCGCGCGGTCGCCACCGTCGACGCCGCGCAGCTGGCACCGATCCTGGCCGCCACCGAGTCCACCCGCTTCGGCCTTTCCGGACGCGCGGAGCTGCTCGACGACAACGACGTGCTCACCGCCGAGTTCACTTTCGACTACGTGTGCGATGTCCGCATCGCCGGAACGGACGACCGATGACCCCCCCAACCCGCATCGATGCCGGCAAGGGTGGCGACCGGGTGCCGGGCGGCCCCGCGACCACCCCCGACACCACCACGGTCGAGACCGCCGACGGCGTCCGGTTCACCGTGCGCTGGCTGGCCGCCGCCGATCCGGCCGCCCCGGTGGTGCTGATCCTGCCCGCCATGGCCATGAAGGCCCGCAACTACCAGGCGCTGGCCAAGGCACTGCACGCCACCGGCGTCTCGGTGGCCACCTGCGATCTGCGCGCGCACGGCGAGGCCGAGCCCGCGTTCGGCGAGCACACCGACTTCGGCTACCGCGAAATGCTCGAAATCGACCTGCCCGCCATCGTTTCCACCGTCCAAGGCCGGTTCCCGCAGGCGCCGCTGCACCTGTTCGGGCACAGCCTCGGCGGTCAGCTGGCGCTGTTGTTCGCCGCCGCCGAACCCGAGCGGGTCGCCGGGGTCACCGTGATCGGCACCGGCACGGTGTTCTGGTGGGCGTTCGGTCCGCGCCGCTGGTTCGAGGCGCTGAGCCAGATCCAGTGGATCGGGCTGATCTCGCGGGTCAAGGGGCACTGGCCCGGTGGGGTGCTGATCCCGGCGCCGATGCCGGGCGGAGTGATGGTCGACTGGTCGATCCACTCGCTGACCAGCTACTACCGTCCGCGCGGCACCACCCGCCGCTACAACACGCTGCTGGCGAATATGACGGTCCCGGTGCTGGCGATCTCGCTGAGCGAGGACGTGCTCGGCCCGAAATCCAACGTCGACTTCCTGGTCTCCCGGATGCCGAGCGCACCGGTCACCCAGTGGCACATCGACGAGAACTCGACGGTCGAGAACCGCGACCACTTCCTGTGGTTGAAGGACTCGCCCGCCATCGCGACCGCGGTGTCGCGGTGGATCACCACCGGCACCGCGCCGGCCTGAGGAGAGACGTGGCACGACTGCAGATCCAGTCGGTATCGAAGAAGTTCGACACCGACTACGCGGTGCGCGAGGTGAGCCTCGACATCGCCGACGGCGAATTCATGGTGTTGCTCGGCCCGAGCGGCTGCGGCAAATCCACCCTGCTGCGGATGATCGCCGGGCTGGAGGAACCCAGCGAGGGCCGGATCCTGGTGGGCGGCAACGATGTCACCGACGCCGCGCCGCAGCGCCGTGATCTGGCGATGGTGTTCCAGAGCTATGCCCTCTACCCGCACCTGTCGGTGGCCAAGAACATCGGGTTCCCGCTGCGCGCGCGGCGCAGGCCGCGCGCGGAGATCTCCCAGCGGGTCGCGGAGGTCTCGGCCACCCTGGAGCTGTCGGAGCTGCTCGACCGGCGCCCGGTCGCGTTGTCCGGCGGCCAGCGTCAGCGCGTCGCGCTGGCCAGGGCCATGGTGCGCGACCCCGGTGCCTTCCTGATGGACGAGCCGTTGTCGAACCTGGACGCCAAGCTGCGCAGCGCGACGCGCGCCGAACTGATCGCCCTGCACCACCGGCTGGGCGCCACCTTCCTCTACGTCACCCACGACCAGGTCGAGGCGATGACGATGGCCTCGCGCATCGCCCTGCTCAACGCGGGTCAGGTCGAACAGTGTGGCACCCCCGCCGAGCTCTACGACCAGCCGCGCTCCACCTTCGTCGCCGGATTCCTCGGCTCCCCGCCGATGAACCTGTTCCCCGCCGTCGTCACCGCCGGTGCGGGAGCGCTGCGGGTGCGCGCCGACGGCGTGGACGCCGCGCTCGACATCACCGACGACCTGCCCGCCGACACCTCGGTGATCGCGGGCATCCGCCCCGAACGGCTGCGCATCGACCCCACCTCCACCGACGTACGCGGCACGGTGCGGATGGTCGAGAACCTGGGCAGCGAGGAACTGGTGCATCTGGACGCGGGCGCGACCAGCCTGTGCGTGCGCGCCGCGCGACCTGCCGGGGTCAGCGCGGGCGAGGACATCGCCCTTCGGGTCGATCCCGCCGACATCCACCTGTTCGACCCCGATACCGGGTTGCGGCTGACCTGGCAGGCGTCGCGACCGGACACCGAGAAAGCCATGGACGCGGCGGCCGTGCCCGTCCCCTGATTTCCACCGCACCATTCGATGAGGAGAACCACCATGAAGCGCACCCTGCCCATCTTGGGCGTGGTGTTCACCACCGCCGTCGCCCTGAGCGGCTGCGGTCTGGGCGGCACCGTGTCCTCGGACACCACGACGACCGCGCAGATCCCGGAGCTGGCCCCCGACCAGGAGGTCTCGATCGTCTTCGAGTCCTACAACTACGGCCTCGCCGGCGCATGGACCGACACGTTCAACGAGCTGATCGGCGACTTCGGCGAGAAGTACCCGAACATCAAGGTCACCGCGCAGAAGCCGCAGGGCAACAGCCCCAACCCGGCCACCGACACCATCTCGAGCATCCAGAACCAGATGGCCGCAGGCACCCCGCCGGATGTGGCGCAGCTGGGCTTCTCCGACCTGGACTTCACCATCAACCAGCTGCAGGCCAAGCCGCTGGACACCCTCGTCGGCGAGGACGAGGTGCAGCGCAACTTCGACGGCGAGCACGCCTACGCGCCGCGCGCCAGGGTGCTCGACGACTGGGACGGCCACACCTACGGCGTGCCGTTCGTGTTCTCCACCCCGGTGCTGTACATGAACGCCTCGCTGTTCACCGAGGCCGGACTCGACCCGGCGAACCCGCCCGCCACCTGGGCCGAGGTCGCGACCGCGGCCAAGCAGATCGCCGACCGCACCGGTAAGGGCGGAGTGTATGTCGACTGCCTGACCAAGACCGCCAAGGACTGGTGCTTCCAGTCGCTGGTGCGCTCCAACGGCGGCCGGGTCATCTCCGAGGACCGGCGCACCCTCACCTACGCCGAGCCCGCGGTGGTCGAGGTGACGCAGATGGCGCAGGACCTGGTGAACTCCGGCAGCATGCCCAAGTTCAACCAGAAGCAGGGCTACGAGGCGTTCACCCGCGGCGAGATGGGCATGCTGCTCGAGACCAGCGCCATCCAGGGCATGTTCGTCAAGGGCGCCAAGGACAAGTGGGACCTGCGTTCGGCGCCGATGCCCGCCTTCGGTGACAAGCCGACCGTGCCGACCAATTCCGGTGCGGGCCTGCACATCCTGTCCAACGATCCGGCCAAGCAGCGCGCGGCGTGGGAGCTGATCAAGTTCCTCACCAGCGAGGAGTCCTACATCAAGATCGCCAAGAACATCGGCTACCTGCCGTTGCGCACCGGCCTGCTCGACCAGCCGGACGGGCTGAAGGACTGGGCCGAAGAGAACCCGCTGCTGAAGCCGAACGTGGCGCAGCTGGCGAAGATGGAGCCGTGGGTGTCGATGCCCGGCAACAACTACCTGCAGATCCGCAACGGCATGATGGACGCGGTCGAGGCCGTCGTGTTCCAGGGCCAGGACCCGCAGTCCACCCTCAGCGCCGCCCAAGCCGAGGGCGCCAAGCTCCTGCCGGGCGCATGATGAGCGAACTGACCGTCGTCCAGCTCACCGACACCCACCTGCGTCCGGCCGGTGAGCTCGTCCACGGTGTCGTCGACACCGACGCGAACCTCGCACGGGTGCTCACCCAGCTGCGCGAGGCCGGGCAGCGCATCGATGCCCTGGTGCTCTCGGGTGACCTGGCCGACAACGGGTCACCCGAGGCGTACCGGCGACTGCGCGCGGCTGTCGAGCCGGTCGCGGCCGAGCTCGGCGCCGAGATCGTCTATGTGATGGGCAATCACGACGAACGCGCCGCCTTCGGCACCGAACTGCTCGACCTGGAATCGGTGAACCCCGAGCGGCCATATGATCGCTGTGTCGAGGTGGCGGGCCTGCGGATCGTCGTGCTCGACAGCACGACACCGCTGCGGCACGAGGGCAGGCTCGAACTCGAGCAGCTGGCCTGGCTGACCGATCAGCTGCGGACCCCCGCGCCGCGGGGCACACTGCTGGTGCTGCACCACCCGCCGATCCCCTCCCCCGTCGCCACCGCCGACTTCCTCAAGCTCGAGGACGCCGACCGGCTGGCGGAGGTCATCGAGGGCACCGACGTGCGGATGGTGCTGTGTGGGCACAACCATCTGACCGCCACGGCGGCGATCGCCGGGATCCCGGTGTGGGTCGGGCCCGCCATGTCGTACCGGATCGATCCGATGGCGCCCGCGGGCAGGCATCGCGGCTTCGCCGGATTCGGCTACAGCCGCATCGATCTGGTGGGTTCGACGTTGCTGGCCACGGCGATCGAAGCGACCCCGGCCACGCCGGTCTACGACCGCGCCGAGGCCGAGGTGCTCGAGCAACTGGCGGCGATCGCCGCACGGACGCGGTGACATGTTCGTCATCGACGAGCGGCAGGCCCCGGCGCGGGCGGTGGTCTCCACCCCCGCGCCGGGGCCGCGCCGGATCACCCGCCGTACGCTCGCCCGGCTGGTCGCGCCCTACCTGTACCTCGCGCCCGCGCTGATCCTGCTGGTGGTGTGGACCTACCAGCCGCTCGCCCAAGCGGTGCAGCTGTCGACAGTGTCGTGGAATCTGCTGCCGACCGCGCCGATGACACCGGTCGGCACCGCCAATTACGAACGGCTGTTCGATCTTCCGGCCTTCTGGGGTTCGCTCGGCCGCACCGCCAGCCTGATCCTCGGGCTGTTGCCGTTCACCGTGGGACTGCCGGTGCTGATCGCGCTGGCGAGCAGGCGGATGCACGGGCGGGCCCGCACGTTCTATCAGGCGCTGGTGTTCACCCCGTTCCTCGTCGCGCCGGTCGCGGCGGCGGCGGTATGGCGGTGGCTGCTGCATCCGGGCAGCGGATTCGTCGACCAGCTACTCGGCACCGGACACAACTGGGTCTATGACGCCGCGACCGCGCAGGCGGTGATCATCGTGATCACCGGCTGGCAGCTGCTCGGCTTCGCGACGCTGGTCGTGTGGGCGGGGCTGGCCGGGATCAGCGGCGACTACAGCGAGGCCGCCAAGGTCGACGGCGCGAGCGCCGGGCAGATCCGCCGCTGGATCACGCTGCCGCTGCTCTCGCCCACCCTGATGTTCCTGGTGCTGACGACCGTGCTGCTCAGCCCCACCCTGTCGTTCCCGCTGATCGACTCGATGACCCAGGGCGGGCCGTCCCAGGCCACCACCAACATCTACTACCTGCTCTGGGACTACGCGTTCCACACCTTCGACGCCGGGCTCAGCGCGGCGGCCGGGGTGCTGCTGTTCGTCGGGTTCGGGGCGCTGGCCGCGGCGCTGGTCTGGATTTCGGAAAAGGTTGCCGTTCATGATGATTGACCGTCTGCGCGCGGCGGGCAGCCACCTGCTGCTCGCCGGGGTGGCGCTGGTGTGCGTGTTCCCCATCTACTGGCTGTTCGCGACGGCGCTGCGCAGGCCGGAGGATGTCAGCTCGCTCTCCCCGCTGCCGTGGCCGCTGTCGCTGGCCAACTATGTCGACGCGGCCCAGAAGGTGGATGTGGCCGGGCTGATCGCCAACACGTTCTTCGTGGCGATCATGTCCGCGACTGGCCAGCTGCTGATCGCCCTGCTGGCCTCCTACGCCTTCGCCATGTACACCTTCCCGCTGCAGCGGTTGATGTATCTGGCGTTCGTTGGGGTGTGGCTGGTGCCGTTCCAGGTCACCATGCTGCCCAACTTCATCCTGCTCAACGAGCTGGGGCTGATCAACACGCTGATCGGCTGTGTGCTGCCGACCCTGTGCTCGGCGCTGGGTGTGCTGCTGTTGCGTCAGCACATGGACGCGTTCCCGAAGGAGCTGATCGCGGCGGCGAAGATGGACGGCCGTTCCTCCTGGGCGATCCTGTGGACCGTGGTGGTGCCCAACCTGCGCCCCGCCCTCGCCGCACTCGGCATCCTGCTGTTCATCAACGCCTGGAACGAGTACTTCTGGCCCGCGGTGGTGCTGCGCCAATCCAACGATGTCCTCCAGTTGGGCCTGCGTAGCTTCATGGGTACCGAAGGCGACCAGTGGGGCCCGATGATGGCCCTGGCCAGCCTGGCCTGCCTGCCCGTGCTGCTGCTCTACCTGGTCCTGCAGCGCCACATCGTCAATGCCTTCGTCCGCTCCGGACTCAAATGAGCCGGTAGCCCGGCGGTATGGCCGGCGCGACGATGCGACGACGCGATCCCGCGCGCAACGCCGCACCGTATACCCGCGCCTTCCTGGCGGTGTACGACCGCCAGGTGAACCGGTTGAGCAACCGATTCGCCTGGCGGTGCCCGGCCGAGGCCATGCCGGGCCCCTACGACGAGCACGTCGGCTCCCTTTCCGTCGGCCGCTCGCCTAGCGTGACGACCTCCGCGTTACCCGCGCCGAGTACCACCGATACACAGATCGGACCGCCCGTTATCGGCGAGACGACGTCACTGCCGGTAGGTCGACAGGAAGCGGCCGATGCGTTCGATGATCGCTTCGAGTTCGTCGGCGTGGGGCAGGGTGACGATGCGGAAGTGGTCGGGCCGGGGCCAGTTGAAGCCGGTGCCCTGGACGATGTGGAGCTTCTCCTGCATCAGCAGGTCGAGGACGAACCTCTCGTCGTCGTGGATCGGGTACATGTCCAGGTCGATGCGAGGGAAGGCGTAGAGAGCGCCCTTGGGTTTGACGCAGCTGACGCCGGGGATGGAATTGAGCGCTTCCCACGCGCGGTCGCGCTGTTCGCGCAGGCGACCGCCCGGCAGGGTGAGATCGTAGACGCTCTGATATCCCCCGAGCGCGGCCTGGATCGCCTGCTGGGCAGGCACATTCGCGCACAACCGCAATCCGGCCAGCATGGTGAGACCCTCGAGATAGCTCGCGGCGTGCTGCGTGGGGCCGGAGACAACAAGCCAGCCCGAGCGCAGGCCGGCGGCGCGGTAATTCTTCGACAGGCCGGAGAAGGTCAGGCACAGCAGGTCGGGGGCGAGCGAGGCGATCGCGGTGTGTTCGAGGTCGTCGTAGTAGATCTTGTCGTAGATCTCGTCGGCGAAGACCACCAGATTGTGTCTGCGGGCGATTTCGAGGATCTCGCGCAGCACCTCCGGCGGATACACCGCGCCGGTCGGATTGTTCGGATTGATCAGCACGATGGCGCGGGTGCGGTCGGTGATCTTGGCGGTGATGTCGGCCAGGTCCGGGTACCAGTCGGCGCCCTCGTCGCACAGGTAGTGCACGGGGGTACCACCGTTGAGCGCGGTCGCGGCCGTCCACAGCGGGAAGTCGGGGGCGGGGACGAGGACCTCGTCGCCGTTCTCCAGCAGCGCCGTCATCGCCATCATGATCAGCTCGGAGACGCCGTTGCCGAGGAACACCTCCTCGACGGTCACGTCGGACACCCCGAGGGTCTGGTAGTACTGCACCACCGCGCGCCGGGCCGAGAGCAACCCCTTCGACGAGGTGTAGCCGGTGGACGTGGGCAGCGTCCGGACCATGTCCTGCAACAGATCCGGCGGCGCGTCGAACCCGAAGACGAGCGGATTGCCGGTGTTGAGCTTGACCACATGGTGCCCCTCGGCCTCGAGCCGGGCCGCCTCCTCGGCGACCGGGCCGCGAATCTCGTACGACACCCCTGACAGCTTGCTGGACTGCTTGACCTGCATGAACATCCCTCCGAACCGTGGTTGCCGCACACACTACTTGGTATTTCCAAGATTTCACTTGGTTTTTCCAAGCCCCCGGCTAAGGTAGTACACATGCCCCGCCGAAGCTACGACCACTACTGCGCTGTCAGCCGTGCCCTCGATCTCGTCGGCGACCGGTGGAGCCTGCTCGTGGTCCGCGAACTGTGCTCGGGCCCGCGCCGTTACAGCGATCTGTTCGCCGATCTGCCCGGGATCAGCACCGACATGCTCGCCACCCGACTCAAGGGACTCGAACGCGAGGGCCTGCTCACCCACCACCGAGACGGCATGCGCTCGAGCTACCAGCTCACCGAGGCGGGCCGCGACCTGCGCCCGGTGCTCGACGCGCTCTCGGCCTGGGGCACCCCCAGGCTCGGCGACCGCAAGCCGACCGACGCGGTGCGCGCCCACTGGCTGGCACTCCCCCTCGGCCGCGCCATCGGCGACCTGGTCCCCGAGGGCACGGTCTCCGTCCACATCGGCGACACCGCCCTGCATTTCGTGCTCACCCCCGACGGCATCACCCACCACGACGGCCCCGCACCGGTCGCCGACCGGGAACTCCACCTGTCCCTGTCCGAAGCCACCGAGATCGCCGCGGGTTCGCGGTCACTGCGAGACGCCTGGAAAGATTGACACACCCGACTGCCCGGCAGGCGTCGCTATCGGCAAGGGTCGGCCAGGAGTGCATCGGGAATCGTCCAGATGTGCGCAGAAAGCGCGACCAGGAGTGCCCCCGACGTCCGTCCGGCCATGCATCGATGGGCCGCAACGTGCACTCCTTCGTTTTATTCGAAAATCGGGGATGATGGTGTCCATGGAGGCACGATGACCGAGACATTGAACGAGCGCACCCTGCTGCCGCAGCATCTGGAGCAGCTCGCCGAGGTGCGCCGATTCTTGGAGACCGCGCCCGAATCGTCTGGTGTAGCAGTCCTGCGGTCGGCGGAGGGCGAGGTGGTTGCGCTGCCCGCCGAACTCGTCGAGGGCCTTCGTCTTGTCGCACTCGCGCTGTCCGAAGGAAAAGCGGTGACGGTCGCGCCGCTACACACGACACTGACGACGCAGGAGGCCGCGGAGCTACTGGGGATGAGCAGGCCGACATTGGTGAAGTTGCTGGACACCGGCGAGATCCCGTTCACCCGTCCAGGACGGCACCGTCGGGTTCTGCTGACCGACGTGTTGGCCTTCCGGGAGTACCGCCGTGCCGAGCGCACCGCCGGATTGTCCGAGCTGACCAGGATTTCCGAGGATCTCGGTCTGTACGACGACGACCCGGCGGAGCCGCTCAGGCGGCACGACTGATGCAGCGAGTATTCCTCGACACCTGCGTGCTGTTTCCGGCCCACTTGCGCGATACGGTTCTGCGCTGGCCGAGCTGCACCGAAACATCTGTGCCAGACCTGACGGCAGCTCGTCTGCTACGAGTGCTGACCGGTTGATCAGCACCTTGACCGGATTCTTCTCCGACGCGTTGGTCGAGCGCTATGACGAACTGGTCCAGCGGATGGAGAATCATCCAAAGGACCGCCATGTGCTGGCGGCGGCGATACACGGCAACGCCGATGTGCTGCTGACCTTCAATCTGAAGGACTTTGCCGTACGGCCCGTCGGCGCGGGTTTCCCCGAATTACTACACCCGGACGATTCCTCCTCGACTTGCTGGATCTGGCTCCCGGCCCGGTGATCCGGCAGCTGTACAAACAGGTCGCCGAACACAAGCGTCCGCCGAAACACATCCAGGGGTTGCTCGATGTGCTCGATCGGACCGGCGTGCCGGGGTTCGCCGGCGAGGTGCGCAGGCGTATCGACTGAGCGTTACTCGTCGGTCGCCATGTTCTCGGTGCGGTTCGGGCTGTCGCCGCGGAAGCGGCTGTGCCGCTGGGTGATCAGGTCCGCGGTCGGCAGGTCGCGCAGCTCGTGTACGGCCTGGCGCAGCGCTCGCTGCAGCAGGGCGGCCGCGGCGACGGGATCGCGGTCGGCACCGCCTTCGGGTTCGGGGACGATGGCGTCGGCGATGCCGAGTTCGAGCAGGGCGACGGCGTCGACTCGCAACCCGGCGGCCACCTTCGGCGCCGCGGCGGAGGCCTTCCACCTGATGGTGGCGCACTCTTGCGGGCTGATGACCGAGTAGCTCGCGTTCCCGCACACCAGGACCCGGTCGGCGAGCGCCAGCGCGAGCGTTCGGCCGCTGTCGGCGTCCCCGGTGATCACGGCGACCACCGGAACCGGCAGCTCGGCGAGCAGGTCCAGTGACTCGGCGATGGCGACGGCCTGAGCCTGTTCCTCCGCTTCGATGCCGGGGTGCGCACCCGCGGTGTCGACGAGGGCGACGACCGGCCTGCCGAGTTTCGCGGCCAACCGCATGATCCGCACCGCCTTGCGGTGGCCGGCGGGGGTGAGCATGCCGTAGTTGCGCGCGGTGAGCTCGGGGCCGGTGTGCCCTTTCCGGGTGCCGAGCACCACCACCGGGAGACCGTCGAGCCGGGCCGTTCCGGCGATCAGCGCGGGGCAGTCGGCGGACATGCGGTCGCCGTGCAGTTCGACGAAGTCGTCGAAGACCGTCGTGAAGTAGTCCAGGCCGGTCGGGCGGTCCCGGCGGCGGGCGGCACGTACTCGATCCCACGGTTCCCGCGCGGTCGGCGCGGCCGGGTCGGTGCCGACGGCGGCCACGTCGCCGGGTGCCGCGCGACGCGGCGGGCGGTCGGCTGCCTCGACCAGCCGGGCGAGGCGGATGCGCAGCGACGTTCGGTGGCAGATCATGTCGACGATGCCGTGCGCGAGTAAGGATTCCGCGGTCTGGACACCGGCGGGCAGGGTCTGGCCTGCGGTCTGCTGGATCGCTCGCGGCCCGGTGAAGCCGAGCCGCGCGCCGGGTTCGGCGACGATGATGTCGGTCGAGGTGGCGAAGGAGGCCACGATACCGCCGTCGGTCGGGTCGGTGATCACCGAGATGGTGGGTACGCCCGCGGCGTCGAGGCGGCGCAGCGCGCGGCTGGCCTCGGCCGTCTGCAGGAGCGCGGCGATGCCCTCCTGCCTGCGCTCACCCCCGGACGCGGTGACGACGACCAGCGGCGCGCGATCGGCGAGCGCCGCCGCGGCCGCCGCGGTGACCGCCGCACCGACGGCACGGCCCGAACTGCCGCCGCGGGACCGGAAGTCCATGACGGCCAGCACGATCGGGGTACCGCCGACGGTGCCTCGGACACAGCCGATCGCCGCGGGCAGCGCTGTGACCTCAGGTGCGGCGGCGCCGCGTTCGGGGCAGGCGCCGGTGACAGTGTCCGCGGTGGCGATCGGCTGCGCCGAGTCCGGGTCGAGCAGCAAGGCGATGCGCTGGGCGGCGGTGAGCATGCCGTGGCCGTCGCATTCCGGGCACACCCGGTGAGCCCGCTCGTAGCGCTTGCGGTAGATCATCCGATCGCAGCTCGGGCACAGCGCCCAGGCGGTGCCGGTGGTCGCGGTTTCGATGTCTGCGACGGTCACCGGTCCGCCATGGGACGCGGAACATAGCGGGCGCAGGCGGCAGGCAGCCGCACACCCGCGGTGCGCAACTGGGCGACGCGAGTGAGGTAGGCCGCGCCGTACATGAGCTGGCCGGCGATCTCGGCCACCGCGCGGTTCTCCGGTGCGGCCAGATGGGTGCCCGCGGCCCAGGTGTTGAACGCGCCCATCGCGGGCCCACACCAGATCTGGTAGTCGGCCACCCGGTCGGCCTCGCCACGGATACTCCAGCCCGAGGACAGGCCCAGATACCAGCGGAACACCAACGCCATCTTGGCTTTCGGATCCTGTTCGGCCCCGGCGAGCTGGGCCGGATCGCGTTCGGTGAAGTAGCGCACGCAGTCGCCCCACACCTCGTCGAGCGGCCTGCGGAACAGGGTGCGCTCCAGTTCGGCACGCAGCGGGGCGGGCAGCGCGTCGAGGCCGTCGTAGGCGCGGTAGGTGTCGTAGAGACGTTGGGCGCGGGCGGCGAACATGGTGCCGCGGCGCAATACCTGTACCTGCACACCGAGTTCGAACATGTCCGACGACGGCGACATGGCGCAGTCGGCGAACTCGGCTTTCGCGAGCAGGGACTTGGTCGCGGCGCACTGCGCCGCTTCCCTGGCCGCCTGGTTCACCGAGCCGGTGACCACATACGCGGCGCCGAGGCCGAACGCCGCCGCGACGGCATCGGGGGTGCCGATGCCGCCCGCGGCACCGACTCTGACCCGCTGCGCACCCGTGGTGCGGTCGCGCGCGGCGATCAGCTCCGGCAGCAGCACGGTCAGCGGCCTGCGGTCGGTGTGGCCGCCGGAGTCGGCTTCGGCGGTGATGTCATCGGCCATGGGCACCTGCTCGGCCAGCCGGGCCTGCTCGGCGGTGATCGCGCCCGCGCTCACCAGTTCGCGCAGCAGCCGCACCGGCGCGGGCCGCAGGAACAGGTCGGCGACCTCGACGCGGGAGACCTTGGCGATCACCCGGTGTCCGCGTTCGATACCGCCGTGCCGGTCGACGGTCAGGCCCGCGGCCCGATAGCGCACCACCTCGGCGGTGAGGTCCATGAAAGCCGAGGCCTCCACGCAGCGCACACCGTGCCGCAGACACGCGTCGACGATGGCGCGTTCGAGCGCGGGCTCGCTGGGACTGTGGATGAGGTTGCAGGCGAACGGTTGTCCGCCGAGTTCGGCCGCCAGACCCGCCAGCGCGGCGTCGACCGTGCCCGGCGCGACGCCCGCCGCACCGTAGGCGGCGAGGTAGCCGGCCCGCGCCATCGCCGTCACCAGCTCGGGCGCGGCGATGCCGTTGGCCATGGCGCCGGCGGCATAGGCCGCCTTGACGCCGTGCTCGGCGCGGAAGGCGCTGTCGCCGAGGCGTTCCGGGGGCAGTGGACCGACGGCGGCGAGCACCTGCGCGCGGGCGGCGACGGTGTCGTCGGCGGTGGCACCGACCTGGTCGCCGGTGCGCACGATCCACACCGGGGAGTCCAGGTCCAGCAGCAGGGCGGTGATCTGGTCGACGGTGGTCGCCATCGCCAGGGTCCGCAGGGCGGTCATCACGGTCTCCGATCGACGAGTTCGACGGCGAGGTCGGTGACCTCGTAGATCCGCAGGCCCGGCTTCCACAGCGAGCCGTCGACCACGGCGGTCACCCCGTGCGCGCCGTGGTGCACTGCCTTGATGTGCGCTTCGAGTTCGACGGTGCCGTCGGTGGGCAGGAACTGGCCGCGGTAGCGCCAGCTGAACGGGATGTCGGCCGGGATGCGGAACACGGGGTCGGTCATCCCCGCGGCGTGGCCTGCGTCGAGCAGCCATTCCTGCACGGCGTGGATCACCGATTCGACGCCGAGCGAGCCGGGAATCACCGGGTCGAGGTGGAAGTGGCGGGCGAAGAACCAGTCCTCGGGGTCGATGGGTCGCAGCGAATGCAGGTATCCCGCACCGTGTTTCCCGCCGCCGTCGACCACCTCGACGCGGTCGACGAGGGACAGGGTGCGACGCGAGCACAGCGGTGCGCGTGGGTCGGCGCGGCGGGCGGCCACGTCGATCGTGCGGATCTCGGCCGCCGGATGCTCGGCCAGCCAGCTCGGTGCCTGTCTGCCCGCGTCGAGGCCGGTCTGGTTGGCGAGCGCCTCGTCGCTGAAATAGCCGAACATGGTCTCGCCGGTGTAGAACGGCTCGTCGTCGATACTGAGCGTGTAGTCGAAGGTCTGCAGCGAGGAGCCGGGCAGGATCGTGGTCGACAGCAGGCGGGAGCATTGCGCGATGGTGCGATCGCGCGGATCCACCTGCCGCAGCACGGTCGCGGTGCCGCCGAGATTGCGCAGGCTCAGGGTGGTGCCGGGCTGGGTGAGGGTCGGCCCCGCGTAGTAGCCCATCAGCAGGGCCGCCTGCAACGAGGTCTCCATGTACACGAAGTGCGGCATGGACTCGTTGGCGGTGTCGGCGTAGTACCAGGAATCGGCCGGTGAGTCGTACTCGGTGGTGTACGACGCGGCATCGAGAGTGCCACGCGCGCCGTCGAAGTCGAGCACCCGATCGACCAGGAGCAGACCGCCGGTGGGCAGGCGGGTGGCGCGCACGCCGGTGTAGGGCGCGAACTCCGGTCCCATCGCGATCGCCTGGTCACCACGGGCGAGATGGGTCATGTGGAACTCGTTGAGCAGCAGGCTCGGCACCGCCTGCCCCGGGCCGACACCCGCGCCCGGCGCCTCGGTGACGACCACCTCGACCGCCACGTCCTGACCACCATCGATGCGCGCGGTGCCACGGACATGCGGGCGCGGAACGAGATCCACGCCGGACACGATCAGCTCGACCGTGCCCCGGGTTGGTCCGGTCACCACCGGCGTCGCCCCGGTCAGCGTGCTGCCCGACAGGCACAGGTGCATGCCGGTGAACAGCGCGAACACCTCCGCGGCCTGCCGGGCGGCGGCGCCGGGAGTGCCCTGGTAGGTCGCGCGCACCAGGCCGTCGCCGGCGCCGCCGTAGAGCTCGATCAGCTCGACCCCGGTGAGCACCAGGGGTTCTCCCCCGGCCAGTCGCGCCGCGACGGGGACGCCCGCGCGGTCGTGCGACGGCCCGAAGACCGCGGGGATCGCGCCCTCGGCCAGCAGCGCCAGCGCGGCGCCGTCGAGGCGAGTGCGGTCGCTGCGCGCGAGCGGCTTGAACGCCCCCTCGCGCGCTGCCGTCGGACGCTCATGGCCGGTCGCGGGGGCTACCGCCGACCCTGACCGCGCGGCCGCTCCGTCGACTTCAGTGCCCGCGGTACCGAACCGCACGCCTGCCTGGCGCGACCCGGTCTCGGCCGTCGCGGTGGGCCCGGAGCCGGGACCCGCGCCGATCAGCCCGGCTTCCGCCGGTGCGACGCCGCCAACCGCGCGGTCCCACACCGCTCGCTGCAGGGCGAGCTGCGCGCCGAGGGCCGCGCGGTGCGCGGTGACGAGACCGGCGCGCAGGTCGGCGATCGGGCCGGGCGATGCTGCCGCCGCGGAGTCCACCGTCGTCCGGTCGGCTCCCGGTTGCCCGACCTGGCCGACCGGCAGCGCGCCCGACGGCGGCAGCAAGGAGCCGGTGGCGACCGGCGCGGTGCCGACGAGGGCCTGCGCCGCCGCGTCGTGGCCACCAGTGTCGGCAGGCAGGGAACCTGTCGCGTGCCGATGGCCGGTCGTCGCCGGTGCCGCCGGAACAGTCGGCGCGTCGGCGGGCCAACCCGTCCGCTCCCCCGACATCGCCTCGGCGACCGGGGACGCGGCGTTCGAGTCCATGGCAGTGGGGGCCGCCGGTGTGCCCACCGGGTCGAAGGCGATGCCGTCGAAATCGAGAACTGTCATCGGGTCCACTTCCTCACCGAGGTCTGGAACTTGTCCGTCAGGTCGGGCGTCGTGAGCACGGTGACGTCCGAGAACCGTTGCAGCACTGTGCCGTCGGTGGACAGCGCGGTCGCGTCGATGCGGGCTTCGAGCCGGGTGGCACGTGGGTTGTCGACCACGAGTACGAACGGTGCGTCCGTCGGCAGCGGGTGGTGATAGTCGATCCGGCCGACCCCGAGCGGCAGGCAGGCCGCGCCGAGCAGGCGGTGCCCGAGGACGGGCGGCCCCTGCAGGATCAGGTCGGCGGCGACCGGGTCGTGCAGTCTGCCCGCGTAGGCGCCGCCGGCGACCGGGCCGGTGGGCAGGAAGCACTCGAACACGATCGCGCGCTCGCTCTCGGCCCTGACGGCCCGCAGGCCCTGCAAGGCCGGGGCGTGGAACTGCACCGCCTCGGTGTAGATCCAGGCGGCGTCGGAGCCGGGACCGGCCACCACCGGCCCGCGCTCCGCCTCGGCGGGCTCGGCCGCCAGCAGCAGGGTCGCCCGGAAATGGGCGGCCTTGTCACCGAAGACGGTGGCGCGCACCGCCGTCCGGCCGTCGATGTCGGGAACCGGATCGAGCTCGAGCTCGACCGCGGTGATCGGATGATCGAACACCAGACCCTTGAGGACCTGGTAGTCCCTGACCTCGATCACGCCGAGCCCGGGCCGGGTGCGCTCGGCGAGGTTGATCATCGCGCCGAGCCCGAAGGTGGCGGGCAGCACGATGTGCTCGCCGATCCGGTGCGCCGCGATCACGGGCTCGTCGGTCAGACCGCGCACGTCGCGCCTGGCCCTGACCGGGGCGGCGGGCCGCTGCCCGGTCGACAGCGCGGTCGCCGCGCCGACCAGCAGCACCGGTTCCGGCCTGCGCTCGGTGGTGAACTGCGCGGTGAACGCGGCCGCGCCCGCGGCGGGCTCGAGCAGCGGGATGCCTCTGGTCCGGAAGTGCTCGCGCAGTTCGGCGGTCACCATGCCGCCGTCCCAGGCGCCCCAGTCCAGGGCGGTGACGCGGTGGCCGGGATGCCTGCGCCGCCAGCTCACCGCGAAGCGGCACAGCGCCTCGTTAGCGGCGGCGTAGTCGGCCTGTCCGGTATTGCCGAACAGCCCGGCGACCGAGGTGAACAGCACCAGATCCTTCGGCGCCCCGACGGCGGCGAGGACCGCTGCCAGGCCGCCGAGCTTGGGGCGAAGGACCCGGCCGATCGACTCGGCGGTCTTGTCCGGGATCAGCGAGTCGGCGAGCACACCGGCGCCGTGCACGACGCCGGTGATCGTGTCGCGCCACGGGGCGAGCGCGGCGGCCAGCGCGGTGGCGTCGGTGGCGTCCACCGCCAGGTACTCGGCACGTTCACCGAGAGTGGCCAGGGTGGCGTGGATCTCACGGATCGCCCGGATCTCCGCACACGCCCGGTCGATGTCGCGCGGCGTGACACCGGTTCCGGCCAAGGCCCGCACCGCGGCGGGCTTGAGGTCGGCGTCGGCGACGCCGACGGCCCAATCCGGTTCGTCGGCGAGCCTGGTCCGCCCGAGCAGCACGAACCGCGCCGTGCTGTGCTCGGCGAGGGCGAGCACACAGGTCGCGGTGACCCCGCGCGCACCGCCGGTCACCAGCACGACGTCGTCGGCGGTCAGTACCGAAGGCGCCGATTCCGCTCCGGCGCTGACGATCTCGGTGGTGATCGCGGGTTTGTGCGCACTCGGTACCGGGGTGCGGCGCACACCTGACCCGTCGACGCCGACCTCGACGGTGTCGATCGCGGCGTCACACAGCTCCTCGAGCACGATCTGGGCCACCCGGCCCGGCGTCGCCGCCGGGGCGATGTCGAGAGCGCGGCAGAACAGCGCCGGTTCCTCGGCGGCCAGTGTCTTCACCACACCGCCGAGCCCGCCGAGCAGCGCGGCGACCGGCTCGGCGTCGCCGAGCAGGCCGAGGTGGCCGTCGAGCCGGGTGACGGTGACAAAGCCCGCCCGGCCGCTCGCCTCGCGCAGCGCGGGCAGGACCCGGCCGCTCACCAGGATCGCCTCGGTGAGAACGCGTTCGGCCTGATCCCATTCGGCGGCGACACCCGCGACGACGATGCACACCTCCGCCTGGCCGCTCACGGTGTCGTCCGGGCCGATTCGCCGCACCGTCCAGCTCCGCTCGCGCAGCGCCTCCTCGACGGCTTCGCTGTCGGTCTCGGCCGACGGATCGAGGCAGACCACCAGCGCGCGACCTGCCGGCCGGTACGGATCCACCGCCGGATCGACCGGCGCCAGCGTGACGAGTTCGACGACGTGCCGCGACGTTTCGGCCGCGGCCTCAGCTTTTGGGTGGACATCACCCCCGGCCAGCTCGGCCACGATCTGATCCAGCGAACGCAGGGTCCCGAGCTGTTCGGGACCGAGGCTGGGTAGGTTCGGGAACCGTTCCTGCAGCGTGCCGATCACCTGCACCCGCTTGATCGAATCCACACCCAGATCCGCTTCCAGATCCATCGTGGGGTCGACCATCTCGACTGGGTACCCGGTCTTGTCTGCGACTACTTCGCGCAGCGCCTGGCGCAGGGTGTCGGCGGTCACGGCACCGTCGGACGACGTCGTGCCGGTATCGGTCGCGGCAGTGGCCGCGCTGCCCGTCGCCACCGTCCCGCCGGCACTGTCGCCGGCGCCGAGCAGGTCGGCGATCTGGTCGAGAGTGCGCAGGGTGCCCAGCTGCTCGGGGCCGAGATTCGGCAGGTTCGGGAACCGCTCCTGCAGCGCACCGATCACCTGCACCCGCTTGATCGAATCCACACCCAGATCCGCTTCCAGATCCATGGTCGGGTCGACCATCTCGACCGGATACCCGGTCTTGTCGGCGACCACCTCGCGCAGCGCCCCACGAATGGCATCCCGATCCGCCGCCTGCGCGCCGCTCGTGCCCTGGCCGGATTCGTCGCCGATCGATGCGGCCGAACCGGACGGGTTCGCCGCCGGCACCGTCGCCGCCGGAAGTCCCTGAGCACCGACAGCTCCGGCCTGCGGGGCGGTGCCGACCGGTCCGCCGGTCGGGGCGACAGCGCTCGTCTGGTGGTCGACCGGAGTCCCGCCACCTTGCTGACCGGACGCCTGCCCGTTCCCCGGCACAGCCGGGGCCGCGGTGGGCGCCGACAGTGCTTGGGGGGCGGGGAGAGCACGGGGCTCGACTCGGGTGGCGGTCACGGCGCGGGGCGCGGAGCCCACCTCCAATTCGGCGAGCCGGCCGAGGACGGAGCTGGCCTGCGCGTGGCTCTCGCTGATCGCGACGCCGTGGTCCTTCACCGCCTCGATGGCCCGCAGGGTGCGCTCGTCGAGGGCACCGGAACCGAGCGCGCCGGCCAGCCCCCGCGCCAGATCGAGCTGGCCGTCCAGGTACTGCCGGTGCGTGTCGAGGTGCTGCACCAGGGCGGAGTCGAGCGGGTCGGCGGGGATGGTCACGAGCTGTTCCTCCACGGTCTGGGGTACTACAGGCTGGTGCGGGGACGGTGTGAACTCGGCGACGGCCACCGTGGTCGACGGCGCCGGAGAGGCTGCCGAAACATCCTGGGCGGGTTGGCGTTCGGGAAGTCCAGCGGCCGGACCGCCGTTCGCGGTGAACGCGGGTAGCCCGGTCTCGGACCCGTGCTCGACGGGCGCCGCCCCATCGCTGCCGGCCGCGAGTTCCAGCCGGTAGTCACCGGACAGGACGTCGGCATAGGCCACGCGCCTGGTCTCTGGGACGTATTCCGGAGCCGACAGGGTCACCGTCATCCGCCCCGCCGCGGGCGTGGTCGGCGCGGGGGCCGGGTCGGCGTAGCGGTTGATGCCGCCGAGCGGCACACCGAGGACCGCCAGGCGGACGGCCGCCCGTTTCAGCGCGACGTCACCGTTGCCGATCGGCCCCGAGTCGGTGGCGAAGGCGATCACGTCGTCGCCGAGGGTGCGGCGCACCAGCGAGGTGAGGACCTGTTTGGGGCCGCATTCGACGAACACGGTGCAGCCGTCGGCGTACATGGCCCGCAGCGCGTCGACGAACTCCACCGGCCGGCTCAGCTGCGCGGTGAGGGTCGCCCGGTTGGCGGCGACGTCGGCACCGTAGGACGCGCCCGCGGTGTCGGCGTACACCGGCGCATCCGGCTCGACGATGTCGATGTCGGCGACGGCGGCACCGAACTCGGTAGCCGCATGCGCCACATAGGGGGTATGGAAGGCGGCGGCCACCGGCAGATCCCTGGTGGCCCAGCCCTTCTCGGCACTGCGTGCGACGAAGGCCGCGATCCCGTCGGGGCCACCGCCGACCACGATCTGGTCGGGCGCGTTGTGATTGCAGATCCACACGTCGTCGAGATCACCGATGGCCGCGGCGACCTCATCGCGCGGCGCGTTGACGGCCACCATGGTGCCCGCCTCGACATCGTCGGCGACCGTCATGGCGGCGCCGCGCGCCCTGGCCAGGGTGTAGAAGTCCGCGGTGCTCAGCGCACCGGAGGCCCACAGCGCGGTCAGCTCACCGAAGCTGTGCCCGAGGTAGCCGTGCGCCCGCAACCCGAACTCGGTGAGCACCCGGAACTGCCCGGCCGCCAGCGCGCCGATCGCGGGCTGCGCGAATTCGGTACGGCGCAGGGCCAATTCCTGCGCGGCGCGGGTCTGCTCGGTGAACGCGGGCGGCGGGAACACCACCGCGCCCAGCCGTTGCGGCGCACCGACGAAGGCCGCGTTGGCGGCGTCGAAGGCCGCACCCACCGGCGGATTGTTCAGCGCCGTCTCCAGGCCCATGTCCACGTACTGGCTGCCCTGGCCTGCGAACAGCACACCGATCTTCGGCTCCGCCAGCGCGCGAGCACGGAAGTACACCCCTTCCGGGTGGTCCCACTGCGCGGCATCGGGCTGGCGCACCAATTCGTCGACCGCGAGCGCGCGCAGGTCGGCTGCGGTGTCGTCGTCGACGGAGACGAAGCCGATCCTGGCGTGGTCGGCGGGGATCTCGCCGCCGTCGGTGCCCGGCGTGCTGCGCACCACGTCGATCAGGCTCGCGACATCCGCCGCGTGCCACAGGTGCGCGCGCGGCACCCGGTGCATGACCGGTCCGCGTTCGCCGTCGGCTTCCTCGAGCACCAGGTGGAAGTTGGTGCCGCCGAAGCCCATCGCCGAGGCGGCGGCCCTGCGCACCGGGCGCTGCGGGTCGAGCACCCACGGCCGGGTCTTGGTGTTGACGTAGAACGGGGTCTGCGCGGCGTCGATCTCGCTGTTGGGCGCGTCGACATTGATCGTCGACGGCAGCACCTTCTGGTGCAGCGCCAGGGCCAGCTTCATCACGCCCGCGGTGCCCGCGGCGCCCTTGGTATGCCCGATCTGCGATTTCACGCTGCCGAGCGCGGCGAACCCGGTCTCCGAACTCGCGTCGGCGAGCAGACCTTTCAGCGCGGTGAGCTCGGTCTTGTCGCCGACGGCGGTGCCGGTGGCGTGCGCCTCGATCAGCTCGACATCGGCGGGCGAGCACTCGGCGTCGGCGTAGGCCCGCTCCAGCGCCACCCGCTGACCGGCGGCGACCGGCGCGTAGATGCTCTTGGCCCGGCCGTCGCTGGAGGACCCGAGTCCGCGGATCACCGCGTAGACCCGGTTGCCGTCGCGTCGGGCGTCGGCGAGGCGGCGCAGCGCGAGCATGGTGATGCCCTCACCGAGCAGGGTGCCGTCGGCGGCGGCCGAGAACGGGCTGATCCGGCCGGTCGGCGAGAGCGCGCCGACCTTGCTGAAGCACAGGTAGATGAAGATCGAGTTCTCGGTGTCGACGCCACCGGTGATCATCATGTCGGCGCGGCCGTCCTGCAGTTCGGCGATCGCGGTGCGGATCGCGGCCAGCGACGCCGCGCAGGCCGCGTCGACGGTGCAGTTCATGCCGCCGAGGCCGAGCCGGTTGGCGACCCGGCCCGCCACCACATTGGCCAGCAGACCGGGGAACGAGTTCTCCTCCCACGGCGCGAACGCGGCGGCGAACCGGCGCGAGATCTCCGCGGCGTCGGCATCGGACAACCCGACCGAACGCGCCGCTTCCACCAGGACCGGGGTGGAAAGGCGCGCGGCCAGCGGATGCATCAGCGGCACCGGACCGGTGGTACCGAGCACCACGCCGGTGCGGGCCGGGTCGTACCACTGCGAGCCTGTCGCGCCTGCGTCGGCCAGCAGATCCCGCGCGACGCCGAGGCTCAGGGTCTGCATGGTGCTGGTGACCTCGAGCTGGTTCGGCGGCATGCCGAACTCGAGCGGATCGAAATCCACGTCGGGCAGGAACGCGCCACGGCGCGAATAGGTCTTGTCCGGTGCCGCTCGATCGGCGTCGTAGTAGTCCTCCAGGCTCCAGCGCGACGCGGGCACCTCGGAGGTGCAGTCGACGCCGTCGATGATGTTCTGCCAGTACTCGCGGTGGGTGTGTGCCTTGGGCAGCAGACCCGACATCCCGACAATGGCGATCGGGTCGCGTGCCAGGCGTCGTTCGTCTGTCACGGAAGGTTCCTCTCAGGCGGCGACGGTGGTAGCGGTGGCCGAGGCGATCAGTTCGGCCGCGGCGGCGGCGAACAGGCGGTGGCCCACCGGACTCGGGTGCAGACCGTCGGCGGTCCACACCTCCGGCCTGGCCCATTCGGGCCTGGCGGCGATATCGAGCAACAGGGTGCCGGTGTCGTCGGTGACCCGGGCGAGGACATCGTTGGCGGTGGCGAAACGCTCCCGCAGCAGGGCACGGAAACCGTCGGGGACGGGCAGCCGCGCGGGGATATCGGGGTAGCTGGCGGTGAAGACAGTGGCTTCCCGCGCCCGCAAGGTCGAGAACAGGGTGTGCAGGTTGTCGGCGAAACGAGCCTCGTCATACGCGCTGACCAGGTCGTTCACGCCGACAACCACACCGTAGAGGCCGGCCCGCGCCGACGAGGTGGCCGCGGCGAGCTGGCTCGCCACGACATCGCCGGTGGTGGCGCCGTGGGTGCCGAAGTTGTGGATCGTGGCGGGCCGCAACCCGAGCTGCCCGCCCAGGCGCGAGACCCAGCCCCGGTAGCCACCCGCCGCGGCTGGGTCGCCGCGGCCCTCCACGAAGCTGTCCCCCAGCGCCGTCAGGCCGGCCGCGATCACGCCGACACCCCGGTATTCACCACATGCCGGTCGGCGACCGGAAAGTTCACCTCTTCGTAGAGCGCCGTCAGCTCGGCCTCACCGAAGAACTTGTCCGGCGGGTACAGGCCGGCGATCAGCCCGAAGAACTTCTTCGAGTAATGCTCGCTCATGCTCGCCGCGCGGAACACCGAGTCGTAGTACGGGGTCAGCGTGAGCTCCGAGATCGACTGGGTCAGCTCGTAGGTGCTGGCGCTCTGGGCGTCACGCTCGCGCTGGTACTCCGGCATGGTCTCGGCGAACGGGCGCGCGCCCGAGAGGCTTTCGTGCACCAGATCGGCCAGCAGCTGGCTGTACTTGAAGGCATCGGTGATACCCCAGCCGGTGAACGGGTCCTTGTGGTAACCGGCGTCGCCGACCAGAGCCCAGCCGGGACCGAAGGACTGGCGGCGGTAGTTGTCCGGGTACAGCATCGGCCGGAACGGCTCGACCCGCTTGCCGGTCTCGCGCAGCCGCGCACCGATCTCGGGGTCGATCTGGTCGACGATCTCCTGCACGCCCGCGTCGGGATCGGTGCGGAAGTCGCGGAACCGGTCACGCTTGCGCATCACGGCGACCAGGGCCAGGTCGTCGTTGGTCGGCCAGGAGGCGAACTGCTGCTCGCCGAACCCGGTGCGGTGGTGCATACCCCAGTCCACACCCTCGTAGTACGAGTAGTAGATGAAGCAGGCGGCGGGCGACCCCTCGTAGGTGGCCGCGCCGACCTCCTTGGCGACGATCGAGTTCGAGCCGTCGGCACCGACGACCAGCTTCGCGCGGAACTCCTGCTCCGGGCCGTCACCGACCCGGCCGCGGATTCCCGCCACACTGTCACCATCGCGCAGCAGGCCGGTGACGGTGAAGCCCTCGATCACCTCGGCGCCGGACTCCCCCGCCGCGTCGACCAGGATCTTGTCCAGCACGGTGCGGCGCGGGCAGTACACGGCGTCGATGCCGTCGGCCGACGGATCGGCCATGCCGGGGATCGCGATGTCGGTGTAGGTGAAGTTCAGGTGGCGGATCGGCGGGCAGCCCGCGGCCACCGCGTCGAGCAGGCCCCAGGACTTCAGGAAGCCGAGACCGGCCTGATGGATGTAGTGCGTGGACGGGGTGTCGCTGGGAAAGCTCGCGCGATCCACGGCGAGCACCCGGTGCCCCTGACGGGCCAGCAGCATGGCCAGCGGCGAGCCCGCGACCCGGGTTCCGACGACGATGACGTCATACATGATGTGATCACTTTCGATAGTCGAATTCCGATTTCGAGTGTGTCGCCGGTGGAATGCGGAAACCACTGCTGGGCACCGCAATTCATCGGCCGATCGGTCCCGGCTATCGTCGGCGGGACCGCTGGGAGAATTTCGTGGCGCGTTACCCGCGCGACACGTAGAGCTGATCTATCTCCGTCGAATAGGCGGCGACGATCGCGGCCCTGCGCAATTTCAGCGAGGAGGTGAGCAGGCCGGCCTCGACAGTGAAATCGCCGTCGACGACCCGGAACGCGCGAATCGATTCGGGCCGCGACACCAGCGAATTGGCGTCGTCGACGGCGGCCTGGATCTCGGTGGCCGGATCGGTGCCGGGATGTTCGGCGCGCCATTTCGCCACCCGATCGGCGTCGAGGGTGATCAGCGCGGTCACGAACGGGCGGCCGTCGCCGACGACCATGCAGTTGCTCACCAGCGGGTGCAGGCGCACCCGGTCCTCGAGCGGGGTCGGGGCGACGTTCTTGCCGCCGGAGGTCACCAGGATCTCCTTCTTGCGGCCGGTGATCCGCAGGTGGCCGTCGTCGAGTTCGCCGATGTCGCCGGTGTGCAGCCAGCCCTGCGCGTCGACGGGGCGCTGATCGGCCGCGGCGCCCCAGTAGCCGGGCGAGACGTGCGGGCCGCGGACCAGCACCTCCCCGTCGGGGCCGATGCCGACCTCGGTGCCGGGGATGGGCCTGCCGACGGTGCCGAGCCGGTTGGTCTCCGGTGCGCTCACGGTGACCGCGGTGGCCGCCTCGGTGAGGCCGTAGCAGTTCAGGATCACCACGCCGAACCCGGCGTAGAAGCCTGCGGTGGTGTCGTCGAGGGAGGCGCCGCCGGAGATCACGTAGCGCAGCCTGCCGCCGAACGCGGCCGAGACCGCGTCCTCGGCCGGGGCCGGCGCGGCACCCGGGGTGGCGAGCACGGCCAGGCCGCGCTCGACCGCCGCGGCCTCCTGCTCCTCGGTGAGCAGGGTGCGGGTGTGCTTGCGGATCTTCTCCAGCGCGTACGGGATCAGCGCGAGGAAGGTGGGCCGCAGCCTGGCCAGGGCGGGCACCAGATCGGGTACACCGGGCAGCAGGTATGTGCGGCTGCCGCCGTAGAGGCAGGCGAACAGGATGGTCTGCCCGAACACGTGCGACAGCGGCAGCGCGAGCACCGTCGTCCCGTCGAACAGGTCACCGGTCTGGCGCGCGGTATTGGCCGCGGTGACATACATGTTGCGGTGGCTGATCATGCAGCCCTTGGCCAAGCCGGTGGTGCCACTGGTGTAGACGATCATGGCCAGATCACCGGCCCCGACAGCGGCGATACGCGCGTCGAGATCGGGGTGTTCGGCGGTGCCGGCGGCCATGGTGGCGATGTCGTCGAACGACCACACCGGACCGCTCGCCCCCACCGTGGTCAATCTGGCCGCGTCGTCGGCGGATTCGGCCGCGTACCAGCGGCTGCCGCTGTCACGCAGGATGTGCTCGATCTGCGCGGGCGACGAGGTCGGATACACCGGGACGACCACGGCCCCGACGGCGAGCGCGGCGCAGTCGAGCAGCGCCCACTCCAGGCCGGTGCGGCCGAGCACGGCCACCCGGTCGCCCTGCTCGACCCGCCGTTCCAGCAGGGCCGAGGCCAGGGCACGGACCCGGGTGTCGAGCTCGCCCGCACTCAGCGCAGTGCCGTCGGCGGCGCAGAGCGACAGCCGCGACCGATCGCGCCGTGCCGCCTCGGAAACAATCGCGTACAGACTGGACGAATCGGAGGGAACGAATCCGTTCGCGGTGACAGACACTGTGTTCACGACTCGAATTCTTCACGGCGCCAACCATTCCCGTCGCCGCCGCGGCCACTGTTCCTACCGTACGAAAGTCATGTCCTATCGACAGGTTCAGGCCGACAACGCGCGGGCATCATCGAGCTGTGCCGATTCGATACATTCCAGGAAAAGCGAGACGGCGGGATTCGGCTCGTCGGCACGCCAGACGGCATGCAAATCCAGCGTCGGCACCGGATCGAACAATTTCACCGCCACCGAACTACTGCCCGGCACACCCATTCCCATCGAAATCGCGCGGGGCAGCGAGGCGAATCCCACCAGCGGCCGCACCGAGACCATGTGCGCGGTGGCGCCCGGGTCGTCGGCCGTATGCGTGACATTCAGCGAGATCCTGGTCTCGGCCGCCGAACGCAGAATGGTGTCGTACATCGCCGGACACTGTTCGCGGGCGAACAGCACACAGTCCTGGTTCTGTAACTCGGCGAACGGGACACCGGGCCGGTCGGCCCATCGGTGCCGCCTGCCGACCACGGCTACGAGCGGCACCCGGTGCAGCAGCCGGCGATACCGGAACTCCGCGGTACTGGGATGGCCGTAGACCAGGGCCAGATCGAGTGAGCCGTCGGCGAGGCCTGCCAGCTGCGGGCCGGTTCTCTTCTCCCACAGCGACACCACGATGTCGGGGTGCCGCTCGGTCATCCTGGCCAGTGCTTCCGGGAGCACATGCCTGCTGGCGGGCAGGTTGTATCCGATGTTCAGGCTGCCCGCCCTGCCCTCCGCCGTGGCCTTGGCCACCTGGGCCGCGCGGTCGAGCTGGGCGACGACCTGGCGGGCCTGCTGTTCGAACTCCCGGCCTGCCGGGGTGAGGCGAACTTCGTGGGAGTTGCGGGCGACCAGTTGGACCCCGAGCGACTTCTCCAGCTTCTGCAGCTGGGCACTGAGACTTGGTTGGGTTAGATGGAGGCGCTGCGCTGCGCGACCGAAATGCAACTCTTCGGCGATGGTGATGAACGAAACTAGGTGTCGGAATTCCATGACGCCGGGCTCCTTCCGAGTACCACCACGCTATCGAGACCGGATAACCGGTGATGAATGGCGGTCGCCCAGCAGTCGCCGTGCGTGTTGCCGGTCGGTGAACCCGCACCGGGAACCGGCGCGCCGAGCGCGACGCGCCGGGCCGCGCGGAATGAAAGACTCGCCACAGCAGCGACACTCGCCGGCGAACGCCAGATTCTACCCGACTGTGGCCCGGTCAGCGCGCCGAACCGGCGACCACCGCGTAGGCGAACCCGTCCCAGCCCTTGGCGCCGACGGTCTGGACGACGGTCGCGTCCAGGCTCGGTTCCGCCGCGAGCAGCTCGATCAGCTCGCGGCTGGCCCGCACGTTCGGATCGTCGGACTGCTCGTCGGCGACGGCGCCACCGCGCACCACATTGTCGACGATGATCACCGAACCCGGCCGGGTCAGCCGCAGCGCCCACTGCACGTAGTTCGCGTTGTTGACCTTGTCGGCGTCGATGAACACCAGGTCGAACGGCGCGGTCATGTCCTCGGCGACCTGCGGCAGCGTGTCCAGCGCGGCACCGACCCTGATGTCGACGCGCGCGCCGACCCCGGCCGCGTCCAGATTCGCGCGTGCCACCCCGGCATGGCGTGGCTCGAACTCGAGCGTGACCACGGTGCCGTCCGCGCCGACCGCCCGCGCCAGCCATTCGGTGCTGTAGCCGCCGAGGGTGCCGATCTCGAGCACCCGGCGCGCGCCCGCGGCCCGCGCGAGCAGGTGCAGAAACTTGCCCTGTGGCGGCGACACGTCGATCGGCGGCAACCCGGCCGCGGCATTGGCCGCGAGCGCGGGTGCGCCGTCGCCGCCGATGAGGGTGTCGACGAGATACCGGTCGACCTCGGCCCAGTCGTTGTCGGTCATGATCGCCAGTGTGCCACCATGGCCGCTCTACTTGGCGGTCTCGACCTCCGCGACACCCTTGACCACCTGCACCGCCGCCGAGGCCAGGCTCTTCACCTCGACCAGCGCCGTGCCGAGCTCGATGAGCAATGTCCCGACCTTGGCCGAGGCCAGCCCGATATCGAACAGGGCGCGGGCGATCAGCGCGGGTGTCGCGGTGCCGCCCGAGATCAGCAGCAGCGCGGTGGCCTCGGCGAGCATGCCGGCCAGACTGCTCAGGATCTCCACGATCACACCGCGCACCGCCTCGACGATGCTCTTCATCCCGGTGTTGCAGTCCGACAGGACCTGGGCGACGGCGCCCTGCTCGGCGATCTTGCCCGCCAGTTCGGTGGCGTTGGCCCGGTAGGCCTCCGCGGCCGATCCCGCCCACTCCCCGATCCCGGAATCCAGGGCGGTGGCCAGCTGCTCGGCCGTGGCGGTGAGGTGCTCGCCGATGGCCTGCCACGAGTCGGTGTAGGCCTGCACCATGTCGGGGTTGCCGCTCACCGAATCCAGCGCCTTGCGCAGCGGTTCGACGTGTTCGAGCATCCAGCTCATCAGCTGGGAGCCGAGGAAGTTGAACGGATCGAACTTGGCGAGGGTGGTGGTGCCTTTGATGCCCTGGATGAAGATCGATGCGGCGTCGGCCACGTCGCGGGCGGTGCCGCCCGCCTGGGAGATGGCGTCGACCTTGCCCATCACGTCGCCGCCGGTCGACGAATGGTAGGCGCCGGCACCGCTTTCCAGGACGTCACCGATCAGGGTTCCGGTGAAGAATCCCGCGTCGGGTTCCTCGGCACCGAGATCCGGTGTTCCCACATTCTGCAGGACGGTCGCGGTCTCCTGATAGTAGGTGTCCCGGTAGTCGACCCCGTCGCTGAGCAGGTCGTTCTCCGGCGCGGCCGCGTCGTCGAAGGTGTCGACGTTGCCGGGGACCGGCAGGAAGTTCTCGTTGAGCCAGCGGCCCGCGGTGGTCTGGTCGCCTGCCATCGCTATGCCACATCCATGGTCTCGGCCGCCGCAGCGACCAGCGCGGTCGCACCGGCGGTGTCGGACGCTTCGAAGGTGTCCGCGGCCAGGCGCAGGGTACCCGGTACCTGGTCGCTGCGCGTGCCGAGCAAGCCGAGGGTTTCGGTGATCTCGTCGTGCAGCTCGTTGAGGGTCCGCACCGCGTATTCCTTGACGAACACGCCGTACGCGTCGTCGGCGTGCGCCAGGTAGTCGGCCGCCTCCCGCGCCTTCGCCACGCCGCTCGCGACTTCGGCCACCACAGCGGCGTGGGCCCGGATGGCCATCGCGTCGACATTCACCGCACCGGTCATACTCGTCTCCTCCTCATCCCCGCGGGACGATGCCCGCCTTCTCCGCTCTCACACTGTTTGGACGCGGCTGCCGTCGATCCGGTTCCCGCTGCCGCGGATCGGCACGGCAGCGACTACTGGAGCCAGGACTTGCGCTGGAAGTAGAGGTCCTCGTCGTCGGGCTCCTCCGGTGCGACGATCCGATCGCGATCCGGTCGGCGCGACGTCGTCGGCGCCGGGGTGGGCGATGCCTGGGCGGGGGCACTCGGCCACGGCGCGACGGGCGCCGCCGGTGGCGCCTGCGGCGGTTCGGGCGCGGGGTCGGGGAATCGCTCGGCGTACTGGTCGGTGATCGTCGCCGCGGCCGGGCCGGTGCCGACCAGCGTGTACACCAGCTCCTCGACCTGGCCACGCAGGCGCGCCTGCGCCCGGCGAGTGCAGGCCATGAGCTGCGCCGCGACAGTCGCCGGGTCCATGCCGCGCACGGCGGGCGCGAGGGTGATCGCGGTGGTCGCGCCGTTGACGTCGACGGTCACCGCGATGCGGCCGTCCGGCGTCGATTCGGTGACGCCGAGCTGAGCCATGCGTGCTTGCAGGTCCTGGAATCGCGACGCCTGCCGCTGCAGATCCTGCCCGTGCCGGGTGAGTTCGTCGGCAGCAGTGCTCAATTCGTCCATCGTCGGTGCGTCTCCCCTCCTGCCGGATCGCCGGCGGTGTGCGGCGGAGGGTGCCTGGAATCCCGCCCCCCGATCGGATCCGCCAGAGCCTAGCGGGTGCGGCCGGGCCCCGGAAACGGGCCACCCTTCACCCAAGGCGGTAACCGTGTTACCGTCATGCGCCGCCGGATTTCGTGACGTGGGTCATGCTCGCGCAACGCTGCGGCTCGGAACACGCTCGCGACGGCGCGGGCGTGCAGGAAGGAACATGGTATGCGGCACTCACGAGCGCTGATGCGACGCGCGGCCCTGACCGTCGCGGCGTGCCTGGCCGCGGCCGGAGCCGGCCTCGGCGCCGGACCGGTGGCGGCCGAACCGATGAGCGCGTTCTACACCCCGCCCGCGGACATCCCGCAGGCGCCGGGCGCGATCGTTCGGACGGCACCGATGACACTGCTGGCCACCCCGCCGACGGCACAGGGCTGGCCGACCAGGGCACAACACGTGCTCTACACCTCGCGGCTCCAGGACGGCTCGCCGGTCGCGGTGTCGGGCACCTACATCGAGCCGCAGAACCCGTGGCAGGGCCACGGCCCGCGACCGACCGTCGTGATCGGGCCGGGAACCTCCGGCCAGGGCGATCGCTGCGCGATGTCGGTGGCCTTCGCCACCGGCGTCTCGGTCACCGCCGACCCGCTCGGCCTCTCAGCCAACCAGGAGCTGCCGTCCTCGGCGGTGTGGACCGCGCTGGGCGCCCGGGTGCTGGTCACCGACTACATCGGCCTCGGTACCCCGGGCATCCACACCTACGCCAACCGGTTCGAGAGTGGGCACGCGATCCTCGACGGCGCACGGGCCGCCAACGCACTCGGTGGAGTCGGCCCGGAGACGCCGCTGATCCTCTGGGGCTACTCACAGGGCGGCGGCGCGACCGCCGCGGCAGCCCAGATGCAGCAGGCGTACGCCCCCGAGCTGAATCTGAAGGGCACCTGGGCAGGCGGGCCGGTCGCCGATCTTGCCGCGATCCTGGCACAGATCGACGGCGCCCTGATCGGTGGCGCCATCGGCTTCGCGATCAACGGCATGCTCGCCCGCTACCCCGAACTGCGGACCGCGGTGGACCGGGTGCTCAGCCCGGCCGGGCGGGACATGCTGACCACACTCAGCGATGCGTGCGTGGCCGATCTGATCACCCGGCACCCGTTCCTGCGCACGAATTCGCTGACCGTGGACGGCCGTTCGCTCACCGAGCATCTGGCCGAGATCCCCGAGGCGGCACCGGTGCTCGCCGAACTGCGCCTCGGCGGCGAGCCGCCGGCCACGCCGGTACTGATCACCAGCGGCCGCAACGACGACACCGTCCCCTACGGGCAGGCCCGCCGCCTGGCCGAGGACTGGTGCGGGCAGGGCGCTACCGTCACCTTCCGCACCAACGAACTGCCACCGATCCTGCCCGGCACCACCATTCCCAACCACTTCGGTCCCGAACTGATCGACGGATTCGGCCCGGACAACGCCGTGACCTATCTGCTGGATCGGCTGGCCGACAAGCCTGTCAGCGGATGCTCGTTCGACTGAGCCGACCTGACACGGAGAAAGGGGCCCGCAGCGTCGCGGGCCCCTTTCGCGTACGGCTCAGAACAGGAAGTACCGCTGGGCCATCGGCAGTTCGGTGGCAGGCTCCTCGGCCCACACCTCGCCGTCGACGCGGACGGTGAAGGTGTCCGGGTCGACCTCGATACGTGGCATGGCGTCGTTGTGCGGCATATCGGCCTTGGTGACCCGGCGGACGTTCTTGACCGGCACCAGCTTCCGGCGCACGTCGAGCCGATTCGCCAGCCCGTCGTCGACGGCCTGCTCGGAGACGAAATGCAGCGAGGTGGCCGCGGCAGCGGGTGCGGCCGCACCGAACATCGGGCGCGGCAGCACCGGCTGCGGAGTGGGAATGGAGGCGTTGGCGTCGCCCATCGCGGCGAAGGCGATCATGCCGCCCTTGAGCACCGCGTGCGGGCGGACCCCGAAGAAGGCAGGCTCCCACAGCACCAGATCGGCCAGCTTCCCGATCTCCACCGAGCCGATCTCGTCGTCGAGACCGTGTGCGACCGCCGGGCAGATGGTGTATTTCGCGATGTAGCGCCGGACCCGCGCGTTGTCGGCGCGTCCGTCGCCCGGCAGCGCCCCGCGGCGGCGTTTCATCACGTGCGCCGTCTGCCAGGTGCGCATCACCACCTCGCCGATCCGGCCCATGGCCTGGGAGTCCGAGCCGATCATGGAGATAGCGCCCAGATCGTGCAGCAGGTCCTCGGCGGCAATGGTGGACGGGCGGATCCGCGATTCGGCGAAGGCCAGGTCCTCCGGGATCGACGGGCTCAGATGGTGGCACACCATGAGCATGTCCAGATGCTCGTCCAGGGTGTTGACGGTGTGCGGCCGGGTGGGGTTGGTGGAACTCGGCAGCACATTGAGATGCGAAGCGACGGTGATGATGTCGGGCGCGTGCCCGCCGCCCGCCCCCTCCGTGTGATAGGCGTGGATGCCGCGGCCCGCGATGGCGGCGAGCGTGTCCTCGACGAAGCCTGCCTCGTTCAGGGTGTCCGAGTGCAGGGCCACCTGCGCACCGGCGGCATCGGCCACGGTGAGGCAGGCATCGATCGCGGCGGGCGTGGAGCCCCAGTCCTCGTGCAGCTTGAAACCGGCCGCGCCGCCACGCAACTGCTCCCACATCGATTCCTGGCTGACCGTATTGCCCTTGCCGAGCAGCACGATGTTCATCGGCCAGTGGTCGAGGGACTCCAGCATCCGGGCCAGGTGCCAGGAGCCGGGAGTGACGGTGGTGGCCTTCGACCCCTCGGCCGGGCCGGTGCCGCCGCCGATCAGGGTGGTGATGCCGCCACCGAGCGCCTCCTCGAGCAGCTGCGGGCAGATGAAGTGCACGTGGCAGTCGATCGCGCCCGCGGTGAGGATGCGGCCGTTGCCCGCGATGATCTCCGTCGACGGGCCGACCACCAGGGCCGGATCAACGCCGGTCATGGTGTCGGGATTGCCCGCCTTGCCGATCCCGCAGATGCGGCCGTCGCGGATACCGACATCGGCCTTGACGATGCCCCAGTGGTCGATGATGATCACGCCGGTGATCACGGTGTCGGGCGAGCCGTCGGCGCGGGTCGCGCGGGACTGGCCCACGGATTCGCGCAGGACCTTGCCGCCGCCGAAGACGGCTTCCTCACCGGCCAGACCCGGTCCGCCGCTGCGGTCCTCGGTGATCTCGATGATCAGGTCGGTGTCGGCGAGGCGGACGCGGTCACCGGTGGTCGGCCCGAACAGTTCGGCGTAACGGGCGCGGCTGAGTTCGGTCATCGGTTCTCTTTCGTGTCGCGCGGCGCGTCCAGGCGCCCCGGCGCCGTCGCGCTGATGCCGTAGACCTCGCGGGTGCCACCGAGCGGAACCAGCGAGACACGCTGCGGCAGACCGGGTTCGAACCGGACGGCAGTGCCTGCCGGGATGTCGAGGCGGTGGCCGCGCGCGGCGGCGCGGTCGAAGTCGAGGGCGGCGTTGGCCTGCGGGAAGTGCACGTGCGAACCCACCTGCACCGGCCGGTCGCCGGTGTTGACCACCTCGACGGTGAGCCGGGGCGCGCCCTCGTTCAGCACGATCGTGCCTTCGGCACAGAGGTATTCACCGGGAATCACGGGTTCCACCTATCCGATCGGGTGGTGCACGGTGACCAGTTTGGTCCCGTCGGGAAAGGTCGCCTCGACCTGGACGTCGTGGATCATCTCCGGCACGCCGTCCATGACGTCGTCGCGGGTGAGCACCGACCGTCCCGACGACATCAGCTCGGCCACGGTGCGCCCGTCACGCGCGCCTTCCAGCACGTGGTCGGTGATCAACGCGACCGCCTCCGGGTGGTTGAGCTTGAGCCCGCGTGCCTGTCTACGGCGGGCCAGCTCGGCCGCGTAACTCAGCAGCAGCCGTTCCTGCTCGTGCGGCGACAGGCGCATCGGGTCTCTCCTCGGCGGGTCGATGGCGGTGTGCGACATTCTGGCACGTCGGCGTGTCGCACGCCCGCGCAGTGCGCTCGGACACAGCCCGCCGCGGTCGCCTCAGGCGGCGAGGTTCTGCAGGCGGACCTGTCCACGGGCCACGGTGCGGCCCTCGGCGTCGGTGATCACCACGACCCACAGCTGCTGACTGCGGCCGCGGTGGATCGGGGTTGCCTCGCCGGTGAGCAGGCCGTCGCGGACCGCGCGCAGGAAGTCGGTGTTGTTGTTGACGCCGACGACCGAGCCGCGTTCGCCGAACCAGACGCCGCCGCCGACGCTGGCGAGGGTCTCGATCACGGTGCAGTAGACGCCGCCGTTCTGGATGCCCGCCGGCTGGTGCAGCTGCGGGCGCACCTCCCATTCGGCGCGCACCCGGTCGGGCCCGACCTCGGTGAAACGCAGGCCGATCAGGTCGGTGAAAGTGCCCTCACTGGCCTTGTTCATCAGTTCCGGCGTGATCGTGGTCAGAGACAGGGTGGGTTCACTCATGCGTTCCGGTCTACACCATCGGATCCACCGCACCGCCGACGGGAGACGAAGCGGCGGACCCCGTCACCAGGACGGAGTCCGCCGCGGCAGGAATGAGGGGGTCGACCGCAGCCCTCGGGACCACCGGCTCATTCATACGCCGCGTTGAGCATAGGTCAGGCTTACCTAAGTGGTCAAGTGGGCCGGTGAGCCGGGTTGCTCAACCGGATCGCAATACTTCATGATCACTCCTACCTCTATGTTCCCGAGGCTTGTGTCGATGTTCAGAGCTCATCTCCGGTCGCACGACGGCCGGGGTGGGCGCGGCGAGAGAGGCAAGATTTCGTGAGTAGTAGTCGTATTCCCCGCTGGGTCGTCCAGGCCGCCCTGTGCGCGGCCGTCGCGGGCGCCACCGTCGCGGCACCGGCGCAGGCCGAGCCGCTGTGGCCCGGCGGTCCCGATGTTCCCGGCGTTCCCGCCATCATCCCCCCACCGCCGCCGGAACCGGTGGTGGCACCGTGCGGCACCGAAGCCAGGGCGTGCCTGCAGCTGTCGACCAACCAGGCCTGGCTGATGGACAACGGCGAGGTCACCTACGGTCCGACCCCGATGTCGCACGGCCGACCCGGCTACGAGACCCCGCCCGGCGTGTTCCAGGTGGCGTTCAAGAAGCCGTTCCACTGGAGCACACTGCACAACGCGCCGATGGAATACGCGGTGTTCTTCAACGGCGACATCGCCTACCACATCGGTCCCACCGAAGAGCAGTCCCACGGCTGCATCCGCCTCACCCCCGAGGGCGCCAAGGCGCACTACGAGTGGCTCGAACCCGGCGACATCGTCGAAGTGGTGCCATGATCGATCGTTCATGAACACGGGGAGGCCGGAAACCGGCCTCCCCGTTTTCGTGTACCGGTCGATCCGGGCGCAGTGCTTCGCGGCGCCGGGATCGGCACCGCGAAGCGCGTTGTGGGTGGGGTCGGCCGGCATCGGCGGTCAGGCAGTGACCACCGTCGGCTCGGTCGGGACGTCCTGTGCCGCTTCGGCTTCCGGGACCGCGGTGGCACCGGGCGGGATGCGGCGGAGCTCTACCGCCACGGCAGGCCGCCCGGCGCCGGGTATGACCCGGGGCAGTTCTGGCATGGCCCCGACAACCCCCGATTCCAGGTCATGCGGCTCACCCCGTGGCGGATCCAGGTGCTGCGTGGCCGCGATCTGGTGACCGGTGTCCCCGCCCGGATCTGGCGCGATGCCGATCAGGGGGATTGACACCGGAGATCGCGAACGCCGACGTTCGCCACGAAACTGACGGGACAGGACGTCGGCACAGGTCATCGGGCGGATCTTCGTGACGGACCCCAATCCCGCCGGACACTTCCACCAGGAAGCAGTTCGCACCGCCGCCGTGCTATTGAGCGATTTCCTTGCCGGAGAAATTGAACGGGGCTACCTTACCCACATCACAACCAATCTGACCTGGTCGTGATCCACATCTCGCGCCGTGGGTTTTCCGATTCCAGCGGGATGTTCACCAAGCATGCAAGGAGTTTCACCATGGGTTCATTGACCGAGTTGATGATGGCAGCTATCGCGGGTATCGGTTCGGCAGCTGAGGGCGATGGCCTGCTCGGCGTGTTCCTGGGCTCGGTCGAGGCCTTCTTCCCGTAATTCTTCACACCATTTTCTGAAAGGACAGTCAGATGGGATCTCTCTACGAATTGCTGGAGACCGGCGCGGGCAGCCTCAGCGAGGCCGCACTGCCCTTCATCCAGGCATTGATCTCGGCGAGCGGCGGGACGCCGACACCCGGCAAGTAGTCCACGCACGGAACATCGTCGGGGCGGGCCGCCACGCGGCCCGCCCCGACGCATTTTCACACCACGCGCCGACCAGGCGATAGCAGATGCACATTATCTTCGCCTCAGCGGAGCAGTAGTCGCGAAGCGCCAGGCGCCACTTCACACTGACCGAGACGCCGATCATGGCCGCCATTACGCACACCCCCGCTATCACAGCCCGGCCGACAGCATGCCGGCGCACCACGCTCCCCCTCGGGCGCCACAGCCACCGAACCACTCAGGGCTCGACACCGAACCGCCGGGACGCGCCCCCAGCTCACCGCGTTTCCGCCGGCAATCCATCCCCCTTGACACTCTTGTCGCGAACGTTGCCGTTCGCAGCATCCCGACAATGTCCATACCAGACAGTCGCAGTAACCGCAGGTCACACTTAGCGTTTCGCGACGGTGTAGCAATCGGTTCATTACTTCCACCTAGAAGAACAAAACGAACAATTCAGACGGGAGTGAAACAACCGGTTGCCAGATCTTGGCACCCTCGCTACGTTAGCCACATCACATCAGTAGCCGATCGTGACGAAAATAGTCGGACCGCGCGCCAGACAATTGCGCGGAGCGCGCGGCAGCAGCGCAAGGAGATTCACATTGGGCTCATTCCAAGAGCTACTACTCGGCGTCCTGGGCGGAATGGCCTCGGCAAACCAAGGCGACCTACTGCTCGAAACCTTCCTCGGTTCGGTCGAAGCCTTCTTCCCCTGAACCAACGATCATCAGGAGTACGACATGGGATCGCTGTACGAATTGTTCGCCGACGGCATGGCCAGCCTCGACGCCGCCGCCATGCCCTTTCTCCAAGCACTGATCTCCCTCAGTGGCGGCACCCCCATCGGGGGATAGCCACAGCAGGATAGGCACCTGCCCGGCACCGCTTCGACCTGAAGCAGAACAGCCGAATCACCACGAGTGAAACACCGTTTTGCCACATAATTGGCACGGCGCTGACATCATCGACGGCACACCACTCGCGAGCGTGATTCACCCCTCGGACCGGCATCGGCGCCGAGGTGATCGCATCGACAACGCAAGGAGTACACATGGGTTCGCTGACCGAGCTGCTGACGGCGGCCATCGCGGGACTGGGTTCGGCGGCCGAGGGCGACGGCCTGCTCGGCGTCTTCCTCGGCTCGGTGGAGGCCTTCTTCCCGTAGGCGAGGCCGCCGCCGCGACCACGGCTCGAATCCGAGCCCGATCCACCTCTCGACCAGGAGTTATGACATGGGTTCCCTCTACGAACTGCTGCAGACCGGCGCGGGCAGTCTCAGCGATGCCGCGCTGCCCTTCGTCCAGGCGCTGATCTCGGCGAGCGGCGGTACGCCGACACCGGGCAAGTAGCACCGGTAGATCCGTCGATCGATGTGGCGCGGGGCAGGTCACTGTCCGGCTTGCCCCGCCCCACCCAACAGTCAGCAGGCTTCGCATCACGATGAACAACCACATGCTCCGCGGCATCATCTCCGCCGTCTGTACCACGGCGGTCGCCTCGACGCTCGCCTTCGCCGCCGGCGGGCCGGCCGATGCCGCACCCGGCGCGCAGCTGGTGAGCCGGACCGGATCCGGCCAGACCGTCGACATCGGCGTCTACTCCCCCGCCATGGACCGCACCATCGCGCTGCGGATCCTGCGCCCTGCCGATACCACGACTCCCGCGCCGACCCTGTATCTGCTCAACGGTGCAGGCGGCGGCGAGGATTCGGCCAACTGGCCGGGCCAGACCGACGCTGCCGGGTTCTTCGCGGATAAGCACGTCAATGTCGTCATCCCGATGGAAGGCGCCTTCAGCTACTACACCGACTGGTTGCGGCCCGATGCAGGGCTGGCGGAGAACCTCGAGAACAACGGCCGCAACATGTGGACCACGTTCCTCACCCGCGAGCTGCCGCCGGTGATCGACGCGGCCTTCGACACGACCGGCGACAACGCCCTTGCCGGGATCTCCATGGCGGGTACCTCCGTACTCGACCTGGCCATCCAGGCACCGGAGCTGTATCGCAGCGTCGCGTCCTACAGCGGCTGCGCGATGACCAGCGATCCGATCGGGCGCGCCTTCGTCTCGCTGGTGGTCCGGATGGGTGGCGGGGACGCGGAGAACATGTGGGGTCCCGAAACCGACGCCACCTGGCGCGAACACGACCCATACCTGCAGGCCCATCGCCTGCCCGACATTCCCGTCTACATCTCCAGCGGGACGGGTCTGCCCGGTATCCACGACACACTCACGAATCCGCGCGTGCACATCGCGGGCAAGAATCCCCAGTCGATCCTGCTGAACCAGATGCTCGTCGGCGGCGGCATCGAAGCGGCGGCCGCGTACTGCACGGCCAGTATGGGGCTGCGGGCGCGCGAGCTCGGCCGGACGAATGTGACCGTGAACGTCCGCCCGACCGGCACCCACTCCTGGGGTTACTGGGAGGACGATCTGCACGCCTCGTGGCCGACGATGGCGGCGGCGCTGGGGATATGAACGGCGAGCTCCGGGTCGGCGCCGAACGATTGAAGCCGCGGGACGCGGTGTTCGTCTACGACGAGACCGACCGGCACCTGTCCAATATCGTCGCGATCTACTTCGCCGACGCCACCGGCCACGCGCCGCTGACGCAGGAGCGGGTGCTGGACTGGGCGCGGGCGAGCGTCGGGCACTCGGCACTGTTCCACCGGCGGCTGCGGCACCTTCCGTTCGACCTCGACCTGCCCTGGTGGATACCCGATCCGACACTGTCGGTGCCCGAGCACGTGGCCCTCGATCGTCCCGGCGACGGGTCGTGGCGGGCCGCACGCTCCCGGATCGCCGAGATCACCTCGGCGCGGATGGATCTCACCCGCCCACCGTGGGAACTCCACGTGCTCGACCGGATCGACGGCGTGCCCGCGATGCCGGGTGACACCACGATCGTCGTGCTGAAGTTCCATCACAGTGCCGGCGACGGCGTCGCGACGAGAGCGCTGGAACAACGGCTCTTCGGTACGGCGCCCGCACCGGCGGTACGTCTGACCGACGCGCGACCGGGCCCCCTGCGCACCGCGCTCACCGTGGGCGCGCAGCCGATCCGTTTCGTCACCGGGATGCGACGAGCCCGTACCGCGCGGTCCGCGCTGCGGGCGCTGACCGAGACCGGCGCGATCCACGAACCACTCGCCCAGCGCCCCGCCACCCGATTCAACCGGGACATCGACGCGGAGCTGACCTTTCACCTGCTGCCGATCCCACTGCCCGAGGTGATGGCGGCCAAAGCCGCAGCGCCGCAGCGGGTGACGGTCAACGACCTCATGCTCACCACCATCGGCGGCGCGCTCGCGGCCTATCTCACCGAGCACGGCGAAACACCCGACGGGTCGCTGGCGGCGATGGTGCCGATGTCGATGCGCGGTGTGGCGGACTGGGATTCGGCGAATCAGCTCAGCCAGATGATCGTCGACCTGCACACCGACGTGACCGACCCACTCGCGCGGCTGGCGGCGGTGCGGCAGTCGGCGAGCCGTGCCAAACACCGCACCACCGATCCGGCCGTCCTGCGCGCCGACCGGCTGGTGGAGACCGCGCCCGCGGTCCTGCTGCGGGCGGCGGGCTGGGCCAGGGCGCAACGACGCTTCGACCAGGCGGCTACGGTGCCGTTGTGCAATACGACGATCAGCAACGTGCCGCCCGTGACGGACGAACTGGTCTTCTGCGACCGCCCGATCCGCCGGGCGGTCGGGTCACTGCCGATTCTCGACGGCGACGGCCTGCGGCACCTGATCACCTCCCAGGGCGACGAGATCGTCCTCGCGGTGACGACGAACCCGCGGATGATGCCGGATCCGGAACACTATGGCGCCCTGCTGCTCGGCTCGTTCCGGGCGCTGGCCGCCGCACTGGGCGCCGGCGCGACAGCGAGCTAGCGCTGCAGGCACCCGGTGCGGCGCACCGGCAGACCACGGTCGGAGAGCGCGCCGAGCAGCAGCTGACCGCGCCTTGCCCCCGCGGCGCCGTCGACACTGGCCAGATCGGGGACGTAGGTGGCGGCGCCGATCACGGATTCGCCGACCAGCGACCAGAACCGGCGCGCGGGCAGGCCGGAGCAGCGACTCAGCACCGACTGCAGCGGAATCAGCGCGGTCGCGCTGCGCTGGGCGAGCCACACCGCCATCGCGGCCTCGCACGGCAGCGCCAGCGTGCCACGGCCGGCCCCGGACTCGCCGTCGACGACGCGAATCGTGGTGTCGGACAGGCCTGCCCAGTCGATGCCGCCGTCGTTGTCGTGGTGGATCCACAGATTGTCGCGGCCCGGATCCCAGGCCTGACCGTCCAGCACGAACAGCGCGGTCACCCGGCCGACGACGGCGTGGATGAGCGCGGTCGCCACCACCTCCGCGGCGATGTCGTCGTTGATCATCTCCGCCGCGTGCCTGCGGTACATGAGCTCGACCCGGCCCTCGGACAACCCGTTGGGCACATGCCACCAGCGGCGTTTGCCCTGCTCGGCCATCGCCGCCACGGCATAGACCCGCGGATGTTCGGGTTGCAGCGCTTGCAACCGGGCGCACGCGCGGTCGAACGCGGCGGTGGTGCGGGTCATGGCGGTGGTGACGGGCTCGGGCATCGAACCTCCTCGAACGGTGGGCTCCCGTGACGATGATGTCACGAAACATAGGTTAGGCTTACCAGACCTGACAAGTCGTGTCCGGTCCCGAGGCAGGAGAAGTTCGTCGCCGTGATCCACCCTGGCAGTGTCAGACGTCGTCGTCTGACCGGACTACTGCTGCTCGGGGTACTGCTCGCCGTGGCAGTGCTCGCGAGTGTCGCCATCGGCACCCGCTCCCTCGCACCGGCCACGGTGCTCGACGCCCTCACCCACGCTCTCGGCTGCGACGGCGGACCGTTCCGCTGCGCGGCCGGCTCCACCGCCGAGGAGATCGTGCGTGAACTGCGTCTTCCGCGCACCGCGTTGGCCCTGGTCGCAGGGCTGGCGCTGGGCATCGCGGGCGCGCTCATCCAGGGGTATACCCGGAATCCGCTCGCTGATGCCGGTTTGCTCGGACTCAATGCGGGCGCTGGATTCCTGGCTGCGCTGAGCATCTTCCTGTTCGGCTTCACCATGCCGGGCCAGTACATCTGGTTCGCCTTCGCCGGATCGGCGATCGCCGGCGTCGTCGTGTTCGGCGCGTCGTCGGCGGGCGGCGGCAAGGCGAGCCCGCTGAGCCTGGTACTCGCCGGTGCCGCCGTCACCGCGTTCCTGCAGGCCATGACCAACGCGGTGGTCGTGCTGGACAACGCGGCACTGGACACCTACCGGTTCTGGGTGGTCGGCACCGTGAACGGCCGCGACACCGACGTGTTCTGGCAGGTGCTGCCGTTCGTGCTGGTCGGCGCGGCGATGGCGCTGGCGGCCGCGCCCGGCCTGAATCTGCTCGGGCTCGGCGACGACGTCGCGCGCGGACTCGGCGTCGATGTCGGCCGGGCGCGCGCCTTCGGCCTGTCCGCGGTCGTGCTGCTCAGCGGCGCTGCCACCGCGGCGGTCGGCCCGATCGCCTTCCTGGGACTGGTGGTGCCCCATATCGCGCGCACGATCACCGGCCCGGACAATCGGTGGCTGATCCCCTACTCCGGATTGCTCGGCGCCCTGCTGCTGCTGGTCGCCGATATCGCGGGACGGGTGGTGGCCCGACCGGGCGAACTCCAGGTCGGGGTGATGCTGGCGGCGATCGGCGCGCCGTTCTTCATCGCACTGGTACGGCGCAAGAAGCTGGTGAGTCTGTGAGCACGATCGACACCGGAACACCGGTGGTGGAACTACGTGAGGTCAGGCCCGCGCTGCGGGTCGGCCCGGTATCGCTGGTCCTGCGTCCGGTACTGCTCGGCGCGGTGCTCGCGCTGGCGGTACTGGTGTTCGGCCTGTTCTGTCTCGACATCGCCGTCGGCGACACCAACATCCCGCTCGGGCGGGTGCTCGAGGTACTCGGTGGTGGCGGGAGCCGGTCGCAGCGGTTCATCGTGCTCGAGTCGCGGCTGCCGCGCGCCCTCACCGCGGTGGTGGTCGGTGCCGCGCTCGGGCTCTCCGGCGCGATCATGCAGTCGATCCTGCACAATCCGCTGGCCGGGCCGGACGTGCTCGGCATCACCACCGGCGCGAGCGTCGGCGCGGTCGCGGTCCTGGTCGGCGGCGGCGTCGGCGCCACCGGGCTGCTGGCGACCGTCGGCGCCCCGCTGGCCGCGCTCACGGGCGGCCTGCTGACCGCGGTGCTGATCTATCTGCTCGCGTGGGGACGCGGCCGCACCGGGGAACAGGGTGTCACCGGATTCCGGCTGGTGCTCATCGGGATCGGCGTGAACGCGGTGCTGCTCTCGGTGATCAGCTGGCTGCTGACCATGGCCAGCCTCACCGACGCGGCACGGGCGCAGGTCTGGCTGACCGGCTCGCTCAACGGCGCCGATATCACCAAGGTGGTGCCTGCGGCGATCGCGCTGACCGTAGTCACCGTGGTGGCACTCGTCTCGGCCCGCACCCTGGCGGCGCTGCGCCTCGGCGAGGAGTCCACCCGAATCCTCGGCGTGCGGATCCAGTCGCAGCAGGCCCTGCTGATCGGCGGGTCGGTGGTGGCGGCGTCGGTCGCGACCGCCGCGGTCGGGCCGGTCGGCTTCGTCGCCCTGGCCGCACCGCAGATCGCCAGGATGGCGCTGCGCACGCCGGGGGAACCGCTGATCGCCTCCGCGCTCACCGGCGCCGGACTCGTCGCGGGCGCCGATGTGCTCTCACGCACCCTGCTTCCGGTCGACCTGCCGGTCGGTATCGTCACCGCCGCACTCGGTGGACCGTTCCTGCTCTACCTGCTCATCCGCATGAACCGGAAGGCCACGCTCGCATGACCAGCCCCGCCCACCGCCTCGCCGCCGACAGCATCTGCCTCGGCTACGGCGAACGAGTGATCGTCGACGAGCTCAGCCTCGACATCGCGCCCGGCGTGGTCACCACCGTCATCGGCCCCAACGGCTGCGGCAAGTCCACGCTGCTCAAATCGCTGGGCAGGCTGCTGCGTCCGCGCGACGGGCAGGTGGTGCTCGACGGCAAGGCGATCTCGTCGATGAAGACCAAGGACGTCGCCACGGTGATCGGCATGCTGCCGCAGACCCCGGTCGCGCCGGAAGGGCTCACCGTCGCCGATCTGGTCGCCCGCGGCAGACACCCGCACCAGTCCTGGCTGCGGCAGTGGTCGGCCCACGACGAAACCGAGGTGGCCGCGGCGCTCACCCAGACCGGGATCGCCGACCTGGCCGACCGCACCCTCGACGAGCTCTCCGGCGGCCAGCGCCAGCGCGCCTGGATCTCGATGGCCCTGGCGCAGGGCACCGACATCCTGCTGCTCGACGAACCGACCACCTACCTCGACCTGGCCCACTCGCTCGAGGTGCTCGATCTGGTCGACCGGCTGCACGCCGAACTCGGCCGCACGGTGGTGATGGTGCTGCACGATCTGAATCTGGCCATCCGCTACAGCGACGAGCTCGTGGTGATGACGCAGGGCCGGATCGTGGCGCAGGGCAAGCCCGCCGACATCGTCACCGCCGAACTGCTCGACGAGGTGTTCGGGCTCGCGGCGACGGTGCTCACCGACCCGGTCTCGGGACGGCCGCTCATCGTCCCGATCGGCACCAGGCACGTGCACGGTGCGGACGGGTATGACGAATGACACACCAGCAAACACCCCGTTACGACAATCTGTAGTACGCATCTTTGTCGTTGAGTCCGTAAAATTGTGGGATGGCAGGACTCGGCGAACTCGAAAAAGCGGTCATGGACCAGTTGTGGTCGGCCGACGAACCGCAGACGGTGCGGCAGGTCCACGAAGCACTGGCCGCGCGGCGCGAGCTCGCGTACACCACGGTGATGACGGTGCTGCAGCGACTGGCGAAGAAGAATCTGGTGGTGCAGCGCCGCGACGATCGCGCGCATCGATACGCACCGGTGCACACCCGCGACGAGCTGGTGGCCAGCCTGATGGTGGACGCGTTGCAGCAGGCCGACGCCGCGGGCAGCCGTGCCGCGGCGCTGGTGCACTTCGTCGAACAGGTCGGCAAGGACGAGGCCGATGCCCTGCGCGAGGCACTCGCCAAGCTCGATTCCGACGAGCAGAGCAGCTAGACTCCTGGCGGCTCTCACAACGACGTGAGCGCCCCTGATCCCACAACGCAGTGAGCAGAGTCGATGAACGCAACCGCGGCAGTCTTCGCCGGTCTCGCCTTGCTTCTCGCAGGGCCGGTACCAGCGCTGCTCAGCCGCGCGAACTGGGTGCATCGCACGCCACGCGCGGCGCTCGTGTTGTGGCAGGCCATCGCGCTGGCCGCGGTGCTCAGCGCCTTCGGCTCCGGGCTCGCCATCGCCAGCCTGCTGCTCGTTCCCGGCCCCGACGGTAGGCCGACCACCTCCCCCACCAGGGAGATCGACGCCCTCGGACTGCCGCTGTGGACGGTATACGTGACGGTGTTCGCGCTGACACTGATGATCGGCGCCCGGCTCATCTTCTCGATCGTCCGCGTCGGCGTGCACACCCGCCGCCGCCGCTCCCGCCATCGCATGCTGGTCGATCTGCTCGATCAGAGCGGCCCGGTGCGCCGGGCAGCCGATATCCGCGTGCTCGCCGCCACCGAACCCATCGCCTACTGCCTGCCCGGTCTGCGTCAGCGCGTCGTCCTCAGCGAGGGCACACTGACCAGCCTCGACGATGCCGAGGTCACCGCGATCGTGAGCCATGAGCGCTCGCATCTGCGGGCCCGCCACGACCTGGTGCTCGAGGCGTTCACCGCCGTGCACGAGGCCTTCCCGCGCGTGGTCCGCAGCAAGGCCGCGCTCGGTTCGGTGAAACTGCTCATCGAACTGCTCGCCGACGACTCCGCGGTGAAGGTGACCGGCCCGAAACCACTGGCCCGCGCGCTGGTCGCGTGCGCCAAGTCGACCGCGCCGCAGGGTGCGCTCGCCGCGGGCGGACCGACCACGCTCATCCGCATCCAGCGCCTCGCCGGGCGCACCGGCGACGTGAGAGTCGCCACGGCCGCCTACCTCGGATCGGTCGCGATTCTGGTGGTGCCCACCCTGGCCGTCGCGGTGCCGTGGCTGCAGGAATTGAACCGCCTCTTCCACGGCTGACCTGGGGTTTCACCGACTCTGCCCGGCTGAGGTTCCGGTGGGCCGAGCCATCCCGCACCCGGCCGCACAATCCTCGCTACAAAAGGTCTGCTGACCAGCGGGTTTACCCACCAGCGCGCAAACCCGCCTATCCTGGGAGATCGGTCCTTCCTGCTGGGCCGCACCCCGGAGATCCGCCGTTCGCGACTCCGGGTCATCGGCACCGGTGATCTTCCGGTGCGATGCGCAGCCACACCGAAAGGCCACCTTGTCTTCCTCTTCGCGTCCCGACGCCACCTTCGCCGACCTCGGTCTGCCCGTCGCCCTGGTGCAGGCCCTGCGCAACGCGGGCATCGAGAAGCCCTTCCCCATCCAGGCCGCCACCATCGGCGACGCGCTCGCCGGCCGTGACGTGCTCGGCCGCGGCCCGACCGGGTCCGGCAAGACCCTCGCCTTCGGCCTGCCGATGCTCACCCGCCTCACCGGCGCCTCCGCCAAGCCAGGCCGCCCGCGCGGTCTCGTGCTGGTGCCCACCAGGGAGCTGGCCACCCAGATCGAGCGCGCGCTGGACGAGCCCGCCCTCGCGCTCGGCCTGCGAGTCGCCTCCGTGGTCGGCGGCGCGCCCATCAAACGTCAGGCCGACCGGCTCGCCCGCGGTGTCGACCTGCTCATCGCCACTCCCGGCCGTCTCGACGACCTGATCAAGCAGCGCGCCGCCGACCTCTCCGATGTGGCGATCACCGCGCTCGACGAAGCCGACCACATGGCCGACATGGGCTTCCTGCCCCAGGTCACCAAGCTGCTCGACCGGACGCCGAAAGCAGGCCAGCGCCTGCTGTTCTCGGCCACGCTCGACGGTGACGTCGACAAGCTGGTCAAGCGCTACATGAGCGATCCGGTGACCCATTCCACCGCGCCGCCCGCGGCCGCCGTCACCACGATGTCGCACCACCTGCTGTACGTGCGGGACAAGAGCGTCAAGCGCGCGGTGGCCACCGAGATCGCCGCCCGCGACGGCCTGACCATCATGTTCGTGCGCACCAAGCACGGCGCCGACCGGCTGGCCAAGCAGCTGCGCGGAGCCGGGGTCGCGGCGGGCTCGCTGCACGGCGGCAAGGCGCAGAACAACCGCACCCGCACCCTGGCGGCCTTCGCCGACGGCTCGGTGCCAGTGCTGGTCACCACCGATGTCGCCGCCCGCGGCATCCACATCGACGGCGTCTCGCTGGTGGTGCACTTCGACCCGCCCGCCGAACACAAGGCCTACCTGCACCGCGCGGGCCGCACGGCGCGGGCGGGCGAGGACGGCGTCGTGGTCACTCTCGTCACCGACGAGGAACGCAAGGACGTCGCCGCCATGACCCGCAAGGCGGGGGTCGAGACCGACGGTGTCGATGTCCGTCCCGGCGATCGACAGCTGATCGCGATCACCGGTGCGCGCACACCGAGCGGTGTCGCCGTCGCGGCGCCCGCGGCGCCTGCTCAGCCCGCCCCGAAGGCGGGTTCGGGAAACCGGTCGCGCCGCGGAAGGTCCGGTGGCGCACCGGCTTCCGAGGCAGCCAGGGGACACAGCCGGGGCAGCGCACCGCATCGTGATCGCCCGGTCGGCGAGTCACGTGGCCGCAAGCCCGCGGGCACCGGCGGACACGCCCGAAGTGGCGACACGCCGACGAATTCGCGGCGCCGCGCCGCGCGTCCGGCCGCTCCCGCGACCCGCCGCAACCGCACGGCTAACTGAATTACCCCGTGGCCGAATCGATTCCGATTCGGCCACGGGCTCGGTGGCACCATCGGGGTAACGACCCGAGCCCCAATCCGGCATTGCGCCACCGCGAACGACGCATACCAGGCCGCGGCCATACCCTGTCGACATTCTCCGGGCGCCGAGGCGTGCCGTCGGCCACCCGACCGCGCCGGTCGGCCACACTGAACAGGTGACGGATCGCCCGATCATCGCGATCGTGTGCGCGCTGCTGGCGGCACTGCTGTTCGCGGTGTCCTCGGTGGCGCAGCAGCAGGCAGCCGCGGCCGTACCGCACGGCGACACCCTGGCCGGGTCGCTGGTCCGAAACCCCCGGTGGTGGGCCGGGATCGTCGGCGACGCAGGCGGCTACGGCATGCAGGTGCTCGCCCTCGGCTTCGGCGCGGTCCTGCTCGTCGCGCCGATCCTGGTCTGCTCGCTGGTCTTCGCGCTGCCACTGGCCGCCCGGCTGAACCGGCAGTGGATCACCAGGCGGGCGGCGACCACGGCACTGGTCCTCGTCCTGGCCCTGGTGCTGTTCCTGACCGTCGGCGATCCGACCGCGGGCGCCGACACCGCACCGCTGCGCGATTGGGCCGTGCCGTCGACGATCCTGCTCGGCGTTGTCGGGGCGGCGACCGCGGCGGGTTTCCTGCGCGCCGAACCCACCGAACAAGCCCTGGCCCTCGGCGTGGCCGGTGGCTGCCTGTTCGGACTGGCCGCCGCGCTCACCGATCGCGTGGTCGCCCTGTTCGGCTCCGGTCCCGGTGCCGTCCTCACCGGCTGGCAGACCTGGGCACTGGTAGCGGCGGGGCTGCTCGGCGTCGCCCTGACCCAGCGGGCCTACCAGGTCGGGCCGCTGGTCGCCTCCCTGCCCGCGGCCACGGTGACCGAACCGCTGGCCGCCGCCTTCCTCGGGCTCACCGCCCTGCACGAGCGGTTACGCACCGACAGCGCCGGACTGATCGTCGTCGCGGGCTGCGTGGTGGTGATGTGCGTGAGCACAGTGCTGCTGTGCAGGTCACAAGCGGCGCCCACCGCGGACGCGCGCTGAGGAGTTGCGCGCGCCGATCCGCACGGGGCTATCATCGACCAAGTGCGATTTCTTCCGGGACCCCAGCCGCCGTATGACCTGACCTACGACGACATCTTCCTCGTCCCGAACCGGACGGATGTCGCGTCCAGATTCGATGTCGACCTGGCCAGCGTCGACGGCACCGGCACCACCATCCCCCTCGTGGTCGCGAACATGACCGCCGTCGCGGGCAAGCGGATGGCCGAGACCGTCGCCCGCCGCGGCGGCCTCGTCGTGCTCCCCCAGGATCTGCCGATCCCCGCGGCCGCCGACACCATCGCGTTCGTCAAGAGCAGGTCGCTCACCGCCGACACCCCCGTCACGCTCGACCCCGACCAGTCGGTCTCGGACGCGGTGGCCCTGATGCACAAGCGCGCGCACGGCGCCGTGGTGGTAGTCGAGGGCGGCAAGCCGGTCGGCGTGGTCACCGAAGCCGCCTGCGCCGATGTCGACCGGTTCGCGCGGCTACGCGAGGTCGCCGTCACCGATTTCGTGCAGGCCCCCGTCGACCTGTCGCCGCGGGAGATCTTCGATCGCCTCGCCGAGGCGCACGCCCAGCTCGCAGTCCTCACCAACACCGACGGCACCCTGGCAGGAGTCATGACCCGCACCGGCGCCATCCGCGCCGGGATCTACACCCCCGCCGTCGACGCGAACGGCAAGCTGCGCGTCGCCGCCGCCATCGGCATCAACGGTGACGTGGCCGCCAAGGCGAAGGCACTGGCCGAGGCGGGCGCCGACGTGCTCGTCATCGACACCGCGCACGGCCACCAGGCCAAGATGCTCGAATCCCTGCGCGCCGTCGCCGATCTCGGGCTCGGCCTGCCGCTGGCGGCGGGCAATGTGGTCTCCGCCGACGGCACCCGCGACCTCGCCGCCGCGGGCGCGACCATCATCAAGGTCGGCGTCGGCCCCGGCGCCATGTGCACCACCCGCATGATGACCGGCGTCGGCCGCCCCCAGTTCTCCGCGGTCGCCGAATGCGCCGAAGCGGCGAGGGAACTCGGCGTGCACGTGTGGGCCGACGGCGGCGTGCGGCATCCGCGCGATGTCGCCCTCGCGCTGGCCGCGGGCGCCGCAAACGTGATGATCGGCTCCTGGTTCGCCGGCACCTACGAATCGCCGGGTGACCTGCGCGTCGACCGCGACGGCAACGCCTACAAGGAAAGTTTCGGCATGGCGTCCAAGCGTGCCGTCGCCGCCCGCACCGCCACCGACAACGGCTTCGACCGGGCCCGCAAGGCACTGTTCGAGGAGGGCATCTCCAGCTCGCGCATGCGCCTGGACCCCGAGCGTCCCGGCGTGGAGGACCTCATCGACCACATCTGCTCGGGCGTGCGCAGCTCCTGCACCTACGCCGGTGCCCGTTCACTGCCGGAGTTCCACGAGCGCGCCGTGCTCGGTGTGCAGTCGGCGGCCGGCTTCGCCGAGGGCCGCCCACTGCCCAGCGGCTGGTGATCCGGCGCGGGCCGGTCCCGCTCCCGCCGGGACCGGCCCGCGCCGCTGACACATCATCGGTGGGCACCGATTACTATGGTGTTGCCGAATTCGGCACCGCACGTTGTCCCACCGCGAAAGGATCCAGTTGTCACCCGCGTCCAAGGGCGCCACACAGGAGGGTTCCTCTACGGAGCCGGGTGACAAACCCGGCGTCCCCCTCCCCGCGGCGTCTGTCCGACCCGTCCTCACCGACCCAGCCGGGTGGTGCTGAGGATGTCCCTGTTCCTGACCGTGCTCAGTCTGATCGGTTTCGTGGCGCTCACGCTCGGCACCGCGCTGTTCGTCGCCGCCGAGTTCTCGCTCACCGCGCTGGAACGCAGTGCCGTCGAGGCCGCCGCCCGCAACGGTGACCTCCGTTCCCGGCTGGTCAAGCAGGCGCACAACACCCTGTCCTTCCAGCTCTCCGCCGCCCAGCTCGGCATCACCATCACCACCCTGATCACCGGTTTCATCGCCGAACCGGTCCTGGCCAGGCTGCTGGCACCGCTGCTCGACGCGGCCGGGCTCGGCGCGGCCGCCGCCACCGCGGTGGCCCTGGCGCTGGCGCTGGTGCTGGCCACCTCGCTGTCGATGATCTACGGCGAGCTGGTGCCCAAGAACATCGCCATCGCCGAACCGATGGCGACGGCGCGGCTCACCGCAGGCCCGATGATCTGGTTCTCCGCGCTGTTCAAGTGGCTGATCCGGTTCCTCAACGGCGCCGCCAACTGGATCGTGCGCAGGCTCGGCATCGAACCCGCCGAGGAACTGCGCTCGGCCCGCTCACCGCAGGAACTCGGCTCGCTGGTGCGCACTTCCGCGCTGCGCGGTGCCATGGACCAGCGCACCGCCCAGGTGATGGATCGCTCGCTGGAATTCGGTGAGCGCAGCGCCGAGGACCTGATGACCCCGCGGGTGAAGGTCGAATCGCTCGACCGCGACGACACCGTCGCCGACCTGATCGCCGCCTCCGCGCGCACCGGTTACTCCCGGTTCCCGATCATCGACGGCGATCTGGACAACACGCTCGGCGTCGTCCACGTCAAGCAGGCATTCGTCCATCCCGCGCACCTGCGCAAGCGGATCCCGTTGAGCAAGCTGGCCGTCGCCGTGCCGATCGTGCCCGCCAGTCTCGACGGCGACGAGGTGCTGGAGCGGGTGCGCGCCGACGGCATGCAGGTGGCGCTGGTCGTCGACGAGTACGGCGGCACCGCGGGCCTGGTGACCATGGAGGACCTGATCGAGGAGATCCTCGGCGACGTGCGCGACGAGCACGACGAGGAGGAACGCGACGTCCGCCGGGTCTCCGACGGCTGGGACTGCTCGGGCCTGCTGCGTATCGACGAGGTGTCGCGGGCCACCGGCTACGACGCGCCGGAAGGCGAATACGAGACCCTCGGTGGTCTGGTGCTGACCCAGCTCGGCCGGATCCCCGCCACGGGTGACGAAGTGGTGCTGCCCGAATCCCGTGGCACCGACGGTGGCTGGATCGCCAGGGTGGACCGGATGGACGGGCGCCGGATCGACCGGGTGCGCCTGGTCCCGGTCGACGCCGACTATCTCGCAGCGCAGGAGCACAGCCATGGGTGATCTGTTCGGCATCGTGCTCACCGTGGTATTGCTCGCGGCCAACGCGTTCTTCGTCGGCGCCGAGTTCGCCCTGATCTCGGCCCGCCGCGACCGGCTCGAAGCCCTGGTGGCGCAGGGTAAGAAGAAGGCGCAGACGGTGATAGAGGCGGGCGAGAACCTGTCGATGATGCTGGCCGCGGCCCAGCTCGGCATCACCATCTGCTCGATCCTGCTCGGCCGGGTCGGCGAACCCGCGATCGCACACCTGCTCGAAGGCCCGTTCCACGCCCTCGGCATGCCGGATCAGCTGCTGCATCCGGTGGCGTTCACGCTGGCGCTGTCGCTGGTGGTGATCCTGCACATCCTGCTCGGCGAGATGGTGCCGAAGAACATCGCGCTGGCGGGCCCGGAGCGCTCGGCGCTGCTGCTGGTGCCGATCCATCTGGTGTGGCTGCGGATCGCGCGCCCGCTCATCGCGCTCTACAACTTCGCGGCCAACGTCACGCTGCGGATGTTGCGGGTGGAGCCCAAGGACGAGCTGGACGCGACCGTGTCGACGGTGGAGCTGGCCGAGATGATCGGCGAGTCCAGGTCCGAGGGGCTGCTCGACGAGGAGGAACACCGCAGGCTCACCCAGGCGCTCGGCACCTCGGAGCGCATCGTCGGTGATGTGATGGTGCCGCTGGCCAGGGCCAGGTCGGTGCCGTTGCGCGGCAACGGCACCACCCTCGGCGATATCGAGGCCGCGGTCGGCGAGACCGGTTTCTCCCGCTACCCGGTGCGCGCGAGCGACGGCTCGCTGGTGGGCTACCTGCACGTGAAAGACGTGCTGGACAAGGTCGCCGACGACACCGCGGGCCCCGACACCCAGATCCCGCGCACCGATATCCGGCCGCTGCCGACGGTGAGCACGGGCACCACCCTCTACGAGGCGCTGGCCCGCCTGCGCCGCACCAACTCCCACCTCGGCCGGGTGGTCGACGGCCGGGGCAACACGGTCGGTGTGGTCGCGCTCGAGGACCTGATCGAGGAGTTCGTCGGCACCGTCCGCGACGGGACCCACCGGCTCACCGACTGAGCGAGCCCGGAACCGGCCGAGAGCGTGAAGCGGGCGGGCGGCGGCTGCCGGTGCGGCCACCGCTCGCCCGCCCGCACGACCGGCGACAGCGGCACCGGTCGAGTCAGCTGTCGCTGCGGAAGAAGGTGCGGATGTCTGCTGCCAGCAGCTCCGGCTCCTCCATCGCGGGGAAGTGACCGCCCTCGGCGAACTCGCTCCAGTGCCCGATCGCCTTCGCCGGGTCCATCGCGCGCCGTACCAGCGGGTGGGTGCCGAACACGGCCCATCCGCCCGGCACACTCGAGGCCATGAGCAGGTCCATTCCGGCGTGCTCGGCCTCGTAGTAGAACTGCGCGCTCGACGCGCCGCTGCGGGTGAACCAGTACAGGCTGACGTTCGTGAGGAGCTGGTCGCGGTCCACCGTCTCGTCCGGGGTCCGGTCGTCGCCGCCTGCCCTGGTCTTGAACTTCTCGGCGATCCAGGCGAGCTGGCCGACCGGCGAGTCGGTGAGCGCCGCGGCGATCGTGTCGGGACGGTGGTTCTGGATCAGGAGATACCCGTGATCAGCTGCGTCCGCGCTGCGCACCGCGTCGAGTTGGGCCAGCTCCTCCTCGGTCAGGCCCTCTGGCAGCGGGAACTTGACGCCGACCAGCCCGAGAACCCGTGGGTCGGCGCCGATGTGTGTGCCGATCACCCGCTCCGGACAGCACGCCGCGAGGCGAGCGGTGATGCCCGAACCCAGGTCGGTGCCGTGCGCCGCGAACCGCTCGTAGCCCAGGCGCGACATGATCTCGGCGAAGGCCCCGGTGGTCCGCGCCAGCTCCCAGCCGGTCCCCGACAGCGGGGTGGAGAACCCGAAGCCGGGCGGCGACACGATGACCACATGGAACTCGTCGGTCAGCAGTGGGACGAGTCGTCGGTACTCGACGAACGAGCCCGGCCAGCCGTGATTCAGCAGCAGCGGGGTGGCGTCCGGCTTCGGTGATCGCGCGTGAACGACGTGGAACGTCTGGCCGTCGACGACCGTGGTGAACTGTTCGTACCTGTTGAGCTCGGCCTCGTGCGCGCGCCAGTCGAACCCGTCGAGCCAGTATTCGGTCAGCTCTTTCAGGTACGTCAGGGGGATGCCCCGGCTGAAGTCGGTGCGATCGTCTCGGCCCGGCACCGGGTCCGGCCAGCGCGTGTTGGCCAGCCGGGCGCGCAGGTCGTCGATGTCGGTCTGCGGGATGTCTACGCGGAAGGGGGTGAGGGCGTTGTGTTCGGCGGTCATGACATCCACGTTGTCGGATAATGCGGCAGATCAGCTTCCGCGATTGCTGGAATGATCGAGAATATGTTGGCGACATCGGCCCGGCTGCTCGAACTGTTGTCCTTGCTCCAGCTCGGGCGGGATTGGACCAGCTCCGAACTCGCCGACCGGCTCGCGGTGAGCAGCAGGACGGTGCGGGCCGATATCGGCAAACTGCGGTCGCTCGGATATCCAGTGGACGCGCGCCCCGGCGTCGCGGGCGGTTACCGGCTGGCCGCCGGGACGGCGATGCCGCCACTGCTGCTCGATGACGACGAGGCCGTCGCCGTCGCGATCGGGCTCGGCGCGGCGGCGACCCAGCAGCTCGGGGTCGAGGAGACATCGCTGACCGCGCTCGCGAAGCTGGAGCAGGTACTGCCATCGCGCCTGCGGCGTCGTGTCGAAGCGGTCAGGGAGGCGACGAGCGTCGTGCCAGCGGCAGAGTCGCTCGTCGATCTCGGTGTTCTCGGCGTGGCAGCGGCGGCGATCCGCGGCCACGAACGGCTCCGGTTCCGTTATGTCGCGCACGGCGGTGGTACGGGAGCCCGCCACACCGAACCGCACCGGTTGGTGAGCTGGGGCCAGCTCTGGTACCTGCTGGCCTGGGATCTCGACCGGGACGACTGGCGAATCTTCCGTGTCGATCGCATGGGTCCGCCGACACCGACGGGTGCGCGGTTCCGGCCCCACGCGATCCCCGAGGACAGGATCGTCGCCTATGTCGTCGGCCGCGTCAGCAAGGCGGCCTGGACCTACCGCGCCCGGGTACTGGTGCGCGCCCCCGCGTCCGAGGTCGCCGCGAAGCTTGCCGTCCCCGTCGACATCGAGGAAGTCGACGAGTCGACGTGTCGGATCGAACTCGGTTCCAACGACCCGGACCGGCTCGCACTGTCGATGGCCCACCTCGGCGTCGAGATCGAGGTGATCGAGGGGGACGAGCTCGTGGCGGCGCTCGACCGGCTCGCGACAAGACTCCGCAACGCGGCGGGTGGCACCCGCACGTCGGCGGATCCCTGCCATCCGTAGTTCGGCCCTCAGAACGTGACGAGGGTGTAGATCGTCAGCGCGGTGGCCGCCAGCGCGGCCACCGCACTGGTGATCAACGACCGCAACGCCAGCCGGTCGAGCCGGTCGTGGCGGGCGCGCAGCGCGAAGAAGCTGTGTGTCGGATTGCCGTCGCCGACGAAGTGCGAGGCCGCACGCGAGGCCGACAGCGCCTTGTCCGCCCGCGATTCGGCGATGCGCGCGGTGAGCAGCGACACCGCGCTGATGCCGGCACAGAGCACAGCAGTGAGAATTCGGACCAGCATGTCGATCCCCCCGGTGACAGCGACCGGGGCGAGGCCCGGCCGGATCTTGCTACCTCTCCATTGTCGCAGTCGGGTATGACAATTCGGGCACGCTTCCCGTCGGCCCGAACCGCGGGCCCGACCCGGTACGTTGGATCGCGTGGACCTCAGGATCTTCACCGAACCCCAGCAAGGTGCGACCTACGACGAGCTGCTCCGGGTCGCGCGAACCACCGAGGACGCGGGTTTCGACGCGTTCTTCCGCTCGGACCACTACCTGCACATGGGTGCGGTGTCGGGGCTGCCCGGCCCCACCGACGCCTGGATCACCCTCGCCGGGCTGGCACGGGAGACCTCCCGGATCCGGCTCGGCACCCTGGTGACCGCCGCGACCTTCCGGCACCCGGCGGTACTGGCCATCTCGGTCGCCCAGGTCGACCAGATGTCGGGCGGCCGGGTCGATTTCGGGTTCGGCGCGGGCTGGTTCGCCGACGAACACACCGCGTACGGCATTCCGCTGCCCGAGGTGCGCGAACGCTTCGACCGGTACGCCGAGCAGCTCGAGCTCATCACCGGCCTGTGGGAAACGCCGGCGGGCGAGACCTTCGACTACCTGGGCAAGCACTACGAGCTGGCGAATTCACCCGCCCTGCCCAAGCCGGTCCAGCAGCCGCGCCCACCGGTGATCATCGGCGGCACCGGCAAGAAGCGCACCCCGCAACTCGCCGCCCGCTTCGCCGACGAGTTCAACCTCCCGTTCGCCGATCCCGCTACCGCCACGACCCAGTTCGACCGGGTCGCGGCCGCCGCCCGCGCGATCGACCGCGACCCGGCCGAGATCACGCGCTCCGCCGCCCTGGTCCTGTGCGTCGGCCGCGACGACGCGGAGATCGCCCGCCGCGCCGCCGCCATCGGCCGCGAGGTAGACGAACTGCGCCGCAACGGCCTCACCGGCACCCCCGCCGAGGTGATCGACAAGATCGGCCGCTACCGCGAGCAGACCGGCATCACCCGGCTGTACCTCCAGGTCCTCGACCTCACCGATCTCGACCACTTGGAACTGGTCGCCGCGCAGGTGGCCCCCCATCTGAACTGACCAACCGCCATCGCGCCCCGGATGCCGAATCCGGGGCAGTACGCAGCCGCCGAAGTCACCTCGTCGGATATCGAGCGCACCAGCCGCGACCGGACAGCCCGGCCGAGCACCGCTTCCCGCGTCACCGACGAGATCGGTTCCGCGAGCCGGGTTGTGGCCGCCGGCGCACCGCTGCTCACGGATCGAGTCTTCGCCTGGGCACTGCCGGCCGTCGGCTCCGTCCTCGCCGCCGACCAGCTACTCGTGGCGAGTGCAGCTCGCCGACCATCGAAGAACACCAGGAGCAGAACTTGAGGATTCTCGTACTCGGCGCCCGCGGTGCTGTCGGGAAGGCCACCGCATCCACCCTGCGGGCAGCAGGCCACCAGGTGACTCCGGCGGGCCGGACCGCGCCCACGGGCGGCCTCGCGATCGACCTCACGACCACCGCCGGATTCGATGCGTTGGGTGCGGCGGCGCCCGAGCACCGCATCGTGGTCAACGCCTCCGGTATCGAAGATCCACGCATCATGGCGACGATGTCCGGCGCGATTCTCGTCGACCCGTCCGCTACCGCGGCCTATCTCGCTCAGCTGTCGCGGGCCGCTCAGCTCGGTTCCACTCCGGTGGTGCTCGGCGCCGGGCTCGCCCCAGGACTGAGCACGCAGCTCGTGGCCGCCGTCGCCGGTGAGCCGGGCGATGAGATCGACCTCGCGATCATGCTCGGCGGCGGCGAGACACACGGCGCCGCCGCCGTCGAGTGGACCGCCGGGCTCGCAGGCCGCGAGGTATGGGAACCACCGGAGCAGCACGCCGTGGTCAACCTGCGGGAACACCGGCGGTTGCGCACCGGCCGCCGCACCCGCACCGGCCTGCGCGCAGACTTCCCCGACCACTTCCTGATCGGGCGGCCCCGCGGCGTCGCTGTGCGCTCCTACCTCGCCACCGACGGCCCGCTGACGACCGCCGCCCTCGGACTCGTCGGGCGCTTTCCGGCACTGGCACCGCTGATCGCCCGCGCACCCCATCTCGGTAGCGACCGCTGGTCGCTCACCGCCACGAACCGCAGGACCGGCGAAACGCTGTCGGCAACCGGCGCCGGCCAATCACGCACCACCGGCGGGCTCACCGCGCTCGCAGCGCTGGCCGCGGCCGACGCCGAGACCGCACCCACCATGACAGCCGCCGACGTGCTGACCCTCGACGACGTGACGGGAGCGGGCCTGGGCATCACCATCGAGCGATGGTGATCCGCGGAACGCACTTGCGGAACACCACGACAATCGGATGCTCCGCAGTCCGGTTCCGACCGCATCACCAACGGTGCTCACGCGGCGCTCAGCCTGCTCCTCGGGCCGGATCTGTGCCCGCGAATCGGTGCGGGAGAATGGGCGAGTGAGCACGCACGACGACCCCGAGCACTCACTTGATCTGCGGGTATTGCCAGTGATCGAGTGGCGGACGCGTGCGCAGGCCCACCGGGAACGGGTCGACCGGCTGGTCGGGCCGTATCTCGAGCGGCGGGCGGCGGGACGGGCACATCCGGTCGTGGACTTCTTGTTCACCTACTACGGCCATAAGCCGTCGCAGTTGCGGCGGTGGCATCCGGGGTTCGGGGTCGGGTTGCGCGGGGCGCGGGAGTACGCGGGGGCTCGGGGGTATCACCGGGTGGCCGACGAGGTGTACACCGCCGATCCGGCCTATCTGGCGAAGCGGCGGGACACGATCGAGTTCGTCGATCGGCTGCTCGCGGCGACCGGGAGCAGGCAGGCGCAGCTGTCGTGCTTCGGATTGCACGAGTGGGCGATGGTGTACCGCACCGACGATGTCCGGCATCAGCAGGTGCCGTTGCGGCTCGGGCACGCGGGCACCGATGCGGTGGTGGAGTCGATGTCGTTGCGCTGCACGCACTTCGACGCGTTCCGGTTCTTCACTCCGGAAGCGGTAGGCCGCAATGCCGAACCGCTGACCCGCGCCGATCAGCTCGACAGGGAACAGCCGGGCTGCCTGCACACGAACATGGACCTCTACAAGTGGGGTTTCAAGCTCACCCCGCTGATCCCCTCGGACCTGCTGCTCGACTGTTTCGAACTCGCCTGCACCGCTCGCGAACTCGACATGCGGGCCAGCCCGTACGACCTGCGGGAGTTCGGGTACGAGCCGGTGCGCATCGAAACGCCGCCAGGGCGCGCGGAGTATGTGCGCGCCCAGGCGGCGATCAGTGAGTCCGCCGAGGCCCTGCGGGACCGTCTCCGTCGCGCATGTGCGGGACTCTCGGCGACGTCGGAGTCGTCGGCGGGCTAGCCCCGCTCGACCACCTTCTCGACGACCACGATCTCCTCCTCCACCACCACCGGTTCGGTGACCAGGGAGAATTCACCGTCGTGCTGCTCGGTGCCGAGATCGACCGCGGTTTCGACGAGTTCGACTCCGCGGTCGGCCCGCAGGATCAGCGGATCCTCCCGTAGATCCTTGTACAACGAAATGCACATCCCGACCATCACCACCAGGAACGGCAGCGAGACCACGGTCGTGATCGCTTGCAGACCGGTCAACGCGCCACCGAGATTGTCGGAATCGGCGATCACCAGCATGATCGCGGCCACCGCTCCGGTCGCCGCACCCCAGAAGATGACGATCGGCCGGGACGGTTCGATGCTGCCGCGCTCAGAGAGCGTGCCCATCACGATGGAGGCCGCGTCGGCACCGGAGACGAAGAAGATAGCCACCAGGATCATGACGAGCACCGTGGTCACCCCGACCAGCGGGTACTGGTCGAGCAGATGGAACAGCGCGAAGTTCGAGTCGACCGAACCGTCGGCCTCGGTGAGCGCGCCGTCGGCGCTCTGCTCGGCGATGCCGGCACCACCGAAAACGGCGAACCACAGCAGGCTCACCACGCTGGGCACCAGCAGCACGCCCGCGACGAACTGACGGATGGTGCGGCCACGACTGATTCTGGCGATGAACATGCCGACGAACGGGGTCCACGAGATCCACCAGGCCCAATAGAAGATGGTCCAGCTCGACAGCCACGTCTCCATCGCCGCGTCACTGGCGCCGGTGCGCGAGGCCATGGTCGGCAGCAGCTGGGCGTAGTCACCGATCGAGGTCGGGATCATATTGAGCACGAGCAGGGTCGGCCCGGCGATGAACACGAACGCCGCGATCACCAGCGCCAGCACCATATTGATGTTGGACAGCCACTGGATGCCGCGTTCGATGCCCGACACCGCCGACAGCACGAACGCGACCGTCAGCCCGGAGATGATGGCGACAAGGCCGATCTTGCCGATACCGTCGATCCAGCCGTTGAACTCCAGGCCGGCACCGATCTGCAGGGCGCCGAGGCCGAGCGAGGCGGCCGAGCCGAACAGGGTGGCGAAGATGGCCATCATGTCGATGGCGCGGCCACCGAGACCGTCGGCGTGGCGGCCGAGCAGTGGCCGGAACACCGAGGAGATCAGCTGCGAACGGCCCTTGCGGAAGGTGCCGTAGGCGATCGCGAGGCCCGCGACCGCGTAGATGGCCCACGGGTGCAGCGTCCAGTGGAACAGTGTCGTGGCCATCGCCACCTCGGCCGCCTCCGGCGAGCCGGGCGCCGCGGTGTGCGGGGGCGGGCTCACGAAGTGCGAGAGCGGTTCGGCCACGCCCCAGAACATCAGCCCGATGCCCATGCCCGCGCTGAACATCATCGCGATCCAGGACACCGTGCGGAACTCGGGCTTCTCGTCGTCGGCGCCGAGCGGGATCCGCCCGTAGCGGCTGGCCGCCAGCCAGATCACGAAGACCACGAACATCGTGGCCACCAACACGAACAACCACCCGGTGTTCGTGATGACCCATTTCTGTGCTGTCCCAGCCGCCGAGGCCAGGCCCTCGTCGTCGAGCACACCCCACGCGACGAATGCCAACGCCCCGATCGCAGTGGCGCTGAACACCAGGCGGTCCAGCCGTGGGCCGGCCCGTTCCGGCCGGTCCCGCGACGCGCCGGTTACCGATTTCTCGGCCCGATCCGCGTCGCCGGACCTCCCTATCACATCGTTCGACATGGATTCCGAGTCCTTTCCGATCGCGGAGACGGCCCAACAGGTATACCCATTCGAAACTTAGGCAACCGTACAGCTTTCCCGCGGGGTGAGGCGGGAACCTAGCCGTACGAGCTGCGGGTCTGCCGAAACCACCCGTGCCGACCCGATGTTCGCTCTACCATCCGAACACCGGGCCGACTGTCTCAGTCAGAACGGGTCCGGACGGACAGCCGGGAGGGCGACGATGCGACGACGGATCGGGTACCTGCGCTACACCGCGGTGACGGTGGCCGCCGCACTGCTGGCCATCGGCGTGCCGCCGGGCGCGGCCGCCGACCCGGTCACCGACCTCACCGGGATGGTGCGCGAGTTCCTCGAGGTGGGACGCACCGCGGTGCCGCGCGCGGACTGCGGGCCCGGTTCGCTGCCGGAGACCGGGTTGCAGGGCGACGTGCCCGCCGGTGACCGGGACAGTGGCCGTAGTACCGCGGGCTACCGCTGCAATATGTCGATGGTCGGCAACTACCAGGGACGTGGAGCGGGCATCACCTCCACCAGTTTCGAGCACTGCGCCTATGTCGGGTCGTTCTTCCCCGGCACGATGCTCAGCGAACACCCCGGCGTGCAGGTGCTCGACGTGTCCGATCCGGCGCACCCGCGGCTCACCGCGACGCTCACCGAACCGGCCATGCTCGCGGGCACCTGGGAGACACTGAAGGTGAACACCGCGCGCAAGCTGCTCGTCGGCACCGGGGTGCCGGTGGGGATCGGGGCGGGCTATCTGTCGGTCTACGACGTCTCCGACTGCGCGCATCCGCGCCTGCTCAATCCGGGCACCGGCACGAATCTGCTGATGCCGCTGCCGGTCACGACGCACGAGGGCGGCTTCTCCCCCGACGGGCGCACCTATTGGACCTCCGGGATCGCGCCGGGTTTCGTGAGCGCGATCGATCTCACCGATCCCACGCAGCCGCGGGTGATCTGGCAGGGACTCACCGGCATCGAAGCGCACGGGCTCGGAGTGAGTCCCGACGGGAACCGGCTCTACATCTCCGCGCTCGGCGGATTCACGGTGCTCGATGTGAGCGCGGTGCAGCGGCGCGACCCGAATCCGCAGGTACCGCATCTGGGCCGGACGTTCTGGACCGACGGGTGGGCCACCCAGCACAGCGTGCCGGTCACCTACGACGGGGTGGCGCATGTGTTCACCGTCGACGAAGGCGGTTCGGGCGGAGTGAAACTGATCGATGTCTCCGACGACGCCGATCCGCGGATCGTGGCCAAGATCAAGCTGGAGATCAATCTGCCCGAACACCTCGATGAGAACGTCGGGTCCTCGATGGGTGGTTCGGCGTTCTCCTACGAATCCCACTATTGCGCCGCCGACCGGCCCGACAATCCGACCGCGCTGGCGTGCGGGTGGATCTCCTCGGGCATCCGGGTCTTCGATGTGCGCGATCCCGGCGCGATCCGGGAGATCGCCTATTTCAATCCGCCCGCGAACACCGGCCGCAATCTGGAGCTGTGGAACTCGCCGCACGCACTGGCCTCGATCATCGGGGTGCCGGTGATGAGCGCGCCCGCCGCGTTGCGGGCGATGGCGGAAGGTCTGTTCGATCCGGCGCAGGTGCTCACCGCGCGCGCCGGTGACGTGGCCTTCGGCGACATGTCCAGCGACTGGTGCTTCTCGCCGCCGGAATGGCGCGGTGATCGGCTGTTCGTCACCTGTTCCGACAACGGGTTCATGGTGCTGCAACTCGACAACGGGGTGTATACACCGCCCGCGGATCAGCGGTCCACGGTCGGTTCGTGAGCATGCGCAGGGCACTGCAACTCGCCGGATTCGCCGTCGCTGCGGTGTTCCTGCTGGTGCTCGGGGCGGGCCTGCGACCGTTGTTCGTCGCCGAACCGGTCTCGACCGCACCGGCTCTCACCGCGACCGAGCTCGGATTCGCCCAAGACATGACGGCCCACCATCAGCAGGCGCTGATCCTCGCCGAGCGCCTCGACCCGGCCGCCGACCCGGTGGTGCGCCGACTGGCCGACCAGATCGCCGACAGCCAGCGGGTGGAACTGGGCACCCTGCTCGGCTGGACCCAGCTCGCAGGCGCGGCCCCGACCACCGGGGAGCCGATGACCTGGCTGGCCGGAACCGCCGGGCACCACCACGATTCGGCCGCGACCATGCCGGGCATGGCGACCGCCGCTGAGCTGGACGCGTTGTCGGCCGCCCGCGGCACCGACGCCGAAACCCTGTTCCTGCAACTGATGTACCGCCACCACTCCGGCGGCATCACCATGGCGCGAGCGGCCGATGCCATACTCACCACGGGGCCGGTGAAGCAGGCTGCCCGCGCCATGGCCCAAACCCAGAGCCAGGAACTGGGCTACCTCGGCACGCTGCTCGACGCCCGCGGCGTGCACCCCTGACCGGTCCCCGCGGTGAGAGTTCGCACCGGCGCCGACCCGGGCGGGTGAGCACAACGTCATCGGGGGGCAACTGCGCAGAAAATCGCAGGCAATGGGGGGTGCGCACGATGGGGCGAACTGTCGGTGACGTGTGGGCGGAGGGTGGACGTGGTGGTGAGCGCACGAGCGGGCGTGGTGGTTCCGGCCGTGGGATGTGGGCTGGCCGAGGTGCGTGCGCTGGTCGCGGCGGGACTGGGGCCGATGGCGGTGCGCGAACTGCCGGTGGCCGAGGCGGTGGGGGCGACGCTGGCCGCCGCGCTCACCACCGGCACCCCGCTGCCACGGGTGGACACCGCCGCGATGGACGGCTACGCGGTCGCCGGGCCCGGTCCCTGGTGGCAACTGCACGAACGGGTCCGCGCCGCCGGACGGACCTGTTCGGTGGTGCTCGCTCCCGGTGAGGCGGTACGGATCGCCACGGGTGCGGCCACTCCGCTCGGCACCACCGCGACCCTGCGCGACGAACACGTCGTGACCACCACCGTGTCGGGGAAGGCGGTGGTGATGCGGGCACCGGGGGCACCCGTGCGCGACGACACCCGCCGCCAAGGCGAACAGTGGGACAGCGGTGTCGAACTGGCGCGCACGGGTGCCAGGGTTTCGGCGGCACTGGCCTCGGCAGCGCTGAGCGCCGAAGCCGAAACGGTCACCGTACGTGGTCCGCTGCGCGCCGATGTGGTGATGACCGGAGACGAGATCCGCGCGGTCGGCCCACTCGGCGCCGGGGAGACCAGAGACTCCCTCGGCCCGGTGCTACCGGAGTTCCTGCGCTGCTGTGATATCCAGAGCACCGGGCTCTGGCATCTCGCCGACGACCCCGACCTGCTGCGCTCCTGGTTGGGGCTGAAGTCGCATGCCGACCTGGTGGTGATGGTCGGCGCGACCGGCCGCGGTGCCGCCGACCACCTGCGTACTCTGCTTGCCGAGGACGGCGCCCGGATCATCGTGGAGCGGGCGTCGATCCGGCCCGGCGGTTCCACCCTGGTCGCGCAGCTCCCCGACGGCCGCGTCCTGCTCGGCCTGCCAGGCAACCCGCTCGCCGCGGTCACCGCTCTGCTCGCCGTCGGCCCTGCCGTCGTGGACGCGCTGACCGCACGCACTCCAGGCCCGACCAGGTGGGGCAGGCTGTCCGACGCGGGCGTGCTCGCGGGCGAGGCCACCCGCATCGTCCCGGTCCAGCAGCAGATCGGCGGCGTCTGGCGCAGCACCGGTCCCGCCCACACCCCGCACCTGGCCGGACTCATCGGCTGCCAGGCGCTGGCCGTCCTGCCGCCGGGCACCGGTCGCGGCACCCTGGTGGAGCTTCTGCCACTCCCGCACTGACCGCCGATACCGATCGCACGCGCGGTGGAGGCCGTCGGGACCGGGAGACGCGAGGCGGATATCGTCCGTGCCGATCGGCCGGGACCTGCCCGCTGATCGCGCGGCACCGGCCCTGCGATCGCCCGGCACCGGTCCTACCGGCCGCGCAGGCGCCGCACCGCGTCGTTCATATGCTCGACGAGCAGGGCGCGTGCCCGGTCCGGCGAGCCGGCACCGATCGCTTCCCGCAGGTCCACATGCTCTCTGGCCTGCTCCCCCAAGTCGGCGTACGTGGTCTGCAAGGCGCCGAGACACATGCGCGTTTCGATGAGCAGCGTGCGGGCCGCCCGGACGAGCCTGGGACTCTCGGCCGCACCGACCAGCGCCTCGTGGAAGGCCTGGTCGGCGTCGGACACGCCGGTCGCGTCACCGGCCGCCGCCCGTTCCAGCATCACCTCGACACCGGGTTGCAATGCGGCGTAAGCGATCTCGCGGCGACCGTCCAGGATCAGCTCGAGCGCGCCGCCCTCCAGCGCGCTGCGCGCGCGATAGATGTCGACGACGTCCTCGGTCGTCAGCTCGATCACGAAGATGCCGCGGTGCCGGATGCTGAACAGCAGACCCTCTTGCACCAGCCGCTGCATCGCCTCGCGCACCGGCCCGCGCGAGACCCCGAAACTGGCGGCCAGGTCGGCCTCCCCCAGCTGCGCGCCGGGGGCTATCGCGCCGCGCATGATCGCCGAGCGCAGCCGGTCGGCGATCATCTCCGCCGTCGACTGCTGGTTGACCGGTTCGAAGTCAACGACCGACATGAGCTCTCCCCTCGGCGAACAACCTCCCGAGCCCGGCGGCCACCGGGTCCACCCCGGCCAGCCGCAGCCCCTCCCAGATGGTGACCTGGTTGGCCGTCAGCACCGGCTTGCCCAGCGCGGCCTCGAGTTTCGGGAGCACCTCGAGAGTATGCATGGCGGTGTCCGGGATCAGCAGCGCCTGGGCCCGCGGATGGTCGTTGGCGACCGCGAGGGCGAGCACCGCCTCCGGTCCGAGGGTGCCGACCTCGGCGGCGGTGTCGATGCCCGCGCTCGTCATCGACACCACCTCGATGCCCGCGTCGGCGAGGAACTCGACGAACAGCAGTGCGACCTCGTCGGGATAGCTGGCGGCGACCGCGACCTGCTCGATGCCGAGCGATCGCGCCGCTGCGACGAAGGCGAAGCTGGTGCTGGAGGCGGGCACCCCCGCCGCCGCGGCCAGCCGCTCGACCTGGTCGCGGGCACCGGCGGGCCCGTAGACGAAACTGCCCGAGGTGCATGCCCACACGACGGCGGCGGGGGCGCGAGCGGCGAGCAGCTCGGCGCCGCCACGCAGCTTCTCCGGGCTGCCGAGATCGCGCAGTTCCGGGATCGCGTGCAGGTCGGTGCCGTAGATGTGGGCGACCGGCAGCTCGGCGTCCAGCACCGCCGCGGCGCGGGGGTAGTCGTCTTCGGCGGCATGGTCGGGGTAGATGAATCCGACGGTCGCTACGGGCATCTCGTTCTCCGTTCCGAGGTGGCGTTTCCGGGGTCAGAAGACATCGACCAGCCACTTCCCCGGACCCATCATGGGCAGTTTCATCCGGCCGAGGCACGACCACATGGTGAGCTGGTTGGCGGTGAGCACCGGCTTGCCGAGCGCCTGCTCCAGCGGCTCGATCACGTCGTAGGTCGGCAGGTTGGTGCAGCTCACGAAGACCGCCTCCGAGCGCGGGTCGTCGGCGCCGAGGATGCGCTCGGCGATGGTCCGGTAGTTGACCTTCCAGATGCCGCCGCCGAGTCCGAGATGGTCGGAGCGGATCGTCGCGCAGCCCGCTTCCTCCAGGAACTCGCGCAGCTTGCCGGTGAGCACCTCGTCGTAGGGCGTGATGACCGACATCCGGCTGATATTGAGCCTGCGGATCGCCTCGACCAGCGCGCCCGAGGTGGTCACCGCATCCGGCGCGCCTGCCAGGCAGATCGTCTCCCGCAGCGACCGCTCGTAGGCGAGGCCGTGGATGAAACTGCCCGAGGTACACAGGTAGGCGACGACCTCCGGTTCCACATGCAGCACATTGTGGGTGGCCGCGGTCAGGTGTAGCGGATTCGACACCAGCTCGGCCATGGCCAGCGAGACCGGCACCGGCTCGTACGGGGTGCGCGCCAGGTGCAGGCTCACCTCGAGCGGCGCCCAGCGCCACAATTCGCGTTCGAGAGCGAGATCGAACGGCGCGATGATGCCGATACCACGTTGGGCCACCGGACCGTCGATCTCCGGGAAGGTGAATTCCACTCACAGCCCCTCTCGCGCTCAGCTGGGGAACCTCCGAGGACGCCGAACACGATCGGATTGTTGACAATCATACGATCTGCTTCTACGGTGTCAACGTGGAAAATGGGCCGATTGTCACCGTCCTTCATCGTGACAGTGCGCCCGCATCGGACCTCATGGCCCCCGTCGCCGCGCGCGCCGAGGTGCGCTACACCGAGGCCGCCGGGCTCGCCGATGCGCTGACAGGCGCCGATGTACTGTTCCTGTACGACTTCCAGAGCCGGGCGGTACCCGGCGCCTGGCCTGCCGCGGGCGCGCTGCGCTGGCTGCACGTCGGTGGCGTCGGCGTCGATCCGGTGATGTTCCCGGAACTCCAGGCCTCCGACGTGGTGGTCACCAACACCCGCAATGTCTTCGACGGCCCCATCGCGGAATACGTGCTCGGCCAGATCATCTCCCTCGCCAAGGACCTCCCCGGTTCGCTGCGGCTGCAGCAGCGCCACGAATGGCGGCACCGGGAGTCGGACCGGATCGCGGGCGCGACGGCACTCGTCGTCGGCACCGGGTCGATCGGCCGCACCATCGCCCGCCTGCTGCGCGCGGCGGGCATGCGGGTGCGCGCGATCGGCCGCAGAGCACGCGCCGACGACCCCGATTTCGGTTCCGTCGGCACCGATCTGCACGCCGAACTCCCCGGCGCCGACTATGTGGTGGCGATCGCCCCGCTCACCGCGCAGACCAGGAACATGTTCGACGCCGCCGCGTTCGCCGCGATGAAACCCCACGCCAGGTTTGTCAACGTGGGCCGAGGGGAACTCGTGGTTACCGACGATCTGGTCGCCGCGCTGCGCGACGGCACGATAGCGGGCGCCGCTCTGGACGTGGTCGACCCGGAACCACTGCCCACCGGGCATCCGCTCTGGGAGCTGCCGAATGTGGTGCTCACACCCCACAACTCGGGCGACTTCCACGGTTGGCGCGCCGAGATCGTCGGCGCGTTCACCGACAACTTCGGCCGGTGGGTGGACGGCCTGCCGCTGCACAACGTGGTCGACAAGTCGCTCGGGTACGTGCCCGGCTGAAGGAGCCCGCCATGACACAGCCCGACCCCACCCTGCCCACCGAACCGACCGCCATGACCGCGGTCCAATTGGTCTCGGCGTATGCCGCAGGCGAGCTCTCCCCGGTCGAGGCCACCCAGTCCTGCCTGGACGCGATCGCCGCCCGCGACGGCGCGCTCAACGCCTTCTGCCTGGTCGACCCCGACCGCACGCTGCTGCAGGCCAAGGACTCCGAGGCGCGCTGGCAGTCCGGGAATCCGCGCGGCCTGCTCGACGGCGTGCCGATCTCCATCAAGGACATCTTCCTCACCGAGGGCTGGCCGACCCGGCGCGGTTCCACCTCCGTCGACCCCGCCGGGCCGTGGCTGGTGGACAGTCCGGTGGCCGCCCGGCTCCGCGAGGACGGCATGGTGTTCCTCGGCAAGACCACCACCCCGGAGATCGCCTGGAAGGCGGTCACCGACAGCCCGCTCACCGGCGTCACCCGCAATCCGGCCGATCCCGCGACCACCGCGGGTGGTTCGTCCGGTGGCAGTGCCGCCGCCGTGGCGGCCGGCATGGGTCCGGTCTCGGTCGGCACCGACGGCGGCGGCAGTATCCGTATTCCGGCCGCGTTCTGCGGCATCGTCGGGTTCAAGCCGACGCACGGGCGGATTCCGCTCTATCCGGCCAGCCCGTTCGGCCCGCTCGCGCACGCGGGCCCGATGACGCGCACCGTCGAGGACGCGGCGCTGCTGATGGACATCCTCTCGCTCCCCGATCCGCGCGATCCCACCGCGCTCGCCCCGCCCCTGACCACCTTCCGCGGCGAGATGCTGCGCGATGTACGCGGGCTGACGGTGGGATACTCGGCCACCCTCGGCTACGCCGACGTGGACCCTGAGGTCGCGCGGATCGTCGATGCCGCGGTCGCCGCCCTCGCCGCCTCCGATCTCGCCATCGACGCCGTCGACCCCGGATTCGCCGATCCGCGCGAGGCGTTCGAGACGCTGTGGGCCGCGGGCGCGGCGGCCATGCTGGCGATGTTCCCCGCCGGCACCCGCGAGCGGGTCGATCCCGGGCTCGGCGCGGTCTGGGCCCGCGGCGAATCGGTCAGTGCCGTGGACTATCTCGCGGCCCGGCAGGTGGCCGCCGCCGTCGGGATCACCATGGGCACCTTCCACACCGCGTTCGACGTCCTGATCACCCCGACCATGCCCGGCACCGCGTTCGCCGCAGGCCACGATGTGCCGCCGGGCAGTGGGCTCGGCGGCTGGCCGGAGTGGACGCCGTTCACCTACCCGTTCAACATGACCCAGCAGCCGGCGATCAGCATCCCGGTCGGGACCACCGACGCCGGACTGCCGGTGGGCCTGCAGATCGTGGGCCCCCGGCACTCCGACGATCTGGTGCTCGCGGTCGCCAGGCACGCCGAGTACGTGTTGAACTCGTGAGCGAGGCGGGGGCCGCAGGCAACGGTTCCACCGACCGGAAGCTCCCGCACGCGCCGAGTGTTCAGGCGAGGTCGCGGTCCTCGGCCGCGCCGTGAATGCCAGCCGGGTAGCCGGCTGAATCAGGCGCGGGCGAAGGCCAGCGTCTCCCCTTCGACCCCGCGCAGCCACAGCCCGTTGCAGGCCGCCGCGAGGTCGGCGAGGCCGTCGGTGATCGTGGCGAACACATTGCCAGGGATCCAGCCCAGGTCACCGTTGATCAGCAGATTGTTGCGCCCGTAGAACAGCGCGAGATCGGTGGCGCCCGCGGCGTGGTGGGCCGCCGAGCCCGGCTCGTAACCGTAGGCTGGATTGCCGATCTCCCACGGCTCGAAATCGAACAGGCACACGTCACCGGGAATCGGGGTGACGGTGGGATTCTCCCGATGTGGCGCCCCGGCGATCCGGGGCAGCAGGGTGTAGACCTCGTTGCGGGCGTACTTGGCGTGGAAGGCATCTCCCGCCACTGGCAGCGCCGCCCAGACCGCCGCGCAGGTGGCGGGGGCCTCGTCGTCGAGCAACCTGGCACGACAGGTGACGCCTGCCTTGGTGAGGGTGATGCTGAGATAGCGCGACATCGGGACCTGCTTTCCGGTCGGAATTCGCACCTGGCGCGCCGTGAGCGCGCGCAGGCTGCCTAGAGTTCGGCGAGCACGTCGGACCAGATGGCCATCGCGTCGGAGACCTGGGTCTCGGTGACGATCAGCGGGGGAATCATCCGCACGACGTTCATGTGCGCGCCACAGGTGAGCAGCAACAGACCCTTGTCCACGGCGAGGCGCTGCGCGGCCTGTGCCGTCTCGGTGTCGGGTTCGCCCGTCGCCGTGGTGAATTCGGCTCCGACGAGCAGGCCGAGCCCGCGAACGTCACCGATCGCCTTGGTCGCCGACTCCCGCATCCCCGACAACAGTTGTGTGCCGCGCTCGGCGGCATTGTCGACCAGCCCCTCCGCGGCGATCACCTCCAGGGTGGCGACTGCGGCCGCGCAAGCCACCGCGTTGCCGCCGTAGGTGCCGCCCTGTGAGCCGGGCCAGGCCCGCGCCATCAGCTCCCGTGAGGCGGCGATGCCCGAGAGCGGGAACCCGCTGGCCAGCCCCTTCGCGATGGTGATCACATCGGGCCTGACCGCGAAATGCTGGTGGCCGAAGAATTTTCCGGTCCGCCCGAAGCCGGTCTGGATCTCGTCGAACACCAGCAGGATTCCGTGCCGGTCGGCGCGCTCGCGCAGCCCGTGGAAGAACCGGGTGTTGCCGGGGACGTAACCGCCCTCGCCGAGCACCGGCTCGACGAAGAAGGCCGCGGTCTCGGCGGGCGAGGTGACGGTGGCGAACAGATAGTCCAGCTCGCGCAGCGCGAAGTCGGTGGCCTGCTCCTCGGTCCAGCCGTACCGGTACGCGGTGGGGAACGGCGCGACGTGCACGCCCGCCATCAGCGGCGAGAAGCCGGCCGAGAACCGGGTACCCGAGGTCGTCATGCTCGCCGCCGCGACGGTCCTGCCGTGGAATCCGCCGTGGAAGACGATCACGTTCGGCCGCCCGGTGGCCTGGCGGACCAACCGCAGCGCCGCCTCCACCGCCTCGCTGCCGGAGTTGGCGAAGAACAGCGAGTCGAGGCCTGCGGGCAGCACGTCGCCGAGCCGCTCGGTGAGTTCGAGCAGGGGGCGGTGCAGCACGGTCGTGTACTGGCCGTGGATCAGCCGGGCCACCTGCGCCTGCGCGGCGGCGACGACGGCCGGATGACAGTGCCCGGTGCTGGTGACGCCGATGCCGGCGGTGAAGTCGAGGTAGCGGCGGCCGTCGGTGTCGTAGAGGTAGCAGCCTGCGCCGTGGTCGACGTGGACGGGCGTGGCCTGCTTCAGGACGGGAGACAACGCGGTCATCGAACGCCCCCTGATTGTCTATTGTCGGATTGTTGACAATATGCATAACATGGCGGCAGGGGTCACAGCAATGGCCGATCCGCCGTGGCAGGAGAGGGGCACCCGCATGGCCGAGTCCGTGAGCAGCGCACGACTGCTCGAACCGCAACCGGCAGTACTGTCCGACGCCGAACGCGCCGCGATCGACAGCGTCCCGACGGGACTGTTCCTCGGCGGCGCCTGGCGCGAGACCACCGGCCGGCTACCCGTCCTCGATCCCGCGACCGGGCAGACCCTCTGCGCGGTGTCCGACGCGACCCCGGCCGACGGTCTCGACGCGCTGGCCGCGGCCACCGCCGCGCAGGCGGACTGGGCGCGCACCGCACCGCGCGCCCGTAGCGACATCCTGCTTCGAGCCCACCGCGCCCTGCTCGCCGACGCCGACCGACTCGCCCTGATCATGACCATGGAAATGGGCAAGCCGCTGCCGGAGGCGCGCGGTGAGGTCGCCTACGCGGCGGAGTTCTTCCGCTGGTTCGCCGAGGAGGCGGTCCGGCTCGACGGCGGCTACCTCCCCGCTCCGGCGGGCGGCGCGCGGTTTCTGCTGACCAAACAGCCGGTCGGGCCGAGCCTGCTCATCACCCCGTGGAACTTCCCGATGGCGATGGGCGCGCGTAAGATCGCGCCCGCGCTGGCCGCGGGCTGCACCTGCGTGGTGAAGCCCGCCGAGCAGACTCCCCTGTCGATGCTCGCGCTGGCGGCGATCCTGGCCGAGTCCGGCGTGCCCGCCGGGGTGGTCAATGTGGTCACCACCGCCGATCCCGGTGCGCTGATGACGCCGCTGATCGCCGATTCCCGGTCCCGCAAACTGTCTTTCACCGGATCGACCGCGGTCGGCAAGCTTCTGCTCGAGCAGTGCGCCCGCACGGTGATGCGCACCTCGATGGAACTCGGCGGCAACGCGCCGCTGCTGGTGTTCGACGACGCCGACCTCGACACCGCGGTGGACGGCGCGTTCGCGGCGAAGATGCGCAATATCGGGCAGGCCTGCACGGCCGCGAACCGCATCCTGGTGCAACGCGGCATCGCGGCCGAGTTCGCCGAGCGGCTGGCCGCGCGAATGGCAGATCTGCCGATGGGCCGCGGGACCGAGCCGGGCGTCGTCGTCGGGCCGCTCATCGACGCCGACGCGGTCGACAAGGTCGCCACGCTGGTCGCCGATGCCAGGAGCCGGGGCGCCACGGTGCTGCTCGGTGGCACATCCGCCGACCGGCCGGGCACCTTCTATCCCCCGACCGTGCTCACCGACGTTCCCGACGACGCGCAACTGTGCCACACCGAGATCTTCGGCCCGGTGGCGGCGATCGGCACCTTCGACACCGAGGACGAGGCCGTCGCCCGCGCCAACGACACCCCCTACGGGCTGGTCGCCTACGTGTTCACCGAGAACCTGCGGCGCGGGCTGCGGGTGTGTGAAGCACTCGAGACCGGGATGGTCGGCCTCAACCAGGGTGTGGTGTCCAATCCGGCGGCACCGTTCGGCGGGGTGAAGGAATCAGGACTCGGCCGCGAGGGCGGCTTCACCGGGATCGACGAGTTCCTCGAACTCAAATACATCGGCGTACAGACGTAGGGAGACGAGTGTGGGTGCCTATCGGATCGCGACCATCCCGGGCGACGGCATCGGGGTGGACGTGACCACCGAGGCGGTGCGGGTGATCGACCGGGTGCTGCCCGGCATCACCTGGACCAGCTTCGACTTCTCGTGTGAGAACTACCTGCGCACCGGCGCGATGATGCCCGCCGACGGACCGGAGCGGCTGGCCGGATTCGACGCGATCCTGCTCGGCGCCGTCGGCTTTCCCGGTGTGCCCGACCATATCTCGCTGTGGGGGTTGCTGATTCCGCTGCGCCGCGCCTTCGGCCAGTATGTGAACCTGCGGCCGGTGCGTCTGCTGCCCGGCACCACCTCCGCGCTGCGCGACCGTACGGCCGACGAGCTGGATCTGCTCATCGTCCGGGAGAACTCCGAGGGCGAATACTCCGCGATCGGCGGCATCCACAACCCGGACAGCCCCGACGAATTCGTGCTGCAGGAATCGGTGTTCACCCGCACCGGGTGCGAGCGCATCATCCGCTACGCCTTCGAGCGGGCCACCCAGCGCACGGGCAGGCTGTGCTCGGCGACCAAATCCAACGGACTGATCCACTCGATGCCCTACTGGGACAGCGTGTTCGAGCGGATCGCCGCGGAGTACCCGGCGGTGCGCACCCGGCAGATGCATGTCGACGCGCTCGCCGCGGAGATCGTGCTGCATCCCGACCGGCTGGATGTGATCGTCGGCTCGAACCTGTTCGGCGACATCCTCTCCGACCTCGCGGCGGCCGTCACCGGTGGCCTCGGCCTCGCCCCCTCCGGCAATATCAACCCCGCCGGGACCGCGCCGTCGATGTTCGAGGCCGTGCACGGCAGCGCACCCGATATCGCCGGGCAGGGGATCGCGAATCCGGTCGCGCAGATCCTCGCGGGCGCCATGCTGCTGGAGCACCTAGGCGAGCACGACGCCGCGGCGGCCGTTGACCGCGCCGTCTGCGAGGTCCTCGCCGAGGGCACGATCCGCACCCCCGACCTCGGCGGCACCGCGACCACCACGGAGCTCGGCACCGCCATCGCCGACCGGGCCGCCGAACTCACCCGCGGCGGCCTGCCGGCCATGGGCTGAGCAGGCACGACCGCGCCGGGCCCGCGCTCACCAGGGACGAACCACGCCAGCGCACCGATAAACCCCAGCGCCCCGCGACGGGCCTGCTCGACGGGTGCGACTCGGCCGGCTCCGGTGGTCAGCCGTGCTGTGGCGGCTGCCACGGGCGACCGTACGGGTCGTCCGGTCGAGGGGCGGGCTGCTGTTGCTGCTGCTGGGGCGGCATCGGTGGCTGCTGCGGCGCGGCCGGCGGCGGGCTCGGCAGCGACGGATTCTGGGTGGGCGGAGCGGTTTTCGGGCGCAGCGTCGGCTCGAAACCCTCCACCGGGGTGCGGGCGGTCTCCTCCGCGGCGCGCACCGCCTGCTGGATCTTGGGGTCCGAGGCTGTCTCGAACCAGTCGGCGACATCGGAGTCGTCCTCGATCTTCACCGGCTGCTCCGGTTCGGGCGACGGCTCGTAGCGGAAGACGCCGTCCTCGCCCTTGCTGGCGAAGTTCTGCGCGAACCCTTCCAGTGCCTTGCCGAAATCGCTCGGCACCAGCCACACCTTGTTGGCGTCGCCACGCGCCACCATCGGCAGCGTCTGCATGTACTGATAGGCGAGCAGTTCCGGGGTGGGCTTGCCGTTCTTGATGGCGGCGAACACCTTCTCGATCGCCTTGGCCTCACCCTGCGCCTGCAGGTAGGACGCCGCGCGCTCGCCTTGGGCGCGCAGAATGCGGCTCTGCCGTTCACCTTCGGCGGACAGGATCGAGGACTGTTTGCTGCCCTCGGCGGACAGGATCGCGGCCTGCTTGGCGCCCTCGGCGGTCTTGATCTGCGCCTCGCGGTGGCCCTCAGCGGTGAGGATCATCGCCCGCTTCTCCCGATCGGCCTTCATCTGCTTCTCCATCGATTCCTGGATCGACGGCGGCGGATCGATGGACTTGAGCTCCACTCGGGCCACCCGCAGACCCCAGCGGCCGGTGGCCTCGTCGAGCACGCCACGCAGCTGGTTGTTGATCTGATCGCGTGAGGTCAGGGTCTCCTCCAAGGTCATCCCGCCGACCACGTTGCGCAGGGTCGTGACGGTGAGCTGCTCGACCGCGGCGATATAGTTGCTGATCTCGTAGACCGCGGCCTGCGGCTGGGTGACCTGGAAGTACACCACCGAGTCGATCTGCAGGGTGAGGTTGTCCTGGGTGATCACCGGCTGCGGTGGGAACGAGACGACCCGCTCGCGCAGATCCACCTTCGCCCGGATCCGGTCGGCGAACGGGACGAGGAATGTGAGCTGACCGGACACGGTGCGCGAATAGCGCCCGAGCCGTTCGATCACCGCCGCCTCGGCCTGCGGGACGAGCGCGATCGATTTGAAGACCACCACCACGACCAGCAGGACGAGGACGGCGGCCACGATCAAGGCAACCATGTTCTAGGGACCCTTCCAGACGACGGCGGTCGCGCCGTCGATCTTCATCACGTAGACGGTCACACCGGCTTCGTACACGTCGCCCGGGTCGAGCGGACGTGCCGTCCAGATCTCGCCGCCGAGCTTGACCTGACCCGAATGCTCGGCGACGTCCTCTAGCACCAGCGCGGACTTCCCGGTCAGCGCATCGACATTCGTCGGCAACGGGGGCGGCGTGCCGAACCTGCGCCGCAACACCGGCCGCACGCCGAGGAACAGCACGCCCGAGACCGCGCCGAACACCAGAGCGTCGCCCCACAGCGGCAGATCGAAGGCGGCGGTGAGCCCCGCGGTGCCCAGCGCGGCGACACCGAGCATGAGCAGCGTGAGATCCCCGGTGAGCATTTCCGCTGCCGCGAGCACGATGCCCGCGATCAGCCAGACTATTGCGGCCACCACCCCAGCCTAGCCGTGCCACGGCCATCGCGGGCGTTCCTCGGCGCGGCCGGGCGTGATCACGGCGGCCCAACCGCTTTCGCGCGCCGCTACGGGCACCGCGCCCGGTGCGCCTCTAAGCTCGGCCGGGTGAGTGGGCATGACAGGTACGGCGGCGATATCTTCGCCGGACATCAGCGGACTCCGAAGGCCACGGTGCCGACGGTGAGCGCCGAACGCGATCTGGTGGTGGAGGACGCGGCGAGCGGATTCTGCGGTGCCGTAGTCGGTTTCGACCGCAGCTACGACGGCGAGTTCGTGAAACTGGAGGACGGCCGTGGCACGGTCCGGTTGTTCGCGCTGCGCGAGGCGGCGTTCCTGATCGACGGCGCACCGGTCACGCTCGTTCGTCCGGCGGTATCGGCGCCGAAGCCGCCCGCGCGCTCGGCCTCCGGGTCGAACCGGGTGGAAGGCCTGCGGGCAAGGGTGGCGCGGACCAGCCGGATCTGGGTGGAGGGCGTGCACGACGCGGCCCTGGTCGAGCGGGTGTGGGGCCACGATCTGCGAGTCGAGGGAGTCGTGGTCGAGCATCTGGAGGGCCTGGACAATCTCGGCGCCCGGCTCACCGAATTCGGGCCCGGCCCGGGCGCCAGAGTCGGTGTGCTGGTGGATCACCTGGTCACCGGGTCCAAGGAGACGCAGCTGACCACCGGGCTCGGGCCGCACGTGCTGGTCACCGGGCATCCGTTCGTCGATGTGTGGCAGGCGGTGCGGCCCGCCGCGGTGGGGATCGAGGCCTGGCCGACGGTGCCACGCGGAGAGGACTGGAAGACCGGGATCTGCGCGCGGCTGGGCTGGGGAACCCCGCAGCAGGGGTGGCGGCGGGTCTACGACGCGGTCGATTCGTTCCGCGATCTGGAGGCGCCGTTGATCGGCGCGGTGGAACGGCTGATCGACTTCGTCACCGAACCCGAGTAGGCACCCGCAGGTCAGGCAGGCCCACGGGGACAGCGGGCCGTGCCGCGGTCCACGCACACGAACGCGGGCAAACCCTTATGCTCGATGATTATGTGCTCTCCCAGTGCGACGTTGACGCTGTGGGCCGGCTCCTGGCTGGCCGGTACCAGCGCGCCCGACGACGTGCTGGAAGCCCTGCACGCCTGGGCGCCGCGGCACACCCTCGCCGCAGGTGATCCGGTCACCGGCGGCCGCACCGATCTGCCGTGGACCTCACGCGGGGGTGCCACCGGCACCGGAGTCATGCCGCTGCTCAAGGTGATCCGGGAGGCCATGGCGCCCGCCGGTGCGCAGCTGCGGCTGGTGCTGCCCGCTCCCGGCGATGTGCGCGGGCTACCGGTGGGCAGCGCGTTCGCGGCCGACGCCGTCGACGCCGAGGAGGGCCTGCTGCTCGGGACGCCCGGCGAGCAGGGCACCGGGCTCATCCCGCGTTTCGACGACGACGAGACCCTGCAGTGGACCGTCTACAGCGTCGACATCCCCCATGGCACCGGTCCCGACATGTCCCTCGGCCAGGCCGAATACACGATGCGCGAGTCGGTCCGCGATGCCGCCGACGCGCTCATGCGGCTGCACACCACCGCCGTCGGCAGCTCCGAGGCCGACCCGCGCGAACAGATCGAGGCCCAGCTGGCCGCCTACTCCCTGCACGCCTACCCCGACTCGATCCCCTTGCGCGCCAAGCGCATTCTCGATACCGCCGATCATGTGGCGGCCATTCTCACGGTCGCCCAGCACGAACCGGCTTCCTCCCCCACCTCGGCCTCGGCCATCGGTGCCCACGAATCGCTGCTGCGCCCGCTGTGGAACACCATCCGCGAAGCCCGCCTGGTCGCCGTGCACGCCGCCGCGACCCCGGGCCGCTAGCGGTACCAGAAAGGCCGGGCCGGTTCAGAATCCGCCGAGCGCGGTGCGAATGTCGGGAACGTCGAGCACGGCGAGCGTGTCGGTGCGGACTTCGGGACAGCTGCGGATGGTGACGGTGTCGACGATGCCGTTGTCGTAGGAGATGGCGGCGTTGGCGGTCAGGTCCCGTACCGCCCAGAGCCGCATGGCGCCGAGGAAGGCTACCCTGGCGACGGGTGGGCCGATCGCGTGCCAGGTGCCCTGCTGGGTGTCGAGGATGCCGCACAGTTCGTCGACCGTGGCCTGCGAGATCGTCGGCTCGGTGGGCGCCGGGCCTTGCTCGTAGCCGGAGTCACCACCGCAGCCGCTCAGGCCAGAGGCGGCCGCCACGGCCAGGAGCACGCCGGTCGTGGGCCCGCGGCGCACTGTCCAACGCATCGGAAGTCCTCCGATCTGTCGAGCGCAACTGGCGAAATCCTACTCCCGCGACACCCGGCTACCGGTGAATGGTTATCCGGTTGTGCTCAGCGCCGGACCGGCCGCGGCGGCGGTTCACAGCAGCCGGGAGCGCACAGGCCGCCGTCGGCGGTGCATCCGTAGCCGGGGACGGTCCCCAGTTCGCGCACGGCACCGGCGGCGAGATGTTCGGCGACCAGTTCGACGATCATGCGCGCGAACCGCGGGTCGGTGCCGGGAGTCGCCGCACGGGCGAAGGCCATGCCGAGCTCGGCCGCGCGCTCGGCGGCCTCGTTGTCGAGATCCCAGATCACCTCGAGGTGGTCGGAGACGAAACCGACCGGGCACACCACAACCGCGTCGATGCCCTTGCCGTGCAACACCTCCAGGTGATCGACGATATCGGGCTCGAGCCACGGCACCTGCGGCGGACCGGACCGCGACTGCCACACCACGTCGTAGTCGGCGAAACCGGTTGCGGCGGCGCACAATCGCGCGGCCTCGGCCACCTGCCTGCTGTAGAGGCGGCCGCCGTCGGCGGGCGGGCCCGCGGCCAGATCGGCCGATACGGGAATGGAATGCGCGGTGAACACCAGGCGTACGCCGGCGCGCCGCGCGTCCGGGATCCGGTGCACCGCGGCCATGATCGCGTCGGCGAAGGATTCGATGAGCAGCGGATGATCGAAGTACTGGCGCAGCTTCACCAGTCCTGGTGCGCCAGGCCCCACCGCGGCGCGGGCACGGGCGATGTCCTCGTGGTACTGGCGACAGCCGGAGTACCCGCCCCACGCCGAGGTCGGGAAGACCAGGGCCGAACGCACACCGTCGGCGCGCATCGTGGCGACGGTGTCCTCCACCATCGGATGCCAGTTGCGGTTGCCGAAGTACACCGGCAGGTCGAATCCGGCGTCGGCGAGATCGGCCTCGACGGCGGCGATGATCCGCCGGTTCAGCGCGTTGATCGGCGAGACCCCGCCGAAGTGCAGGTAGTGCTGCGCGACCTCGTCGAGTCGTTCCCGCGGGATCCCGCGGCCCCGGGTGACGTTCTCCAGAAACGGGAGCACGTCCTCGGGGCCCTCGGGACCACCGAAGGACAGCAGTAGCAGGCCGTCGACCATCAGTTGGTGGCGAAGCCCTCGGGGAACCACATGTTGTGGCTGGCGCCGCCGTCGACGTAGATGATCGAGCCGGTGGTGGCGGGCAGCCAGTCCGACAGCAACGTCACGATCGACTTGCCGACGGCCCGCGCGTCCGCGCCGTCCCAGCCGATCGGCGACGCGCCGTCCCAGTACTCGTCGAGCTGGCGCAACTGCTTGGCGTCGTCGGTAGCGGTACCGGCGATCGCCTTGGCCGCGAGGGTCTTGACCGGGCCCGCCGCGATCAGGTTGGAGCGGATCTTCTTGGCGTAGCCCACCTCCCTGGCCACGTACCGGTTCACCGATTCCAGCGCGGCCTTCGACACGCCCATCCAGTTGTAGTACGGCATCGCCACCCGCGGATCGAAGTCCATGCCGACGATCGAACCGCGCTCGTTCATCACCGGCAGCACCGCCCGCGCCAGCGAGGCGTAACTCCACGCGGAGATCTCGAAGGACTTGGCCACATCGGGGCCCGGCCCCTCCAGGAACGGCACCGCGTCCGGACCCATCAGGGTCTTCGGCGCGAACGCGATCGAGTGCAGTACGCCGTCGATGCCCTCGGGGGCCAGCTCGCGCAGCTTGTCCGCCAGCGCGCCCAGGTTCTCCTCGTCGGTGATGTCCAGCGGGATCGCCGGTGGCACTTCCTGCGGGAGCCGCTTGGCGATGCGGTCGATCAGCCGCAGCCGCTCCGGGATACCGGTGATGATCACCTTCGCGCCCTGCTCCTGCGCGACCGCCGCCGCGCTGAACGCGATGGACGAGTCGGTGATGATGCCGGTGACCAGGATGGTCTTGCCTTCGAGCAGTCCGCCCATGAGTTTTCGGTTCTCCTGAAATCTGGTGGTCGATTCGTGCGCCACCGGATTGTCGGCGGCGCGATGCGATCCGTTAGCGGGTCAGTGGCCCATGCCCATGCCGCCGTCGACCGGGATGACGGCACCGGAGACGTAGCGGGAGTCCTCGGAGGCGAGGAAGCTGATCACCGCGGCGACCTCCTCGGCCTGGCCGAGACGCTGCAGCGGGATGAACTTCTTGGCCGTCTCCTTCAGGTCATCGGGAAGCTCGGCAGTCATGTCGGTCTCGATGAAACCGGGTGCGACGACGTTGGCGGTGATCGACCGCGAGCCCAGCTCACGGGTGATCGACCGGGCCATACCGACGACACCGGCCTTCGACGCGGCGTAGTTGATCTGGCCGGGACCACCGCCGAGACCGACGACCGAACCGAGGAAGATCATCCGGCCCCACTTCGCCCGCAGCATGGCGCGGTTGGCGCGCTTGGCGCAGCGGAACGCGCCGGTGAGATTGGCGTCGATGACCCGCTCGAACTGCTCCTCGGACATCCGCATCAGCAGCGTGTCGTCGGTGATGCCCGCATTGGCGACCAGCACCTCGACCGGACCCTGATGCTGCTCCACCTCGGTGAACGCCTGGTCCACCGAATCACTGTCGGTGACATCGCATTTCACTCCGAACAGCCCTTCGGGCACCCCCGACCCGCGATGCGTGACGGCGACCTTGTGGCCGTCGGCGAGCAGGCGCTGCGCGACCGCGAGACCGATACCGCGGTTACCACCGGTCACCAGGACCGAGCGGGATGTGACGTTCGACATAGGGTCCAACCTATCTGTTCCGGTTCGGGTGCCCCGCGTCAGGGTCGCGCCGCTGCGACGACTCACAACCCGGGACGATGCGTGCTTAGGGCAGGCGTTGACGATAGAGCAAACTGACCACGACCCCGGCGCTGACGAACAGCATGCCGAGCAGCAGCCACGGCCTGCTCGCGTCACCACGGGTGGTCTCGTAGCCGATCTGTTCCTCGAGGGTGTCGTAGACGGCGCGCAGCTCGTCCAGCGACGACGCGGTGTAGAACTCACCGCCCGACAGTTTCGCGATCTCCTGCAGCGAGGCGTTGTCGACGGGCACCTTCACCCGTTGCGAGCCCCTGCCGTCGGAATCGGGGATCTCGACGGTGCCCCATTCGGTGCCGAAGGAGATGGTCGAGACCGGGATGTTCTTGTTCTTGGCGAGCCGGGCCGCGGTGAAGCCGTGGCGGGGATTGTCGACGTCCTTGTCGTCGGGCACGGTCTGCTTGCCGTCCGACATCAGCACCACCCGAGCGGGCGGCGGGGTCTCCGCGCCGCCGAGCACCGCGGCCAGGGTATCGATCGACTGCAACGCCGTCAGGATCCCCTCACCGGTCGCGGTGCGCTCGGCCAGCTTGATGTTGTCGATCGCGTGCTTGACCGCCTCGCGGTTGGTGGTCGGCGACACCATCACCGAGGCGGTGCCCGCGAAGGTGACGAAACCCAGGTTGATGCCGGGTGTCAGCCCCTCGACGAACTCCTTGCCCGCCTCCTGCGCGACCTCGAGCCTGCTCGGCGCCACGTCGGTGGCCTCCATCGACAGCGACACGTCCATCACCAGCACAACGGTCGCGCGATTGCGCGGCACCTTCTGCACCGCGGTCGGCCCGGCGGCAGCGATGGTGAGCAGCACGAGACCGGCGAGGATGAGCGCGATCGGGGCGTGCCGCATCGGGCTCGGCCGCGACGGGGCGACCCGCTCGAGCACGGTCATGTTGCCGAACTGCAGCATCCGCTTGTGCCTGGCGCGCTGCACCAGCACATAACCGAGCACCAGCAGCGCGACGACGAGGAGGAAGCCGAGCCAGACGACGGCCGTGAAATGCGAAATACTCACTGGCGAGGCACCCGCCCGCTCGGGGCGCCGAAGCTGTGGCGCCGGGTGGACACGAACCGGACCACATCGGCGATCCAGTCCCGGTCGGTCCGCAACGACAGCACCGGCGCGCCGCAGCTGCGCAGCGCCTGCTGCACCTGCTCACGCTGGGCCTCGGCCGCGGCCGCGAAATCGGCGCGCAAGGTGGGGGTGACGCTGAACTCGCGGGTGCGCCCCGACTCCGGGTCGTGCAGCACCACGTCGCCACCGTCGGGCAGGGCGACGTCGAGCGGGTCGAGGACCTCCACCGCGAGCAGGTCGTGGCGCGCGGAAATGGCGCGCAGCGAACGCTGCCAGTCGACGTCACCGAGGAAATCGCTGATCACCACGGCCAGCCCGCGTTTGCGCTGCGGGCGGCGCAGCGATTCGATGCCGGCCTTCAGGTCGCCGCGCACGCCGTCGCGGGCATGCGGGGTGGTGGCGATGCCGCGCAACATGGTCTGCGCGTGCAGCCGTCCGCTGCGGGCCGGGATGCGCACCAGGTCCTGGCCGGTGGCGACGACGGCGCCGATCCGGTTGCCGCCGCCGGAGGTGAGGTGGGTGATCGCCGCGGCCGCCGCGATCGCCAGGTCGCGTTTCTGCACCCGGCCGGTACCGAAGTCCAGGCTCGACGAGAGATCGACGACGAGCCAGGTCTCGAGCTCGCGGTCGGCGATCATCTGCCGCACATGCGGGTGGGTGGTGCGGGCGGTGACCGACCAATCCATCTGGCGCACATCGTCACCCGGCTGGTACAGCCGCGCCTCCCCCGGCTCCGAGCCCGGACCGGGGATCAGGCCCTGATGGTCGCCGTGCAGCACACCGTCGAGGCGGCGCCGCACGGTCAGCTCGAGCGTCTTCAGGGCCGCGGCCAGCTTCGGGTCGGTCAGCTCACCGGCCCGGAACGACGGCGGCGCGTGCGACGGCATCGACACGCGGACAACGGGTTCCGGCGCACTCACTGGGGTGCGACGTGGCCGGCGGGCTGGGTCTGCTGCCCGTTCACCGGCTGCGGCACGGGCTGAGTCTGCGGCGGCTGCGGCACCGCGGACTGCTGCGGCGCGGCCTGGCCGCCGACGGCCTGCGGGGCCACCTGCGGCAGCCCGACGGTCTGCAGGACACGCGTGATGACGTCCTCGGGGGTGACCTCGTCGGCGAGCGCGTCGTAGGACAGCACCAGCCGGTGGCGCAGCACGTCGGGAATCACCTCGACGACATCCTGCGGCACCACGTAGTCGCGACCACGGATCAGCGCCACCGAGCGGGCGGCGGCGATGATGCCGAGGCTGGCGCGCGGGGAGGCGCCGTAGGAGATCCAGTTGGCTACATCGGCCATGCCGAACTCGGCGGGCGTTCGGGTCGCGGTGATCACCCGGACCACGTAGTCGACCAGGGCGTGGTGCACGAAGACGTTCGCGGCCAGCTTCTGCAGGCGGATGATGTCCTCGGGCGCCAGGATCTGCTTGGGCTCCGGCGGGGTGACACCCATCCGGTAGATGATCTCGCGCTCCTCCTCCACCGAGGGGTAGTCGACGACGACCTTGAACAGGAAGCGGTCGCGCTGGGCCTCCGGCAGCGGGTACACACCCTCGCTCTCGATCGGGTTCTGGGTCGCCATGACCAGGAACGGATCGGGCATCGGGTAGGTCTTGCCGCCGATCGACAGCTTGCGCTCGGCCATCACCTCCAGCAGCGCCGACTGCACCTTGGCCGGCGCGCGGTTGATCTCGTCGGCGAGCACGAAGTTGGCGACCACCGGGCCGAGTTCGGTGTCGAACTCCTCGCGGCCCTGGCGGTAGATCCTGGTACCGATGAGGTCGGTGGGCACCAGGTCGGGCGTGAACTGCACCCGCGAGAACGTGCCGCCGACGACCCTCGCGAAGGTTTCCACGGCGAGGGTCTTCGCGACGCCGGGCACACCCTCGAGCAGCACGTGACCACGCGCGAGCACGCCGACGAGCAGCCGTTCGACCAGCCGGTCCTGACCGACGATGACGCGTTTGACCTCGTAGATCGCCTTCTCGAGAGTCTGGACGTCACGCTCGAGGGTGCTCGGCGTGCCCGTACCGGCGTCCTTCGCCAGCTTCGGCCCGCTCACACCTTCCGTCGAAGTCACCAACATCCCCGCTTTCGCCTCGGTCCTGTGCGTGCGGCCACAACTATTCCAGGTATCGGCCCGGTGCGCCGCAACCGGCCGGAGTGAACGCGAATTCGTCGGTCCGCCCAGCCCGGCTCGGCATGTTCGCCACCCTACGCATGTCCAGGGCCACTCGCCCACGCCACGCGCCCGCCCACGCGGCCGCCGCATCGCCCATTACTCGGCAGCAAGCGATCGGCAACATGATTCGCATCGCATCACCTACCGACGATAACGATCCGGGAGCGGCGGGATCACCCGACGCAGGTCATCCCACGATTGCATGTCTCGGTGTTCTTCGACACAGGGCTTCACGGGTAGTTTTCCCATCCAACCTGCGGTTCTATAGCCCACTACCGCCTGCTGATCCTGAAATTCGGAAGGTATCGGTCAGCAGGTTTTCCCGCAGCTCCAAGAAGGTGATCCTCGTGCAGTTCTCACTCCGATCTGGGTTCTCTCGTAGTTTGCTGTCCTCCGCCGCCGTCGCCACAGTCACCGTTCTCGGGCTCGCCGTCGCGCCCACCGCCTCCGCCGACCCACTCCTCGTGCCGGGAATCGGCAGCATCGACACCGGTTCGGCGGCACTCGGGGCCACCGGCTCCGCGAGTCCCGGTCCCGGCCCGGTGGGCACCGAACTCGGACTCGGCACCGGCAGCGCCGCCCCGGCGCCCGACACCTGGGCACCCCTCGGTTCGGGAAGCGCGGGCGTCGACCCGAGCAGCGGCAGTTCCGGTGGCGTCGATTCCGCACCGCCGAGTATCCAGCTCCCGCCCGTCACCGGCAGCGCAGGGGAGGGCTCCGGCTCAACGGAATCGAGTAGCCCGCTGGACACCGGGAGCGCGACCGTGCCCGGACCGGGCAGCGCGGCAGGTAGCAGCGTCACGCTTCCCGATTCCGGTAGCGCGGACGTACCCGGTACCGGCAGCGCGTCGGCAACGGGGAGCACGACCACCGGACTCGGCGTCCTCGGCACCGGCAGCGCGGACACCGGACTCGGTAGCGGCAGCGCCGCTGGCGGGCTCGAAGCTCTCACCACAATCCTCGGTGCCGGCGCCGGTGCCGGCAGCGCACTCGCGAGCGGCAGCGCCACCACCGGGCTCGACACCCTCACCGCCGTGCTCGGCACCGGTAGCGCACTCGCGGCGGGAAGTTCGGCGGCCGGACTCGGCGCCCTCGCCGCGTCGAGTTCGGGCAGCGCGGAAGCTTTGGCTCTCGGGCTGGTGCCCCTGCTCGGGGCCGGAAGCGCGGCGGGCGGTGCACCGGCCTCCGGCAGCGCGGCAACGCTGGGACTCGGGAGCAGCAGCGTGAGCGCCCTGGCGCTACTGCTCGGGACCGGGAGCGCGGCACTGGGCACCGGATCGACAACCGGCAGCGCAGCACTCGGCACCGGATCGACAACCGGCAGCGCAGCACTCGGCAGCGCGGCACTGGGCACCGGATCGACAACCGGCAGCGCAGCACTCGGCAGCGCGGCACTGGGCACCGGATCGACAACCGGCAGCGCAGCACTCGGCAGCGCGGCACTGGGCACCGGATCGACAACCGGCAGCGCAGCACTCGGCAGCGCAGCACTCGGCAGCGCAGCACTCGGCAGCGCGGCACTCGGCAGCGCGGCACTCGGCAGCGCGGCACTCGGCAGCGCGGCACTCGGCAGCGCGGCAGCTGGGTCGGCGGGCGGAGCGGCCGTGCCGGAATCCGGTGGGCCTGCGGGACCGGGCGGCGCGGGCACGCCGGACCGGACCGGACCGTCGGCATCGGGGGCGCCGAGCGACAAGACGGCGGCCGGCGGCGGGTCTGATGCCGGCGGCGGGTCGGATGCCGGTGCCGCGCCAGCACCGAATGCCGGAGCCGGGGTGGTTTCCGGCGCACCGGAGACCGGAGCGGGTGGACGGTTCAGCGATACGCGGCCGATGTTCGCCGGACTCGGCCTGCTGGCCCTGCTCGGTGCGGCCGTCGTCGTAGCCCGTGCGCGTCACGCACGGCCCGAGAACCGGCCATGAGCGCATCACGAGATCACACGCGAGTCACCGCGTCGGGATTCCTGGCGGTCGCGTTGGTCGCGGTGGCGGCGGCGTTCTTCCTCGCCGCCGCCCGGGGACCGCACCAGGCCGATCCGCCACCGGCGGGCCGCGATACCGCGCTGGCCGAGCCGGTGGCCGGGGCGGCGCCGCTCGGACGATCCGATCCCGTACGGTTGCGGATTCCGCGCATCGGCGTCGACACCGCGCTCGGGCGTAGCGGCACCACCGCCCGTGGTTCCCTCGCCGCACCACCCGATTTCGCGCACGCGTCCTGGTTCGACGGGGGCGCGAGCCCGGGCGAACCGGGTGCGGCGGTGCTCCTCGGGCACGTCGACTCGACGGCCGGGCCCGCCGTGTTCTTCCGGCTCGGGGAGCTCGGGGCGGGCGACGAGGTCCTGGTCACCCGCCAGGACGGCACGACCGCGCGGTTCGTCGTCGACCGCACCGAAACCGTGGCCAAGAACGCCTTCCCGAGCGACCGCGTGTTCGCCGACGACGGCACCGCCCGCCTGTGGCTGATCACCTGTGGCGGCTCCTTCGATGCCGCGCAGCGCCGCTATCTGTCCAACGTCTTGGCCTCCGCCGTGTTCGTCGGCGCCGAACTCACCACACCAGGGCACGAACCCGAACTGGCCCGATAGCGGGCCACCGCGACCTCGTGCGCCGGTCACGATCGCGCAGGCCCCGCTGCCGAGGGCCGCTGTCGAGGATCACCGGGTCGGTCGGGAGGGCCTCCCGACCGACCCGTCCGACACGCGACGGGTCACGGTCGACGCGGCGTTCCGTGGAGCGAGGGCACAACGTCGCTCACTCGGTGACGATGCGGACCGCGTAGGGCATGATGCCGCCCTCGCGGACCGGCGAGATCTTCACGACGTCGCCGGATTCCGGTGCCTCGATCATCGTGCCGTCGCCCAGGTAGAGCGCCACGTGCGCGCTGCCGCCGGGGCCCCAGAACAGCATGTCGCCGCGTTCGCGGTCGGCGACCGGCACGCGGGTTCCCGCGTTGTACTGGTAGCCGCTGTAGTGGGGCAGCGAGACACCGATCCCGGCGAAGGCGTAGAGCATCAGGCCGGAGCAGTCGAAGCCCACCTTGTTGTAGTCGCCGTGCGCGTCGCCGACACCGCCGTCGCGGATGCCGAGCGTCGGCCCGTCCTCGTCGCCACCACCCCAGGCGTAGGTGACGCCGAGCTGCGACATGGCCCGGTCGATCACCGTCTCGATCGCGGCCGAGCCGGTGATCTGGGGTGTCGTCGGCCGCGGGCCGGTGCGGCGCGGCGCGGCGGGCGTTGATTCCAGTTCGGTGTGCGGGCGCTGCCCCTCGCCGAGGCGGGCGGCTCGGTCGCGGGCGGCCTGGTCGGCGGCGGCCCGCGCGGCGGCGGCGTTGGCGGCGGCGAGCAGCGCGGTCAGCTCGGCCCTGCGCTGGTCGTCCCAGGCCAGGAACACCTCGCGCTGGCTCTGCAGGCCCGAGACCGTGGCCCTGGCGATATCGAGCGCGGATTGCGCCGCGGCTCGGTCCCGTTCGAGGTCCGCCCTGGCTGCGGCCTGGGTGTCGTACTCGGTCCTGGCGACCGTCATCGCCGCCTGGGCGGCGTTCTTCTGCTGCTCGGCCGCCACAGCGGCGCTGTCGGCGTCGGCCTTGGCCTGGCGCGCCGCGGAGTTCCGGTTCGCCTGGGTGATCTGGGTGCGGCGCAGCTCGTCGAGGACCTGCCGCTGATTCTTCGACACCATGCTCAGCACCTGAGCCCGGTCCATCGCGGTGTCGGGGCTCGCCGAGGACAAATAGGTGACGATCGAGCTGTTGACCGGCCGCACGTACGCCTGGGTGGCGATCTGGTCGAAATCACCGCGCGCCACGTCGACCTGGGCGCCTGCCTCGGCGAGCAGGGTCTGGGAGTCGACCACCGCGGCCGCGGCCGCGTCGGCGGCGTCGCGCGCGGACTGCAGGTCCACCAGCGCCTGGTTCACCGCCTCGCGTTTGGCGGCCAGCACATCGTCGAGGGCCCGCAGCTGCTGGTCGGCGGCGGCGACGCGGTTGATCAGCACCCCGATCTCGCTCACTCGCGCGTCGACCTGGGCGTCGGCGCCCGCGATCTCGCCGTCGGAGGGATTGGGTGGTGGCGGTGGCACCGCCGCGACGGGTCCGGCGCTCGCGAGCAAAGCCAGCGCCATCAGCAATCCCGCCGCTACCCGTAATAGACCTGGTTCGTCCCGCCTGCCTGTAGCGCGCACGGCACCTCCGAGTGACTCGACTCGTCCTCTGTCACCGGCGCATCAGCCCACCCATCGACCACAGCAGTCGACCAATGCCCCCTGTACCTCAGTTTTCACGATCGCAATCACCGTCACCGTACGGCACATAGTTCCCAAAGGAAACATCTGCCACAGCACAACAGGTGGGCAATGGGGCGATTGCCCAGAATTAGCCTAAGAGAAGACAGTCTTCGCCCCGGAAAAACAGACCGCAGGTCTGGAAATGTGACTGGAGTTGAACCAGTTAGTTGGTCGCGCCGGTCCCGGTAGGCGTGGTGGCCGCGGACTCCCCCGCCTGCCCCCGGCGCGCCTTCACGACGTAGAGCCCGGCGATCGCGAGCACGGTCATGATCAGCAACACCACGGTGATCACGGTCCAGGACATCCCCTCCGGCTCTTCCAGCCGGTCGACGAAGGCGCGCACGGCCACCTCGGGATGATTGCCCTTGAACTTGCCCGCGTCCTCGGCCCACTCCAGGCGCACCCGGCTGATGCTGTCGCTGTGGGTGCCGATCCAGTCGTCGCTGAAGACGGCGACGGTGCCCTCCGTACTTTTGCCCACCTCGGTGGCCAGGTCACGTAGGGTCGAGTCGTGCCACGGGTTTCCGGGAACGACGACGACGCTCAGCGGGATTCCCTCCGACCGCGCCTCGGCGACAATCGCCGCCAACCGCTCCTGGTCCACATGATCGGGGGCGGCGACATGATTGTCGGCGAGATCGGATTCGACACTGCTCACCACGATATTCGGCGGCAGTTCCACGGCCATCGGCGCAAAGGTGTGCAAGACGGTCATCTTCCATCCGGTCTGTCGAGCCTCGGTCGCCTCGGTCGCGACGGGCAGCCAACACTGCTTGGCGAGCGTCAACGCGTCATTCCCCGACTCGCTCGACAGGCACAGTACGCGACGGTGCGCGCGGGCAGGCTCCCACGGCACGCCCAACCGCCCCCGCGTACTTCTTAGGACAAGCGTACTGTTAGGCTTGTCCGGCGAGGAAACCGGCATCTCACGGCGCCGGAACCCCTCCGAAGACGCGAGTCGCCGGCACAGCCCCGCCGGCGGCACACCCTCACATGAGTGGAGCTGACGTGACGAAGATTGATACCTTCGGCGCCAAGGGCACGCTCGAGGTCGGAAGCAACTCCTACGAGATCTTCCGGCTCTCGGCTGTTCCCGGCACCGAGAAGCTGCCCTACGCCCTGAAGGTGCTGGCGGAGAACCTGCTGCGCACCGAGGACGGCGCCAACATCACCGCCGATCACATCCGCGCGATCGCCAACTGGGACCCCTCGGCGCAGCCGAGCGTGGAGATCCAATTCACCCCGGCGCGTGTGATCATGCAGGACTTCACCGGTGTGCCCTGCATCGTCGACCTGGCCACCATGCGTGAGGCCGTCACCACGCTCGGTGGCGACCCGAGCAAGGTGAACCCGCTCTCCCCCGCCGACATGGTCATCGACCACTCGGTGATCCTGGACGTCTTCGGCCGCGCCGACGCGCTGGAGCGCAACGTCGAGCTCGAGTACGAGCGCAACGGCGAGCGCTACCAGTTCCTGCGCTGGGGCCAGGGCGCCTTCGACGACTTCAAGGTCGTTCCCCCCGGCATGGGCATCGTGCACCAGGTCAACATCGAGTACCTGGCCCCCACCGTGATGGTCCGCAACGGCCAGGCCTACCCCGACACCTGCGTCGGCACCGACTCGCACACCACCATGGTCAACGGCCTCGGCGTGCTGGGCTGGGGCGTCGGCGGTATCGAGGCCGAGGCCGCGATGCTGGGCCAGCCGGTCTCCATGCTGATCCCGCGCGTGGTCGGCTTCAAGCTGACCGGTGAGATCAAGCCCGGCGTCACCGCCACCGACGTGGTGCTCACCGTCACCGACATGCTGCGCAAGCACGGTGTGGTCGGCAAGTTCGTCGAGTTCTACGGCAAGGGCGTCGCCGAGGTGCCGCTGGCCAACCGCGCCACCCTGGGCAACATGAGCCCCGAGTTCGGCTCCACCGCGGCGATCTTCCCGATCGACGCCGAGACCATCAACTACCTGCGCCTGACCGGCCGCACCGATGAGCAGCTCGCGCTCGTCGAGGCGTACGCCAAGGAACAGGGCATGTGGCACGACGCCGACAACGAGCCCGCCTACTCGGAGTACCTCGAGCTGGACCTGAGCACCGTGGTGCCGTCCATCGCCGGCCCGAAGCGTCCGCAGGACCGCATCCTGCTCAGCGAGTCCAAGAGCGCGTTCCGCTCCGACATCGTCAACTACGTCGGCGAGGGCGAGCTGACCGCGCTGGACGAGGCGGGCGAGGAGTCCTTCCCCGCCTCCGACTCGATCGCGGTCTCGGCGAACGCGGCCGACGACACCTACACCCCGGCCCACTCGGCGGCCAAGGGCGCCAACGGCCGTCCGTCCAAGCCGGTCAAGGTCGTCTCCACCGAGCGCGGTGAGTTCGTGCTCGACCACGGCGCGGTCGTGGTCGCGGGCATCACCTCCTGCACCAACACCTCCAACCCGTCGGTCATGCTGGGCGCCGCCCTGCTGGCCCGCAACGCGGTGGAGAAGGGCCTGTCCTCCAAGCCGTGGGTGAAGACCAACATGGCGCCGGGTTCGCAGGTCGTCTCCGACTACTACGAGAAGGCCGGTCTGTGGCCCTACCTGGAGAAGCTGGGCTTCTTCGTCGGTGGCTACGGCTGCACCACCTGCATCGGTAACACCGGCCCGCTGCCGGAGGAGATCTCGGCCGCGATCAACGACAACGACCTCTCGGTCACCGCGGTGCTCTCGGGTAACCGCAACTTCGAGGGTCGTATCTCCCCCGACGTGAAGATGAACTACCTGGCCTCGCCGCCGCTGGTCATCGCCTACGCGCTCGCGGGCACCATGGACTTCGACTTCGAGACCGACGCCCTCGGCCAGGACACCGACGGCAACGACGTGTTCCTGCGCGACATCTGGCCGTCCCCGCAGGAGATCGACGACACCATCAAGTCGGCGATCAACCAGGAGATGTTCAAGAAGTCCTACGCCACCGTGTTCGACGGCGACGAGCGCTGGCAGAGCCTGGCCACCCCGGAGGGCGACACCTTCGCGTGGGACGACAAGTCGACCTACGTCCGCAAGGCGCCGTACTTCGACGGCATGCAGATGGAGCCGGCTCCGGTCGCCGACATCACCGGCGCTCGCGTGCTCGCGCTGCTCGGCGACTCGGTCACCACCGACCACATCTCCCCGGCGGGCCCGATCAAGCCCGGCACTCCCGCCGCGCAGTACCTCGACGCCAACGGCGTGGCCCGCAAGGACTACAACTCGCTGGGCTCGCGTCGCGGTAACCACGAGGTGATGATCCGCGGCACCTTCGCCAACATCCGGCTGCGCAACCAGCTGCTCGACGACGTCTCGGGTGGCTACACCCGCGACTTCACCCAGCCCGGTGGCCCGCAGGCGTTCATCTACGACGCCTCGCAGAACTACCAGGCCGCGGGCATCCCGCTGGTCGTGCTCGGTGGCAAGGAGTACGGTTCGGGCTCCTCGCGTGACTGGGCTGCCAAGGGCACCAGCCTGCTGGGCGTGAAGGCCGTGATCACCGAGTCGTTCGAGCGCATCCACCGCTCCAACCTCATCGGCATGGGCGTCATCCCGCTGCAGTTCCCGGCCGGTCAGTCGGCGGCCTCGCTCGGCCTCGACGGCACCGAGACCTTCGACATCGCGGGGATCACCCAGCTCAACGAGGGTGTCACCCCGGAGACCCTGAAGGTCACCGCCACCAAGGAGGACGGCTCGAAGGTGGAGTTCGACGCGGTCGTTCGCATCGACACCCCCGGTGAGGCCGACTACTACCGCAACGGCGGCATCCTGCAGTACGTGCTGCGCAACATGATTGCGGGCTGAAACATGCGCGGCTCCGCCGCGACGTCCGGGGCCTCGTGACCCCGCCGCCGGGCACTCGAGACTCGCGCCTGCGGCGCATGCGCTTCGAGTGCCCGGCGGCGGGGCGGCCCCGGACGTCGCTCGTCGGGCTCGCTCCCGATTGGGCTGGTTTCGGTCGGATCGACCGGATCGATTCTTGGCCGGACTTGCCCAATCATTTTCGGCCACAAGCCGATTCGTTATCGACCCCCGCTCCGCATCCCGGAGCGGGGGTCCGCGCATTCCCCGTTGGAGGACTAATGCCCAAGGTCAGCGACGACCATCTCGCCGCCCGGCGTAGCCAGATCCTCGACGGCGCGCGGCGCTGTTTCGCCGAGTACGGCTACGAGGGTGCCACGGTGCGCAGGCTGGAAGAGGCCATCGGCCTGTCCCGCGGCGCCATCTTCCATCACTTCCGGGACAAGGACGCACTGTTCTTCGCCCTGGCCAAGGACGACGCCGAGCGGATGGCCGAGGTCGCGGCCAACCAGGGCATCGTGCAGGTCATGCGGGACATGCTCGCCCGCCCGGAGGAGTTCAACTGGTTGGGCACCCGGCTCGAGATCGCCCGCAGGGTGCGGACCGATCCGGAGTTCCGCGCGGGCTGGACCCAGCGCTCGGCCGAACTCACCGCCGCCACCCTCGCCCGCCTCGAACGCCGCAAGGCCGCGGGCGCGTTGCGCGACGACGTCCCCACCGACGTGCTGCTCGGCTACCTCGACCTGGTCCTGGACGGCCTGATCGCCCGGATCGCCTCCGGCCACACCGACGACAATCTCTCCGCCGTCCTCGATCTCGTCGAAGCGTCGGTCCGCCGCCGCACCTGATCGACCCCAGCCCTGGATTGCGCGCCACGGGATCGTTCACCGCGATCGTTGCACCGGCCGGGAACGGGTGCTGACAGCGAGGGCAGGCGTCACGAATTCGTCGCCGCCCAAGCGGAATTCGACGATCCTGCCCTCGGCGCGCCGGATCGGTAGAGCGCGCACACGGCCCGGAGTCGCCGATGTCCGATCCACATCGCTGTGACCGACCCGGCACCCGCATCGGGAACATTCCCGGCCGAGCGCCCGGTTGTACGCCGTATGACGTTTTCCGTGCCGGTCCTCGTCCGTGGCTACGAACTCGATTCCCAGGGACACCTCAACCACGCCGTCTACCACCAGTACGGCGAGCACGCCCGCTGGGAGCTGCTACGCGCCGCCGGCATCCCGCAGGACAAGTTCTTCGCCAGCGGCATCGGGGCCGTCGTGCTCGAGTCGACGATCAAGTACCGGCGCGAACTGCGCGCGGGCGACGAGGTCACGGTGACCGCCGAGCTCGACTTCGACGGCGGCAAGATCTTCCGGTTCCACCACCGGATCGCCAAGCTGGACGGCACGGTGTCGGCGGAGATCACCGTGGTGGCCGGTGCGATGGATCTGACCGCGCGCAAGCTCATCGCCGATCCGGCCACGCACTTCCGCGGACTCGCCGAGAATCCCGAACTGCTCGGCCTCTGACACAGCGCCGACATGGCGGGCCGCTCAGCAATTCCGGGGCGACGCGGGCAGGCACGGCAGCCACATCGTTAGCTGATCGATTGCCGACCCGACGAGCCGATCCGCGTCCAGGTTGGCCGAAATTCTCTCCCTGCTAGGCGATCACGCGCCGCTCGGCGGTTTGCCCGGCGCTCCGCAAATCTGGCGAACCCGCTCGGCGGCTCCCGAGCACACGCTATGATCCGAAGCACCTTCGGGGGTTCTGGCAAATCGCGAGCAGACGAAAAGATCGGAGTGAGTGCCCATGACCGACGCCATCCACCTCCCCGCTACCGCGTCGCCCCGGCATCGGGGGCCCGCCCTGCGCGGATTGCTGGTGGCCGAGTCCGATCGCGACATCTCGGTGCGCGTGGACGACGGAACATGGACCTTCGATCGCCGGGATGTCCTGCGGCTCACCGAAGATCACGCCGGAGCGGGTGAGCGGCGGGTGCGGGTCGATATCCGGCCCGGCGCCACCGCCGATTTCACCCGCCGGATGCGCGTCGACCTCGTCGACCGGCCGATCACGCTGGCCGCCGACCCGTCCGAGGCGCTCGGCGACGATCAGCTCGCCAAGGCCACCCGTGCCTGGGCGGCCAAGTTGCGGATCGCCGAACGTGGTGGCGTCACCGGCGCCACGTTCACCTTCCACGACGGCATCAACTGCGACAGCCTCGACTGAAACGGCCACGGGTCATGGAACGCGCGACCGACGCGGTGCTCATCGTCTCCGAAAGCGACGATCTGCACGCCGATGCGCTGGCCGCCACGCTCCGCGAACACCACCGGCTCGACCCGATCCGGCTGGATCTGCGCGACTTCCCCGCCCAGACCGGCAGTTTCCGGCTGGACAAGGCAGGTACCAACCGCGCGCTCGCCCACCTGCACGGGCTCGACGACGTGCGCGCGGTCTGGTGGCGCAGGCCGCACCCGTGCCGGGTCCCGCAGGGGATGCGCGCCGACGACGACGCGTTCCGCCAGGCCGAGTGCGACGGCTTCCTCCAGGGCATGCTGTGGTCGATCCCGGCGTACTGGGTCAACGATCCCGCCGCCGAACGCACCGCGAGCCGCAAGATCGTGCAATTGGAGACTGCACAGCGGGCGGGCTTCACCATCCCGGAAACCCTCATCACCAACGACCCGGACGAGGCCCGGAGTTTCGTCGAATCCCGTTCCGGCCCAGTCGTGTACAAGCGGACCGGGACCGGCCGCGGCGAATTCTCCGAGACCAGGATCATCACCAGGCCGGAGCTGAGCAGGCTGGCCACGATCCGGTCGACGCCGACCACCTTCCAGGACTACATCGAGGCGGGCTGCGATCTGCGGGTGGTCTGGGTCGACGGCATCGAATGGGCGGTGCGCATCGATTCGCGGGCCGGTGTCGGGCGGGTGGATTCCCGGCTCGACACCTCGGTCGCGTTCACCCGCGACCGCCTGCCCGCCTCGGTCAGCAAGTCCCTGGCCACCCTCATGGGCGCGCTCGGGTTGAGTTTCGGCGTCGTCGATCTCCGGCTCGGCACCGACGGCGAGTACTACTTCCTCGAGGTGAACCCGCAGGGCCAGTTCGCCTACCTGGAGATCAAGACCGGCCTGCCGCTGTTCACCAGCCTGGCACACCTGCTCGTCCACGGGGACGGCTCCGTCCCCGGGTGGTGAGCCGGTTCAGTCGGCCGGGTTCTTACGCCGGTTGGCGCCGCCGCGGCCACGTAGCTCGACGTGGGATTCGACCAGCACATTATGGATGAAGCCGTACGAGCGGCCGGTGGACCTGGCCAGTGCGCGGATGCTGGCGCCCGCCTCGTACTGCTTCTTCAGCTGGGATTGCAGCCGGTCGCGGGACTTGCCCGTGACTCGCGTGCCCTTTCCCAGCGCAGCCTTGCCTGTCGTCGCTTTGCTCTTGGCCGACCTTGCGGCCTGTCTCGCACTGTCGCTCATGGCTTCCTCCGAGTCGCCGAGCAGCTGATTCCAGGCTAGACACTCCGGGGTCGGTGATCAACGAAAACAGTGATGAAAGTCACGACCGGCCCGCGAGTTCGCGCGGGACACAGCGTTTCACACCGCGACACACCGCACGTGGTGGCGATGGTGCGCGCGCACTCACGCGAGGTCGATCAGCTCCGCGTACTCGGCGGACCAGTGGTCCTCGGTGCCGTCGGGCAGCAGGATGACCCGCTCCGGGTTGAGCGCCTCGGCCGCACCCGGATCGTGGGTGACGAGCACGACGGCACCCTCGTAGGTGCGCAGCGCCTCCAGCACCTGCTCGCGCGAGATCGGGTCCAGGTTGTTGGTCGGCTCGTCGAGCAACAGCACGTTCGCCGCCGAGGACACCAGCCCGGCCAGCGCCAGGCGGGTCTTCTCACCGCCGGAGAGCGTGCCCGCAGGCTGCTCGAGCTGGGGACCACTGAACATGAAGGCACCGAGCAGGCTGCGCAACTCCTGCTCGCCCGCGTCCGGGGAGGCGTGGCGGATGTTCTCCCACACCGTCGCCTCGTCGTCGAGGGTGTCGTGTTCCTGAGCGAAATAGCCGACCTTGAGGCCGCGGCCCTGCTCCACTCCGCCGGAGGTGGGGGTCTCCACTCCGGCGAGCAGCTTCAGCATGGTCGTCTTACCCGCGCCGTTGAGCCCGAGCACGACCACTCGGCTGCCCTTGTCGACGGCGAAGTTCACGCCGGTGAAGATCTCCAGCGAGCCGTAGAGCTTGGTCAGGTTGTTCACCATCAGCGGGGTCTTGCTGCACGGCGCGGGCTCGGGGAAGCGGATGCGGGCCACCTTGTCGGCAACGCGCACATCGTCGAGCTCGGCCATCAGCCGCTCGGCGCGGCGCACCATCTGGTGTGCCGCAGCCGCTTTGGTGGCCTTGGCACCGAGCTTGGCGGCCTGCTGGCGCAGCGCGCTCGCCTTCTTCTCGGCATTGGCCCGCTCACGCACCCGGCGCTGTTCGTCGGTGGCGCGGGCGTCGAGGTACTTCTTCCAACCCATGTTGTAGACATCGGGTTCGCCGCGGACCGCGTCGAGGAACCAGACCTTGTTCACCACAGCCTCGAGCAGCTCCACATCGTGGCTGATCACGATCAGGCCGCCGTCGTGGTTCTGCAGGAACCCGCGCAACCAGGTGATGGAGTCGGCGTCGAGGTGGTTGGTCGGCTCGTCGAGCAGCAGGATGCGGTCGGAGCGCCCGCCGGAACCGTCGGAGGCGGAGAACAGGATGCGGGCCAGCTCGATGCGGCGGCGCTGACCGCCGGACAGGGTACGCAGCTGCTGGCCGAGCACACGCTCGGGCAACCCGAGGCTGTTGCAGATGCGCGCCGCCTCGCTCTCGGCGACGTATCCGCCGAGCGAGGAGAACTGGTCCTCGAGCCTGCCGTACTTGCGGATCGCCTTCTCGCGGTCCTTCTCGTCGACGACCTCGGCCATCACGGTCTGCTGCTTCTCCATGTCCCGGATCAACGTGTCCAGGCCGCGGGCCGACAGCACCCGGTCGCGGGCGATCACGTTCAGATCGCCCTCCTTCGGGTCCTGCGGCAGATAGCCGATGTCGGTGGAGCGCACGATCTTGCCCGCGTACGGCTCGCCCTCGCCCGCCAGGATCCGCAGCGTGGTGGTCTTGCCTGCGCCGTTGCGGCCGACCAGTCCGATCCGGTCGCCTGCCTGCACCCGCAGCGCAGGGCCGGGGGCCGCGAGCAGGGTGCGGACTCCGGCCCGGACCTCCAGGTCGGTCGCCGTGATCACAGGCTTCTCCTCGTGTCGGAAAGATCGGTGGTCGCCGAACCGCCCCATCGTGCACCGGCGGGCTCGGCCAGAACCACCCATTTTACCGACCGCCGACGCGCGCACCGAACCGGCGCTGCCGCGATGTGAGCGTGGTTACTCTCTTGCCATGACTACCGATCTACTCGGCCGGACCGCGCTCGTCACCGGGGCGAGCCGCGGCATCGGCCTCGCCACCGCCGCCGAGCTGCTGCGACGCGGTGCCAACGTGCTGATCACCGCCCGTAAACCCGAGCCGCTCGAGGCCGCGGCGACCGAACTGCGCGCACTCGGCCATCCGGGTCAGGTGAGCGCGCTCGCCGGCAATTCCGGCGATGCCGGCGCCCGCGCCGAGGCGGTCGCCATGGCGGTCGCGGAGTTCGGTTCACTGGACATCCTGATCAACAACACCGGCATCAATCCGGTGTACGGCGCGCTGATGGACGCCGACCTCGGCGCGGTGAGCAAGATCTTCGACGTGAACGTGGTGGCCGCGCTCGGCTATGTGCAGCAGGCGTACCGCGCGTGGATGGCCGAGCACGGCGGCGCGATCGTCAACGTGGCCAGTGTGGCGGGCATCCGCTCCTCCGGGGTGATCTCCGCCTACGGTGCGTCCAAGGCGGCGCTGATCCGGCTCACCGAGGAGCTGGCCTGGCAGCTCGGCCCGAAGATCCGGGTGAACGCGGTGGCGCCAGGCGTGGTCAAGACCAAGTTCTCCGACGCCCTGTTCTCGGCCGACGAGGACCGAGCGGCGAGCGCGTACCCGCTCGAACGGCTCGGCGCACCCGAGGACGTGGCCCGGCTGATCGGTTTCCTGGTCTCCGACGAGGCCGCCTGGATCACCGGTGACTGTGTGCGGGTCGACGGCGGCCTGCTCGCCACCGGCGGCATCTGAGCGGCGGGCCGGTGCGGCGAGCCCACCGCACCGACCGCGCGGCGGTGACGGCCGACACCGCTCAGTCGATCGTCTCCGTGCGACCCGACGCGGTCGCGAGACCGTCGCCCGGCGCGGTCTCCTCGGTGCGGGCCGCCTCGGCGCGCGCCCGCTCCGCCCGCGCCAGCGGATCGAGTACCAGCGACTCCTCCACTCCGGTGTCCGGCTTGCCCGTGCTGACCACGCCCAGCGGATCACGCACCGGCACATCGTGTTTCAGTGGCCGGTTCGCCCCGCCCTCGTCCAGTCCGAAGCGGTCGTGCAGGCGGCGCAGGAAGCCGGGGGCGTACCAGTTGGCGTCGCCGAGCACCTTCATGGCGGCGGGCAGCAGGAAGCCGCGCACCAGGGTGGCGTCGACGAGCACGGCCAGCGGCAGGCCGATGCCGAAGGCCTTCATGAAGGTGATGTCGGAAGCGAGGAAGCCGAGGAACACCAGCGAGATCAGGATCGCGGCGGCGGTGACGATCCGGCCGATCCGTTCCAGGCCGAGCGCGACGGCGGTGTCGTTCTTGCCGGTGCGGTCGTACTCCTCGCGGATGCGCGACAGCAGGAACACCTGGTAGTCCATCGCCAGGCCGAAGGCGGCGGCGAACAGCATCACCGGCACGGTGGCGGCCAGCGTACCGGTGACGGTGAAGCCGAGCAGGCCGGACAGGTGGCCGTCCTGGAAGATCCACACCAGCGCGCCGAAAGTGGCGGTGAGGCTGAGCGCGCTCAGGATCACCGCGAGCACCGGAAGCACCACGCTGCCGGTGAGGCCGAACAGCACGATCAGCATCACGACGATCACGAAGCCGAGTGCCCATGGCAGCGCGGTGGAGATGGCCGCCAGGGAGTCGACGTTGGCCGCGGCGACACCACCGACGAGCAGTTCGCTCGGCGTCGGCACCGCCCGCACGCGCTCGACCAGCCCGCTCAGTTCGGCACTGTCGGTGGTGGCGGGCACGATCGACAGGTACACCGCGCGTTCGGCACGGAACCGGGCGTTGAGTTCGGTCGGTTCGGCGAGCAGTCCGCCCTGGGCGTAGCTTCCGGTGGCGGTGTCGACCCGGCGGACGTGTTCGAGGTCGGACATCTCGCGCGCGATCGCGTCGAGCCCTGCCGCGCTGTAGGCGCTCTCGGGCAGCACCGCGACCAGCGTGTTCTGATCGCTCTCGCCGAAGTCGCGCTGCACGATCTCGGTGACCTGACGGGAGTTCATCGACTCCGGCAGTGTCCGCTCGTCCGGGAAGCCGAGTTGCACCCCGAGGAACGGGGCGCCGAGCAGCAACAGCAGCGCGGTGACGGCGAGCCCGATCGGGATCGGCTTGCGCATGACCGCGGTGGCGAGCTTGTGCCAGGCACCCTCGCCGGGCGCTGGGCGCGGTGCCCGCAGGAACCACCAGCCGAGCTGGCCCTTGTCGATCCGCGCTCCGATCAGCAACAGCGCGGCGGGCAGCAGGGTCACCGAGACCAGCGCGGCCAGCGCGGCGACGATGATCCCGGCGTAACCCATGGAACGGATGGCGAGCTGCGGGAAGAACAACAACCCGGCCAGCGCCACCGCGACGGTCACCGCGGAGAAGGCGACGGTGCGGCCCGCCGTGCGCAGGGTGGTCGCGACCGCGCCCGCAGGGGTGCGGCCCTCGCCGAGTTCGTCGCGATACCGGTTGACGACCAGCAGGCTGTAGTCGATGGCGAGGCCGAGGCCGAGCAGCGTGGCCACATTGGTGGCGGTGACCGAGAGCGGCGTGAACAGGGTCAGCACCCACAGCGCGCCCATGGTCGTGAGCACGGTGGCGACCGCGACCAGCAGCGGCAGGCTCGCCGCGACCAGGCCGCCGAACACGAACAGCAACGCGATCAGAGTGAGCGGGAAGGCGATCGCCTCGCCCTTGACGATGTCGGTCTTGCTCTGCTCCACCGTCTCGTGCAGCAGCATGGCGAAGCCGCCGACGCGTACCTGCAGCGTGCCCTGCTGCCCGGCGAGCTCGTCGGCGACCGCGGCGACCCGTTCGTCGACCTCGCTCTCGCTGCCGAGCACGCTGGCCACGATCATCCCCTGCTTGCCGTCGACGCTGCGCAGCGCGGGCTGATGGGTGGTCCAGTACGACCCGATGTCGGTGACGCCGTCACGTTCCTGGAGGTTGGCGACCAACGCGGTGGCCGCGTCGATGGATTCGGGATCGTCGACCGAGGCCTCGGTCTCCACCAGCAGCAGCAGATTCGGTGGCGCCTGCCCGAATTCGGTGCGCAGCACCTCGAGCGCGCGGCTGGATTCGCTGCCGGGATCGGTGTATCCGCCACCTTCCACCCGCTCGAAAAGGGTGGCACCGAGTGCGCCGAGCACCACCGCGAGCACCGCGAAAACCCCGAGCACCCAGCGGCTGCGCCGCCTGGTGAATTCGAACACCGGATATTCCCCTAACTCGTCACGCAGTGGGCGCTCGCGCACCTCGATCCGCGGGCCTCCGTGAGCGCCGGGCGGTCGCCTCGGCGCGGCGGATCCGCTTGGTGGGTCGGCGCGTTCGCTCGAGGATGGTAGCAACTTCGTGGCGCGTGCGCGGGGCGTCGGGGGCCGCGCGGACTGGCCGGCTCGGGCGCCGGTCGGCGCCGGTCAGCCGGACCGGCCGCACCGGCCGGGTGCGAGCGCGGTACCGCCGCGGCCGCCGGGGGCACCAGGGACTCAGATCTACCTGCGCCACTATGGGTTTCGAGCCGGGGACGGGACCGGGGCGTCAGGCTCGACGCGGTCGGGCCACCGAGGTGGCGACCGTGCGGCGCAGGCGCGGAGGCAGCGCGGCGAACAACGAACGCATGGCGGCGACGGTGCCCCGCAGATCGTCGTGGCCGGAGAGGTAGGCGCGCTGCAGCGGCGCGGGCAAACCGAAGAACGCCTCGAAGAAGCCGGGAAGTTCGGCAGGCGGGAGAGCAAGCAGGGTGCGCAGCCCGGCCCGGCGCAGGGCCGACACGGCCCGCGCGCGCGGTGTCCACGGGTTCGCGCCCGCGGCGACAGTGTCGGCCGCCCCGAGTGCGGCCGCCACGCTGTAGCCGGTCGCCGGGTGGATCAGGCCACCCGCCGCGCCGAATCGCCCGCGGCCGGGGCGCCCGCCTTCGACCGGAAACCGTACCCGCTCGACGGGTTCGGTCCCGGTGAACGGAATTCCCCTGGCCCGTAGGCGGTGTTCGAGCCTGCGCCGCAGCAGGTCGGGGGCCGGAGCGGGGCGCCCGGCCAGGCAGGTCTCCTCGAACAGCATCGTTTCGGCACCGAGCGGGACGACATAGAGGAACGACGGCGGTTCCGCGGGCCCGGCACCGTTGTCGGTGCGCCAGTCCATGAACAGCGTCGGCTGGGCCGGGTCGAGGTGGGTTCGGTGCACGACGACGCCGTACGCGGTCTGCTCGGCCCGGCGCGGCGCCCTGGCCAAGCCTCGGGCATCGACCACCTGACCTGTCACGGTGCGGCCGGTCGCCGTGCGGACCGCGCCCCGTCGCGGGTCCACCGCGACGACCCGGTCGGCGATCACCTCGGCACCGTCGACGGTCAGCGATCGTTGCAGTGCCGGGGTGTCGAGTACCTGATAGCGGCGGTCCAGCCGATGCTCGCCCAGCGCCACGGCGTGCGGCTGCGGCACCGTCGCGGCCACGACGGTGGGGTCGAGCCAGTCCGGCAGTTCGTCGGCCCAGGCCGCGTAGGTGGGTGTCCACACCCGGTCGGGGTGCGGGTCGACCACCGTGACTCGCCTGCCACGGGCCATGGCACGGTGGGCGACCGCCCGCCCGGCCGGTCCGAGCCCGCAGATGATCACCGCACCGTCCATCCGACGATTGGATCAGATGCGATTTTTTCCAGCACCGCCGCATCACGGCCCGATGCCGTTTCGGCGGCGCGCGCTCGCCCCGCGGTGGGTTTTCGGTAATGATGGGGACCATGAGATCGAAATGGAAGGATCTCAGAACATAGCCGCACCCTCGAACGATTCAGCGGCAATCTCCCAGGTCAAACACTTTTCCCTGACGCCTCGCCACCCGACCCGGCGTCGCGG
>NZ_JBHSBA010000016.1:0-59881 GCF_042650365.1 Nocardia rhizosphaerae
CGGTTGAAGCCGAAGATCATGTGCTCGTCGTGCCAGGTGCCCTTCTCGTCCGGGCCGCGGTGCCGCTGGCAATGCAGGGCGTCGTAGACCTGATCGACCACCTCGGTCGTCGCCGTATCAGCTGTCAGGAATCCGAGCAGTCCGCACACGGTGTCGGCAACCCTCTCTATCGAAACAAACGGGGACGGCCAGACCTGGCCGTCCCCGAGTATGCCGTATCCGCGGGTCAGTCGTCGGCGAGCACCATCAGCGTCGTCCGCACCGACCACGGGTACGTGCCGGGCGTGTCCTCCACCGATTCGATAAGGACACGGTCTGGGTCGCCCTCGTAGTCCACTGCGAGCACTTTGAATACCGATGCACCGTTCGCGTGTAGACGCACACGCTGACCAACCTCGAACCGCATGAGACCAGACTAGTTCGCGCAGCGAACAAGCAAACACGTGGCGAACATCATCAGTATCCTGACACCTTCGCCCAAGCCCGCGCGCACTCGTCCGCCGTCACGAAGTCCTCACCAGCAAGGTCAACACCCAAACCCCTCGACGCCCTATCGAACGTCGACTCGTTGCGGGCGCCACCAGATGCCGCCCACACCCGGCCGAGGCCCCGCACCCACACGTCCGATCGCTGGATCAGCAACCCGCTCTTGTCGACGATCGACGCACCGAGGTATTCGTAGCCGTCGGAACCGTAGACGAGGACAGCGTGCGCGATCTCGTGGTTCTTGTTCTTCAGCCCGGCGCTCACAGCTGCCACCAGGTCAGCCGGGGCCTTGCTGCATCGGGGGCTCAATCCGGCCGGGAAATCCGGTGACGGCGTCGCGGTGGCGGTGCGCTCCAGCTTCGGTGCCGTTGTCGTCGGTGCCGCCGCGGGGGATGGAGAAGGTGCCGCGGTTGTAGTCGGGTCGGGCAGTGTCGCCCAGGTGGACGGCACGCTGACCGTGGAGGCAGGTTCGTCGTCCTTGATCAGGTTGCCGATGATTGCGAGGGCAACGAAAACTGCGACCACGCCGCCGCCGATCATCCACGCGATCTTGGTGTTCGGCTTCTTCGGTGGCTGCCGCGGCGGAACTGGACGCGGCGGGTAGGGCTGCTGGCCTGGATGAGTCACTAGTTCCCCCTGAGATTGTTGCGCATGGAACCGGTATCGGATTGGGTCGGGCGCGCGTTAGCTGCGGCCCACTCGGCGAGCACCTGGAAGTCCTCGTCCAGCAGCCCCTTCGCCGGATCGACGTAGTGAAGGAGCGCCGCGCCGGCGTGCTCGGTGTCGACGTAGCGGCGATCCCGTGTGCTGATGTCGTCGTCAACCCACGCGAAGGGCCTGCCCGCGGCGTACTCGATCAGCGGCGCTGTCTTGAAGAACGTTCCCTCCGGTCCGAACCGTTTGGTGCCAGGGAACTGGACGACGGGCAGTTTCGGCAGGCCGATCCGCGGGCCGATCATCGTGTTCGCGTCGTGCTCCCACGTCGTCGCCCACACCAACTCGAACACGTCCGTGAGGGCGAGCAGCGCGGGACCATGTGCCGGGTTCAGCCACACCCGCAACGGCTTCACCCGCATCGGCGGCGTGTTCGGGTGCCGCTCCAACCAGGCCGCTGGCGTCAACCGATGCGTCTCGTACCCGGCCGGACGCTTCTCCGGCTTCGCGCCGTACGGGTTGAGCGGGCCGTCAACATCGAGATACAGCAGCGGTTTCATCATCTGAGGTCTCGCTTTCGATGGGCGGCGAGGCTGCCTCGAACCGCGGTCAACACGGACGGGCCGCGCTTGGGGCTGAGGGTGTTGCCGGGCCGCGTGACTTGAACGATCGTGACAGGCGACCAGTCTTGAGTCGCGGCGACCACGCGCCGCAGATCCTCCAGCACGAGCGGCTCGACGACACCGCTGGTCTTCTCCTCAGGCGGCCCACACGTGGGACGTTTCACGACCGCGTAGCCGCCGTGATCGAGTGCCGCTGCGGTGAGCCGGGCAGCGTGCTCGGCCTGCGCGACGGGCATCTCCGGGTCGTACGCCCTCAACGCCGCGGCGATCACAGCCTGGTTGCTATCCATCTCGCTCGTCCTTCTCCTGGTCGTGTTTCGGTTTGCGTTGGTAGGTCTTGCCGGACGGGATCGGCTGCGCGGCCGACGACTGCCGGAGCTCGTGTCGGCGCCGCCACGCCGCGAGGTCGGGACGCTCCTCGGGCTGCTCGTCTTCAGGCACTGCCGCTCCTGAAGGGCACCTTCGTGATGCTGTAGCGGGCGACCCAATCCAGGCCGGGCGTGCGTGCTACGAAGGTTCCGTCGCCGTCATCGCCGGAGAACACGAGGTGCGGGGCAACGGACTTCACCCACTGCTTCGCCGCCATCTTGGTTGGGACCGCCATCACCGGTTGATCGGTGTCGCCGTAGCGGCGCGAGATCTCGGAGACGAGCCACACGTGCTTCACGGTCACGCCTTCCTGCGGAGGGTGGTCCAGCGGCCGAGGCCGTCCATCATTTCGGCGGGGTCGTAGCCGCTGACGGCGTCGTGCCCGTCTTCGGGGTGCTCGGCGTGCTGCCACCAACCACCGGTCGGGCAGTCGACCCAGTCGATGACGCCGTTGCAGGTGCGGCAGGTCGACTCGATCACGGCAGCGCCTTCCACTCGATGTCGGCGTACTCGGCCCGCCAGTCCTGCGGCCGACCGGCCTTGGCCGCGTATCGGTTCGCCTCCTCGACAGACCGTCGAGCGCTCTCCTCGCTCGACGAGGACACCGCGATCGGGAAGCCGTCCTTGTCGGTGCCGATGGTGCGGTAGATGCGGGGCATTTCAAACCTCATTCCAGGTGTTGATGTCGGGTTTCTCGGGCGGGTACTTGTCGCCGTCGTTCTCGTAGCTCGTGTCGATCAAGGTGACGCCGTTGTCGGTAGCGAGCCGGTCGTGCAGGTACGCCTCGAAGTACTCGCCGTCGAGGTCGAAGTCGTCGGGGACGTCGAGCTCGTAGGTGTCCCAACGGCGCACGTCGGCGCCGGTCTCGATACGGATGCGCTTCATGCCGCGTCTACCTGTTCCGTGTCGGCGCACCCGCACGAGCAGCGGGGCGCGGTGAAGTCGGCGGGCACGCACGGCGCCCGGTACACGTCGTGACCGACGCAGTCGTCGCACCGGTTGGTCGGGACGCGCCCCACCTTCACGGTGCCGCTGCGGATCCGGCGCGCGGTCGCCCAGTCGGCCGGGATCTGGCTGATCGGCGCGATGCAGCAGCCGCAAATCATCGTGGTGACTTTGTCGTTCATCGGATGCTCCTCGCGTCGATCGGTCGGTGGGGTGTTGGCGGGGTCGGTGGGGGAGCGTCGTTGATCCCTTGCCGCACACCGTTGGGCGGTGACCCCGCCAACCGGTTCAGGCGACGTAGAAGCCAGTGATGTTGTCGGCGATCACGATCCGCTGGCGGCCAACAACCAGGTGCCCGTCCTCGACCCCCATCAGCGCACCCCAAACGGTGTTGCCGTCGCCATCACGGACTGTCACGGGAACAACTTCGACGGCGTCGCTGAGGATGTCCTTGGCGATGAACTCGACCGCTTCGGCGAAGGTTCCGAGCCAGTTGAGGTCGCTGTTTTCGAGCGTGATTGCCATGGCATTGCCTTTCGATGGTGGTGGCGGTCAGGCCGCGACGAGGTGGGCGGTCCGCTGGTAGGCGCCGAGGCCGTCGCGGATGACGGGCTCGTCGGGGGTGTAGGCGAGGACCTGGCGAGGGCGACTGTTGACGACCTTCCAGATCTGCACGGGCTCGCGGCCCTCGTACGCGGCGAGGTAGGCGCGCTTGATGGCCTTGCCCGCCTGGGAGGCGTAGCGGCGGATCAGCTCAGCGTCCGCGCCGAACCGGTCCAGGATCTGGGACACGGTCACGAACTCGCCCTTGTCGAGCAGGTCGGTCATCCAGAACCCGTTGAGGGAGCGCAGAGCCCGCACCAACGCGACCGTCTTGGCGGCGACCAGGCGCTCGCGGATGATGCGCGCGGCGGCCAGACGGGCGGCGCGGCTGCGGATGTAGGTCGTTACGGTCATCGGGCTCTCCTTCGGTCGGTGCGATGCCTCAACCGTATGACTTGAATGCAAGCAATTCAAGCGATCTGCATTCAAGAAGGCCGATCCGTTACCAACCGCACCCCCCTGTGGGCACCGAACTGCACGGCGCGTGTAGGTGCTGGCCTGCGAACTATCCGATCGCCGGCGCAGTCTTCGCTCAAGTCAACCGAATGTAACGGCTTGAACTCACTCTCCGAAACGCTTGAATTGAAGCGAGTCAACACCCTATGGTCGAGTCAACACCGGCTAGCACCCGGACCGCAGCGAAAGGACCCCGATGACCACCACCGACCCCCGCCCCACCTGCGGGCACGAGGACTGCACCACCTGGCGCGACCCCCACACCGGCGAGCACGTCACCTACTGCGGGTTCGCCATCGAGATGCCGCTGGAGGTAGCAGCGTGAACCCCACCGCCGCGATCGCCGACCTCATCGGCGCCAGCCCGCTCGACTTCACCGGCCACACCGCCCCCTCGAACACGTTCACCGACGAGTGCGAGGAATGCACCGCGACCGGCCTGATCCGCATCGAAATCGGCCACACCCACCGCGCGGGCGGGTGGACCGACACCAGCACCTGGTGCCTCGCTCACGCCGCCGACGCCATCTGGGCGGCCGACATGACCGCTCCCGCCTCGATCGACGTCACCATCGCCGACCTCGCGCTCACCCTGCCCCTCGCCGCCTGATCGGAAGGAAGACCCGATGCTCACCGAAACCCAAGCCCGCACCTTGCTCGGTATCCCGGCCGACAACCGCGTCACCTTCGAAACCGACTGGGACGGCAGCGACTTCGTCGAGACCGAATGCCACGAGGGCGAGTGCCGCCACGGCGACAGGGTCACCGCCTCGGTTCACATCGACTGGACCAAGCCCGGCTACGACGAGGACACCGACGCGCCGAACTCGCTGCACCTGCAGGAGCTCGCGTTCTGCATCGACCACGCGCGCGCCGAGATCGCCACCGCTCTCGACGAGACCGCGCCGTTCGCGCACGACGACGACGTCTACATCAAGGTCGTGGTCAACGGCTGGTACCTGCGGTACGCGGCCCCGACCCTGGCCGCCGCGTGATCACCCGCCACGACGAGCGGGGCGAAACCCTCTACGGCGACGCCCCGCTCATCGACCACGACGGCTACGTGGTCGAAGTGATCGCCGAACCGGGCGACGCCCACATGCACCTCCGGGTCGCCACCAATGCCACCGGGCCCGGACCCAAGATCCGCGCCGACCTCACCACGCCGCAAGTCCGCGAACTTCGCGACCGCTGCGACGCCTACCTCAACGACCACCAGGAGAAGCCATGAACCCCGACCGCGTCGAAGAGTCGACCTGGGATCCCGAACTGGAACGACTCGCGCTCGCCATCTACTGCGCGCTCAACAGCCTCGGCTCCAAGTCCAGCTGGCTGAACGAGCCCAACAGCGTGCAGGTCCGCTACCTCGCCGCCGCGCGCGATGCCCGCAATGCCCTGAAGGACGGCCAAGCATGAGCAAGTTCGAGTACGGCCCCATGGACACCTACGAGATCATCTGGGCCTCCGGCCAGGTCGAGCGCATCGCAGCGCATCAAGTGATCGCACCTCCGAGCGACCTGATGGCCCCGCTTTTCTCTGGCGCGACGGCCACCAGGAAGCGGGCGGGCTGGATGTTCCACGGCGAGGTAGACGGCCACTGGAAGCTGCTCCTGTTCGCCCCGGCGGAGGACATCATCACGATTCGCAACGTCACCCACACACACGACACGGCAGGCGGTGTGGCATGAGCCCCGTCAACGCGCGGCCGAGCGACCCCGCCGTCATCACAGCCCAGCTACGCGAGGAAGTTCTCGCCCTGGCCCACGACCTGCGCTGGGACGGGCATGCAGATCACGCCGCGCGCGCCGAAGCCATCGCTGACAAGTGCGGAGTGACCGATGCGGCTGCCTGACGGATGGACCGCCGAGCGCGGCTCCGGCTGGTGGGAAGTCCACCACCTCATCCACGACCAGTGCGGCATGCGCACCGGCATGGCGTATGACCTGCTTGGGAGTGGCCCATTCGGTGAAAGCGCAGCCCGCCAAGTCGTCTACGGCCACACCTGCGAGGAGAACCAGTGAACACGACCGACCTGTCCAGAGTGGCCGAGGAATACCGCGAGTCGGCCCGGCGGGTGCTGTCCTACGGCCGCCACGCTCGCGTGTTCTGGAAGCCGAACCAGCGCACCGTCGACGAAATCGCCGCTGACAACCCCGACCTGGTCCTCGCCGAGCATTTCGCCACCGTTCCCCGTGACAACCAGGAGGCACGCCATGGGGCGTGAAGTCCGCCGCGTACCCGTCAACTTCGACTGGCCGCTCAACGAAGTCTGGCACGGCTTCCTCCGGCCCGACCGGTTCGACGAAACCCCGTGCCCCGACTGCAAATACGGTGCGTCGCCCGAAGCGCAACACATGCAGGACCAGTGGTACGGCTACGTGCCGTTCCACCCGGCCGAGACCGGGTCCACGCCACTGACGCCGGCGACGCCCGCGGTCCGCGCCTTCGCTGAACGGAACGTGTCCAGGGCCGCTGACTACTACGGGACCGGTGAGGCCGCGATCGTTCGCGAGGCAACCCGCCTGGCCAACCTGTGGAACGGGCAGTGGAGCCACCACCTCACCCAGGACGACGTCGACGCCCTCGTGAAGGGCGACCGGCTGTGGGACCTCACCCGCACCTGGAGCCGGGAAACGGGATGGATAGATGCCGACCCGCCAGTCCACCCGACTGCCGCACAGGTCAACGAGTGGTCGCTGCACGGCTTCGGGCACGACGCGATCAACCGCTGGATCGTGATCCAAGCGCGCTGCGAACGTGAAGGCAACCGACAGACGTGCGCCACGTGCGACGGCCACGGCAGCCTCGAAAAGTGGCGTTGCCAGCGGATCCGCGCCGAACTGTGGGAGCCGACCGACCCGCCGGCCGGTGACGGCTGGCAGCTGTGGGAAACCGTGTCCGAGGGGTCACCGATCACTCCTGTGTTCAGCACGCGCGAAGGGCTGATCAACTACCTGACCAGCTCGCACTACTCTCGCGGCCCCCTCACTTACGAGCAGGCGGCCGGTTTGGTGGACGCGGGCTGGGCTCCGTCGCTGATCGGCACTGCCACCGGTGTCGTGCGCGGCGAACAAGCCATGGGCGGCAACAACTAACCCCAGAACCTTCCCTGCGCGACCGCGGTGCCCCGCCATCATCTGCGCGCGACGGCCGCCCATAGGGGAGCGAGGAGCGCGGCGCCCGAGATCCGACCACCACATCTCTCGGGCGCCGCCCCTACCAACCAGGAGCCACCATGCAACACAACCTGCCGCTTATGCGAGCCATCTCCGAACAAATCCACCGCGACCGCCGCGGATTCAACCAGTCCTACATCCGGCACCGCACCCACGACGGGCACATCGAAATGAACATCGCCGGATGGGCCATCCAGCTCGCCGGCGGCTACCAGTGGATCGGCGACGACTGCGCCACCTACGGACAGATCCGCGTCATGGAACTCGCCGCGCCCAATCGGGTCCGTTTCGCCGATGCCGTCGCCACCGAACTCCTCGGCCTCACCCAAGAGGAAGCCAGCTTCATCCTCATGGCCGCCGACGACAAAATCGCCCGTGGCTGGCTCGACGACGAAGTCTCCCGCCTCACCAACATCGCATTCGAGCAGATCAGCACCTACCTCACCCTCGACAAGAAAGGTCACCTCTCATGAGCAGCCTGCTGGACGCAAGCGACGGATTCGGCTACCACACTCGCCTTTACGGGCGCGTCGAAGACCTCGCCGAGGCCGCTGACTGGGCAGCCCGCGGCCCCGCGCAAGACGCCGCGATCGACCGATACCTGCAAGCCCTGCACGCGGTCTGCCGACTTCGCAGCGAAACAGCTTCAGAGCGGCGGGCGGGCGCGAAGATCCTGGAGATCGTCGCGGGCGAACGCGTCGACGGCTACCCGAAGAAGGCCGCATGACCGCGGTAACTGACGAGCCGACGATGATTGTCACGTCAACGGACGCACAGGTTGCGGTCCTGGTCCACCGCGACGGGCTCGGTGCACCTCTCGCAACACTTGAAACGTCCAATATCGTGCGCGATTCCGTTGTTGCGGTCGCGCTGGACGCCGACGAAGTGACCGCATTGATCCTCAACCTCGCTGGCGCCCTCGTCGAGATGCAACGCCGGTAGCTCGCCGATCGCGGAGCGTAAGACCGGCTCGCCGCTATCCCTTGAAATTGAATCGAATGAATTCTAGGATCAGTACTGAATTCAAGTACGGTTGACGCCCAGGAGGCCACCATCATGAGTAAACCGATCCTGCTCCGCACGGTGGGCCTCCTGGCCGCCATCCCGCTCCTCATCATCGCGTGCCTGATCGCGCCGATCATCGCGGCGGTGCGCCAATGACAGCCCCCAAGCCCGACCCCTTCGCTGGGGCGCCCTGCCGCAGCCCGGAACACACGGCGTGGATCCGCGAGCATCGTGCCAGTCAGTGGGACTACTACATCGACGGCGAAACCAAAGACCAGTCGATCGCACGTCGCCGCCGCTCCGTCGGCATCTGCTTCTCCTGCCCAGCACGGCAAGCATGCCGCGAAAAGCAGGAACAGCTCGACGCCTCCGGCATCTGGGGCGGGCGAGTGTTCCCCGATAAGCCCGAACACCTCGCCGAACAATCGGGCGACATCTACGGCGAGGAGCGAGCGGCATGACCGACATGGTCGAAAACATGCGTGACACCTCGGCGATCGTCGCCGCACGCGACCGCGGCGACCTCGACGGCATCGGACACATCCTCGAATACGGCGACACCGTCGGGATCGTCGTCTCCCTCGCAGACCTCGCCATCGCGCTCGCCGCCACAGCCCGAATGCCGCTGGACAAAGTCCTCAGCCTCCTGCGCGACGGGACCGGATCATGACCAGCACTTGGCCCGACCTGTGGGCAAACCCGGCCTGCGAGTGCAACATCCACCTTCACGGACCATTCGCGCCAGCACCACCCTCGAACCTCTGGGCAAACATTCATGGTTGCCGGGACGTATTCATGTGCTCCGGGTGTCTGGTCCTGCTCGAAGAGGGGTTCGCCAAGCGTGCGCCGATCCGCTGCGCAGAATGCGACCGCACCTTCGCGACCGTCGCCGACTACCTCACATCGGAGGCGATATGAGCGACCCGATAACGGTGACCATCGAATTGCCCTGGTCCCGGCCGCTGCTGTCGATGAACGACCGCGGCTACACGCGGGGTGCGGCGATGGCGAAAGCCTCTAAGATCCGCGAGATCCGGGAAACCGCTATCGCGCTCGCCGTCCACGCCAACCTGCCCCAGGGCCTCGACTACGTGACCGTGCAACTGCACTACCAGCCACTCGATCGACGGCGTCGCGACACCGACAACCTCACGGCCACCGCGAAACCGATCTACGACGGGCTCGCCGCCGGCGGAAAGAACATCCGCGGCTACGGGCTCGTCCCCGACGACACCCCCGAATACATGGCCAAGCCCGAACCGGTCATTCACCCGCCTGTCAAGGGCGAGGGCGGCCGGATGTGGCTCGAAATCACCTACAGCGCAGAGGAAGAAGCAGCATGACCAGCATTATCGGCCACATCGCTCGGTTCATAGGAGGCCCCATGGAACTCGGACACGAACCGTACGTGCCGCGGCTCACCGACACCGCGACGACCCGGTCCGAGTACCAGCTCCACTACAAGAACCCGGAGACCGGAGAGGAATTCAGCCTCCTCACCGACGGCACCCGTGTCTGGGCAGAACGGAAGCAGATGCTCGACGCCGGATATCAGGTGGTCGTGACCAAGCGGTGGATCACCACCAGCGCTTGGGAAATCGTGGAGAAGGCAGCATGAACGACGGCATCGCCGGGGCCCGCGAGTACTACGAGACGCACAGCACGGTCCCCGAGATCACCAGGAGCATCCCCGTCGACCCGGCCAGCACGAACCCGCACGGCGGCCTGCGGAACGCGCGTATCGCAAGCGGCGGCCTCGTGCTCCTCGGCCAAGTCGGCTCCGGCTTGCACGGTGTCACCACCGGCAACGACGACCGCGACGAGATGGGCGTCTGCATCGAAGCGCCCACGATGACCATCCCGGTCACCAAAGACGGTGGGGCCCTGTTCGAGCAGTACGTGTTCCGCACCCAGGCCGAAGGCGTCCGGTCCGGCTCCGGCGACCTCGATCTCACGGTGTACTCGCTGCGGAAGTGGAGCGCGCTCGCCGCCCAAGGCAACCCCACCGTGCTGCTGCTCGCCTTCCTCCCGGAGTCCGAGATTGTCATTCAGACCGACATCGGCCGCGACATTCAAGCCCATCCAGAGCGTTGGCTGTCGCGGGAGGTGGCGAAGCGGTTCGGCGGGTACCTCGTCAGCCAGCGTGACCAGCTGCTCGGGCTCAAGTCGAAGAAGCACACCAACCGCCCTGAGCTGGTCGAACAGTACGGATTCGACTCAAAATTCGCTTACCATATGGTCCGTTTGGGTTTGCAAGGTGTGGAGCTGCTGACCACCGGCCGGATCACCCTGCCGATCCCGGAGCCGGACCGCACCTGGTTGCAGGAGTTGCGCCGCGGCGAGCACACCAAGGAAGAAGCGCTCGACCGGGCCGCCGACCTCCTCGACCAGCTCAACCAGCTCGCCGAAACCGCCGACCTGCCGCCACAACCGGACCGCGCCGAGATCGGCCGCTGGCTCACCGCCACGTACGTGTCGTGGTGGGAGCAGCATGGTCTGATCGGAGGACGGCATGTCTGATCTCGATGAGGTGATCACCCCGTATCAGGCGCGCCTGTACAACGCGGTGATCTATGGAGAGCGGAGCGGCCAGCGGCATGTGCGGGCCGGGATGATGTCGCTGCTGCGGCGAGTGTGGACGTCTCGGCGGCGTTGGCAGGCGCAGGCGTTGGCGGATGCGAAGCTGATCGACTTCATCGGCGCGTTGTGTGAGGCCGAGCAGCGGCGCGCGGGGATCGTCGGTGCGTTCGTGCGCGCGGACCACATCCTGTACGCGCTCTACCCCGATGGTGATCCGCCGCAGGGTTGGGATCAGGTTCGGTCCGCGGCGGAAAGGATTCTCGCGGACGCTGCTTGAAAAATTCGGTGATGCCCGCCACGCGCGTGTTTTGTGTGGCGGGCATTCGGGGTGTCTGGACGGTTTGACTGGCTACATATTCTGTGAATAGCCGAACCGAGGAGGCTGCCGAATGGACCCGGAATATATCGAGCCCGAAGAAGTGGGCGTCGACCCGGAATTCCCGTGGCTCGGATACGAGGATGACGATTATGAGCAAGACTGCAACTAGCCTGGTCGCCGCCGTGGTAGTGGTGTTGACCTGGTGGTTCGTCACGCCCAGATTTCTCGGAGCGATGGTCGCGGCATCGGCGGGTATCAATGACACCGATTGACAAAGGCGTGATCGCACTCTTCTGCATTTCCCACGGCTGCGAAATGTGGCGGGGCCGATACCTCACCAACAGTGAAGCTCGCGCCCTGCAGGTCGCGCACGCGATGCAGCACAACAACCGGCCCATCACGCCAGCCGATTTGTTCGGCGACGAAACGGAGAGCAACGAATGACCACCGAAATCCGGCGCGCCTGGCAGGTAGCTACATGGTTCGACAAGCTGTTCCTGATCATGTGGCCCGCCGCCGCGATCCTGCACGTCACGTTCGGGGACTGGCTGGTCGCCGTGTTCGCTGCCCTGATTGCCCTCGCCGACTTCGCTGCTCTGCAGTACAAGGCGGATGCCGCCGAGTGGAAAGCCAAGTACGAGGCGGCGGTCGCCCCGGCGACGAGCACGAACATCACGATCAGGTCGGAAGACGTGGACTCAGCGGTTCGCCGGTATCGGGAGCACCAGCGCAGCACGTTCGGGTACGACCGCTGATGCTCCATGACGAGGTCGGCGACGACTTCGACTGGCTCGACGGTGAAGACTGCGTCGCCTGCGGAATGCACTGGGCCGACTGCGAATGCTGAACCCGCGGCCACGACCCCGCGAACACCGAACCCGACCCACGGAGCACCCCATGGCCGACGAAACACCGAAATTCGCCAACGGCGGACCCATCACAGGCGAACCGCTGGGCCGACTGGAACGCATCGGCATCGGCGCAGACGGCAGATGCATCCATGACTGGGTCCGAGACGAAGGAGACGACGAACAGCGTGAGTGACGAGCTAGTCGCCGGCGCCCGCGCCGCACTCGCCGACGCCGTCCACGCCCTCGTCGGCATGCAAGTCGAACACGTCGAGCAAAACGGCCGCCAGGTTCCCATCCCGATCGACTCCCTATACGACCAGCTGTGCGAAGCATCCCTCGGCGAACGGCAGGACGGCGGCAGTGTCCGACGGCCCGAACCCGGATCGCGGGCGCCCGGCTGGTCGGACGCACTGTCGCTGCTCGAGCTGATCGACCGCCGGGTAGGGGAGTGGTCGATCGGCGCCGCCGAGGTGCCCGGTCGCGCGGTGACGGCGCGGCGACTGTACGCGCTCGCCGACACCGCCTGGGCACCCGAGGACGTCGCGTACGTGCGCCGACTAGCCGCGCAGGTCGACAGCTGGGCGGTGCGTGTGCGTCGGTTGCTCGACGAGGAGCGGGAATGGGAGTTGAAGGCGCCCTGTCCGTCGTGTGGCGAGATGGTGATTGCCGGTCAGGACGGGTCGGGGGAGACAGTCAGGCAGTACGTGCTGCGCGCGAATCTGTCTGGCGCGGAATGCCTTTCGTGCGGTATGCAGTGGGCACCCGAGTACTACCGGCTGCTTGGCGCGCTGATCGGAGCGCCGACACCGGAGGGCATCTTGGAATAGGGTTGAACGCATTCAATCGAGTGTGCTACATTCAATCCAACACCTTCCCGGTGTGATCGCAGACGGTTACTTCTCATTTGGCGAAAAAGACACCGTCCGCAACTTTGTTCTCGGGGAGACAACTTCACAGGGGTGCTGGTCTGTAGACGTGGGTTACTTCGCATTCGGAGCCGTCGATGCAGGTTCGAGTCCTGCCCGCCCGACCAATCGGGAGGTAGCTCAATTGGCTAGAGCAACGTAAACGTCACCTACATCGCCTTGTTGTCAGCACCCTACTGTGAAAACTGCCTCCCAGGGAACTGGGGGAGACTTTCATAGGGTGCTGGTCTGCAAGACCGGGTTACTTCTTCCCAACAGCGGGTTGCGGGTTCAAGTCCCGTCCAGCGTTCGCGCTGGTAGCTCAATTGGTAGAGCAGCCGTCAACAAAGCACCTGATCTGACTCGTCGTCAGCACCCTTTGAAAGCCTCCCAACTCGAATCCAGGAATCCCGTTGAGAGGCTTTGCTATGTCCAAGTTCAACACTCCGACAAAGGCGCGCGCCGCGGCCGTCGGCCCCATCAAGACCAAGGCAAAGACCGCACCGACCGTCGAGGGCGGCATCGGTCACCTGCGCGACGCCCGCTCGGAACTGTTCCTCCTGGCCGTGACCAACATGGTCGGCGAGTCGACGTTCTACGAGACCGGCAAGGCGCGCGACTCGCGCTTCGTGAAGCTGGTCCGCAAGCTCGCCATCAAGGACCCCGAATGGGTCGCCGGCATGCTCGCCTGGCTGCGCAGCCCTGAAGCCAACATGCGCTCCGCCGCGCTGGTCGGCGCCGCCGAATACGTCCACGCCCGGCTCGAAGCCGGACTGCATGGCGACAACCGGCACGTCATCGCCTCTGTCCTGCAGCGCGCCGACGAGCCCGGCGAGATGCTCGCTTACTGGCTCGCCACCTACGGTCGCCCGATCCCGAAGCCGATCAAGCGCGGCATCGGCGACGCGGCCACCCTGCTGTACAACGAGCGTTCGCTGCTCAAGCACGACACCGACAGCCACGGCATCCGCTTCGGCGACGTCCTCGACCTGCTGCACCCGATCCCGAAGGGCACCTGGCAGTCCGACCTGTTCCGATACGCCATCGACCGGCGCCACAACCGCGAGAACGCGATCCCGGAGTCGCTGCCGATGGTCACCACGAACACGATCTTCAAGACCTACACCCCGCTGTACGTCGACCACCTCGCCAAGAACGGCACGCTCGCCGACAAGCTCGCCGAGGCGGGCATGACCTGGGAGCAGCTCGGTTCGTACGGCCCGTGGACCGCGGCACGGTGGGAGGCGATGATCCCGTCGATGGGTTACATGGCGTTGCTGCGTAACCTGCGGAACTTCGACCAGGCCGGGGTGTCGAACAAGGTCGCGGCTGAGATCGCGGCGAAGCTCGCCGACCCGGACGAGGTCGCGCGTTCGCGTCAGCTGCCGATGCGGTTTCTGTCCGCGTACAAGGCCGTGCCGTCGCTGCGCTGGGCCTGGCCGCTCGAGCAGGCCCTCGACCACTCGCTGACGAACATCCCGAAGCTGTCCGGCCGCACGCTGATCCTCGTCGACACCTCGACGTCGATGCAGGACCCGTTCTCCAAGGACGGCACGCTGATGCGGTGGGATGCCGCGGCGCTGTTCGGCATCGCGCTGGCCGCCCGCTGCGCCGACGCCGACATCGTGTCGTACTCGTCCACGCGGATGTACTACGGCGACCCGATCGGTGCGCGCACCAAAGTGTTCGACCGTCCCCGTGGCGAGTCGGTGCTGAAGTCGGTCGAGCGGTGGAAGACGGGCGGCTGGTTCCTCGGTGGCGGCACCGACACGGCGCCCGCGGTTCAGCGGCACTTCGCTGGCCACGATCGGGTGGTTCTGCTGACCGACGAGCAGGCGGGCAGCGTCGTCGATCCGGGTTCGGTTCTGCCGGAGCGGACGCCGCTGTACACGTGGAACCTTGCGGGCTACAAGGTTGCGCACACGGAGGCCGGGAAGTTCCGGCACACCGTTGGTGGTCTGACCGACGCGGGCTTCCGGCTGATCCCGCTTCTCGAGTCGAGCCGCAACGGCACCTGGCCGTGGCGCGACGGCGCGCAGGCCGCGTGACGCTGTGTAACCGAATGTCCCGCTGGTGGTTGGACTTCCACCAGCGGGACATCCTCACGCACTGCCCTGGCCTGTTCTGGTGGTGCGTGGCGGACAACATCGCACACGAGTGGCTGAGGGTGCCGCTCGACCAGGACCTCTGCGACGACCCCGGCGACTGGCCAGACGTACCGGACCACTGGGGCTACTGGATCTGCCGCCGCCACGACGCCGCACTGAACCGCAAGGCGCTCCGCGAACTCGAAGAAGGATCATGAACGCTTGGGAACAGCTGGCCCCGAACACGGTTATGGTCGCCGGCGATTGGCACGGCAATCACTACCATGCGGAGGACGCAATCCGGTACGCCGCCGAGCACGGCGCGCAAGCCATCCTGCATGTCGGTGACTTCGCCTACCAGTTCAGGCCGTCGTTCATGTCGGCCGTGCAGCAGGCTTTGGGCGAGACCGGGCTGTACTTGGGGTTCGTGCCAGGAAACCATGACTCCTACGTCTACCTCGACCTGCGCGAGCAAGAACACGGTTGCACCGCGATCCCGTTGCGCCCCAACCTGTTCTATCTGCCCCGCACCTACCGCTGGATCTGGTCGGGGGTTTCGTTCCTCGCGCTCGGTGGCGCGCACAGTGTGGATCGGCCATGGCGGGCCCGCGGCGAATGGTGGGCGCGTGAAACCATCACCATCAGCGAAGCAGTCACCGCAGCCAACGGCGGCCGAGCGGACGTGATGATCTGCCACGACGTACCCGACGGCGTCCGCATCCCCTGCATCGAAGGCAACCCGATCGGCTTCCCCGACGCCGAGATCGAAGCCGCTCAACGGCATCGGGAACTGCTGCGCCGCGTCGTCGACGAAGTGAAGCCGAAACACCTATTCGCAGGCCACTACCACTGCCGCCTCGACGCACCACTCGTCAGCCGCGACTACCGCACCGACGTCCACATCCTCGACATGGATGGTGCGCGGATGCGCGACAACACGCAGGTCATGGACTTGACTGACCTCAAATCGAATTGAACACAGTCTAGACAATTGAACGCAGTCAACATAGTGTGTGTGTATGGCGCTCAAACCACCCGCAAACCTCAACTACGCGGCCGTCGTTGCCCGGTTGACCGCGGTCAACGAACTCGCCGGGTGTGACAACATCGCCGGCGCCCCGCTGCTGGGTTTTCAGGCGATCGTCGGCAAAGACCAGCAGCCGGGCGACCTCGGCATCGTGTTTGTCGCGGAGTCGCAGCTCTCGGAAGAGTTCGCGCAGACCAACAACCTGCACCGCGAGCCCGAACTGAACGCCGATCCCGCCGAGAAGGGCTACCTCGAGCGCAACCGCCGCGTCCGAGCGATCAAGCTCCGCGGCCACCGCTCCGACGCGCTGTTCATGCCGTTGGAGGCCCTGGCTTACACCGGGTACGACATCGCCAAGCTGGCGCCGGGCGACGTGTTCGACGAGCTGAACGGGCACGAGATCTGCCGCAAGTTCGAGCGCCCGGTGAAGGGCGGCAACGCTCGTACCCCGCAGGCGAAGGCGACGAAGAAGTTCGTGCGTGTTGACGCGAAGTTCCTGCCGGAGCACTACGACACCACCCGCTACTGGGGCAACGAGCACCTGATCGACGCCGAGGCGCGCGTCGTGATCACCCAGAAGCTGCACGGCACCTCGATCCGGATCGGTAACACGATCGCGAAGCGCAAGCCGACGTGGCGTGACAAGCTCGCGGCCCGCTTCCTGAAAGTCCCTGTGGCCGAATACATCTACGACACCGTTTACGGCAGCCGGAAGGTCATCAAGGACCCGAAGGCTGAGCAGAATCACTTCTACGGGTCCGACGTGTGGACGCACTACGGTAAGCGGCTCGACGGCCTGATCCCACAGAGCTTTGTCGTCTACGCGGAGCTGATCGGTTGGACGCCCGAGGGTGCGCCGATCCAGTCCGGCTACACCTACAACGTTCCGCAGGGTGAGGCCGACCTGTACGTGTACCGGGTCGCGCACGTGAACCCGCAGGGCATCATCACCGACCTCGCGTGGGGTCAGCTCGTCGAGTGGTGCGCGCAGCTCGGGTTGAAGACGGTCCCGGTGTTGACGGAGATGGCGCATAAGGCGTTCGATCCCGCTGACTGGTTGGACCGCCGCTACTACGACGAGGGTTACGGGCAGGCTGTTCCGCTGTCGGGGTCGAAGAAGCTCGTCGATGAGGGCGTGTGTGTGCGCACGGTCGACGGCCTGCATCCGACCACGTTGAAGGCGAAGTCGCCGATCTTCCTGCAGCACGAAACTAAGGCGCTCGATGACGAGAAGTCGGTCGACTTGGAGGCCGAAGGCGGGATCGCGGCATGAATCACCTGACCGTGGAGCTGGTCGAGGTCGACAGCGAAATCACGAGGGTCACGTTGACTCCGGACCGTACGACGGTGAAAGTCGGCCGAAAGCACACAGGGCACGGGTTTTGGTGCCTTGCGCTGGCTGCGTTGCTGCGGGAACGAATGGGCGACATTGTGCGGTCGTGGCGCGGCACGGTTCGGTGTCAGCCAGGCGGTGAGACGGCATCCATCACCGTCTACAGCTCCAACGGAGACCATCTGGGGTACAGCTTCGCGAAAGCTGACCTGGAGCGGGAAGCGGGTGCGTACGCATGATCGCTACCGAACTGGTCGACGTGATCCCGGCGCCGAAGCGCCCGCGTGTGATTCTCCCGAGGGGGATTCCCGGCTCGGGCAAGTCGACGCTGTACCGGAAGATGCGCCTGGACAACCCGAAGCTTGCCCGGGTGTCGCGTGATGACATGCGCGCCACTCTGTTCGCTGCGGAAGGTCGCCTGACTCACGCGCAGGAAGAGATCATCTCGAAAGCTGAACGCGCGCAAGCTGCGGCGCTGCTCGACGCTGGCTATTCGGTGTTCGTGGATGCGATGAACTTGCGCACTCAGTGGACACGCGGCTGGGCGAACTTCGCAGCGCTTCACGGCGCGGACATTGAGGTGATCGACCTCGACACCCCGGTCGACGAGTGCGTCCGCCGTGACGCTGCACGCGGCGCGGCGGGTGGCCGTTCGGTGGGGGAGGACACGATCCGAGCGCTCGCGAAGAAATTCCCCCGGAAGAATTGGGCGAAGGTGGAACCGTCCCCGGATCTGCATTTCTACCCCGAACCGTACGTGCCGAACCCGTCTCTGCCGCCGGCGTGGATCGTCGACGTCGACGGCACCCTCGCGGAGAAGCATCCGGAGCGCGGGATCTACGACTACACGCAGGTTCACCGCGACATCCCGATCGCGCACACCATCCAGGTGGTGCAGAAGCTGGCCATCGATTCGGCGATCATCGTGCTGTCCGGCCGTGACTCGGACTGCCTGACTCAGACCGCGGATTGGTTGCTCGCCAGCGGTGTGATGTTCACCGAGCTGCATTTGCGCCTGGCGGGGGACAAGCGGCCGGACTACCTCGTCAAGTACGAGCTGTTCAACGAGCGTTTGCGGGACCGCTTCCACATTCTGGGTGCTTTCGATGATCGCCTGCAGGTGTGCCGCCTTTGGCACCGGCTCGGTGTCCCGTTGTTGCGGTTGGGGGTGCCCGATCGTGACGACTTCTGATCTGGTGTCCGCAGCTCGAGCCGCTGCTTTTGTCTCACCGGACCCGCGCCTGCGTAACTTGCTGACCGTGCTGGCCGACCGGATCGATTCGCTGCGTGGAGAACGCGATCAGTACGCCGAGACCGCCCGGCAAGCCACCAACCACGCTGTCGACCAGGCCTCCACGATCACGTTCATCCGCCACGCCTTGGGCCAGCATCCTCGCTGCGATGTCCACCCCGACGACGACGAGCCGATCACCTGCGGGTGGATGCGCGCTGTCGCGTCTGTGCAGTGGGCGCTCGATCAGGCCACCCAGACCACCACCGAGGAGGACGGCGATGAGTGACCGCGACACCCTGATCGAGCTGATCGACGACACCCGCGCCGACGGGCACTCGCCCAGCGAGGCGGCCGATTACCTGCTGGACGCTGGCTGGCGTCCACCCGCCCGCGAGATCACCGACCCGGCCGAGCTGGACGCGCTGCTGGTCGGATCGGTTGTTCGCGACAGTGCCGATCAGGTGCTGCGGCGGGCCGTGGTCTTCGTCGGGCAGGCGCCAGCGTGGGAGGTGACAGGTTACGAAGTCCCGTTCTCCGTGGACGAGATCCGCCTCCCCGTCACCGTCCTGTTCGACGCCACCGAGGAGTCCTGATGGGCCACACGATTATCAAGCCGGTCCGGGACGAGGACTTCTACGTCGTCTACTCGTCGATCGTGGATGCACCGATCGGGTGCGGCACTCGCGCCGAGCTGCTGGCGACCTACGAGCACGCCGCAGCCGACCGACTCGACCGCGCAGACGAGACAGGCACATCCTCCAAGCTCGGTTGGTACGGCTGGGATGAGCAGTCGATCACCGTGCGTGAAGGCTTCCGCCCGGACGCTTACCCGGCGAACGCATGGGCCGCGATCGTGGCACGCACGGATCTGCGCAAGCTCTGCGAATCGGTCGACTCCTCCGGCCGCTGGAACCCGCCCGACGGACTCATCACCTGGGAGTTCTTCGACGAGGAGGGCGACGGTGAGTAACCGCCGCGAGCACTGGACCGTGACCGCCGACCGCGTGTGCGCCGACACCCTGTTCTTGCTCGGTGAGGGCGAGGACGGCCGCTGGTACGTGCGCCAGCTCCGCGGGGATCTGTGGCGGCGCGTGAGCCGCTGGAACCCGCGCTACTGGCTGGCCTATCTCGGATCGCGTATCCGTCATCAGCTGGTCTTCCTGGAACTGGAGTACTGAGCCATGGGTAAGACCTCGATCGAATGGACGGACGCCCAGATGGTGGATCGAGATGGTCGGCGTGTGCGGAAATACACCCGCCAGGACCCGACTCGTCCCGGTCAGCAACTGCGGCGACAGATGGCGCTAGTCGGCCTTCGTTGGTGCCGGGGATGTTCCGCGTGGCTTCCGCAGGACAATGTGACGCGCCAGGGCGCCTGCCGCCCATGCACAAACGCGGAATACCGAGCGCGCTACGCCGCTGACGGACAGGCCATCCGGGCGCGGGTGCACGCGCGCAAGCGTGGTGTGCTGCCCGTGCCGTCGATCGCTGCCGAGGTACTCACCGAGAACTTCGCAGGGAAGTGTGCCTACTGCCCTGCGCCTGCCACCACCTGGGACCACATTCATCCGGTGTCGCTCGGCGGCGACACCGTACCGGGGAATCTCGTTCCCGCGTGCAGCCCGTGCAACTCCAGCAAGAAGTCCTCGAACGTCCTCGACTGGTGCGAGAAAACGGGACGAGATCCGTTCGGCGTCATCGAAGTACTGCTTCTTAGCGAGGTTCTCTGATGGGCAAGACCAGCATTGAATGGGCCGAGTACACCTGGAATCCGGTCACTGGCTGCGACAAGGTGTCTCCGGGTTGCGACCACTGCTACGCGGAGGGCATCGCGCACCGGTTCGCTGGCACCCCGCAATTCCCGAATGGGTTCGGGGTGACGTTGCGTCCGGAGCGGTTGGGTGAGCCGTTGCGGTGGCGGAAGCCGCAGCGCGTGTTCGTGAACAGTATGTCGGATCTGTTCCATGCCGATGTGCCGGACGAGTTCATCGCGAAGGTGTTCGGGGTGATGGCGCACGCGGAGCAGCACACGTTCCAGGTGTTGACGAAGCGTCCCGGCCGCATGCGTTCGCTGCTGCGGTCGGATGCGTTCCGCGAGTTGGTGTTCAAATCGGTCGACGTCGAACTGCCCGACGTGATGGGCGACGCCTGGCCGATCCCGAACGTGTGGCTCGGCGTGAGCGCCGAGGACCAGAAGTGGGCGGACGTGCGGATCCCGGTCCTGCTCGACACTCCGGCGACTGTTCGGTTCGTCAGTGCGGAGCCGCTTCTCGGACCGGTTGACCTTGCGCAGTACCTTGAGCCACTGGAGGACCCGAGCGCGTGCGGCGACGAAGAACACTGCTCGCCGTGGTCGCGAATCGACTGCTTGCACTGGGTGATCGTCGGCGGCGAGTCCGGTCGCGGCGCCCGGCCGATGCATCCGGATTGGGTGCGGAGTCTCCGGGATCAGTGTGTGGAAGCGAGTGTCCCGTTCCTGTTCAAGCAGTGGGGCGAGTACGTGACGCCTGATCAGATGACCGAGGACGCATTCCGGGCATGGGACTGCTACCACGCGGGCGAAAGGCGAGACCGGTACTGGCGCCTCGGAAAGAAGGCCGCTGGCCGCGAACTCGACGAAGAGACCTGGGACGAATACCCGAAGGAGATCCGATGAGCGACGCTGATGATGCGACCCCGTTCTGCCCGGTTTGTGGGTGCGGGATCGTCGACGACCTCGTCTACATCGAGCACCCCCATCGGGGCGAGGTAGCAGTCCATAACGAATGCCTGCCCACCGACGTGATGCTCAACGAGATCGAGGCTGAGCGTCGGCGCACCGAAGACATGGAGCAGCGCAAGAACGAGTGGCACGACCGTTTCGCCAAGATGCGCACGCAACGGAATGCAGCCCATGTGATCCTGGCGAACACTGTCGCTGAACTGGGTGCGCCTGAGGACACTGCGTGGACGTTTCTGCCCGAGGTGGCCCGCGAGCTGCGCGCCCGCGTCGTCGAGTTGGAGGCCGCGACGGACCGCGTCCGGGAGGTGCACCAGCCGGTCGAAGCCCTGAACGTCCGATACCCCGGCGGGCGACCCACCCAGGTCTGTTCCGGCTGCGGCACCGACGACGGCAACTGGCAAACGTACCCGTGCCCAACCATCCGTGCCCTAGGCGGCCCCCGCCCGGCCCTGAAGTTGAGCGAGGTGCAGTCGTGACCGCCACGAAACCGCCCTGGTGGCCGGGGATCTGGCTCTACGGGCCGCGACCCTTCTACGGCATCCGCTCGAACGTGCTGCCGTGGCTCGGCAGCGACGGCACCACAGACATGGACGTCCCCGTGACCGAAATGTGGTGTCGGCAAACGGTCGTGATCCCGCTGCTCGGGCTCGGCGCGATCATCATCGGCCTGCCCTGGCATCGACTCACCGAATGCGCCCCTGAACTGCTCGAGGAGAACCACTGATGTACAAGTCGCTGAGCATCCCGTTCCTCGGCTGGGCATCGATCCAAACCCACTACCGCCAAGACCGCGGTTCACGGTGGGGTCACACGCGCGGCCGGTTGACCGAGCACGTGTGGCAGATGCCGCTGTGGTACTGGGATGTCACCGTCCACGGCCGCGGCAAGAGCTACCGGGAGCTGACCGGTCTGCCGCCGATGTCGATCGACTGGATTCTCGACGAGTTCGACTCCAGCTTCAACGATCTCGCGATCGCATCGCTGCGCTACCACATGGACTACTCCGTGTGCGTGTGCCCGGACGAGCGGCGCGCGAAGTACGAAGACCTGATTGACCGTTTGTCGGAACGCGACCCCCTCTTCACGGAAGAGGAATTGACGATCCTGTACCCGCCGGGCCGGAAGCGTGAAGACGACTACGAACAGCTGCCTGACGGCAGCTATCGGAGACGTCCAAGCACGCCGGAGCAGCAGGCGGTGTTCGACGTGTCCCGCGAGCGCACGGCCGCCTACGACGAGCGGATCCGACAGGCCCGCCACGACTTCGTCGACATCATGAGAGAACTGTGGAGCTGACCATGACCTGCACTGATTGCGGCGCCCTGCTGGGGGAGTCCACTCCCGAACGGCTCGCAACACACCGCCAGTGGAAACACCCGACGCCCGCTGAGCGCGCCGAAGTGTGGCCGGCGATCGCAGGGACCGCGGCGCGGATCGAGTTCGCGGTCCTCGACAGTGACCTGCTGAACGCCCAGAACCTGCTGCACGAGCTGCACCAGCTCGTGCTGCGCGCAAAGACCTATGTGGATGACGAACTGACCGAGGAGGTTTCGCTGTGAACGATCTATGGAGCGATGTCCGGGACTTCAACCTGGCCTGCGGTGTCCGGCTGCGGGAGAACCCGGGCTGGGTGTCCGAGGACGAAGTGGCGCTCGCTGTGCGGCTGGTGGGGGAGGAGCGTGACGAACTGCTGTTCGCGCTGGCTACCCGCAACCTCGTCGAGGCGGCCGACGCGATCGCCGACAGCCTGTACGTGCGCGCCGGGCTGCTGCTGCGGCTCGGTCTGGCCCGCACCTACATTCACGACTTCCTCCCGAAGTCGACGGAGCAGGCGACGTGGGACACGTTCGACGCGACCAACATCATGACCGAGATCGGCGACGACCTCGAAGAAAGCGACGCCCGGATCGGTAAGGCGATCGCCGACCGGAACCTGCTCGAGGTCGACGCCGCAGTGCACCAGACGATGTTCCAGCTGACGAGTGTGGCGACGCTGCTGCATCTGCCGATGGACCGCGTGTGGGCCGAGGTCCAGCGCAGCAACATGGCGAAGCTGGTCGACGGCAAGGTGGTTCGCCGGCCCGAGGACGGCAAAATCCTGAAGCCCGCAGGCTGGACGCCGCCGGACATCGCGGGCGTGCTCGGCCTGGACGCCGTCGAGGACGCGGCGTGAGTCGCGCCCAGGACGCGCGCCCGTTCGGTCAGTGCCGGTACTGCAACAAGCAGGCGTACCGGTCCCGGAAGGACGCGCGGCTGGCGGGAAAACGGCGATTCAAGGGCGAGCACATTCAGGCGTACCCGTGCCCGCACATCGACAGCGCCTGGCATATCGGCCATTCCGCGCCCGAGGTGGTGTCAGGCAAGTACACGCGTGACGAGTACTACGGTCCGAACGGTGCGGGCCGGGCGATCTTCCACCGCAAACCAGCTGAGCGGGTGAGGGACGCGGCGTGAAACCGCGGCGTAGTTGCCGCTAATTCGTGAGTCGTTATCAAATCGTTATTTTGTGACACGGTTTACCGAATTTCGGTTGCTACCTTTATCCCTGCGTGAGCTGTCTCAAAAACCGGTCGGCAACCCGGCAATGGCGGAGACGGTGCGCATTTCGACGAGCCGGAAACGGAGCGTTGCCCGCCCGAGCATGCTAGCCGCGCTCGGAGCTGATACTAGAAAACTGAATAGTCTCCGGTAGCTCAATCGGCAGAAGGCGTCCCGACGGGGATAGTTGCGGGTTCGAGTCCCGCCCGGAGACAACATGCCTCTCTACCCCAACAGGCAGAGGGACCGAGCTCAAACCTCGGTGACGTGCGCGTTCGAATCGCGCGAGGGGCACAAAGCGTCGGTTTAGCCGCCGACGCTGGTGGTGACAGAGTGAGCGGCTAATGCGTGATCGGGCCGCGAATGTGTGCGATGTCGGCAACCCGACGGGCAAGTGCCTGAGGGAAGGCTTAGCGGCCGGAAACCGATGCCTCAGCGGGCAAGTCGCAGCACCGGGACTACATGCCTTACGGTCCATGCCCCGGTCGGAGCCTAGGAAACTCCCCACCAACTTACTTCGCCTCGGGTAACGCTGGGCTTCGGCCTACCCTCGAGGACGGGCTCCCGAGTAGCGATCGGGAGGATTCGCGGAACCTGCGGCAGCGGTAACAGGATCTCGCGGCGAGTGCATTGCGGCGTGGAGCAGTTCGGTAGCTCGTCGGCCTCATAAGCCGAAAGTCGTGGGTTCAAATCCCACCGCTCGCAACAATATGACGGGACGACTGTAGAAGCCGGTCGGTCAAGAAAGAGCCAGGACGCCTTGCCCGTAGGTAGGCCCGGTCTGTGCAATGGCGGGGACCACGGTAGAGAGCCCCGAAATTTCTTTCAGATGTAAACCGACATGCAGCGTAGATGGCACGCTGACCTGCTGGTTTCTTTTTCAGATGTATCTGGCGGTGACCATGGCGATGATGGTCCACCCGAACTGCTCAATCGGCTGCTGCCACCCGCCCACGCACGGCTCCGCCCGTCAACGCGAGAAGCGTGAACTCGTGCGCTGGGCAGCCGAATATGAGAACCCGCGCGACTGGACGGCCGACTGCTGTCCCGCCGTCGCCCCGTTGCGCTGCATCTGCAACAACTTCGACTGCTACTACCCCGAGGGGCCATGGTGGAGAACGCCACTGAGAATGTGAGCCAGACGATCCGCGCCGTCAACGACGTGGTCACGGATGCGCTCGGCATCGAATCGCCGGCCAGTGTCGTCGAAACCGTGCTCGAGCCCCTGGCATCCGAAGTAGTGGTCGCCTACACGCGCGCCCACTTCACCGCCGAGGGCTTCTGATCGCCCGCATGCTCGGCGCGACCGGCGCCCGCCCGCTCGTGTACGGCCGCGGCACCGGCCACATCCATAAGTGCTTCGGCTGTATCGACGGCTGCGGCTACCAACCGGACAAGCAGACCCAACGCACCCGCGAGAAGCGCGAACTGTTGCGTTGGGCTGACGAGTACGAGGACCGGGCCGACGTGCTCGACCGCGCCTGCCCGAAGGGCGGCCCGGACTGCGGATGTGGAAGGCTCAGCGACGACGCGAGTTAGGGCAGCCCGGCCGCCTCGAGGTCGTCGAGCAGTGTCGAGATGTACGCATGGATCTCACGAAGCATCGGCACCGCTTCACGATTGTCCGGTGTCTTAGGGACATCCAGCACGATGGTGACCTTCGGCGCCGGGTCGTAATAGACCTTGTCCTTCCTGGTTTCGGCGTGGGTGGGGCGAAGCGCGAACTTCGCAAGCACCGCGCCAACGTACATCTCCTGGCCGTATAGGCTTGTCGTTGGTTCCTCGATCACCTCAACGTCCTCCGGGATGCCGATGTGAGGTTCCAGAAAGCAGCCGCTCGTGATGAGAACATTTCGGTGCTTGTCCTCATTCACCAGCTCATTCAGGATGCCAAGACTGTGGTGATCAGCTGACACGATGTCGTTATAGGGCTGCGCCGCCTCGATGATTGCCGTTGCTGCCGGGTGGCCTGGTAGCGACTTGATTGGGCTCGGCACTCCGGTCTGCTGGTTGATCGGCTGTACCTTGACGATCGGAAACTGCCGAGCAATCGGGAACACCGCATGGTCAAGGGCCGCCCGAAGGTTTGTGACAACGTCGCCAAGTATCAGCGGCCACCCATTCGGAACCTCTACTAGCTGATCGATGACGACATGGAATTTGATGTCGCGATCGGCGGGGGTTCCGTCCTTCACGAGTACAACCTTGGTCAGCACCGGTCGCTTCGCAACGTACCGCGTGATTCGTCGGTCGAGGTCCTCGAGGTGATGGAGCGCGCGAGCCAATTTCATACGCCCGCTAGCGATCCCGGTCTTTGGCATGCTCGCATCGTACGCGCGGTCTAGGTTGGCTAACCACTGGTTTTCGATGCGGCACTGCTTCAGCGAGCCTCTGCGGCCCGCTCATACAACTTAACTGCGCGTATGGCGTAGTGCGACCTCGCAGTGCGGGGTAACGCAAGGCAATCGGTGTCTGCCAGGAGAATGCTCACCGCACCGCTTACATGGCGAAGCCCCCGGCGCATGCACTGGGCAGAGGCGACGCCGCATGCAGGGGCAGAGGCGGCAACACGGGGGCGTTCTGCCCTCGAATATAGCCGCCCACCATGAATTTCGCCACCACCCTCGTGCCCCATTCCGCCTCGGGGCCGCCGCGCCATCTCACGAGCGCCTGGCTGTAGGGCATCTCAGGTGGCGGGGCCGCGAGCCAGCGCACAGCGCGCCGCGGTCCGCCCGCTGGACCAGTTATCGCTACCTGGGAGTCCGGCGGGCTCAACTTCGCTTCCCGTTCGGCGCGCACACCGGTTTGCGCACGAAAATAGACTTGAGTGTAGTGCATCGAGTTGAATGCGCTACACGATGCCAGGAGACCTCTATGGCCCTCATCCGTGTAACCGCCGGCCTCGCGTCCGCCGCGACTGTGATCGCTCTCGGACCCCTCGTATTCGCAGCTGGCACCGCCGCAGCAGACACCCCGGACTGTCGACCGATCGTCATCGGCGTCGGCGGCAACGGTGAACGTTACGCCGACTCGAAGGGTGCCCCGACCATCATCGGCGACATCCTCGCCGACCAGGCCGCGCAGGGTTACCGCGTCGCCGAAGCCCACTACACCTCGAGCGTCTGGCCGACCGGCCCGTGGATGAAGGACTTCTCGGTTCTCGACGGCCGCGCCGCACTCGACCGCGAGATCGCCGCCTACCGCGCCGAATGCCCCGATGGCCAAGTGACAGTGATCGGTCACTCGCTCGGCGCCGAAGTCATCGACCACCCGGACGCCGACCGCACCATCGTCCTCGGCGACCCCCGTACCAGCAACGGCATCTACTCGGCGCTTCCCGGTGTCTTCCCCGGCGCCGCGAACCCCGGCCCCCGCGACGCCGCGGCCGATGGTGTCGTGAGTGTCTGTCGCGAGTTCGACGCCATCTGCGACAGCCCCGCACCCTGGTCCGACCCCGCGAAGTTCGTGCAGGGTCTCGCTGGTTTCCTCGGTGGCTACCACGGTATCTCGACCGACGAGGTCAACCAGTACGCCGACGCCGAGCCAGGGGAGTACGTGATCGACGCGCCGCCGCCGATCCCGTGGCTGCCCGAGTCGACCCCGACCGGCATCCCTGCCGCGCCGCCGCTGAGCCTGCCCGAGCTGCCGATCCCGGCACCGCTGCCATCGGCCGAGGACTTCTACCCACTCGAACAGCTCGGCCAGCCCTACCAGCCGACGCCGCTCGCCGAGTACATCCCCGAACGGGTCGAACCCTTTGTGCCGCCACAGATCCTGGAGTACGTTCCGCCGCCGATCGAGCAGGTGTTCACCCCGCCGCCCCTGCCCGAACTCCCGCCTGCACTTGTGCTGCCGCCACTGCCCGACCTCGGAATCCAGCTACCGTGAGCTACTTCGACACCCCCGAGCACGAAGCCGCCCAAGCCGCACTGAACCTCGACGCCGCCCACCGGCAGCTCGCCGAAGCGCAGGCCCGCTACGCGCGCGCTATGGAAGCCCTCGCCGCGGCACAAGCCGCCGCCGAGGCAGAGATCGACCAACTGAATATGGAGCTCGACGAATCTTGATCACCGTGTACACCCAGCCCGACTGCCAGCCCTGCAAAGCAACGAAACGAACGCTGGACAAGCTCGGGGCGGAATACACGCTGATCGACGTCACCGAGGAACCCGACGCGATCGACGCGATCAGGGCCCTCGGCTACCAACAGACTCCGGTAGTCGTGGTCGGTGATGAGCACTGGTCCGGCCACCGGCCCGAACAGTTGAGGTGGGCCGCGAATGCCACGAACCCCTGAACAGCGCGAAGCTGACGACGCACTCACCACGGCGATCGAAACCGTGTGGGACGCCTACCTCGAGCTGGACGACGACAATGACCCCGGCTTGCTCACCGACTACATGGTGATCGCGGTCCGCCGCGGCTACGCCGAAGACGGCGACCCCTGGGCGCAAGTGTGGCGGTTCACCCGCGACGACTCAGTCCCCGAGCACATCCAGCTTGGGTTGCTCGAGCAAACCCGCACGTGGCTGACCCGCCCCGACTTCGTGGTCGTCGACGACGAGGAGTAACCCGTGCGGCGTACCGCGATCCGCGCCGGACACCTCTGGCTGGTCCTCGCCGGCGTCACCACGGCACTCGAAATCATCGCGCCGGAAGGCGAACTGCTGTCCGAGGGCGTCGACCGCGGTTTGGAGCAGCATCCACTGCTCGTGCGCGCTGCAATCATCGTCACGGCCGCGCACCTGCTGAACCTTCTCCCTGAGCGGTTCGATCCTTACGCCCGACTTCCGAGAGTGTGGAAATGACTATCACCTCCGGCGACATCGTGACCGCGACCGGCCTACCCGGCCGATACCGCGTCACCCGAATCACTCACGGCCAGGCCCTGATCTGGCCGCTCACTAGAGGCGCCGCCCACGTCGTGCGCCTCTCACGGATCGCCCAGGCGGCGACCGTCCCCACCACCTAGAACGCGAGTCCGGCCAGGAGCCCGCCGCGCCCTGGAGGTCCCGCCACCTATGGCACGCAAGAAAACCATCCCTGTCGAAACGTTGGTCGAGACGCAGCGGAAACGCAACCGCGCGCTCGAACTGCGCATGGAAGGCAAGTCCCAAGCCGAGATCGCCGAAGAACTCGGAGTTTCCAGCTCCAGCGTCTCCCGCTACATTTCCCAAGCGGTCAAGGAAATCACGCGCGAAAACGCCGAAGAATACCTGACGATCGAACTCGGCCGCCTCGACTTCCTCTGGGACCTGGTCCACCCCGACCTCAAGGCCAAAGACAAAGGCTACGAGTGGAAGATCGACCGCGCCCTGGCCATCATGGACCAGCGCGCCAAGCTGACCGGCTCCTACAAGGCCGCGGAGCTGCGGGTCATCGCAGACGCGAAGGGCAATGTCTCCGGCGAAGCCGAGTCCATGGTGGGCCAGCTCGTCGACGTGCTCCACGCTCTGCACGCCGCACACGAAGCCGAACAGGATCCCGACAGTGGCGAGGACGACCAGGCGGGCGAAGGCGAAGACGCGTGACCCTGCCGGATGCCTTGATGGTCCCGATGTCGCGCAAGCAGATCGCGTCGATCGTCGAGTGCGAGCGAGCGTCCACCACCATCTGGACCGGCGCCATCCGCTCCGGCAAGACCATCGCCAGCATCGTCGCGTTCTTCATCGGCGTCGCGCAGGCCCCGCCGGATACGATGATCCTGATCGTCGGCCGCACCTTGCAAACCATCGAGCGCAACATCCTCGAGCCGATGCAGAAGCAGTCGCTGTTCGGGCCGCTGGCGCGCGAAATCCACCACACACGAGGCTCGTCCACCGCGGTCATCCTCGGCCGCACGATCCACCTCATCGGCGCCAACGACGAAGCCGCCGAAGCCAAAATCCGCGGTTCCACCGTGTACCTGGCGCTCGTCGACGAGGCCACCCTGATCCCGGAAAACTTCTGGACCCAGCTACAGGGCCGCCTGTCCGAGCCCGGCGCCCGCTGCCTTGCAACGACCAACCCGGACAACCCCGAGCACTTCCTGAAGAAGAAGTTCATGGACCGCGCCGGAGAGCCGGGCATGGACGTCAAGGTGTTCCAGTTTTTCATGGACGACAACCCGCAGCTCAGCGCGGAGTACATCGCGAGGAAGAAGGCCGAGTTCACCGGCGTCTTCTACAAGCGGTTCATCCGCGGCGACTGGGTTGCCGCCGAGGGCGCAGTGTTCGACACCTACGACCGCGATACCCATGTCATCCGGTGGGAAGACCTACCGGAGATGCGGTGGATCCTCGGTGTCGGTATCGACCACGGCACCACCAACCCGACCCATGCGGTCATGATCGGTCACGGCGTCGACGACGTCCTGTACTGCATGGACGAATGGCGATACAAGGCCGGCAAAGAAGAAGCCCGCTGGTCGAACGTCGAACTGTCCAAGGGCGTGCGCGACTGGATGGCTTTGCCGCACCACCCGGACGACGACCCGGAGAACCCGCCACGCGCCCGCTACCGCACGGTGGTCGACTCCTCGGCCGCCGACTTCCGCGTCCAGCTCAAGCAGGACGGACTCACGTCGCTCAAGGCGAACAAGGACGTCCTGTACGGCATCCGAACGATGAGCACGCTGGTGTCGGCGAAACGCCTGAAATTCACCGACCGCTGCCCGGAACTGCTCAAGGAAATCCCCGGCTATGTGTGGGACGAAAAGGCGAGCGCTGAGGGCAAGGACGAGGTCGTCAAGCTGAACGACCACGGCATCGACGCGGTCCGCTATCTCCTCGTCACCGAGGAACGGAAATGGCGGCGATGGATCAAACTTGGTCTGCTGCCGGATAACCGAGACGCTTCCGTTGACGAATTCGACGAGGCCGCGTAAGAAAAGTTGGGTTTGCCTCCACTTTTACGATTGGTGTAACCGATCTTGGAGGCTGGAATGTCATTCGCTGATGACGCTCTCGAACTGCGACAGCGAACCCGTACACCGCGACCCTGCGCCACCGGAGCATGGCTGGCCTCACTCGACGACCGCGACCGCAAAGCGTTCGACGCGCTCCTCGCTGACGGCCGCCCGAAGACCCACGTGTGGAGGCTCGCGGTGAAAAACGGGCTCGAAGCCGCAGAAACCCGATTCCGGGTGCACTGCCGCCGCGAATGTGGATGCTTCGCCCTCACGGAGGTCGCTGCGTGAGCCTGGCCGACGACGCCGCGAACCTCACCCATCGCGACCCGATCAACAAGGGCTCGATCGACGTCACCAGCGACGGCGCGACCGTCAACAACGTCGTCGTCGAAGGCCAGATCAACGACGACTGGACCAGAGTATTCGCCCTGTTCAATCTGAACGCGGCCGAGTTCGAAGTCGTCGACGACACCGTACGAATGTCGACTTGGCAGCAGTCCAAGGCGACCGAGGACGGCACCCGCGACGCGATCCAGTTGTGGTCCTACAGCGCCCGATTCCGTCGCCGCAGGTCCACCGACGTGTCCCCGAAAACGCTGGCGGCCTGGCAGGCAGCCCTGCGCGCGCACCCGCTGCCGAGACCAGTACAGCGGCGCGACGGCAGCACATACGTGATCCTCGTCGCTGACCCCCAGCTCGGAAAGAAGGGCACCGAGGAAGCCGTCGCGAACTGGCGCCGCGGCGTCGAAGCGCACCTGGCGCTCGCGCAACTCCTCGCACCAGAACTCGCCAGCGTGCACGTCGCGTTCATGGGCGACGAAACCGAGGGCGTCTGCAACAACTACGGCAACCAGCCCCACACGGTGGAGCTGAACATGTCCCGGCAGCTCGAACTCGACTTCGACCTGCGCGTGTGGACGATCAAGGAAGCCGCCTCGCTCGGCCTGCCACTGTCGGTCTCGTCGGTCATCTCCAACCACGGCGAATGGACCCGCAACGGGTCGAAGGAGCCGGTCACCAGCCAGGGTGACAACGCCTCCACCCACATCGCCCGACAGGTCCGCAAGCTGTTCGACGAACTCGCCGAACACGGCGCAGCGCCGGCCATCGATTGGCACATCGGCGCCGGCGACCCCGCGATCACCCTGACACTCTCGGGCGTGGACTGCTACTTCTCCCACGGCTACATCGAGAAGGGCCGCGGCTCCTCCAGTGAGACCCGCACACGCAACGCCATCGAGCGCCAGATCCTCGGCCGCACAGAACAGCTTGGCGAGACCTCGCTGTTCTTCACCGCGCACTACCACCACTTCTACTCTCAGGAATTCGAAGGCCGCACCCTGTTCGGCTGCCCGGCACTCGAAGCCGAGCGCTCCTCGGAGTACATGCTCAACCAATACGGCGTGTGGTCACCCGCCGGGATGCTCGGCTTGATGGTCGGCGCACACAACCAGCGCGGCTGGTCGAACCTGAACGTCTTCTGACGGTTCCCGCCGCACTCCCCTCAACTTCATAGCGTCCGCCCGGATTCTGGCGCGCTCACACCCCTTGGAGGTGGCATGCCGCTGCCCGAGTTCGCTGGCGCGTTCCCGCCGAAGCCGTGGGACACCGCCCAGGACGGATACCTGATCCACTCGGCTTGGTGGGAGGGCAACACCGAGGCGCTGCAGGAGATCTACAAACCCGGCGGCACCATCCCGCACCCGCATCCAGCCCAGTTTCGTGGCGGCATCGTAGGACGCCTGGCCCGCTTCTGGTGGGGCCGCCCGGTCCTCCAAGAAACTGTCCGCCTACACATCCCGGCACCGTCCGATCTCGCTACGACCAGCGCCGATCTTCTGTTCGGGCAGCCGCCGTCGTGGCTCTTCTCCGACGGCGACACCAGCGACAATACGGCCGCCCAAGAACGCCTGAACGATCTGCTCGACGGCGCCGACGTGCTGGCGACCTTCCTCGAAGCCGCTGAAATCCAAGCCGCCCTCGGCGGTGTGTTCCTGCGCGCATGGTGGGATCAAGACGCCGGTGACAAGGTCATGGTCTCCGCTGTCGCACCGGATGCTGCGATCCCGCAGTGGCGGTACGGCCAGCTCGCCGCGGTGACGTTCTGGTCGATCGTGGCGAAGGACCAGCGCGGCACCTGGCGCCACCTCGAGCACCACGAGCCCGGACGGATCGAACACGCTCTCTTCTGCGGTGACGACGCCGACATAGGCCGACGGATGCCGCTGGCCGAGATGGACGCCACCGCGTGGGCCGCTGATCTCGTCGATGCAGAATCGTCGATCCCGACCGGAGTGGACGGCCTCACAGCCTGCTACATCCCCAATGTCCGCCCTGCTCGCCGGTGGCGCAACGTCCCCAACCTGTCGCCCTTGGGTCGGAGCGACTTCGAGGGCGTAGAGCAATTGTTCGACGCCCTCGACGAGGCATGGTCGTCGTGGATGCGCGACCTTGACCTTGCCAAAGGCCGGCTGTTCGTCTCCCAAGAACTCCTCGAGGATCACGGCCCCGGCGCCGGCGCGACATTCGACAAAGAGCGCGAGATCTTCACCGCGGTCCCAGCAGACGGCGGCGCCCTCAACGACGAGAAGGGTGTCCGGCTGGTACAGGCCGAGCAGTTCCTGATCCGTGTCGAGGAGCATGCCGCGACCTGCGAGAAACTGCTCAAGCAGATCCTGCGCGCCGCCGGCTATTCGGCGGGCGACTTCGATGAGGACGCCCAGACTGCGGCGATCACCGCGACCGAGGTTTCGGCGCGCAAGGACAGGTCGGCGCGCACCCGTGCCCGCAAGATCCTGTACTGGCAGGGCTCGGTTCAGCCGTTCGCCCGCACGATGCTGGAGCTGGACCGGGTCGTCTACGGCGGCAGCTACACGATCAACGCCGACCCCGAGATGAAGTTCCCGGTCCGCGTCGACCAAGACCTGCTGTCACTCTCGCAGTCCATCGCGAACTTTCGTACCGCTCAAGCAATGTCGATCGAAACAGCTGTCCGGGAAGCGCACCCGAACTGGTCCAACGACGAGATCGACGAAGAAGTACAGCGAATCAAGGACGAGGTCGAGGTCATGGTGTCCGACCACACCGGCGACTTCGATCCCGCCGACGACGAGCAGGACCCCTTCGGTGCACCCGCCACGACGAAGAAGCCGGACGACGCTGCGGAGGTCTGATGCCTCTGACTCCGTCCAACGGCGACCGCGGCGCGGGTCCTCTCGTCCGTCTGTATCGGCTGGTCGAGCTCGCTCTGTGGCGGACCATCGCTCGTCTTCTGGGTTTGGACGGATTCGGCCGTCGATGGTTGTTGCGAATTCTCGCCGCACTCCCCAGATTCCGGGCCAGCATCCGCCGTATTGCCGCCGACGCTGGCGACCGCGCACCAGCCCTGGTGGAGGAAGCGATCGAACGGGCCTGGGTGGACGGGTCGACCGCCGCCCGCGACGACATCGGCTCCGGCCAGCCGCATCGCGACGACCGCCGGACTCGGGCGATCATCGACCGAGTTCTGGAAGCCCTCGACGACGTAAACAAGGGTTTGCCCCGCGGCGCCGAACAGATCGTCCGTCGTACCGCTGACGAAACTGCCCGCGACCAACGCGTCGACAACACGGCAACCCACCGCCGCGCCTTGGAACGGATCACACGGCGTGAAGCGCGCCGCGGGTTCACTGGTTTGGTCGACTCGCGTGGCCGCCGGCGAGAACTGGTCGCCTACGTCGAGGCGCAGATCCGGGGCGCGATCAGCGAGACCGAGATCGACGGCTACATGCAGCACCTCGTCGCGCACGGCTACGACCTGTTCATCGTGTCCGACGTGCCAGGCTCATGTGAGCTGTGTCGACCGTTCGAGGGCAAGATCATCTCGATCACCGGCAGTACGGCAGGTGCGATCGCCCGCGACACCAGCAGTGGCCGCACCGTTCGTGTCGAGGTTATGTGCTCGCTGGACGAGGCACGGGCTCGTGGCCTGTTCCATCCGAACTGTCGCCACACGATTCGAGTGTGGACGCCGGATAACCCAGCACCACCGCGCGCGGTGCGGGTGAGCGAGACCCGCCGGATTGAACGTCGGGCCGCAGCCGCTCAACAGCGCGCCGACCGTGTCAGGCGACGGGTTGCTGCAGCGTCCAAGCTATCTGTGGTCGCGCCTCGAATGGCGACCCGCAGCAACGGCGACAGTGCTGGAGGCGGCGGGTCGCGGGGGCGATCGAGCATCCCTCCGTCGCCGTTCGACAGCGCTACCACACCCGCTGACGTCGCACAGATCCTGCATCAGCTTCACGGTATCCGGGCTGAAGGATTCGACCACCCCGACGTCACGCTCGACGTGGCCCAAGAGTTCGCCCGCGCGATTCACGACATGATGACCCGCTACCCCTCTCGCCAGCTACAGCTGATCCGAATCGGCGAGCCACGAAACCCCGGCCGCCTGGATACAACGAAGATCGTCGGAGAAACGCCCGCCCGGCCACCCGGGCCGCGCCGCGACAACTACGAGGTCGTCGATATCACGCTCAACCTGTGGACTGTGCAGCACATGGCCGAGCATGAAGCCGGGATGGTGTCCGACGCTGCTGACGGCTACCATCCTGCCGGGTTCGAACAGCGCCCGATCTACTCGGCGATGGTTCACGAATACGGCCACGTCCTGGACTTCGAAGGAAACGCTGCAGCACGCGAGAACCTCGATCTCGCGATGCAAGCCGAATGGATGCGGTTGCATCCTCGCCAACCGGGGCAACGGCCGACAGACTGGATCGCTAAGTACCGGACGTGGCGCGACCAACTGCCTGGGTATTCGTTCTTCCGCGATTCCTATGGCGACGAGGTCCAGCCGGAGGAAGCACTCGCTGAAGCGTTTGCCGAAGTAGAACTCCTCGGCGACAATGCATCTGAACCGGCGAAGTTCTTGCACCGGCGGCTGCTTGAGGCTTGGAGGGGCGACGCGTGAGACTGTCTCCAGACCGGGGGCGCACAAACGACGAATGGCGCGCAGGGTTTGCCGCAGCGTTGAAGCTGGCCGCTACCGAGGGCATCGTCGTCACAGAGACTGGGTTCGATGACGCGGTCACGACCGCGATTCACGCGGTCGCTGGGTACGCACCGGATCCGCCGCAGGACTTGATCCGGGAGGCTGAGACGGCATTCGCCGGAATGCTGGACGGGTCGAACGCGGCTCGCAAAGCAAAGGAATCGGCGGATAATCTTCGTCGGCTCGCCCAAAATTCGTAGGCTCGTGGTGTAGCGACAGCATTCCGCGCTTTGATCGCGGCGGCCCAGGTTTGAACCCTGGCGAGCCTGCCAACGGCTTGTAGTGTAACGGCCGCACGTCTGACTCTGATTCAGATAGTCCAGGTTCGAATCCTGGCAAGCCAGCCAGCGGAGAGCGCTCTCTCCATTCACATTTTGAAGACTTCCCGCCCAGTTTCGCGCGGGTGCAATTGACCCCCAGTTCCGGCCGTCTGGCCCTGGGGGTTTCGTCACATCAACACCCGATCCGGCCAGGTCGCCGACGGGTTGTTTCACGTGTCCAGGAGGCACAATCCATGGCCGACGAAGCCAACAACACCCCCGCAGAACCCACAACTGAAAACAGCAACCCGGTCGAAACCCCGGCACCCGCCGCGGCAGAAACCACCCCGGATCCCGGTGACTCTGTACAGGCCACCGAGACCACCCCCAACCCGGACGAGTCGGCCACCCCCGATGTAGACCCCGAGATCGCGCGCCTGAACCGCGAGGTCGACAAGCTCCGCAAGGAAGCTGCCGCCAACCGCGTCAAAGGCAACGAGAAGGCCGAAACCGCAGCTCAGGAAGCAGCGAAGAAGGCCACGACCGAGCTCGTGGAGAAGCTGCGGGAAACCCTCGGCCTCGACCCGGCCGAACCCGACCCCGCCGAACTGCTCAAGGAAGCCGAGAAGCAGGCCGCCGATTTCGCGGCCGAACGCGACTCCTACGCCGAGCAGCTCCGCGCATTCGCGCGTAAGGACGCCGTCGCGACTGCTGCGAAAGCAGTTGAAGGCGACCTCGACGCACTCCTCGATTCCCGCAAGGTGACCGAGGCAATCAACAAACTCGACACAAAAGCCGACGACTTCCTCGCCCAGGTGGCCGAAGTCGTTTCTGCTGCCGTCGAATCCAATCCGAAGCTCAAGAAGGCGCAAGACCGGGTGTCTGCTCCTCGAAGCGGCGGTGACCTTTCCGGCGGTAACGCGGCGCGCAAGCCGAATACCGCCAAGTCAATCGACGACTACCGGCGCGAGGCCCGCGAAAAGCGTGAACGCGAAGCGTTCTAGAGCCTGCGCTCCGGTTATAGGAGCACGCCACAATGGCAAACACTCTTCTCACCCCCGATGTGATCGCCAAGAAGGCCCTGGCGAACCTGTACGAAAAGCTGTGCATGGTTCCCCTGGTCTACACCGATGTGTCGCAGGAATGGAGCAGCCAGAAGATCGGCTCGACTGTCACCATCCGACAGCCAACGACCTTCACTGCACAGGACTTCGACCGGCAGTCGCCTGGCATCACCATCCAGAACGCCACTGAAACCGGCATTCCGGTGACTCTCGACACCCACAAGGACGTGTCGTTTCAGATCACCGCAGAGGACCTGACCCTGGAGCTTGAAGATTTCTCCACCCAGTTCCTGATGCCTGCTGCCGAGGCCATCGCGCAGGCTGTGGACCGGTCGATCATCGCCCAGGCGAAGGCCGACTTCGTCCAGGTCGCTGGCGAGTCCACTGATGTCGGCTACGAGTGGAACAAGCCGGAAGTGCTGATCGAGGCGGACCGGCAGCTCAACATCAAGAATGTTCCCGCGTCGGAGCGTTCGGCGGTTATCGGCCCGAGCACGCGTGCACCATGGCTGAACACCGAGATGCTGAAGCACGCTGACAAGTCCGGCACCACCGATGCCCTGCGTCGGGGTTCGCTCGGCCGCGACATCTTCGGCTTCGAGACCTTCATGACCCAGAACATCGTGCAGCCCGCGGGCTCGCCGGCTGTGGGTCAGCCGACCACCGAGGTCGGTCTTGCTTTCCACAAGACCGCGGTGGCGTTCGCTTCGGCGACTCTGGCGCTGCCGACCGACAACACGTGGGCGACCGTCGTGTCCTACAAGGGCCTGTCGCTGCGGCTGGTCAAGCAGTACGACATGCAGCAGAAGGCCGAGATCATGAGCCTCGACACTCTGTACGGCACCAAGACCCTCGACGCTGACCGCGGCGTGCTGCTGCGCGGCAATCTGCAGGCGTGACCATGATCCTCCGCGTCATCGAATGGTGGCGCGGGGGAGTGGTTGCCTGCCAATCTATTTGGAGATCCAGTGCCACATTTCTACCGGTATCTGCATGACCCGTCGTGGGTCATCGAGTCGGAGGAGCCGCGGCCGGACTTGCTCGAGTGGGCGTGGTGGACCGAGATCGAGGCGCCGGCGAAGCCAAAGCCCGAACCGGCTCCCGAGCCGGAACCGGAGCCCGAGCCGGAACCGGCGGCCAAGCCCGCGGCTAAGTCCACCCGGCGCACCAAGGCGGCGTGACCGATGGCCGTGCTGATCTACGCCGTCCCCGACGACCTGATCGACGGCGCATGGCTGACCGGCACGGCGCCCACAAACGCGCCGATCCTGCTGCGATACGCGTCGATCCTGGTGCGCCGCGCCACCATGTGCGACCGCTACGACACCGACAGCACCGGACTACCTACCGACGGTGGTGTCGCTGAAGCCTTCCGTGATGCGACCTGCGCTCAAGCCGCCATGTGGTGCCTCGCCGGAATCGACCCGGTCGCCGGGTCGGTCGGTCGTGAGCTCGCGGTCGCATCGCAAACGGCGGACGGCGGCTCGGTCACCTATGGCGACGCGGTCGACGCCGACGAGATCGACCGTGCCCTGTCACGGCTGCACTCCGCCGCCCGGCTGATTCTCAAGAACGCTGGCCTCGCCGCTCTGGGACCGGACACATGGTGAACTACCCCGCCCCGAAATATCCGGGCGGCCCGATGCTCACTGTCATCCGCACCGGCACCGCGAACTCGCGTGACTGGCAAGGCGACCTCCTACCGGCCGCCGAGACCGAACACGAGATCGGCCCGTGCGACCTGAAGTGGCTGACCGACAGCGAAGACAACACCACGGGCGAGCAGCTGACGTTGACCGCACAGATCACCGCACCACTGGGCTCCGACGTTCTCGCCGGCGATCGGATCCGGCTGCCCGACGGCCGAACGTTCGTCATCGACGGCCAGGTTCGTGTCGCACCGAACGGGTTCACCGGCTGGGCGACCGGAGTTCGTTTCGTGATCGCCAAGGACGGTGGCAATGGAGTTCGACGGAACTGACAATGACCTCCACGTGTTCCTCCAGGACAGTGCTGAACTCGGCGACTTCTTGCAGGAGATCGCCGAGCAAGGCGCCGATCGATGGACCCGCAGCGTCCGGTGGCTCACCGGCTACAACGCAACCCACATCGAAGCCTATGTCGAACCCGCAGACGACGAACCCGTCCAGGAAGGCATCGTGCTCGCCTGGGGCTACTACGCCCGCTTCCGTGAGCACGGCACCCGCTGGAACCGACCCGAGCACGTGATGCGCGACTTCATCCGAGACGTGGAGGGCTGACATGACGATGCCGCCGTTCCCGTCCTTCGACGACATCATGAAGGCCCTACTCGACGACATCGCTCCCGTCGTCACCTTCGAATCCGACCAGCTCGAACCCCCGTACATCTTCGTCACCCGTGTCGGCGGCAGGGCCTCCGATCTCATCGACGCACCAGTCATCGACATCGAGTACGTCGCTAGCACTCGCGAAGAGTCCAAGGTCCTGAAATCTGCTGGGCAAGAACGGGTGCTGGCCGCCGGGAACACGGCGCCGGGCGGCTATCTGATCGACACCGCCGATGAACAGACTGGCGGGCGGTTCATGCCGCCGCTGCGGCGCGATGACCGTGGCGTCACAGCCACCGTGCGCCTGACCTATCGCCGCCCGCGCGGCTGACACCTCCCTCTGGCACCCTCGCCCGTTGACGCGGGCCCTCTGGCGTGCCCAATTCAAGGAAATCTACATGCCTGCTGTCACTTTCGACCAGGTCGCGAACTGGAACCCCGATCTCATCCGGCGCCCCAACAAGGGCTTCGCGCTGCTCGGCAACATGGACGCGACCATTCCAAACGCCTTCACCGACGGTGTCGCCGCCGAGTTCCAGTCGCTGGCCTCGGCCGGGTTCGAGTCGCTCGGCTACATCGACAAGGCCGCGCCGCCCACTTTCACTCCTGAAATCGAGAGTTCCGACGTGGAAGCGTGGGGTGCTCTGGAGCCTCCGCGTACCGACATCATCTCCCGCAAGACGATGGTCTCGGCGACACTGCTCGAGACCAAGCGCCGCAACCTGGAGCTGTACTCCGGTGTCGACCTGTCCGCGATCACCGCGGACCCGACGACCAAGGAAATCCAGTTCACCGACCCGACCGCGCCCGAAACCCGTTATCACCGGGTGATCCTGGGTCTGGTCGATGGAGCTGGCGCGAACACGATCTACTACCTGCGGATCCTGCCGCGCGCCACCGTCACCAGCGTCGGCGAGCAGACCTGGTCACAGGACGGGTCGCTGGCCTACAACCTGACCTGGTCGGCCAAGATCGACGACGACCTCGGCTACAGCGTGAAGCACGTCCTGTGCGGCCCCGGCATCGGTCCACTGCTGGCCGACATGGGCTTCACCGCCACCGCCTCGGTCCCGACCATCACCTCGCACCTGCCCGCCGGCTCTCTCGCCGCGGCTGGCGGCGAGTCCGTTGTCCTGCTGGGCAGCCACTTCACCGGCGTCACCGCCGTCACTGTCGGCGGCACCCCAGCGACCGACTACACGCTGGTCAACGACACCACCCTGGCGATCACGACCCCGGCCAATGCTGCGGGCAGCCACGACGTCGTCGTCACGAACGCGACCGGGCCCTCTGCCGCGTACGCGGTCACCTACGCCTGACCGCACCTTGACTGCCGCCCCGCGCGTGATTCCTGGCCGCGCGCGGGGCAGGCACCCCCTTCCACATTCTTCAGCCAGGGCAGAGCCAGGAGCGAAATCCCATGGCATTCACCCCTATCCGTCTCGTCGCGCCGGACGGCCGTACCGCCCTCGTCGGATCAGCGACCGAGCGTGAGCAGCTGCTTGCCCGCGGCTACAGCTACGCGCCCGACCCCAAGCCGACCACGCCAGCCCGCCCCGCGCCAGCGCCCGTGGTCGCGCGTGAACCGGAACGGAAACCGGCCCCGAAGCCGGAACCCAAGACCAGCAAGTAACCCACTCTGCCAGGAGAAACACCGATGGCTGCCAAGAAGCTGAACCCTGCCGCGAAGTCGCGGTGGGCCACGATGCGCGACGAAGCACGCGCCAAGCACAAGCCGACCCCGCCGTACCTGTTCGACGCCGTCGACCCGCCGATCGAGATCAGCGCCCCCGACACCGTCGAGCGAGTGACCGCGATGGCCGAACTAGTCGACGGCAAGGGCGACTTCGAGTCCCGTGCACTGCGGCGGCTCGTGGCCGCGATCTGTGGTGACGCCTTCGATCGTGTGTGGGCGATCGTGCAGGACGAGCCGTTCGAGGTGCTTTTCGCGCTCGTGTCCGACATGTCCGACCACTTCAACAGCGTGCCCTCGCAGGTCGGTGACGACCTGCCGGGGGGTGCCTAGCCCTCGTCCTCCTCATCGAGGAGTACGGGGAAGAGATCGAATTCGACCTGCAGCAGCGGCTCGGTGTCGACCTCGGCGACTACTTCCGAGGTCGACGCCCCTGGCCGCAACTGCTCAGGTTCCTGCGCAGGCTGCCGATGGACTCGTGGTATCAGTCCGCGCTGGCCATGGACGAAGAGATCGGCTGGGCGCGAGCGCAACAACCGGTCTCAGAAAAGCGGGCACCGATCGCACCCCAAGGCTATTCGCTCGAGGTGCTGACGATGATCCGCCAATCCGAGCTGCTCAAAGAGATCATCCGCGCCCTGCCTGCAGTGTTCGGCGGCAAACTCCCGCCACCTTTCCCACCCGAACCGCGACCGCAAACTGCAGAACAACGCTTCCGCGACGCCATCGAACGGATCGAGCTGACCGACGCAGTGAACGCACTGCTGTCTGGCACACACAACTGAACAACAAGGCGGTGTAGCTCGTGACGATGCCCGGCGAATACAAGGCTGGCACCGCCTACCTGTCCCTGAAGCCGAAGCTGGCCGACCAGTTCCGGGCGCAGGTGAAGACGCTGATCAAACCGATCAACGAATCCCTCGCGGTCACACTGAAACCGCAGCTGACCAGCGGTTTCCGGGCACAGGTGAAAGACCTCGCCAAGACCGCGGCCGAGGGCTCTGGTGCGAAGATCGAATTCGGTCACAAACTGGCTCCAGGGTTCCGCGCCTCGCTGAAGAACGCCGCGAAGCTCGAAGGGCAGAAGGCGACCGCGAAGGTCTACTTCACTCCCGAGCTGAAGACCGGTTTCCAAAGCCTGCTGCGCGGCAAAGTCAACGCCGCCGCGGCGACCGTGCAGGGCACGATCACGCTAAAACTGTCCGAAGCTGGTGTGCGGCAAAAGATCCGCGAACTCAAGAACACTCTGCCCGCTGCACAGCTGCGAGTGAAGCTCGACCTGTCTGAAGCGGTCACCCAGCTCGAAGAGTTCCGTACCGCTGTCGCGGCGCAGCCCCTGTCGATGAACGTCAACGTCGACACCACCGCCGCGGTCGCCCAGCTGATGGCTCTGCGCACGCTGGCCTCCGATGTCGGTGACCGGGTCAACTCGCTCGGCGGCGCCAGCATCGGCCGCACCGCGCAACGGCTCACCGGCAACATCTTCACCCGCCCGATCCGGGCGATCCGGCTGCAGGTGCAGCTCGACCGCGACTCGGTCACCCGCGCCGAAGCTGAACTGGCGAACGTCATCTCCCGACTGGAGCTCGCCCGCCAACGGCAAGGCGACACCCTCGACCGGCTCACTCTCGCCCAGCAACGCCATGACGAGGTCCTGGCCAACGGCAACTCGACGCTGTCGCAGCGCACCGCCGCCACACAGCGACTCGCCCGCGCACAACGCGAACACGCCGACGCCACCGGCCGCCTGTCCAGCCTCATGGGCCAGGAAGCCGACGCCAACAACCGGCTCGACCGCGCCCGCAACCGGCAAGGCTCGATCATGAGCAGCCTGTCCGCGGCGTGGCGCGGATTCCAATCCGCCGCGGTCGACGCCATCTCCAACGCAGCCAAGAACCTGTTCTCCCTGTCGTCGCTGGCCGGGATCGCGAAAGTCGCGTTGATCGCGCTGGCCGCGGTGTCACTGATCCCGCTGATCGGGCAGATCGCGCAAGCCGCCGGCGTGCTCGCTTTGCTCCCGGCCGCAGTCGCCGGTTTCGGCGCTGTGATCGCCACGGTCGTTGCTGGCATGTCGGGCATCGGCGACGCGTTCGACGCCGCGAAGAAGGCATCTGAGGGTGCTGCCGCCCAGGCCAAGTCGCAGGCGAAAGCTGTCGCGGCAGCGAACAAGCAGGTCGAGTCGGCGGCCCGTGGTGTTGTTTCCGCCCAGCGTGGCGTGGTTTCGGCTGAGAAGGGTATCCGGTCGGCTCAGAAGGAGTCGCTGGCTGCGCAGAAGGCTCTGACTACGGCCCGCAAGGACGCTCGAAAGGAACTCGACGACCTCAACCGCGCGCTTGGCCGTACCAAGCTCGACGAGCAAGGCGCGGCTTTGGCGGTGGCCGAAGCACAGCAAGAGCTGAACGAGGTTCTACGTGACTCGTCATCGGACGCTATTGACCGCGCCCGCGCCCAGTACAACCTCGACCGTGCTCTGGCCGACCAAGAAGACACGCTCCGCAACTCTCGTGAGCTGGCCGAACAGGTCACCGAAGCCAACGAGAAGGGCGTCGAGGGCAGCGACCAGGTCGTCGCCGCGAAGGAACGCGTCGCCGATGCCGCCGAGAGCGAAGCCGAAGCACAGCAATCGCTGATCGACGCCCATCAGTCGCTGGCCGATGCACAGCAGCAGTTGGCCGAAGCCAACCAGGCCGTGGTCGAGGCGATGAACGAAGGCAGCGACGCCGCCGAAGAGTTCGCCCGGAAGATGGCGGCACTGTCCCCGGCCGCGCAGGACTTTGTCCGTAAATGGCTCGAGGTCAAGCCGCTGCTGTCGACCCTGGCCGACGGTGTGCAGGAAAACCTGTTCGACGGCATGGGCGATTCGATTTCCAGCCTCGTCACCAAATGGATTCCAACCTTGGAGACCGGGCTCGGCCGGATCGCGACGGCTATCAACGGTGGTCTGCGGCGCGCGTTCGCCGATTTCGAGTCCGAGGCGACGCGAAGCAAGCTGGAGTACATTTTCGACAAGGTCGCCGACTCGATCGGCCCGATCATCGACGGCATCCGCGACATGATCCAGGGATTCCTGTCCCTGGCCCAGGCCGGATCTGATTTCCTGCCGTCCGGTGCTCAAGGGTTCGCCGATCTGATGGCGCGCTTCCGTGAGTGGGCCGAAGATCCCGAGAATCAGCAGAAGTTCAAGGACTTCATCGATAAGTCGCTGGCTGCTTTCGGCCGTCTCAAGGACCTCGTCGTCGAGGTCGGTCGCCTGATCGGCGCCCTGTTCTCCGGGTCGGAGGAGACCGGTGAGGACATGCTCACCGACATCACCAACAAGCTCAAGGAATGGGCTGATTGGCTGAAATCGCCTGAAGGCCAGCAGGCAGTCAAGGACTTCTTCGCCGACGTCAAGTCCACTGCGGACTCGATCGTCAACGCCCTCGAAAAGATCATCGGCCTGATGGACACGGTCGGAAACTCGGCCGCAGGCAAAATGCTCGGCGGGATTTTCACTGACACGAAGACCGTCAAAGATGAGAATGGCAACGAGGTCGAGGTCGATAAGACATTTACCGATCGGCTCGGCGAAGTTGGAAGCGGTCTCGGGACCGGGCTGAAATACAACATCCCGGTCAATTTCGCCATCAGCTGGGTAAGTAACGGCTGGGAATTTGTCGGAAAACAGTGGAATCAATTCACCCTAAAGTTCGGTGAAGCCTGGGACGGCTTCACGTCGTCTGTGGCGACCGGGGCCGGGACTGTCGGGACCTGGTTTGGTGAGATCGGCTCGAAAGCCGAATCCCTCAACAGCGCCATAGGGTCAGCTTGGGCGTCGATCACCTCCCACATAGCCGACAATATCGGCGAGATCATTAGCACCGCTACAGGTTTCGGGAAGCTGAAGTCCGAAGCAAGCGCACTGGTGACGTTCTTCGGGAACTTGGTCAGCGATATCGGGATCGAGTGGGACAAGCTGCCCGGCAAACTGTCCGGCGCCATCAACGGCCTGATCGACGCCCTCAACACCCTCGGCGGCATCTGGAACAAGGTCGCCTCGAAACTGGGTTTGCCGCAGTGGGATCCGATGGACCACATCGGTGGCAGCACCGGCGGCATGCAAATGTGGTCCGGTCCCGGCCCCGCAGCGGCCAAACGCTGGCAGGGCGGTCCCATCACCGGCCCCGGCGGACCTACCGAAGACCGCGTCCCGATCCTCGCCTCTCCCGGCGAGCACATGTGGACCGCGGCCGAGGTCAAGGCCGCCGGCGGGCATGACGCGATGTACAAGATGCGCGCCGCCGCGCTCAAGGGCGGTGGCACGCAGTCCCAGCCCGCGGCGGATGGTCCGGGCCGGTATGCCGACGGCGGCATCGTCTCGACCTCGGATCCGCTCGACCCGATCCAGGCCCAGCTGTGGGACCTGGTGCGCACAGCCATCCCTGGCGCGGTGTTGACCTCGGGTAAACGCTTCCAAGACGTGGGGTCCGGCTACGACCTGCACATGCAGGGCAAGGCCATCGACCTCGGCGGGCCGATGAAGGAAATCGCCCGCTGGATCTACAACACCTACCCACAGTCGGCAGAGTTGATCCACTGGCCACTCGACGGCTGGCAGAACCTCGACGAAGGCCAACCGTACGACTTCGGCGCCGCGACGAACGCAGCCCACATGGACCATGTCCACTGGGGCGCAAACGATTTCCTCGGAAACCTGTCCGACGAAGAGAAGGCCAGCATCTTCGCGCGCATCGGGTCTGCGATCTCCGGGGCTGTCACCAGCGGCCGGAACGCTCTCGCGAACAGCCTGCTGCTGAACCCACTTCGCGCCGCGGCGAACAGCGTCCCCGAAATCGCTGGGCTCGGTGACGCAGGAAAGATCCCGCGCGCGTTCGCGCAGAAGCTCGTGGAGGCCCTCGCCAGCAAGATCCTCGGATCGGGGTCATCCGGTGGCGGGGGAGCGAACTACGTTCCTTCTGAGGGCGTCGAGCAGTGGCGCGACATGGCGTTGGAAGCCATGCGCCGCGAGGGCTTCAACGCGGACGACCCGGCCCAGGTCAACGCGATGATGGCGCAGATCCAGTCCGAGTCCGGCGGCAACCCGAACATCCTTCAGCAAGTCCAGGATGTCAATTCGGGCGGAAACGAAGCCCAGGGTCTGCTGCAGGTCATCCCTGGCACGTTCGCGGCCTACCGGGATCCGTCACTGCCGAACGACCGCACCGACCCGATGGCGAACATGGTCGCCGCGCTTCGCTACTACAAGGCGACGTATGGCATGGACCTCACCACCATGTGGGGCCAGGGCCACGGTTACGACCAGGGCGGCATCTTCCCCAACGGCACCTTCGGCTGGAACACCAGCGGGCTGCCGGAAGCGGTTCTGACGAACCCGCAGTGGCGGATGTTCCAAGACTTCGTCGCAAACATGACCAACCAGGCGCCGCAAACGCTCGAAGGGCCCGCGGTCACCGGCGTCGACACAGGCACTGACGGAACGAGCTCGTACAACACCTCCGGGGTGGAGACGTTCGAAGAAGTCGGCACCAATGCGCAGGAGCGGTTCTCGTCGGCACTGTCGACCGGGTTCGAGGATCTGGTTTCGACGACGCTCGACCCGCTCGGCCTGCCGGATCCGCGTGATCTGATCCCGTCGGCGGTCACCGACTACGGGTCGACGCTGGCGTCGTGGCAGCAGGCACGGTCCAGTTCGGCGGAAGCGTCGCAAACCCTGGCCCAATCCGGGTACCAGGCTGCGTCGGTTCCCGCGGCGGGCGCCGCGAACACCGTCATTCAGCGCGGTAGTGAAGGCGGCTCGCTGACCACCATCGATAACTCGACCACGATCAATTTGACGACGCCGAACGTCGATGAGGCGTTCCGCAAGGCCGAGTTGATTCGCGATATGCGTGCGCTTCAGCACACGGCAACTGCAAGGGGCTAACTCGATTGATGCGTGAGTCCGCCCGCATCGACATCTACGGGCCGGACGGCTCGCACTTCCAAATAAGCGGCGCTGGCGCGTCGAAGAAGCTCTTCCTGGCACCGAACATCAAGGGCATCTTCGACGCGCCGGTTACCACGCTTCGGAAGTCGAGCGTCTACCAAAAAGGTGCGACGTATGAGGGCAAACGATACCAGCAACGCGACATCACTTTCGCGGTCAACATTCACGGTGAAACGCCCGAAGAATGGCAAGACCTGCAAAGCAGGTGGAACGCGGCCTGGGAGTATGAAGCCGACCGGTGGGATCCGGCATCCACTTTGACGAAAATGTCGGTGACGACACCGTCGTCGGGGACCAGGAGCCTGTGGCTGGCGAAGAACGACACTGTCGAGTTCGAGTCGAAACACGATCCACGGATCACCCGCACTTCGGTTCAGCCGATGGCGGTTGTTGCTGATCAACCGTTTTGGTTCGAAGACCGGTATGAAGACAGTCCCTACGACTATTTCGAAACCGGCGCTACCGGCACTTCGGAAGGGTTCGTGACTATTTCGAACCCGACCGATCAGCCGATGTGGCTGCAATGGGTTGTCACCCGAGGGATTTGGACTTTGCCGGACTACACATGGTCCGGGACGAAGCATCACCGGATTCCCGGCGGGCAGTGGCCTAACCGGAAGATCACTCTCCCGGAATTGACCGACCTAGAGGGCGGCGCCCGAATCACGTTGTACCGGGACAAGCTTCAAGTGCGTGACTTCGCAGGCACGAACCTCGCCGGGCAGATGAACGGTATTTCGTTCCTTCATCAGATCCCGCCGAAGACGCCGGAAACGAACCTTCCGGTGAAAGTCGAGAACGCCCCTGTCGGGGGTGCGCGAGTGGACGTTTACTGTCAGCGACGGTGGTCGCATGTGTGGGAGGTGCGATGACCGACCTCCTTGAAATGACATTGGAAGAACAGTGTCAAGCGATCTGGGACGCCACCAACGCGGCGGAGGAAGCGGACCGCCGCGCACGCCTCGAACCGCCTTTGATGAGGGTCTGGACGGGCGATTTCAATCTGGTCGGAACGCTCGACAGCGAGTATTCGGCCAGCTTCACCTGGCTCGACAATGAAGTCGGTCCGGGTTTGACCGAGATCCCGCTTGACGATCCGCTTGCAAAATGGATATGGCAGGTCTCGGCACGCATCCTTCGGGGCGAGAAACGCAACGTCTACATCACCGTCGACAAAGACGGTGCCCGCTGGTCTGGCCGCATCCACGATCACACGGTTGAAAAAAGAGAAGACGGCTCCCGTGTTTTGGTCGTCCGATGGCTCCATGACATGTCCATGCTGGAATATTATTTGGCATGGTGTAACCCGTTTCTGCCGGATTTTGTGCAGTTCCCTAGGGTGTTCTTCCTGGCAGGACCCAGTATTTGGGCTTTGAAAACCGCCCTGTTCCTGAATGTGATGCGCGAGCAGGATAACTGGTGGGGCCTGCCTGATGACCCTATGGACCAGAATTCTAGTGCACCCGGAATGGGTAACTGGTCTGTGGTCGTCAAACCGACGACTTTCGCCGAAGACATGCTGGCTGGGACACTCTGGTCGGTGCCGAACTCGCGTTTTAAACGCTGGGTCGACATGGCCGAGGATATCCTTGAGGACGCCGAGCTTTCAATCGTTGTCCGTCGGTTCATCGCGGCCGATGACGAACAGCCTATCGAGGGTCAAACGCTGCGCAACGGTGCGCTCGTGGTCGACATCGTCGATAAGTCCGGCTACTACTCCGACACCTCCAACGGTGGAGACCCGTTCCTCGGATTGAAACGCACCGTTGCGAAGTTTGTCGAGGATTTCATCGACCCGATCGTCGAAGACATCGTCGACCCGGCAATCCCAGGCTCGTACAAAGTTCCGGGGCTCCGGTTGACGGATAAGTCGTGCCCTTACGTCATCTATCTCGAGGGTGAAGAGACGGGTATCGAATCGTCTAAGTTCATCTTCACTCCGTCGACCGCGGTTCAAGTTGTTGCTGGTGGGCATTCGTTTCCTTTCGTTAACGAACTAATCTCGGCGGCCATTCAGACCGCAGGCGATCTCCTGGCCGCCGCGGTCGTAATCCCGCCCATTGGCGGTGCCGTCGACGCCGTCGCCCAAGTTTTCTACTGGGACACCATCGCCGCCTGGATGCGGATAGCAAGTCCGGGCCGGATCGCGAATTCTGGATGGGCGCGACCATTCGAAGTCCTAGCGTCCGGATCAGACCGCGCGTACACGCTCGAAGCATTGCTTTCACTTCGAAAAGCGCTGCACGAGACGCGGTCTTGGTTCAGTCACGAGATCAATATCCGTGACGGCGCACCGTGGTTTATCGGAGACAACGGCAAAGGCCACTTTTTCATCGGTGACCGCATCGGCGCACAAGTCATCGGCGATTTCGCCTCCACTCTCTACGTCGACGACCACATCATTTACGTCGACCGCGTCCGCGAACTCACCCTCGCATGGGATCGGGAATCACCGCCGGAATGGGTGCCGATCATCGGCGAGAAGGAAAAGAACAAGGACCGCGGCCAACGAGCCCTGTCCTTGATCGCGGACCTCGGCTCGCTCGTGCAACAGCTCGCCGTCCACGGCCGATAGCCCAGGAGTACATCGAATGTCGAAGAAGTCGGCGCGCCCCAAACAATCACAAGAGGTCGACACCTCGCCGTGGCTGAAGGCAGGCGAGTTCCCCACCTTCGAAAACTGCAATCCGAACTGCCCCGAGGAAGCCTTCCTGTGGATGTACTCGGGGCTGCCCGGTATGAAAGGCGCACCGCTGCCATTCCCGATCGAGTACCTCCGTGAGGTGTCGCGCCGGCAGTGGGATTGCGGTGCTCGCCCACCGGGTTCGACGATCCCGTCCGAGCGGAAGATCAAATACCAGAAGCCTCGGCAAACTGACCCACATTGGCTGGTGTCGCCGGGCGTGTGGGAACCGATCGATGCACCGGACCGGTCGCAGTTCGATCTGAAGGAGTTTGTCGCGTCGCTGCCGCAGGACGCGAAACGTCAGCTCGCCGAAGCGATGGGCTTCGACCCCGAAGCCGCCGTCCCGTCGGATGACCGCATCGTCGAGGGCGTCGAAGGCGGCGGCACTGGCAAGGTGAAGGGCTCTCCGCAGTATGGGCGCCCATCCAGCGACGGCGCTTACGTCACGAACGTGCCCGTGCGCGACCCGGGCTGGAATCCGTGCCTGCACACCGTCGACGAAGTCCTCGAGTATCTCGAAGCCGTCGACGCCGAAGAACGCGACCGGGTCGTTGCCATCGAACGTTACCTGTCCAAGAAGCCACGGAAAACGATCATCGACCGCTATCCAGGGGTGGGCGTGTGAGCACCGCAGTCGACTTCGCTGCCCGCCTGATCGACCCGACCGCCATCAAAGCGGCCGGACACTCGGGCGTCATCGCATACGTGTCCCCGCCGCGGCCCGGCGCAGAATGGATGCTGGCCAAACCGGTCACCAGGCACTACACCGACCAGTGTCGCGCCGCCGGCATCGACGTCGCGTCGGTGTGGCAGTACGGCAAGCCCGGCAACCCCTCCGCCCCGTCTGACTGGACCACCGGCTACGAGGGCGGTCGGCGCATGGCGCAAGACGCGGCGGACCGGCACCGCGCGGCGGGCGGGCCCGACAAGGCGCCTATCTTCTTCGCCGTCGACGAGGACATCAGCCTCGACGCCTGGAACGCCACGGCGGTGCACTTCTTCCGGGGCGTGAATTCCATCCTCGGTGTGGAGCGCACTGGCATCTATGGGCACGCCCGCGTGTGCGCGTGGGCGGCGGAAGACCGCGTCATCGGTGTCGCACCCGGCGGGAAGTTCTGGGCGTGGCAGACCCGCGCCTGGTCCGGCGCGCTGATCGGCCCCGAAGCGGTCCTGTACCAGCGCGTCATCGACACCCCCAGCAATCCGGGCCCGCAGATCGACGGTACCGCGGTCGACGTCAACGACATCCTCGCCCCCAATTTCGGCCAGTGGGCGCATTTCACCACTCCGACCCCACCGCCGGGAGGCCCCGCCGTGCTCAACCCGCCCATGGTCGAGGAAGACCAGACCGCCAACTCCCCGAACTCGCACAGCCGCAACGGCACCCGCGTCCGGCTCGGCGTCCTGCACACCCAGGAAGGCAACGGCACCGCCCAGTCGCTCACCGACTACCTGAAGCGACCGAGCTCGGCTGTCTCCTACCACTACGTCATCGACAACGAACGCTCCCTCGGGCTCGTCCCCACCGACCGCTGTAGCTGGTCCGTCCTCGACGCCAACCCGTACACCGTGAACCTGTGCTTCGCCGGATCCCGCGCGAGCATGTCCCGCGACGAGTGGATCACGAAGTATGACCGGGCCATCGACATGGCCGCCTGGCTCATGGTCCGCGACGCCCGCCGGTACGGTTTCGAACCGCGGGTCATCGGCTGGGACGAACTCCGCGGCGGCCGTGACGGGCTCACCGATCACGCAGGCATCACCCACGGACTGGGCATCGGTACACACACCGATTGCGGCCCCAACTTCCCTTGGGACGTCTACAACGACCGCGTCCAGCACTGGGCCAGGACCGCGGCAGCTCCTACCGTCAACGCCATCGACGCGAAGGCCGCCGAAACCCCGTGGCTCGGTGCCCGTCTCACCGACGGCGAGAACACCTGCCCCGACGGGGTGGGGAAGTGGGCGCACTTCGAGCACGGCTACATCTACTGGCATCCCGCCACCGGCGCGCACCCGATCTCCGACCCGGTGTTCGACAAGTTTGCTGCCCTCGGCTGGGAAGCGGGCCCCCTCGGGTACCCGGCCAACGATCACACCGTCCTCAAGGATCCGTCCGGCGCGGACTGGGGTGTCGTGCAGGGCTTCCAAGGCGGCGCCGTCTACCGACGCCACGGCCAGCCCCCGTTCTGGGTCCACGGCGCGATCCGCGACCACTGGAACCGCTCCGGCTTCGAAAACGGCCCCTACGGCTGGCCGACCTCCGACGAACAACCGTTCGACGGCGCAGCGTTCCAGGACTTCGAAAACGGCCGCATCTACTGGACCCCCAAGCCCACCCTCGGTGTGCTGGCCGCGGGTCCGATCGACAACCCCCTCGCCGACGCCGCCTAACCACGCGGCGCCCCATCTCGACAACCCAAACGAGGTACCTCCATGTCCTTCGACACTCTCCGCGACCTGTCCGCCGATGTACGCGGACGCCTGTACGCGCTGCTCGCGCCGGTACAGGTCCTGCTCGTCACCCTCGGCCTGCTCAACGACTCCGACGCCGCCCTGTGGGTCTCGATCGTCGGCGCAGTCCTCGGCTTCACTGTCGCCGGCGCCAACAGCACCGCGACCTGGCGCACCTGGCTGTACCGGATCCTCACCGTCGCGCAGCCCGCCCTGATCACCTATGGCGTCCTCAATGATTCGCAGGCATCGGCCGTGATCGCCGTCATCGCCACCGCCCTCGGTCTGGGCGTCGCCGCAGCCAAGACCCCGGCTATCGGATGAGCGCCATCTGGACGGCCTTGATCGGGGCGTCCACTGGCCTGCTCGGCGTGATCGCGGGGTTCTTCGCCCCGCGGTCACGCTCGCTGGACTCCCAGCGCGCCGACTTCCAAGCCGTGTCCGAACTGCTGGCCCGTCAGGTCACCGATCTGCTGACCCGCGTCGAGAAGCTCGAAGCCCAGCACGATGACGACGCAGCGCGTATCGACGCGCTCGAAGACCAGCACGTCGAAGACACCAAGCAGCATCTACGTGACGTACGGCGGATCAACGCGCTCGCCGCCTACGTGCAAGACCTGCTGGCGTTCATCCAGCGCCATGTTCCCACGCCACCGGCGCCTCCGATCCCGCCTGAAATCTCCCAAGACATCTGAATACCTGTGAAGGGGGGTGATCCTCGGTGACCGCCCCCAACGAGCCGATTCCCAATGGCTCCATCCAGCCTGGCGACTTCACCGACTTCCAGGCAATGACCGCCGAGGACGTCGAAACCTCGCTCAAAGCAGGCGCGAAAGTCTCTTACGGCAACGCCCAGAACACTCACGGCGTCGAAGTCAGGTCCCGCATCGACGGCGCCTACGACGCCATCACCGTCGTCGAGGGATACGCCGACCAAGCGGTAACCGACGCCCAGGCAGCCGCCAACGCCGCAGCGAACGCCGTCGACATCGCCGACAAGGCATACATCAACAGCTCGTTCTGGATCATCGAATGCGTCGTCGCCTCAGCCGCAGTCGTCCTCGGCGACAACGAACTGCTCCTCGGCCCGGTACTCAACGTGCCCGACGACCAGGACGCCTTCCTCACTGACGTCCACATCGCCCTGCTGACCCAGCCAGCGGGAATGACGATCGACTGCAAGAAGTGGAACGCCACCGGCACAGCCCACACCACTTTCACATCCGCCGTCATCGGCGCGAACGTCACCCGCTACAACATCCCGCTGCTCGAGGTCCCCGTGCTGGACAAGGAGCGCTTCTTCTACACCGTGCCGACCATCACCGGCTCCACCGCACCGCAAGTCCTGCAGATCGCGGTCGCCGGCGTCTTCACGCCGAAGCCCTAGGAGGCCACCGTGCTGATCTTCCACTGCATCGGCGCGACCGGAACGATCGAATCCGCGCCCCGGGTTCAACCGAACCGGGAAGCGCTGTGGGCCGCGGCTTTCGAACGCGAATCGCTCGAGGGCTTGTTCGACATGACCCCCGCCGACCGTGCCATCGCCATCCTCGACGCCGCGATCGCCCGATTCAACGACATCCCTGACGAACTGCGCGAACATCTCGACCCGTCCGATCGGCTCGGCCTGCGCGGAAACCGGCTGGCACTCGCTGGAATCCGCGCGTTCCTCGCTGACCACGGCGGCACGATCTCTGGGGCGTTCGAAGAGTGAGCTTCCTCGTCCGCCGCAACGTCCCGCGCGCATGGGCCGGATACAAGGACAGCTTCACCTCCTACCCCGAAGGTGATGTTGTCGGCCAAGCCTATTGGCCGTGGGTCCACCTCGGTGGTGGCCGCAGCTACATCAACAGCATCGACGAGCTCGTGGTCACCGAGCAGGTGGTCAACGACGACGGCCGCGGCCCCAGCTACGGCTGGCAGCCCTTCACCCCGAATTGGGGATTCGAATGCGAAGTCTGGTACCCCGTCGAAGGCTTGGACAACCAGCATTTCTTCATCGTCTTCACCGACTCTTGGACCAAGGTCGCGCCCACCAAATTCCAGAAGGCCGCCGCCGTTGGTTTGAAACACGAGCTCGGTGGCGCCGACAATGTCGCCTACGCCGAATTCCCCGACATGTTCACCCCATTCGGGAACCTGTACACCTGGCCACCGCCAGGTGGCGCGTTCTCCGGTCGCACCTTGACGGTCCGGGTGTGGTGTGAAAACGACGAATGGCTACGCATCTGGCTCAACGGCTCGTATGTCGGCTCGGTAATGCCGTCGCCGCAGTACAAACTGGGCCCGACGCGTCGCGCGGTCAGGCTCGTGAACCGCTCGTACTGCAACGTGTGGGTCCGCCGCACCGATCACTACGACCGGCCCCCGACAGTCCCGCCGAAATCCGTGTGGTCCTCGATCTTCTACGACGACTTCAACCGCGCCGACGGCCCCGCAGGTAACGGCTGGACCCAGCTCGGTACCGACGCAGGCATCACCTCCGGCCGGTACGTCCACGCCAACGCCAACAACAACAGCGTCGGCCTGATGCGTAGCGTCGGCAACCTCAACGGCCGCGCTCGCATCGAAGCCATCGTCCGAAACCCGTCCAGCAGCGCAGATTCCAGCCTGATGCTGTTCATGAACGCTGCTGGCGACCAGGCCCTGACCGCGAACATGTACTCCGGCCACCTCTATCTGGGGCGCCTCACGTCCAGTGTCAGCGGCACGCCGAGCTTCTTCGACTTCTCCGACCGAGCCGTCACGATCGCCGATGGCGACAAGATCGCCTTCTCCGTCTACGACGAGATCTGCTGGGTCGAGAGAAACGACGTCCCAGTCCTTTACGCAGGCAACGTCCACAACGTGGTGCCCGCGACCAACGCCTACGCCGGGCTACGTGTCCGCCGCCAGGATTCCTCGAATTCCGCGGCTTTCGACGACGTCCGCATCTACTCCGGCGTCGGCCTCTGAATTCCCTTTTACGGAGGGCCGAATGCTCGGCAACGAACCCATCGTCGACACGCTAATGCTGGTCACCGGCCAGGACTTCGTCCACCAAATCGACGTCCCCGACGGATCTTTCATTCCCGCAGAAACCACCTGCGAACTCGTCATCTACGACGCCGCAAACACCATCGTCGCGACCTGGAACGCCACCGTCACCACCGACTGGGTGGCTTGGCTCATCCATTCCGAAGTCTCCGACACCATCAACATCCCAGCTCATTTCCGAATCTACATCCACTTCTCGGATGGCAAGGACTTCTGCTGGTACCGGGGCCAAGTGGCCCGACAGGATTGATTCACAATGGCAATTGCTGTAGCCGCAACGCGGCAAGTCCTCGCCGACGCCTACAAGGGCCTCAACGGTGGCTCTACCGTCTGGGTGTCCCTGCACACCGCCGACCCAGGCACCACCGGCACCTCCGAAGCATCCGGCGGCTCCTACGCCCGAGTCCAAGGCACCTGGACCTCCGGCACCGGTGGCGCGCTCACCATGGCTGAGTTGACCTTCAACGCACCCGCCGGCAACTTCACCCACGCCGGACTCTGGTCAGCGTCGAGTGCTGGCACCTTCCACGACAAGTGCGCGCTGGCCCCGTCGATCACGCTCGGGTCCGCCGGCACCATCAAGGTCACGCCCTCCTTCTCTGTGAGCTGACCATGGCTGTCCCGCTCCCCACCGGCACCCGATGGGTCGCGGACCTGCCCGACGGCGGCACCAGCACTGCCAGGTTGCCGGGCGGCACCCGCGCCATGCTGCCGGGCCGGATGTATATCCCGCCACCGATCGCCGCATCGACGGCCGAAGGCATCCTCGCGGCTCTCGCTAGCCCGACCACCACGGCAGCATTCACCGCCGAGGGAACCCTCGCTGGCGTCCAATCCCCGGCCTCGACCGCAGAGTTTGCCGGCGAGGGCGTGTACGCGATTCCGACGGACCGGCTGGACGCCGATGCCGAAGCCACGGGCGAACTGCAGGCCGCCGCGGCGCCAGTCACCTACGCGGCGTTCTCGGCATCCGGTGCGCTGTCCGGCATCCAGGCTCCCGCGCCGATCGCCGACTTCACCGCCACCGGCGAAATGGTGATCCCGACCAGCGCGGCCGTCGCGCCTCTGACGGCCGAAGGCCAACTCGAAGCAGTCGCGGCCCCGACCGCTCTCGCCCAGTTCACCGCGTCGACCAGCCTGACTGTCTCCAACTACCCGGCAGCGACGGCACCGTTCACCGGCGCTGGCACCCTGGCGGCACCACTCGTAGCCTCCGCGGGCGCACCGTTCAGCGGCGCTGGCGCGGCGAGTGCTGTCGCGGTCACGTTCACCTCGACTGGCATGAACAAGTCCGGCACCCATCAGCCCTCCGGCACCGAGGCAGAGATTCCGGGCTGGACTGCCGACACAACCGGCTACCCCGGGTCGACAATCTCGGGCAACGCGCTCGTTGTCAACGGCGCGAAAGCCGACGCGACGATCTCGGCCCGCGCGCAATGGAACCCAGGCTCGGGCGGCAACACCGTGGTGCTGACCCTCTACCGGAACGGAGCACTCCTGGCTACCGGCACTGGCTCGTCGTCGTCGCCGTCGACTGTCACCGCGACTGGGGTGAACGTCTCTCCTGGTGACCTGATCACCGTGCGAGCGCGCGACACCAGCTCGTGGGGAAACACGCAGTTCAAGGCCACTATCCAAGCGGGCACAGGCACCTACGTAAGGTGCGAGTGATTCCGCTGGCAACATCGAACAGCCCCCGACCTTTCGAGGTCGGGGGCTGTTTTGTTGCGTCCGGCACTTCGGATGATAGAGGGGTGCATCCTCAGCAAACTTCCGCTACTCTTCGAACATGTGTTCGAAGAGTTCGCGGGAGGTGTCACCGGGCGTGATGTGGGAGCGTTTCGATGTTCACGACATCTACCCCGGCGAACTTTCCCTGCTCGACGTACTCGGCGTCACCACCCGGCCCCCAAGTGGGCGAGTCGCCTACCGGATCGACTCCACCTGGCGCTGGTGGAAAGAAGTCGGCCACATCGTCATCCCGGTACCCGGCCGCGTCGAGGTCTGGCCGCATCCCGGAATCAGCCCCGACGAACTCGCCGCCCTGCGCGGCGCCGGTGCCGAAGCGTTCCTCGCACCGCCTACCGAGGGCGCGTGGGTGCGTCGCCGCGGCGTCTGGGAATGCGCGATCGACGTCCCCCTCAGCTAGCCCTGGGGGGGAAGGTTGATCCGCGCGAACGGCACCCCGAGACCCTCGCTGGCCGAGAAGACGGTCGGCTTGGTGCCCGGCGGCACGTCGTAGTAGACGGTCTTCGTTACGCTCATGCCTGGATTCAGCTCTACGTCGCCGCGGCCGGTCGTCTTGTCGTCGGCGCTGTACATCCGGTCCTGTGCGTCGAACACGTAGGGGGATCCGGGGTCGAACCCCTCCGCAGCTTTGCCGACATTCGTGACTTTCACTGTGACGGAGATGTACTCGCCATCGGCAGTGTTCGACCCGACTTTCGACTGTCCTGTCGTGACCTTCAGGACCGCGAACTCGAGGTCGCCGCTGGTGTCTGTCGGTGGGGTGGAGTAGGTGACGGTGGTCGCTGAGCTATCGGCGGCGTCGCCGGAGTTGCCTTGTGTGGCGACGACGGCAGCGACGATTCCGAAGATGACCAGGCAGGCGAAGCCGATCGCAAGAATCGTGACGACACGGTTGGTGCTTGACTGTGGTGGTGCGGGGGCTCGATATGGCCGCGGCTGCCCTTGGGGTGGTGGCGGGTACGTCATGGGCGGTGCCCCCTGCTGTCGGTCGAGGTGCGGCTTGTGCACAGTCGACCGCCAGCATAAGGCCGGGGTTGCTATCTGCCTATGGGCGCGCCGGATCGACGGTTGGGGCAGGAGGCCCACCGCCATCGGGGGATTGAATTGAGTCAACTGGAGAGAATATAGTGAACTCAAATCAACCCGATGGATTGGGGTATCAGATGGCAACCAACACCAAACAACCGAAGGCGATCAGCTCGTCGACCGTCGCCGCGGATCGACTGTGGACGATTGACGAGCTGGCTGCATACCTCCAGGTGAGCAAGCCAACGATCTATGACTGGCGGCTCAGCGGGTACGGGCCGCCGGCGTCGCGGATCGGCCGTCATCTGCGTTGGGAGCCGACCGTGGTTCGGACGTGGGTCGCCGAGCGATCCGAAGTGGATGCCGCGTGAGCCACATCGAGGACCGCTGGTGGAAGGACGTGCCCGACCCGACCACCAAGAGCGGGAAGCGCCGTGAGAAGAAGACCGGCTACGGCAAAGGGATGCGCTACCGGGTCCGGTGGATCGGGCCCGGCGGGACTGAAGAGTCTGAGTCCTTCCCTGACGGGCATAAGCGGGCGGCCGAGAACTTCCAGAAAGAGATCGACCTGTCGCTGCTGGCAGGCACCTACGTGCATCACCGCATCGGCGAGATGCTGTTTTCCGAGCACATCGACGAGTGGTTGAAGGGCCGGTCCGCGGACCCAGTGAGTCGCGACAAGGTGAAAGGCTCGGTCAGCAAGCACATCGTGCCGTTCTTCGTGAAGAAGTACGCGACGGTCGCGGCGGCTTGCACCGAAGCGGGCGTGAAGGACTGGCTCGCCTGGCTTTCGCGCCGCGGCCTGGAGTTGTCGTACCAAGCGCAGCTGTACGTGATGTTGACCTCGATCATGGAGGCAGCAACCCGCGCGCGGATGGTTCCTGAGAATCCGTGTAAGTCGAAGTCGATCACACCGCCGCGGCCGACGCAGAGCAAGATCATCCCGTGGCCGCCGGAGCGTGCACATGCGATCTGGACGCATTTGCCGCCGCGGCAGCGGATCGCGGTCGCGCTGGGTGCGGGGTGCGGTTTGCGGATCGGCGAGATTTCTGGGGTGTCGCCGTCGGATTTCCGTCGTCGGGAGCGGGTGCTCGATGTACAGCGGCAGGTGCGGTGGGTGCCTGGTGGCGGTGTCGTGTTCTCGCCTCCGAAGGGCGGAAAGTCTCGGGTGGTGCCCGTCGGAAAGGCTGTTTTCGATGAGATCGACGAGTACATGGAGAATTTCGAGCCGACGGTGGTCACGCTGCCGTGGCGGACTAAGGATGGGCGGCCTGAACGTGTCGAGGTGTTGATGGTGCGGAGGTCTGGGCTGCCGTACTACAACAAGGCGTTCGAAGCGTCTGGGTGGCATTCGGCGTTCAATCGTGCCGGTTTGGTCAAGCGGTTGAAGGTGGATGGTCCGCATGCGTTGAGGCACCTGTATGCCTCGACGTTGCTCGAGCAGGGTGTGTCGATCAATGATCTGGCGGAGTATTTGGGCCACCACAATGCGTCGGTGACGTTGAAGTACTACGCGCATATGATGCCGTCGAGTCATCATCGTGCGAGGGGAGCGGCCGATGTGGTGTTGAAGACTGTGCAGTCGGGCAGGCCGGTCGATCTCGATGACGATGCCGAGGCGACGTAAAGTGACGTCGGATGCTATTGGATTGCTATTGGCTGGTTCGGGATGGTTAGGTATGAGTTGGGCTGGCTCGATGTTGTCGTTTCGAGCCTGGCCTGCGGGTTCTGGTCGCGGCCTGCCGTTTCGCGCTGTGACGGCCTATTGACGGCCTGGGATTAGGG
>NZ_JBHSBA010000017.1:0-1004 GCF_042650365.1 Nocardia rhizosphaerae
GCGCAGCATCTGGGCGACGGCGGCCTTGTCGATGAGGTGGTCGGTCTGGGATTCGGCGATCTGGGTGTGGGCCCAGTCGTAGAGTTCGGTGCCGCGCAGCCAGTGCCGCAGGGGGACCGGGAAGCCGAGCTTGGCGCGGTGCAGGACGTGGTCGGGGACGATGCCGTCCAGGGCCTGGCGTAGCGCGTACTTGGAGGTTTCCTTGGTGATCTTCTGCTCGTAGGGCAGGCCCTGGGCGACGCGCATGACCTCGTTGTCCAGGAACGGCACGCGCAGTTCCAGGGAGTTGGCCATGGTCATCTTGTCGGCCTTGACCAGGATGTCGCCGCGCAGCCAGGTGAACAGGTCGAGGTGCTGCATGCGGGCTACCGGATCCCAGCCGCGGGACTGGGCGTAGATCGGGGCGGTGACGTCCTGGTGGGTCCACTCGGGGCGGAACTCGCGCAGCACCGCGCGCAGCTGGGCGTCGTTGAAGCTGCGGGCATTGCCGTAGTAGCGGTCCTCGAGGGTGAGCGAGCCGCGCTGCAGCAGCGACTTGCCGCGCTTGCCGTCGGGGATCCGGTCACCGAGCTTGCCCACGAGCTTGCGCAGCCCGGCGGGCAGGTACTCGAACGGTTTGAGCGACAACGGCTCCCGGTAGATGGTGTATCCGCCGAACAGCTCGTCGGCGCCCTCGCCGGAGAGCACCACCTTGACGTGCTTGCGGGCCTCCTTGGCCACGAAGTACAGCGGCACCAGGGCGGGGTCGGCGACCGGGTCGTCGAGGTACCAGACGATCTCGGGGATGGCGGCGGCGAACTCGGCGGGGGAGACCACCTTGACGATATGGCGGGCGCCGATCAGTTCGGCGCTCTCGGCGGCTACGTCGACCTCGGAGTAGCCCTCGCGCTCGAACCCGGTGGTGAAGGTGATGAGCTTCGGGTTGTGCCGCATGGCCAGCGCCGCGATGGCGGTGGAGTCGATGCCGCCGGACAGGAACGAGCCGACCGTGACATCAGCGCGCA
>NZ_JBHSBA010000018.1:0-28805 GCF_042650365.1 Nocardia rhizosphaerae
GACGGCCTGACAACGGCCTGACAACCTCACGTAGCCACCACCAGATCCACACCGAGCACGCCTGGATAGCCAGTCGATCGCTACCGCAGCTCCTCAGGGTCCTGCCGCCCCGCTCGCCACTCCCGCGCAGCCGACCACAACCCGAGCACACCAGCGACAGTGAGCGCCACCGTCACCGGGATCGTCACGAAATACGTCACCAACCCAGCATTCTCGGACAGCCAATCCGGATTGCCTCGAAGCCCATGCACCGCGACAGCCACAAACGCGATCTCGACCAACCCGCACCCGCCGACAACAACAGCCGCGGTCACCTTCGTCGTCGCCTCCGCACGCCGGAAGATCCGCGCCAACGTCGCCACCCCGAGCGCACCGACCGTCAGCGCCATCAGCACAACGGCCATAGCGCCAAACGGCTGCAGGGAGGGAAACAGCATGCCGGCGGCCATCGCCACCACGAGTGCTCGCCACGCCCAAACCGCCACACCGAACCCGACCTCGTGACCGCCATCCGTCGCGGTCAGGCCGCTGATCAGGATCCAGCCGTACAGCTCGCACGCCCCGGCCGCGATAACCGTGTATGTCAGGCGGAGACCGAAACTCGTCGAGTCGATATCCACCGTCATCGACGGAAGCAGGAACCCGGCACCGGTGAGGAGCAACGCGAGCGTGAACCGCCGCGACCCTCTCTTAACCTTCCAGATGGACAGACGAGCAACACCGACTGCAACCGTGACCAATCCAACAAACCACACGCCCGGATTCTAGAGACCTGCATGTCAGTGGGTGTCGAAATCGGCACACCGTAGCGAAATATCGGCGCCGTCAGAAGCCCAGCGACCGGCCGATGTCTTCCACGACCGGGTTGGATCGTGGCAGCGCAGGCGTGATCCCCTTCTGTCTCAGCAATTCCTCGGCTTCGGATACGAGCTCGGTTGCTGTGCAGCCGAACACACTGGCGGCCTGCCACACGAAGGAGAGTGGAACAGGTTGGCGGCCCTGCTCGAAGTTCCGTACGCGGGGCGCGCTCGTGCCGAGTGTCTTCGCGAACTCGGGCTGAGTCATCGGCAACGCCAGCCGGTGTTGAGCGATGACCCGCCCGACCGCCTGGTCAAGGTTGGTTAAGCCTTCCGTCACCACGACACCGTAGCCCCATGCGGGGCATGCGAGCCCGAAGTTCCCCAAGTCGACACCAGCAAAACCCGCTTCCTGGCAAACGAACCGATAACGGTGGTTGAGTACTAAGATTCTGAGTAGTAGGGTCGCAGTCAAGCTTTACAAGCACAACATTCCGGTAAATTCGCTTCCATGCGAGATGGCCTCGAAGTCGGGAGAAAGGCCAGCTCAGGGGGGCTGGCGACCACACGAGGATGAGCCACTGGTGACAACCCACTCGAGATAGCACGCGCGAGAGAAGGACGCTACCGAACGCCCGCTGGCAAGCATCGGGCACACCGCTCCGCGCCATCGATATCAACCCCATCAGTAGCTAGGACCAGACCAATGACGCTCGGCTCCAACTATCCATGCTCACCGATCCATCTCGACGCCGATCTCAGCCCCGATGTCGGCACCCTAGGCATCAAGGTCCACCCCGCGGCCGGGCCCGCCCACTACTGGACCGACGGCGACCACTGGTGGAAGATCATCGGCCACCACACCGTCGATCGCGGCGGCACCATCGAAGTGTGGCCCGTCACCCGCACCCAGCTAGCCGACGACGAATACGACACGCTATGTGGGTTCGCCGCCGACGCCTTCGTCAACCGGCCAAGCGCTGAGACCGGCTGGCGCGCAACCGGCGACGGCGACTGGCACTGCTCCATCTCGGTCGAAGTTGACGGAGGCGACGGGCTCGGTGCCCGCGCGAAAACGATCCACGACTCGCTCATGCGGTGCGCCCAGCAGCATTGGCAGCCCGCCGCCTAGAACACCGAAGCTCAGAGAATCGAAGGTGCCCCCACCGAAACCGGTGGGGGCACCTTTCTTGCTGTCTGCGTTAATCGCGGGTGTCGGGTCGCCGCATCACTGTCGACACCCGCGACGACCGCCGCCGACCCGACGGTTTATCCTCCGGCTCAGCCGCGGGATCGACCTTCGCGTGAAGCTCCTCGTTCTCAGCGGCATACGCCGACAGACGTTTCTGGAGCTCGCGGATGAGTTCGGCGTCGGAGAGCTGATCGGGTGAGGAGTTCGCGATGGATTCTTTCGACGTCAGGTCGTCCCATGACAGCAGGCCGGCGTTGACGAACACCTCGAGCACGGGCCGCTGATACTCGTAGGCCACTTTCCTGGCGACCTGCGGGGTGGCTGCACCGCCGCGGTTCTTCCATGCTGTGGCTGCGCCGCCGGTGACTCCGACCGACCGCACGAACTGGGCGGTGTTGATGCCGTTAGCGGCACACAGATCCTCGACGTAGTCCCACCAGCGGTTCTCTGTCGCTGGGGGCTGCTTCGTGTCAGTCATAGGTCGCCTTCCGTAACGCCGCTCGGTTCGCTGTCAAGATCCAGCGCACGCCGCGTTGAACACCGGTCAGGTCGATGGTATCGGCATCTTGACTCAAGTGGTAGATGCTCAAGTCGACTGTATGTCGTGATGTTACTGACAAGTGTCACCGATTTCCGCAGGTGACGCCAGCGAGTCGGTTCAACCGGACTATCCCGGACTCAACAGTGCCCTGACCTGTCCGCCCTTGATTGAAGGTGCAATCGCTTGTAGTCTGTTGAATGCATTCAATTCAACTCAGCGGAGCTAAAGGTGCCCGCCCCCCACTAGCACTGGGAGACGGGCGAGCCACTCCGCGACAGCGAAAGAAGGACCCCGCGGAATGACTGACACGAAGCGTACCCACACCCCCAGACAGATCGGCGAATCCCTCGCCGTCCTGCTGATCTGCCTCTCGTTCGGCGCCTTCTTCGGCGCGATCGCCTGGCTGCTCGATTGGACCGTGCTGTGACCAACCCGCACTTCTACCAAGAGCTTCCGCGTACCGAACACGGCAGCCCGGAATGGCTCGAAGCGCGTCTCGCTGGCATCGGATCCTCCGAAGTGTCCGCGCTGCTCGGGCTCGTCGACTGGGACTCGCCGTACACGATCTGGCTGCGTAAGACCCGCCGTGCACCCGCCGACTCAGGCGTCGATACCGAATCGATGTTCTGGGGCCGCGCACTGGAACCCGTCATCCGCCAGGTCGCTTGCGAACGCCTCGGCCTCACCGTCGAGCTGCCCGGCACTCTGCAGTCGATCGAACGTCCCCACATGCTGTACAGCCCCGACGGATTCCTCTCCGACGGCGGTCTGCTGGAAACGAAGAACACCGCCTGGTTCATGGCGGGCAAGTGGGACGGACAGATCCCCGACCACGCCGAAATCCAGCTCCACCACGGCATGTACGTCACCGGCGCCACCCACGCCTACGCCGCGGGCCTCATCGGTGGCAACCGCCTCGAAATCGCCCGGATCGAACGCAACGAGAAGCTGATCGAGCTCCTCGTGCCCGCGTGCGACCGGTTCTGGCGCGACTTCGTCCTCGCCGACGTCGAGCCGCCGATCACCGGGACCAGCGCCGACCGCGGCGCCGTCGACATGCTGCATCCGTTCGTCGGGGGAGACCTGCAGGTCACCCGCCAGCAGATCAGCGGACTCCACACCGAGTACCGGGCCGCGCAGGAAGCCGAGAAGGCGGCCAAGAAACGCAAAGACGCCGCGGGCAACAAGATCCGCGCGCTGATGGACGGCCACTCCCGGCTGCTCGTCGGCGACGACGTGTGGGTCTCCACGAAGGGCGGACCGTTCCGGTCTACCCAGTTCCGCGACGACGAGCCCGAACTGTTCGCCGAGTACTCCACCCGCTCCGCGCTCGACACCCACGAACTTCGCGAGGACCACCCCGACGTGTACGCGAAGTACCGCTCCACTTCCCTCGACCTGAAAGAGGTGGCCTGATCATGGCCCGCAACCTGACCGAACGCATCGAAGCCAGCCAGGAACTCGTCGCGCATGACGAGCAGAAGCCGCCGTCGCTGCAGCAGCAGATCCGCAACATGGAACAGCAATTCGCGCTCGCGATGCCGCGCGGTGGCGAAGCCGCCCAGCTTGTGCGCGACGCACTGACCTGCCTGCGGCAAACTCCCAAGCTTGCCGAATGTGACAACGCAAGCATCCTCGGCTCGCTGATGACCTGTGCCCAGCTCGGCCTGCGCCCCGGAGTCCTCGGCCACGCTTGGCTGCTTCCGTTCTGGGACAGCAGGTTCGAGTGGCGCGACGATCGCGGTCGTCAGCGCAACGGGGGGATGCGTGCACAACTGGTTATCGGCTATCAGGGCCTGGTCGAACTCGCCCACCGCTCCGGAAAGATCAGCTCGCTGATCGCGCGCACCGTGTACGCCAACGACACATTCGACGTCGACTACGGCCTCGCTGACTCCCTCATTCACAAGCCCAACCTCAAAGGCAGCCGCGGCAACATCGTGGCCTTCTACGCCATCGCGAAGTTCACCACCGGCGGCCACGCGTTCCTCGTCATGACCTACGAGGAGATGATCGAGTACCGCGACCAGCACGCCAAGGCGCGCCGCAAGGATAAGAGCATCTTTGGCCCCTGGATCGACAACTTCGAAGGCATGGCACACAAGACCGTAGTCCGGCAGCTGTCGAAGTGGATGCCCAAGAGCACCGAGTTCGCCCGCGCTATTGAGCACGACGAAGCAGTCCGCGTCGACATCACCCCCGACGCGATCGACCGCCCGATCCACGTCGAGGTCGACCCCGACGACCCCAACGTCATCGACGCCGAAACTGCCGACCCCACCGCGACCGATGACGGCCAGGCCACCGACGCGCCGTCCGACTACTACGACGGCATCCCGCTCCCGGACGGTGAATGATGCGCCGCGACCACCTGATTGTGGCGCCGCACGATCCCGACGGGGTATGGCTCGCCTACCCGACCGCTGGGAAGCGGTCGGGGGAGGGCGGGGACTGCTACGAGGTGAAATCGTTCGGCGACGACGAACTGGCCGCATACCGGTACTGCAACCGCGTCGACGGATTCAAGGCTGTCCTCGTCAAACCCGGCCAGACCGTCCTCGACGCCGTCAACGCCATGGCAGACGCCCATGACTAGCTGGACCGAACTCCCGTTGGCATGTTTCGACCTCGAAACAACCGGCACCGACCCGTTCACGGCACGGATCGTGTCAGCGTTCGTCGGACGGATCGACGGTGCCGAGGTACAGCGCCGCCACTGGATCGCCAACCCCGGCGTCCCCATCCCCGCTCAAGCCACCGAAATCCACGGCTTCACCGACGAATACGTCCAACGGCACGGACACCCACACGACCAGGTAGTCGCCGAAGTGGTCACCGAGCTGCGCACCGTGTGGGCAGAAGGCCGCGGCATCGCCGTCTACAACGCCAGCTACGACCTGTCGCTGCTTGCCGCCCACGAACCTTCGTTCACCGCAGCAGGCCTAGTAATCGACCCGTTCTGCCTCGACAAGCAGTACGACAGATTCCGCAAAGGCGCAGGCCAACGCAAATTGTCGGCCGTGATGATCCACTACGGGATGCGCCTCGATGACGCTCACGACGCCGAAGCCGACGCGCTCGCCGCAGCCCGCCTCGCCTGGAAACTGCCCCGCGTGTACACGGGCCTTGCCGACTACACCAGTGACCAGCTGATGGAACGCCAAGCCCACTGGTACCGCGAAGACGCCTACCGATACGCCGACTGGCTCCGCCGAAACGACCGCGACCCCAGCGGTGTCCGCACCGAATGGCCGATCCAGCTCGCACCCGAAAGCGAAGCAGCATGAGCGCTCCCCGTTCCACTGTGCCGGTAATCGGCGACTACAAAGCCCACAAGCTGTGGCGAATGCGCCAGGACCGCGGCGAACCATCCACGATGGTCGACGCGAAACCCGCGCAAGACCACGCGATCTGGCTACACAGCATCGGATTCAACGACTCCTCGATCGCAGCGGCAGCCGGGCTCACTCCACCCACCGTGAACAACTTCCGACGCCGGGCCTACCGCACCGCTCGCGCCGAACAGGCCGCCCGGCTGCTGGCTGTCTCACACATCCCAACCTGCCCAGAACACGACACCCGCTACGTGCCCGCGCTCGGCGCCCGACGTCGCATCCAAGCGCTACTGGTCCTCGGCTGGACCTACACCGACATCGGCGCGGTAGCCGGAATCGCTGTCGAACAAGTCAGCCGAACCGCACGCGGCACACGCACCGAGGGCCAGACCTGGCAACGGATCGACTTGGCCTACGAAACCCTTTCCGGGAAACGCGGCCCGTCGAGCATCGGGGCGAAGAAGGCCACCAACCGCGGCTACGCCTCGCCCATGGCGTGGGAAGGCATCGACATCGACCACCCCGACAGCATCCCGCTCCTCGACGCCGAACCTGCCAACGAACTCGACGAGGTCTTGCTGCAGCGCATGATCGACGGCCGCCACGCCGGCGAGGTCCGCGGTGCTGAACGCAAAGCGCTGATCGACCACGCCATAGCAAAAGGCTGGGACCACGAACGCCTCGCCCGAAGTCTCAATGTCAGCCCAGACGGCGCCGGACAGGCCCTCGTGCGGCGACGGCGCGAACTCCGCAGGGAGGCGGCGTGACGACTCTGCACAAGCGCACCCTCGATACCAAACGCTATCGGTGGCGCAAGGCCAACGGCATCCAGCTGTTCACCTCGGCGGAGCCGATCAAACAGCACATTGCTGAACTCGGCGGCCTGGGCGTCACGCCCCAAATGATCGGCTACGTCGTCGGATGCGACCGGCAAGCCATCCAGGCCGTCGCAACCTGCAAACGGATCCGAATCGACTTCGCCGCACGCATTCTCACAGTCACCGTGCACCCGCACCCTCGGCAACTCCACGTCCTCGCGATCGGAGCCCGACGCCGGATCGAGGCATTGCAGGCCCTCGGCTGGCCGCGGCGCGTGCTCGCTGCCCGACTGAACGTCGACAGCAGCATCGTCAGCCAACTGTGCTCACAACGACACACCAGCTACGCCCGCTGGCACGCCGTACAGAACCTCTACGAGCAACTGTCTGGAACCCGCGGCCCGAGCAACCATGTCGCCTCCATCGCACACCAGGCAGGGAAAGTCCCACCCCTCGCCTGGGAAGGCATCGATATCGACGACCCGCGAACCCAGCCGGACTGGGCTGCTGCAGGCATCAAGCTCGCTGAGCGGCCCGTCTGCCCGCGCGGGCACGCCTACACGGCGGTCAACACCAAACGGACCGCAGACGGGCGCCGCTCCTGCCGGACCTGCCGCCGTGTCAACGACACCACGGCCAAACGGAACGCGCGCCGCCGCGCCGCCAACGCTGCCTAACCCACCCGCCGAAAGGACGGACCGCCCCGTGCCGAAGGACAATCGGATCTTCATCACGCTGGCCGTCGACATGGACCGCCACCCGAAGTTCGCGACCCTCAACGACGCCCAGAAGTTCCTCATCGTCCGTGCCCTCATGCACTGCCGCGAGTACCTCACCGACGGCCAGATCGGCATGGCGGTCTGGCGGAAGATGGGAACAGATCGGAACAGAAAAGCAGTTCTTGCCACCGGCGTCTGTTCTGAGGTTCCAGAACAAAATTGCGTCATCTTCCACGACTACGCCGAGCACAACCAGACCCGAGCAGAGGTCGAAGCGGCGAAGGAAAAAGCCAGGTCAGCCGGGCAAAAGGGCGGTCTCCGAAAGGCGGCGAACGCCAAGCGGAACGCCCACCAAACGCCTAGCGAAGCTCTAGCACCTGCTAGGCATCCGCTTAGCGAAAACGTAGCAGAGATAGAGATAGAGAAAGAAAGAACTACTTACGTACCAGCCGCTGCTTACGAAAGTAACGCGAGCGAACCCGAAAACGACGGCGACGCCAACACCGACCTCGACAGCTGGAAACTCGTCCAACACACCTGCCGAGACCTCCGCGGCCCCACCAAAACCGCCCTCCGGCACGAAGTCGACCAACTCCTCCGCGCAGGCGCCACCCACGCCGACATCACGACCGGACTCCAAGACTGGATGACCCGACCCAAAGCGCGCCCCGGCCTCCTCGGCCACCTCGTCGACGACGCCACCAAAGTGCGAATCGCCCCCACCACGACCAGCGCTGGCACACACCTGTCGCACCACGACCGCAAAACCGCGGGCTGGGACACCGCCCTCGAAGACGCCAAACGCTCCCTCGGGCTCGTCCCCACCGCCACCAACCAAGCCGCACTCCCCACCAGCAGCGACCGGCCCCTCATCAGCCTCGTCGACACCGACTACATCGAGGACATCGCATGACCACCACCCCTGACCAGCACCTCGAAACCGCCCACGAAGTCCTCAAACGCTGCTCCGGCTACGACCTGTGGTTCCCCACCCCCAGCCAAACCGCGATCGTCGCCTGGGCCAACGCCTTCGCCCAATCCGGACTCGGCCGCGAAGACCTCATCGCCGGCGTCGACCGTGCCTACCAAGCCGAACCCCCCGGCTTCCGACCGCTGCCCGCCAGCATCATCAGCTACGCGAAAGCCGCCTACTACGAGGCACTTCGCAACCTCACCGACGACCGGCGCCGCCTCATGGACGAAACGAACTACGCCCTCCAGGACCTCGGCTACAGCACCAACGACGCACACCGGTACTCCCGCGCCGTCGCCCTCGGCCGTCGAACCCCCGTCCGGCTGACCGAGGAACAAGCCGACGAGTTGCGTGCCCGGCTCGCCCGCACCAGCCGCCAGCTCGAACAGCCACCGCGGCACCTCCAACCGCTGTGGAACATCCTCGCCGAAATCGGTCAAGGCCCGCAGAAAGCGTTCAACAGCACCCCCGAAATTGACCACCCGACCGAGGAGACCGACGCAGCATGAACCGAGCCGACACCGCCGCGATCCTCGACGAAATCGCCGCCTACGACCAACGCCCCATCAACGCCGACACCATCAGCCACTGGCACAACACCATCGGCCACCTCAACCGCAACACCGCATCCGAAGCCGTCGCCATCCACCACAAAACCAACGCCTACCGAATCACCCCCGAAGCCGTCCTCGACATCGCCGCACACATCGCAACCCGCACCACCAGCGCCCCACAACCCAAACGACGCGCCGTCCTCGCCGCCTACCAAGTCAACGCCGCACTCAGCTACCCCTGCCCAACCTGCAACGCCGAACCCGGCCACACCTGCACCTCCGCCACCGGCGAAGAAGCCCACTGCCCATGCGTCGCCCGGCTCATCGGACGGGAGATCGCAGCATGAACAAAACCGTTAGCGGAAGAAACTGCGTACACGGGACGCAGTTTGCTGCAGTCGGATCGTTGTTCCGTAGCGGCCCCGCTCGCAAACGTGAGGCGGCCGTACGGCAGGCCAGCGTCCACGCTGCCGCCCGAACAAACGTTCGACGGGGGATCGGTCAGGCTGAACACGCTACAGCCAATCTGGGCCACACTCCGGGAGGTGCCCAATGGCGCTGACCGTGACCGACCTGTTCGCCGGCGGAGGCGGTTCCAGCGAAGGACTCCGCCGCGCCGGATACGACATCTGGATCGCCACCAACCACTGGCCCGTCTCCGTCGCGACCCACCAAACCAACCACCCCGACACCGAGCACCGGACTGCCGACCTCACCAACACCAGCTTCGGCACGTACCCGCGCACCGACGTTCTGTGGGCATCACCGTCCTGCACCCGCCACTCTGTCGCCTCCCGCACCCGGCAAGGAAGCACCGAAGACGAACTTCGCCGCGACACCGCAGACAAGGTAGATCGGGCGACCGCGTTCGCGGTCCTGGCGGCGGCTGAGATCCACGGCTATGAAGCTGTGATCGTCGAAAACGTGCGCGAGTTCCAGAACTGGGTGCTGTTCCCGATGTGGCTCGCCGGCATGCGCGCTCTTGGCTATCGCGAACAGATCGTGCATCTCAATGCTGCTGAGGTCGGGCCGGTTCCGGTGGCGCAGGACCGTCGGCGCCTGTTCATCGTGTTCACCCGCGACGGCCGTGTCGACCTCACGGTGCCCACGGTGCCGCGGACTCCCGTGACAACGATCCTCGACCCCGATGCTCCGTTCGAAGTCCTCGGCGATCGCCGCTTGTACGTGTCGCCGCAGATCGACTCGATCCCCGATATCGACGTGCCGCACGTGGTCACCTATCGACGCAACGCGAAGCCGCGCCGCGCAGACACCCAGCAGCTGTACACGATCACCGCTGGCGGCAACCATCACGCGCTGGCGATGCGCACCGCGGACGGCCCGGTGCATCGGTGGTTGACGACCCTGGAGCTCTCACGCGCGCAAGGCTTCTCGGACTCGTACGTGTTCACTGGTACGGACTCGCAGGTGCGGCGGCAGATCGGGAACGCGGTCGCGGTGAACGTCGCCCAGTTCCTCGGCGAACGCGTCGCCGCAGCATTGGGCGAGCAGCAACCCGACCTGGTGGCAGCATGAACTGCACCCGATGCGGCAGAGAATACAAACCGCTCCGACGTAGCCTGTGTCACTCCTGCTACCAGATCGTCCTTGAACGCCTGACCGCATACGGACGATGGCAATCGGTACTCGTCGACGCCGAACCCGCTCGCCAGCATGTCCTCGCGCTCATCGCGGCGGGTGTGAGTCGTCGTCAGATCGTGAAGATCTCCGGCATCCCGCGTAGTTCGCTGTTCACGCTGCTGTCGGGGAAACGTGCGGGTCCGGCCGAGAAGATCTGGGAGAGCACCGCGGCGCGGCTGCTCGCTGTCCCGATCCCCGGTGCCCCGCACCAGGTAGCCGCGGCCAGCGACCTCATGCCGGCGGTTGGCGCGATCCGCCGACTGCAGTCGCTCGTCGCTGCGGGTTGGCCGATGTCGACCTTGTCGCGGGAGTGTGGGATGGGGGAGAGCGGCGTGTCGGAGGTGATTCGTACCCGGCCTGAGCTGATCACCGTCGACAAGCACCGACGAGTGGCCGCCGTGTTCGCTCGGTTGCAGCTCGAGCCGGGACCGTCATCGCGTGCCCGGAATCACGGCCGGAAGATGCATTGGCCGCTGCCGTTCCAGTGGGACGAAAGCGACCTCGACAGCCGCGGGGCCACAATGGCGGCCCCGCGGCGACGAGCCACCCGAGCAGCGGCATGACCACCGGCAGGACGGGTTTGACATGGATTGTGGAATGTAGATGTGCGCACCAATGAATGGCTCCGGCCGGTGAGGGACTGGCCGGTGATCGCCCGTCGCCTTCTCCGGCTTTGGAGCCGGGGGAGGGTCGACGGGCTCGCGCGGCCGTGGGCACGTTGCCATTGCGGTGCACTGGCTGACTTCGCGTTCGAGCGGGGACCACGATGTCTCGCTTGTCAGGTGTTGCATCACGAAACCTGTTGGTGCAGTGCACCGTTCCGTCTCAACCACGCCGCCCGGCTGGCCGACCATCCGCACGAAGGAGACCGTCAGTGACCGCCCGACCGCTCAGCCACCTCGTCGCCGAGGGTCGCTCGCTGTTCGCCGAAGCCACCCGCGGCGAATGGTCAGCCACGCCACCGAGCGGGATCGTGCCCACCGACTACTGGGCCGTCGGCACCACCGCGGACGGCCTGCTGGAACGGTTCGCCACCGCCGGCACGAGCTTGAACGACGAGGCCGACGCGCACGCAATCGCCTGGGCGATGACGAACCTGCCCCACCTGCTCGACGCCCTCGACCGCGTACAGGCGCTGCTACGCGAATGGGAACACGGAACCAGCCCTGCCCACGCCGACCTGTTCGGGGCGATCGAACAGCACGCCATCAACCAGCTCCGAACCGCCCTCGAAGGAAACCCCACCGCATGACCCCGTACGCCTACGACACCGAGTTCCTCGTGTCCGGGCTCCGCGCGCGTGAGGAGGACGGGCAGTGACCGCCGAGGAGATCCGCGCCGAAGCGATCGAGCGCGTTGCCCAAGCGGACTTCGCATACACCGAGAAGTTCATGGGCCGGGCACGTGAATGGGATGCGGCGACGGAATCTGACCGGAAGTTCCATCGAGAGATGGCGGCTGTCGCCGTCGACGCGCTCGGTGACCTGCTGCCCACGGGTGTCGACGTGCAACACGGCTGGATCGATCGCAACCCCGAAGGGGCAATCGTGCACCGCGAACCCGCCTGCCACCGCTACGTCACCGCCTGGAAGGCCGGACCCGAATGACCGCCGACGTGCCCGACCTGACCATCGCCGAGCTCGAGCAGATCCGCGAGGCGACGCTGCGTACGTACGAGGGCGGTGACGAGCAATACGACACGCTCCCGCGACGCCTGCGTGAACTCACCGTGCCGGACGGCGGGCTGATCAACATGATCGACCTCGCCATCCTCCGCACCCGCCAACTCGAGGCGTTGCGCGCGCAGACGCAGGAGGACTACGCGGCCATCCGCGCCAAGCAGCAGCGCGACGCCGAGCGGATCCGTGAACTGGAAGTCACCCTGCCCGCGGGGGAGTGGGTGTTCACCGCTGCCGATGTGGAAGCAGCCAAACCCACTGGCGGCGGCGTGGACTACACGATCGTCGCGCCGGGTGCGCTCGCCAAGATGCTCGCCGACGACGAGAACACCATGTCGCCACGATTCCGGGAAGCCATCGCGCGCGCCCGCCAACGCAGGGAGAACCCCGATGGGTGACGGGCCTCGTACCTTCCGGCTGGGCGACCACGGCAGCTGGGGCAACACGATCGCCTGGTGGACCCTGCCCGACAGCAACGGCCGCGGCCGAGTCCACGGCTGGCTTCCGCGTCGGCCGCAGCCCGGTGATCGCGTCATCAGCCCGATGCGGTCCGGGCGCAACGGGATCTTCGTGGTCGCCGGCGAGGGCAACAGCTACCCCTACGACCCGCCCGACCAATTCTTTTGCAACGTCGACTTCACCGGATACGAGGACACCGATGGCTGAGGCCAAGCAGTACCGCAAGAAGCCCGTCGTCATCACCGCCATGGAGTGGGACGGCACCGCGGAGAGCGCGACGCCGATCATCGACTGGGTGCTCGCAAACGGCGGCACCGCCCGATTCTCGTGCTCCCAGCCCGACTCCGGACCGTGCCGCCCCGGTAAGCCGCACAGCATCGCGATCGACACGCTGGAGGGCACGATGCACGCGAGCCCAGACGACTACGTGATCCGCGGTGTCGCCGGCGAGTTCTACCCATGCCGCGGCGACATTTTCGAGGCTACCTACGAACCCGTCGAGGGCTGAACCATGGCTGACCGCTGTGAACAAGAGCTGTGCCGCAACTGGACCGGGTCCGGCTGCATCTGCGAAGTGATGGACATCGAACCCGACGTAGTCGAGGACGGCCAGCCATGGTGAATCCCTGCCCGTTCTGCGAGATCCTCGCCTACCGCGCGACAGCGAAATGGCGGTACACGTGGCCCGAAGCGATCGCGATCGAACCACTCAACCCGGTCACCGACGGGCACCTACTCGTCATCCCGCGCCAGCACGTCGCCGACGCCACCGTGGATCCGATCCTGACCGGCATGGTGATGAAACGCGCCGCCGAGATCATCACACCGCACCCCTCGGCGAACATCATCACCAGCATCGGCGCTGAAGCCACCCAAACCGTCTTCCACCTGCACGTGCACGTGGTGCCGCGGCGTCACGGTGACGGCCTGCACCTGCCCTGGACTGGACAGCAGGTCGACTCGACACTCATGAGGGAGCCGAAGGATGCGCACTAGGCATCCGCACTTCAACCTTCTGCTGTGAGCCGGAAAGCCGCCTCGGCGGGTGCCCCGTGACCCAGGAAGTCAACAGTTCTTGGCCTCCGTAGTCTGCAGGCACCACCTTGTGGTGCTTTGTCCGAAGGAGTCGCTGCCGTAGACCCGCCTGTTGGTCTGAGGCGCCAATAGGTAGAACGGCGACGAGTTCAACCCAGTCAGATTCGCTCAGTGATTGCGAGACGGCTGGCTCGAGGTATGCCGAGAGCTCCATACGCACAACGTCGGGGGCCATCATCACAAGTCCTGAGGGCGAATCGGTTGCGCCATACTGGTTGAACTCCTTGGGGCGTGGGAACCTCGTTTCGAAGGGGTTGTTCGGATCGGATGGGGGCCGCATAGGGGCCGACGTAACGTAGGTCGCCGCTGAGCAGTCGACCTCATGGCCGCGGCTACTGCACAATGTGATCCGCTGACGATGTGTTGGGAAGAAGGTGTGTTGGCCCGGCTGCGAGTCGATTAGCACGATCGCCATGAATGACAAACGAGTCTTGTCCAGCGGTGCTTCTGCCTTGGCGGGGTCATAGAGCGAAACGTCGGACCAGACGACAGCCATCGACGGAACGACCGCTTTGGCTTGCAGTAGCGACAACAATTCAGCTCTTGTCGCGGTCCGGGTACCTGTCGCGCTACGCCACGGGACAGCTGCCTTCGCCCATCCGGTGTTCTTGTCTTTGTCCTCATCCTTGAGGTTGATCATGTATGGGGCGCGGTCGGTTTCGAACAGCAACGCGCACACTGAGCCAATGTGTTGGTCGCCGCGTTCGATATCCACGTAAAGGGTTTCGATCTGAGGTGCAACACCATGAGCGAACTGCTTCTCCATCGCAGGCCACCACGTGTTCAGGTCGCGATCCTTCTCGAAAGCAACGAGCTCGTGACGCCTCTCGCTCAATCCAATGATCCACAGGATGGGTTGCCCTCCCGCAGAGTTCGCCATGCCGGCCAACTGTCCGGCTTGCTCCGGTCCTGGCCAGTCGCCCTTGATCTCGACAAGGTCGTCCTCTCGTGTACCACCGTCGAGTACGCGGTCCACGATCCTGTTAACCCAGATCTCAAGCCGGTTCTTGTTCACGACGATCAAAGGTACCCGAGCGAGAGTCGCAGGATAAGGCTCGGCGCTAGTCCGAGGCCCATGCTATGGAGCGGTTGGACGACCGTGTGGGCTCAGGCCGCGGTGAGCGTGTCCGGGTGCACGTTGGCCTTCAGGCTCGGCCGGGCCAGGCTCGCGACCCGCACCTTCCCCGAGGGCCACACCCGCACGATCCGTACGTGGTCGCCGCGGCGCACGATGTGATCGGCCGTGAAAAGAATTGTTTGCAGGGTTTCCGCGATCAGCCCGTTTTCCATTTTCCTGCCCTTTCGTTGGTGTGTACGACGACCGTAACTCTGGTCTTGCGGACAGCTCAAGCGGTCGCCGCAACATTCTTTCCGGGGCGGTTTGACTCGTGGAGCAACAATATGGTTCGTGAGTAGAAACTCGGGGGTCACGTGACCCTGTATTACGACGACGGGCAGATTCGCCTATTCCACGGATCATGCCTCGACAATGATGAATGGCTGACGGCTGACGTTCTTGTCACCGATCCGCCGTATGGAATGTCCTACACTGGGCGCGGCGGACGCAAAACGCTAATCGCGGGCGACGACACCACCGAAATCCGCGACAAAGCACTCCAACGGTGGCAAACCCGCAACCCCGACGCGCCAGCGCTCATGTTCGGCACCTGGCGGGTACCGCGCCCGCCCGGCATCAAACTCGTACTGGTGTGGGATAAAACCGACGGATGCGGGCCTGGCATGGGCGACCTGTCCTGCGCATTCGGGTCCTCCCATGAGGAAATCTACCTGTGGGGGAAATGGCCCCGCGGCACCCACCGGCGCATCGGCAGCGTCCTGCGCACCAACGTCGGCATGTCGGCGCTTGCCCGCAAGATCGGCCACCCCACCCCGAAACCGATCGGGCTCATGGAGTTGCTCATCGACCGTTCCGTGCCCGGCGCGACGATCGCCGACCCTTTCGCCGGATCAGGATCGACGCTGGTAGCAGCACAAAACCTCGGACGCCGCGCGGTCGGCGTCGAACTCGACGAACGCTACTGCGAACTGATCGCAGGCCGCCTGGACCGAGGCATCCTCGACCAAGCGGCCTGACCGGGTTCACCCGAACCGGAGCACGCACCAATCCACCCAACGGCCGTTGCCGTGCGACTCGTTCAACTCGTCCATCAGGGCGTTCGCGGCAGGCTCGGCGTTCCCACCGTGCTCTTCGTCGCGCAGGTAGTACACCTCGAACACTTCCTCCTCGAAGGGGACACCCGTCTCCGCGTCGTAGGCCGCCACACAGTAGGTCCTGTTCGCCATCGCCGTCCCCTTCGTGGTCGGTGCGTTTCGCCTGGTAGGACCAGTAACGCTCTGTTGCGGGGGACAAGTCAAGCGGTCATGCGCACCCGGAACAGAACGACACCAACGCCAGCCCGTGCACACACTTCGCCGCGACCGCCACCGGATAGCCGCGACCGTTGAGGAACCACTCCGGGTAGTCGTCCACATCGTCAGGAGTCGCCGGCCGCGCCAACACCTCGGCCGGTGGGGCGGGGATGGTGCGGTGATGGTCGAACCGGGTTTCCGCGTCGCCGCGACTCGCCGCCTGTATCGGTAAACCGCACGGATCGCACACCCCGAACACGATGGTTTCGCCACCGGGAGTGTTGGTTTCGGTGAACTCGATCCGGCATTCGCTGCTGCTCAACACCGCTTTCCTTCCCGTATGATTTCGATTCTCTAAATCGAATTAGCAATTCGATTTATCGTATCGAATTCAGGTTTGTGGGGCAATCCTGTGCTTGGCCTCGGCCGATACGATCTCCACGTGACGGAAGCATTGGACAGGCTGAAACAGGCGACCCGGAAATATCTACGCCTCAGCGACCAAACAGAAAAGGCGAAACGAGAAGTGCTCGATGCCGCGCTCGGCGCATTGCGAGACGGCGAAACCCCGAACAATGTCGCGGAAGCGTCCCCATTCACGGCAGGCTATTTGCGGAAGATCGCACGTGAAAACGGGGTAGAACCTGCCAAGCGGGGCGTGAAACCACGCCGCAAGTAGGCCCACCTGGGCCGCGCGCGGGTCCGCGCGGCCAACCCGCGAGACGGGTTTGACGGGTCCTCGAGAATGAGTATGTGACCCCAGCGGAAATCCTCGAACTCCCCCTCGAAGCAGGCAACGACAGCGGCGCCGACACCATTCGCGGCTACCTCGTCGCGCTGCTCGGTCGAGTGTGGTTCGGCAAAGAGGGATTCAGCGGCAAGTACCCATTCGGCAACTCCAGCTGGGAATGGGACATCTACCGGGCGCTAGTCCGCGCCGGACTAGCGGAGAACCCGTTCGATGACGACGGACACTACGTCGACCCTGTACGAGTTCGCGAATTCGACCAGGCCGCATGTGACCGCCTGATCGCGTCAGCAATCCGCGAACTCGGGCCTGTTCCGCCGGTCTATGACGTGCTCGTCGCGCCGATCATCGATCACCCGCACCCCGATTGCTGGGATGCGCGGGTCACCGACTTCCCCGACCGCGCAATCGGCATCACCGACCGTCAGTTCCTGGCGGGTGTCGCCGCGCACTACATCGCGACGTGGACCGGCTTCCCCGAGAACAGCATCACCGTCCGCCTGCACGAAGTTGGCCCCGAGACGATCGCCCGGTTCGACGAGCAGGCCAAGGCCGCCGATGACTGACCGCGACATCGTGGACGCCATCGACGAACTCGTCGACTGGCAAATGTCCCAGTACGAGAACAGGTCCGGCTACGACAGGAACGTCAACCAGGTCACCTGCCCGCACGTGTGGTGCGACGCCGACTGGCACGGGCTCGCAATCACCCGGCGCATGCAGCAGATGCGGCGCCGCGGCCTCGTCGACCCCGAATACGTGTACGCCGACGACGACAGCGAAGTGCTGTGCCCCGGCAGCGACTTCGACGGCGAGTTCACGCCACCCGCCACGCCGAGCGGCTACGACGCCGGTGGCTGGATCGCGCCGGAGCTCGAATTCCCACGCAACTACTACGACGGCTTCCTGCGCCCACGGAACCCGGTCGCGCCGTGGGTTATCTGGCCGCTGCCCGACGACCCGTTCGATGACAACTCGTCGCGCGGGGTCATTGAGATGACTGAAGTCGACAGTCTCCGTGGCCTCCGGTGCCAGGTGGATACGCCCGACGCGGCGTACGCGGAGTGCCTGCGAGAGCACGTGCGTTGCAGCTTTTTCGAAGAGGTCGCGCACCGGTACTCCGGTGTGCGACTGGATTCCGCCGAGATCCGCACCGAGTATCGCCAGGACGGGATCAGCAGGTTGGTCGCCTGGTGGGAACCGGACCCGGTCGGCGGGATCCTGGAGGGCGGGCACGCGCACGGACGAGAGGTCGGCCCGAACGTCGGCCACCGAGTGGAAACCATCACCCCGGTGATTCCGACGCTGACGGACTTCAACAACCCGCCGATGTCAATCGACCTGCCCACCGTCACCTACGAGCGCGCCGCGTACGACACGGTCACCCGCCGCTGGGTGTACCGGCCGCGGCAACCGGCGCCACGCGCGACTGCGCGGCCTCAGGCGGCCCGTCAGCATTTGATCCTCGCCGGTTCTCATCGGACAGCCACGATCTACGCCCGGCACCAGAGCTTCGACAGCCGCCCGCTGATCATCACCCGCCGAGAACATTGCCGCGGCCTCGACCCGTCACGCTACGTCATCCACTACCTCGGCAACCCCGATCTGCTGGACGAGATCCGAATGCGCCTGCACAACGGCGTGACCCTCGAATCCCTCATGTACACCCCAGGAGACCAAGCAGCATGAACGACACGTTCATTCGCCTCACCGACGACAACGGTGAAGCCTTCTACGTGCGCGCCAGTCAGATCGACGTCATTGGCGTCCACCAGGATTACGCAGACCTCACCTGCATTCAGGTGGGTGGCAAGCGTCTGCTGTGCAGCGAGCCCGTCGCCAACGTCATCGACACCCTCGCGTCCCTCGTGATCGAGGTCGACGCCGCGTGAGTCGCATCTACTTCCACAGCCCCAGCGGCGACGCCGCTGTCCTCGGTAGCGAACGCGCCCACCTCGGCACCGTCACCCACGAGGCCAGCATCGGCCTGCTGGTCGGCATCGTCGGCTACCCCGAGCTGCGCCGAGTGCTGCACCCCGCAAGCATGGCCTACTCGGCCCTTGACCACCCCGGCGGTGGGCGCATGCTGTCTCTGGCCCTCGGCACTTTCGGTGACAGCCAGGGCGCGTTCGTGCACAACGGGAAACGCGTCGACCACTGGCACCTGCTGCTGAACACACTCATCCAGCAGTCCGGCGACAGCATGCGCCTCGCCGCGCGCGTCCACGCCCAGTGCGAAGTCCACGGCTACGTCGAAGGCGCCGACCGGGCATGGCTCGCAGACCTGATCGAAGGCGCCCGCCGCGACGGCGTGTTCCGAGCCGAGATGGGTTGGGAGTCGGTGATCGAACTGCTCCGTGCCCGCGACGACGAACCGGTCGTCATGTCCTACAGCGTGTGCGACTCGTTCCCGAACCCGGGGGCGACCACCTGGGAACCGGCCGACGCCGAGGACGAGGACCGCGAAGCCTGGTACCAGCTCTCGCACGACGAGCAGTGGGCGACCGGCCTGGTCTGGCTGCGCGACGAAGCCAACGGGCGCCGACAACTGCAGCCCGACACCTGGACCGACTTTGGGTTCGGCGAAGGACTCACCGCCACCGATCTCGCCGACAGCCTCACACAGCAGGCCGCAGCGTGACCTTCATCCTCTCCCGCGCCGAGGTCGAAGCGCTCGGCGGTCACCAGTCGCTAGCGCTCATGAACCAGCCGGACTTCTTCTCGAGGAGCACCACCATCACCAGCCTGTTCGAAACCTCGTACGCGCGCGCCATCCTGCTGGGTCTGCAGCGCAAGCACGTCTACCAGGGCACCGTCCCCGAGACCGAGATCGCCCGCCGGCGCGCGAAGAACCGCGCCGCCCGCAAAGCCCGCAAGACCCAGCGCCGCAACGCGAAAGGCTGACCAGAGGTGCCAAGAATGGGTGAACAGTGGAAGCCCTTCCCTGCCGACGACCGTTATGAGGTCTCGGACCTCGGCCGTGTCCGCCGCGCATCGACGGGTCGGGTTCGTCGACCGGTGGCATTGAAGAACGGCTATCTCACCGTGATGGTGAGCAACGGGTCGACCGACAGGAAGCTCTATTACATCCATCGAATGGTGTACGAGACGTTCGTTGGCCCGATTCCCCTTGGAATGCAGGTCCGGCACGGACCCAACGGGCAGACCGACAACCGCCTTTCCGAACTGCGGATGGGCACTGTCCGGGAGAACATCGCGGACAAGAAGCGGGACGGAACGGAGCCCACGGGAGCAGCCCGCTGGTCCGCCAAGTTGACTGACCCCGAAGTTGAGTCCCTCCGTAGCAGACGAGGCGAGCCCTACCGGCTGCTTGCGGCCGAGTTCGGAGTGTCGACAACGACGATCGGGCGTGTGGTGCGCGGCGAAAGCTACCCGGCTGAGGCGGTGGCAGCGTGACGACCAAGAAGCAGTTGCGCGCCGAGCTCGCGCGGGCACAGGCCGAGGCATCCGACTGGCGAATCCGTCACGACGAACTGGCACAAGCATTCTCGGCTGTCACCGGGTCGGCGCGTTACGTGACTCTGCCCGCCGACCAATTCGATAAGCTGATGTCCGAGGTCGACGCGGCGGACCCGGCGCCGAAGCTGGCCGAGGCCGCGGTGAAGCCGCGTGCATTCAGCCAGAACCCGCCATCGAGCATCGGTGTTCCGATCCGAGCGCTGTGCGGGTGCGAGGGTCCCGACTTCCTGCTGCACGACTCCGGGCTCATCGAGTGCGCCACCTGCCTGGTCGACCTGCGCGACCCGGAAACTATCCCGGAACGTTCAGGAAATTCAGGGATTCCGTGCGGTACGGAAACCAGCAATTTCCTGAACATCGAGGAGTCGGCGTGACCGCGATGACGGATTGGCAGCCGACCGAGTGGTGGGCGGCATTCGACGAACACGGGCTGCTCGCCTACGAGGGCACCGACGAAGCCGCGGTGCGCATGGAAGCCGCGAAGTCCGGGTTCACGGTCCGGCGTCTGTGGCGACGCACCGACAGCGAATGGCGGCCCGCATGATCGCCCGGCATTGCGACCGTCACGGGTGCGACTCCTGGAAACGCATCGACGACGTCGAGGTTGTCCGCTGGGGCAACCCCGGATGGGTCACCGTCGACCTCGGTGACGATACCGGCCACTTCTGTTCCCTCGCCTGCCTCGTCGCCTACGGTGCAACCGCACTCAAAGCCACCGGAGAAACCAATGGGTAGCAGCCCCTCCGCCGACGTGTACTTCGGGTACGACCTGCCCGAACCCGAGTACGACTACGACACCGACACCACCAACGAACCCCAGTGGATGCAGGACAACGAGGACTGGGAAGACGAACTAGCCCGTCGACTCGGGTGGACCGAAGTGCCGTTCCCCGAGGACTACCCGGACGAGGACCGCGGAATATGGGGGCTCCCGCGCGAAGCCCGTGAGCTCGCCGAGCAGACTCTGCGGCGACGCCAGCAGGCATTCCACGAAACTCCCGAGTACCAAGCGTGGTCAGACAGCCTTGACCGCAAACGCGAACTCATCGCCAGCATCGGCGTCGAACTCGACTCCTACGACTGCGACGGCGGCGACGAACAGTACGCAGTCCGCATCAAGGCATCGGTCCAGCACGCCTACGGCTGGAGCTCCACACCACTGAACCCACTCGTCGAACAACCGGAGTGGCGTGACCAGATCGCCCAGTTCGTCGAACTCCTCGGCCTGGACGTTGGCGACGCCGAACCCGGCTGGCACCTGAACTGCTCGTACGGGTGAAACGCCTGCTGGTCACCGGCTCCAGGGCCTGGACCGATCGGCAGACCATCCGGGACGCGCTCGCCGCAGCATGGCGTGAACTCCAGCCCGGCCCGATCGTCCTCGTCCACGGCGCGGCCGACGGCGCCGACTCGATCGCGGCCGACATCTGGGGGAGCGCTGGCCTGCCCGTTGAACCGCACCCCGCCGACTGGGACAACTGTGACCACTCGTGCAAGCACGCGCCGCGGTACCGACGCGACGGCACCCCGTACTGCCCAGCCGCCGGACCGCGCCGCAACCTTGAGATGATCCGAACCGGTGCCGACCTGTGCCTGGCGTTCCCGCGCGGCAAGTCGATCGGCACCCAACACTGCATGCGGCACGCCCGCGCCGCTCGAATCCCCGTGTGGGAATGGGGACTCGGCGGCCAAGCACCTACGCGCTAGTCGTCCGACTAGGGTTGTCAACTTCCAGCGCGCCGAAGGTAGTTCCACACCGTCCCAGTCGACACTGAGTACCGCTTGGCGAGGTCGTCGATGCGCGCGCCGCTATTGCGAAGCTGTACCAGTTGGGCATGCTGTTCGGGCGTGAGCGCAGGTCGACGCCCCCGGAAGACATTACGAGCCTCGCCGATATCGATCGCGTCTTGGTAGTACTTGCCCTTCAAGACGTTCGACACGACCGATTGAGTGACACCGAACTCGACAGACAACTGGGCGATGGTCGATCCGCTGCGATACTTGTGCCGGATCTGCTTGGCCTGCTCCACTGTGATGGATCGCCTGTCCGGGCGGATCAGGATAGTGGTGTGTTTGCGTCCGAACTGCTTACGCAACTCCTCTACGAGTTCGCGTAGTTCGCTCACCTCGGACTCGAGGTGGGCGACGCGGGAGTGGAGGTCGCGACGTTCACGGTCGCCGTAGCGAATGCCGACCAGGCCGCGGCGGATCGTCTCAGCGCTCACGGGGTGATCAGCCGCGACGAGACGTGCGGCAGCGTTGGCGCTCATGCCGCGCGATTGCATGAGCGCGCGGGCGGCCTCGACGGCGGCTTTGCTACTGGGCCTCGGCACGGTGCTGCTCGATCATCTGCTGGACGCGGGCGCGGTGCAGGCCGAGCAGCGTGGCGACCCGCGCGTAGGACCGTTCGTCGCCTTGCTCGGCGTAGATGTCGGCGACAGCTTGGCGACGCTTGGCGGCGATGGCGTCGACCACGGCCGTGAACAGCTGCTGTCGCGAGGACAGGTAGGTGTAGCGGGTCCAGGAGTCTTCGGCGGGATCGTCGCTGACGAGGTTGTCGAGGATGGCGTCGACCTCGCTGGGTTCGACGCCGTAGCCGGTGAGGCTGGAATCTGCCATGGCACGAGCCTTTCAGTGCAGGTCGAGGCCGAAGTAGTCGACCACGTCGGCGGGCAGGCGGTCGATGAGCTCGATGTAGCTGTCGTACTCGGTGTGCTCGGCGCGGATCTCGGGCCAGCCGATGCCGTACTCGTCGGCGAGGGCAGCGACCTGGACGACGGGGAACCGGATGTCGATGCCGTCACCGCGCAGGTTCTCCGCGGCGGCGAAGCGGTGGGCGCCGGTGATGGCTTGGTCGCCGTCGATGACCAGGGGCGGGCCCTGCCAGCCGTGTTCGCGCATCGACTCGGTGAGGATGGCCAGCTTGGCATGGTCTTGCACTTCGTGGACCGGGTTGACACCGGTGACGGTTTCGACGAGGTACTCGGTGCGCTCGGCTACGGTCTGCATAGCCCCACTATACGATCAGGCGAGCTGTTTGCATAGCCCCGGTATGCAGAAGGCTGTCCCTTCGCCATGCAGCGCGGTACCCGGCGCCCAGGCAAGCCGCTGCTCGATGGGGTCGCACCACCTGCCCTGCTCCGGTCCGCGGTCGATCCCTCGCTCGCGGTCTCGATCACCGACCGTCCGGCCGTCGCCGTGCCGTTCACGCGACCCCCGAAACCTGCTGCTGGCAGGTTCCGGGGGTCACCAACACCCCGGTCGACGTGTGACGGAAGAACCGGGGGAGCGAGGGGACCGGTCAGGTCACCGTGCGAGGCCCCACTCTGGATGGGAGACGCCCCGCCGGGCGAGGGTTCGGCGGGGCGTCGTTACCGGGATCCGTCTGCCGATTTCCCGGCGATCGACAGACGGGGCGTGCGGGTGCTACTGGTGTTCGGTGACGTTGTGCGTCACGGCCGCGATCTGCGTCGGCTGTGTGGCGTTGCTGCCGTACAGCTCGATGGACATCGGATCGTTTGTCGCGTTGGTGTTGCCCGCGTTGCCGTCAGGTCCCGGAATCATCTGCTCACCCCCTCTCTGTGCTCGTGCGGATCGAGCAGGCTTGAGGGCGGCGCGGCCGTTCCGGTTGACCCACCAATGCAATTCGCCGTCCCGTGGACGCGCGGCGACCAGCCCGGCGGCGTGCAGCTGGTCGAGGTACAGGCCGGTTCGGTAGGTGCCATGCCCGAGCAGAGCGGCCAGCTCGTCGCAGGCGACACCGGCGGGCGGGCCGGGGGCAACGGCGTGCAGGGATTCCAAGATCCAGCGTTGGCAGCGGGTGAGGCTCATTCGCGTGCCTCGAGTGCGTCGAGGACGGCGAGCGCGCCGCGCACGTCGGCGTCGAGCTCATGCAGGCCGGGCCGGTCGTCCCATGGCCCGAACGCCATGGTGTGGATGTGGCCGTGGTCGTCGACGCGCGACCATGTGCCGTCGAGGTACTGCAGCCAGCCGCTCACCGGACGGCCCGCCGGGGTGGGCGGCGCAGCAGGGGCGAGATCTGCCAGCGCTCGGCCCGGTCGCGGAATGCCATGCCCTCGCGGCACAGGGCTCCGAGGTCGCGCTTGGCCTTCCATCGGGGCAGGCGCGCGCCGCGGGCGATCTGCTCGACGGTGAGCATGCCGCCGGGAATCAGGACATCGAGCACGGTGCGTTGCCGTGCGGTCAGGTGGTCGAACATGGGATACCCCCACTGGTGTCTCGGCTCGGGCGTCCGGCGCCTGTTTCGGCGGATGTGCCAACGCTACGAAGTAACGAGTCGGCGGCTCTACAAACTTGCGCGAACTTGCGCGAATTGCCGTTGATACCCCGCACTTAGGGAACAGATCGTGCACCATAGAGCAATGGCGCAAGTTCGCGCACACTCCTCGACAGGGCGGTGCAACATGCAGTTAGAGTTCCTCGGCAACGGTGGTAGCGGCGGTGGCGGATGTCCGACACTCCTCGCCTCTGACACCGGCGCCTACGTCGTGCAGGGATGGGAAACCGATGACCCCAGCATCGTCGAAATCCCCCACCTGCTCCTCGGGTTCGCCAAGCCGAACACATACGTTGGCGCCACGATGACCGACACCGGCCGAGGGACTTTCACCCTCGCCGGCCGGCCGATCATCGACCGTGAAACGCTGGACCAGTTGGACCTCGCGCCCGGTGAAACCGCGATCGAGGTCCCTATGTGTGAGAGGAAGTTCTACGGTGCTCCTGCTGGAAGGTGAGGCGTTCGATGACCTCCTGCGGTCGGCGCGCCATGAGGCGTTCCACCTCGAGGTGAAGGACACCTATAACACCCCCAACGAGAGTCAGCCGTTCCGCGACTTCCTCAACGGTGGACCTGCCGACGACTATGCGTGGCTGCAAGATTGGCTCGATCTCGTCAGCGAAACCAGCACTCGCGGCGTGCAGGTGCGTCGGGCGAGGGTGGTCACTGTGCCGCACACCGACTACACCCGTTGGCTACTGGAGGTCTCGCATCAGAACGCGAAGGCCGGCGAGGAGATCCGGTATCTGTCCAGGCACGACGTCGATACCGGCAGACTGACTGTCGATGACTGGTGGCTGTTCGACCGGACATCGGTGGCTTTCACCGTGTTCGAGCCCGGCGGCCGGTGGCGGGGTGGAGCACTGACGACCGACCCGCGGATCGTCGACTACTGCGTGCAGGTGCGTGACCTCGTGTGGGAGGCGGCGATCCCGCACACCGAGTACCTCGCACTCGGTGCTCGGTGACCAATCCAGTCAATCAAGCGCGCGAAGCTCTCGGCCTCCAACTCCGGGAGCTTCGCCGCGACGCCGACCTCACCGCCCGGCGCCTGGCCTCGATTGCCGGATGGCACGAGTCCAAGGTGTCGCGCATCGAATACGGCAAACAAACCCCCTCCGAAGCGGACCTGCGCGCCTGGTGCGAACACACCGGCCACATAAGCGAGCTGCCCGACCTCATCGCCGCACTGCGCAATATCGAAGCTGCGTACATGGAGTGGAAGCGGGTCCTGGGCATCGGCACGCGCCGCCGACAGAAGATGTCGGTGAAGCTCGAGGGCGGTGCCCGCACAATCCGCTGGTACGAGCCGACCATCGTCCCCGGCCTTTTACAGACCGCCGAATACGCGGCCGGGATCCTGTCGAAGATCATCAGCTTCTACGAGATTCCCGATGACCTCGCCGACGGCGTAGCCGCCCGGATGGAACGGCAGCGCGTGCTCTACAAGGGGGACCGTCGGTTCTCGTTTATCATCGCCGAGCAGGTTCTCCACACCACCGTGGGTGACGATCAGGTGATGCTCGGCCAGTTCGACCGCTTGCTGACGGTGATGTCGTTGCCGCGGGTTGTGCTGGGAATCGTCCCAGCGGCAATGACCTACAACGGACCAGCGACGAACGGGTTCTCCATCTTTGACCAGCATCTCGTGCAGGTGGAGACAGTGACCGCGGAGCTGTCGGTGAAGCAGCCGCGCGAGATCGCGCTGTATGAACGGATGTTCGCTGTCCTGAACGAGCAAGCGGTGTTCGGCGAGAGGGCTCGCGAACTGATCTCCAACGCTGCGCAGTGCCGGCACCAGCGTTAGCGTCACCGGTGTTGGCTGTGGTTGCACGCCTCGGTGACCGGCGGCCAGTAGATGACCGCGTCGCATTGGAGGCAGGTGTGGGTGCGGTGGCATCTGGTGTTGGGGACATGCTGGCACATGATGGTGCCGACGAGCACTTGGTTCGGGCCGAGACGGTGGCCGTTGGGGCAGGCGACGGGGGAGGGTTGGACCCATCGGCCGCCGCGGACCGCGTAGCGCTGGTCGGGGTCGAGGCCGTGGGTGCTGCCTAACCCCCACACGATCGGATTCGAACACACATTCGAAGTGTACGACGATCGCCCCAGTGCGATTTGGCGAAGGGCCTGCGAAATGGGGCGGAGAGGTCAGCACAGGCGGTGACGTCGGCATATCCATGGCTCTCCACCGTCGTTGTTGCTCGGGATCCCTATGCCTGGTATGCCGCTGCCTGAACCCGAGTCCTCGGTGGGTTTGCACCAGACATCGTCTGGCTTCTCGATGGCCAGGCTGAAGAACAATCGGTCGAGCCTTCCGTACTGCGCGCCTGCATGCACCGGTTCAGTGGGGGAGGCGCCTGCCGTCATGCCGGGCTGAAGGACCAGCACGACACTCGCCACGGGCCATGATTCTTTTGAGCTCATCCGACTATCTGGCCCGTACCAGATGCAGTGGTTGTCTTTCGAATACTCGTACGTGGGGCCGCCAGCTTCCGTCATTGCCTTGCCGTTGAGGTACAACTCCTCAATCATGTCCTCTGCCGCATCGGCGCTCATGCCGATGACATTTGGGAATGCGACAGGCGCGTTCGTGATCTTGGCGTCCGGCTTGGGGTTCGCGGGGGTGCACGCAGTGACTCCAGCAAGTATCAGTGAACCCAGGACCGTCAACGACTTCGACACCACCGACGGATTGAATCACGGAAAGTAGCGCGGTGACGACTCTGCTGCCGGCCGTTGGTGACCAGATCTGTTCCCTCGCGCCGGTGGTGGCAGATGGACACGGCCGGGCTACTCTGCGAGGCGGCTAGTCGAGATAACCGACATGGTGAGCGGGCACGATTGGGTGCGCTGCCAAGAAAGGCCCCCGCCGTGGCGGGGGCCTTCCTGGTCAGCGGTGGCGGGCGAAGAACGCTTCGGCGAGCGCGTTGAACTCGCTGTCGGCCAGGCCGACGCGGTTCATGGTGGCGTGGAACTCGGTGACCTCGCGCATGTTGATCGAGGTGGGGGCGGCGTCGGCGGTGGCGATCAGGGTGGCGAGCTTGGCGGTCATCTCGGGTTCCTTCCCGGTGGGCTGGGGCTGTTCCCCTTGCCGATAACACAACTGTAGCTTACGAAAACGTAAGCGTCAACCGTTTGAGTACACCACCCGAACCGACCACGGCGCCTGCCGCACCGCCCGCGCCACCACCAACTGATGCCAGCCCGCAGACCACGGCCGCGACCAGTCAGGATGCGCCGCCCGCGCCGCCGCGCTATCACCGAACACCGTCAGCTCGTCCACCTTCCCGCCGGCGAGCTTCGCCACCAGCACCGCGACCTCGACATCAGTCTCAGCCACCATCTCCTCCAGCTGCCGCTCAACACCCTCCGGCACGACGTAGCGGCCCTTGATCCAGTGCCTGATCGTGTGCGGGGTGACCTGCAGCAGGTCGGCGGCATCGGCGTTCGACAAGCCCAGATAGGCCAACGCAATCGAGAACTCGGCAGCGGTCATGGGGATCCGTTCCTCCAGGTGTGAAAATGCCCGCCCAGGCAGTTCCTGGGCGGGCAGTCGGGGTGGTCAGAACATGTCGGCCAGGGCGTCGAACATGTCGGGGGTGAAGCCGTCGGCGACCAGGGTGGCCTTCGCGGCGGCGCGAGCGTCGATCGCGGCGCTGGCATCGCCGCCGGTCTCCATCAGCTCATCGAGGGTGTTGGTGGCGCGCAGGTAGGCGATGACCGCGGGGGTGAGGGTGATGTTCATGTCGGGTTCCTTCCCGAGGGGCTGGGGCTGTTCCCCTTGCCGTTGACAACACTCTAGCTTACGAAAACGTAAGCAGTCAACATGCTTTGGATCGGCCTCGCTATGCACACCACCACAACCCGTGAAATGATCACCCCGTCATCAACAATCAACCCAACGATCGTCGATGAATACCCCCAGAACAGCGCCCGCGACCAAACCTGGCCGCGGGCGCCGTTCGGTATCTACAGCGAGACCGGATAAACCGGTTCCTGGATTTCGGGCTTGATGCGGTTCTCGACGAAGATGCCGTGCCAGACCATGAAGACCAGCAGGGTCCACAGGCGGCGGCTGTGGTCGGACAGGCCTGCCTTGTGGTC
>NZ_JBHSBA010000019.1:0-678 GCF_042650365.1 Nocardia rhizosphaerae
GCACATTATGGACCCGAAGCGGAGTGATCTACCCATGGCCAGGGTGAAGCAGCTGTAAGAGGTTGTGGAGGCCCGAACCCACTTAGGTTGAAAACTGAGGGGATGAGCTGTGGGTAGGGGTGAAAGGCCAATCAAACTCCGTGATAGCTGGTTCTCCCCGAAATGCATTTAGGTGCAGCGTCACGTGTTTCACGCCGGAGGTAGAGCTACTGGATGGCCTAGGGGGCCTACAAGCTTACCGAAGTCAGCCAAACTCCGAATGCCGGTGTGTGAGAGCGTGGCAGTGAGACTGCGGGGGATAAGCTTCGTAGTCGAGAGGGAAACAGCCCAGATCGCCGGCTAAGGCCCCTAAGCGTGTACTAAGTGGAAAAGGATGTGGGGTCGCTGAGACAACCAGGAGGTTGGCTTAGAAGCAGCCACCCTTGAAAGAGTGCGTAATAGCTCACTGGTCAAGTGATCCTGCGCCGACAATGTAGCGGGGCTCAAGTACACCGCCGAAGCCGCGGCACTCAGTCATTAGATCGCCTTCGGGCCAGTCGACTGGGTGGGTAGGGGAGCGTCCTGTAGCCGTGGAAGCCACAGTGTGAACTAGTGGTGGAGGCTACGGGAGTGAGAATGCAGGCATGAGTAGCGAAAGACGAGTGAGAAACTCGTCCGCCGAATGACCAAGGGTTCCTG
>NZ_JBHSBA010000020.1:0-537 GCF_042650365.1 Nocardia rhizosphaerae
AAGAGAAAACAACAGTGATTCCGTGAGTAGTGGCGAGCGAAAGCGGATGAGGCTAAACCGTGTGGATGTGATACCCGGCAGGGGTTGTCCATGCGGTGTTGTGGGGTCTTCTTTCCTAGTTCTGCCGGACTAGGCGAGAGTAAGAAACCGAGTGGTTAGTCGAAATGGTCTGGAACGGCCTGTCATAGAGGGTGATAATCCCGTAGACGAAAACCTTTCGGCTCTCGTAGGAGATACCCGAGTAGCAGCGGGCCCGTGAAATCTGCTGTGAATCTGCCGGGACCACCCGGTAAGCCTGAATACTCCCTGGTGACCGATAGCGGACTAGTACCGTGAGGGAAAGGTGAAAAGTACCCCGGGAGGGGAGTGAAATAGTACCTGAAACCGTGCGCTTACAATCCGTCAGAGCCCTCTGTTCTGCAGTGGGGTGATGGCGTGCCTTTTGAAGAATGAGCCTGCGAGTCATCGGTGTGTGGCGAGGTTAACCCGTGTGGGGTAGCCGTAGCGAAAGCGAGTCCGAATAGGGCGTTTTGAGTC
>NZ_JBHSBA010000021.1:0-770 GCF_042650365.1 Nocardia rhizosphaerae
GCGAGAGCGACTGCTTCGAGGTCTTCAGCGGACCACCGGGAGAGGTCGGTGCCCTTCGGAAAGTACTGCCGCAGCAACCCGTTGGTGTTCTCATTCGTCGGCCGCTGCCAGGGCGAGTGAGGGTCGGCGAAGAACACCTTCGTGCCCGTCTCGAACGCGAACTGGGCGTGCGCGGAGAGCTCTTTGCCGCGATCCCAGGTGAGCGTCTTGCGAAGCTGTTCGGGCAGCTGCGTCATCGTCGCGATCAACGCGGCGTTCATCGCGATGGCGCCGTAGCCGCCCAGCGCGGGACCGTTCTTGACCGGCGGAGACTCACCCCAACCCTGCAGTCGCGGCAAGTGCACCAGCAGAGTCGAGCGGCTCTTGCGTTCGACGATCGTGCCGATCGCGGACCGGCCGGTGCCGATGATCAGGTCGCCCTCCCAGTGCCCGGGAACGGCGCGGTCGGCGGCCTCAGTGGGGCGTTCGGAGAACACGACATCGGCAGTGACATGCCCTTGCGGGCGGTTCTGTGCTCGAGCCCGCGGCTGCCGGAGAGCACGGCCGGTTCGCAGGCATGTGACGAGTTCGCGTTCGAGCGCGCCACGGCCCTGGATGAACAGCGACTGGTAGATCGCCTCGTGGCTGATGCGCATGGACTCATCATCCGGGAAGTCGACCTTCAGGCGATGCGAGATCTGCTCCGGACTCCACGCCGTCGCCCACCGCCGGTCCCGCCGATGCGGCTTGTTCAGCCCTTTCCATGCGGGCGGCTCCGGTCCGACTACGAT
>NZ_JBHSBA010000023.1:0-627 GCF_042650365.1 Nocardia rhizosphaerae
GGCCAGGTTAATCCGCCCAGGGTGAGTCGGGACCTAAGGCGAGGCCGACAGGCGTAGTCGATGGACAACGGGTTGATATTCCCGTACCCGTGTATCCGCGCCCAATGGCGAATCATCTGTGCTAATCGTCCAGGACCGGACGGACTTCCTTCGGGAAGCCAGAAGGCGATGCACGAGACCCTGGGTGTAGTAGTCAAGCGATGGGGTGACGCAGGAAGGTAGCTGGGCCAGGTGATGGAATACCTGGTGTAAGCCTGTAGGGCGTTGTGTAGGCAAATCCGCACAACATGTGCCTGAGAGGTGATGCGTAGTCGTTGTGACGAATTCAGTGATCCTATGCTGCCGAGAAAAGCCTCTAGTGAGTTGGTACACGGCCCGTACCCCAAACCGACACAGGTGGTCAGGTAGAGAATACTGAGGCGATCGAGATAACTGTGGTTAAGGAACTCGGCAAAATGCCCCCGTAACTTCGGGAGAAGGGGGACCACGCCTGGTGAACGGCTTTACGCTGGGAGCTGGGGGTGGTCGCAGAGACCAGAGAGAAGCGACTGTTTACTAAAAACACAGGTCCGTGCGAAGTCGTAAGACGATGTATACGGACTGACGCCTGCCCGGTGCCGGAAGGTT
>NZ_JBHSBA010000024.1:0-638 GCF_042650365.1 Nocardia rhizosphaerae
ACTACCGGTGAAACCGGCAGGAACACCGGGCCCGGCTCAGCACGATCCGAGGCTGGTGTTCCAGGGGATCTTGTTCGTGCTGTTCACCGGGATCGGGTGGGAGGACCTACCTCAGGAACTCGGGTTCGGGTCCGGGATGACGTGTTGGCGTCGGTTGCGGGACTGGCAAGCCGCTGGAGTGTTCGAGGCGATGCACCAAGCGGTCCTGGATCGCAGTAACGCGGCTGGGTTGATCGACTTCGACCGTGTCATGATCGACGGCTCGCACGTGCGGGCGAAAAAGGGGGCGCCGCGACCGGGCCCAGCCCGGTAGACCGCGCCAAGACTGGCTCCAAACATCACCTGTTGACCCGCGGCAATGGGTTCCCGCTCGTCGTGGAGCTCTCCGCGGCAAACGTCAACGACCACCTGATGCTGCCCGCGGTGCTCGATGGTCTCCGGCCACTGCGCGGCCGTCCAGGGCCACCACCGCGACGGATCAAGACGCTGATCACCGACAAGGGCTACGACTACCCCAGCGTGTACACCGAGCTACGGCAACGCGGGATCACCGGCTACATCCCGCGCCGCGGAACCCGCGACAAGGTCACCGCCGGCCGCTGGATCGTGGAACAGACCTTCGCCCTGCTCCACCAGTA